>NZ_BPRE01000057.1 GCF_022179765.1 Methylorubrum suomiense | reverse complement strand
GGGGCGTCCCGTAGAAGCATTTTCACCGACGGGGCGCGGCGGTCCACCTTCTCTGGTGGTTCGGGGCTCCTGAGGGTTTCGGGACTGTTTGAGCGGCACGGCTGATCCGGGTGACTGGATCGGGCGATCGCTGTCCTTCGTGTCTCGGAAGGGTCGACCGGATCGGCGCTTCGGTGTTGGATCGAACGGTTGACAGGACGGTTCGCCGGCTCTAGACGCCGCGGACCGCTCGGGCGGACTTCCCGGCAGCGACACGGATCGCTGCCACACTGGGGCCGCCGCGGAACGATCGCTGA
>NZ_BPRE01000056.1 GCF_022179765.1 Methylorubrum suomiense | reverse complement strand
CTGGTGGGCCGGGACAGGCGCTGGCCGGTGATCTCAGCCCTGGGTGTGGTGCAGATCCTCGCCTGGGGCTCTTCGTTCTATCTGCTCGGCGTCCTCGCCGCGCCGATTGCGCGGGAAGGCTTGACCCAGGGTCAAAGCTGCCTCCACAGCCGTCATCGTACCGCTTCGATCGCCTCCCGGGCGTCGCGATGATCCTCTGCCGACGCCTCGGGTGTCTCCTGCTTGGCCGAAGCATGCGGAGCCCGGCACAGCTCAACCCAGATCGGGAAATGGTCTGACCTTGCCCCCTGGCCTGCCCTCGTTCTGCAGCTAGGGTCCGTCGATCAGGAGACGGACGATGAAGAAAAGCCGGTTCAGCGAAGAGCAGATTATCGGCGTCCTCAAG
>NZ_BPRE01000055.1 GCF_022179765.1 Methylorubrum suomiense | reverse complement strand
ATGCGATCGACGTTGCCCGCGCCCAGCGCCGTCGAGAACACAAAGGTGTCTGAGCCGGCCCCGCCGATCATCGTGTCGGCGCCGCCGCCGCCGTTAAGGATGTTGGCGCCGCTGTTGCCGGTGATCGTGTTGGCGATCGAGTTGCCTGTACCGTTGAGGTTGGCCGTGCCGGTGAGCGTGAGGTTCTCCAGCTCCGAGCCCCCGAGGGAGTAGGACACGGACGCGATCACGAGATCGGTGCCGACGGCGCCGTTGGCCTCGACGGCTTTGTCGCCGATGTTGTCGACGATGTAGGTGTCGGAGCCGGCCCCGCCGATCATCGTGTCGGCGCCGCCGCCGCCATTGAGGATGTTGGCGCCGCTGTTGCCGGTGATCGTGTTGGCGATCGAGTTGCCTGTACCGTTGAGGTTGGCCGTGCCGGTGAGCGTGAGGTTCTCCAGCTCCGAGCCCCCGAGG
>NZ_BPRE01000054.1 GCF_022179765.1 Methylorubrum suomiense | reverse complement strand
CGGCATCGTGAACGCCGCCTTCAGGGCCGCGACCTGATCCGCCGTCAGGCTGGCGGTCAGGTCCGCCCCCGACACGCTGGTGTAGCTCACGCTCTGACCGGCGAACGAGACGGTCAGGTGGTCGGTCAGATCGGCATCGGCGAAGGTCAGCGTGCCCGAGCGCGCATGGTTGACGGCGGTGCCCTCGTACCACGTCGCCCCGGTCGAGCCCGTGATGCTCGGCAGGTCGTCCGTGCCGACAAGCGTCACCACGACGTCCTGGCGCACCACCCCGCCCTTCCCGTCCGAGAGGGTCAGCGTGTAGGTCTGGTCGAGCGTCTGGCCGGCGCCGAGGAAGTCGAGGGCCTTATCGGGGGCGCTCCAGTTCCAGACGACCCGGCCCGCCCCGCCGGCGGTGGTGTCGGTGACGACCGAGGCGGTCATCGCGCCGATGAAGCCGCGGCCCTGCATCGAGACGGCG
>NZ_BPRE01000053.1 GCF_022179765.1 Methylorubrum suomiense | reverse complement strand
AAGGACCAGCAGCCGGCGGCGTTCTCTCCGAAGACCAACCTCTTCTACGTCCCGACGAACCACGTCTGCATGGACTACGAGCCCTTCAAGGTGACCTACACCCCGGGCCAGCCCTATGTCGGCGCGACCCTGTCGATGTACCCGGCCCCCGGCTCGCACGGCGGCATGGGCAACTTCATCGCCTGGGACGGCGTGAACGGGAAGATCAAGTGGTCGAACCCGGAGCAGTTCTCGGCTTGGGGCGGCGCCCTGGCGACGGCGGGCGACGTGGTGTTCTACGGTACGCTCGAGGGCTACCTGAAGGCGGTGGACTCGAAGACGGGTAAGGAACTGTACAAGTTCAAGACCCCGTCGGGCATCATCGGCAACGTGATGACCTACGAGCACAAGGGCAAGCAGTACGTGGGCGTCCTGTCGGGCGTCGGCGGCTGGGCGGGCATCGGCCTTGCGGCCGGCCTGACCGACCCGAACGCCGG
>NZ_BPRE01000052.1 GCF_022179765.1 Methylorubrum suomiense | reverse complement strand
CGGCATCGTGAACGCCGCCTTCAGGGCCGCGACCTGATCCGCCGTCAGGCTGGCGGTCAGGTCCGCCCCCGACACGCTGGTGTAGCTCACGCTCTGACCGGCGAACGAGACCGTCAGGTGGTCGGTCAGATCGGCATCGGCGAAGGTCAGCGTGCCCGAGCGCGCGTGGTTGACGGCCGTGCCCTCGTACCACGTCGCCCCGGTCGAGCCCGTGATGCTCGGCAGGTCGTCCGTGCCGACCAGCGTCACCACGACGTCCTGGCGTACCACCCCGCCCTTCCCGTCCGAGAGGGTCAGCGTGTAGGTCTGGTCGAGCGTCTGGCCGGCGCCGAGGAAGTCGAGGGCCTTGTCGGGGGCGCTCCAGTTCCAGACGACCCGGCCCGCCCCGCCGGCGGTGGTGTCGGTGACGACCGAGGCGGTCATCGCGCCGATGAAGCCGCGGCCCTGCATCGAGACGGCGACCGTGTGGGCGTCGGTCAGGTCGAGATCGGCAAATCCGGCGCTGCCCTGCGCGGTCAGGAGGGCGTTCGAGCCTGTCGGCCCGGCGGTCTCGGTGACGCTGGCGCGGCCCGGGGCGGTGGTGAAGGTCGGGGCATCGTTGATGCCGGAGAGCGTGACGACGAC
>NZ_BPRE01000051.1 GCF_022179765.1 Methylorubrum suomiense | reverse complement strand
GTCTCGTTCGCCGGTCAGAGCGTGAGCTACACCAGCGTGTCGGGGGCGGACCTGACCGCCAGCCTGACGGCGGATCAGGTCGCGGCCCTGAAGGCGGCGTTCACGATGCCGACCGGGGATCTCGGCGCGAACCGAGGCACGGCGACCTGGACCTACGCCATCGCCGACAAGGCGCTCGACTTCATCGGTCAGAACGACACGGTGCGGGTGGTCACGACCGTCCAGGTGAACGACGGCAACGGCGGGGTGGCGCAGCAGGCGGTGACGATCGCGCTGAAGGGGGTCAACGACGCGCCGGTGATCGTGGCGGGCGGCCAGGTCACGGGGAGCGTGACGGAGAAGGCGGGGGCCTACGGCGATGCGAGCCTCCACCTCGCGGGCGGGAGCTTCGACTTCGCGGATATCGACCTCTCGGACGTGCACGCCGTGCGGGTGACGTCGAAGGGGGCGGGCTATCTCGGCGCGCTCAGCGCCACTGTCAGCGCGGATACGACCGGCGGGGGGGCGGGCCATGTCGCGTGGTCGTTCCAGGTGGCCGACAAGGCGCTGGACGCGCTGGCGGCGGGCCAGAGCGTGACGCAGACCTACGCGGTGCAGGTCGGGGACGGGAAGTCCGGGTTCGCGACGCAGGACGTGACGGTGACGCTGACGGGGAGCGCGGACCAGTTCGTGTTCTCGGGTCTGACGAAGAAGGCGCTGCCGAGCTTCGGCGCGGGGGACCAGCTGGTGTTCTCGGCGAGCGCGCTGGGCCATCAGGTCGGGCCGGGGGCGCTGGCGGCGGAGTGGTTCACGGAAGGCACGGCGGCGACGGTGAGCGGCCACGG
>NZ_BPRE01000050.1 GCF_022179765.1 Methylorubrum suomiense | reverse complement strand
CTAGAGGCTGTTATGGATCTATCGGCTGGACGGCTCAGATGATGGGTCATGAGCCAGTCCCGGAAAGCCTACCCGTCTGATGTGTCCGACGACGAATGGGCGTTGGTCGCCCCGTATCTGACGCTGGTGCGCGAGGATGCGGGCCAGCGCGCGCATCCGTTGCGGGAAGTGTTCAACGGGTTGCGCTACGTGGTGAAGACAGGCGCGCCGTGGCGCTGGATGCCCCACGACCTGCCGCCGTGGGCGGCGGTCTACCAGCAGGCGCAACGCTGGCTGTCGGCGGGCTGCTTCGAGCAACTGGCCGAGGACCTGCGCGCCGTGCTGCGCTTGGCGGCCGGGCGCAAGGCCGAGCCCTCGGCGGCCATCCTCGACAGCCGAACGCTGCGGGCAACGCCCGAGAGCGGCGAGCGGGCTGGCTACGACGGGGCCAAGCGCAAGCAGGGCTCGAAGCTGCACATGGCGGTGGACACCCTCGGCCATCTTCTGGCCCTGCACGTCACGCCGGCCAACGCCGATGACCGCGCTCAGGTCGAGCATCTGGCCAAGGCCGTGCAGGCGGCCACTGACGATCACGTCGAGATCGCCTTCGTCGATCAGGGCTACACCGGCGAGAAGCCGGCCGCGGCTGCGCGCAAGCACGGCATCGACCTGGAAGTCGTGAAGCTGCCCGAGGCCAAGCGCGGCTTCGTGTTGCTGCCTCGGCGCTGGGTCGTCGAGCGTTCCTTCGCCTGGGCCACCCGCTTCCGCCGGCTCGTCAAGGACTACGAGCGATATGCAAGCACATTGGCAGACCTGCACCTCGTCGCCTTTGTCTGCCTCATGCTCAGGAAGGCTGCCCTACTCGCTTGCGGTCCATAACAGCCTCTAG
>NZ_BPRE01000049.1 GCF_022179765.1 Methylorubrum suomiense | reverse complement strand
AGGTACTCGACGGCGCCGCGGTATTTCGGATTGTCGAGCAGGTACGAGACGGAGGAGACCCGCCACGTTCCGCCGCTCGGCGAGGGGATGCGATCGGCGTTCAGCCCGTCCGCGATGGCCTGGAGGGTCCGGCGCTGGCGCCGCTCGCGGTAGATGCGGCGGACGATCTTGGCCTGCTCCTCCAGGACGCGGAGCCCGCCCTGCAAATCCTTTTCGTAGCCGTAGGGCGCAGCGCCCCCGGCGAAACCACCCTTGCCGGCCTTGGCGAGGCGCCCGCCTGCCGTCCGGTCCCGGATCACAAACCGCTCGTTCTCCGCCATGCCGGCGAAGATCGCGAAGAAGGTCCGACCCATCGGGTTCGACGTGTCGATGACCGACTCCGTCACCGATCTGAACGCGACCTCGTGTTGCTCGGCGAGATCGGAAACCGTCGTCATCGCGTGTCGGATGTCGCGGGACAGCCGATCAATCTTGGCGACGAGGAGGACGTCGAGCGCGCCCGCTTCCGCAAGGGCAACCACACGACTGAACGCGGGGCGTTCAATCGGCTTCGTCGCGCCTGAGATGCCGGGATCGGTCAGGACCTCGACTAGGTCATAACCCTGGCTCTCGGCGAAGGAGCGGACCTGCTTCTCCTGCGCATCGAGGCCGTGACCGGTCGCGGCCTGCTCCTCAGTGGAGACGCGCAGGTATCCAACGGCCCGCGGCGCCCTTGCCGCCTTGGTCTCGGTTAGGATTTTGGTCCGGGCCCTCAAGCGGCCCAAGCGCTTTGAGCCTGTGACCACTTGTAAGCCTATGTTTTTGCAGCGCTTTTCGCGCCAAGTCGACGAGGATTTGGCCCGTTTTCCAGGATCTCAGGAGACCTTGGAAAT
>NZ_BPRE01000048.1 GCF_022179765.1 Methylorubrum suomiense | reverse complement strand
CGCGAATGCGCGCGACGAGCTTTGCGGCGAGGAGGGAATGCCCGCCGCGCTCGAAGAAGCCGTCCGTCCGGCCCACCCGCTCGACGCCCAGCAGCGCCGTCCACAAACCCGCCAACGCCGTCTCGGTCGCCCCCTGCGGCGGCGCCGCGTCCCGCCCCCGCCAATCCGGCGCCGGAAGCCCCGACCGGTCGAGCTTCCCGCTCGCCAGACGCGGCAGCGCGGCCAGCTCCACGATCAGCGACGGACGCAGGTGAGCCGGCAGACGCGCCGCCAGATGCGCCGACAGGATTGCGGCCAGGTCTGCTTCGCCCTGGGCGGCATCCCCCCCCGGACCCCGTCCGGCGACGTAGGCCACGAGATGCGCCTCCGTCCCCCGCATGACCGCCCCCACCGCCGCCTCGCGGCAGCGCGGATGCGCCAGAAGATGCGCCTCCACCTCCCCCGGCTCGATGCGGAAGCCCCGCACCTTCACCTGACCGTCCAGACGCCCGAGATACGACAGGCTCCCGTCCGCCCGCCGCACCACCCGGTCGCCCGTGCGGTACAGCCGCCCCCCCGGCGCCCCGAACGGATCCGGCACGAACCGCACCGCCGTCGCCCCGGGCGCGCCGACATAGCCCCGCGCCAGACCCGACCCGCCGAGATACAGCTCCCCCGGCACGCCCGGGCCGACCTCGCGCAGCGCCGCGTCCAGCACGTAGGCCGTGCGCGCCCCCACCGGCGTGCCGATCGGCAGCCAGTCGCCCCCTGCCACGGCCGCGGCGTCCGCCTCCGGGTCAACCGCCAGCAGCAGCGGCGTGATCACCGTCTCGGTCGGGCCGTAGCCGTTGATGATCCGCGCGGGCGCGAAGGTCCGGCGCACCGCCCGGAACGCGTCGAGGCCGAACGCCTCGCCGCCGGCCGTCCACGAGCGCACCGGCAGCCGGCCGCCGCCGGCCTGCGCATGCGCCTCGGCCAGGCTG
>NZ_BPRE01000047.1 GCF_022179765.1 Methylorubrum suomiense | reverse complement strand
CCGCCATCGTCGAGGCCCTGCGCACCCGCCCGCTCGACAGCCTCCTCGTCACCTTCGGCGACAACCGCCCCGCCGCCACGCCGCTCATCGGCGTCGGCGATTCCGTGGCCGTCCAGGTCTGGGAAGCCGGCTCCGGCGGCCTGTTCTCCGGTCCCCTCGTCGCCGACCGCTTCTCCGCCGGCTCCAAATCCGCCCTGATCCCCGAGCAGATCGTCGGGCCCGACGGTGGGATCTCGGTGCCCTATGCCGGCCGCATCCCCGTCGCCGGACGGCGCACCCAGGACGTCCAGAGCCTGATCGAGGCCGAACTCGCCGGCAAGGCGATCCAGCCGCAGGTGCTCGTCAGCGTTACGCGGCCGGTCTCGCAATCGGTGACCGTCACCGGCGAATCCGCCACCGGCACCCGCGTGCCCCTGACCGGCCGCGGCGACCGCCTGCTCGACGTGATCGCCCTGGCCGGGGGCGTGCGCACCCCGGTGGCCGAGACCTTCGTGCGGCTGTCGCGCAGCGGGCGCACCGTCACGGTGCCGATGAGCACGATCGTGTCGAACCCGCGCGAGAACATCTTCGTGCGCCCCAACGACACGCTGACGCTGGTGCGCGATCCCCAGACCTTCCTGGCGGTGGGCGCGGTGGGCAACACCACCGAGATCCCGTTCGGGGCGGAGGGGCTGACCATGGCCCAGGCCCTGGCCCGCGCTTCGGGGCTGCGCGACACCCAGGCCGATCCGGAGGGGGTCTACATCTTCCGCTACGAGCCGGCGGGGCTGGTGCGCCGGCTGCGGCCGAACTCGCCGCTGCTCGGGGCGCCGCAGGTTCCGGTGGTGTACCGGGTGAACATGCGCGATCCCCAGAGCCTGTTCCTGACCCAGTCGTTCCGGCTGCGCAACCGCGACCTGCTCTACGTGTCGAGCGCGCCGTTCTCCGAGGTGGCCAAGGTGCTCAGCGTCGTCTCCACCATCGC
>NZ_BPRE01000046.1 GCF_022179765.1 Methylorubrum suomiense | reverse complement strand
TACGGCTGCCCTGGTCAGGTCGCCGAAATGGACTTCCTGAAGCTGCACGGCGCCCCGTTCGGCGTCGACTGCATCGTCACGAATCCTCCCTACAAGCACGCCCGCGCCTTCGCCGAGAAAGCCGTCGAGCTTTGCCCGCGGGTGATGATGCTGCTGCGGCTCGCCTTCTACGAAGGGATCACGCGCGGCTCTCTGCTCGACACCGGCACGCTGGCCCGCGTCCACGTCTTTCGGAAGCGGCTGCCGATGATGCACCGCGACGGCTGGGACGGCCCCAAGGCTACCAGCATGACGGCCTTCGCCTGGTTCGTCTGGGACCGCTCCCATCGTGGTCCGACGACGCTCGGCCGCCTGTCCTGGGAGGACTTCGTCGACGAGCTTGAACCCCAACCCCTGCCGGTCGCGGCGGAGTAGAGCCATGGCCATTCGATCGGAAGTCCTACGGGCGATGCTCGCGGCCGGTGCTTCGGCGGAGATGCTGGTCGCGGCCGTTGAGGCTGACGAGAAGCTCGCACACGTCGTCGTCTTGGATGGTCGCACGATCCCCGTCGATGTCCGCGACGAGGTCCTGGCTCGGGACGGACCGGTTTGCCGGTACTGCCAGCGGGTCACCTCCACGCCGCAGCTCGACCACGTCATGCCCTGGAGCCGAGGCGGCCGCACCGACGCGACCAACCTCGTCGTCTCCTGCAAGCCCTGCAACACGGCCAAGAAGAATCGCACCCCTGAAGAGTGGAGGGGCGAATGAGCATCGCCGACTTGATCGCGCAGATGCGCGCCGCCGGGGCATCTCTCGATGTGATCGAAATCGCCGTTCGCAGCCTGGAGACCGCTATGGAGTCGGAGCGGGCTAGGGACGCCGAGCGGCGGGCGAAGCAAGCTGCTCGGGTGCGTAAGCATCGGGAGACCCACCGTAAGGGCGTTACTGTAACGCTACCGTCACGCGACGGTAACTTACCCCCGTCCTCCCCCCCGGATGGCCCCCCGCCTCCCCCTGCACCCCCTCCACCCCCCCTTAACCCCCCCCGCCAACCCCGGTTCCGAGCCTGACGGCTCGGCCGGCGATGCCGGGCAGGCGGGCAGCGAGGCGGCGGAACTGGCTCGGTCGAACCGGCAAGCCCTGCTGACGATCGGCGT
>NZ_BPRE01000045.1 GCF_022179765.1 Methylorubrum suomiense | reverse complement strand
CGATGGGCAAGGAAAAGTTCAGCCGCACGAAGCCGCACTGCAACATCGGCACGATCGGTCACGTCGATCACGGCAAGACGTCACTGACGGCGGCGATCACGAAGGTTCTGGCGGAGTCGGGCGGCGCGACGTTCACGGCCTACGACCAGATCGACAAGGCGCCGGAGGAGAAGGCGCGCGGGATCACGATCTCGACCGCCCACGTCGAGTACGAGACGACGAACCGCCACTACGCCCACGTCGATTGCCCCGGCCACGCCGACTACGTGAAGAACATGATTACGGGCGCGGCGCAGATGGACGGCGCGATCCTGGTGGTGTCGGCGGCCGACGGCCCGATGCCGCAGACCCGCGAGCACATCCTGCTGGCGCGTCAGGTCGGCGTTCCGGCGCTGGTGGTGTTCCTCAACAAGGTCGACATGGTCGACGACGAGGAGCTGCTGGAGCTGGTCGAGCTCGAGGTGCGCGAGCTTCTCTCGAAGTACGACTTCCCCGGCGACGACATCCCGATCACCAAGGGCTCGGCCCTGATGGCGCTCGAGGACAAGGAGCCGAAGATCGGTAAGGAAGCCGTTCTGAAGCTGATGGAGACGGTGGACGCCTACATCCCGCAGCCGGAGCGTCCGATCGACATGCCGTTCCTGATGCCGATCGAGGACGTGTTCTCGATCTCGGGCCGCGGCACGGTGGTGACGGGTCGCGTCGAGCGCGGCATCGTCAAGGTCGGCGAGACGGTGGAGATCGTCGGCATCCGCGCGACGACGACGACGACGGTGACGGGCGTCGAGATGTTCCGCAAGCTGCTCGACCAGGGCCAAGCGGGCGACAACGTCGGCGTGCTGCTGCGCGGCACGAAGCGCGAGGACGTGGAGCGCGGCCAGGTGGTGTGCAAGCCGGGTTCGGTGAAGCCGCACTCGAAGTTCAAGGCCGAGGCCTACATCCTGACGAAGGAGGAGGGCGGCCGCCACACGCCGTTCTTCACCAACTACCGCCCGCAGTTCTACTTCCGCACCACGGACGTGACCGGCATCTGCACGCTGCCGGAAGGCACCGAGATGGTGATGCCGGGCGACAACGTGACGATGGACGTGGCGCTGATCGTGCCGGTGGCGATGGAAGAGAAGCTGCGCTTCGCCATCCGCGAGGGTGGCCGCACCGTCGGTGCCGGCGTCGTCGCCGCCATCAACGACTAA
>NZ_BPRE01000044.1 GCF_022179765.1 Methylorubrum suomiense | reverse complement strand
TGACCTTGCCCCCTGTTTGCCCCCGTTCATAACCAGAGTCCGTTCTGGTTCTGGTCCTGTTTGGACCGGGTTGCAAACGCGTTCGGGGTGAGCCCACCGAGGCTCGTGTGAGGGCGGCAGGTGTTATAGTCGACCCGCCACGCCTCGATGATGGTCCGGGCCGCCGGCAGGCTCCGGAACAGATGCTCGTTCAGGCACTCGTCGCGCAAGCGTCCGTTCAAGCTTTCAACGAAGCCATTCTGCTGTGGCTTGCCGGGGGCGATGTAGTGCCACTCGACCGCACGCTCCTCCTGCCAGCCCAGGATCGCGTGCGAGGTCAACTCGGTGCCGTTGTCCGAGACGATCATCAGCGGCTTGCCCCGGCCGGCGATGATCCGGTCGAGTTCACGTGCGACGCGCTGGCCGGACAGCGACGTGTCGACCACCAGCGCCAGGCACTCTCGCGTGCAGTCATCGACCACGACGAGGATGCGGAAACGCCGCCCGTCATCGAGCGTGTCGGAGACGAAGTCGAGGCTCCAGCGCTGGTTCGGCTCCTGCGGCACGGCGGCCGGAGCCCGCGTGCCAAGGACACGTTTGCGCCCACCCCGCCTGCGCACCGACAGCCGCTCTTCCCGATAGAGGCGGAATAGCTTCTTGTGGTTCAGCGTGAGGCCCTCCCGCCGCAGCAGGATCAGCAGACGTCGGTAGCCGAACCGGCGGCGCTCGCCGGCCAGGCTGCGCAGGCGTACCCGCACGGCCGCATCGTCACCGCGGGTCGAGGCGTAGCGGTACGTCTTCGGCTCCAGGCCGATCAGCCCGCAGGCGCGACGCTGCGAATAGCCCTTCTCCTCGATGGCCCAGCTCACGGCTGTTCTCCGTGCGCCGGGCGTCAGAAGTTTTTTCCCAGCGCCTCACGCAGCGTCGCCACGTCGAGCATCGCTTCGGCCAGGAGCTTCTTGAGCTTACGGTTCTCCTCGTCGAGCGCTTTCAGGCGGCGCGCGTCCGAGACCTCCATGCCGCCGTAGCGCGAGCGCCACGTGTAGAACGTCGCGTCGCTGATGCCGTGGCGGCGGCAGATCTCAGCCACCGGAAGCCCGGCCTGCTGCTCCTTGAGGACGCCGATAATCTGCTCTTCGCTGAACCGGCTTTTCTTCATCGTCCGTCTCCTGATCGACGGACCCTAGCTGCAGAACGAGGGCAGGCCAGGGGGCAAGGTCA
>NZ_BPRE01000043.1 GCF_022179765.1 Methylorubrum suomiense | reverse complement strand
TCGGCCGCGCCAACGTTCCCGATCCGTGGGAGCCGGGCGCCTACCGCGAAGTCCATGTCAATCGGCGTGTCGACGTCCTGGCGCAGGAGCTTGCCGCCAAGCGCATCGATCGGGCGGAGTTCGAGGTCGGCCGGATGATCCAGGCGGTTTTCGAGCGCGGGTCCGGCGCTCGCCTCGGCTCCGGCGGCTGGTCGCAAGGTGGGTCCCGCGACCAAACCATCGCGCACGAGCTGGCGATCATCTACGCGCTCGACGATGCCGAACGGGTCCGCAAGTTCACCGCACTGCTCGAGAAGGCCATCGGCGGCGTCGGGGTCCGCTTCCTCCGCGCCATCCTGGCGGAGGGCCACAGCTTCGCAGCCTACGCCGCGCGCACCGGCAGGGGTTCGGGCGATCGGGCGGCGACCGATGTGGCGAAGCGGTTCCGGTGGCTCCTGGAGGCGCTGACCGAAGCGCAGCACACCGCGACGGGGGCAACGGGGCAGGCGATCCGGGCCACGCGGGAGCCTTGACCCGTCGGGCGAAACACTGCATCTCACTATCCGTCGCGAGACGCGCGCCCGGGGCCTTCCAGCCGCCGGGCGTTTTCGTACCCGCGTTCTATCCCAGAGGTCGCCGCTCCTGCCTTGCCGGTATGTGCAGGATGTAAGCGGCGGCCGACCCCCCAGCAGCCATTCCGACGCTGTACCGGCGAGGCTTCGGGTAAGCGCATCCTGCTCGAGCGATCGGGGATGCGCGAGGCCATCGGATCGCTCCTCCCGGTCGGCCGCTAATCTGTTCGCCGCCGCCGGGCCAGTTTCCCAGCCCCCGAACCTCCCCACAGCCAAGGCGTTGCCCTGGCGGGACGGCTGCGGGCTTCTATGGCATGATCGGTCCTCGATGAGCGCGCACGCCACTCTCACGGCGATCGAGCAGGAGGCCCGTGCCTTCTGTCGCCTGCGCTTCACCGATGCCGCCAGCTACCTCGAAGCCAAGGACGCGCACTGCAAGCGGGTCGATCGGCTGGTTCGGGAGCTTCGTCGGGAGATCGGCATGCCCGAGATGCTGAGCCTCGGCACCGGCCGGCGTTCGTTCGGCGGACGCTCGTTCAGCGTCGAACTGCGGATGCCGCGGGCCCGGAAGGCAGGCTGATCCTTCAGTTTCGGGCGCTGGATCGACGGCACGCTTGAGGCGTCGGACCCCTCACGCGAGGGTCAATTTCCAAGGTCTCCTGAGATCCTGGAAAACGGGCCAAATCCTCGTCGACTTGGCGCGAAAAGCGCTGCAAAAACATAGGCTTACAAGTGGTCACAGGCTCAAAGCGCTTG
>NZ_BPRE01000042.1 GCF_022179765.1 Methylorubrum suomiense | reverse complement strand
GATCGATGCGCTTGGCGGCAAGCTCCTGCGCCAGGACGTCGACACGCCGATTGACATGGACTTCGCGGTAGGCGCCCGGCTCCCACGGATCGGGAACGTTGGCGCGGCCGACGACGACCTCGCGGTCGCTGGCAAGGCGCGGCAGCGGGCGGCGGGACGGTGCGGCGCGTCCGCGCTTGCGGGTTGCAGAGATGGAGATGGACGAAGCGGCGACGGACACGAGCCAGACCTCGAGGAGGGCACAACCGGATCGGGCGCCCGTTATTCACGGGATCGTGCGCCGGTTTCCTCACCGTCAAGAGGAATTAACGCGCCGCGTCGTCTTGGCTGTCGGCGCGGTTCTTCGCCTCGACGATCCGCTCGCAGGCCCTGATCCTGATACGGTCGAACGTCGCCCGGCTGCGCCCGGTCCGCAGGCAGTATTCCGAAACGGAACCGCCGACCCCGCCGCCGGTCGCCATGGATCGCGCCCACAGCAACAGGATATGCCGTTCCTCGCTCTTCTCGCCGAGGACGGTGCCGGAGAACGCCAGCAGGTCGAAGGTCGCGTCTGGGGTGACGCCGGCCGCCACATGGAGCGTGCTCCCGCGCGGGGCGTAGATCGGCGCATAGGGCATCGCCCGGAACGCAGCCTTCAGCCAGCGTTCGACATCGGCACGGGTCCACGGATCAGCGCGACGGGCAGGCGGGTCAGGTCCTTCGATCCGGGGCGGCATACGATCCTGATGTGGGCTCCCGTCAGCGGCCCCGCCGCACGGTCGGCGCAACGGTCACACAGACCGGCACAGCCCCACGCCCGGCCCGCCGCGCGACTGCGGGCGCAGCCTGCGCGCAGGCCTGCATCGTCGGGAACGGCCGCTCCGGTGCGGAGACGGCCAGGAGGATCAGGACGACGGGCATGGGTCGGCCGCCTCCCCACTACGTCCGACCAACTCATCGGACCATGCCCACGGCGCCCGTTCGAGCTTCGGCCCCGTCTTGGCCGCCATAACCATGCGGAAACCGGCACAGAGGCGCGTCGGCTTGCCGTCGGGCCCCTTGTCGTGGTGGCACCCGAAAGGATGATCCTCGACGAGGCATTTTAGGGCGTCGAGGGCGGTCGCTGGTGCCTTCGTGTTCGGGAAGGTGCCGGCGGTGAAAGCGCACGAGGCGCATCGCGCCGGCGGCTCGATCCCCATGGCGCGGATCTGCGCTTCCGCCTCGTCCGCGTAGCGGGCGAGGGCCGCAGGTAGCGCCTCGATCGCCTCCCCGATTTCCCCACGGGTGCAGGGCCGTCCCAGCTTCTCGATCGCATCCATGGGTGCTCTCCTCACGTCCGAAACAGCCAGATCGGCACCGAGTCGGCCGGGTTGGTCAGGGCGGTGGCGAC
>NZ_BPRE01000041.1 GCF_022179765.1 Methylorubrum suomiense | reverse complement strand
CGCCAACCCCGGTTCCGAGCCTGACGGCTCGGCCGGCGATGCCGGGCAGGCGGGCAGCGAGGCGGCGGAACTGGCTCGGTCGAACCGGCAAGCCCTGCTGACGATCGGCGTCGACCTGATCAGCGCCAACACCGGCCGATCCCGCCGCTCGGCGCGCGCCCTCATCGGCCATTGGCTCGGGATCGCCCGGGACGAGGCGGCGGCGGTGCTCGACGTGATCGAGGACGCCGACGGGCGCGAACTGGCCGATTTCTCGACCTGGGTTGAGTTTCGGCTGCGCAGGCGTCGGGAGGAACTCGACCGGCCCCCAGATCGCGGCCCGCCCTTCAACGGTCCCCGCGGCGGTGGGCGACCCTCCCCCTCCACCGTCACCGGCTTCGCCGGCCGCCTTGTCCGCCTTCACGAGCAATCCCTGACCGGAGCCTTCGATGTCGAACCGCCTTCCGTCGATGCGAACTCTGCCGGCGCTGAGCCAAGTCGAGGCGAAGATTCCGGAACTCCGTGGCAGGCTGGTTCCGGTGGACGGCCAGCCGAACCGCTTCTGCGTGCGGCGGGACAGGGCGGTCACGACAGCCGAGCGTCAAGCGCTCTGCGCCGTCGCCGAGCGTCTTGAACTGGAGCGGAAAGCCCCTGCGGACCGCAACGCCGTCGATGTCGTGATTTCGCGGGTCCTGCTGGGCTTCGAGATGGGCCGCGGGCGCGAGGACGTCAGCAACGAGATCCTCGTGCACGAGTACATCAAGGGGCTGGCCGGCATCCCGCTCTTCGCCATCCATGGCGCAGGCGAGCGCTTCCGGTCGGGTGAGACGATCATCACCTGGAATCGAGCCTTCCGCCCATCGCCAGCCGAGTTCGCCGAAGAGGCCCGCCGCGGCCTCTTCCTGCACAATCTCAAGCTGGTCCACGTCCGCCAGATCCTCGACGCGGAGGTCGTCGAGCCGCCGTCCGAAACGGACCGGGCGAAGGTGGAGGCGATCGCTGCGAACTGGCGCGAGACGCGCGCCACCACCGATGCTGAGCGCGAGCGGGCCCATCCCGCACCGGCTGAGGTCGCGCAGGCTCGCGAGGCGCACTTGCACCATCTCGGCGCGCAGCTCCGCGACGCGGCCGACGGCGCCACGCTGGGCCGGCTGATGGGCCGCCTCGATGCCAAGGTGCCGCGACAGGGGGCGGAGGTCGCATGAGCGCCGCCCTTGCCCTAACCGACGCGCAGCAGCTCGCCGATTCGTGGCGCATCGGCGTGTGCAGCCTGCCAGACGACCGCGTGCCGTGTCCCGGCATGATCTGGACGGCGCCGGGCCCGAGAGGGCGCTCCGGCGTCTGGCCGGCGGTCCGTAAGGCTATGCTCGCGTTCATCGACGAGTGGGGCGAGGACGCCGCGCGCCTTGGCTGGTCGACGGAAGCCCTGTTCGGCGTCCATCGGCTCGCCGCGGCCTATCGCGTCGACTCCGTGGGCGCCCTGGTCACCCTCTATCCCCGCCGCTGTGTCGCCCTGTGCGAGCGGGAGATCCAACTCGAGCGCCGCGGCTCGATCACGGTCGCCACCGCCCTGACCAACCCGGCCGACTCGGTGCCGATCTGGCTGTTTCGGACGTGAGGAGAGCACCCATGGATGCGATCGAGAAGCTGGGACGGCCCTGCACCCGTG
>NZ_BPRE01000040.1 GCF_022179765.1 Methylorubrum suomiense | reverse complement strand
CACGGGTGCAGGGCCGTCCCAGCTTCTCGATCGCATCCATGGGTGCTCTCCTCACGTCCGAAACAGCCAGATCGGCACCGAGTCGGCCGGGTTGGTCAGGGCGGTGGCGACAGTGATCGAGCCGCGGCGCTCGAGGTGGATTTCCCGCTCGCACAGGGCGACGCAGCGGCGGGGATAGAGAGTGACCAGGGCGCCCACGGAATCGACGCGATAGGCCCCGGCGAGCCGATGGACGCCGAACAGCGCTTCCGTCGACCAGCCCAGGCGCGCGGCGTCCTCGCCCCACTCGTCGATGAATGCGAGCATGGCCTTACGGACCGCCGGCCAGACGCCGGAGCGCCCTCTCGCGCCCGGCGCCGTCCAGATCATGCCGGGACACGACACGCGGTCCTCCGGCAGACTGCACACGCCGATGCGCCACGAGGCGGCGAGCTGCTGCGCGTCGGTGAGGGCGAGGGCGGCGCTCATGCGACCTCCGCCCCCTGTCGCGGCGCCTTCGCCTCGAGGCGGCCCATCAGCCGGCCCAGCGTGGCGCCGTCGGCCGCGTCACGGAGTTGCGCGCCGAGATGGTGGAGGTGCGCCTCGCGAGCCTGCGCGACCTCCTCCGGCGCGGGATGGGCCCGTTCGCGCTCGGCATCGTTGGTGGCGCGCGTGTCGCGCCAGTTCGCAGCGATCGCCTCAACCTTCGCCCGGTCCGCTTCGGACGGCGGCTCGACAACCTCAGCGTCGAGGATCTGGCGGACGTGGACGAGCTTGAGATTGTGCAGGAACAGACCGCGGCGCGCCTCTTCGGCGAACTCGGCCGGCGACGGGCGAAAGGCCCGATTCCAGGTGATGATCGTCTCACCAGACCGAAAGCGCTCGCCCGCGCCATGGATAGCGAAGAGCGGGAGGCCAGCCAGCCCCTTGATGTACTCGTTCACGAAGATCTCTTCGCTGACCTCCTCGCGACCGCGACCCAACTCGAAGCCCAGCAGGACCCGCGAGACCACGACATCGACGGCCTTGGTGTCCGCGGGGGCTTTCCGCTCCAGCTCAAGACGCTCGGCGACGGCGCAGAGCGCTCGACGCTCGGCTGTCGTGACCGCCATATCCCGCCGCACGCAAAAGCGGTTCGGCTGGCCGTCCACCGGAACCAGCCTGCCACGCAAGGCCGGAATCTTCGCCTCGACTTGGCTCAGCGCCGGCAGAGTTCGCATCGACGGAAGGCGGTTCGACATCGAAGGCTCCGGCTAGGGATTGCTCGTGGAGGCGGACAAGGCGGCCGGCGAGGCCGGTGACGTTGGCGGGTGAGTGGCGGCCGCCGCCGCGGGGGCCGTTGAACGGCGGGTCGCGATCCGGGGGCCGGTCGAGTTCCTGCCGGCGCCTGCGGAGCCGAAACTCCACCCAGGTCGAGAAATCGGCCAGTTCGCGCCCATCGGCGTCCTCGATCACGTCGAGCACCACCGCGGCCTCGTCCCGGGCAATTCCGAGCCAATGGCCGATGAGGGCGCGCGCCGAGCGGCGGGACCGGCCAGTGTTGGCGCTGATCAGGTCCACGCCGATCGTCAGCAGGGCTTGCCGGTTCGACCGAGCCAGTTCCGCCGCCTCGCTGCCCGCCTGCCCGGCATCGCCGGCCGAGCCGTCAGGCTCGGAACCGGGGTTGGCG
>NZ_BPRE01000039.1 GCF_022179765.1 Methylorubrum suomiense | reverse complement strand
CCGCCCCCATCCAGCACGCCCCGCTCGGCCAGGAGATGCAGGACCATCGCCCCGAACCCGCCGACCGAGCCCTCCTCCACCGTCACCAGAACCTCGTGGCTGCCCGCCAGATCGACCACCAGCTCCGCGTCCAGGGGCTTGGCGAACCGCGCATCCGCCACCGTCACCGCCACGCCTTCCGCCTCCAGCGCGTCGGCCGCCTTCAGCGCCTCCGACAGACGCGTGCCCAGCGACAGAAGCGCCACCCGCGCCCCCTCCGGACGCCGCACCACCCGGCCCCGGCCGATCGCCAGAACCTCGCCCCGCTCCGGCAGCTCGACCCCGACGCCCTCGCCGCGCGGGTAGCGCAGGGCGATCGGACCGCTGTCGTGGGCATGCGCCGTCGCCACCATGTGCACCAGCTCGGCCTCGTCGGAGGCCGCCATCACCGTCATGTTCGGCAGGCAGCACAGATAGGCCAGGTCGAACGCCCCCGCATGCGTGGCCCCGTCCGCCCCCACCAGACCGGCCCGGTCCAGGCAGAAGCGCACCGGCAGGTTCTGCAGCGCCACGTCGTGCACCACCTGATCGTAGGCCCGCTGCAGGAAGGTCGAGTAGATCGCCACGAACGGCTTGTAGCCCTCCGTCGCCAGGCCGCCCGCGAAGGTCACCGCGTGCTGCTCGGCGATGCCCACGTCGAAGGTCTTGTCCGGATGCGCCTGGCCGAACAGGTCGATGCCGGTGCCCCCGGGCATCGCCGCGGTGATCGCCACCACCTTCGGATCGGCATCGGCCGCCTTGATCAGGCTCTCGCCGAACACCCGGGTATAGGCCGGGGCATTGGCCTTGGCCTTGGCCTGCACGCCCGACAGCACGTCGAACTTGACCACGCCGTGGTAGCGGTCGGCCGAGGCCTCGGCCGGGCCGTAGCCCTTGCCCTTCTGCGTCACCACGTGCAGCAGGATCGGGCCCTGATCGCTGTCACGCACGTTCTTGAGCACCGGCAGCAGGTGGTCGAGATTGTGCCCGTCGACCGGGCCGACATAGTGGAAGCCCATCTCCTCGAACATCGTGCCGCCGCCGACGATCAGCGAGCGGGCATATTCCTCCGCCGCCGCCGCGCGCTGGTAGATCGCCTTGGGCAGGAGCTTGCCGAGCTGCTTGGCGGTCTCGCGCAGCGACCGGTAGGTGCCGCCCGAGGCGAGCCGGGCGAGATAGGCCGACATCGCGCCGACGGGGGGCGCGATCGACATGTCGTTGTCGTTGAGGATGACGATGAGGCGCGAATGCAGCGCGCCGGCATTGTTCATCGCCTCGTAGGCCATGCCCGCCGACATCGAGCCGTCGCCGATCACCGCCACCATGTTGCGGCGCCGGCCCGGCTCGGCCCCCGTCGCCTTCGCCTCGGCCTCGGCGAGGTCGCGCGCGACCGCCATGCCGAGCGCGGCCGAGATCGAGGTCGAGGAATGGGCCGCGCCGAACGGGTCGTACTCGCTCTCCGAGCGCTTGGTGAAGCCCGACAGGCCGCCGCCCTGGCGCAGGGTGCGGATGCGGTCGCGCCGTCCGGTGAGGATCTTGTGCGGGTAGCACTGGTGGCCGACGTCCCAGACGATGCGGTCGTCGGGGGTGTCGAACACGTGGTGCAGCGCCACCGTCAGCTCGACCACGCCGAGCCCCGAGCCGAGATGGCCGCCGGTGACCGACACCGCGTCGATCATCTCGGCGCGCACCGCGTCCGCCACCTTCTGCAGCTCGCTCTCCGGCAGGAGCCGCAGCCGGTC
>NZ_BPRE01000038.1 GCF_022179765.1 Methylorubrum suomiense | reverse complement strand
CAAGCGCTTTGAGCCTGTGACCACTTGTAAGCCTATGTTTTTGCAGCGCTTTTCGCGCCAAGTCGACGAGGATTTGGCCCGTTTTCCAGGATCTCAGGAGACCTTGGAAATCCGCGTTTGCCGACCCGTTCTTGATTGGGTTTTGATCGGGGCTCAGCCTGCCTTCCGACCCCGACCCATCCGCAACTCGACGGTGAACGACCGCCCGCCATAGGTGCGCCGACCTGTGCCGAGGCTCAGCATCTCAGGCACGCCGACCTGCTGCCGACCCTTGCGCACCAGCGCGCGGACCCGCTTGCAGAACGCGTCCTTCTCTTCGAGGTAGCTGGCGGCGTCGGTGAAACGCAGGCGGCAGAAGGCTTCGGTCTCCTGCTCAATCGCCGTGAGGGTGGCGTGCGCGCTCATCGAGGACCGATCATGCCATGAAAGCCGGCAGCCGTCCTGCCAGGGCAACTCCTAGGCTGTGGGGAGGTGCGCAGTATCGGGGGAGCGGACAGCAAAACGCCCGGCGGCTGGAAGGCCCCGGGCGCGCGTCTCGCGACAGATAGTGAGATGCAGTGTTTCGCCCGACGGGTCAAGTGTTAGATCGCTTTCCGTTTCTGCATATAGGTGTCATATTGGATCAGGCTCTAATTCAACATATTTTTTATTGATGGCAACACTAGGATTTATATCGCCGTTTCCGCACACAGCGTTCTACAGTCGCTCTAATTTTGATTGGCATTTTTATCATTGAGTTGGATTTGTAAAAAATAATTTTTGCGTGCATTTACTTCAATAATTCTATAAATTAGAGCTGTTTAATAAACCAATATAGTTTTCGATTTATATAATTCATCAATCTGCACATGATCAGAAATCTGATAAAATAAAAAATTGATAACAGCCACTAATCGTGAAACCACTCCGGTTGCTCAAATCGATTTAATGGATTACTTGTTATGTAATTGATTCGGAAACGATGCCATGTCGAAGAACGTTGTCGGTTTTTTGATAACCAGCCTTGTACTATTATCCATCCCTGCGCATGCAAAAACTAGTTTTACCTGCAACAAAGCAACTCGATCAGACGAAATTGCGATTTGTTCAAATGAAAATTTGGCAAAACTGGAGCTAACCTCAGCTATATTATTTAGGTATTCCGTGGGACTGCTCGGCAAGGACGCCGCATTAATACTAGCTCAAGGCCTCATGCGGGAGCGCCGCTTATGCGGGCGCGATCCAATTTGTCTCGAAAAAACATTCATAAAAGGTATCAAGTACTATAAAGACGCAATAAACGGTCAATATGAGTTCCGTGATTATAAATAAGCGCTCACCTTATAGGAACATAACATGATACAAATAGTGGTAGCTATCGTTGGACTTCTTATTGGCGCATCAGTGTCGCATGCTCAATCGAACACTTGTCATCTATCCTATTCATCCGATTCCGCACATTGCCAAAGAATGAAAAAAATAGTTGAACAAACGAATGGCTATAGTGCTGGAGCCGAATATTACGATAAATGTTTAAACGAAGCCGTTGATAAACAGACCTGTTGCAACATGCAAGCCTCATTAACAATCAAAAATTCGGGATCTGAGAAGGGATGGTATATTGTTCGCAGTGGCAATCAATGTACAGGGATTGTCAATCAAAACGAGAAGACCGCTTGTCTATCGTGTGAAACAGACTGTAAAGCCAGGATGTCGACAGTCGGTGGGCTCGCATCAAGTTGTAAAAGTCTCTGCGCTAGAAAACTTCCTCTTCAATGCGGGAATTGAAAAATGGCCTCAAAAGAAACAATCTATGTGTTTGTGACTTTAGCTAGTATTGTCAGCGGCAACAAGGCAGAGGCATCGGCATGCGATCAGCAAACAAAATGTTTCAATATATGCGAAGAATTTTCAGCAAAAGATTCCCCGGAATGCAAATCAGCTTGCAGTCCTGCCATTGAAATTTGTGAAAATGAAAAAAAGCAAACTGCCAACAAAAAAACGCCGACTGACAATAATCCACCTCGCGGATTGGAAAAGCCAGCACAAATTACTTTAGAAACAAAAAACGTTAAAAACAGCAGTGCATCTGAATGTGCTCAAGTACAATATGCCCCGTCAGGCTTTATGACCTATTGTCCGGATGTTAAAAGAAAATTTTCTCGGCTAAATGACAGCAACGAGCCTTGCTTCCTAAGTAATATCGTTGGATTTACTCGGGACACCATTACTTTCTGCACGCCGAGACAATTTGCAATAATACTTAAGGGCGAACCCTATAAGAGCAGCGGGTACTATCAGCGCGTTGTTAGGCGTGGCCCATATCCCGCCAGTTATTAATATAGCCTAACATTTTTTGGGGTCCACGCCGTTGCCTTTAAGTGGAGTGGTAGCCAAAAAGGACAAATGGACGCCCGGCGACCTGAGGTTTCGGGCGCGCGTCTTAGGACAATGTATCAAGTGTAGCGTTTCGCCCAACCTGTCGAGGCTGCGGCGTGGCCCGGATCGCCTGCCCCGTCGCCCCCGTCGCGGTGTGCTGTGCTTCGGTCAGCGCCTCCAGGAGCCACCGGAACCGCTTCGCCACATCGGTCGCCGCCCGATCGCCCGAACCCTTGCCGGTGCGCGCGGCGTAGGCTGCGAAGCTGTGGCCCTCCGCCAGGATGGCGCGGAGGAAGCGGACCCCGACGCCGCCGATGGCCTCCTGGAGCCGGGCGGTGAACTTACGGACCCGTTCGGCATCGTCGAGCGCGTAGATGATCGCCAGCTCGTGCGCGATGGTTTGGTCTCGGGACCCACCTTGCGACCAGCCGCCGGAGCCGAGGCGAGCGCCGGACCCGCGCTCGAACACCGCCTGAACCATCCGACCGACCTCGAACTCCGCCTGATCGATGCGCTTGGCGGCAAGCTCCTGCGCCAGGACGTCGACACGCCGATTGACATGGACTTCGCGGTAGGCGCCCGGCTCCCACGGATCGGGAACGTTGGCGCGGCCGA
>NZ_BPRE01000037.1 GCF_022179765.1 Methylorubrum suomiense | reverse complement strand
AGGACTACGAGCGATATGCAAGCACATTGGCAGACCTGCACCTCGTCGCCTTTGTCTGCCTCATGCTCAGGAAGGCTGCCCTACTCGCTTGCGGTCCATAACAGCCTCTAGCTCCGCCGCTTGGTGCCTACGTTCTCGCTCACGGCGGCGCCGACGCTACGTTCGTCGTGCTTGCCGCCTCGGCCCTGCTCAACGTTGGCTTGGTCTTGGCGCTGTGGCGGACACGATAGCTCTCGCAACTCTTAGGTCGCGCATATAGCGCGCTGACGTGTCCGCCAAACCTTTCCATGTGGGAAGGTTGCGCTAGGTCTGAAATATGATCCAGCCTGTTCTCTACCAGATCCTTGATCGACCTGATGGACGGTTTGACGTCACGGCGACGCTTGCTTCGAACAGGACGTATACCCGCGAAAGCCTTGCCTCGTTCGCCGAGGTCGACGCGTCGCTCAATATGCTGCGTGCCATCATGGCAGCCTGTGGTGCCGAGGTGCTGTTAGATCCGGTCACTGCAAGGATCACTACGCGCGTGGACGCTTGAGCTGTTCAAGGTTGCGAGCTGATTGGATAATCAGGCGGCCGGCTGGTCATGAGCCAACATGCCCGCAAGGGCGGACCGTGCTCGGCTCACCCGGCTTTTCACGGTACCGATCTGACAGCCGATCAGTTCGGCGGCGGCCTCATAGGTCATGCCCCCGGCACCGACCAAGATCAGCGCCTCACGCTGGACAGCCGGGAGTACAGCCATCGCCTGCAAGACCTTTTGCAACTCCATACCGTGTTCTTGCGCAGGTAACTCGATCAGTTGCCCGGCGGCTGTGCCGTCCGCGTCCTCAACCTCACGCTTCCGGCGGCGACGCTCGGTGTAGAAGGCGTTGCGGGCGATGGTCATCAACCAAGCCGTCAGATTGGTGCCGGGCAGGAACCGGTGTTGGTTCGCCCACGCCTTGAGCAGCGTTTCCTGCACTAGGTCGTCGGCTTGCGACGCGTTGACTGTAAGCGAGATTGCAAATCCACGTAATGCCGGCAAAGCTTCAGTCAGTCCTTGGCGGAAAGCTACAGCATCAGCCTTCTGACGGGCCGTCAGAGCCGTATCGAGTTGTGCGAGGAGGTCGAGTAGTCGCTGTGGCTGGCTGTCGGTGACTAAGGAACCGTACAAAGCGCGCAATTCATTTCCGAGGTGCTGGCGCGCTTGTGCGGACAGATCTCCCTTGCGACCTGCCGGCACAGCCGGCCGCACTGTCCGGCACGGCTGAACCGGATGGCTGTCGTCAGTGTTCATGCCCCCCCCTTAGCCCGTCCGTAGGCCCCACCCGGATAAACACGAAATTTCTGACGGGATCTTTTGGTAAGCCTTTGCTGAATGGTTCCTAACAGGAGCTTGTGCCGATCTACGAAACCGCCTCGCGTCAGACGCTTACAGGGGAGAAGATTCTTTATCGGGTGGCCTGTCAGATACTCATGCACCTTGCCACGATGGGAAGGTCAACATGCAAAAATGCTGAGGTTGGCCAGCATGGAGGTAAGCAGTGAGGTCCGAAACCGGGACCTCAGCCGGCAGGCTGCTATAGTCCCAGTGATCCGCAAGCTTAGTAATTTCGGATGGAGATAACACAAGTTAGTATAGGCAATATCATTGCAATTGTTGCAATAGGCCAGAGGTTCCGAACTCACGGAAATTATTTTATCGCAAATTTTTACCACCTTTTAAGCGATCGATCCTGATATTCAATTGTGATAGTGGAAATACTGTACCATTTTGGAGATGCGAAATGCCTGATAGGCGTCGAGTTCCACGGCGGCAATGCAACCTTGCGGCAAAGATTTATATTATTCGTACAAGCACACCTATTGAATGCGTTATCACCGACATATCATCCTACGGAAGCTTTTTACGCACACCGCAGGGCATTTCGGTTCCAGCGAACTTCGATCTCTGCATTGGTACAAGCAGCTTACCGCGTGCATGCCGCCTAGTACGTCGCGAGACTGACGGTTTTGGTGTCGAGTTTCTTGACCCCGTTCGTCACGAAGTTGAGGAAATCCTTATTGAGACCGCGTTCAAAGAAGAGATGATGTTCGAAGCTCTCAGTCCGCCCCTGAACGGGGAAGCGACGATGACTCAGGTTCGCCTCCATCGTGCGGTGAGCGCCATCGTGGACCTGATCGAACGTCGAAATACTACGAGCTGGGAGCGCATTGCGCCTCTGCCAGATCCTCTCAAACAGACCTGCCAAACGCTTCGCGACGTCGAAAAAGCTTTGAAGCATGCATCGCCTGCAGCGCTTCCGGCTCACAATTTAGACAAAGGGCAAGGCCAGCGTCTGCCGGCCATGTAACTGCTGTGCAACGAGCGATGTTTCTCGTTCACCTGATAGTCAGATACTGTCACAGCATAGCAGTTAGAAGCCATTACGTCGGCGCGGTTGACCGGCCGGCCCTCGCTCGAGGCGCCAGACATTAAGAGAAAGTCCGGTTCGAAAATTTCTTAGAGGGTGAACCGGTGGGGTCCAAATTACCCTCGGGCCCGACACCCTCTAGCAAGGACCCAGAAGGGGGGAGGCCACTTCATTTGATATTGCAGAGTTAATGGCAATTTTGTAGAGTATTATTCTATCAGAAGCTGTTGTGACAGCACTCGAATTTCATATATACTTGCTGGAGCGATGCCCTCGTGTACTCGAACTGCCCAAGAAGCGCGGAGATCCTGTTCGCCGCAGCCGATGCCACTTGGCGAACTGAGGCAGCCCGTATCCTCGGTCGAAGATCTGACGATCCACAGCTGGAGCTTTATTCAGAGGCACAGGGTCACCCCCATACTCTTCTGCGGATCGCCTACAAAGCGCGTCAGCGGGCTCTTGCTCAATGGAATAGATCCCGCTTGAAGGCGATAGAGATCGCATGACGCTCGAATGCCGGCGTCGCTTTCAAAGTCGGCTTGAGGTGCAGATTGCACCTCTCCACCATAAGGGGTCTTCCTACTAGGCTCACCCCGTCCGCACGTGAGCGATGCATTCTTTCAGCCGTATGGCCCGCGGAACAGGTCGCCGAGCGCCTTCCAGTCGGAACACGGTCAACCACCGCCGCCGGGCATGCTCCGGCCGATCGTGGAGCATGTGGCAGCGCTGGCACCACGCCGCGAGGTTGGCAGGATGATTGTCGGCCGTATCGTGGTTTCGGTGCGCGGTGGCCAGCACCACCCGCGTAATCCGAACGGTCGCAAGTACTTCGTCGTCTCCGACGGCAGTGCAGACGATCGGAGCGCTGTCGATCCAGCAGGCCCCGGATCTCACACCTTTGACCCGCGAGCTGATGGTCTACGCCAACGTGATCGGCTGCGATCTCGGCCCGAAGTTCACGCCGAT
>NZ_BPRE01000036.1 GCF_022179765.1 Methylorubrum suomiense | reverse complement strand
CGGCGCCAACATCCTTAACGGCGGCGGCGGCGCCGACACGATGATCGGCGGGGCCGGCTCAGACACCTTTGTGTTCTCGACGGCGCTGGGCGCGGGCAACGTCGATCGCATGACCGACTTCTCGGCCGCCGACGACACGATCCAGCTGTCGAAAGGCATCTTCACTGACCTCTCGGCCGGGACGCTCGCCGCTGGCGCGTTCAAGGACATAAGCGTGGCGGGCACCGTAATCGATGCCGACGACCGCGTCGTCTACAACAAGACCACGGGTGCCCTGTCCTACGATACCGACGGCAGTGGCGCAAAGGAGGCGGTGCAATTCGCAATTATCGACACGAAGATGACGCTGACGGCGGCGGATTTTTTCGTCACGTGAAAAAAACGGGGGCGGTCATCCGGCCGCTCTGGCTCGGCCGAATCTGACGGCACGCCGAACTCGGCGCGCCGCGCTTCTTGGTGGCGGCGACGTTGGTGCCGTGCGACTGCAGCGCCTGCCTCAGCGCAGCGTCTGCGTAGGGTGTCGCCGCCCCGCGCTGCTCGGATGACCCCAATCTGCTCAACGCTCTTCAGCGCCGACAGCAGCTGGCCGACAGTGCGGTTGTACAGGCCGAGCCACGCCCGCCGTGTCGCCGGCCTGCGTCAGCACCGAGGCGCCCCCTGTACGCAAAGCCGTCATAGCTTGGGCGATCGACGGCATCCCGTTCACCGTCTCGCTGATCTACTCACGGCGATTTGAGAAGACATAAGCAGTCCGGATCATCGAGGCGATGCTGAACCGGATGGCCACGCCGTCGTGATGGTTAGAAATGAGGTTGCCGGCACGGTCTCCCCTGATGCTGAGTATCCCAGCCTGTGGGGGATCCGTGATGCTAGCGGCCGCATGACGGGACGGCATTTAAGTCGGGAGGCAAGCGCCGCGTACCTCACGGAATGGTTCGTTGCACGCGACGACGGCAGCGAATGACCGGAGGCCCATCTGGGCTCGCCTTCAAGCGTTATCTCGCCGAGATCGATCGCACGCACCCGGAGCGTCTGCGGTATCTCCGTAGCCCAACTCGGTGGTGGTGCCGCTCGGCGGAGCGTTCATTCTTGCTGTGCGACAAGTCGGACAAGCGGGAGTATGGCGGTAAGTACTCTGCCTACAGGATTGCTTATCGGACGTATAGAAAGTCGCTAATAATGAGTCAGGACGGGGCAATAAGACCTATCGTAGCCGAATTATATGCGCGTGCCACCTTTTTATTTATACAGATAACCAAACAAGAACGGGTAAATTGTTTTAAATTCGAATTACACGCAATTCAGGCCTTCCTATAACTATATTTTATTTGGTTGTGATAGTTTGTAGTGTTTGTATAATCCATCTGACCGTTACACATACGTGTATCAACTTTGCAACAGATAGCTGTTATTTCATAGTTAGTCGCAATAAAGCCAAATTTACAATTGAGGCTAGAGCGCACAAGAAGACATGGTTATATTTACGCTAAAAATGGGTGGCAGATATGGCAATCTATACGGGCGACTCCAACGCTAATTTTATTCAGGGAGCAAAAGCGAACGATTATATCTCTGGCCTGGACGGCGACGACGAGCTTTACGGGTATGACGGAACGGATCGTTTGTATGGGGGAAATGGCAATGATTATCTCTCAGGCGGCGTTGGTAATGATTGGCTGTATGGGGGCAACGGAAACGATGTAATTTTTATTTACTTACCTGTTTATAAAACGGGATTTACTACTTATTCAGAGACTGATGTTGTTGATGGAGGTTTTGGTATTGATTATATTTACTCTAATATCGGTGATGTACTTGATATGCCGACCGGCGCTAGTTGGGGATTAAGCGCCGATCTTCAGGCCGGCATTTTCGATCTGAAATATTTAGATAATAGTCTTGAGTCGGAAATTCATATATTTGCGAAATTGCACAATATAGAAGGTGTGGCTGGTACGAGCCGTTCTGATAATATTAGCGGGGACTCCAATCGAAATCTATTCGATCATGGTGAATTCCAGGGCGCCACCAATAATAGTATCGTTGACATCTATGATGGCCGCGACGGCGTCGATGCCTATTTTGCTACTGATATCTTTCTTCCAGGATTTAAAGCACTCCCACCCGGCACTGCCCCATCCGGCGTCATGGCGCCCTTCGAGATCGCCTACGGCACGCGCGCAACAGAGCTTGCAGCAATTTTCAATCTTCCAGACAATCAAATAATGGTCGGTGACGGCGTGGCGCTTTACGAGGTCTGGCGCGACGTTAATGGCAATAATGTCTTTGAATCTGGCGAATTACGTCAAGAAATCAACATTTTAAGAAACATTGAGCAGTATCAAGGCACCAATTTCGACGACCGGATATCAGGTTCGGTTAAAAACGAGGTATTTGCCGGCGGCCTGGGTAAAAACAGCATATTTGGCGGTGGAGGGTTCGATTTCGTTGATTATAGCGGTATCGTTGACCCAGCATTGTTCGCAAATGGAAGGCATCTCCAGATTAGTTTGGGTCCATTGGTAGATATAGGTGCTCGCTTCGTTGATGCAGGCGGCATTAAGGTTGAAAACTCTGCTATACAAGATACATACGATCTTAACGGCATATACGGGGCAATCGGCTCTCAGTTATCCGATGAAATTATTGCGTCTAGCAGTGGCTACGGAATTCCTGAATCCTATGGCGGCGCAACATATAATTTTACTGTATTCGCTGAAGATGGCGATGATTCTGTTATTGGAGGTATTGGTAACGACGTCCTTGATGGTGGTGGCGGTAATGATATTTTGATAGGCGAAGATACAGACTTCGATTTTGCATCTGTGTCAGGTTTCTATGCATTCGCCCTCCGAGATATCCTGATCGGCGGCGAGGGAAGCGACGTCATGGACGGCGGCATCGGCTTCGATTTCGTATCCTACCGTGATGCTAAAACATCGATCTCTGCCGACTTGCTCTCCGGCCAGGGCGGGCTCGCTGTTATTGATGGTGCTACTGTGTCCGGTGCCGAGTCGAACGGCGACCTTTACGTGAATGTCGAGGGCGTAATTGGCTCTGCGTTCGCTGACGTGATCCGGGGCGACGAGGGTGACAACGTCATTGAGGGTCGCGATGGCGATGACCGCCTGGTAGGCTGCGACGGCAACGACACGATCTGGGGTGAGGCGGACCCAAATTCGAAAGTGCCCGCTGGGACAGGTAACTTGAAGCCGACCGCTGACTTCAATCCCAACGTCTGTTGTGATCCAAGCGTGCCTGTGGGGCAGTCTCCGGAGAAGAGCTACGACGACCGACTTGAAGGCGGGTGCGGAAACGATTTACTGTACGGTCAGGTCGGACACGACGAACTGTTCGGCGAAGAGGACAATGATCGGCTTGACGGTGGCGACGGCCAGGACTGTCTCGTCGGCGGGGTCGGCAACGACACCCTAATCGGCGGCCGTGACACCGACGTCCTCGAAGGCGGCGACGGCAACGACCATCTCGACGGCGGGGCGGGCTTCGATCTGATCTTCGGCGGCACGGGGATCGACACGGTTAATTTCGGCGCATCGGATGCGGGCGTCACCGTTTCGCTGCTGCACTGGTGGGAGAACGACGGCGGCGATGCCTCCGCAGACTACATTGAGTCGTTCCTTGGCCTGATGACCAAGGACGGCTGTTCGGTCGATGCGGTGGCGAGTTCCGCCTTTTTGGGCATCGTTGCGAGCCTTGGCGCTGACAATACGACGACACAAGCCTACACCTACCGCCTGCCCGACGTGATCTTGGGCGTCGAGAACGTTAGGGGATCTGCTTTTTCTGACGTTATCACCGGTGATGCCGGCAACAACGTCCTCGATGGCGCCGGGGGAGCTGATCAGATGATCGGCGGAGCAGGATCGGACACCTACTACGTCGACAGCACGGGCGACAAAGCCGTCGAGGCCAACGGCGCCGTCGGCACCGATCTTGTCGTTGCTTCTGTCTCGTTCTCCCTCGGAGGGTACGAACTGGAGAATCTCATCCTAACGGGAAATGCCAACATTAACGGCACCGGTAACTCCATTGCCAACACGATCACCGGCAACAGCGGCGCCAACATCCTCAATGGCCTGGTTGGCGCCGACACGATGATCGGCGGGGCCGGCTCCGACACC
>NZ_BPRE01000035.1 GCF_022179765.1 Methylorubrum suomiense | reverse complement strand
CGGCCTTATGGAGCAAACGCACCAACGCGGTGGCATACGCCATCGCTGATGATGGCGTATGCATTAATTAGAGGGGTTTTCAGCCGACCATTTATCCGCCGCGGCTATGATCGCCGCAGCAAGGGACGCGAGATCAACAATGCCGTCTATTCCTTGAAGCGGCTCGCCTGAGGGCACGTCATAGAGCGCCGGCTTGTGGCGCCCATTCATCATCTGACGCTCCAGCTCATTGTAGGCAGCCCTTACGCCGGCTACGTCACGTTCTGTCATTTTGGGCGCCGTTGTTGAGATGCCGGGCGGCGTTGTGCTGCCTAAAACAGAACGTTTCAGATTGGGCTATGTGCCATCCATTCGCGCTGGGTGACGGTGAGCCTGCTACATAATACCGGAGTATTCGTCAGGTAGGATGGCCGAGGCGTATCCCCATGGCGATCTCAGACACCTGTAGCGCGCGAGCCAAGTCCGAGACCGTTGTGATGCCGTCACTGATAAGCTGGTTCACCAGCGGGAATGGCATCAGAAGGTCGGCGGCAAAGCGGTTCGCTTGGGCCTCGATAGCGCTTGAGAGACCTGCCGACCGCAGAAGATAGTTGTCTTCTACGCGGTCGCCTATTCTATCTCTGTGCAAGACGTAGTGGCCAATCTCGTGCGCAGCGGTAAATCGCTGACGGACGTACGACTCCCCGTGGTCCACTAGAATGACGAAGCCGGACGGCGTTCCATAGGAGGGGTCTTTAACCAGCACGCCGGATACACGTTCAGCGAGCGGCTGCCCGTAGATTGTCAAGCCCAGACGTGTCGCGACCTGCGCAACATCCACTGGCGCGGTATTCAACAGGTCGGCGATCCGACCCTGAACGTCGGAAGGTATGCTGCTCATCTGCTGCCTCCCGTTCGTTGCGGGGGTGGAGGGAACGAAGACTCTTGCGGCGCAGACGGACTAGGCTGAACTACTACGAAAGCCTTCAACTCTAGTTGCGCCTTCACTTCCTCTTTGATAGCTTCTCGAAGCGCGGCTTTGCCTGCCTCACCCTCAATATATTCTTTGATCTTAGCATCTGCAACCCTTTGCGCAGCTCTTTTTGAGCCTACAAAGACCGCAATAAGGCCAACCAAGCTAACCAATGCTATAATAATACTCAGAACTGTAAGTGTGTAACTGCTAAGAGCAGTGACCGTATCAATGGCTGATAGAGCCTTGGACGCCAGTTCGACAGCTTTTGCTTGCTCTGTCTCAAGCGTCTTTATCGTTTTCTCGGGCGCCGGCATCTGGCCTCTATCGGATGAGAATAAGACCTAAGAACAAAAAGAGAACATTAGGAGGAGATTGACAGGTTCGTTACGCCGATGGCCGAGAGGCATTGTACGAAAAAGACCGCCGTGAACTTCCCTCTCGCCAGCTTATTGCGAATGTTCGGCTCAGTCTCCTTCACGCCGATCTCCGCGAGCTTGTCCACGAGTTGCGCGTAGGTCACGCCCTTGCGCTTCAACTCTGCCTTCAGGATCGCTTTAACGCGCGTATCCCAGCTCTCTTCCAGATGCTCAGACATCGCGCGTGTTCTCCTGAGCTTCCGCCCGCACGACCGATTTGGCAGCCCTGCGCTGCCACTTCGAATGCCGCTGCTTGATGGCGTGCAACTCGCCTCGCTTCCACTTGATGATGTGGCGCGCCTTGCGGGTGAACGCTTCGTAGGCGTCCCCCAGGCTTCCGCCCCTAGAGCCCATCATGATCCGCATCCTATCTGATGACGGACGCCATCATACGCGATGCTTTTGCCCTTGACTATGGGGCAGCAATGTCATCAAATGCGATGCATAGGCATCGGACACGATGGCAATGTGCCAACACTTCCTTCTCTCGGCCAAGGCCCGCACCCTCTCGCTCAAGGCGATCTACAAGGGCGGCGAGGACAAGGCATATGACACCTTCAAGCGGCTTCGCTGGCCTGAGACGGATGGCGAGCCCGTGTGCCCGGCCTGCGGCTGCCTGGACCACTACGACATCAGCACCCGTCGTCGCTTCAAGTGCGCTGGCTGCGGCAAGCAGTTCAGCGTCACCAGCGGGACGATCTTTGCCTCGCGCAAGCTGTCGTTCATGGACCTGTGCGCCGCCGTGGCGATCTTCGTGAACGCAGTGAAGGGCCTGTCCGCGCTCCAACTCGGCCGCGACCTGTCGGTGTCCTACAAGACGGCCTTCGTGCTCGCTCACAAGCTCCGTGAGGCGCTTGGCGCGGAGATGAAGGGCTTCGGCCTCGACGGCGAGGTTGAGATCGACGGCGCCTATTTTGGCGGCCACGTTCGCCCTGAGAACCGCAAGGAAGACCGGAAGGATCGTCGCCTCAAGGAGCACCAGACCGGCGAGCGCCGCGTCGTGATCGTCATGCGTCAGCGTGGCGGACGCACCCTCACGTTCGTTCGCAAGCGTGAGGCTGAGGGCGTCGCCCTCGCTAAGGAACACATCGCCAAGGGCGCGAAGGTCTACGCCGATGAGGCGACCCATTGGGACGAGCTTCACGCCACGTTCCCCGACGCGGGCCGGATCAACCACTCTGAGGCCTACTCGGCTGATGGCTGCAACACGAACCAAGCCGAGAGCTACTTCGCCCGGCTGCGCCGCATGATCAGCGGCCAACACCACTTCGTCTCATCGGCCTACTTGTATCAGTACGCCATTGAAGCTGCGTGGAAGGAGGATCACCGCCGCCTCGACAACGGCCGGGCGTTCGCGCGCACGATCCGGTTGGCGATGGTGTCGCCTGTCAGTCGGGCGTGGAAGGGGTACTGGCAGCGGCACGCGGCGTAAGCCAACCTTAACCATGTCGGAAGTTATTTGTATCATCGCTCTTGCGCGGGTACGCCTCGGGATCGAAGCGACGTGCGAGTCGGGGGCAAACTGTGCGCTACGCGATCTGGAATAACAAAGGCGGCGTAGGAAAATCCTTCGTCACGTTCATAACTGCATGCGAGTACGCGCGGGAGCACCCAGACCAGCGCGTTGTCATCGTTGACATGTGCCCACAAGCGAATGTCAGCGAAGTTGTCTTGGGCGGAAATGGGAAGGGTGCCGTGCAGCTTGAGAAGTTGCTAGACGCATCGCCACGCCGCACCATTGGCGGATATTTGGATGAAAGGATTTCAAGCCCTCATAAGATGACCGGCAACGAAACTAATTACTTGCTTCGCGCGTGTGACTACAATGCAAACTTGGACGAAAATATCTACTTTATTGCCGGTGATCCATCCCTGGAAATTCAAGCTGAAGCCATAAACCAAATCGCAGGACAAACACTCCCGAGCACGTCTTGGGCTAACGTGCACCAATGGCTGAAAGACATACTAAGCGCTATCGCTAAGAAGTACGACAATGCCGTATTTTTTATTGACTGCAACCCAAGCTTCTCGGCTTACACCGAACTGGCAATCATCGCGTCAGATCGTCTAATTGTACCTTGCTCTGCCGACGGCTCATCGGCGCGAGCAATCTCGAATATCGGTCAATTGATCTACGGCATCAACGTTCCTGCAGCTTATGCAGCAGTAAGCTTCTCTAAGCGAGCAAAAGATAACGGCTTGTCTTTGCCTACTATCCATGTCGTGCCCCTTAATAGGAGCACGCAGTATGAGCAAAAAGCCTCAAAGGCTTTTTCTGCAATGTACGATGCAATTAAGGCCCGCACTAATCAGCTTTATCAGAAGGATAAATCTATATTTTCCTCAGCTCGCAGCGTGTTTCTTGATATACCCGACGCGCACAGCGTGAGCGTTGTTACGTCCCACCTCGGATTGCCACTACATAAAATCAAGCTAGGCAAGTACAAAATCCACTCAAAAGATACGCAAGTGCCCAAGGACTCCCTTGATCGGTATAAAACGGCTTTTGCAGATCTGGTAAGCCGCCTTTAAGTGATGTTCCAAAAGCACGTGCTCCGCTCATAGTGCGACACGGCAACCAGCTTGGCGAGGCGCATCATGCGCAGCGCCTTGCTGGCCCGCTTCACCACATCGCTCAGAAGCCGCTTGTCGGGCATTGCCTTGCCCTCTGCGCCACAGATGCGCTCGGCTAGCTCGCGCGTGCTGAGCGGCCTGTCCGAGGCCCGTAGCTCCTTCAATAGGAACGCCCGAAGCTCGTTGCGGTAGAACAGCACGATCCGCTCCGTGCGGGCTGTGCGGTTCTCTAGCTCGCCCTGATAGCCGAGAGTGTCGAGCACGCGGTCTATCGCTTCCACGTCCGTTTGCACGGTCGCCATGCGCTCTCGGAGCGTGGCGGCTTCGTCTTGAAGCTCCTGGCGGCGCTGTAGCAGGCCAGTGATGGCATGGGCGTATGTGTCGGTCATTTTGCCATCATAGACGATGGCATACGCCTTGACCTAGCGTGCTTTTTGGTGCATTTGCTCCATAAGGCCGCA
>NZ_BPRE01000033.1 GCF_022179765.1 Methylorubrum suomiense | reverse complement strand
TCTGCCCCCAGAACAATCACTCTACGCTAATCCGCAAAAGCCAACGATCGCGGAGTTGGATGCTCTTTTCGGCACCCTGTCCGGGCTTATCGAGAATGCCGACATCGGCGGTTCGACCGGGTACCTCGCGCACCCGGCCGTCAAATCGACGCTGAATCGTTACCGCACGAATACCGGCGAGCTCGTTGGTGTAGCCGGTTTTCTCAAGGGCGAGGCGTCCGCCTGGTCAACCCTCATCCCCGACAACGGCGGAGCTAACGCGAACCTCGCCCACATCTTCTACGGCAACTGGAGCGATCTCCTGATCGGTTATTGGAGCTCTGTGGACCTCCTGCTGAATCCCTTCGCGACGGAGATGGCAGACCGCGGGGGCGCCTTTCTGCACGCGTATCTAGACGCTGACGTATCGGTTAGGCACCCAGAGAGCTTCGCCTTCACGGACAGTTTCCCGACCCAGCAGTTTGCTGCATCCACGGTTGTCGCCGCGTAATGGAACAGCGCGGCGCAGAGATCGAGGTACGAGCCAAAGGGCGACGCCTCGAGGGACACGCCGCGCTGTTCGGCGTAGAGACTCGAGTCGCGGGCCCGCGTGGTCCGTTCCGGGAGACCATCCGGGCCGGTGCCTTCGCGGCATCGCTCCGGGGCCGAGACGTGCTGGCGCTCCGCGACCACGATCCGGGCCGCGTCCTCGCCCGCACCCGGAGCGGTACCCTCCGCCTGGCCGAAGATTCAACCGGCCTCCAGTTCGAGATTGCCCTCGCGGACACCACCGAGGCGCGGGACGTGCTGGCCATGGTCGAGCGCGGCGACGCGGGCGGAATGTCTTTCGCCTTCGATGCCGAGGACGAGGATTGGCAGGGCGATCGGCGCGAGCTCCGGTCGGTGGTGCTCCACGAAATTTCTGTGGTGAGCGCGTGGCCAGCCTACCCGGGCACAATCGTTCAAGCCCGCGCCGGCGGTCCAGGTGCGCCTTCCAGCCTGGCGCTCGCCCGGCTCTACCTCGACACTCTGCGGGGCTGATCATGGGGTTCCTGAGCCGTATCCTCGGCCGCGAGCGCCGCGACGCTCCTCCTCAGGCCGTTGGCGCGTCGGACCCGTTCCTAACGCAGTTCCTCGGCTTCGGGCGAGCGTCCGGATGGGGTGCGCCGGAACAGGCTCTCTCGCAACTCGGCGTCGCGGCTCGGTGCACCAGCCTGATTGCCGAGTCCCTCGCTGCGCTCCCCCTCACCGTTTTCGAGCTCCACGAGGACGGCGGCCGGGAGGAGGCCCGAAGCCATCCGCTCACCGCCGTGCTCAACGACGCCGCAAACGATCGGATGCCGGCCTTCCACCTCCGCGAGGCGCTGGCTCGAGACGTGCTGATGGGCGGCAACGGCTACGCGCACGCGATCCGGGACGGCCGCGGACGTGTGGCGGCCCTCGATTTTATGCCAGCGCGCATGGTGAGCGTGGAACAGCTTTCCAGCGGTCGGCTCCGGTATCGCTGGACGCATCCGACCCGCGGGACGCTTGTGCTTTTGGAGGAAGAGGTTGCGCATCTGCGATACGCCTCCCGGGATGGTATGCTCGGTGTCTCGCCGCTGGCATGGGCGCACGGCGCCGTCGGCCTCGCGATGGCGCAAAGCGAGCTCGCTCAGTCCCAGGTGGACCGGGGATTCGTACCTGATATCTCGTTCGAGACGGACACCGATTTCGGGGTTGATGAGGCGCGGTCGAACGCAGCGTTCAACCGCCTCAAGCGCCAAATCACGGAGCGCATACAGCGGTCGCGCACTGAGATTGCTCCTCTCCTGCTGGAGGCAGGCATCAAAGCCAAATCCCTCGCCACGTCCGGCCGGGAGGCGCAGTTTCACGAGTCCCGGATTGCCGGCTTAGAAGACGTCGCCCGCATCTACGGGGTGCCCCTGTCTGTGGTTGGGCTCGGAAACCCCAGCAGCTACGGAAGCTTGAAGGAAGAGGGGGCGGCCCTGGTCCGTAATTGTCTCGCGCCATGGGCCGCCCGCATCGAGGGAACGCTAAATCTCGCGCTCCTCTCCGCCGAAGGTCGCCGCCGGTACCGCATCGAGCACGACCTTTCCGGCCTCCTCCGTGGCTCGCTCCAGGAGCGCATGACGGCTTGGAAGGACGGGGTTGGAAATTCGATTTTCTCGGTCGAGGAGTGTCGACGGTGGGAGGGCCTGAGCAGCCGCCCGCCAAACGGAGAGGTGCTGATCCGACCCCTGAACATGGGCGAGAGCGGCAATCCTGCGCAGGAAGTGCCGACACCCAGTTAGCCCGCGCTGCAGCGCTGGGCACCTCGGGACGCCGAGGGCCGGTGGGATGGGGCCTGAGCTCATCCGCGACCGGCAGAAATTCGAATTCGCTCAGGCTTTCGCGAGTCCTTTCACCTGAGCGGCGCCCACTCGGCGGTGGCGTGAAACACCGAGAGCCGGCGGCCCTTTTCTCCTTTCGGGGCGCAGTCGGAAATCCGCCCGGGAAACCGGGGTCTGGCACGAATGGTCGGCGTGCATATCGACCTGAGCCCGCGGTGTAATTGTCCGTGCACCGCGGGCGCCCCTATCCGATCCAAGGGCCCAACATGTCGACGTTGAACTTTATCCTCCAGCAGTCCGATTCTGGCGAGGCGCTCGCATGACTGAGATGGAGCGCCGGCAGGCATCCCTAGGCGCATACCTCGATGCTGCTGCCCGTGGTGACCGCATTGCCTACGTTTCCAGCCTGAACGCACTCGACTGGCCGACTGCCTGGATCGAGGCGTTCGGTGATATTGTCCATCTCGGTCGCGTTCATCCCAACACGCAACGAATTTTTGAGCTGCAGTGGCAAGGGTTACTTGTCAGGGGAAATCCGCATCCGCCGAGTGGGATAAGTATACCTCAAATATTCTTAGATCACGTAAGTCTTTTGGTTGACGCTCTTCGTGTTCTGTTGCCTCCGCTTGTGAACGAGGCACCTGATGTCATTTACCGCGGCCAGAGTGTATCCGATTATGAAGACGGCCTAGTAGGATTCTCATGGACGCCTCATCCGGCTCTTGCTGAGATGTATGCCCGTGACCCGATTATGAACGATTTTCCACGCCTCGTATTGGCGCATTTTGAGCCAGCCAATGCAATTCTAGGCACCATTGAGGGTACTGAGTTTGTTGTTGATCCCCGATTGATTATAGATCCAAAAGTAATCTGTCGCCCGCGAGATATATTTGCACCGGGGCAGTCGGTTGATGATTTGATGAAACAATGCGAGTTACGGCCTCTTCAAGATATAGCGACACAGGCGCTAAGCCTTCTCAATCCCAGAGGGGTGTAGGACGCTAAACCTAATGCAAGTAATGCCTTGCCCCTCGGAAACCCTTAAATCTGCTCTGAGCAAGTGTGATTGCCTAAAATACTCATAACGGTGATTTTGTATTTTCCGGAAGCTTCGAAACACGTTCCATACATCGCATTATGCGAATGGCTTCCCTCATACGCGCGAGGCGCGACGCAACCTCTGTATGACTTCTTCGATGTGTCGCTTCGTGTTCTGCGCCGCGCGCCAAGCCGCCTGAGCGTTGCCGCTTGTATCCTCGTGTAACCCGGCTCGAGACCACCGCTCAGCCTTTTTCGCATCCTGAAGAGCGTCCTCGGCAGCTCTGAGGGCCTTTCGAATCTCGTCGGTGTCCAAAGCTTTCTCCCTTCAGAAAAACTCTTGTATCCGTGGTGCTCAGCTTTTTGAGCCCAGGGGTGGACGTCAGTCGCCGTACCTTAGAGCCGCGAGCGAGCCACGCCAGCCACTCCCGATCCGTCACGCGCAGGACGTTCGTCAGCGATGCCATGCCCGGCCGGCGGCGCTCCTGGCGTTCCATCATCCCAAGGCGCACAGCCTGCCGGATCGCATTCTGTGCTGTGGTGCGGCTCACACCAGCGCGAGCAGCTATCGCGTCGATGCAGAGGGCACAGGAGCCGCGGGCCTGATGTTCGTCTGCGATGATGCGTAGGGCCGCGAGCTCGCCCGTGGTGAACCGGGCAGCAAGGGCCGGTGGCATAGGACCGGACGCGGCTAAGCGGCGGCGGCGCTCGATCGCCACAGATCGCATTGCAGGGCGTTGGACAGCCTTCCGCGGCAGAGGACCCGATTGCGTACCCGGGCCGCCTGCAGGCTTCCTGCGCGCGGCAATGGCCTCTGCTAGCGTGGTCGCTTCGCCTTCCGTCATCTCGCCGGCCGCGTGTGCCATCCATAGCGCGCGCGACAAGGCATCAAGCGCAGCACCGTGCGCCCGGCCGATCGCCTCGGCCATCTGTCCAACCGACAAAGCTCCGCCCTCCAGGTCGCGAGACCCGTCGCGGGGGTGCGGACGCACGCAGGCAAAGCTCCGCCGTTGCGAAAAACCCTCGTTTTCCGCTTGCGTGGAGCCGGATTTTCGGAGAAGCTCTGGATGCCAATCTCAGAACTGCCCCGGCTCACCGGCCGGCATGTGACCCGCCCTCGTGGCGGGTTTCGTGTTTCTATGCCCTCGACTCGCCGCAGGATACGGCTGAGCCATTCGCCGGTAAAACGTTTACCCTGTCAAATGGCCACGCCGCGAGCGCCACGGCTACGATAACCCGATTCACCAGTCGCTATCAATAAACTATCTTGCGTCTATCATTCTGGTAATTCCTAGCCACCGTCGATCTCCGACTCACGCCAAATGGCGATTTTTCTGCGGACATACACGCTAAGCAGCTCCGTCCAGCCGTATTGCCGTATGTAACGGTGAGCGCTTGTGGCTAGATTTCTTTGTGAAACTCGGAGCTTGTACTCAGACCCTATATAGTTTTTGTATAACTGATTAGTATCATCTTCCTTGTCCCTATCCTGCAAATTTGCTTTAGATGTAACATACTCTGAAAGATTGATATTTATGTCTTCTATACACTCAGCTACGTCGGTAGGAAAAAGCAATTTCATTGATCTCTCAATGTGCCATATTTTTTTTAGATTCTCAACATAAGATATATTGCTCGATAGATTTTTAGTGGATTCTATTTCTTGTCTGCATTCATTTATCGCATCATTGAAGGCGCTCCATGTGTCGAAGCGTTTATCGTATAGATCAAAACGTAGTTTGCGGTGAGCTACCCAAGCTTGTGTTCCAGTAAACCCAAGCGCTACCAGGGCGATCCAAGCCGTTGCTTCCACCGTGCCACCTTCTATGGACTATCTTGCGGCTATCATGCGTTCAGATTTCTAGTTGCGAATGAAGGCTGCGACGGCGGTTTCCAGAGCCTCTGCAATGGTGATGTGACGCTCATAAGCGATCCGCTTAAGCGCCTCATGGGTTTCGGGCCGGATCCTAGTAGCGAAGGGCTCACGCCCGGTTCGACGGAGAGTGCGGCCATCAACCTTGCCGGGGTCAAATGCCGGCGCCTGCGGCGGGGACGGGGGAGTTTCGACGGGAGGGGCTGACGCCTCGTCCCGGTCCTGAGCGGCCATCATGCGGGCTACCGCTTCCGCGTCGAGGCTGGCCTTGTTCCGAGGCTTGGACATCACAGGTTCTCCAACCGGACGCGCACGGCTTGCGCCAGCGCCGAAAATTCGGCTGCGGAAGGGGACTCGGCCGATACAGGCTCACCCGAGGATAGGCTGTCCGCAACGGCAGCCCGCAACGTGATCGCTGGGGCCACGGGTTCTGTAAGGCCGGTAAGCGTCTCCACCACATCCCGGCCGGCACCTGTACGGCGATCGACACGAGACGGCACCACGAGGATATCCGGGCGCCCGCGGCCGCCCGCCTTCCGGTGACGACGTACGATACCAACCGTTTCGGCCGCGCCCCGGATATCGAGCATTGAAGCACCAACCGGGATCAGCACCAGATCCGCCACCGCAAGCACGGCGCCGAACGCCGCCCCAAGTGCACCCGGGGCGTCCAGGATGACGAAATCCGCATCGGTCCCGCGAACGGCCTTCGTCCAGGTCGCGACCGCCTTAGCCTCCACCTCCTCCAAGAGGAGTGGCGTCACCGTGAAAGGCAAGGCCCCGAGCTCTGCCACTGCCGCAGCATGTCCAGCCGGATCGGCGTCGAGCACCACAACGCGCGCCCCGGATCGGGCGAGCACAGCGGCGAGGTTGAGCGCGATCGTCGTTTTCCCGACGCCGCCCTTGGTGCTGGCGAGGCCAATTAACTTTGCCATGCCGGCTTTCATGCCGCAAAAAACTTTAAAGAAACACGCAAGAAAGTTTCTTTATTGACGAAAGGTGCCTGTCTGTATCTGATCCGTTACCGAGGTGAACATGCTTCGTGAGTCAATCCCCTCCCCCGCACCGGTGCCAGCGCCGTTGGATGAGATCCTTGAGGCCTTCGCCTATCACGGCATTCGGCCGACGCGCCTCAACGTCCTCGCCGCGGCGCTTGATGCCGGACACCCCCCCGACTTCGCCGTGACCCTGGCTGACGAAGCCGATCGGAGGAACATCGATGGACAACAGCGGACGCCAACTGCAGCGCACTCTCATCACAGTTGAGCTCGGATGCCGAGCCGGCGAGGCGTGGGCGGAAAGCGCGCCCTTCGAGCGCCTGATACAGTTGGCAGGGCGCTTCTCGGACGATCTCAGCCATTGCCCTGACGAGCTCTCGGAGCTCCTGCGCAGTGTGCTTGACCCTTACAGGTTCACCGGCAACGCGTGGACCGAGATGCACCTTGGCTCGCCCGAGCCGTCGCCGGACTGGATGCGCGGCTTCGCCTACGGCGCCATTCATCGCCTCGAACACGCCTTTCGGTTCGGCCGGGAAGCGCAACGCCTGATCGGCACACGATCATGAGCGCCCTGCGCACCCGGCTCTCGAAAGGTGGCCTGAACACCCTCTCCCGCGGGAAACTCACTGTCGCCAGTTTCTCCCGCGGATCGGAACTCGTGTTGGAGTTTCGGATCCACGATGCCTACGGGAAAACTCTGGAAAGCACCCTGAGCCTTCCCCAGGCTCGCGAGGCTCTGCGGCACCTCACGGACGCCGTTGAGGCCCTGGAAGCTGTTGCCCGACACGACGGGCCGCCCGTTCGCTCCACGCCTCGTGATGGCGTGGCAGAGGCACCGTTGGATGGAACTTACCCCTGAGGGGAGACGCCAGCGCGTCGCCTTGAAATTCTCGATCCTGGAAATTGCCTCGACCGACGATCGCATGACAGCCGGCACGTTCCGGTTCCTCGCCCGGATCCTGCAGGCTCTCGATCTCCCCACCTGGACGTCCACGATCGGGGATGAGCGGATCATGGCCGAAGTTCCGGGATGCGCGAACCGGCGCACTTGTACCGACCACCGCGCCAAGCTCCAGAAACTCGGATATCTCGAATTCGAGGCTGGCAGCGGCCGGCATCCAACGCGGTATTTTCTCACCGAAACTCTTCCCGCCCAGGCGGAGGAAAGCCTGCTGGCCCGCAAGGATCAGTTGGAGGTGCGTCGGGCTCTGCAAAGGGCGAAAAACTCCACTGAAACGGGAGACGGGGTTCACAGACCCACCCCCGACAATGGGAATGAGGGTGGGTCCACAGACCCCGGTAGAGTGGGTCCACAGACCACCCGTTCCCTTGTATCTTCTCCCAGTACTCTACCGGTGAAGGAGATATCTCTAGGAGCGCATACGCACGACGAAGCTCATCCCCGGTGTTTCTGGTGCGGCAACCCGGCCGACCTAACTCGCGGCCTGGAGAAAAGCGGCGATCTGGAAATCCGGCAGTGCACGAGTTGCGGCAGTTCCGGCGATGAAATTCAGGCAGCCGTTGCGCGCCTCAAAGGTCGGCCACTTCGATAGTTTCAGTTTCGAGTTTCTGGAGTTTCCCAGTCCTTGAGCAACTCCCAGGATCTCGGCGTGCCTGACGGGTGATCATATCCCCGCCACGTGCTCCGCTCGGCCGCGGAGAAACCCCGGCAGGCACGATCCCAATCCGGACCGAGCTTCGCCGTGCCGCACAGGGCTAGGGAGCGCCAGCGCGACGCCTCGCCCTTCCCCGAGCCCGCACAAACCGGTGCGGCCGCTGGTGCCCCCACCAGGGTGACCAAAACTGCCCATCGGATCGGGATCAATAGAGCCTCCGGCCGAACATCGAGAGCCACGCCCGATTCAGCCAGGTGTTCCGGCTTGGATCGAGGGTGGCGAGATCGTGCCGGCACTGGGCAACCAACCGATCACGCTGCTTGCGCTGAGTTTCGCGGTCCAGCACCTCATTCGGTGCCATGCAATGCAGGCCCCGCACAGCCTGGTCCGCAGCCTCCTTGCCGTAGAGCCTCACCCACTCATCCGCGTGCATCTCCAGGACACGGGTGCGGGCAGACCAGAAGCCATCCCCGCACGAAACCCGACGGTTGATGTCGTCCATTGCCTCCAACAGCAGGCTCTGAGCGCAAGTCCTGATCGACGGGTCCACATAGACCTGAGCCATCCCCCCACCCTTTCCCCATGTGTGCCGTACTACCGCGAACACAGGGATAATACTGCCATATTACTGACAATTGCAAGTATAATTACGAGTTTTGAGAAAATAATATTAGAGATTGCATCAGTATTCACCTGCTCTACCGCGCGCTTTTGTGCTTAGCGTTGGAAAGCCAGGGCGTACCGATTTTTGAGGCGGAGCAAACGAGTTAGGGACCGCATGCGTTCATCTTTTCCGCCGAGCGAATTCGAAAAAAATTCTGAAATGCGATCCTGTATCGTCTGGCGCAACTCGCCCCGTGGTACTGTCAGGGGACTAGACTCCAAGAAACAAAAATCCTACGTCATGTGAAATAGGTTTTGGGCCGGAGATGCCGCCGTGTTTCGCCTTGCTGACGTCGCCCGAACCATCGACCCCGAAAACTCAGCGACGCTGCTGACTGATCTCCGGAATTGGTTCGCCCGCGGCGTGCTCTTCTACACGGTCGATCCTGAGCAAGGCGTCGATCCGGATCAGCCTGCATCGAAGCCGGGCAGCCCAGGGCTTCTGAGCCGCCACCGCGTGATTCAGGCCGCCATCACGGCGCATTTGGTCCGCCTCGGGGTGCCACCGAAAGACGCCGCCTTCGCCGCCGGCTCGTTCTCGGATTTCTCCATCCCTCCGCGGCTGCCGGGGATGCTGTTTCCCCGCGGTGAAACGGTGCTCGCCGTATGGCGCCGCGGAGCCGGGCCGTTCGAGCGCCGAGTGCTGAACCCCGATCCTCGCGAGTCGGTGCGGGATCTCTCGTTCCGGGTCGCTGGCAGCGATGGCCTGCCGCCCGCCCTCATCACCCTCAACTGCGGGGATCTGCTCCGCAGCCTCGAACCCCTGATCGGGCCGTCCCCGGCCTATCCTGCGTAGGAGAGTACCTTGCCCAAGCTTCATGAACTGCGCGAGCAGCGCGCTAACCGGGTCGCCGAGATGCGCGGCCTTGTCGACAAGGCCGAGACCGAGAAGCGCGACCTAAGCGAGGGCGAGCGCGGACGCTTCGATACCCTCAAGGGTGAAGTGGCCGGGTTGGAAACCCGTATCGGCCAGGCGGAGACGCTGGCCAATTTCGAACGCCATGCCGAGGCCGAACCACTTACGGGCCATGGTGGAGCGCGCGAGTTGGAAGCGCGATATTCGATCGGCCGCGCCCTGGATGAATTCTCTCGCACAGGACGCCTGACAGGCGCAGAGGGCGAATATGCCGCCGAGCATCGGTCCGGACGGGATCGGGTCTTTGCAGCCCCTGTGAGCGCGTTCCTTGGTACCGAGCAAAGGTACATCGGGACACAACAGCCGGGGGCTGGGCCGGGCGGCGTGCTGGTGCCGACGAACCTTGGCCCGCTGATCGATCGCCCTCGGCCGCAACTTGCCGTCCAGCGTCTCGGGGCAACTCTGCTGACGGGCCTGACCGGCAATCTAGACCTGCCGCGTCAGAAAACGTCCGGCTCCGCAAATTGGGTCGCGGAGCACGCACCCGCCACGAAGTCTGATCCGACTTTCGATAAGGTATCGATGGCCCCTAAGACCGTCACGGCCAAATACGAAGTCACACGGCGCATGATGATTCAGGCGCCGCAGATCGAGCAGATTTTGCGCTACGATATCGGTTCGCTGCTGGCGCAGGCTCTTGATCAGGCCGCAACCATGGGCACCGGCACGGGTAACGTCCCGCGCGGCATCAGGAGCACGCCTGGTGTGCGCAAGGTGCCCGGAGACAATCTGCCCCCAGAACAATCACTCTACGCTAATCCGCAAAAGCCAACGATCGCGGAGTTGGATGCTCTTTTCGGCACCCTGTCCGGGCTTATCGAGAATGCCGACATCGGCGG
>NZ_BPRE01000032.1 GCF_022179765.1 Methylorubrum suomiense | reverse complement strand
GTCCGGCGCACCGCCCGGAACGCGTCGAGGCCGAACGCCTCGCCGCCGGCCGTCCACGAGCGCACCGGCAGCCGGCCGCCGCCGGCCTGCGCATGCGCCTCGGCCAGGCTGATCAGCAGGGCGGGCGACATGCCGGTGACGGTCACGCCCTCCCGGCGGATGGTGTCGAGGATGTCCGGCGCGGTCCAGGCGCGGGGCTCGCCGATGACGAGGCGCCCGCCGTGGAACAGGGCGGCGAGCCAGGCCTCGGTGGCGCCGTCGAAGGAGAGCGCGATGAGGTGGAGCACGCGATCGTCGCGGGTGAGGCCGTAGCGGGCACCGACCGCCGCGGCATGCATGGCGAGCGGCCCGTGGGCGACGGCCACGCCCTTGGGCTGGCCGGTCGATCCGGAGGTGAAGATGACGTAGGCGAGCTGGTCGGGATGGAGGGTCAGGCCGGGATCGGTGGCGGGTCCGGCGAAGGCGTCCGGGTCGTCGAGGCGCAGGCACGGGCAGGCGGCGCCCTCGCCCGGCACGTCGGTGAGGAGGAGGCGGGCGCCGGCCTGGCGGATGACGGTGTCGCGGCGCTCCGGGGGGGCGTCGGGATCGATGGGGAGGTAGGCGGCGCCGGCCTTGAGGACGGCGAGGATGGCGACGAAGGCGTCGGGGGATCGTTCGAGGCGCAGGGCGACGCGGTGTTCGGCGTGGATGCCGCGTCGGATGAGAGCATGGGCGAGGGCATTGGCGCGGGCATCGAGCGCGGCATAGGTGAGGCGGGTCGGGCCGTGGACGAGGGCGACGCGCGCGCCCTCGCTGGCGGCCAGCGCCGCCACCCGAGCGTTCACCGATTCAAACCGAGGCGACAGCGGCATCCGGTGTTGCGCGGCCAGGAAGGCGCGCTCAGCCTCCGTGAGCAACGGGGTCTCGCCGCAGGGCGCCAGTGGACAGGCCAGCAAGGCGGCCAGCATCTCGACGAAGCGGGCGGCCCAACGCTCGCCGGTGCCGGGCAGGAAGCGGGCTTCGGCCAGGATCAACGCGCCGGAGATCGCGCCGCCTTCCCTCTCCTCGATTCCGAGGATGAGATCGAACTTGGCCGTCTCCAGCGGTGCCGGCATCGGCTCGGCGGTGAGGCCGGGGAAAAGCGGCGGCGACGGCACCCGCTCGTAGCCGAACATCACGTCGAACGGCCCCTCGCCCGTCCCCCCAAGCCCTTCCAAGATGCGGTCCAAGGGAAGAGCCTGTTCGGCCAACCCGTCCTGCAGCGTCGCGGCGACCGTCTCGGCGACCTGGGCAAAGGAAAGACCGGGCTTCGGCTGAAGACGCAGGGCCAGGGTGTTGACGAAGGGACCGACCACATCCTGCGTCGCCGCTCCCCGCCGATTGGCCACGGGCATGCCGACGCAGACATTGCTCAGGCCGGTGCTGCGCCCGAGGAAGACCGCAAAGGCGGCGAGCATCAGAGCCGGCGCCGTCACGCCCCGCTCCGCCGCGAACAGCCGGAACGCCTCCTGTACCGGGGCGGGAAAGACGAGCGGCACCCGCCGCGCCCGATCGCCGTCCGTCGGAGCTGCGGCCAAACGCTCGGGGAAGACGATGCGCGGAGCATCGGCCAGACGCTGGCAGGCGCGCGTCAGCGCCTGCGCGTCGTAGCCGGCTTCCTGGCCGATCGCTTGCCAGGCTGCCCAATCGGAAAAGCGCAGGGGCGGCATCGGAATCACCGCCTCCCGCCCGGCATGGCGGGCGGCGTAGTCTTCGGCGATCTCCCGGGTCAGGACGCCGAGGGACCACGCATCGCAGACAGCGTGATGCATCGCGAGGATCAGGGCATGCCGGTCGGTTCCGAGGCGGACCAGGGCGATCCGCACCAGCGGGCCGGCGATCAGGTCGAAGGGCCGCTCGACCATTTCGCGAAGATGCGCGCGCAAAGCCGCCTCAGCCTCGGGGCCGGACAGGTCGTGCTCCGCCAGCGAACCCGGTACCGCCGGGTCGACGATCTGGAGCAGGTGGCCGTCCTCTGCCTCCCGGAAGCGGGTGCGTAAGGCGTCGTGGCGGGCGACCAACCCATCGACAGCGCCGGACAGGGCGACCCGGTCGAGGGGGCCGGTGAGGCGCAGGGCTCCACCGACGGCATAGGCCGCGCTCGAGGGATCGAGCCGCCACAGGAAGTACAAGCGGCGCTGAAGGTCGGAGGCCGGCGCCGGCTGGGCCGGGTCGATGCGCGGTACCGGCAGATCGTCGAAGTCGATGCCTGCCTGCCGGAAGCGAGCGAGCAATGCGCGCCGTTCCTCCGGTCGAGCGGCGGAAAGGCGCTCGGCGAGGAGACGCAGGCGGTCGGATAGCGCGCTCATCAGGCGTCGAGCTCCGCCAGCAGAGCCTCCGCCCGGGCGAGCTTCTCACCGTCGGCGTCAACGGCTCCGGTGGCTTCGACCACGGCCGCGAACACCCGCAGCGTCGGCGCTTCGAAGACCGCCTTCAGCGGCACGACGCGGCCGAGTTCGGACTCGATCCGGGCCACCATGCGGGTCGCGGTGAGCGAATGTCCGCCGAGGCGGAAGAAGTGATCGTCGCGGGCGATGCGGGGCACGCCGAGGAGATCCGACCAGATCACCGCCACGGCCGTCTCGGTTTCGCCCTGGGGCGCCGCTCCTGCGGTCGCGACGGCGTCCGGCCGCGGCAGGGCGGCACGATCGAGCTTGCCGTTGGGCGTCAATGGCAGACGGTCCAGGAGCAGGATCGAACCCGGCAGCATGTGCGCCGGAAGGCGTGCCGCGAGATGGTCGTGCAGCATCTCGGGCGAGGTGCCCTGTGCCGCAACGGCGTAAGCGAGAAGCCCCTCTCCACCGGGGGCCTGAGCCACGACCGCCTCGCCCACGGCGGGGTGACAACTCAAGGCCGCTTCGATCTCGCCGGGCTCGATCCGATAACCGCGGATCTTCACCTGATGGTCCAGGCGATGGAGGTAGTCGAGGCGGCCGTCGGCGCGGCGGCGGACGCGATCGCCGGTGCGGTACATGCGGGCGCCCGGCGCCCCGAACGGATCGGGCGCGAAGCGTTCGGCGGTCAGACCCGGCCGACCCCGATACCCCCGGGCGAGGCCGGCCCCGCCGATCCAGAGTTCGCCCGATGCCCCGATCGGAACCGGCTGGAGCGCGTCGTCGAGGACGGACAAGACGGTGGCGGCCAGGGGATGGCCGAGATCGGGATTGCCCTCGGCTGCCTCGACGCGGCCGGCACTGGACCAGATCGTCGTTTCCGTCGGCCCGTAGACGTTCCAGAGCGTGCCGACCCGGGCCGCGAGCCACGCGGCGAGATCCGCCGGAAGCGCCTCGCCGCCGCACAGCGCCTTGAGACCGGGTCGGCCCGCCCACCGGCTCGCCCGCAATTGCCGCCATGTCGCGGGCGTCGCCTGCATCACCGTCGCCTCGCTCGCCTCCAAGAGGGCGGCGAGGCGGCGCGGATCGGCGGTCTCCGCCCGGGCGGCAACCCGAAGCCGCGCGCCCGCGGTGAGCGGCAGGAACAGTTCGAGCGCGGCGATGTCGAAGGAGAGCGAGGTCACGGCCAGAAGCCGATCCTTCGCGTCGATGCCGAGTTCCGACGCCATCGCGGCGAGAAGGTTGGCCAGGGCACCGTGACCGACCATCACGCCCTTGGGCCGTCCGGTCGAACCGGAGGTGTAGATCAGGTAAGCGAGATCGTCGGGATGGGGCGCGAAGGCCGGGACCGGACCCGTCGCCTCCCCCTCGATATCGAGCATCGCCCAGGGGCCTGCGGGCGCCGCCGCGCAGAGGGCGGGCTCCGTCAGTAGTGCGGCCAGACCCGCATCCTGCGCCATGAAGGTGAGGCGCTCGAACGGATAATCCGGATCGAGGGGCACATAGGCCGCACCGGCCTTCACGATACCGAGCAGGCCTAGCACCATCGCGGTCCCGCGCCCGAGGAAGACGCCGACCCGATCGCCGCGCCTCACCCCCGCTGCGGCGAGACGCGCCGCCACGGCGTCCGAACCCCGGTCGAGTTCGGCATAGCTGAGCGGGCCGCCGTCGCCCTCGACCGCGATCCGTTCCGGATTCGCTTGCGCATGGGCACGCAGCCGGGCCGCGAGCGGGACGAAGGGCGTCTGAGCCGGCCCCGAGAGCGGGCGATCACCCGCGGGCGCGAGGCCGATGCCGCCGAGCAGCGCCTCGTCCGCCGCCGCCGCGAAGGCGGACAGCGCCCGGTCGAACGCGTCGGCGATCGCCTCGACGTCCCGAGGCGCGAACGCCTCCGTGGCGTAAGCCAGCCCGATGGTCGCCGTCTCGCCCATCTCCACCGTGACGGTGAGGGGGTAATGCGTGTCCTCGCTCACGAGCACGTCGCGGAAGGCGAGAGCACCTGGGGCCGGCACGCTCAGTTTCGGATCGACGGGGTAGTTCTCGAAGATCAGCACCGTGTCGAACAGCGCCTCGCCGCCGTTGCCGGCGAGCGACTGGACCTCGAACAGCGGAATTGCCCCGTGCTCGCGCAGGGCCAGATTCTGCCCCTGAAGATCGGCGAGGTAGGTGCCGATTGCACGATCGGCGGACGGCTCGGTCAGCACCGGAAGCGTGTTGATGAACAGCCCCAGCATCGCCTCGGCGCCGGGCAGCACGTCGGGACGACCGGCGATGGTGACGCCGAACAGGGCGGGACGACCGGTGCGGCGGGCGAGGACGAGCGCCCAGGCCGCTTGGACCAGGGTGGCGAGCGTGATCCTCTTGGCGCGCGCGGCGACGCGGAGTGCATCCGTTCGCTCCGCATCCAACCGGATCAGGTGGCGACCCCGGCCGGGCGGACCGGCATGCCCCGAGGACAGGCGGAACGGCTCCTCGACGGAGGCCAGAGCGGCGCGCCAATAGGCCCGGTCCGCCGCCCGGTCGCGGCGCGCCAACCACGCCACCGCATCGCGGAAGCGCGGAGCCGGCCCGTGCGGCGCCTCGCCGCGATACTGCGCGGCCAGTTCGGCCAGCAACCGAGCCGAACTCCAGCCATCGAGCAGGATATGATGGCGCACCCAGAGAAAGCGCCACTTCGCCTCGCCTGTCCGGACGAGAACGAGGCGCATCGGCGGAGCTGCCGCGAGGTCGAAGCCGCGGGCGCGCTCCGCATCGCCGAGCCGCGCGAGGCGCCCTTCGAGATCGGGCATGCCGCGCCAATCGTGCTCCTCGAAGGCCGGTTCGACACGGGGATGCACCACCTGCTCTAGCTCGGCGCCGTCGCGCGCGTGAAAGGTCGAGCGCAGGATGTCGTGCCGGGCATAGGCGGCGCGCCAAGCGGCGCGGAACCGGTTCGTGTCGAGCCCGTCGAAGGTGACGGCGAGCAGATTGACATAGGCCGTATCGCCGGGCGCGAGCCGCGCATGGAACAGCAGGCCCTGCTGCATCGGGGTCAGGGGATAGCTCTCGACCTCGCGGGAGATGGCCGGCTCGGCGCCCGCGAGCCGACGCAAGGCAGCCTCGAAAGCGGCCACGATCCGCTCGGCCTCCGCCGCATCGTGGCGGACCGGGTCGAACATCCAATCGATCCGGAGTTGACCGTCGCGGAGCCGGGCATCGATGCGCAGCGGATCGAGCATGAGCGCCTCGGGATCGCGCTCGGGCCCCGCGTCTTCCGCTGCCAGGGTGAAGGCGCCCCCGGCCATCGCGTCGTCGATCCGCCCGAGATAGTTGAACACCGGCCCGCGCGGTGCGGCCACGGCCGCCCGAAGGTCCGGCTCGGCGAGATGCGCGAGAAGTCCGTACCCGACACCGCCCTCCGGCACCGCCCGCAGGGCCTCGCGAATGGCGGCGACGTGCTCGGCCCGGTCCGCCCGAACCGGCAGGCGGACGGGGTAGAGGCTCGTGAACCAGCCCACCGTGCGGTCGAGATCCGAGGGCGCGTAGGATGGATCGCGCCCATGGCCCTCCAACCAGATCGTGACGCTGTCGGCTCCCCCGGCCAGGGCACAGGCGAGGGCTGCCGTCATCACTTCGTGCGGACGGGCATCGAGGGCGGCGGGGGCGGTCTCCATGACGGCCCGCGTCGCCGCGACGTCGAGGATGGTGGCGAGGCGATGCGCCTCGCCCAGCCGCGTCGGGCTGTCCAGCAGAGGGGCGCCCGACACGGCCTGCCAGTAGGTCAGCTCGTCCCGCAGGGCTTCCGAATGGGCATGGAGCAGCAGGGCGCGGGCGTAATCGGAAAAGTCCGTCTCCGGCGCCGGCAGCGCCACGGTCTCGCCACGGCGGCGCTGCTCCAGACCGAGGGCGAGGTCGTCGAGGAGCACGCGCCAGGACACGCCATCGACGGCGAGATGATGGATCGTCAGCAGCAGGCGCTGGCTACCGTCGGGCAGGCGCGCCAGCACTGCGCGCAGCAACGGGCCTTCGCCGGGATCGATCGCGCGATGCGCCGCCGCGCAGACGGCCGAGAGATCCGCCACATCGGCGACGGCGCGGATGTCGAGGAGGTCGGCGGTCTCGGTGGCCACGACGCCCTGCACCCAGCGTTCGCCGCGCGGCCGGATGCGCAGACGGAGGGCCTCGTGCCGGGCAACGAGCGCCGACAGCACCGCCGCGAGCGCCGGCCCGTCGAGCGTCTCGCGCGGGATCAGCAGAACCGACTGGTTCCAGTGGCCGCGGTTCGGCACCGGCCGCGCCAGGAAGGCGAGCTGGATCGGTGTCAGCGGCACCTCCCTCACCGCCGGGCGCGAGGCCGCGGCTGGAGGTCGGGTCGATGCCGGGGACGGAGCAGCGTCGAGCGGGACCGCCACGGCAGCCAGCGTCCGCACGGTCTGATGCTGGAAGACGAGCTTCGGCGTCAGCTTCAGACCGCGGCGCTTGGCGCGGGCGATGATCTGGAGGCTGAGAATCGAGTCGCCCCCGAGGGCGAAGAAATTGTCGTCGAGATTCACGACCGGACGGCGCAGAACCTCGGCCCAGATTTCAGCGAGGATGCGCTCGGCCCGCTCACCGTCTGCCGGGGCGCTCGCCGCAGCCGAGCCCGCTCCGCTGTCCTGCCCTGGGGTGGCCAGCGGCACCGCCACCTTGGCCAGCGCCCGGAGTGTCTGATGCTCGAAGACCTGTTTCGGGGTCAGCCGCAGGCCCTGGCGCTTGGCGCGCGCGATGATCTGAAGGCTCAGGATCGAGTCGCCCCCGAGGGCGAAGAAATTGTCGTCGAGATTCACCGTCGGACGGCGCAGGACCTCGGCCCAGATGGCGGAGAGCGTCGCTTCGGCCGGGCACGACGGCGTGTTTGCCGGCGTCGCGGGCGTCAGGGGCATGGCCACGGCGGCCAAGGCCCGTACCGTCTGGTGCTCGAACACCTGTTTGGGGGTGAGACGGTAGCCCCGGCGCTTGGCGCGGGCGATGATCTGCAGACTCAGGATCGAGTCGCCCCCGAGGGCGAAGAAGTTGTCGTCGAGATTCACCGTCGGACGGCGCAGGACTTCAGCCCAGATCTCGGCCAGAGCGTTCTGCGCCGTGTCGCCGCCCGCACGGGACACATCCGGCAGGGTATCTCCCGGAGAAGAATCGGGCTTCGGCAGCGCCCGGCGGTCGAGCTTGCCGTTGGCTGTGAGCGGAGCCTTCTGCAGCCGGAGAACGTGGCTCGGGATCATCGCGTCCGGCAGCGTCCGGGCCAGGGCGGTGCGGGCACCGGACGCGGCCTCCGCCGTGCCGACGACGTAGGCGAGGAGGCGAGGCCGGCCGGTCTCGGTACGGTCGGGAACGACATAGGCCGTCTCGATCCCGGGCAGCGCGCGCAAGCCTGCGGCCACCTCCCCGAGTTCGATGCGATGGCCACGGATCTTCACTTGATCGTCGGCGCGCCCGAGGAACCGGATCGCGCCCTCGCCGTCGAGCCGGACCCGGTCGCCGGTGCGGTAGAGGCGGCGGCCCGGCCGGGCCGGATCGGGCACGAAGCGCTCGGCGGTGATCCCCGGACGCCCGAGATAGCCCCGCGCGAGCTGATCCCCGCCGAGATAGAGTTCGCCGACCGCACCCGGCAGCACCGGTGCGAGATGCGCATCGAGGATCACGGCGTAGACGCCGGCGAAGGGGCGCCCGATCGGGACGGTGTCCTCCCCCGCTTCCGTCGTCGCGACTTCGTGCGACAGGACGCCGACGCTGGTCTCGGTCGGCCCGTAATGGTTGATCACCCGGCAGCCCGGCCGGAGCCGCTGCACCCGCGCGGCGAGGCCGGCGGGCAGCGCCTCGCCCCCGAGGATTAGCGCGGCTTCCGGCAGGATCTCGCCTGCGCGGGGCGTTGCGAGCAGGCCGTCGAGATGGCTCGGCACCAGCTTGAGCACGCCAATGCGGTTCGCCTGAACCGTGTCGGCCAGACGATCGGCGTCGAAGGCAGCCTCCGTTTCGATGAGGTGGAGGGTCCGGCCGGAGACGAGGGCACCGAACAGCATCGTGTGGCCGAGATCGGCCGCGGGCGTGGAGACGAGGCCGAAGGACGCGCCTTGCGGCAGCGTGAACCGGGTCAGCATCGCCTGCGTGTAGGCGGCGATCGCCCGATGCGGCACGAGCACGCCCTTCGGAGCGCCGGTCGAGCCCGAGGTGTAGATCAGGTAGGCGCCCTGATCCGGCAGGGGCACCGGAAGCGGCGGCGCATCGAGCGGACCGGGGCGAGCCATCAGATCGGCGATCGCGTGGCGGTCGAGGTCGAGCGTCGTCGCGGCTCCGGCCCCCTCGGCATCGAAGAGCACGAGCCGGGCCCGCGCATCGGCGGCCAGCCGTCGGAGCCGCTCCGCCGGCAGCGCCGGATCGAGCGGCGCGTAGATGCCGCCCGCCCGCATCACGCCGAGGGCCGCGACGACGAGATCGAGGCTGCGCCCGGCGAGGACCGGAACCACCTCTTCGCGGGAAAGTCCTGCGGCGCGCAGGGCCTCGGCGAGCCGGGTCGCGGCGGCGTCGAGTTCAGCGAAGCGCATCGAGCTCGCGCCCGCCCGCAGCGCGATCGCATCCGGCACCCGCGCGACGTGTCCGGCGAAGGCCGTGAGCACGTCCGGATCCGTCCGATCGGCGGTCTCGCCCGACAGGGCGGAGACATCGGCCGGATTCCAATCGGCGAGCGGACCCTCCGGCCGGGCGGCGGCCCAGCGCATCAGATCGGCATAAGCGGAAACGAAGCGGTCGGCGAAAGCCGGCTCGAACAGATCGGTCGCGTAGGTCAGCACGCCGTCGATGACGTCGGCGCGGTCGGTCACGTCGAGGCTGAGGTCGAAACGCGTGACATTCTCGAGGAGATCGAGGGGCGTGGCACGCAGCCCCGCGGCGCGAATCGTGCGCGGCGTGTCGAGCTGCTGCGTGAACTTGACCTGGAACAGCGGATTGTAGCTCAGCGTCCGTTCGGGCTGCAGCGCCTCGACCAGGGTTTCGAACGGCACATCGGCATGGGCCTGCGCCGCGAGTGTCGCCGTCTTCACGGCGGCGATCAGATCGCGCATCGGCAGGGCCGGCTCCATCCGGGCTCGGATCACCTGCGTGCTCACGAAGAAGCCCGGCAGACTCTCGGTCTCCGGCCGCGTGCGATTGGCGCTGGAGATACCGACCCGGATGTCGCCCTCACCGGTTAGCCGGGCGAGCAGCGCGTGGAGGCCCGCGAGCAGAACCATGAACAGGCTCGCGCCCTCGGTCCGGGCGAGCGCCCGCACCGCACGGCTGGTCTCGACATCGAGGGTGAAGCGCCGTCGCGCTCCCCGAAAACTCTGAATCGGCAGCCGCGGACGGTCCGTCGGCAGGGCGATCGGAGGGTGCTCGTCACCGAGTTCGCCCTTCCACCAGTCGCGCTGGCGAACGAGCTCGCCGCTCTCCAGCCGCACCCTCTGCCACGCGGCCCAATCGGCGTAGCGCACGGGCGGCGGCGGCAGGGCCGGGTCACGTCCCTCGTGGAAGGCGGCATAGGCGGCGAAGAATTCGCCGATCACGAGTTCGATCGACCAGCCATCGGAGACGATGTGGTGGAACGCGAACCACAGCAGGTGTCGTTCGGCCTCGATCCGCACGAGGCCGAACCGAACCGGAGGCGTCGCCGTGAGATCGAAGGGCGCCCCGGCGCCGGCCTCGGCGAGGGCCCTGGCAGCTTCCTCGCGCTCGACCGCCGCCCGGGCGGAGACGTCCGCTCGGGCGAGCACGACCGGTTCGGCCGGGTGGATCACGGGGCGGGCGTCGCCATCCTCGGTGGGCGTGAAGGTGGTCCGAAGGGTCTCGTGACGGGCTACGAGCCAGTCGAGGCCGCGTGCCAGCGCCGTTTCATCGAGTGGTCCGTCGAGTCCGAGTGCGCCGCCGAGATTGTAGGCGTGGCTTTCCGGCTCCAGTTGCCAGAGGAACCACAGGCGGCGCTGCTCCAGGGACAACCGATCCGGCGCGCCGTCGGCGAAAGGCATGATCGGCAGCCGCTCGAAGGCGATGCCGCGGGCGTCGAGCGCGTCGAGGAAGCCGGCCCGCTTCTCGAGCGGCAGGGCGGCGAAGCGCCGGGCGAGCTGGTCCCAGCTGGGATTGCGTTCGGGAGCGCCCGTCATGGTCAGACCTCTTCCCACTCGGTGAGCAGGGCATCGACGGTGTCGCGGGCGCGCGCCTCGTCGTCGCTGTCGATCAGTGCGGCGAGCGCCGCGAGGGTCGGGGCGGCGTAGAAGGCAGGCAGACCGATATGGACGCCCATCTCCTCGCGAATGCGCGCGACGAGCTTTGCGGCGAGGAGGGAATGCCCGCCGCGCTCGAAGAAGCCGTCCGTCCGGCCCACCCGCTCGACGCCCAGCAGCGCCGTCCACAAACCCG
>NZ_BPRE01000031.1 GCF_022179765.1 Methylorubrum suomiense | reverse complement strand
GGGGGACCAGCTGGTGTTCTCGGCGAGCGCGCTGGGCCATCAGGTCGGGCCGGGGGCGCTGGCGGCGGAGTGGTTCACGGAAGGCACGGCGGCGACGGTGAGCGGCCACGGCCAGTTCGTGCACGACGTGGCGCACAAGCAGCTTCTGTGGGACGCGGACGGGACGGGCGGCGGCGCGGCCGTGACGGTGGCAACCTTCGCCACCCCGGCCAACCTCCATGCTCAGGACTTCTTCATCGTCTGAAGAAGCCAGAACCTCGGACAGCGAAACGGCAAACGACACGCCGGAGCGGATGGAGAGGATGACCGAGTCCGCGAAAGGATGTAATGGTCCCTCTTCGTTGAAACAGAAGGCCAAACGGGGTCGATGCGCAGTCTCAACAAGTTCCTTGGACTCCGCAAAGCCCTCGTCAGGCTGAAGTGGCTCTACTTCACGAAGGTCTGGGGGATGGATATCGATCCAACCGCGACCTTTTCGCTGAGCGTGCGCTTCGACAAGACTTACCCCAAAGGCGTGCATATCGGCGCCGAGTCCTACGTCGCGTTCGACGCCGCGATCCTCGCTCACGACATGACGCGTGGGCTCTACCTCGACACGTGGATCGGGCGCCGCTGCTTCATCGGGGCCAGAAGTGTCATTCTGCCGGGCATCCGAATCGGCGACGAATGCATTGTCGCCTCGGGCAGCATCGTGACAAAGGACGTGCCTCCGCGCTCCATCGTTGCCGGCAACCCAGCAACGGTCATCCGCAGCGATATCGAGGTGGGTCCGTTCGGCCGGTTCACCGATGCTGGCCAGCCCAATCGGCTGGCACGATTTGCCCGATAGGCGTCCTCACCCCGTCATCGTGCGCTTCAATACCCGCTTCACCCGCGGCGATCCTTCGCCGCTTCCGACCAAAGCGGAACTGGGCGGCTCGTCGTCCCGGGTAGACGGATGCAGATAGATGCTTTCCGTGAGGCCTGCGCGCGCACCGAGGACGATTGCGAGCAGCGCCCAGGTCGAGCCCCAAAAATGGACCGTGAAGGCGTTGAAGACGATGATGAAGATGACAATCGCGAGACCCTGGCGCAGCACGGTGATGCGCTCGCTTTCGTAGCGCCTCTGAGGGCGCAACGGCATCGTCACGCCGGTGGAGAGAAACGAGAGCACCATCAGAACGAGGGCGGGCACGCCATGGCGGATGGTCTGAATCAGATACAGGGAATCGATGCTGCTCGGCATCTCCTCTGATCGGAGCCAATCCGCGAAGCCTATTCCAATCCAGGGGGCTCTTTCCACGTTGAGACCCACCCACTGCCAGATCAGCACCCGGAACAGACCCGTTTGAGGGTCGTAGGTCAGATTCTGGATCAAGGTTGTGAGCGGGTCATCGACGAGCGCGAAGAAGGTCACGAGTGCAAAGATCGCGGCGGCAGCGAGGACGAGCATACGCCACGGGAAGCGGTCGAACGCGCGAAGGAACAGGATCGTCGCGATCGACATCAGGAGCGAGAGCACCGGCGCCGAAGACAGCGGCAAGAGAATGCCGACCACGCAGACGGCGATCCAGCCGATTTTCTCGATCGCCCGCAACGCTGAATGGCCGATGATGAGGGTGCACATCACGAAAAACACCCCGAACAGAATCGGGTGCTCGAGCGAGCCCTGAGCTCTCACGAGGCCGAACCGTTTCACGATGATGTCGTCCAGGGGCGCGCGCGAGAGGATTCTTCCAATCGTCCAGATCAGGTGCTGACCCGAGATGGTGTCGAGGAAGGCCGTTACGACGAGAATCGCGGCGACGAAGCGGAGCACCCGCACCATTTGCTGAAAGCCGGCAGGTGTTCCGAAAAAGACCCGTGCCAAGAAATAGGCGAGAGCGAACTCGATCGCTGCCACGGCGCCGTAGCCGACAAGACCTTTCGCGCCTTCGTGGATGCCGAGCGTGACGAGCATCCAAATTGCCGTGATCGGTACCAGCAGGTCCGAGGCAATCGGAACGTAACCGCCCATGGTGAGCTTTCGCCACAGCTCTCGGAAGGTCCAGACACTGGCCAGAAAGAGGGCGATGCGGGGCACCGTCAGGGCACCCACGACGATCGTCAGCGACGACGGTGCCACGAGGGAGCCGGGGAAGAGCCAGGCAATCCAATAGGCGAGCCGGGAATTGGCACGATAGCCGGCCGACGTCCCTCTCGCCGCGAGGCGCCGCAATCTCGGACTGACATAGGTGACGGCGGGAGGAAGCCTCCGGGTCACCGTACTCATTCTGCTGCCTGTTTCCGAGGAGGTTGCATGTCGGACCGAACCGTTGGTCGGTAGGCTTGGCGCGCCGGCTTGGACAGCACCGCCAAGCCCGTTGCGAGAAGAACCACTGCGCAGCCCATGCCGACCGCGAGCCGCGGTAGAAACGGATCGAGCATCGGGACCGTCTCGAACAACACGCCGACCGCGAGAGGCAAAACGAAGAACGTTGTGCTCGCAGTGACGGCATCCCGCCAAGCCGTACCGAGCCGTCCCCGCACGATCGTGAGGGCCGCAATCAGCGCGACGATTTCGCCAACGACCATGCCGGCGAGAAGCGATTCGAGCTGCGGATGAATCCATACCAGCAGGGCGCCGAGCGCGAGGCCGAGCATCGGCATCTGGTTGGCCACGGCCAGTTTGGCCGTGCCCCCCGTTTGCAACAATACGGCCGTCATCGGTTCCGTTCGGCAGACGCGGAGATAGACGATGAGGCCGACCAGCAGGATCGTGAGGTCCGACGCGACGAAGCGCGCGCCGAAGATTGCGGGCATGAAGCTCTTGGCCAAGACCTCCCAGCCAAGGGCGTAGGCTGCCGCGACCATCGGTACGGCCCGTGCGTAGAGCCGGAGGCGCGCCTCGTAGACGTCCGGTCGATCCACGGCGTTGATGAGGCCCGCCATTTGAACGGGACCGAGCAGGCGGAACAGGCCGGAAGTCGGAACATACGAGGTGAGGATCACGACCGCGTAAAGGCCGAGCGTCTGAAGGCCGAGGAAGGCACCGACCAAGAGACGGTCGCCCTGGGTCATGATGGCGTTGCCGAGCCCGTTGGCCATCAGCGGGAGCGAATAACGCAGCGCCTGCCCCACCAACGGTCCCCGCAGCATCACGCGGAACGGCACGGTTGCGAGAATGTGGGTGAGCCCAACATTCACGATCGCCTGCACGATCAGGTAGGCGATGAGGGCGTAATGCGTTCCGGTCCACAAGCCGACGGCCAGCATCACCGCGATGCCGCAGCCATGGGATACGAGAGACGCAATGAGCTGCGGTTTATAACGGTAGTCGCGCTCGTAGACCCTCAGTTCCAGATTTTCCAAACTCTTGATCAGAGGGAGTGGGGCGAGCCAAGCGAAGGCTGACCAGTCACCGCAGCTGACCATACCACAACCGACCGGGTAGCTTAACGCGAGGAAGAGAGCCGCGACGAGCAACCCTCGCATCAGCGCAATGCCATGCGCGGTGGCGAGCGCTTCCTGGTAGCGATCCCGCGATGTTGCGAGCACGAAGCGGTACAGGCTCGTGTCGGTGATCTGCTCTACCGCACCGTAGGTTGCCGACAGTGCGGCCGCAAAACCGAACTCGTAGGGACCGAGCACCCGTGTGAGGATGATCATCCGCACAAACGGAACGCCGATCTCCGTAGCCCCGAGAAAGGCGAGCGCCCCCATCTTGGATAGTGCCGCCAAGCGCATCAACCGCCGCCTTTCAGGTCGATTGTCGTGACGCGCAGATGATCGTCTGCGCGGAGGGGCAATGTGGCTGGTCGGAACCCCCCGTCCTTAATGCGAGAAGTACTTCGAGCTGTAATAGGTTGTAACGCGCTCGCCGTAACGCGGGAGAGCTTTCATCTCGGCCATATTGATGACCGATCCAACAAGCTTTTCGTAGATGCCAGGGATCGATTCAAGGGCATCGCCGACGATGTTGGGCTCACTCTTGCCATAGGCGAGAACGAGGAGAAAGTTGGTGATCGAGCTCGAAACCGCGCGGACATCCGAGAGCGGCACGACCGGTGGCAGGTCGACGACGACGTAGTCGTATTGCGAACGGGCGACCTCGATCAGACGACGAAAATACTCGGACTCGAGGCCCGTCACGAGCGCGCTGTCCCGCGTACCACCGTTTGCCTCCTGAAAGTTCGCAAATTCGGGGCGGCTGCTGGTGAGCGCGGGAATGAAATCGAACGGCAAGTCGGGCCGGCGCACGAGGGTGAGCGCAGAGCTCGGCGTTGCGTCGCGATCAGGCGTATCGGCATTGCGGGTTGGTGCGATGGCGTTGGAAAGACTCGGATTTCGCATGTCGCCATCAATCAGGAGGACCCGCCGGTCATTCTGAGCGAGCAGGAAAGCGAGATTGGACGAGATTGTCGTCTTACCCTCGTCGGGAACGCACGAGATGACGCCGACGATCGGACAACCGCCTGGGCTGCTACGACTATCGATCGTCGTCCGCACGGTTCGGAGCGTTTCGGCGGCGATGGTGAAGGGGTTACGAACGACATAATCGAGGGGCATACGGCGCTCGCCCGATTTTGAAAGCCGACCGTTTTTAGGGATCTCGGGAAGGTAACCGAGGCACTCGACACCGGAAGCGGCCTCCGCTTCCGCGCGCGTATGGATTCTGCGGTACATCAACTCGATGACGAACGCGCCGCCAAGTCCACCGATCAATCCGAGCAGGGTCCCGGCCGCAGCGAACAGGATCCTCTTCGGCTTGGCCGGGGCGGTCGGCGGAACAGCTGCGCCGATGACCCGTGCCTCGCTCACGGGGAAGCTCTGCCGCTGGAGCGCGTCATTGTAGCGCTGCATGAAGGCATCGTAGGAGGCGCGCAACGCCTTCGCCTGAGCCTCCATCGCATTGAGCTTGACCTGCGCTTCGCCCGTCGCCGTCGCGCGACGGAATTGCTCGTCGAGGTTGGTGCGGATCGACTCTTCCCGCGAGGCGGCGACCTCGTACTCGTTCTTGTATGTCTCTTTGTACCGCAGGAGCTCACGGCGGATCGAATCCTCCATGGCCTTGGCATCCGCGCGGAGCTTGATAACGGCCGCGTGGGTCTCGCCGTAACGCGATGCCAGCGCTCCAGCCTTGTTGAGGACGTCGAGATATTGCGTCCGGAGCTTTGAGATGACGGAGTTCTGAAATGCGTCCGTCACCGACAACTCGCCCCCGGACTCGAAGGAGAAGCGCGTGACTTGGTCGTAGCGGGCTTTGGCCTGGGCTCGCTGGGAGGTCGCATCGGCGAGCTGCAGGCTCAGATTCTGGAGTTGCTGCTCATCGACGAGTTTGCCATCCGAGCGCGCGATTTTCGCTTGGCCTTGATATTCGCTCGCCGCCCGTTCCGCCGTCAGCATCTGCTGAGAGAGTTGATCCGTGCGCATCTTCAGCCAAGACACGGCTTGGCGCGTCACCTCGTACTCGGCGTCAAGCTGTTTCTTGATATAAACGTCGGCGAATGCGTTCGCGACACGCGCCGCCAATTCGGGATCGCGCGATTCATACGTGATCGTAAAGGAATAGCTCTTATCGACCCGCTCGACTTTGAGCCCCTTCGAGACAGCCGTCATCGTATCGGGAATGCGGCTCTCTTCATCCTGCTCGGGTTCCGATGACGAAAAAAGGGATTTGACCCTCGCCACGAGGCCCTTCGGCGGATTTGTAAATTCCGGATTGTTCTGAAGATCGAGCTGGATCACGACAGCGCGCAACACGCTCTCGGACTTCAATGTTTCAGCTTCGGTATCGGCCCGGCCGGAATCGATCAAAGGCTCGTCGCGGCGCTGTGTTTGCGCGTTGACGGGCTGAGCGATCGCGACGCGGCGCGGATCGAGCGAGATCTGTGCGACGGCCTGATAAATCGGCGTCATCAGATAGCTGCCGGCATAACCGGCGAACAGGCCCAGCGGGATCAGCGCCAGTATAAGCCGCAGGTGCCGCTGAATGATCGATAGGACGACACGGACTTCGTTGACCAAGCTTGGCCGCTCGGGGAACGGGACCGCGTAACTGACATTCGTCTCAATCATGGATCACCGTAAGCCACTCGTGCCAAAAGCCTTGACAGAAGCGGTAAGACTGAGGCCGCTTAAGCGAAAAAGACGCCGATTTGGAGGCATACGGATCGCTTTGTACATCTTATTTTGCGTTGCAGCGAGGTATCCCTTCAGTTGGCTTCCGGCACGGCTAATGGATCATGCCGGTCGGGACGGCGGCGCGAAGCGCTTCGGAAAACCCTTCTCTCCCTTCAGGCCGCTGAACCAGCCAGCCAGAGCGACACCGAAATTCTTATAAGCCCCTTGAACAGCATATTGCGTCGTCAAAAGGAGCGTTACGATCGCGACGATCGGGAATATCACTGGATAGAACCGGCGCGTGAGGAGGAGCTTGCTTCGCTCATCTAGAAACACCGAGAAGCTTGAACGCATCTTTCTGTTGCTGTTCGAGCCGATGGTTGCGCCGTGATCGTGAAGTACGATGGAGTCGTGTGCATAGCCAATTCTGAAATGGCCGCGCCTGAGACACCAGTCGACTTCTTCGGCGTAGAGGAAGTATCCTTCCTCCATCGGACCGATAACCTCTATGAATTGGCGTGTTACATACATAGAGGCGCCGGATACGTACTGCATCTCGGCCTCGATCTTCGCGGTATCGGGAGTGGCGTCCGCGGGTTCGCCCAGTCCGATATTCCAGCCGCGCGCCATCCACCGTCGCCAGCGCCCGGCATACATCTGAATGCGCTGATTGTGGCTGAGAACGATGCGGCTGCCGACAATGCCATACCCGCCTTCGACGGCTCGACGCTTGAGCGCAGCGAGTGCGTCCGGCTCCGGTGCAGTATCCGGATTGAGGATCCAGATTGCATCCCAATCCGGATCAGATTTCAGGTATGCGAGAACAGCATTGATGCCACCAGCATAGCCAAGATTTCCGGGTGCGCGGTGGGCGAATACGCGTGTTTCTTTGCCCGCGAGACGAAATTCCCGGGTCAGGAAACCCGGCGAAACTGATTGGCGCGCGGAAGGTGTTTCCCCACCGAGTTCCGAGAGGGCGTGGCAAAGCTCATCATACGAGTCATCGCCGCCATTCTCACAGATATGAACGGCGTGATCTGGACCTTCGAGGCTTTTCAGAGCTGTAAGGCATTCTGCAATATCGCTGGAACAGCGGAAGCCGATTATAACGATAGCGCAGTAGCTCACGTTTTGCCTGCTTCCTTTTTCGTGAAAGGTCGCCAGGATGTTATGGCATAAGCATGCCGGATGCCAGGGCTTCGCTGCCGAAGCTCCCCGCGCGCTGCAATTTCTTGAGGATCACGGTGCGACGTGCGTGTCGGATGGCGCGAAGACGAAACCGGGACGCTCCGCCACGAGGCGCTTCAAACCCGTTTTGTCCAACTCCCACCAGCGAGTCGCGTCGATCCGGGCAATCGTCTCTTCGTCGAATCGCTTGCGGATGATCTTGGCGGGGGCGCCGGCGAGGATTGCGTAAGGCGGGACGTCTTTTGTGACGACAGCTCCCGCACCGACGATCGCTCCCCTGCCGATCCGACCGCATCCCGGCGTGACGATGACGTTGTGACTGAGCCAGACGCCATCCTCGATCACAAGCCGTGTCTTCACCACCCGATCGGTTGCAACGACACCGAAGCTCGGATCGTAAAAATATGGATGCGTCGAGAGCGCGTCCATGGGGTGGTTCGCATCGAGGACGCGGGAGGATCGCGCGATTGAGCAATAGCGGCCAATGACGGTGCCGGGCGGGATGCGCCACCGATCGAAGCATCCATAGGAGTAGAGGCCGACCTGGATGTCGTAGCGAGATGCGAAGTGCTGCCGCAGCGCTAGGCTTTCGTATTCATTGCGTCGTTCCCGAAACAGCAGCGCTCTCTCACGGATCGTGTCGAGAATTTTCATGCCAGCTTTCGTCACAGTTCGCTTGTGAGAAGGGTGCGTATCGGAGTCGCCTGCGCGAGCCAACGGTCGTTGCGTTCGGCGCCGTCCCGAAGGCTGATCGTCTGAGCGGCATAGCGCGCGTAATCACCTGCAACGTCCCTGCAGGCATCCCTGAGAGCCTCAACCGAATTATCGACGAAACGCCCGGCGGTGAACAGGCTGAGCAGGAGCGGCTTATCGCTCACGATCATGGGCTTGCCCGCCCCGACTGCTTCGCCCGCTGCGCTGAGCTGGACGCCGTCATGGGTCGTCAGGCAAAGGATGCCCGTCGCCCGTTCGACCAATGCGTCATATTCATCGATCGGCAGGAAACCGGTGAAGGTGACGTTCCCGGGCACGTTGTCCAGCAACCCCTGCCCGGCAGCGCGGGCGCGCGGTCCCGTGATCATGAAGTCGTAGTCCGGCATCAGCCGAGCTGCTTCGAGGACGTTGCGTACGGGTTCGTCCTTGTAGAACGAGCATGGCACGACAAAACAGGGCCTGCCGTCCGGAGGAGTCGCTGCGATCGCGCCGAAACTCGGCGAGCGGTCTTCGAGTACGTGGAGGTTTCGGGCGCCGAGACCGAGATCGACGGCGAGCGCCCGCATGTCCTCGTTGTGCACCAGAACGAGATCGAATTTTCGGAGTACGCGCCGTGTGAACGGGACCGATAGCCAGTGCCGGGTGAGAGCCGAGTTATGGAGATCCGCAACCAAACGAGGGCGGTTCCTGCCATAGACAAGGCATAGAAGCAGGCAAAGATGAGCGACGAAATTCGGAGGCATCTGAATCCAGACCGCGTCCGGCCGCTGTCGCACCAGGGTCCAGGCCGTCCGAATGGCCTGCCAGGGATAGCTGAGGAGAACCTTCAGGAAGATCGGGCGCGCGAGAAGGGTCGGGACAAAGCAGACGTCGTAACCGAAGTACGCGCTCATAGAAGTTGGGCGACGTTGATACTCGACCCAAGCAAAATATATCTGCTTTCGCGCCTTGTTATCAAAACTGGTGTGATCAAGGGGCACGTCTTACCGGTTGCTGATGTTGGATTGAGTGCTGCCTGCCGCGACGCGCTCGAACGATGATGCGTACTGCGGGTGACCCTTCAATGTGTTCATCGAGCAGCGCCCTGCCCATTGACGTCGTCCGTTGGCGCCACCCATTCGCCACATCGTGCGGTTTCTGGCAGAAAGAGGCAAATGGGAGATTCCGGACGCCCCGCTTATGACCACTTCCATGCCCATCGGCGTTCCCATCCCAACTGCTTTACCCATTCGGCGCACGGTGATCCTCGGCGCCGCGATGGCCCTGTGCGCGATCAACGGGCTTGCCGGCGCCATCATCCTGGCCGTTGAGCGGACAGGCTTCGTCGATGCTCTGTCGTCGCTTTTCAACATCAGCGCGATCGTATGGATTGCCGTCGTCTGCGGAATCGCGCTCGGGCTTTCGCCCGCTGCTGAAGACCGGGACGATCCCCTGCAGTCGCGAGACATCGTGGTGCTCGCGCTGGCGACCATACTGATCTTGGCGCCTTCGGGTACCTTGGGTTGGTTTGCTCTGACGGTCGTCGCCGGATGGACTCTTCTGACTTCGGAGCGTCGCCTCGCGCGCGCTGCCGCGATCCTGCTCGCCGTGACGATGCCCATGTGCTGGACGCGGCTTCTGTTTTCGTTTGCTGCTAAGCAAATCTTGGCCGCGGATGCGGAGCTCACAGCCATATTGCTTGGTACAACTGCAACAGGAAACCTCATTCAATTTCCAGGCGGCCATGGTTATTTTCAAATATACCCGGCATGCTCGTCCCTAGGCAACGTATCCCTGGCCATACTCGGATGGATGATTGCAGTCAATCTATTCGGAAGAGGTAGCTGGCGTCATGACCTATTTTGGGGATTGATGGCTTGCTGCAGCGTCATCGCGATCAATATCCTGCGACTGACTGCTATTGGAGCATACCCACAGCATTTCGACCTGATACACGGTACCGTTGGCAACACGGTCACCGGGTGGCTGTCCCTCATCGCGATCACAATGGTTTGTTGGGCGGGCCTGCGAAACGTTGAGTTGCCGAATGACGGCACGCCGACGCCCATCGGGCATGGTCTTCGCGCGCTGCCGTCCGTGGCCGCTTCGGTCTTGCTCGTCATCACAATCCTGAGTGTCGGGACGAAGCTCGCCCTGGAGGCAGCGCCCGATATTCGCGATCCTGTCGCGCTCCGGCGCGCCATAGGAGAGCGCCTGATCAAAAACGGGCTACGGGTGACCGAGATTCAGGGCACGCCTGAACTCATGCTGGTGGCGGAGCGTGATTCATGCCGCATCGTGCTGCTCGAAGCGCGCACGCAAGGGTGGAACGACGCCCTGATCCGGCAAATGAAGGGCGAGGACGACAGCCTGCGCTTCATCTACCGAGGGGCGAGCTATGCGGAACTGCCGCTTTTCCGTTCGACGTGGCAGTATCAAACAGCCCGCATCGCCCGGCAAATTGGCGGGGCCGGGTTTGCCTGGCATCCTGTTCTCGCCGTGCTCTCGAGCCCCGCTTGTTCAGACGAAATGAGTGTTCTTGGGGGGGCTCTTGCTTTGTAAGAACCCGCCCAATGTTGCTGTAACGTATAACGTGTTGCGATCGTCCAACAAATAGCCGCATACCTGGGCTGGAAGGCTGGCTTTGCGGTTCAGGGGACGAAAGTCCGGTATCTGCCGTAATGGCGACGACAAGGTGTTGTTCCCTCGACCAAGATGCGATCGAGGGGGCTTCGCCTGCACGGCATATGCCGATTGCGCGATTTAGGTAGAGCGAGAGATTGCCGGGTCAGCGTTCTCTTGCTGCAGCCGTCTCATGAAGTTCTGCGCGTGAAGAGCAGTCGGTTCATTTCGAAAAAGCGGTACGTCCGGATCGCGAAGAGGATGCGTGCCGCGGCAAGGCGGTCGGCGAGCCTGGGTAATTCTGGGGCCGCCAACACCCGCAAGACGTGAATGAAGGGCGATAAGAGTACGGCGAATGACCGTATGAACCACTTCAAACGTCCACGCGGTTTGTCTTTTATGAGAAGATAACCCTCTCGTGATAGTCTTTCGAATTTTTTTCGCAATTCCTGCCAATTGCGGCGGGCGGGATGGCCGACGATGACACTGGGATCGTAGATGATTTTATAGTTTTTCGCGAGTGCGCGGTGCGACCAGTCCACATCCTCCGAGACCGCCCTGCGAAAACCGCCGACATCTTCGAAGACGTTTTTCCTCACCGCCATATTTCCCGAGCCGGTAAAACCCTTCTTGCGAATGTACTTGTCGAATCGGAAGGCGAAAACGGCCTCGAACGCTTCTACGGGCGAGGGGCAACCGGGTATCTCAGATTCGGTGACAACACGACCGCCGACAATTGCGTGCGTCTGCAAGGCTTCCAACGCTTGCGAGAGCCAATCAGGTGCCGGACGGCAATCCGAGTCGATAAAGGCAAGTAACGGCGCACGTGCCGCAGCAGCACCGACGTTGCGCGCAGGCCCTGCGCCTTGCTCGAGAGCCAGAAGCACAATTGCTCTATCGTCGACGACTTCGCGCACGCGATCGAGGGTGCATAGAGAGTTGTTATCGACAACCAGCACTTCGAAGCTCTCTCGACAGAGCGTCTGAGCCTCCAGCATTTGCAGGCATCGGTCGAGATTTTTCAAATCATCGAAATGTGGAATAACGACCGAGATTTTCAAATGTGATGCAATTTCTTGATTGTCAGACACGGCCAATCACCGTTCGGTGATGTTGCAGAGATCGGTCTTCCGCGCCGTCGCGTAGCAAGCCTGTCGTTGACGGACGCGCAGCGTTGCGCCGACGGCTTGAGCTCTGCGTATATGGTACATTGACGTTTCTCATTGAGGGGATTTCTACGAGAAGGACACGACGGTGTCGAGGGTATCGAGCTTGGCTTTAGTTCATTATGTGGTGGATACGCTCCTTGGACATTGGTTGAGGTGAAGCCATTTGCCGCGTCACCGTGACATCGGCGCGTCGGGTGTAAGCATCGCGCATGTATGGGGTTGCCCAAGTCGGGCTCTGCGCAGCACCGGATGATTTTTTTGAAATAAAGCTCTTTTTTTATGGTCGGTAACGCGTTGCGATGATTGCGCTTCGTTTTGTCGTCGATGAGCTATGATCTCGGCGACGTTGGGCCGCGTCGGTGTTTGGGTATGTCGTGCTTTGCGCCGTCGTGAGGAGCATCTTTTGCCTCCGATTGGGCTCCGCCTTTCTCGCAATACGATACGCGCACCTAGAGGCTGTTATGGATCTATCGGCTGGACGGCTCAGATGATGGGTCATGAGCCAGTCCCGGAAAGCCTACCCGTCTGATGTGTCCGACGACGAATGGGCGTTGGTCGCC
>NZ_BPRE01000030.1 GCF_022179765.1 Methylorubrum suomiense | reverse complement strand
GTCCTGGTTGGCCACCCCGCCATGGCCGTCGCTGACCTTTACGGTCGTGACGACGCGGGCCACGTCGTCGCGGCCGAGGAAGTCGAGGGCGCCGTCGGCGAGGGCGTAGCTCCAGCCCGCCTCGCCGGCATTGGCGCCGAGGGCGCCGGTCGGCATGGTGAAGCCGGCCTTGAGCGCGGCGACCTGCTCGGCGCTCAGCCAGGCCGTGCGGTCCACGCCCGACCCGCTCACCACCGACACCGACTGACCCGATAGGCTCGTCGTGAGCCGGTCCCACATGTCGCCATCTGAGAAGGAGAGCTTGCCTCCGGTCGTGACGACCGTGGTGTCGCCTTCGATGAGGGCGCCCTCGGTCGTACCCGAAATGGTCGGCGTGAAGAGATTGACCACTGGCGGCTCGGTCACCGCGATGGTCAGCCAGGCCGCATTCAGTTGCCCACTGCCGTCGGTCACCGAGTAACGGAAGCTCTCCTTCGCGTCCGCTGGCAAGATTTCGGCTGTGCGAGAGTAGGTATAACTTCCGTCCGCCGACATCGTCAGCGTGCCGTAGAGACCTTGGATCGATGAACCGACGGCTGCCCCGTTGACATCCACCACGCTCAGCACCCCATCCGGGTCGCTGTCGTTGGCGAGTACGCCCGCACTCGCATCCGCCGAGCTAGCTTCGCCGATGTGGAGCGCGAGGTCGCGCGCATCGTCGCTGGCCGTACCAAGGCGATCGACCCGCAGGGTGAGGACCGCGCTCGAGTTTGCGCCGCGACCGTCGGTTACAACATAATTGAACGTGTCATAGAGTGGCGTCCCGACGGGGCCACTGAGATTGTTCGCCTGATAGGTGTATGACCCATCCTTCGCGAGTGTCAGTTCACCGTATCGGCCCTGTACGGCCTGACCGACACCGAAGCCGTCGTGCTGAACTGCCAGAACCGAGAGCGCATCACCGTTTGCATCGGTGTCGTTGGCCAAGACACCAGAACTTGCATCGACGCTGACTGCCGACGAAAGGACGACGACGGCGTCGTTTGTGCCTGCCGGTGCGACATCGCCCGACACAGTCCCGACCGAGAAGGCGACGCGACCTTCATTGGCTCCGATCTGCAGGAAATGCACGAGCGGATTGAGGCCCGCTGCCGCGACGTCAGGGTTCATCGTCAGATACAGAGCGCCGTCGAAATCAGCGCTGGGGATACGTCCAGCCTGCCATCCTCCGTTGATGTAGTCCTGCAGCGGATCGGTGCCTGCAGCAGCGACGTCCGGATAAGCGGCGAGATAACCTGAAACGTTGAAAAAGGCGTTCGGGTTGTATCCGTTCTGCCAGCCGACCGTGAGGTAATGCGTATAGGGGTCCATGCCGCTCGACGCGACGTCCGGGTGGGCAAGCACATAATACTGCGCATCGAAGCCGGTCGCGGCAACGTCGTCTCCGATCGCACCGTAAGCGACACGTCCGGCTGATTTGCCGACGGTGAGGTAATCGGTCAGCGGATCGACACCTGAAGCCGCGACAGCAGGGTAGCGTAGCAGATAACTTTTGACGTCGAAGGATGCGCTCGGATCGAAACCGAGCTTCCAACCGACCTCGGACCAGTGTTCCAACGGATTGATACCAGCTGCCGCGATATCAGGATGAGACGCGAGATAGCCGGAGGTCGAGAAATACGGGTTCGGATCGTATCCTGCTTGCCAGCCCGTCTGTTCGTAGTGGGTTTCCGCATCCAGACCGTTTCGCAGATCCCCACGCTGCAACGCGACGTACCAGAGATCATCGACGAGCGCTGAGCCGTCGTTCTGGACGACCGTCTGGTCGAGAAACTTGTACGTTCCCATGCCGTCCAGTGGCAGGAGCGTGCCATCGGTGTCCTGAAGCGCGACGACCCCGTCCCGTACCACAAGGGGGGCATCGGCGAGCTTGAATGGGATCGTCAGCGTATTGGTGCCAAGGTCGAAGCCGGCACCCGACCACAGCGAACCAAGAATGCTTGCGGGCTTGTCAAGATGCTCAAGCACAAAATTGGATTGCGTCAGCGTGTGGCGGCCGGACAGCTGAATTTGCAGATCCGCTTTAATGTCGCCGTTAATGTCGACCCCGATCACCGTGCGGTCGAGGGTGGCGTTGTAAACCGCATTGATCTGGAACGCGCGCCCCGTGAAAGAAGCCGTGTCGAGCCAAAGCCAATCGGACGCAGATAGATGTTTGCTTTCGAGCTCTACGAGCGAGGACAAATCAATTTTGTCGGTTGCGTCATTGAAGACCTTAATCCAGTCGGCACCATCGCCGGTCGACTTGTAGAGAAAGGTGTTGGTCCCAGGCCCGCCGGTGATGAAATCGCGACCGAGGCCGCCTTGAATGACGTTGCTGCCGCTCGACGCAGCATTGAGCACGTCGGAACCGATCCCGCCGAGGACGTAAGAGGCCGCCGTCGCCGTGATGGTCGATGGCATCGCGCCGCCGCTGACAACACTCATTGCAGCAAGGTTCGGCATGGAACCAACCGCTTCGGAACCAAACCGAAGCCCAGACCCAGCGAGCGCAGAATTGTTGCCGATGTAGAGATCGGCCGGTCGATCGGCCGGATCGATGGAGCCGATGGTGCCTAAATCGATGACGTTGTCATAGATCCGGACGTTGGTGATCGTGCCGACCTGATCAGCAGTGTGTGTCCAGGTCGCACCGGCGGTAACAGTAATCGTATGGTTGCCACCAATGAGGACATTGTCTCGGATGGTTACATCATCAACGTTTCCCATTTCGCCGGATATGCGAATGGCGTTGTTCGTATAGGTCCGTGCATCGTCTGGATTGCGCCAGTCGATGACGTTATTTTCGATGAGTACCGATCCTGTTGTCTTGCCGATCCAAATCGCATCCGAATGGCCCGGGGCAAAGTAGGCGCCACCTGAGAAATAGTTGCCGACGACTTTTCCATTCTCGATGTAGATGCCATCGACCGGCGCATTTAAAAACGTGTTATTCGACAGGGTCGTATTGATCCCGCTCGACGAGATCAGGTTTGGCACGGAATAGTCGCGCTTCAACCCGTCGAAAGTCGAGTGATCGACGACCGTGTTCGATACGCCGGCCGCAACGGTGAGCGGGCTTTGTCCGACCAAGCCCGATGTGTCGAAATAGCAGTTTGTGAATGTGACGTTGTCGGCTTTTACGATGACCTGCTTGCCACGAAAATCGATACCATCGAACGTTGCGCCGTTCTGGGTGACTTCGATGAAAATGGGTGCACGGAAGACAACGCCATCCTGCGCCGTCAACGACGACCAAGAGCCGAGGGACCCGACGGGAATCTGATTGCCGACGGTAAAGCCGCTCGCGACGGTGGAGAGATAGGATTTATCGACGATCGACGTGAGGTACGATTTGACCGAAGTGGCGGCCTCGGAACCCACCAGCGTAACACTGATCGGCTTCAAGACGGCGGCGCCGGTTGGCGAACCCGATGCGTCAAGGTCTTGCACGGAGACGTTCGAGGTCACCGTGACGGTCTCACCCGCGCCGAGAAAATTCAGCTTCGCAGGATCAATCGCGTAATTCCAACCGATTACCCCCGTGGCACCGGATGTTGTTTGCGAGATTTTGAGGTACTGGCCGAGCTTGCTGGCTTGATCGACTGCTGCGCGCTGAGTGTCGGTGAGCGAATCGTAGGACGCTGCCGAGAGATCCTTACCCTGAGCGTCCAAGTAGCGGATCTGATACGATCCGACGCTGATGGACAGGTGATCCGTCTGATCGGGGTCGGCAACCGTGATCGTGCCCCCGCGATTGATCGGGGTGCTCCCGGTAGCGGCCGCGAGAGGCTCGTAGATCATCGCGCTCGCGGCGATGCCCGTTAGGATCGGTGCGTCATCCACCCCCGTCAGATTGACGGTGACGTTCTGCGTGACGGAGCCGCCTTTGCCGTCCGTAATTGTGACGGCGTAGACCTGGGTGAGTTGCTGCCCAACTGCGAGATAATCCAGCGCCTTGTCGGCGACAGAAAAGCTCCAATCGATCGTCCCCGGCTGGCCACCGGTGGTATCGTAGGAGAGGATCGGCGTGAACGTGCCGAGATAACCTGTTGCGGATGCCTTCACACTGATCGTGTGGACGTCATTCACGTCAAGATCGGTGAAAGAGAAGCTTCCCCGAGCCGAAGACGTCGACGCCGATCCGGTGACGTTTGTGGCCTCCACAACGTTGGCGGTGACCTTCGCATCGCCGACGCTCAGTGCTTCGACTGTCGGCGTGTCGTTGACGCCGTAAATCGTGATTGTGATTGGCTTAGTTGCAGTCCCGCCCTTGTTGTCGCTGAATTGGACATTCGTGGTCAGTGTTAAGACATCCAAACGACCAAGGAAGTCGATAGCGCTGTCATTGATTGCGAAAGACCACGAGGCAGAGCCTTTATTGGTGCCGAGGTCACCAAGCGGAATGGAAAAAGCCTTGTAAATAGCAGAGGCTTGGTCGGCCGTGAGTTTCGAGGTGAGGTCAATACCGGTAGAAGTTTTCCATTGGATCGTCTGGCTCGTAATCCCAGATGTAAGCCGATCGGCCAAGTCTACGTCCGAGTATTGCAGCGTTCCCGTCTTGGTGTAAGAGCCCGCAGTTCCCTCGGAAATAGCGCCGGAACTGCCGCCCGACACAGTTGGCGCGTCGTTGGAGCCAATAAGGGTAATAGTTACGTCTTGTTTGACGACGCCACCCTTGCCGTCTTGCACGGTGACTGTATAAACCTGAGTGGCCTGCTGGCCGGCGGCCAAATAATCGAGGGCTTTGTCGGCGACGGAATAAGTCCAGTCGACTCGGCCGGGCTTTCCTCCTGTCGTATCGGTTCCCACGACAGCCGTGAGGGTACCCGCGTAACCTCCTGCCTTTGCCGCCACTTGAACGGTATGGGTATCGGCGAGATCGACATCGGCAAAGGCAATGCTGCCAGCGCGTGTCGTTACGGCCGTGCTGGCGACCGTATTGGGGGCTTCGGTGACAGACGCGGAGATCGAAGAATCACCAGGCGCAACGGCTACGATTTTAGGCGCATCATTCGTTCCCGTCACCGTTACAACGACGTCCTTCGTCGCTGATCCGCCGTTGCCGTCACTGACCTGAACCGTCGACGTTACCGTGACGGTCTGGCCAGCCGCTAGAAAATCGAGGTTCCCTTCGCTGAGCGCGTAGCTCCACGTCTGCGATCCGGAATTGCGGCCCAGCGAGCCCCCGGGGATCGAGAACGCCTGCAGAAATGCGGCCGTCTGAGCGCTCGTCAGGGATGACGTGAGGTCAGTCCCGTCGCTCGATCGGTAAACGATCGTTTGGCTTGCGAGTCCAACGGTGAGCGTATCGCCAGTGTCGGAGTCAGCGAAATTGAGGCTGCCCGTACGGAGATAGGATGAGGCTGTCCCCTCCTTGATTCCCGCAGATACGCTGCCGCTGATCGTCGGTGCCGAGTTCGCCATGTCGCTCTGTCGCAAGACCTAACGGGCGGCGGGCCTCGTAGGCATCGCCGAATTTTACAAACTCTTAACATTATCTCGCGGTTGCGTCGAGAGGCGCTGCAGCGCACTTCTGATTGGTTAACAGCTTATCGCATTTATTGTGTCTAATTTGCACGCTATCCGCACGTCCAGTAATTTGAGCACTTTGCCATATTAATGTATTGGTTGTATCCATACCCTCAGCTTATGATTTGCTCATCGGGCGAATATTCACCTAGTTCTATGAAGCGAACCTGTCACAAAGTTTTATGCTGCCTATAATTTGAAAATCATCTAGCTTACTTGTGGCTTGTGACCGTCTGCTATATTTGTTTAGTTTGATAAATTTGGACGCGGATTCTCCCTGCAATTCGAATTGGGGAGACCACTGGCGTACTCTCGACGATTTGTCGATTGGCTTAGGAAGACAACTTGCCCTGTAAGCGCTCAGGATCAGGACTTATGTTTGCCGGAAGAGCGCGGCCGGTGAGGTCAGAACTTGACTTGTGGTAGGCTTGTCACACTTTCCGTGTCGACTGGGTAAAATCACAGATAGTTGATAAGATCTATATCATACCTTAAGTTGTAAATTCGGCGTCGATTTGCTGTTGCTTTTTACTACTTAGTGCGGTGCACAAATGGCCGCGGTAGGGCCGAGCTGCTAAAATGCACCTGAGCGGGAATGGTCTCATCCGCCAGCCTTTGAATTTTACCGCGGGGCGGATGTGCCGCTGCCGGGATAGGGCCACGGTGTGCGCAAAATATTGAACCTCCTCTGCAATTTGCATCTTTTGATTGTTTTTGTGATGATGCTCGTCTCAGAAGCGACTTTGGCGAAGGATGCTCCGTTACGTGTCGTGGCCTTTGGAACGAGTCTCACGGCGCGCGGCGGTTGGCAGGACGCCCTCGCTCAGACGCTAGAGCGTTGTGGCGGACGTGCCGTCACGGTGGAGACGATTGCGCGTGTCGGTGCGAGCTCACGATGGGCCCTTGAAGCGGTAGCGGACGTTGTCGCCCAACGTCCGGACATAGTGCTGGTCGAATTCGCGGTGAACGATGCGGCCTTGAACCGATTCATGCTGCCATCGACGAGCGAATCCAATCTCCGTAGAATTGTCGCTGTTTTGCAATCGGGCTCCCCTCCCCCGCGCATCGTCCTCATGGCCATGAATCCAGTGATCGGTCTGCGCGGGATCATCAGGCCATTCTTGGACCGCTACTACGACATCAATGCCCGCGTTGCAGAGTCAGAAGGCCTGATGTTTGTCGACCATCGCCCGGCCTGGAAAAAGCTCTCGCTGAGCGAGCTTGCTTCGGCACTGCCGGATGGCAGCCATCCCCGCCCTGAAACCGCTTCACGTTTGATCGTGCCGGCCCTCGGGGCTGCACTCTTCCCAGATTGCCGCGAATGAAAGGTGACTGGGATACCGGATGTTATCCATCATGTGCGCACCGCCTCAGGTGCGCAATTAAGCTAGGCTTAGGACGAGCACCTTATGGTCTCCCCAATTGACAGGGAGACCACCGTGAAACCTTCGACAGGTTTAGCCTTCGTCCTAGCGGCCCTATTCGTTTCGATGGGGGCTGCAGCGGCGACTGAGCGCGGCGGGCATGGCTCGTCCGGCGCAATGTTCCTCCCCGAGGGTGACACGACGATCGCACCCATGGCGTTCGTAGCGTTCTGTATGCGGTATCAAAATCAATGTTTGGACAGCAGCAACGGAGGCAGGGTCATCCAATTGACCGAAAGTCGGTTGGCTGAAATGCGTGCCGTGAACAAAGCAGTCAATTCTCGCATTGCTCCGGACGCATCGAAAGGTGGTGACAACTGGTCGCTTGAGACGCGTAGCGGGAATTGCAACGACTACGCTGTGCAGAAGCGTGACGAACTGTCGCGGCTTGGTTATCCAGCCTCTGCCCTTTCTCTCGCGATCGTTATGACGCGCGCTGGCCAGGGCCATCTGGTGCTGACGGTGCGGACGGATGCCGGCGATTACGTGCTCGACAATTTGCAGGGCAGCGTTCTGCCCTGGACGGCTCTGAATTACTCGTGGCTCAAGCGCCAATCAGCGGAACGCCCCCGCTACTGGGTTGACCTCAACGGCGGCGTTCGGGTCAGTACAGCTATGGCTGGGGGAAATGCGGTGGGCACAGCTTCCGGTGCTTCGCGAAAACGCCGCGGTTTCGCCGGATAAGAGAGCGGCCGTTAAGCAGGCACCTAGACGCTCGTGTAAGGTTGTCACATAGTTTGGCAGCCTCACGGGACGTAACCTCAATGAATGCTCGATTTCCCGCCCCGACTCGCCGTCAAGTGTTCATCGCTCTCGGCGCCGTCGTTTGCTTGGGGGGATCCGCCTCTGTAGATGCTGCCGAGGAGATAGTTCTGCGACCGGGGCAGCCCGGAAGCCTTGGTGCCGCTATTCAAAAGGCTGTCCGCGATGGTGCGAGACGAATTCGTCTCGGGGCCGGACAGTACGGCCCGATGACCTTGCAGGGGCTTCGCGGGTTGCCAACGGAGATCATTGGCGAAGCCGACACCGTGATCGACGCGACGTCCATTCGCGGCTGCGAGGGCTTGTCGTTCCAGCAATTGACCTTTCGCGGGGTCCGCGCCAGCCCCACAATCCCAGGCCTTGTTATCGTTGATCCATCCTCCAAAGGCCTCTCATTCGAGCGATGCAACTTCTCCACGGAGGAAAGCTCAACGACCTGGGGCCCGCAGGATTGGATTGACAGACCCTACGGCGTTGGGCTGTTCGTCCGCGGCCGCAATGTCAGCGTCAGTGACTGTCGCTTTTTCAATCTCCGTAATTGCCTTTATCTCGGCGGTGATGGAAGCGCCGTGAAGGGATGCAGTTTTGAGTCGTTCGGAAACGATGCGATCGAGTTTGGTGCCAACGATATACGCATCCAATCAAATCGAATTCGCGGTGGGCATCATACGCCTGCCGAGCAGCTTCACGCGGATGGTATCCAAGGTTTCCCAGCCCCGAATGGCGGCTTATTCAGCAATATATTGATCGACGGCAATACGATCGAATTTGCCGGTCCCGGAGACTACATGCAAGGCATCGTGGTGTTCGATGGCCGGTGGCGGAATATGCGAGTGACCAACAATTCGCTTCGCCTGAACCATTGGAATGCGATTGCGATCTACGGAGTCGATGACATCGTTGTGGAGGGGAACACGGTTGCGACGATCGATCCGACAAGGCGGGTCTGGATCGAAGTCCGCGCCTCGAAAGAGGGAAGGCCCTCAAGCGGCGTGATTGTTCGCGACAATGTCGCTCCGATGTTCAGGACAGCGGGAGATGCGACGACCGCGAGGAATAAGATTCAACTACGCTGACTTCGGATTCATTGTACGGTGTCTTCGGCCCGCTACGAGCTCGGGACGTTCCGGATACTGGAAGTTGGTGTGATCCCGCTCTGCTCGTGCTTTGGTGTCTTCAGCATTTAAGAGCACTCCTCGTACCCGCAGGACACTCTCACGACAGAGACCTTCGCTCAGTTCGCTGAGCTTTGCGTCGCGTATTCTGAAGCTCCGTACGCGGTTCATGCGGACAATGGTGGGCAACGTGTTCGCCATAATCGGTAGCACTGCGACATCGCTTGAGTCTGAGCCCTGCGGTTTCTTCTCAAATTGGCCTTGCCAAGCCATCGCTCGATGAGCGACGTGCCATATCTCCCTGATGTGAGGCATTTCAGAACCGATCCCAATTCGGTTCGGTAGCTGCCCGGAATACGCCCCATCTGGGGACGGTGAGCCGCTCACCGACGGAGAGTTCACATTCATATGTCGTCCGAATCTGGATGAGACTCTCAGTCTATTGAAGCAATTTTGCGAGCCTGAAAATTCCCTGATTGTTTTTTTATATCTCCAAAATCGCGGTTATATACTCTGCGATGTTATAAACTGTTTAAATTTAGTTTCCGCGCAAAATAGCAATCGTATTGCGATAGCTTCGGGGAGAATTGTGAGCCTCGACGGCGACTCATTAGGGGCTGAGATTTTTTTGCGTGCGCCCCGATTCACAATCTTTATTGTTGGATTCGGTTGACCTGGGCTTCTGACTGTCTGCTTTATTGAATCGCTTCGATTGAAGCGGATGCACGGAATAAGGCTCTGTGTCATGAGCGAGATCAGGCGCGTTCCACGTGCGGTGAGAAGTGCACGTTCCGCGGCCCCGTCCACGTCCGCCGCTATCGCCATTCGCCCCGTGTCGAGTCGCAGGGTGCTTCTGGTTGATCTCAACAACTTCGCCAGCTTTCCGACGCTGGCCGTGGGGCTCATTGTGGCTGCGCTTCGAAACCGGGGCGACGAAGTCGAGGTGATCTGCCCGCTTGCCTACGATGTACCGGCCGTACAGCGCGAGCGGCGCGAGACTTTGGCCGATCATGTGCAGCGCCGGATCCATCTCTCGGATTGGCAGCCTTTTCTGAACGTGCGCGACAGTCTGCGGGCTGTCCATTCGTGGTCGCGCGAACGGTCACACCCGACAGTCCTGCGGGAGGTCGAGCGGGCGCTCGGTCGCAGACCCGACATCATCCTATTGTCTGCCTACCTGCAGCATTTCAATTCGGTGCGGGACATCGGGCGGATTGCGGCTGCCCACGGCATTCCGGTGCTGCTCGGCGGCCCGATGTTCAACGTGACGGGCGTGGCCGATGCGTGGCGTAGCCTTGAGGGGATCGTCGGGATCGTCGGGGCCGAATCCGATCTGTCCGTCCCCGATATCGTCGATACAGTTTGCGATGGGGGCGATCTCACCCGGTATCCGGGTATCACTCTACCGGACGGAACGCGATCGAGCGCTGCGAGGCCATTGCGCGATCTCGATGCGACGCCGATGCCCGACTTCACCGACTTTCCCTGGGACCGGTACCCCGTTCGAATCATGCCCTTGATGACGGGGCGTGGGTGCCAATGGGACAAATGCGCCTTCTGCTCGGACGTCGTTTCCGTCAGCGGCCGTACCTTTCGTACACGCTCTGTCGAGTCGGTTCTGTTGGAAATGCAAGAGCAGGCCCGTCGGCACAATGTGGCCAGCTTTCTGTTCCTGGACCTCAAGCTCAACTCTTATCCGGACATGATCCGCGGTATCGCCGAGAATGTGGGGCGATACGTACAGGGCGCGGAGTGGATCGGCACGGTCCATGTCGACCAGCGACGTGACAATGGACTTTCTCGAAGGGATCTTCAGGCAGCGGTCGCCGGCGGCATGCGGCGGATCAGCTTCGGACTCGAAAGCGGCAGCCAGCGTCTTCTCGACCTGATGCGAAAGGGCTCCTCGGTAGAGGGCAACGCCGCTTTCATCCGCCATGCCCACGAGGCTGGGCTTTCGATCCGTTGTACGATGTTCAAGGGATTCCCTGGCGAGACAGACGAGGATATGGAGGCGACAGCCGACTTCCTCGAGACCCACAGTCGTTACTTGGATCGTGTGCGATTCAACGACTTTTCGCTTCTCCAGGATACCCCGATCTTCAACGCCGTGATGGCGCGGGGTACGTCAACGGACGCGGTGCTGGTGCGATTTCTTCGCGAGCGTCAAGCACGGGCCGAGTATCGTAATCCCGCAATGGCTCACCGCGGGTACCGGCGTGCCAAAGCGCGGGCGCTCGCAGCGGTCTACGAGATCAACCGACGCCGTCTGAGAGACAGTGCGCGCCAGTTCGATGGCTTGATGTAATGGCCGAACGCTTCGCGCTTCGAAAATTGGCGCGCCTCGGACTCGTCAAGAACGGTTACGCAACGGGCAGCAATCCGCTCGAACGCCGCCGGCGTCACCTTTCTTCACTGGAGATTCGTGAGGAGGCGCGAGCCTTCCTGCAGCTTCACGGAGAAGCGACGGGAGGTACGCGTTCCGCCTTCGCCCGACGCTGGGCGGACGTTCGCCGCAGCCTTTCCCGCTCAGGCCACTATGAGCACACACCCGACGAACTGGCTTTCGGAGCCCGCCTCGCATGGCGCAATCATGCCCGCTGCATCGGGCGGCTGTTCTGGGAAAGTCTCGAGGTCGCCGATTGCCGCCATGCGACCGAGCCCGAGGCAATGGCCGCCCGGATCGCCGATCATATGACCGAGGCGCTCGGCGATGGGCGGGTGCGCTCGATCATTTCGGTCTTCGCGCCGATCGAAAGGCAACGCTTCCCAGCCTATGTCGAGAGCCAACAGATCACACAATATGCCGGACATGCCATGGCCGACGGCTCCGTTCTCGGCGATCGCCAGAACGTCGAGGCAACCCGGATCGCGCGGTCGCTCGGTTGGCGCCCCCCGGGGGATCCGACACGCTTCGACCTGCTTCCGTTCCTGATCCGGGATGCCGCCGACCGCCGTGCACTCTTCTCGCTGCCGACAGGATCCGTGCGGGAGATTCCGATCCTGCATCCCGCTCATGCGGCGCTCGCGGAGATGGCCCTGCGTTGGTACGCGGTACCCTGTGTCAGTGGGATGATCCTGACGATCGGCGGTATCGATTATCCCTGCGCGCCATTCAACGGCTTCTACATGTGCACGGAGATCGCCTCACGGAACCTCGTCGATGTGAAGCGCTACAACCTCCTCCCTGACATCGCCCGCGCATTCGGTCTCGATCCGGCGCCCTCGGGCGCGCGCCTCTGGAGGGACACTGCCCTCACCGAACTCAACCGCGCCGTTCTCCACTCCTTCCGGCAGGCAGGCGTGACGATGGTCGATCATCATGCCGCGAGCGACCAGTACATGGAGTTTCATCGACGCGAGCAGGCACAGGGGCGTCGCGTCGCTGCCGATTGGCGTTGGATCGTTCCGCCGCAGGCTTCGAGCCAGTGCGAAGTGTTCCATCTCCGGATGCGCAACTTCCACCCCGTGCCGAACTATTACTATCATCGCGGGGACGATGGCCTGCAGCTCATGCCTTGGTATGGTGACCGCCATCGCACGCGGCCGGAACGCATCGTCGATAGGGTGACGCGACGGTGGAAAATCTGGAAACGCATGGCTTGGTAGGGGCTCGATCGCCGTCACTGACCGCTATTCAGACAAGCCATCTTCGGTCCAACGACTGAGGTATGGCTCGAACGAATTACATATCTTGCATAGTGCGCGTGCTCGTGCGTCACCGCGAGCAGTGGCAGTAAGTATATTTCGCTATAACATCAATATGATTAGCAAATTGTAAGTTGAAATATTTCATTTAGCCAATAATAATCGATAATTATGTTGATGGAACATGATATTTTGAGATGATTTTCAGGGCAGATAGTTGTCGGTTTGAATTTCTGATATTGTGCATCCGAATTTTCTTGGATTGAGCGATTGCCGCTTATGTGAGCTAGCGTCCGATTGCGGTCGCCAGGCGATTGCGACATAAACTGCGTTAATTTCGCTTCAGCAGTGATTGCTGTCTTCCGCCACCATGACCGTTTCGGAACGTGAGACTTGCCTGCGCGAGGCGGCTACATCCCTGGTATCGATGGATTGCGAGCCGTGGCCGTCGGCTCTGTCATCCTCTACCATGTGAACCCAAGGTTCTGTCCCAGCGGATTCGTCGGCGTAGACATTTTCTTTGTAATTTCCGGTTTTGTCGTCGCTCGCTCAGTCAGCAAAGAAACTTGTGGAGCGTTTTCCTCATTCCTTTTTGATTTTTATAAGCGCCGTTTTTTTCGAATTTATCCGGTTCTTGCCTTTGTGGTCTCGTCGACCGCATTTTTTGCTGCAATATTGCTACCTTCTGTTCCTGATACAAATTATGTACTGCCGACCGGGATCGCATCCCTCTTGGGTATCAGCAATGTGCTGCTTTACAGCATATCGGGGGACTATTTTTCGGATATCGCACAGTTCAATTTATTCACTCATACATGGTCCCTTGGTGTTGAGGAGCAATTTTATCTAATATTTCCTTCGATTGCAGTGCTGATATTTTCTCATCGAGTGTTACGATCTCGAACAGGAGTTGTAATTCTCGTCGCGGGCACGATTCTTTCTTTTGCAACACTGGGTTTCGTCGGCAACGGAGCGGCAGGATTTTATCTCGTCGTTACACGGTTTTGGGAGTTCGGCCTTGGTGTGCTCCTGTTCCTCAGTTACGTCCCAGCATTCCGAATCCTGCTCCACCATCGGCATCTATCCGCCGTCGTCACGGGCGCGGCTTTGGGCCTTCTCGGTTATTCCTTGTTGGGGCTCGATGAGGCGTTGTTTCCGTTTCCCTCGGCCCTGGCGCCTGCTCTCGCTGCGGTCATACTGATCGGCTTGATCGCTACGGGGAATGGTGGTGCCGCCGGTCGGTTCCTGTCCTGGTACCCGGTCGTTTGGGTCGGCCAAATTTCCTATCCACTCTACTTGTGGCATTGGGTCGTGGTCGTGGCGATCCGCTGGTTCGGGCCGGCTGACCCTTTTCTCGGCATCATGCTGACGTTCGTCGTCACGTTCGCGCTCGCCGCAACGACGCATTATCTTGTCGAACGTCCGATCAGATCCTGGGCACGGCAAAGATCGTTCCGTGCAGCCTCCCTGCTCGCGGGGGCAGCCTTGATGCTCGGTGGATCCGTTGCCATCGTAGGTACGCTGATGCTTCTTGCCCCACGGCTCGCATTGTCCATCACGGCCGACCGCACGGTGTGGCGCACCACGGCGATTCCCTCAGCCGCGTCGGGCGATTGCGACACCGCAAGCTCAACCGTCTGGACGCATGGCGGGCGTTTCATCACGATCGCGCCGTCCGGATGTATCGGAGAAGAGGGTCGTCCGCGGCTGTTCATCGCCGGTGATTCGCACGCAGGTGCGTATTTCCGCCTCGGTCAGCGATTGGCTGCCCGTTACGGTGTTTCTGTCGTCGTGATGACCAAAGCGGGATGTCGAACACTCCCCAACGTCGTAGACAACGCCGACCCAGCTTGTCGAAATTTTCGGTCGGCCGTCCTGGCTCGATTGCAGAAAGAGGCTCGGCCCCAAGACCGGATTTTTATCACCGCCCTTTATCTCCCACGATATCGCACGACCTTCCGCAATGCTCCTGACGCCGTGAGGAATGTTGCTTCGGATGAGGGAATGCCGTCCTTATGGCCGCCGGTGCTGAGCCAACTCCTCCAGACCGGTGCGCATATTGTGTTCGAGGCACCGAAGCCGCTCCTGAAAACTGCACCGTTTCGCTGTTCGGACCCTTGGACCATTACCAGTGCCTATTGCAGCCTCGCTCCGCCTGCTTTTGATAAGAGCGAGCTTTTATCCATGCGCGAGCCACTTCTCCGCAAATTGCAATCGCTTGTGGCGGAGCAATCTCGCACAGCAATATGGGACCCGTTCCCGCTCCTCTGTCGGTCGGACACCTGCTCCGGTATCGAAGGCGGGCAGCCTCTCTTCTACGACACTGACCACTTGAGCGGTTACGGTAACGACATTTTGGTCGAGAGCTTTGCGCGCGACGTCCTCGATATTTCTCCCCTAACCAAGACTCCCGAAGTCAGCGTTCGCTGACCGTATTCGGCGCGGCAGAGCAGGTTCGCGGCGGATTGCACCTCTATCGCGGGCGGACATCGGTCTGAATCATATTCGGGGATGAGCCCCATGCACGCTCGGTTTCCATGTAAACGTGCGAGGTCCGTAAAATTTGAGCATTCCGTCGAACGGGGGCTTATAGGACCACTATTATGTTGGGAGCATGATCAACACATGTGCTGCCCTGTTGGGTGGCGAGTAGAGTATAGTCATGAAAATCGCCAGCGATATCTCGCAGATCGTCGCGAACAACAGCATGACGGGTATCGCAGCCGTCAGCAGCGATTTAGGCAACCCACTCGCCAATCATCAGCTAAAGAGCTTCCTATCCCTCACGGCTGCGGACGGCGTCTATTATAACAAGTCCGTCAATACGCTGGTCGTCACGAAGTCGGGCGCGGTCTTCGACGGAATCGATTTTCGCGGTGTCGCGGTGGTCGTACGCGCCGACGACGTGACGATCAAGAACTCGACATTCGACGCTTCGGTCGGCGCTTACTCGATCAATGCTGTGGCCGGAACTAAGAACCTTACCGTCGACCATGCGACTTTCGACGGGCAGAAGGTTGACCGGTTGGGCTTCAATGTCTTTCTGAACTCGCGTGGCGATAACACGACGATCACCAACAGCGCCTTCATCGACGCGCCGACGGATGCAATCTCGATCGTCAGCGGCAATATCTCGGGCAATTACCTGGCCGGTGCCGGATACGCGACCGGTGCGCACTCGGATGGCATCTGGATCCCGATGACGACGGGCGCTGTCGTCATTTCCGACAACGTCATCGATTGGCGCTCGACCCCCGACGCGAAAGTCGCGACCAACAACGCCGTTCGGATCACCGGCGAAGGCGGCAACGTTTCCGACGTGACCGTGAAGAACAACGTGATCCTGGGCGGTTCTTACTCGGTTCTGGTTTCCGATGGAGCCACCCTGACGCATTCCAAGGACGCTGTCGGTTCCGTGACCGGTGTGAAAGTCGTCGGTAACGTCATCGATCATGGCATGTATGGGACGCTCGAGCAGACCTCGCGTCCCAAGGATATGGTCTACTCCGACAACATGCATGCGAGCGGTCGACCGGTCTCTCCCGGCACGGAGGCCGTCGGCGCCCTGCCCGATCTCTCGTCGCTCAACAAGATCACAGCCGCGTCCGCGAACGCAGCGATCAACGGTACGTCCAAGGGCGATTATATTCTCGGCGGCACCGGCTCCAACTACATCAAGGGCGGCGCCGGCGACGATGTCATCGTCGGCGGTGGCGGTCGCGATTTCATCACAGGCGGTGGCGGCAAAGATATCTTTGTCTACACGTCGCTCAAGGATGACGGTCTCGACCGGATCATGGATTTCCAGCAGGGGCAGGATCGAATCGATTTTGCAACGATAGCGGGAGCCCCGAAGGCATTGACGAGCTGGCAATGGCTCGGCGACGAGAGCTTCACCGGCAACGCTTGGCAGGTGCGCTACACGCAGTCTTCCGGTGTGACGACGATCGAGCTCGATGCGGACGGCGATCTGAAGGCCGATTTCAAGCTGGAGCTGGCTGGCAAGATCAATCTGAAGACGAGCGATTTCATCCTGGTCGATCGGGCCGACCTCGCGCCGAAGCTGACTGCCGCCAACACGAGTCTCTCGACGAAGCAGTCCGTGGGCTCCTCGCTCGCGGTCTCCGCTCCCGATGGCGTTCTTTCCCATGCGAGCCACGCGGCCACGGTGTCCGAGGCCGGCGGTTTGTCGATCGGCTCCGTCTTGAAGGGGCTCTATGGCACGCTGATCATGGCTGCCGACGGCAGCTACACCTATACCCGCGCCGTCGGCGCCGTGGCCTCCGGGACCGTCGACAGCTTCGGCTATAAAATCGTCGATGCCTGGGGGCAGACGGCGACCGCCTGGCTGAATGTCGACCTTCAGGATCCGAACGCTGCGCCCACGATGACGGGCGCCGTTTCCGCCGCGGCGATCGTCGAGGGTTCGGCCGGACAGCATCTGCGCACCGGTACCTTGAGCTTCGTCGATACGGATGCCGGCGACACCCTCACGACGAGCCTGTCGGGTCAGTCGGTGTCGGTGGTGAGCGGGTCGGGCGCGGACCGCACGGCCTGGCTGAGCGCCGAGCAGGTCGCCGCGCTCAAGGCCGGCTTCACCATGCCGACTGGCGCCCTCGGCGCCAATGCCGGCGAGGCGGGCTGGAGCTACGCCCTCGCCGACGGCGCCCTCGACTTCCTCGGCCGCGACGACGTGGCCCGCGTCGTCACGACCGTCCAAGTCAGCGACGGCCATGGCGGGGTGGCCAACCAGGAT
>NZ_BPRE01000029.1 GCF_022179765.1 Methylorubrum suomiense | reverse complement strand
CGGCCCGACCCTACACATACCTTCCGCGGGGTGGAGCAGCCCGGTAGCTCGTCAGGCTCATAACCTGAAGGTCGCTGGTTCAAATCCAGCCCCCGCAACCAAACACATCACCATCACCGAACCGACCCGCCAAGGCCCGCGCTCACACAGCGCGGGCCTTGGCGCGTTCAGGAGCTGTGCCCATCACAGCTCGCCTCTGCGCGGGCAAACAGCGCGGCCATGCTTGACGAAAAGGTAGGTCGGCGCTTTGTCCCGTGCGATGCTCCATCCGATCACCTCTCCGAAAGTTTGCCTGCCATGACGCCGCCCCGTGACGGTTCGGCCAAGCGGCCAGGCTTCAAGCGTCCCGGCTATCGACCCGGTCCACGCGGTCCCGCCCAGCCCGGTCTCGTGGCGCGAGAGGGGAGGGACCATGTCGTGCTGTACGGCTGGCATCCGGTGTCGCAGGCGCTCGCCAATACGGGCCGCCGCTTTCATCGCCTGCTTGCCACCGAGAACGCGCTGGCCCGCTTAAAGGAGACGCTGGACGGCCTGCCGATCGAGCCCGAGATCGTCCGCCCCAGTGCGATCGATCGGCTGCTCGGACCGGACGCTGTGCATCAAGGGCTCTATGCCGAGGCCGCGCCCCTGGAGGCTCCGGCCCTCGACGCCATGCCGGACGATGCGCTGCTGCTGGCATTCGATCAGATCACCGATCCGCACAATGTCGGCGCCATCGTGCGCACGGCAGCCGCCTTCGGCGTGACCGCCATCGTGACGACCGCCCGTCATTCGCCGAACGCCACCGGAGTCATGGCGAAGTCCGCTTCCGGTGGCCTGGAGCATGTGCCGCTCGTCGTGGTGCGGAATCTCGCCGAGGCCCTGATCACGTTGGGCGAGCGCGGCTTCACGCGCATCGGCCTCGATTCGGAAGCCGGCACATCCCTCGACAGCGTCGGCCCGCGCCGACCGGCCGTCCTCGTGCTCGGTGCCGAGGGCAAGGGCTTGCGTCAACGGACGCGCGAATGCTGCGACGTGCTCGTGCGCATCGATGCGGTCGGTGCGATCCGGAGCCTGAACGTTTCGAACGCCGCAGCGATCACCCTCTATGCCCTGACCCGGCCTGGCGGCGCTTCGACCTGAAACGCTCATGTCTCTTCGCCGGTAGGGATGAGAGCAGTGGCCGCACAGCGCGCAGACTGCGCGGTGCGCGGCAAGCGAGCATGTTGGCCACAGATTGGTGAGGACGATCTTGGTTGGAAGAGCGTTCGCGACCGCACTCGTGCCTGAGACGCGCTCTCCCTCTCCGTCCGCTGAACTCAAGGCGGGGGTGCCAGATTAGCACCTTTTACTCACTCGAGAAGAATCAGAGTGATTCTAATTCCGCAGGGATTGTGTTGACGGCCAATGCGACCGAAGGTAGATAATTTCTGCGGTCGAGGCGCCTGTGGTTTTCCAGTATTTCAAAATGGATAACTGGTTGCGCTCCGTATCGTAATTTGAAGCATTCTTTTGCTGGCGCGTTTTGGATACTGGCTCGAGGCAGCATAGCATTCGGGCGTCGATTGCTCTGAACAAAATCTGGATGACCCTGGGGCGATATGGCCGTTTTCGGACATATCGCCCCTTCCTCTGTTTAAATGTCCAAATTGAAATCGGCGTTTTGCGGCGATGGGAGGACGTTGATCGCGAAACGGTGCTTGGCTCGTCTCGGCCCTGGAATGGTGAGGTGAGCGCCGCGATGGTAACTTGAGGTCAAGCTTGCCCACGATTCGACCGCTGCCCGCCTCTGGGGGGCGACGCGCTGGTGGGGTCGAGGCGCACGACCTCAGGAGATGTCCCATCCCATGGTTGCCCCGCGGGAGATGATGCTGACGCTGGACTGCGACCCGCGCGACCTCACGATCCTCGCAGACCACGCGCTGATCCGTTCTCCGCGGGAAACCGTTCGCTCGCTGGATCTCGTCGGTTTCGACACCGATGCCGGCGACCTGCGCGCCGCCGGTCTGTCGCTTCAGGTGGGACGAGACATCGGACCCGAGGGTGAGGCCGGAATACAGATTGTCGAGGCGGATGGCGGCGGCCCGTTCGCCCGGGCGATGTGGGAGTGTCCGGTCGATGGGCTGCGGCCGGACCTCGTTGCGCTCGACCTCACGCCGGCCGGAAAAGTGCTGGCGCAGGCAGGCACGCCGCCCTTATCCCCCCGCCACGCCATCGCGATAGAGCGGATACGGCGATCGGTTCGCTACGGCGCCTCATCGATCGACGTCACCCTCGATCTCGGTCGCATCGAAGCGACGCCCCCTCACGCATCCTTCTGCGAGGCCGGTTTCGCCCTGAGCGACGGCGACCCGGTCGATCTCCTCGCCCTCGTCCAGGCCCTGTCCGAAACCCTACCCCTGCACCTCGCCGCGCTGACCATCGGAGAGCGCGGTGAGGCGCTGGTGAGGGGGAGCGTCGACCGGCCGAGCAAGGCCCATCGGGTGAGGCTTCAGTCTGGGGCGGAGGCGGGCGAAGCCTTTGCCATGGTGGCGCAGGACTGTCTTCGGCATCTGCGCCGCAACGAGGCATCGTTTGTCACGACGCGGGATCCGGAAGCACTGCATCAGATCCGCGTCGCCCTGCGCCGATTGCGTGCGGCCTTCTCCTTGTTCCGTCCGCTGCTGACGGATGATCCGACTGCCACGCTTCTGCGAGAGGAGATCAAGCGCGTCACCGAGCCGTTCGGGCGGGCGCGCGACCTCGATGTCTTCCTCGCCGAAACGCTGGCGCCGGAGATCGAACGGTGTCCGGAGAAGAGAGAACTGCGTGACCTGCGTACCGTAATCGATGGCGAGCGGGATCGGGCCTATCAAGCGGTGCTGGCAATCCTGCGGAGCGCCGCGTGGCGGATCCTGATCATCGATCTGGTCGCCTGGATCGGGGCCGGACCCTGGCGCCGAGCCGCGCGCTCGGCCGCCTGGGAGCAGCATGCCAGGAAATTCGCCGCCGCCGAGCTGGAGCATCTGCGCCGACGCATCAAGAAGCGCGGGCGTGATCTCGATAGACTGGCGCCTGCAGAGCGCCATCGCGTGCGGATCGAGGCAAAGAAGCTGCGCTACGGGGCTGAATTCTTCGCCACCCTCTATATCGGCAATCGGAAGAGCCGCGTCCGCTACAAGACTTTTGTCTCGGCTCTGACGGCTCTCCAAGATCATCTCGGGGCATTGAACGACATCGCCACTATCCCCGCGATCATGGGCCGGCAGCCCAAGCCGGAGGCCATTCCATTCTCCGCCGATATCGTCGTGGAGAACGGCGCGGCGCGAACCCGGTCCCTGCTGAAGGCCGCCGCACGGGCGCGGGAGACGCTGCTGGCGACACGCCCATTCTGGCGCTGATCAGGTGCCTTCGGGCCGCAAACGGACTGCGACCTCGTTCCGGCGTAGGAACGGCACGGAGAAGGGCGGATCGTAGCCCATGAAGAAGGGAGCCCCCGTCGGCTGCTTGCCCGCCGCGTCGAGGACGTGAACCAGGGTATCGGCCCGCTTCCGGCGTTCTTCGGGCGGAGCGCTGCCGGAGAACCGCAGGACCGCAAGTCGCTCCGGTGGGACTCGAACGAGGCGGACGCCGGCCTCGCTGGGCTCGGGGGCGCCGGCCTCGGCGACCTTGCGCGGCAGGTAGAAGCGCATCGCGCCGCCCGCCCCTCGCTCGACCGGCACGGTCATCGCGATCAATTGGCCCTTGGTCTCGACGGGGGTCGTCATGGCGATGCGGTCGCCGCCCGCATTCGCACCGGTGATGTAGCGGAACAGGCGCCCGAACGCCGCGCCGTCCCGCTCACCGCCGGCCTCGGTCTCGACGGCGACGCGTGCCTCGTAGGCGCGGATCTCCACGCCGCGGTCGAGCCGTTCAACCACGGCATAGCGCGGCTCCTCGTAGGTCGCCCGGATGCCGACGACCGAGAGGGCCGCCTCAACCAGGGTCACGAGCGTGTAGAGGAACTTGTCCAAGGGGGCGTCGCCGGCTCGGGATACGGTCGATAAGACGGGAGGGCGGATCACGTTCCGGCCGAAGGCGTTGGCCGGTGGTCAAGGCACCGCATGGCGCTCCCGCGCTGCATCGGCTCTTGTCGGCTCCAGGCTCGCAGGAGGCGAACATGGCCCACGTCCTCGTCATCGGCGCCAGCAAGGGCATCGGGCTCGAAACCGTGAAGGCGGCGCTCGCCGCCGGGCATCGGGTTCGGGCCTTCGCGCGTTCAGCCGCCGATCTCGCCCTCTCCGATGCCGGTTTGGAGCGCTTCACCGGCAATGCTCTGGATGCAGGCGATGTCGCCGCCGCACTCGATGGAGTCGATGTCGTGGTGCAGGCGCTGGGGGTCCCGGCGACCAAGCTCCTCGGTCCGGTGACCCTGTTCTCGGAAGCGACCAACCTCCTCGTTCCGGCGATGGAGCGGGCGGGCGTCCAGCGCATCATCGCGGTGACCGGCTTCGGCACCGGCGATAGCCGCGAGGCCATCGGCCTGCTCCAGCGCGTGCCGTTTCGCTTGGTCTTCGGCCGTGCCTATGACGACAAGGATGCTCAGGAGATGCGGATTCGGCGCAGTACCCTCGACTGGACCTTCGTCCGTCCGGGCGTGCTGACGCCGGGCGCCGCCACCGGGCGCTACAAGATCCTGGCCGAGCCGCGTTCCTGGCGCAATGGCCTGATCGCCCGGGCCGACGTGGCGCATTTCATCGCCGGGGAGATCGACCGTCCGACCTACGTGAAGCGGGCGGTGGTTCTGGTCGGCTGAGCGACGCCCTCCGGCCATCCACCTTCGGGCAGGAGCCGGGGAATGGCCGAACGCAGCTTGAAGAAGCCGCGGGTCGCCAGGGGCCAAGCGGCTTCGTCCCAGGCCCGGCGCACCCGGTGACAGGCCTCCGGCAGCGCGTCCGCCGAGGGGCCGACCGGTGCCCAGGCCGTGACGATCGGCAGCCCGCCGGACCAATCCGGCCCCAAGACCCGCGCTTCACAACCGAAATGCGCTGCCGCCCGTGTCAGGCCATCGCTCATCGCGGCCTCGTCGGCCTCCCGGACCCGATCCGACGCATCGGGGGCATGGGCGACGAGCCCAGCCAAGCGTGAGACCCGAGTCGTCCCCAGGGGCAGGCTCTCGGGATGCAGGTCGTCGAGGTGCAACAGCAGGGCGACCTCACCTGTCAGCGGCGGATCGGCGGGGACGAGCCGCATTTCCTTGGGCGGCATCGGCTCTTCGAGGGAATCGACCTCCTCATCGATCCCGGAGGGATCGAAGCGGCCATCGGTGTAGCGCCGGATATTCTCCGCGCGGGCGACGTAGTGCTTGCCGCGGGTGTGAAGGCCCGCCACCCAGCGCCAGGACAACGTGTTGCTCGCCGGGTCGCCGTCGAGCAGGTGACGCAGAAAGAACGCGGCGCCGAGCGGCCAGGGGAGGCGCAGGGTGAAAATCCAGATCGAGGCGAACCACATGCGGGCGTGATTGTGGAGCCAGCCGGTGGCGACGAGCTCGCGGGCCCAATCGTCGAAGCCCTCGATACCGGTGCGCCCCTCGACCGCCGCCTCGTAGACCCGTCGAAGGCCCGGATCGCCGGCCAAGCGTCGGCGTTCGTCCTCGACCGCCGAGAGGGTGCCGGTCCAGGCACCCGGATGGGTCTCGAGATGCCCTTTGAAGTAAGTCCGCCAGAAGACTTCGGAGACGAACTTCTCGGCGCCCTCCTCGCCATAGGCAGCGAGGGCAGCCGACACGACTTCGGCCTCTGTCAGCAGGCGGCGCCGCAGATAGGGTGAGAGAGCGGAGGTCGTCGGACGCCGATCCGGCCCCCGGTCCGTGTTGCGAGCCGCCGCGTAATGCGCTCCGGCGCTTTCGAGAAAGCCGGCAAGCCTGTCGAGGCCGGCGGCGCGGGTCATGGGGAAATCGCGGTCCATGACGCCGAGATAGCGCGGCGGGCCGCGCCATCCGTGCGACCCATTCACCCCGTCCTGCAGCTCCGACCGCAAAGCGGTCGGAGCGGTCTCGGCAGGCTCACTTGTCGATGGCGTTCTCGATCGTGTCCTTGACCTTGCCGCGTTCCTGCTGCGCCTGCCCGCGCAGCTTCTGAGCGCGGCCCTCGGCCTTGAGATCCTCGTCCTCGGTGAGATTGCCGACGCCGCGCTTGGCGCTGCCGATCGCCTCGTTGGTGAGGCCCTTGAGCCGATCGACGGCGCCTGCGGTGGTCGGCGTATCGTCGGCCAAAGCCGGGCCGGCGACCGCGAGTGCGAGGCCCAGAAGAACCCCACGAAGGGCAGTGGTCCGAAGGCTGCTCATGCGCTTGCTCCCAATGGAAGAGGGGAGGGTGGTCTTATCGGCGAGACGGTCGCTCGCAACGCTCCAGAGAGGCAGGATCGAGCGATCGTGATGATGTTCAAGGTCGAGGGACATCGTGCTGCGTCCCGTTGGCCCGCGAACGGGGCATGGCGATGCGTCGCGCATCAGGGCTGCGACGGCAACAATCAGCCGGGCGCCTCGCGTCCCCGGGTGATTGCGGATCACTTCATGACGCGTTCCTCGGACCGCGCGCCGTCACTTCTTCGGCTGTGAGCCGAGATAGACGTATTCCGGAGCGGCGCGCAGCTGGTCTTTATCGGTCTCGATGACTGCGTCGAGGGCGCCACCGTCCTTGCGCGACAGCTTCAGCGTCTCGGGGGCGACGGCCACGTATTTGGCATTGAGGCCGAGGAAGCCGCCGACGCTGACCACGTAGGATTTCACGGCCCGCTTGTCGTCGAACACCACGTCGGCGACCGAACCGATGGTCTCGTTGGCGCCGTTGCGGATGCTCGTCCCGATCAGCTTGGAGGCGACGACATCCTCCGGGGCCTGCGCCACGAATTTCGCCCGCAGATCGTCGTTCAGCGTTGCCGGCTGCGCCGCGATGGGGGCAGGTTCCTGCTTCGGCGCCGGCGCCGATTCTTGGGCCAAGGCCGGCACACCGGCCAGGAGAGGAAGCGCAAAGAGCAGCGGGCGAAGTCTCATAGGGGCCGTGTCCTCGTCTGGATCGATGGAAGGTTGAGCTTGGGTGGGAAGCGCGGGGGCGTCGCGTCGCGAGGGAGGTCGATCATCGATCGGAAACCGATGCAGGCCGCGCTGTGAACGGGATCGACAACCGGACAATGACGGAGCGGGGGGCCCGCCGGGTTCGACGACGAATCCGTTCCAAGACCACCTATCCGCCTCCGCCCTCACGGTCCGGTCCGCCTGCCACGCTCACGCTGCAATGCGGCAAGAACGGATGGCGGACAGGTCAGTTCCGGCGTCGCTTGCACGGAGTCTCGCGTCGTTCCTCGACTCACGTCATCTTGAGAAAGCCGTCGGTGGATGACTTGGCTATGCTGGCTTGCGCAAACCGGGCCGGTGATGGAGCCGGAACAGTCCGGGCGTGTTGACCCGCGCGACGCGCGCCGCTCGGACGGGATTCAATAGGACAGGCATGGTCGAGGAGCCCGAACTGATCGGCGAGGAATGGACGCTCGCCAGCTTCAACGGCGCGATCCACAGGGGCGGCGTCGGCCTTTGGGCATGGTCGCCGACCCGGCGGCTGGCCCAGCTCGACAGCCTGTGCCGCGCGTTCTGGGGGATGACGGAGGCGGTCGTACCGATCGATGAGCTGTTTGCCCGCGTGAACGCAGAGGATCGCGACGGCATGATCCGCGACTGGATGGCGAGCGCGGACGACCCGCATGCCTACAGTTTCGATTTTCGCATCGGCGACGGACCGGAGGCGCGCTGGATCTCGGCTCGGGGCGTTGGCGGGGAGACCGGACAGGTCGGGGAATGGGTCCAGGCGATCTTCCTGGACATCACCGAGCGGAGGCGGGCGGAAGAGGCCGAACGTCTGCTGGCCGCGGAGCTCGCCCATCGCGTCTCGAACATGTTCACCGTGGCCCGCGCCCTGACGGCCATCGTTGCCCGCGACGCCACGTCGACGCCGCTCTTCGCCGAAGACCTGTCCCGGCGGTTCGGGATCCTGCACGAGGCCACGACGCTCGCAACCCGGTCGCACAGCCTCGATCAGGGCAGCGTCCGGCTCCAGCATCTCGCCGAGCGCATCCTCATGCCCTATCGCGACGGCGCCGCGATTACCGTCGCGATCGCGGATGACGCGGTCGTGGGCCCCGACAGGGTCAACGATTACGCGATGATCTTCCACGAACTCGCGACGAATTCCGCCAAATACGGCGCCCTGTCCGGCGGGGGCAGCCTCCATCTGAAGGGTGGCGTCGAGGACGGTGCGCTGACACTCACCTGGAACGAAACCGCCGCGCCGGCGGGCGGGCCCAAGGCCGACGGCACCGGTTTCGGCTCACGCCTGTTGCGGCAGACGATCGAGCGCAGCCTCGGCGGACGGTTCGAGCGCGTCATCGATGCGGACGGCCTCCATTTCGACATGACCGTACCGGCCGGCTGAACCGACGGCCCGCTTCTCACCCACGGCCGAGCCCATCGTAGCGCGACAGGTCGGGTTCGCGGCCCTTGCGGTTGAACAGCTTGGCCGCCACGCCGCGAAGGGCGGGGTTGCTCGCCAGCCGCAATCCACCATGCAGCAGGCGGATGCCGAGGCCGCTGCGGGGATGCATGATCCTCGGCGCGATCTTGGGAACGCCCGCAGCCTCCTCGACCATGGGTCGCATCGCCCGTTCGTAGCTGGCAAGCGCCCCCGCCACGTCCCCGTGGCGGCAGAGTTCGCAAGCCAGAACGGTGGCTCCGGTCACGGCCAGAGTCGTGCCGACCCCGGCGAGCGGGGTCACGCACCAAGCCGCGTCGCCGGTCAGGACAACGCGTCCGTTCGACCAGCGCGGCATGCGCACTTGGCGCAATGCATCGAAGTAGAAATCATCGGTCGTGTCCAAGCCCGCCAACACGCGTGGTCCTTCCCAGCCGACATCGGCGAAGCGCGCGCGCAGGAACGCCTTCTGTCGATCGGGGTCCCAGTCCTGCTCACCCGCCGACGGCCCGTGGATCGCCAGCATTGCCCGGGTCGTGCCGTGAGGGTCTGGTCGCAGCTGCACGCTGCGGCCGCCGGGGGCATTGTACCAGCGCCAGAATCGGTCGTCGGAGGGCGTCCGGGGAATCGTGAAATACGCGATGGTCAGGTCCATCGGACGCGGGGCGTTCTCACCGGGGAAGACATGCTCTCGGGTCGAGGATCCGACACCCTCGGCGACGATCACGAGATCGAAGCTTTCGCGGCGACCGCTCGTGAACGTCACGGTCGCTTCGTCGGCGGTCTGCGCGATCCGCTCGACGGAATCGCCGAAGCGGATGTCCATCCGCGGGCGAGCGGCGTCGAAGATCAGCCCTGCGAGGTCGCCGCGCAGGATCTCCATCTGGGCCGTCGGTCCGTCACCCTCGGAATCCCCGGCGGCGAAGCGCGCCACGGGCCGGCCCTGAGCGTTCACCCAGGCGGTCCCTTCCTCGCCCGTTCCGCGCGCCAGCGCGTCCTGTTCCAACCCCATTCGGCGCAGGGCCTCGCGGCCGATTCCGCGGAGATCGACGTTCTGGCCGCCCTCACGGAAGGCGGGTGCGCGCTCGACCATCGTGACGGTGAAGCCGTTGCGGCCCAACCACCATGCGGCGGTGTTGGCCGCGATGCTGGCCCCGGTGATCAGGATGCGACGCGCCAACGAAGTGCTCCCTATCGCGCGGACAGAGCGTTCAACGCGCCGGCGCGGCAGGAAGGACCATCGTGACGCCTGCGATGAGCTGCGGCCTCGATCTGTCCGCTCCATGACCCGGCGGCAGTCCGGAGCTTGGACGCGGGTGACGCATCTCGGACCATGCGCTGAGCTTCGGCGCATGGCCGCTACGTCCCGAAAGGCAATCACTGCCTTTCCGCCCGATGCCTCAACTCCCTCGGGTGCGATCCGAGACCAAGCGCAGGCCCTGGACGCTGCTGCGTGCCGCCAGAGCGGTCGCGACCTTGCGCTCGAGCTCCCCGTCGCGGAACGGCTTGAGCACGATGGAGTCGGCCCCGTCCGCTCCGGCTTGCGCCAGCGCGGCGGTATCGGCGAAGCCGGTGACGAACAGGACCGGCATCGTCGGCCAGCGCTTGCGGATCTCACCGGCCGCTTCCGCCCCGTTCATGCCCGGCATCGCGAAGTCGAGAACGACGAGATCGACCGCGGGATCGGCTTCCAGCGCGGCCAGAGCCTGAAGGCCGGATGCCGCCTCGCGCACGCTGTAGCCGACTTCCATCAGGCGGGTTGCCGTGACCTCGCGGACCCCGGCATCGTCATCGACGATGAGAAGAACCGGCTGGCTCCCCGGCGGGTAAGTGCGTGCCCCGTCGGCCAGCGCGGGGGCATGGGGCAGGGCGGCGGCCTCGTTCTCGACGCGCGGAAGGTAGACCTTGATCGAGGTGCCCTCAGCCGGGACGGTATCGATGCGGATACCGCCGCCGGACTGCTTCACGAAGCCGTAGACCTGGGCCAGCCCGAGACCGGAGCCCTTGCCGGTCTCCTTGGTGGTGAAGAAGGGCTCGAACACCCGCGCCAGCACCTCCGGCGTCATGCCGGTGCCGGTGTCGCTGACCGAGATCATGACGTATTCGCCGGGTTGTGGCTGCTCCGGCCGTACCGGAACCTCCGACACCGTGACGTTGGCGGTCTCGATGGTGAGCCGACCGCCGACCGCCATCGCGTCGCGGGAATTGATCGCGAGGTTGAGAATGACGAGCTCGATCTGCGTGGCGTCGACGAGGGCGGGCCACAGATCGTCCTGAAGGGTGGTCTCGATCTGGATCGCGCCACCGATGGAGCTTTCCAGGAGGTCGCGCATGGAGACGACCGTCTGGTTCAGACTGACGGGGGTCGGCACCAGTCGCTGGCGCCGCGAGAAGGCGAGGAGCTGAGCGGTCAGTTTCGCCCCGCGGGCGGCGGCTCCCCACATCATGTCGAGGCGCCGCTTCGAGCGCTCGTCGGTCACCGCGCGCTCGAGAAACTCGATATTTCCGGCGATGACGGTCAAGAGATTGTTGAAGTCGTGCGCCACGCCGCTCGTCAGCTGCCCGACCGCGTCGAGGCGCTGCACGAGGCGCAGGGCGTCCTCGACGCGCTCGCGTTCGATGATCTGGTCCTGAAGAGCGGTGTTGGAGGCGGCGAGCTCGCGGGTCCGCTCCGCGATGCGCGTCTCCAGCGTGTCGTTGAGCGCTTGAAGCGCGGCCTCCGCGGCGCTCTTGTCGTCCCGAGCGCGCTTCTCGGCGAGAGCCCGCACGATCGTACGGGTCATGCGTCCGAGGCGCTGCTTGGTGACGTAGTCGGTCGCGCCGTTCTTGATCGCCTCGACCGCCACTTCCTCGCCGAGCGTGCCGGAGCAGAAGATGAAGGGCGTCTCCGGGCATTGCTGTCGCGCGATGCCGAGCGCACTCACGCCATCGAAGGTCGGCAGCACGTAATCCGCCAGGATGATGTCGTGGCGACCGGGCAGGGCGGCAGCGGCGAACTCGTCGCGGGTGATGACCCGCTCGATCACGACCGGATGACCGAGATTCTCTAATTCCGCCTCGATCAATTCCGCGTCGAGATCGCTGTCCTCCAGATGCAGGATGCGCAAGGGCCCGGCATGCGGCCCGATTATCCGTTCGATGGCCAGCCTCCCCTGTGTGGCGGGGGCTCGTTCAGGAGCGCCCAGAACACGCCGATCTCCTTAATGGCGGCGAAGAACTCCTCGAAGGCCACCGGCTTTACCACGAAGGCGTTCACACCGAGATTGTAGGAGCGGACCACGTCGGTCTCCTCTCGCGAGGAGGTCAGCATCACCACCGGGATGCCGCGGGTGGCGGGATCGCCCTTCACCTTGGCCAGCACCTCCAACCCGTCGATCTTCGGCAGCTTCAGGTCGAGCAGCACGACGGCCGGATCCTGCACTGCCCGGCTCTCGTGCGAACCTCGACGGTAGATGAAGTCGAGGGCCTCGGCACCATCGCGGCAGATCACGATCTGGTTGGCGAGCTGGCTCGATTCCAGGGCGGCCAGCGTCAATTCGATGTCGTTGGGATTGTCCTCGACGAGGAGGATCGGCTTCAGACTCGCCATCTCGGTTAGGCCTCCTCCCGGAGTGGTAGGGTGAAGGTGAAGGTGGCACCCCGGCCCGGTTCGCCCTCGGCCCAGGTCCGGCCACCGTGACGCTCGACGATGCGGCGTACATTGGCGAGCCCGATCCCGGTGCCTTCGAATTCCTCGACCCGATGCAGGCGCTGGAACACACCGAACAGCTTCTCGACATAGGCCATGTCGAAGCCGACGCCGTTGTCGCGCACGAAGAACACCGCCTCGCCGTCCTGCGGCGGCAGCCGCCCGACCTCGATGACCGCTTCAGGTTGGCCGCGGGTATACTTCACCGCGTTCGAGAGCAGGTTCTCGATGACGAGGCGCAGCATCACCGGGTCGGCATGGACCCGGCCGAGGGGGCCGATCTCCCAGCGCACGGTTCGATCCGGCGTCACGTCGCGGAGCACCTTGCGGCGCACCTCCTCGACGAGGGCGTTCAATTCGCCGTTGACCTTGTTGAGGGAGTGACGCCCCATCTGCGAGAAGGTCAGGAGGTTGTCGACCAGCGTACCGGCCGAGAAGGCGGCCTCGATGATGGTCTCGACATAATGTCGGCCCTTGTCCGAGAGGTTCACGCCCTCCCGTGTCTTGAGCAGGTTCGAGTAGCCGACGATGTGCCGGAACGGCGCGCGCAGATCATGGCTGACCGAGTAGGAGAAGGCCTCCAGCTCCTTGTTGGATCGCTGCAACTCCTCGCTCATGGCGGCGAGTTCCTCGGCCCGGCGCAGCACGATGCCGAGCACCGAAGCCCGCAGATCCATGGCCGCCTCGACTTCCGGCACCGACCAGGACAGGGAGCGACCCTTCACCGTCTCCTTCCAAATCTCGAAGGATTTGCGCGGATGCAGCCGGTCGGGGCCTCCCTCCGGATCGGGGCGAGCCGCCTTGACCGGATTGCCGCCCCATCGGACGGTCCGCACCACCTCCGGCCTGAACCAGAGCACGTAACTCGCGAATCTTTTGGAGATCGAGATGGCGAGGAGGCCACTGGCCCGATCGGTGAAGCCTTCCGCCCGCGGAAACATCTCCGACAGGGCGTCGGTGGCGAACACGTCCTCGGCCTCGCCGCGCTCCGAGAGCCATTCGTAGAGGGCGCGCACCTCGCGCTCCGGCGGGGTCTGGCCGAGCAGCCGGCAGCGATCCGTGGTCACCACCGCCGCGCCGGACGCATCGACGAGCCCCAGGACGTCGTCGGGATGGTTCAACAGGCCGTCGACGAAGCTCTCCTCCTCCGCCATGTAGGCCAGGAGCTTGGCCTGGACCTGCCCTAGGGCGAGGCGCTGCTCGGCCTGTTCGCCCCGCACCTTCGCCGAGAGTTGCAGGGCGAAGATCTGGGTGAGGAAATCGCAAGCGTTGCGAGCCTGGAGCGGCACCCGCTTCGGGTCGTGATTGTGGCAGGAGACGAGCCCCCAGAGCGCGCCGTCGACCAGGATCGACACCGACATGGACGCCATCGTGCCCATGTTGCGCATGTACTCGACATGGACCGGCGACACCGAGCGCAGCACCGATTGGCTCAGATCGAGCGGTTTCCCTGCCGGCGTCCGGGCCGGGTGGATCGGGACCGGGGCGTAACCGGCATCCGGGATGATGCGCAGGCGGTTGCGCCGATAGAGTTCCCGCGCCTGGGCCGGGATGTCGGAGGCGGGAAAACGTAGGTCGAGATAGCTCGGCAATGCGCCGTTGCCGTCCTCGGCCAGCACCGTGCCGTGCCAGTCCCGGTCGAACCGGTAGACCAGGGCCCGGTCGAAGTTCGTCACGTGGCGGATGTTCTCGGCCAGCAACTGGCAGAGATCGGGCACGCTGCGGGCGGAGTGCAGCCGCTCGACGAAGGCACGCAGCCGGGGCGTGAGCGCGTCGAGGCCGGCATCGCCGGAGGCGTCGTCGGTCTCCTCGAGTTCCAGGACGACGAGGTCGTCGACCCGGTGGGCGGCGACCTCGTAGGCCTGCCGCGCGGTGTCCGGTCCGAGTGTGACGGTGCGCAGATAGGTGGCGCCGTCCTGAATCGCGTCGCCGTCGAGATAGCGTCGCACCAGGGCATCGAGTTCGGGGAAGGTCGCTTCGAGGCGTGTGCCGACCCTGGCTCCCGCCGGCGCATTCGCGCTGGCCTGGACGATGGTCCGCTCCCGGGCATCCAGCGCGAGCAGGAAACCATGCGGCTGGACGCTGCCCACGATGTGGATGGGTTCGCGATCGCAGGCTGTCAGGTCGATGGTGGGCTGTGTCGCCGCTTTGTGCTGATTCAAGCCTGGATTCCGCCCGCTCCCGACCGGATCCGCCCCCGACCCGCTCGGTCTGATATCAGCCCACCGGGGCCGTTGGATATGGGTCAAAATGGACCGCGACAGGTTTCCGCCACGCCATCCCCTTACGGCGCGGCCAAGTCACGACGAAGTGGAGATTTCGCCGGTTTTCGTGGATATTCGCGAGCAGGGCTGCGGCCGTTCTACCGGGCTGACGCCATGAATTCTCGGCGAATCGCATCGAAGGATTGACCGGCATCAACGCGCGGCATTCGGCTTACCGCATGTCGTCAGAGCTGCGTGTCCGGCGCTTCCGTCTTGAATCGGTTCTCGAAGCCGGTCTGCAAGTCGCCGCTGTCGATGGCGATCCCATCCTGCCGTTCGGTCTCGAGGGCATGACGCTCGCCCCGCGATCCTGTGCGGCGACGCGGTCGACGTCCCCCTCGGGCGGGGGACGTTGGAGAGAGGAACGCTGGCGCGACGCATCAGGCCGCCTGGTCTCTCGGTGACCGACCCGCGAGAATGTCTTCGTAGATCCCGATCAATTCCACCGCCTGATCCGAGGCCCACCGAATGTCCGGAGTGACGTCGGGGAAATTCCGGTAGCGTGCGGGATCGGCATCGATGTCTCGCAACGCCGCCAGGAGGCCGGCCGGGGAGGTCACGTCAACGATCATGCCGTTCACGCCGGGCGTCACGCAGCCGCCTACGGCACCGCGATCCGAGGCGACCACCCAGCAGCCGGCCGCGAGCGCCTCGCGCGTCACGAGGCCGTAACTTTCGGGCCAGACCGAGGGGGCGAGGAGCACGTCGATCCGGCCATAGAGCTCTTCGATCCGCCGCTGCGGAACCTTGCCGAGCAGAGTGACGGGCGTGTTGCCCCAGACCTCTTCCCGCGTGACGTCCGGATTGAGGGCGTGATCGACGATCAGCAGCGAGAGGTTGTCGAAACGCTGCGTCTGAAAGAGGTTGGCGACGTGGTGATAGCCCTTGTGCCGCGAGGCGCCGCCAATATGGGCAAGGACCACGCGATCATCGCTGCCCCGAGGGACGCGGACGGGCTTCGGCAGACGCGAGACCCCGTTCTCGACGACGCGCAGGTCGTCGATGCCGGCCGAGCGACAGATCTGGGCGAATTCCTTCGAGACCGTCGTGATCATCGCGGCGGACCGGAGGTAGCGCCGCAGGCGACGGGCGCGCTCCGGAATGACGTTCTCATTGGTGTCGAGAGGAACGACACGGTTGTAATTGTAGAGTCGAACTCTGTCCTGCTCATCGAGCAGGAACTGCAACGGTGAAATCCACCAGCCGTCATGCATCGTGATGAGGTACGGAACCTGGTTCTTGATCGGCACGTCGACGATGGATGTGGTGAGTCTCTGGATGCAGTGGAAGTGAACGATGGTGGGTTGGATGATGTCGAAGCAGGTCTCGAACGACTCCGCCATCTTCGGATCTTCGAGAATGTGATCGATGTCCGGACGATCGGCTGCCGTGATGGCGAAGACGCGAATGCCGTCCTCGACGTAGCAGGTGATCTCGTAGGGCTGCGTGCCGCCTTCGAGGGTGCAGATCACATCGATCTGCCAATCGTCACCGAGGAGCTCCTTGAGATCCCGCACATTGTCGTGCACGACCCGGGTCGCGCCACCGATGGCCTGAGGCGGATAGAAGACGTTCACGATCAGCAGGCGCTTGCGGCTCTTAGGCATTCGCGCCTCGATGCGTCCGACGACGGCCTTCAAGTTTTCGGCCTGTCTCTCACACGAATATTCGTCGAGCGCCTTCGCCCGGGCTGCGGCGCCCACGGCCTCGCGCAGGTTCCGATCTGTCACCAAGCGATCGATCGCCTGGAAGAACTCCTCGGGCGTGTCGCAGAGGAAGCCGGTCCTGCCATCCTCGATCACCTGTTCGTGGGTCGTCGTCCGGCTGACCACGGAGGGAATGCCCATGGCCGCCGCTTCCAACCATTTGATCTCGCTCTTGCAATCATTGAATACGGAGCGTGACAGAACGGAGAGATTGATATCCGCCTCGGAGAGATGTTCAGAATAATCCTCGAAGCTCGCAACCGGTTCGATGACCCGGATCATATTCTGAAAAGGTTTCAGGTTGTCCGAGAGATTGATGTAGCCCATCAAAATGAATCGGACTTTGTTCTTGTGCTTCTTGGCGAGTTTGGCGATAGCCGGCTCGATGACGTCTTTGAAGTCTTGTTTGTGCGCCTTCGTTCCCGACCCATAGAAGATCGTCACGACCCCATCGTCAGCGATCGCGCTGCGGCCAGGCTCGAACCGAGTCTTGCCTAGGGCATTCGGATGGACGAAAGCGATTCCGCTCTCGACCCGCTCCTCGACATGTCGGCCCAAGGGTTGGGTCGATACCATTCCGTACTCGCACAGCGACATGGCGTGCTCGAACAGGGGGACGCCGCAGGCAATCTCGGCGTGCTGCATCGCCGTGATCTGGCCGGCGTAGGAGGCAAGAGACGGCGGAAAATGCTCCGCCGAGAAGACCAGATCGTCGATGTCGTAGACGGTGGGGATCCCGAGCTGACGCGCCTGCGCGATCGCATCGACGATGTATGGAAAAGCGGCAACGCGGAAGAAGATCGCGAGATCGGTCTTTACGAGGTTTCGGACGAAGGCCTCCGTCTCGTGCCCTTGATTGTAGGCGGTGACCTCGTAGCCCGCTTGGCGCAACTGCTCGACTTTTTGATCGATCCGGTAATACCGGCATTGCCGCAGGTCGTAGCTGCCGAGGATGGCGATGCGCCGGATGGTGCGGCGCGCGCGCGAACCCGTGAGACCGGCCGATCCTCGTTGGAGGATACGGCGCAGATCCTCCTGCACGATCGCGTGGCCGATCATCGCCGCACGGTAGGGCGCATGCTGCCACAGTTTGTCGAAGACGACGCTTTTCGCCTGCCGGAGCTTCGATCTCAACGCGACGTCGCTCGGATAGATCTCGATGGCCTGGCGCAAGGCGTCGAGAGCACCATCGTTGTCCTCGAGTTGCACGAGACTGTCGCTCAAGAGGCGATAGTTCGCGTAGTTCGCGATTCCGGCGTCGATGACTTGTTTGCGGATCCGGGCCGAAGAAAGGTAATCGCCGCGAAGATGGGCCTGGTCCGCCAAGTGGAGATGAGCGGTCCAATAGGTCGGAAAGCTGCGCAGAAGGTAGTGGTAGACGATATCAGCCTTTTCCGGATGGCCTCCGACGGCGAGATTGACCGCAATGGCATCAAAAAAATCGGCTTCGGCCGTACTTGTGATGGGTATCAACCGGATGTCGGCGTTGCCGCACTCCACCAAGTGGCTCGCCGCATCGACGAGCGTCCCCGTGGCAAGGCCCGGAACGACGTTGCGGAACGCAATTAGCTTGGATGTCATGGATGGTGGGATCGGAAACTTGAACCGGGACTCGAATGCCACCTCCAAATTCGGGGCGCGATTCTGCTCCCGCGGTGATCGCAGCCAGTCCTGGAAGAGACGCAACCGATCGACGGCGTGCTTTTCCGAGGCGGGATCTCCAGCATGATTCCAGTCCGCGAGGTATTCGCGGCGGTAAAAGTCAGGAACGAAGCGGCTTCGATACGAAATATCCAGACCCTGATGCTGTCCGGACTGACAAAAATGGAACAGGCATTCAGATTTTGTGGCCGATCTTCCAAACAGATCGGCCGCATTGCATGAATAGTAGCTCCGATCGAGGTCGATGGGATAACAGACATTCGTGATATTGTAAAAAAGTAGCAATTCTTCTTCTGATAAAAATACAAGGTGTCCGACCGGGAAGTGGTGCTTGCTGACAATTTCTCTCAATACGAGCTCGGCCGGCACCGTTGGGGACGCATCGATGCCGTACACCTCATTGACAAAGTGGCGGCTGAAGTAAGTCGGTGCAAATGCACGATTTTCGCGTATGCCATGATTGAAATAATGTTTCAGTCCATCATGGGGATGCTGAATCGATGCCCGAATATCATCATTCTGCGCAAGATACGTAACGAGACTGAAGTTCAGCGGTAGGGACGACATCTCGCCGCGATGCGTATCCGCGTAGGCGCGCAGCTTCGCGAGATCCTCGGTCGGCGCGTATTTCGACAGGATCGCGGGATCGTGTGACTTGGGCGCCGTGTCGGACGGGATCGAAAAGCCGCGTCCCTCGGCGCGACCATGCCGGAGATAGTGCAGGATCGCCGACGACTGCCAGCGGACGGCACGCCTGACATCATAATTGAGGGCGAGGTAGTCGCCGACGCTGAACTCTGCCGGAAGGGCGGGATCTTGCCGCAATCGCGCGACCGCCTGGATGTCGTTGGCAAAACGCCCCTCCGACCGGCCGGTCTCCTGGTAATGTCTGTGCAACTCGACGTCCGAGAGACTTTGAAGTTCGGGATAAAAATCTCTGTAGAATCGCGGATCGAGCGCGTCGTCTTTACTTAAAAGTTCCGCTAATTTTGGCTGCAGCTTGCCATTCTTTCCGGTCAACGTGCGACCGATATTCAATGTTCTCTTCGTAAAAGTCTTGAAAGTCCGGCCCAGGGCGTCGTTGGGTGTCATCGTTTCATGAGCCTTAGATACGCTGGTCCCCTGGGATGTGCGTCGGTTCGTGAGCTTGCGCATTGTCAAATGATAGCTCTCAAAATCCGGGTCGCTCCTTGTGATCGATCCCGTGTGTCGCCCCTCGCTTGGATTGAGGGCCAATTTAACCCCGAAGCGTTGATGGGTATAAGACGAAGCAGATTTGTTTGTTGGTGAATTTAACAATGTAATTATATTATAATGTAGTCATTCGGTAGGCTTAGTGCAATCCGTGCAGTGTCGGTCGCGAGGTCGGGGGCAATGCCATTTTGGTACCAGTCCTTGTCCCATCTCGGACGGCGGGATGGCAACCCCGTGTCGATCATAGCCGCCGCCGCAGAAACGCAGAGAAGCTCACCCCGCGATCTCGCGTCGTAACCGGAGCTGAAGACCCACCCAAAATGTTCGTGCTGCTGCCCAACTTGGCTCACCTCTCACCCCTCTCCCGCGCCGGGTGAGGCCTCGCGAGTGAGCAGGGTCCGCTTGCGCTCGACGCCCCAGCGATAACCGGACAGCGCGCCGTCGGAGCGCACCACCCGGTGACAGGGGATCGCCACCGCCAAAGGGTTGGCACCGCAGGCCAAAGCCACGGCCCGCATGGCGGCGGGCGCGCCGATGGCGCGGGCGATATCGGCATAGCTTGCCGTGGTCCCGATCGGGATCGCCCGCAGGGCTGTCCAGACCCGCTGCTGGAAGGCGGTACCGCCGATGTCGAGGGGCAGGTCGAGGCCACGACGCGGTGCGTCGACGAAACCGACCACCTGTGCGACCCAAGCCTCGAAAGCGACATCGCCGCCGATCAACTCCGCCTGGGGGAAACGATCCTGGAGGTCGCGCAGCAGCGCGTCCGGCTCGTCGCCGAGCAGGATCGCGCAGAGGCCCCGCTCCGTCGCGGCGACGAGGATCGCGCCCAATGAGCATGCCCCGATCGCGAAGCGGATTTGGGTGCCGGCCCCCTTCTTGCGGTAGGCGGACGGGTCCATGCCGAGCCGCTCGGGGGCCGCTGCGTAGAAGCGGCTCGGGGTGTCGTAACCCGCCGCGTAGAGAGCCTGCGTGACGGACGACGACCCCTGCAACCCGGCGGCGACCCGCTCCGCGCGCCGCGCCGCTGCATAGGCCTTCGGGGTGATGCCGGTCAGACTGCGAAAGACGCGGTGGAAATGGAACGGACTCATCCCGGCGAGGCGCGCGAGCGTGTCGAGCGAGGGCGGGTTTTCGGCCGTCTCGATCATGCGGCAGGCCTGGGTGACGATCTGAGCCTGGCGCTCGGCGCGGGACGGTTCGTTCGGGCGGCAGCGCCGGCACGGCCGAAAGCCCGTCGCCTCCGCCTCCGCGCCCGTTGCGTAGAAGACGACGTTCTGCGCCTTCGGTGTCCGGGCCGAACAGGACGGGCGGCAATAGATGCCGGTCGTGCGGACGGCGTAGACGAAGCATCCATCGGCCGCCGCGTCGCGGGTGATCACGGCGGTCCAGCGCGTGTCCGCGACCGCTCCCCGTTGCGAGCCGGTCGGATCGGCCTCGTTTTCGGCGTCCCGCATGATGACCTCCCTGCGTTCGATACCGCCGAACGGGCCCTGCGCCCACTGGACAGGGGATCTTTGCGATGAACGTCGCTGGCCCGCATCCCGCTTCTTGCTCGGCAATTCGGGACGCGACCGGATCCGATCCCCCTCGTTGCGGATCAGAGGGACTCGAACGTCCAGTCATGTCCGCTGCCGCTGCCGAGACCTTTCTCTTGGTACAATCTGAGGTTGGAAAATCAGAGGGCCCAAATGGCCCGTCTTCCGCCGTGTCGCTCGCTCCGGTTCGATCACGCGATCGCAGGCTGGTTACCGGGCCCGAAACAGCCTCAGATGGGCGAGCGTCGTCGTAGGATCGGCCTGCGTATCCGGAAGCGGAATGCAGGCTTATGCGCCGACAAGCCTCTGACAAATATGTCTGATGCGGCCGATATTATAACCATTATAATTAGCGTCTGTACCTATAATAGTTACATTGTAAGGCTCTTAGTAAAGTCTACGTTGTCAACCTCAGGATGGGATGTTACGGTTCCGAGTATAGGCGCTCACAAAACTGTGATGTTTCTTTCCCTTTGTGGAGGCGCCGCTTGCGCACGCTTCGGCGGCTTCTCGGAACGGCCAGGATACGATGCCGACACATATGAAGGAGCCTTCGCATGCTCTGCTGCAGGTTCTGCTGAGTCAGAGATCGGATCTGGTCGAGACGGCGCGCCGTGTCGTCCGCTGCGGAGCGCGGGCCGAGGATGTGGTCCAGGATGTCGCTCTCAAGGTCTGCCAGAATGGGGTCGCGGCGGAGATCGCCGATGCCGCGGGATTTCTGCGGAGAATGGTGCGCAATGCCGCCATCGATGCCGTGCGCCAGTCGGGGCGCGAATGCCGCCGCAACGCCCCTTCGGACGCTGGCGAGACGGTGCCCGCGCCCTGCGACTGCCCACTGCGGCGGCTGGAGGGCCGTCAAAGCCTGGAGCGGGCCATCGCAGCCCTCGACGAAGCGCCCGCTCGCACCCGCGAGGCCTTCCTCGCCCATCGGCTCGACGGGGTGCCGCAGAAGGATATCGCGGCCAGGGTCGGCGTCTCCCCGACGCTCGTCAATTTCATGATCCGCGATGCGACCGCCCTGTGCCGGGCGGCCGCCTCACCGTAATCTCGGGATCGCGCCGGGTGCGGCCGAGGATCGGAGGTGATGCGCTCGATCAGGGCAGGCATCGGTGGTGCAGATGTCTGCTTTCGCCCTTCGGCGGCGAGAGGGATCGCGCCCTGGAAGGCGCTTGCGGATCGCTCTCCGCTCCTCACGCATGTGCCCGGCTCGGCCGCTCGATCTCGGCGGCGACGAGCCGCCCGTTCTCCAGCTTCACGCAGCGGTCGGCCACGTCGAAGTAGCGATCATCGTGGGAGATCGCCAGAACGGCCTTGCCGCGGGCACGCAACTCGGGAAGCAGGCGGCGATAGAACACCTCGCGGAACAACGGATCCTGGTCGGCGGCCCATTCGTCGAACAGGTAGAAGGGACGATCCTCCAGATAGGCCACCACCAGGGCGAGCCGCTTGCGCTGCCCCTGTGACAGCGCACGGGTCGAGAGCACCCCGCCCGTCACCGAGACCTTATGGGCGAGCTCCAGCTTGGCGATGAGGGCATTCGCCTCCGCGTCGAGGGATGCACCCGGACCGCTGAGGCCGTCGAGCGTCGGGAACAAGTGAAAGTCCGAGAAGACCGCCGAGAACAGCCTGCGCAGCCGGTCGCGATCGAGTTCGGTCACGGGCACGCCGTCGAGCAGGATCGCCCCAGAATCCGGCTGATAGAGGCCGGTCAGGACCTTGGCGAGCGTCGTCTTCCCGCTGCCGTTGCCGCCGATCAGGATCACCACCTCGCCCGGCCGGAACGTCAGATCGATCGGTCCCAGCGTGAACACCCCGTCCTCGGAGTCGCGGAAATAGCGATGACGCACATGGTCCAGGCGCAGCTCGCGGAACCCGGTCGCCGGGCTGCGGGCGAGCACCGGTTCCGGCGCGGCCACCGCCGCCATCAGCCGGTCGATCCGACCCATGGAGACCCGCGCCTGCTGAGCATTGGGCAGATTGTTCAGGAGCGCATCGAGCGGCATCATCAGGTAGAGGAACACCACGATCGAGCCCGTGGCCGCGACGGTTCCGAAGGTCAGCACCCCGATCAGGGCATGCACGAGAAACAGGGCGATTCCCGCCCCCACCACGTAGATGCGCAGACCCCGCAGCCGGTGCGCCCGCACCTCCTCGATGCTGCGCTCCAGCGATAGACGCAGGAAGGCGTCCTGACGCTCACGGTTGAGCTTCAATTCCTTGGCGCCGCTGAACAAGCCATCGAAGTGAGAGAACAGCTCATCCTGCGCCGAGCCGGCCCGGTCGAATTCCTTGAGGGCCCGCGCATGGCCTAGGGAGAAGACCGCCGATCCCCCGAGGATGGTGGCCAGTGCCAGACCGAAGGCGGCCAGCGAGGTCCAGGCGAGATAGGCGAGGCAGCCCGCCACGATCGTCGCATTCATCACGATGTTCGGAAAGGCGACGAGGAAATCCGCCACCCGCGCGGCATCGTCGGTCATCACCGACTGCACGCGGGCGGCGCCGAGGCGCTCGACCCGGGCGAATTCGGCCCCGGCGACCCGCGCGGCGAGGGTCCGGCGGAGATCGAGCAGCACGCCCTCGCCAAGGCGGGCGAAGAGCAGGCCGCCGCCGATCCGCCCGGCCAATCCCAGGAGGGCGGCGGCCGCGAACCCCATCGTCAGCCAGCGCGGATCGTGACCTCCAACCAGCATCTCGTTGGCCGAAGCCACCATCCCGATTCCGGCCGCCGCCGCCGCGAGGCTCGCGGCCAGTGCCAGGACGAGATGCCGCCGCGGACACTGCGCCAGGATGCGCAGGAGGGCATGTCCCTGCGGGGGGGCGGCCGAGGTTTCGGGGTGCATCGTCCCTCCGGTCGCTCTGTCGCGCTGCTTATTCCGCGCGGCACGCCCGGTGACCGTCGCGTCCCCTCAGGAATTCACGGTTCGCCGGACGATCTGCGAGGCACGTTCAAGACGCGCCGGGCGGGGAAGAATTTAGTCGTGCGGCCGAAACGGCGTGGGACCTCGAACCCGAAACGGCATCGTCGCGCGCAAGCCGCTCTGTTTCGGTCGCAGGACGCTAAATTTCACCCATCCCCGTCCGTCCTGCCGTCGAGAGGCCGGTGAACCGGCCACGCCGGGAGCGGTCGCACGGATGGGTATGGCAGTCAGGACGATCCGCGCGCGGACTGACGAACCGTCACCTCGGTTTGAGTCGGTGAACGCTCGGGTGGCGGCGCTGGCCGCCAGCGAGGGCGGGCGCGTCGCCCTCGTCCACGGTCCGACCCGCCTCACCTATGCCGCCCTCGACGCCCGCGCCAATGCCCTCGCCCATGCCCTCATCCGACGCGGCATCCACGCCGAACACCGCGTCGCCCTGCGCCTCGAACGATCCCCCGACGCCTTCGTCGCCATCCTCGCCGTCCTCAAGGCCGGCGCCGCCTACCTCCCCATCGATCCCGACGCCCCCCCGGAGCGCCGCGACACCGTCATCCGCCAGGCCGGCGCCCGCCTCCTCCTCACCGACGTGCCGGGCGAGGGCGAGGGCGCCGCCAGCCCGTGCCTGCGCCTCGACGACCCGGACGCCTTCGCCGGACCCGCCACCGATCCCGGCCTGACCCTCCATCCCGACCAGCTCGCCTACGTCATCTTCACCTCCGGCTCGACCGGCCAGCCCAAGGGCGTGGCCGTCGCCCACGGACCGCTCGCCATGCATGCCGCGGCGGTCGGCGCCCGCTACGGCCTCACCCGCGACGATCGCGTGCTCCACCTCATCGCGCTCTCCTTCGACGGCGCCACCGAGGCCTGGCTCGCCGCCCTGTTCCACGGCGGGCGCCTCATCATCGGCGAGCCCCGCGCCTGGACCGCGCCGGACATCCTCGACACCATCCGCCGGGAGGGCGTGACCGTCACCGGCATGTCGCCCGCCCTGCTCACCAGCCTGGCCGAGGCGCATGCGCAGGCCGGCGGCGGCCGGCTGCCGGTGCGCTCGTGGACGGCCGGCGGCGAGGCGTTCGGCCTCGACGCGTTCCGGGCGGTGCGCCGGAC
>NZ_BPRE01000028.1 GCF_022179765.1 Methylorubrum suomiense | reverse complement strand
CCGCGGCATGCGCACGGTGAACCAGAAGGTGGAACCGCCGCCGTCGACCGAAGAGACGCCGATCTCGCCGCCCATTAGCTCGACGAGGTGCCGGCAGATGGCCAGGCCGAGCCCGGTGCCACCGAAGTCGCGCTGGATCGAGCCGTCGACCTGGCTGAAGCGCTGGAACAGCCGGTTCTGTTTGTCCTTCGGGATGCCGATGCCGGTATCGATGATGCGGAAGCGCAGGCGGTCGCCGCCCAAGATGCCTTCCTCCGGAGCAACGTCGAGCGTGATCGAGCCGGCCGCGGTGAACTTCACCGCGTTGTTGAGCAGGTTGAACAGCACCTGCCGCAGGCGGTTCTCGTCGCCCTTGAGCCAGCGCGGCAGGGCCGGGTCCATCCGAAGCCGGAACTCCAGCCCCCTGGCGTCGGCGGGCCCCCGGACGATAGACACGCAATTGTCGACCATGGAGAGCAGCGGGAACGGCGCCTCAACCAACTCGATGGCCCCGGCCTCGACTTTGGAGAAGTCGAGGATGTCGTTGACGACCGTCAGCAACGCGTTGCCCGAGGAGCGGACAAGCTCGGCCTGATGCTGGTTTCCGGGGTCGAGCCGCCCCGAGGCCAGCATCAGGTCAGTGAAGCCAATGACCGCGTTGAGCGGCGTACGGATCTCGTGGCTCATCGAGGCAAGGAAGTCGGTCTTAGCCCGGTTCGCCCGCTCGGCCTCCGCCCTCGCCGCCTCCGCCACCGCCCTGGCCTCGGAGAGCGCGATCTCGGCCACCTTGCGGGCGGTAGTGTCCAGCGTCAGGCCGATCACTCGGGAGGTCCGGCCGGAGGCGTCCGCTTCGACCCGACCGATGGCGGTGATCCAGCGCATGCCCCCTTCCCTCAGCGGCACGCGGAACTCGGTAGTGTAGCTGCCACCGCCCTCGATGGCTTGGGCGAGGTCGGCAAGGACGTGCGGGACGTCGTCGGGATGAGCGAGCGGCTTCCACTCGGTCTCGACGTCAACCTCGGTCTCGCGTTCCGGCAGCCCGTGCTGGCGGGCGCACTCCGCGGAGAACAGCACGCGTCCCGTCGCGACCTCGTAGTTCCAGGTGCCGGCCTGGGCGGCCTTCATCTCCGCCTCGTGGCGGTAGCGCTCGCTCAGGTCGAGGGCGATGCCGAGGAAGCCGAGTTCCAGCCCGTCCTCGGCGCGCAGGAGGCTGACGTTGAGCAGAACCGGCAGACGGTCGCCGCCCTTGGTGACGTAGGTCCACTCGCCGGGATCGGGCTGGCCGCCCCGGGCCTTGGCAACGAACACTTCGAAGCCCGGCTCGACGGTTCTTCCCAATTCGCGCGAGAGGACACCGGCCCGGCGCTCAACCTCGGCCGGATCATGGAACGTGGATGGGGTCGCCTTACCCACCAGCTCGTCGGCGGCGTAACCCAGCATCCTCTCGGCGGCCGGGTTGAACAGGGTGATGGTCCCATGCATGTCGGTGGCGATGACCGCGTAGCCGGCGTGGGCAAGGATGGCCCGCTGCAAGGCTGACCCGGCCCGCAGCGCCGTGGTCCGCTCCGCCACCTGCCGTTCGAGCGAGGCGTTGACCGAGCGGATGCGCTCCTCCGCTGCCGCCTGCTCGGTGATGTCGCGCGTAACGGCGGCGATGCCGGCGACGGAGCCGTCCGGAGTGCGGATCGGCGAGGCGGTCACCTGCACTGGGAAGATCGTGCCATCCTTGCGCACCCTGAGCGTTGAGAACGGTGGCACCGTCTCGCCGCGGCGGATGCGCAGCAGGACGTTGCGCTCTTGCGCCCAGAGGTGCCCGGGGACGATGAAATCCTCCGCCCTGCACCCGGTGGCCTCGGCGGCCGAGTAGCCGAACAAGCGCTCCGCACCTGGGTTCCAGTCGGTGACGACGCCGTCGAGGGACTTGCCGACGATGGCGTCGTCGGCGTTCTCGACGATGGCCGCCAGCCGCGCCTTCTCGACGGCGGCAAGCACCTCGCGGCGTCGACCGAGCAGGCGCACGTAGACCAGCCCGGCCAGAAGTAGCGAGCCGACGAGAACGACGATGGCCACTGTTGAGGGCGAGACTGGGTTCAGCCCCGCGATGAAGGCGGGCCGCGCGGCGACGTCGACGTCCCAGGTCCGGCCGAAGACCGACAGGCGTCGGGTCGACATTAGGCCGCCGGCCGGCGGTTCGGCCACGTCCCGGCTTACGTAGAACCGCGAGACGGCATCGGGCGCGACATCCCGAATGGCGACGTCGAGTTCCCCCGCGTCGAGGTCTAGACCGGTCAGGACCTCGTCGATGATGAGAGGCGCGTAGGTCCATCCGAGAGTCGCGGCGCGGCGCGCATCCGACGTGTCCGTGGGTATGCCGGGACGCAGCACCGGCAGGAACAGCAGGAACCCACGCTCCTTCAATCCGGTCGCCTGCACCAGCGTAATAGGAGCGGTCAGCGTTGCGGTGCCGGTCTCCATCGCTTGGAGCGCCGCCCCGCGCCGATGCTCCTCCGAGGCGACGTCGAGGCCGACGGCCTCGCGGTTGGCTGCAAACGGCTCGATGTACTGGATGACCCAGCGCTCGCCGTCGTGCGGCTTGAGTTGGCGGATGCGGAAGTCCGGGGCGCCGTCGCGGCGCGCCGCCATCGAGAACTCCGCCGCCTCGCTTTCCAGTACACGGCGGATAAAGCCGAACCCCCTGGCACCGGGGAACTCGTGTCCGATGTCCCGGGTCGACGCGTATCGGTGGAAGCCATCCCGGGTGATGCCGGCCTCGCCGGCCGCCGCCACGGCGCCGCGTGCACCGCGCACCGCATACTCGTATCGGGCCATGCGTTCCTCGACGAGGGACGCGACGCGGGTTGCCACGACCCGGAAGCGTTCCGCGGCGGCGCGACCGTTCCGGATCTGCGTCCATTGGGCGGCGCCGAGCGCCGCGACCAGGCCGAGGACGACGACCGCGAGCGCCGCCACGCACGGCGCCGAACATCCCTTGCGACCATCGAACGTCGAGCCTCCGGTTCCGGAGGCGGTCCCGGTCGCGCCAATGTCCGACCCGTTCGTCGCCATGTCCCGCTTCCCCCCTTTCCGAGGTCCCGCCGGTACGGACGCGCGGTAGGCCCGCGCTTGTCGCCGTCCGGGACGGGACCGGTCCTCAGACCGCCTTCCAGTTCATCCGGCGCAGCGCGCCCTGACTGAAGCGCGGGTCGCCTGTAACCTCCCGCCCGACCCAGTCGGGTAGCGCCAAATCCTGATCTTCCCTGGTCAGCTCGACCTCCGCGGTCACGTAGCCGTCTAGATCACCTCCGTAGACATCGACCGTCCATGTCAGGCCGCCATGCGGCACGCTGTGACGAAGCTTCTCGATCCGGTTGTCGTCGAGTACCGAGGCCAGCAGAGCATCCGCTTGGCGCACGGAGATCTCGCATTCGAACTCCATGCGGCTGATGCCGGTCCGCGGTCCCTTGACCGTTAGCCAGGCGCGGGTGCCATCTTTGCGCACCCGAACCTTCATGCCGCCAGCCGCACCAATCAGACCGTCCGAGAGCCGCCGGCTACCAGCTGCCAGCGCCCGCCACGCATCATTCCTGACGAGGAACTTGCGCTCGGTCTCCAGCCGCAGCGACCAAGTTTCGGCCATTAGGTTGGCAACGGCGCCGCACATCACCGCTCGCATCAGGATCGCGAGCTGCCCGACCTCGAAGGGCTTTTCGAGGAAGCGGGAGCCAGCGACCATGTGCCGGGCCTCCATGCTCTTCCCAGACAGATAGATGATTGGCAGGCGCGGACGTAGCGACCGCACCTCGGCAGCGAGGAAAAAGCCATCGATGGAGCCGGGCATATAGACGTCGGTGATCAGCGCATCGAGGCGTTCGCCGTGAGCCACGTATTCGAGCGCGGTGATGCCATCCGAGCAGGTGACGGCTTGGTAACCAGCAGATGAGAGTTCGGCCGCTACGATGCGCATGGCGATGGGATCGTCCTCGGCAACGACCACGACAGGCTTTTTGACTGGGGCGTGCATCGAAGATTTCCCGGCATGCGGCACGCGATCGCGCCAGATCCACACGAAACTGCTACGACGCGGCGGGGCTGAGTATCCAGTAGACTTCACGGACATCAGGAGATGCCCGAATAGACCAGTTGGCCTACGGTATCTGCGGGACCGACGAGTTCGAGGACGGGCGAGGATGACCCGCAGCACCGGCAAGGCCATCATCGCGGACGATGATCCGTTCTTCCGCATTGCGCTCGCCAGCATTCTGACCGAGCACTTGGGTATTGCAGAGATCCATCAGGTGGGCTCACTCGACGAGGCGCTGGAAGCGCTGGCCGAGAAACCGGACGTTCGCTTCGCGTTGTTCGACCTCGCCATGCCCGGCATGGAAAGCCCGGCCAGCTTGTCTGCGGTTCGGGAATGCTTCCCGGACGTGCTGACCGTTGTGGTCTCTGGTTCGACCGAGCGAGAAGACGTCTTTCTCGCCCTCCGGGTCGGCATCCACGGTTTCGTGCCGAAAGGGTCCTCGGTCGAGGCCCTGATCCAGGCCCTGCGCATGGTGTTTGACGGCTTCGTCTACGTGCCTGCCTTCATCACCCGCGTGCCCGGTGCGGACGCACCTTCGGTAGCCGCGCCCGCGGCTTGGCGAGAAGCTGCACTGGATCCAACCGCAGCACTCACACCGCGCCAGAAGCAGGTGCTCGACCTGATCGTCGCTGGGCAGTCGAACAAGGAAATTGCACGGACGCTTTCCTTGGGGGAGGGCACCGTGAAGATCCATGTAGCGACCCTGCTGAAGGCGCTGGGTGTGCCGAACCGTTCAGCTGCAGCAGCCTGGGGCGGTGCGAACTTGGCCCGGCCGCGGCCTGCTCCGTAGGCCACTAGGTCTATCAGGCTGCCCTAAACAGTCCGCCAGGCTGAGGTGACGGTTGCGGTCGAGCGTGGCCAAAAGAAGGGGTCACCTTTCGAAGCAACGATCGCCATGACCTACCTTCTTGTCCCACCCGCACTCGCCGCTGCAGTGCTCGGCGTCAGCATCAGCTTGCATCCCGGTCAGCCCGCACCGCCGAGCGTCCTGCCCTCGCTGGTGCTCGGTTCGGCGCCGATCGGGGAGGCAGCGGTGCCGGGTCTCACCATCGCCCATCCCGTCATGCCCCCGGTTGATCCAGTCCGCTCGGTGCGCGTCGTACTGGCGTCCCCGTTCCCCGGACGTTGACGTAATTCCGAACGATGCGAGGATCCAATGCAGGACACGGTTGCCGATCTCGACTCCGCGACGTACGAGCAGGTCGCTAGGCTCCTCGGGTCTGCCCGTGCTGCCGAAATGCTTGGCCTGCTTCAGGAGACGCTGGTTCGTCTGAGCGGCATGCCTCAGGATGAACTCGTCAGTCGGGCCGGTCTGGCCAGCGTGCACCGCCTCAAGTCAGAAGCCGGGCTCATGGGCTTCAACCGGTTGTCCCGTGCCTGCGAGGTGGTCGACACCGCTGGGGCTCGGGGCAGCATACAGCAGGGCGACCTACAGAACCTACGTGAGGCTATCGCGACCGCCCGGTGGATCATCGGCGCGCGGATACGGACACCAGTTCAACTGTCTCCATGAGAGACCAAACTACCAAACCAAAGTCAGCACCTTGATGCCATCTGAGCGGCGAACCTACCGCATCTTTGAGAGCTAGACCTGCTGCTGTCACCTAGAAGCTTTCGGGAGCAAAAGGTAAGGTCGCGAATGACATCTGAGATCATTGATTAACCGGTCACTTCACACCCCGACCGGTGGTTGGTTCCGCCTTGGTGGTACGGTCATAATCCCCCCAGTGACTGTGGCACTCAGAGCGGAACGTCGCGCAAGCGGCGTAGGGGTCAACCGAGAGGTTGGCCCCTTCCTTATGTTCTACCCATCCTGCGCAAAACTGTGGTTGGCGACGGCCCACACCTGCCTCACGAACCGTCGGCATCACATCCCCTACCCGCGCCGAGCGGCCGAACGACTTGGTCGCGATCGGTTTCGCAATCCGCTCCCAAGCAAACGGCTCAGCATAGGGGCAGCCAGCGTGCGCTGGGTTATATGCGAAACTATCATTTATGAACGGCACGTGTCTCGCTCCCCTGTGACGCACGGGGAAGTGCGCACAAACGAGTTGTGCCATGGTACGGTCAGGCTAGGACAGCAGCATGCTCCTACCGGGAGGTCGCAAGAGAGGCGACGGGACTTTGACTGATCGCCGTGAACACAACCGTATCGACGCTGAAATCCATCGCACCGATACCAGCAACGATCCCTTTGCCGCCGCCGTGCGCGCAACGCGGATGCCGATGATTATCACGGACCCTTATCAGCCCGACAACCCGATTATCTTCGTCAACGCTGCGTTTTCGAGGCTAACCGGCTACAGTCACGACGAGATCATCGGCCGGAACTGTCGATTTCTTCAAGGTCCAGAGACAAATCGGGATGATGTAGCAAAAATCCGCGATGCCATTGCCCGCCGCGTCACTATCGAGATTGATGTTCGTAATCACAAGAAGAACGGCGAGCTGTTTTGGAACCGGGTTCTCATCTCACCAGTATTTGATATAGACGGCAATCTTACCTATTTTTTCGCCTCGCAATTTGATGTGACGATCCAGCGAGAGCACCTACACACGCTTAGTACGGCCCTCAAGGACCGTGAGCACATGCTGGATGCCCTGCTGCGCTCGTCCGCTGAGGTCCGTTACCGAATGAGCGCGGACTGGGCCCGCATGCTCCAGCTTTCCGATGGCAAGTTCCTCGCTGACACGACATCGGAAACGTCCGAGTGGGTGGAGAGGTACATTCCTGCCGAGACACGCCAGGGCCTTCAAGCCGAGATCGACCGCGCCCTCCACACGCAGACGACTTTCCACCTTGAACATCAAGTATATCGGGCTGATGGGTCAATCGGTTGGATGTCGTCGCGTGCCGTGCCAGTGCTGAATGACCTTGGCGTAGTCGTTGAATGGTACGGGGCCGGTTCTGACATTACCGAGCGTAAGCAGGCCGAGGCCGCATCGCTTAATCGTAGCATCTCGCTCGAACATCAGATCGCCGATCGTACTGCAGAGCTGCGTCTGTACGGCGATATCATTCAATCAAGCGCCGCGCCGATTTGCGCGTTCGATAATGAATATCGCCTCATCGCCTTTAATCGAGCGCACAGCGACGAGTTTTACAGGATTTTCGGTTGCCGCGTTCAGCTCGGGGAGGTATTTCCGGACCTGTTTCCGCCGGACCAAGCGCCAATCATGCGCGGCTTCATGGCCCGTGCCCTCGAAGGCGAAGCCTACACGGTGACGGAAGAGTTCGGCGACCCGAACCTCATCAAACCATATTGGGAGGTGTCCTACTCGCCCCTTCGCGACGAAGGTGGGCGGATCATCGGCGCGTTCCACTACGCCAAGGACATTTCCGATCGTCTTCGCGCTGAGAAGGAGTTGGCCCAGACGCAGGAAGCTTTGCGGCAGGCTCAAAAAATGGAGGCGGTCGGCCAACTCACCGGGGGCCTGGCGCACGACTTCAACAACCTGCTGGCGGGCATCTCCGGCTCGTTGGAACTGATGCAGACGCGGATGCAACAGGGGCGGTTCAAGGACGTTGAGCGGTACATGGCGGCGGCGCAAGGCGCATCGAAGAGAGCAGCCGCCCTCACGCACCGCCTGTTGGCGTTCTCGCGCCGCCAAACGCTTGACCCGAAGCCGACCAACGTCAACCGGCTGGTGGCAGGCATGCAGGAGATGGTTCAGCGCACGGTAGGGCCCGCTATCTCAATCGAAGTGGTCGGCGCAACCGGCATTTGGCCCACGCTGGTCGATCCCTCGCAGCTTGAAAACGCGCTGCTGAACCTCTGCATCAATGCGCGCGACGCTATGGCTGATGGGGGCCGCATCACCGTGGAGACCGCCAACAAGTGGATGGACGAGCGGTCGGCCCGGCAACATGACATGCCGGAGGGTCAATACCTCGCGCTTAGTGTGACCGACACCGGCACCGGCATGCCGCCGGAGGTGATCGCTCGCGTGTTCGAGCCGTTCTACACCACCAAGCCCATCGGTGAAGGCACCGGGTTGGGCCTGTCGATGATCTACGGGTTCGCGCAGCAGTCCGGCGGACAGGTGCGCATCTACTCCGAAGTCGGGCAGGGCACGACGGTGACGATCTACCTACCGCGCCACCACGGCGAGGTTGAAGACGAGGAGGCCAGCAAAACGAAAGCCGCGCTGCCTCGCTCAGAGCAGAACGAAACGGTGCTGGTGGTCGATGACGAGCCGACCGTGCGCATGCTCATCACGGATATCCTGGAAGACCTCGGCTATACCGCGATTGAGGCGGGTGACAGCGCTGCAGGCCTCAAGGTGCTGCAATCAGATGTGCGGATTGATCTGCTGGTGACCGATGTCGGCCTGCCCGGCGGTATGAACGGACGCCAGATGGCCGACGCGGCCCGGATTGCCCGACCGCACCTCAAGGTACTGTTTATTACCGGCTATGCCGAGAACGCCCTACTTGGCAACGGTAGACTAGACCCCGGCATGGCCGTGTTGACCAAGCCATTTGCAATGAATGACATGGCCGCCCGCATCCGCTCGATTATTGAGAGCGGCAAGCAGCAGGCGCGGTGGTCATAATTTCAAATATATGACCAGTCCAAAATGCTCCCGAAGGCAGCCCTTCCATCAATGGAATATCTAAGTTGATTTCCGTGTTACGAGTAAGCGTACGTTCGCTCATGCGGTAGCAACTTGCCATAGAATATTAATATATTGTATTTTTTGGTCATTTGGCAATAAATGTCAAAAATTTGTTGGTGACAAGTGTCCAGAGTCCAATACAATGACAGCAATCGCAAGCAAGTTGTTTTAGACGCGCTTACGAGTAAGAGCTGAATTGATCCCGTCTTCACCAAGCGGAACTGCGCATGCCTCGCTACCATTTCAATATCTACGATGGTTTGAACATCCTCGATCATGAGGGAGCCGAGTTGAAGGATCTCGATCAAGCTTGCATTAAAGCCCTGCGCTATGCCGCCAGCATCATCAAGGATGGAGCACGTAAGAAGCGCCTTGCCAACGGATGGCGTCTCGAAGTCATGGACGCCCAGGGAGCAACCCTCTTTCGCCTCGATCTGTCAATGACGTCGCCTTCAGCGCCAGCCAGAAGCAGCACCACGGATAAGGTGGATAGTCTGGCAGATGAGCCCGCCGACAGCATCAAGCACGGGGTCGACACGGCGATTGGTAATGAAAACCAAAAGGCGGAGGACAAGGCGCAGAAGGCCAAGGGCGAGGTGAAAGACAGCCCTAGACACTGGGCTGACAAGGTCGCTGGCAAGGAATAATCCGGCTACAAGCATTCGCAGTAGCCAGGACAACTGCCCACTCAGTACGGCGGGCTCAGGTCAACGCGCTCAGCCAGGGTTACAGAAATGACGATCCATGTCGCAGGATGAACCACCGATCACCACCGCCGAGATCCGGGAGCGCGCTTATGACCTTTGGGAGCGCAATCACCGGCCAGATGGGTTCGATGCCGAGTTTTGGGTGATGGCCGAGCGCGAGTTGCGCGCTGAGCGTCAAAAGTGTCTATCTCAATACGATAGGGATCAGATCTCAGGGCTTCACGTAGCCATCTGAAATGGTTCTCCCCCTGGAAGAGTGCCCGTTGCGGTAAGCGAAAAGGGGCCCGAGATCCGGCGCATCACGGAATATGGACGCTATTTCCTTTATGGGACGGCCCCAAGAGTTCTGGTCATGACGTGTTTTCGCTCGTATTCAGCCGCATATCGTGATTAAGATATATCGAAATGAAGGATCTTAGTTATGATATTTTATTGGCTGCGCGAAAAAATATCAAAGTTTCTGGTGCAAAGGCTCGAAGATAAGGAAGGAATTAGAAAAGCAGAACGCACTGAACGGGGTGAGTATCACGATAATAGATCGTATTCGAATGGCAAATTTAACGATGATTATACTTTGTCTTGTACGATATTAAAACAATCATTAGACGAAAGTCATCCAGATAATTATCACGCACGATTGCGCCCAGGCTACGACCCAAAATACGATTACAGTACGGCTCGCAGTGAAGCTATCGATACCTCATCTGCCGCCATAGCCTTGTCATTACGTGCTGGATCCGGCATCGAAGCCGCTATTGCAGCTGGCCAGAGAAGTATCGCCCGCTAATATGTACAACTTATTGATATAATTTATAGATATCGACGACATATTTACGTAAAAAAATTTAATTGAGTCTATTATCAAAATCAAGCATATGACGTATACTTCAAGAACTGTTTAAGACGGGTCTGGTGCGGTCATATTATTCTACTTCATGTACTATAGCTGCACTCGGCAGCCTTCGATAAATCACTGGTTAGCCATAACCTTATACTCGCTAGTCTCGTCGTGTCCGTATAGAACCTTCTGAATGTGCGAATGACATTATCGCACGTAATTAATTCAACCGCGGGACGTCAACCGGCACATAAAATTTTCGCGAATAACAAATACCGGATATTTCAACGCAGCAAAATGCATGTGCCCAAACGGCTTGGTCGTAATCGGATTTATACGTCGAAAATAACGATGACCGATGCCTGCGGGCTTTAACAGCCTTGAAACTTGATTACGTGTAGATCGATAATTGGCCGAGTTGGTACATGTAAGGTTGTAGTAAAATGGATCAGGAAAGATCAAAAAGCCTCAAGCAATTCCGTGATCGCAGGAAGTTTGATCGTAAAGATATGGCGGAACAAGGTGTTGCCGTGTTCGAAGATGGCACACGGGTGCCATGCATCATCCATGATATGTCTGAAGGCAAGGAGAATGCTATCTTTGGGATGCGCGTTGAGTTGCTCAACGTTCCCAACAGAGAACTGCCAAAAAGCTGTGTAATTCATATGCGATCAGGCAGGGCTATACAATATACACTTGGATGGTCAACGCCTCTGTAGGCCAATGGGCACAAATTCTAGCGTTGGGCTTTTGTGCTTGAGTTTTGGTCGATAGATCCGCGTGATATTTAGGGTCGGCGGCATCGCATCCCCTCCCCGCGCCAAGCGCTTCCGCGATCCGTCGGCCAATTTCTGCGTCCGCCTCGTCCAATCCGAGTTCCGCTCCCCTGGGAAGCGAAAATGCATCCGTGAGTCCGGCAGCCAGCCCCAGGTAGGCGAGAGGCCGCACCATCATCCCGCAGCCGAACCGCGCGCCGTCCCATTCGAGCGCCGGGCACGGCCCTCGTCGTCGCCGATGAACTTCCGCGCAATGGCGCAGGGCTCAGACGCGCAGTACCAACCGCAGCCGTTGCAGGGCTGGCCGAGCGCCGGCTTGATCGGCAGCCGCGCCCCTCCCGTGCCATCGATCAGCGGAAGAGGTTTCATAGCCCCGGCTTCACTTCCTCACGGCATTGCGACCTTGCCCGTGCGAAACTTTCGAGAAGAAAAGTTATCGAAAGTTACGCTGTCCGCCCACTTGCCGCAACCCCTGCATGACGGCTTGAGGGCCTGCCCACAGGCAGACAAGCAGGCGTGCAAGCCATCCGATCCGCCGGGCTGCTGCTACCGGGCTTTTACTCATTCCTGAGTGAAAGGGTCCGCCGCGCGATCCTCACGCGATCCGCGACAGGCCGCGCTTCTCGAAGATGGCGTTGAGCCCTTCGGCCAACAGGTCTTGAACCTGGGCATCTTCGTCGGCCGCGATCCGCTTGAGTTGGCGGAACGCCTCGGGCGAGACGTAGGCTGTTACGACCCGCTTGCCCTCGCGCGTCGTCGCCTTCGGATAGCGCTTCGGTCCCGCAGGCTCAGCGGACGGCACCGCCTCGACGCGGGCAGGCTCATCCGGCTTCGAAGCATCGGCCGCCGGCTCGGGCGCGACCGGCGCCGACTTCGCACCAAACAGGCTCGGCCGCTTGCTCACGATTGACCCCTCGTCCGCTTGCTGTCGTGTCCGCCTGCCTGCAAGCCAACCTGCCCGCAAGCCCACTGAAACAGGGCCGCGACCTCTTCGGCCGCCTTGCCGTCCGGCTCATACTCTGAGGCCGATCGCCCATCGATCACGGCATAGCTGTAGGCGACCCGCTGATGGATGACCTGGGGCGCCACCTTCGCCCCTTGTTCTTCCAGCCCACGCCGCGCCTCCTCCACAATGGCGCTGCGGGGAGGGGCCGAGGACAGCACGACCCAGGCCGGGCGCTTGGCGATGGTCGCGAGATCCCGCGTCGCCTCAATCGCTTCCAAGTCGAAGGCCGCCGGCCGGCAGGGGATCAGGATCAGGTCGGCCGCCCGCGCAGCTGCCAGCGATGCCCGATCGGCATTCGGCGCCGTGTCGATCACGAGGAGATCAGCGCCGTTCTCGCGTGCAGCCTCGACGAGGTGCGGCAGCCGTTCGGCATGATCCCCGACAACCTCCGGCTCGGGCGCCTGGCGCTTGTCGCCCCACTTCCGCGCCGTGGCCTGGGGGTCGAGATCGACCAGCGCCGTGCGAAACCCCGCGAGCGTGCCCGCCACCGCGAGGTGAACCGCGACCGTCGATTTTCCGACGCCGCCTTTCTGGCTGATGACGGCTATCGTCCGCACGCCTGCACTCCCACCTGTCCCCGTGTCCGCCTGAAGTCTTGCGGGCCTGCCCACAGGCCCACGCGCCGAGTCGCCTGCACATTCGAGCACGGGGCGCCCAGCCTGTCTGTCACTGGGAAAGCGCAGGGGAGGGGCGGCGCGATTGCCTGCCTGCCCACAAGCCCGCATGTGGGCCTGACGTTATGTCCGCGTGTGGCCCTGCCAGCGTGCCCGCAGGTGTTCAGTGTTCCTCGCGCGTGCCATCGGCACGATTGCGAAACCGGATGCCGGCGCCGCCGCCGTTCTGCGCAATGAACTCAAGCCCGGCCGCCTCAAACGCTTCGCGCAAGGCCCGGCGATTGTTTTCGTGGGGCTCACGCGCACCGCGCTCAAAATCCGTGACTGTCCGCTCTGACAGCCCGGCCCGCTGTCCCAACTCGCCCCGCGACCAATCCAGCATCGCGCGCGCGCCTCGGCATTGCTCTCGCGTCAGCATCGCTTCCGTTTTTATGCATAGGTTGCCGGAAACATGTTAATCTGTCTCCGTTTATCTGTCCATATAGACATGAAACCGGAGACTTTCCAGTGTCCCACCGCAGCCGCGCCGCTTCCTTCTCCTGGTCGAACGCCAAGCGCGACATGCGCGGTGATCGCCAGCAGATGCCCGCCGGCTTCCTCAGCGCCCGCGGTCGCGTCGAGGGCGCGGTGCGGTTCGGCCGGGTCGCCCTGGTCAACGCCGACGGCTCTTTCGACCGCGTCGGCATCATGTCCGCCGCCGCCGAGGCCGCCAAGGCGCACCAAACCCGGTTTGGCGGCACCTGGGACGAGGCGATGTCCGTCGCCCTCAAGGCCGCTTGGCAGGCCGCCCGCACCACCCGCACCCGCTCCGCGCACTAGGGCCCGCGCCATGGCACCCCGCCCCACCCGCCGCGTCATCCTCGCCGCCGTGCTATCGGCCGTCGCCACGCCTCCCGCCCGCGCCGTCACCCGCCCCGATCCGCTCGCCGCCGCGATCCGGCGCGCCCGCCTCGCCGATGCTGCCCACCGGCAGGCAGGACATGACGCCGTGACCGCCTTTGGCCCCAGTGCCCCGCGTCCGGCTTACTGGCGCGCCTACCGCTTCGGCGTGCTGGCCGAGCGCTACAGCGCCCGCCGCGCGCTTCATGCTCTGACATGGCAGCGAGGGGAATGGTTAAGCGCCCTTCTCCTCTCTGCGAGGTCAAGATCGATGGAGAGTGGCTGCGCGTTCCAACGGATGAGGCGCATCGCGATCATCGAGACAAGCCGAAGCGGTGCCCATGCTGCCACGGCACAGTCATCACCGCTGGCAGCTACACGGCCGAGCCCAGGATCAGCTTGCAGCATCGTAAGCTGCACGACGGTTGCCGCCTCATACCCCGTCGTTTCAGCGGCATAGAAGCTCTGCACCCTGACGCTTTGTCATAGGTCCGCTCGGAGAGCCCTTAGCAATCACCGAAGCTTGTAAGCAGCTGTCATTTTCCAACCAGGTCGGGACGTTAGGTTCATGACGCGCTGGCAGTCTGACGCTCACGCTTCGACGTGCACATGGCAAAGCTAAGATGGGAATGGGGAGGGGATCAAATATGACCCACACGAATTGCGACTGCTACGCTGCAGGTGGCTTACCCCATATTGGACGCCGTCATCTTTTGGTTGGGGCAGCGAGTTTTTTCGCCGCGACCGCTATGCCGAACGGCGTAGTGCAGGCTGCATCACCTCTGGCAAAGACCACGATGTCTCCAGCTGATGCGCTCAAGTCCATGAAGGAGGGCAATGAAAACTTCAGGAACGAAGCGCCGTCCCTGGCAGCAAACGGGCGCGAACGCCGCCTCGAACTCGCCCGCGGGCAAGCTCCTTTCTGTGTTCTGGTAGGTTGTTCTGACAGTCGAGTTTCGCCGGAAATTCTGTTCGGACGCGGGCTCGGCGAACTGTTTATTGTTCGGAACGCCGGCAACACGGTCGATACGGCAGCATTGGGAAGCATTGAGTATGCTGTTGGCGTTCTCGGGGTGCCTTTAGTTGTTGTGCTCGGCCATCAGTCCTGTGGCGCCGTGGCGGCAGCCGTTGATGTCGTGGAAAAGAACGCGACCTTCCCTGGGGTCATCGGTGAAATGGTGCAACCGATTGTGCCGGCGGTACTCGAAGCAAGAAGCCAAGGAGGTGACCTGCTTGAGGCCTCCGTGCGGAGTAACGCACGCCGCGTGGCGAAACGGCTCACGACTCAAAGCCTGGTGATCAAGGATGCGCTCACCAATGGGAAGGTCAGGGTTGTTGGAGCCCGCTACGGCCTTTCCGATGGGCATGTCGAATGGATGGAAGATATCTAAAGCCCGCCCAGCGAGTCCACTCATCCATCTCGCCCCTCGACACGCTGCACTTGTACCGCGAGGCACTGATCGCCGCGAGCGGTCTGAATGCCGCCAAATGAGACAGGCAGGGCGAAGACAGATTGATGCCAAGCTAACTCAAGGCCGGCACCCTGAGACGAAGCCGCGTTGCGTATCGGCCCCGTCGTGTGGACACGACACGCCCCGCCAGCCCGTGAGCAGATCGGGCGGCGGGGCTGCTCATTGATTGTTAACCATGTCGCCCCCATCTCAGGGACATGCCTATCGCGACCCTGTCGCTTGATCGGATGCGGCCACGATGCCGGGGCTAGGGTGACGCCGGATGTACGCGCACCTTTGTTCCGGCTCCCGTGGCCGTTCGCTTTTCAGGCCGCCAAGTTCTTCAGGTGCAGGTAGGTAGGGTCAAACTCGGCCGCGTCGCAGAGACGTTTCCAGTCCCGGATCACCAACTCGCGTCGCTCGAAGGTGATAAGGTCGGCGTCGCGCATCTCCTTCAGCACCCGATTGATATGTACCGAGGTTAGGCCCATCGCATCGGCCAAATCCGTCTGCCGCACTGGCATCGGGCAACGATGATCGGCGGCGAGGCCAACCGCTTCCTGCCGTAGGTACAGTTCGCAGAATAGATGCGCGATCCCGCCGTAGGCGGAACGGCGCCCAATCGCTGCAATCCACGCCCGGAAGATCCCAGCATCTATCAGCGTCTCGCGCCACAGGAGGGCGGCCACGTCGGGGAACGTCCTGGTTAGATGCCGCAGGCTGTCGTGCGGTATGAGCGCGAAGGTGCAGGATGTCAGGGCTGCTACCCCGTGATCGAGCTCGTCCAGATGCAGGCTTTGCAGATCCGGTGTGTCGCCCGCGACGTGGAAAGACAGGATCTGGCGGCGTCCCTCGGCGAGGAGCTTGTAGCGGTAGGACCAGCCCTCTACGAGGAGCCCGCATTGCACCGGCCGCTCGCCGTCTGCCACGAGGTCCTGGCTAGGAGCGAGGGGTCGAATGGACACCGGCAGCTTTTGGATCGCCCGCCGTTCCTCTTCCGTAAGGTCGGACGTGCTCTCCAGCTTGCGTATGAGTGCTTCCAGGGCGGTGTCGGCGATAGCGGACCTAACCACGAGCCAGCCCTCCGATGCCAACCATCAAACGACCCAGCCACTCTTGAGGGCTAGAGTAGCCTCATAGATCAGCTTGCCCGTCTCGTCGCGGACGTTAGCCTTGAAGGTGTGATTATTGCCGTCTGGCAGCATGCTGTTGGCGAGTTGCGCGAGGGTGCCGATGGCCTCTTTCCTGGCGCGCTCATGGTCGTCGAGAACGACACCTTCATCGTCGCGCAGGTCGCGTACGCCGTCGTCAATGTCGAAGAAGTAGCGCGGCACAGAACCCTCCTGCAAATCACGGACGCAACCCGTTTGATCTGGCCTAGTTCACTTTTGTAATTTTGCGTTAGGCCGCGCTGCAGCAGGCCGAGTTCATATCGCCAAGGCAGAGCTTGAGGACTTTTATCTGCAAGTGCGTCGGTTTATGCGTTCGCATAGCCCGCCAACAGCCGGAGCGCCGCTGCCAGCCTGATGCAATGATACGCCGCTTGAGGCTCTAGAGGTGCTTTGTCTCACTCCCAGCGCACAGTGCAGGTGGTGGGACGAAAACTGCATTACTGACGGGGCGGAAGAGGCACAGCGATGAACGATGAGTTGATGACCGATCCGGCTTTCGTTGCTGCGAGCATGGCGGCGGCGGGCCTTGTCGCACTCGTCGGCGTTGGAAAGGTGACCAAACCTGAGAAAGCCGCTCAGTTCTTGGCGCTCGGCGTCCTGATGGCTTGGGCTGAGAATGGCGGCCTGACAGGGGCAAGCGCGGAGAAGCTGCGGGCGGCTGCGGAGCAAAGACTTGCCGGGCGTGGCCCCGAGCGGACGCACTAGGCGGCTTCACCTGTAGGGACCGCGGAACAGGTCGCCGAGCGCCTTCCGTCGGAACACGGTCAACCACCGCCGCCGGGCGTGTTCCGGCCTGTCGTGAAGCATGTGGCAGCGCTGGCACCACGCCGCGAGGTTGGCGGGCGCGTTGTTGGCGGTGTCGTGGTTCCGGTGCGCGGTGGCCAGCACAACCCGCGTCGTCCGGACGGTCGCAAGTACATCGTCGCCGCCGACGGCAGTGCAGACGATCCGGCCGGAACCATCGCGCCAGGACGCGGCGTCATCGTCCCACCACCGGCCATCCGAAAGACAGAACACTGCTCGACCATGCGGGCGCCCGCAGCCCTCGCACCGGCCCTTGGCGCGGCCGAAGCGGATCGCGGCCGACAGCTCGCGCCAGTCGATCGGATAGAAGAACCGATGTTCCCGACGGATGGGCATTGAGGCACGCGCGGCAATGGCTACGCTCATGCCTATGCGAGGCCGCCCAAGCTGTCATCAGATTTATACGGGCAGCCCGCACTTATCGCTTGTCGAAACTACGGGCAGCCCGTATATTCAACCCATGCACGGCATTGTCCAAATTCCTCTCTATCAGGCCGACGCGAAGGCCGCGGGCGTCTCGCCCGCCGAGGACGACGCAATCGAAGCCGCCATTGCCAGCAATCCGCTGTGCGGCGATCCGATCGAGGGGACGGGCGGGGCGCGCAAGGTGCGGATCGGCGGCAAGGGAAAGGGGAAGTCCGGCGGATACCGGGTGTTCTTCTATCCAAGCGCTCAGGACGTGCCGATTTTCCTCTTGCGGCTTCTGTCGAAGGGGAAGCGGGCGAACCTCGACAAGGCCGAGCGCAACGCCATCAAGGCGTATCTCTCAACCATCGTGGACGACTACCGCGAAAGCGTCCGCAAGGCAGCCGCCCGGCAACGGGCACGCACTCAGGGGAACCCCTGAGGCATCAACCATCTCGCAGCTTCCCCCGCCTGCTCTTCGTGAGAGGACCGGGGGCCAATCCCAAGGAGGGGATCTGCAATGACCAGCTTCGGAAAGGGCCTCGTTGAGGCCGCACGGCAGGCGCAGGCCTTCGCGCGTGGGGAGGCCGACCCCGAGACCTATCGAATTACCTTGCCGGAAGAGATCGACGTGCGCGGCATCAGAAAGCGGCTCGGCCTCACTCAGGAAGTGTTCGCCTATCGGTACGGCTTCCCGATCGGCACGCTTCGCGACCTTGAGCAAAAGCGCGCCAAGCCGGACGCCTCGACGCGGGCTTACCTCAAGGTCATCAGCCTTGAGCCCGAGGCCGTGCAGCGCGCGCTCTCGGCTGCGTAATCAACGCCTCGACCATCTACCGCGTCTAAGCCCCGCCGCGTCCAACCGGCGGGGCTTTGTCGTCTTGGGAGAGCTTCATGAGCCAATCACCCATAAAGATACGCCTTAAGCATCTCGGCGAGCATGTCGGCATCTCAGCTGAAAAAGACGGACAAGTGCAATGGTCGAATGCTTTCAGCGCGGACGAATTGGACGGCCTGATGGAGCAGCTGGGGCGGTTCCGTGCTGCGCTGCCCGAGGCCGTTAACCCGCAGATCGACGCTAACGCCCGCATTCCGACGACGGAGCGGCCAGCAATCGCAATGCGCGATCACGGCGCTGAGGGGTTCGAACTCATGATCCGGCACCCAGGCTTTGGCTGGCTCTCGTTCCTGCTGCGCGACGAAGCCTGCAAAGTCATCGCAGCCGCAATGCTCAACCGAGATCCGGACGGAGCGTAGCGCCCGCGCGCCGCCGCTCCCCGTGAAGCCTTTCACCCTGACCGGCCGGTTAGCGTTGACTTAACCGTTGCCTCCGGCCGACATGCCATGTCCGGCCCCGCTCACCTTCGGGCGAGTCGTAAGCCGACCATCAGGAGACAGCCGCCGCCGCAAGTCGAACCCTGAAAAGCCAACGGGCCCACCCCGGCAAGGGTGAGCCCGTCGAAATCAAGATGGCCTTGGGAGCCGTTTTTCCAACTCCCAAAAGCCATGAGACGCCCCAAGGCGTCAAGCGAGAACACCGTTTCTCGCGACGATGAGGCTTTGCCTGGACCACGGAACGCCCTTGAGGTGGCTCCGAACGACCTGTTGCGGCCCTTTCAGGGGCCGAACGACGATGTTTGCCGACCATTTGCGGACCGCCATCGAGGCAGCACCGCGACTCACCTTGCCCGCCATCGCGGCGCAGCTCTGGCGCGCCTACGGCGAAGGGCACGTCTCCGAGGCCGAGGCCGAGGCACTGTCCGCCCTGATTGAGGTCCGGCAGCTTGGTTCCCCGAAACGGGAGGATCAAACCGGACCCATCGACCCGAACACCCCGCCAGATCGCGCAGGAAGCCCCAGGACAGGCAGACGCGGTTCCCGGCCTCGCACCGATGCTTCGATGGAGCGCCGACGCCGCTGGGCGGCTTCTGGGCGCCTCCCGCCCTCGATCGCCGCACGCTTTACCCTGGCGGAACAAGCGGTGCTCGCTCTCGTCGCGGCCGAGACCGTGCGCCGGAAGGATTGCCGTCTGTCCGTCGGCGGGATGGCAGCCATTGCAGGCGTGTCCGAGACCACCGTGCGCAATGCGATCCGTGAAGCGGTGCGCCTTGGCCTCGTGACCGTCGAGGAACGCCGCATCACCGGCTGGCGATCGGACACCAACATTCTGCGGATCGTCTCGCCCGAGTGGACGGCCTGGCTCCGGCTCACCCGCAAGCGGAAGGACGAGGCGCCGACCCTCCCGGCCGAGGGGGGAGGGTGCAAAAGCGCAAAGGGCACGCCTACAGAAGTTCTAGATCTGGAGATTTCGAGGCCAGCGACACCGCCGCGAGGGCTGCCGAGGGGCAGCGGCCGACCTCAGACGAGGAGGGCCGCGGCGGATCGTAGAGCGTAGTAGGACCGCCTGAGCTATGCGCCACCGGACTGCCGCCGTTCGTAAGAGCGGACGCAACCGATGCTGTGGGGTCGCATGTTTCGCCGCATCACCTCAGTCGCACCTCGCCCGCGTCGGGCTGAGCGAGAAGTCGTGATTGAAGCTGAAATTTGGGTCGCACTCGCGGGCGTCATCGGTGCGATCGCCTTCATGCTCGCGGGGCAGCCGGCCTCGGACCGCTTCTTGCCCTGGTGATCCCAGCTCTACCCACAGCCTTAGTCGCTTGCCCCGAGCGAGGAGCGTGGTCGGCCTGTCCTACCGGTGGTTTCAGGGCTGGTCGAACACCGATTATCAGGCTTAACGGAGGGCTAACCACATCCAAACACGACGCGGAAACCGTCACGCTTCGAAGCGTTAGCCGGACATCCGACCCTGTGCTGACGCTGGAGCCTCGCGATGACCATCACCGTCTTCGATCCGATCAGCGGCCAGATGGTCACGATCCGTGTGCCGGCGCCGCAGCCGCGCTGAACCCCCGCATCCCTCGCAACTGGCCTCGAACAATGATCGGCCTTCCCCTGTATCGTCTTCTGATCGCCGCCGGCCTTGTGCTGTCGAGTGCGGCGGCTACGACCCGGCTTGGCTACGCTGAGCCGAATGCCTCTTGGGCAACAGACAGCAAATCGATGCCACTACCGGCTCTCAGTACCCTCTCGGACAACGGTGCGTTGACGAACCGTTAACCACACGTTGGGCATCAGGGTAGTGCATTCCGGAGTTACAACCGTGCATCAAGCTCGCTTAGTCGGCGCCGAGGATTTCGCCGGCACCTGCCCCGTGCCGTTCGAACTCGTCGCTCGTCTCAGCCGCGCCGAGCCCGACACCCTCGCGGCTCTCTTGGACGGCATTCCGGAGGCAATACGAGCGAACTTGGCAGTCTGGCTCTACGGTCGCAGCCACACCCATGCACTGGGCGTCTGGATAGCGGCGACCTGCCGACCCGAGCGGCTGAACGAAGCTGCCGGTGATCTCGTTGGAACGATGCTCCACGACCTCTCACGTCGCACCTATGCGGCTCCGGACCATGGCACGCGCCCTGTTACTGGGCGCCGGATCAGCCTTGGCGGCTCCGGGTTGCAGGCATCTGCCCTGTAGGCAAGTGTCCTCATCGGTATGATTTGATCGACGTCAGCCAGGGTCGTAGCCGTCTTCCACGTTAACTTCGGCCTTTTTTAAAAAATTTGATTGAAATCCAAGATTAGTACTGTCGGCCAACCGTTGTTCCCCGTTATTTTCGAGTCAGTGAACTAAGCGAGAGCCCGTCGCCCACTGCAATATTTAAAGTTAAAAAATGCGGTCGCATCTCGTCTTCGACAGATTGAAAAACGTGTCTGGGCTCACTCCGCCGCCATTTATCTATGCGTCGCCGCCAGCGGTTTCAGCCATTGTTCTGAATGGCGCTGGATGTCGATCTAACCAGCGCTCAATGCTTTTTCTCAACGCCCGGCTGGTTCCATTGCCGTCCCGCGTTTTTGGGAGAGCACACCCTGTTTTATCGCTGTTACCAGCATACAATCAGCGTTCCGATGTCATCATTTGCTATCATCTAATGTCGTCATTTGTGCTCATGTGTGCTCATGCCGGGTCGCCTCACGCGTACGCTCGTACTGTTGAGAAAACTCGTTCTGCAGGGTACCACGACTCTGCCCGTTTCGCTGCTTCCGCCCGGTATCACATTAGCGTCGGCTATTTTATGGGGGCTCTAAAGATCCCTGATGTGTTGATGGAGTTGGACGGGGCATGGCTTCGCCAGTACTAGCGAAGCCTATGACCTGACGCGCCGAAGCTAGCAGTACCGGTCACACGTACCGATGGACGAAACCCTATCGGGGAGGCCGGGGTCAGGCGGTCGGCCTTTACTCGCCGCTTCATCTCTCCCGAGATCTGACGCGGAGCATACCAGGCGCACATCGGTCTGCTGACCTGGTCAATCTGTGGGGTTGGGGCGACCCGTTCCCACTCCTGTGGCAGGTATTCTGCCACTTGCTGCCGATGCCCGGTCGGCCGATCACGGTTGCCCGGAGCTGACCTGGATAGTCACCCGGACCATGGCCTCGTAGGGAGGCTGGCTATGGGGCAATAAACCATAGGAAACCAATCCGTTCCATATCGGGACAGTTTTTCCCCTCAAGGTATCTCTCTGAGTAGTTCGCGGCATTGACGGAGGAGCGCCCGAGCTTCGCGCTCTAGAGCAAGTGCCTCCTGCGTCTTGAGCCCGTGTCGATAGGCTCCGTTCCGCTCACCGCTCGGCGCCCCGCTTCCGGCGGCTCCCCCGTGCATCCGGCACCGCTTCTTCCCGCCCACCGCGGGCGACCGGCATTCCAGCCCCGCCCGTGTCCTGGCGCAGCATCGGAGTGCCAGCCGGAAGGGCGTGGGCTGGCGATCCAATGAGTGCATGGGCTTGGTTCTCATTTTCGAGCGATCCCCCATGCTGACCCCCGACCTGCGTCACCTGATGGACGACTGCCTGACCGCCCTGATAGACGTGGACGTGCTCGACCCGCACGGTCTGCTCACCCCCACGACGGAGCTTCGCCAGCGTCTCCATCTGCGTCGTGTAGGTGCGCAGGAACTTGGTCGCGAGGTTGCCGTAGCGCTCCAGCCGATCGGGCGACTCCGTCTGCTTGGCGAGGTTCATCATCTCCATCGCCATGGCGTGGGTGCCGACCATCTGAACTGCGAGCATGGCCTCCTGCTCGTTCTGCGGCTCAATGCCGGCAATAGCCGCGACACCGGCATTTAGGGCGTTGGGAGAGGGCAATGCCTCACCGCGGTTCCTGAGGGCGTTGCCAACCTCACCACCAGCTCGGTCGGCGAATGCCTGCGATACGGTGCCGAAGGTGGCCCGCTGCTGTGCGATGAAGCCACCCGCGTTGTTGTGAGGGATGCCAACCGAAATGTCGGACCCCTCCGCCTTGCTAATCTCGAAGGCGATGGGCGCCGTGCGGCCTCGGCAATAAGCGAGCGCCTTGTCGATGCCCCGCTGTTCCTGCGGCGTCGGCTCTCGCTTTGGGGGTTTTTGAGAAGTACTCACCTGTCCCACGCTCTTGCCCATACAGACAGCCCTGACTACAATTTCGTGTGATCGTTCGACAAATCTATTATGCCGCTACAACTGCAATACGGGAAGCCCGCAACCTTTTTTGCGGTTCGTCGTGAAATCACTTTAGCGTGCTGCTTGATTGCGTCCGCGAGTGGCTGAGTTAGGTTTCGCTACGGGACTGAAGTTTTCTGAAGTACCTCTCCCCTAGCGGACCAGATGATTGGCGAGGGCGTGTTCGAGAGCCGGGATAACCGGTGCGGCCTGCTTCTCGGCCCTGGTTGGATTGCCCTCTCTCGTACAGACAGCAACCCGCCGATCGGTAGGCCGATCCAAGCGCAGAAATGAGTTCGTCCTGCCGCCTTGGTTAGGCCTCAATGAGTATCGGCCCAAAATGGTCGTTGAAGCGAAGGCCGTCCCACAGCTCTGACCACCGTCCGCGGATCGTGGTACCCCGACACATCCATAATGCGGGCCATATCGGCGCCGCGCTCGGCCGTCGTTGCCATCAAACCTGGGCGCGACGGGCGTGATCTCACGACCGCGTGATGCGCCGCATTTCAAATGTAGTTGTAATTCAACATTCAAATTGAGAGTTTGACCGCGCGCAGATCTCATTACTGCTGAAAGGGCGAGAATTAGATCTGCGAATGCAACATTAAATTGCGCTGCGTAGCCCAAGTAAACGAGATCTTACCGTGTATCAAAACTGCCCGGTTAGCCTGAGACTTCTATTCGCTGTGGCCGATGCGACGTGGCGATCCGAATTCAAAAAGGCGCGTGATCGCCATGCTGCGAACGTTGGGAGCACGTTGCCATTGAATGCCCGCGGCGAACCGGGCTCGCTGCTGCGCACGGCCTACGAGGTCCGCGAACGAGCTTACGCCACATTGCGTGGCGATCCGGTAACCCCGCGGCTCAGTGATAGCCGCCCGCAGAACGCGTCGCCTGCTGCTCGCGTTGAAGAGCCTGACCCAGAGCATGCAGAGCGTCGTCGATCGCATTCGCGACGTCGGGGCCGTATCCGACCGTGACGGCTCGTGCCGCGATCAGGTAATCTGCGGCGATATCGAGCTTCGAAAGCGGAGCAAAATCGCCGGTCGGCCGTCCGGGTTTGAAGGTGCCAATATCAGCCTTTGCCGTCAGGCCTTGAGCATCCTCTCCGTACTCGCTGAGCACGCCGAGAAAACCAACGAACTCTTCGGTGAGGGGCGTGAAGGAGGGGGACGCCCCACCGAGTACCCAGACATGCGAGCCGTCCGTCCTTTGAAGGCGGAACAGCAGCATGAACTCTGTTTGGCGCTGACAGGCCTCGGCGAAACTGTCGACGATGAATGCTCTGTCGTCAGGATGAAGTGAGTCGTGCCAGCCCATGCCGAGCGCAGTACTAGTCTCCTGTCCCGTCAGGTGATGCCATTGCTGGCCCACATAGGTGAGGCTGCCCAGGTGATCGGTGACCCAAATCACGGCACTACGCTCCCTCGCGCGGGATTTGATTTCGGTATCGTAACCTAGATTTGCATCTTGCTCTGGCAAGCCTCGACCAGATCCCCGAAGAGCTCCGCACGGTCGGTTTCCGGAGGTAATAGCTTTCCCACCAATCAGTCTACTTGCCACACCGTAGCCAATGGCATTGAACCAAGAGGAGGAGCACAGCATGGCCGACGACACGATCAACGCGCCTACCCTCGATCTCGTTACCCTCACGGCGGGCATCGTGGCCGCTTACGCATCCGGGAGCCGCTTCACAGCCTCCGAGCTACCGAAGCTCGTTACCGCCGTACACGGTGCTCTCACCAGTCTCGCCCGGCCGCATCACGCCACTCCAGCCGAGGAACAGATCGATCAGCCGACGGCCTCCCAGATCAAGCAATCGATCACGTCGGACGCGATCGTCTCTTTCATTGACGGCAAGCCGTACAAGACGATGAAGCGCCACCTCAGCCGGCACGGGCTCGATCCGTACTCCTACCGCCAGCGCTACGGACTGCCCTCCGACTATCCGATGGTCGCCTCGAACTACGCGGCACGACGTTCCGAGCTCGCTAAGGGGGCTGGTCTGGGCCGCACCGGTGGCCGGGCCAAGCAGCAGGCAACCGAGTAGGCTTGCCGCTCATACTTTGGCTACGGCAACCAGCCTCGACGGCTCCAAGCGATCAGGCCGACCGCAAAACTTACCGTCGGGAACCATGAATGCGCGCAAATCCTTCCAGCCCACAGCCCGTATTCAGTAACGCTTCGAGGACAGGAGTCGTTTTGGCGGCAAACGATCACCGAAGGCCCTCAAGGGCTACCTATGCAGGCTGCATCGATGACCGTCTTCCCTCCCTATGCAGACGACCCGCGCAGGCAGGTGGAGAAGAATATCGTCAGGGGTGAGGTTCGCATCACGGAACAGTGCATCCTCATTCTGCTGCTCCGTGCTCAAGGGCGCGATACGACCGAGACAGAGGATGTGCTGGACGCACTGCAAGCGGAGATGATCGAACTGAGGGCGCAGCTTGCAGCGATCACAGAGGCGGAGAGCCGGCCACATCCCCGCGCTCCAGCGACACGGTAGCATCGTGCCTTGGAAGCGGCCCTAACGGACACAGCCCCGCATCCTCGCGATCCGTGGCCTGCTAGGGTACCCTTGGCGCCAAGCAGGAGGGTTCATGGGTTACATCATCGCTGGCGCGAACCTCACCAACACCGAGAAACCGGCCGTCGCCTACCAAGCCGAGACCGCCACCGAAGCGCTCCAAAAGGTCCAGGAGCTTGAGCGGGATGGCTACCATGTGCGCACCTCCACGTCCGAAGGCGAGGACTTGTCGCTCACGACCTTGATGTCCCGCATCGGCTGTGAGGAGGTCCGTTGAGGCCTGATGGCCTCCAAGCTGTCATCCCGCAGTACCGTCAGCATGCGCCGCAGGGCTCGGCTCGCCGGCGTGAAGCTGCTGGAGCCTGTGGTACTCGGCAAGAAGGCCGCGCAGCCTCACATGCGTGTCGGTACAGTCGGCCTTTTCGTCGCCGCACCCTTCGATGGTTTCCGTGGTCTGCCGTTCAATGACGGCTCGATCCTCAGCAGTGAGCGCCTCCAGATCACCGAACCCGAGTTCGAGCGCGATGAGGACCGCGATCTCCTCGCGCACCTTGGCTACATCCGACATCGTCATGAGCCTACCCTCGGCTTGAGCCGTTGGATGGTGCTGTGGCTGACGTTGAACGTCCGTGCCACGTCTACAAGGGTTTCCCCGTCATCTAGGCGGGCCAACGCTTCCTTTCGCTGCGCCGGGTTGAGCTTGGGAGGGCGACCCTCGCGCAGCTCACCACGGGCCTTCTTACGGGCTTTACCCTCGGCCGTGCGGGTAAGGATCATCTCTCGTTCGACCTCGGCCATGCCGCCCATGACAGCCAGCATCATCCGGCCCTGCGCTGAGCCGGTATCTGCCCACTCCTGCGCGATCGAGCGGAAGCGGGCCCCGGCGTCGTTGATGCGCTTCACGATCGAGAACAGATCGAAAATCGAGCGGGCGAGGCGATCCAGCTTCGTGACCATCACCACGTCACCGGGCTGCAGGCCCTTGAGCATCCGGGTCAGCTCCTTGCGGTCGGACTTCACCCCGCTGACCTTCTCCTGAAAGATCGTCCGGCAGCCGGCCGCGCGCAGCTGGTCGAGCTGCACGTCGAGGGTCTGCCCCACCGTCGAGACGCGGGCGTATCCGATCAGACGTGAGGGTGGGCTTTCGGCCATAGTTTCGTTCATGAGTTACGCACACGCTAATCCATTGGCGGATCAGGGTCGAGCAGAATGTGCAAAACTCTTGATTTATGGACGAATTAGAAGCTGGGCAGGCCACTGCCCGGCGGCAGAGGCTCAATCTTCGTAACGATCGCAACCGGTAAGCAACGTGAGTCAATGCCGGGCAAGCGAATTTGTGCATCTGTCGAGAGTGGCCGGACCGAGGAAGCCAGCAAGGTATGGGTCGATCCGCTAAAGCTGCTGTCACAACCGCAAACACCGAGCAGCGGGCCACAACCATCATAGTGGCTGTAATGTTCAGATAATCACAGCTCTTGGTGTTTTCATTAGATTAAACGGCGAACGGGGGTTTAACACCTGTGGACGACCGGGTGCACACAATCAATGGATTTTATTTGTCAACAGGAAAGATAAGCGCCTACAACAATTCGGTCTTAATTAGTCGTAGTCTCCGCTCGGGGTTTACGTCCATCTCAGCAAGTAGATGCTCAACGAACTTAGAAGCCCAGCTTGCGCGTAATCGCACTCCTGTGAGCTTCCGTTCAAATGCTTGGAGGCCCTCTTCTGACACTTGCATTTCGTCAAAAGCCTCAAGGGTGTGACAGTCCTCAGCAAAGGCGGCAAAGCCAATCATACCCGCTGCCGAAGAAAGGGAATGAGCTCGCTGTCGAAACTTCGTCCGCTCATCCAGGGTGCGCGCATCGCCGACGAAGCTCGTATCGAGTTCACGCACGAGGATGCGCAGTATCTCTCGCCTGCGAGAGGGAACTAGGAATAGGCATACCTCGCGGTAGGCATCTTCATCGAACTCCGGGGTGTCCACTTCAGCGGGAGACGCGGTGTTTACTACCGCCCCCTGTACGAGCCAGCGTTCGATCGTGGCATAGAGGCGCTCCCGGTCGAAAGGTTTGCCGACATGGTCGTCCATGCCGGACTCGCGGAAGGCGGCAATTTGTTCGGGCAGGACATTGGCCGTCATGGCGATGATTGGCATCTTCGCTACTGAGCCGGGTAGTTTACGGATCAGACGCGTGGCCGTCATCCCGTCCATGCCGGGCATCTGCACGTCCATCAGCACCAGGTCGAAGGCACGCTCCTGAACAGCATCGACGGCCGATTGCCCGTCTCCGACCGTCTCAACCACGTGGCCGGCCCCGCTGAGCACCGCCCGCGCGAGTTCCTGGTTGATGGGGGAGTCGTCGACAAGCAGCAGGCGGCCCGTCCGGCGGGACGCGGCCGCGAGGATCGGTGCCGTCACCTCGGCCGGCGCGGAGGTCCGCGGCATGCGCACGGTGAACCAGAAGGTGGAACCGCCGCCGTCGACCGAAGAGACGCCGATCTCGCCGCCCATTAGCTCGACGAGGTGCCGGCAGATGGCCAGGCCGAG
>NZ_BPRE01000027.1 GCF_022179765.1 Methylorubrum suomiense | reverse complement strand
TACGAGCGTAGGAGCGTCGAGAAAGGAAAAGGCAAATCATGGCAGACCCTTACATCATCAGCGTGCTTGGGCAGAAAGGCGGCGTTGGCAAAAGCACCATCGCCCGCATGCTGGGCGAGCAGTTCGCCCGCATGGACGATGGCGGTTGGGAGGTGAAGATCGCCGACCTGGACGTGGCGCAAAGCACGTCATGGAACTGGATGCGCCGCCGGGCGGCCAACGGGTACACACCGGCGATCCGGGTGGAGACCATGACCCTCGATAAGGCGCTCAAGGATGCCCGGTTCTTCCACGTGATGATCCTCGACTGCCCAGGGTTTGCGACCAGGGACACGCTGCAGGCTGCCACGGCGAGCAAGCTGGTGGTGGTGCCAAGTGGCATCGGCACGGACGACCTGGAGCCCACCGTGCGCGTGCTTCACGACCTGAAAAAGGGTGGCGTGGAGAAACAGCGGATCGTCGTGCTGCTGACCAAGGTGGGCGACAGCGCTGTCGAGATCCAGCAGGCCCGCGATTACTTTGAAGAGGCTGGCTACTACGTGGCCAACACCACCCTCAAAGACGCCACGCTCTACCGCCGCGCCCTCGACGTTGGGCAGACCCTGACGGAAGTGAAGCACAAGGGCTTGGCCGATCGCGCCCGGCAGGTGTTTGTTGAACTCATTGAGCGCCTGACCCAGGCTGAACCCGCATCGAAGAAAGAGAACGCCGCATGAGCAGCGCCACCGTGACCTCGCTACCGCGCCCACCCAAGCCCGACCTCGCACCTGAGGCTGCAGCTGCGCCTGAGCCCGGTAAGCGCCTGCCCAAGCCGCTGCCAAGCAAAGGCAAGCCGCCGGCTGAAACCAATGCGGAGCCCGTCCTGCGCCGCGCCGCGGCGACCGCTTCGGTGCAGATGCCGTTCCAGGTGCCTGCCGAGGTTCGCCGGCAGTTCAAAGCCTATGCCGCCGAGCGCGATATGACCAACAGCGAGCTGTTCCTGCGCATCTGGGAAGAGTACCGGGCTAATCACTCCTAGATACCAACCGACGAACGTACGTTCGTACGCCCGTACGGTCGTCGGCTGGCCTCACGCTGTTGCAGCGTCACGACATGCGCCGGCTATCTCACTAAGAGTGCTGCCGTTTTGGGCATGGAGTGTTGCAAATCTGGTGCGAGGTTTCCCGTTCCGCGGTAGCGTTGCCTCCTGCCATGACCGACCTGTTCAACCTCACGCCGGCCGAAATCGCCCGCATCGAGCGCAAGAAGCGCACGATGCAGAACAAGCGCGGCCGCAAGAACCCGTCGATGCTGCCGGACCGTTTGGCACGCACGTCCGCCTTCGCCCCGCGGCGGCAGGGGCTGATCACAGACAGCAACTTCTCGCAGACCTACGTGGTCCCGGGTTACTCCGTGATCGAGGTGAAGGGGCGGGAACTCGGCAGCCAGCACCGCGACGCGATTTACGCGCTGTTCCGGATGAAGCCGACCACGGTTTACGAGAACAATCCGGCCTACCGCAGCGGCACCTTCATCCCACCGCTGCTCTCGGTTTGCGAGACGAAAACCACGTGGCGGGCCTTGCTCAAGGCCCTCAACAAGACCGAGCACGTCAACAATCTGCTCACGCTGATGACCGTGTTTCAGGAGATCCAGCAGGTCAGCCTGATCATCCACCAGGGGCGCTCCCTGGAGGACATGGAAAAGATCTTCAAGAGCCGGAGCCAAAGCCGCCTGGCAGATACTGCGGGCTCCTCCGAGCCGATGATCACGAAACTGTCCTGGTCCGGCGCCCAGCTCGATAGCGAGGTGGTCGTGCGTTACGGGCAAACCGTCGTGAACATGATCCAGAAAGCTGCCCTAGTCAGCGTCAACGCCGAGGTGCAGTTCCGCCTAAAGTCTGACCACGCCAAGGTGTTTTGGCCGTTCATCGACAGTCAGCCGAACCATACCTGGATCGATGAGGAGCGCTTAGCGCATCTCGCCGGGCGCCAACTCTGGGGCGAGGGGGCGACGGCGGCCAAGCGCAGCCAGTTCCGCAAGGAATGCCGCGAGGCCTTCAAGGACATGGTCGCTGCCAAGGGATTGGCGAGCTACCGCGAGGAGGTGACCGGATCCGGCTGGCACAAGGGCCGCCGCTGGCACTACGTCCATGCTCTGCCGACCCAGGGCGAGATGGAGCTTTTGGTCAGCAAGGCCAATGAGCTGGCTGAGCAGACCACAGGCGCAGATCCCGAGGCTCTTTCGCCCGACGCGGCATGATCAGGCGGGAAACCTCGCCCCAGTTTTTGGCGGAAACCCTTTGTTAACCGTGGCTTTAGCGGGAAACCTCGCCCCAGAATTGGCCCAAAAGGCCGTTTTCAGGCACTTCGACCCGAGGAGATCCCGGTCAGACACACCCATTCAGGGTCGTTTCAGACCCTCGCCCCAGAATTGGGCGCTAAACCTCTGGCCCGCCGCTCCCTCGCCCCAGATTTCTGCCGCAGAAGATCGGTTTCAGACCCTCGCCCCAGATTTGCCTGCCGACCCCCTTCAAAATCAGACCCTCGCCCCAGATTTTGGAACCCCTCGCCCCAGATTTGTCGTCCCTCGCCCCAGTTTAATAAAACCTCGCCCCAGATTTAGGGTGTAACCCCAGGCGCCAGCAGCGGAATTTCTCTAAAGACCTTTTCTATTAGATATATTAAAAGACTTAACAAAGACGTTCCCAGCCTTTCCACAACTCCGAAATCGAACTGGCCACAAACGAAGTCAGGGCTGCGGTGCCTCTTCCCTGGACATCTGCAGCTCAACCCCCGCCCCTGGCGCTAACGCGCCACCCGCTCCCCCACCCAAAACGGAAGCCGCCTACGGCGGCTAGCTTTGATAGGAGGCCGCCCTGCCGGGCGGCCAAGTTGGGCTTTCGAGGGGTCGTGGTGTTGGCGGCCTGTGCGCCCTCTAGGATGCGTTGTGGCAGCCGAACGGGAGTTAGAGCGACCAAGGCGCCAAAGCGGCCTATAACCGCCGCCTGTGGCCCTCCTAGCGCCTGCACCGTTGAACCCGCTGCGCGGGTCGTCGACTGACGGGCGCAACGCGCCCGTTCTGCCAAGGCTGACCCTGTGGCTTGGTGAGGATGAACTTGCCCCGCGCCGCGCCTGAGCCGATTGCCTGCCGCCGCTCAGACCCTCGCCCCAGATTTAAGATGCAGCTGCAGGCACAGCGTTGTCTGGGGATCAGGTGATCTCATAAGTCGCTGATATTAAATCACAAATCAGGTTGATTTTGGGGCGCTGACGGACCGTTGGCCCGGCCGCCGCTGGTTAGACCCTCGCCCCAAATTTGAGCGGATGACAGGCGAGTTGGCCCCGCGGGATGCTCACACGCACGTTCAAGCCGGCGTTGGTTCCAGCGTCTGGCCAAGCTTGCGGAACAGAGGCCGTTGCGCCCGGTCACCAGGCTGATGCCACCCACCGCCAGGATCTGCGGCAACCTCGGGCAGGCTTTTGATGAAAAACCAGCTCCAATCGTCGTGGTTGGGCTCAAACCGTGCCGCGTTCCAGCGCGCCAGGGCCTTTTCCCGGAGGGCGTCGTCCTTGAAAACGACGAGGAAGCGTGGACGAGCCAGGGGCCGCGCTGGCGTGCCAAGGGCGTTCTCGATGTAGCACCCGGCACTGACGGTGCGCAGGAACGTCAGTTTGCCCCGGTTCTGGCTGCCGCTGAAGAACCTGGTCAGGTCGCCCCGTTCGCCGCCACGCTCCAGCTCGATCACAAGCAGGTCGGCTTCGCTCTCGCCAGGCAAGCGCAGCCAAGCCAATGCATCCGGCACGAACGTCAAACCGGGGCCGTCGATTTTGGTGGCCTTGTGCCGGCCGCGTGAGCCCGGTTCAAAATCGGTGACGTACTGCAGCAGCTCCACGCCGGCTGCCTCCGCCCAGGCCCTAAGAGCAATATGGATGTCCACGATCCCCAGGCGGTGCAGCACCTCGTGCAGATCACCAAAGGTGCGTTCCGAGCCCACCGCGTCGGTGCCGTCGTGCTGAAACAGCGCGCCGGCGCCCCGGGGCGTCAGCCAGTAGATCAGCGGCAGCGACGTGACCCGGCTGACCAGCACACCTTCATGCCGGCCCACTAACCCTCGTGCATGGAGATAGCGGGCCGCGCCCGCGAGGGCGCCCGGATCCCGGCCCACGCCCACCCGGCGCATCATGTCGTAGGTCAGCAGCCGGTAGGCATGCAGTGCCTTGAGCAAGCGCAGCTGCAAGGGTGAAACGGGCACCTCACGCGGCATGGCGGTGTCTTAGTCCGGTTCGTGACCCCGATTGATAGAGGGCAGTTTGCGATCCTGACCAGGGCCTTGCGTGTCAATCTTTGGGCGAACAAGCTTGCCGGCAGCGGATGATGCTTTCTCCTGAGGTGGTGGTTGCTCACCGGGACGTAGCGGCTTCTTCAGGCCCAGTTCGGCTGAGCGCAGGGGGGGCATCATCGATGTATCGCCAGCTTGCCCACTGGCATCCGCACGCTTCACCGTCGAAGCGGCCGGCGGCTGCGATGGCTCCCCTATGGGAAGCTCAGGCTTCTTGAGCACGTCATTACCCTCACTGGGGCTCTGGGTTGAAGGCGCGGCGGGCTTCTCGGGTTTTGTCGTCACCAGGATCGGCGCGCTGGCGGTGCGCCCGCGCCGAGGCGGACCGTTCGCCGGCGCTTCCGGTGTACGGGCCTCGTTCTGTACGTTCGTACGCTCGTACGCTCGTACGATTGTATGTTTATAGGAGGGCTGGCAGCTGCAGCCGGCTTTGCGGCCGGCCTCAGCGCTTCTTGAGGCCGGCTCGTGGCGGGCCGCTCCGGGACGGTCTGCGCTGCGGCACCAGCACGTTCTGCAGGAGGCTCCGCGGTACGCGGTACAGGCCGTGGCGGTGCCTCCGGCACAGGCGGGTTGCGGGCTGGTGGGATCGGCTCGACCTCGTCCGGCAGCGCCACCTCTGAGCGGCGATAGTACCCGCCCGGCCGCGTCAGTCCCGCAACGTAAGCCTGCCAGGCCGCCTCCGGCAGCCATCGATCCGGGCTTACATCTGCTCGTAGCTTGCCCTCCGTATCGCGGACGACGAGATCGCTGCGGACCTGCACGGTGTGGACGCCTGGCACCCCCTCCCAATGCACCCAGAACTGTCCGCGCTGCAGCGGCGGCAGCTCGTCGGCCTTGCCCCGGTAGGCCAGCAGCTCCGCCCCGCGCCTTGGATCATCAAGGGCGGCAAGGCGGCACCGCGTGTTGCCGACAAGGGCCATCGCCTGCTCTTTGCTGAACCCCTCGCCCTCCGTTTGCTGTGCAAACGTAGCGTGCACGCCGACTTTCCGTTGTTCGTTCAGCACCTCGATCATCTGCGGGCTGGTCATCGCGGAAACCTCGTCCACGACCAAGTGCAGGGGCGTGTACGGTCCCTCGCGCTGCATCCGCCGGGAGCCGATCGCGGCGGCCATCGTCACCAGCAGCCGCCCGATCGCGGCCCGCTGCTTGCGCTTGCCGTATTTGGCGAGGTTCACGACGACGAACTTTCCGGCGTCCAGCTCGCGCTCCAGGTCGATGGTGGAGGGACCGAACAGGGCGTTGCGCACGTCCACCATGCCGGTAATCCGGTCTACGCGATTGCCGAGAAAATCCCGGTTCAAGGCGTAGGACCCGGCCCCAAAGCGGAAACGGAAAAAGTCGCGCACATGCCGGTCAGGGTGGTGGTAGGCCGCCTGTAACAATCGCTCCCGGCGACGGTCGATGAACCCTCCGAACGGCGATTTCTTCGGGTCCGGCGGCTCGACCACCATCCGGCCCAGATCCTCCATGGTGGCGTCGGGTTGGTCCAACAGCACCCGCGCGCAGTTGGTGACCAGCGTTTCCATGTTGTCGGTCAGGTTGGCGGTCATTTCGCTGATCGCCGTGCCGATGGTCTCCGCCAGGTGGCTTTTTTCGCGGACATCGAGCAGGTGGGCGCGGTCGAACGGGTTGAACCCGACTGTCAGACCGGCGCGCAGTTCCGGCTCTACGTAGATGATCCGATTGTCCCGGTGCAGTTCGGGCCAGCGGGCGACGTCCACCGCTAGGGTCCGGCCGGGATCGATGAGGAGAACGCCCGCCCGCCGGCGCTGGGCGTAGGGGTGCAGGAGGGCCTTCAGCACCTCCGACTTACCGTGCCCCGTCGCGGCGACGACGAGGGTGTGCATTCGCCGGCTAGCCTCTGGAAAGGCCGCCACCGGCCGGAACTCCGGCCAACGCTCCATCAGCTTCTCGACGGGGATTTTCCGGCGGAGGTAGCGCAGCCATCCGGCGAGATCCGGGGTGTCGTCGCTCTGCCGGTCAAAGCGAAGGAACGCCAGCACCTCCGGGCTTTCCTCGCCCAAGACATGGAGGGTGCCGACCCCCTTCCCGGTGTCCTCGATCTGCCAGGTCAGTGCTTCGCGGCGACGCGTCTCGCGAGCGATCTTGTCCCGCCCTTCGACGGCGTAACAGTAAGCCTCGAACGCCAGCGGCGTGAGCGCCAACCGCTCCGCCGCAGGCAGGTACGGATCTGAAACCGCTTCGGTCCACTTGGCGACCAGCCTGTCCAGAGTGGCGGCATCCGGCAGCGCCGTGCCCAGTTCGATCCGGTCATCAGCGCCGGACGGGGCAGGGCTTGCAGCTTGTCTGTATGTCGGCAACATCGGCCCGCCGCTCCACTGGCGGCCCAGCTTACCGAGGCCGCCGTGCCGGGCAATCAGCTTGTTCCCGATGACCCGAATTATCGTCGCGCCTTCCAGAAGCGCGAACCCTCGTTGTCCGAACGGGTTGGCGATGGTTTGGAGGGCTACTTTACCGGGGCGAGCAAGGGCCGGTTCTGGCCGGAACTCATCGCCAGCGCGGCCAGGGCCTTCGTCTGGTGCTGGCTGATCCTCGCGTTCCTGTTGGCCTTTCACCCGGTCGTCGGCTTCATCGGGCCATTCCGGCCGATGACGCCGACTTGGCTACGGACGACCAACGGCAGCGACGCCGAGTTTCTGCGTGCGGTCTTAGGTTGGATCGGCGCCGTTCTAAGCCACTGGCAGTGGTTCTTGATCCTTTACATTCCATGGGTGTCCTTGCGGGCCTATGCAATTCTGAAAGAGGCTGTGCCAAGGCATTTCCGGGAGCGCAGCGAGCGGCGGGCAGCAGCCGAAAAGGAACGCCAGCAGATCCGCCGCGACTACGAGGCCGGGCTTGCCCGTCAGCTGCGCGCCGCCGACGACCACAGGGAGGCGGCCGAGCGAGCCAGACAGGCAGAGCTAGCCGCGCAGGAAAAGGCGAAGCAGCAGGTGATTGCCAACGCCCGCGAATATCTCCGGCAGCGGGCCGAGGCGCGGGCGCGGGTCGAACACGCCGTCCAAGTCGATATTGCCCGCGCTCGTGTGGACGCCCTCCGGACGGGCGACGACGACCCCGAAGCCCCCTATCTGCGCGTTCGTGAGAGCATGAAACGGACGGAGCCGAAGCCGCCACACTGGGGCCTGCTCCGCGATCCGGAAGTGATCGACAACGCCATCCGGCGGGTCATCGGCGACGGCAAATGGTTGCCCGAGGCCCCGCCCTACCCCCCTGAAATCAGGACTGGCTTGCTAAACTGAAAACTTACATTGCCGAAATAGGTTAACAGCCATTTTGGCTGCATCACACTTTGTTTCTCGTCGCTCGTTCCGGACTGCGGCCCCTGCCGCATTCCCTCTCTCGCTCCTCGTCACTCCGTGCCGCTATTCCTGCGGGGCCCGGGGCCAAGCTCTCCCTCCCCCCACTCGCGCGGCCCCCCCCTCCCTCGTCGCCGTGGCGACGATCCGGCGGCTGTTGCCCAGCCGGGCGGGGCCTCGCCCCCCCGCCGGTCAGGCCCCGCCGACCTCGGCCGTGCGCCAGTCGATTACCAGGTCTTGCGCGGTCCCGGCGGCGGTATCGCCGCCGCCGCGTGCGGTCCATCGGTGGCCGATCCTCTCGGCCTTCAGCCACGCCAAGGCAGCGGCGGCGGCTTCGGTCTCGCGTAGGTCGAGCCCATCCGGGCCCGGAACGGTCAGGTGATCGAACCCAGCCTTAGCTGCCGCCTGCATTCTCTCCCGCAGCCCTTCCAGGGCGTACAAGGTCGCCGCCAGGGCTTCGCGGTTTTCGGCTGTGGTCGCCCGCAGGTCCGCCACTAGAGAGTTCAGGCGAGGCTTCATGCAGCCCCCTGCCGGCGGGCGAACCGATAGCCAAGGTACGCATCCGTGATCTGGCGGCGTTCGTGCCCAAGCTCGCGGGTGATGGTCTGCCGCGCCCGGTAGTCGGCCCGGCGCTCCGCTGCCGTCATCTGCTCGAACGGTTTGCCGCCCGCCGCCGTGCACTCCTGACCTGTCAACTTACGGTAGCGCCACTGGGCGTACCAATGCCTGTGTTTGTGCTTGTCGCGGATGCCCGCCGCCCAGGTGCGGCGGTCAAGCTGGCGACGGTAGACGACGCTTTTCATGCCCTCCGGCACCAAGCACCGCGTCCCGACGAACGTGCGCAGCTCGTCCAACAGCTCCCGTTGCCGCTCGTGCGTGATCGGGATCACCCGCGCCCGGCCGCCTTTGCACCAGCTCGCTTTCATGTGCAGGGCGTCGCCCTGTACGGCGGTTTCCGGCTCGAACAGAATGCTTTCCTCGACCCGCATCCCGAAGGCCATCTGCAGGCGGACGGCGAGCTGATCGCGCTCGTTCAGGCTGGCGTACTGCGCCAGCCTCGTCGCTTCCGCCCGGTTGCCCTTGAACGTCGCCCGCAGCTCGATCCCAAGGTCCGCGTTGCTTTTCGGGATCACGCTGCCCTTGCGGACATTGCGCGACCAGGTGCGCATCCAGCTCACTCGGTTCTTGATTGTGCCGGTGGCCAGGCCGTCATCGGTCCACTTGGCCACCAGCTTCTGAATGTGAATGTCCTTGATCGATCGTGCCGAGGGCAGGACGTGCCCCAGCGCCCGCAGCTCGCGGGCGATCAGTTGTAAACCTCGGGTGCGCTGAACGCGGGTGCGGATTGCTCCGCCCCCGCTGTTCAAGCCCATCTGCTTCAAGTCTTGGGCGAGATGATCCACGCCTAAGATACTTTCTTTCGTTTAGTGCTTTTGACCGCCGCCGGGGCATATAGCCTTCCGGTCAGCCCGCATTTCTGCGGTAAAGGTCGGGATAATCAAACCATAACCGTCTAAGTCTGGGTCTCTTTCACCTCTCCTCTAAGTCGCCGTTGCGTCCACCGGGCGGGTGGGCCGCTGTGCCATGTCAGCCATGCCGCCTCTGTTTGGTTTCTCGCTCAATTCGGTCTCCATCATGGGAGCTACCGGCATCCGTGCCCGTGGGGTGGTTCTGTCGCGGTAGGTTCGCAGGGTAACGCCCTGCTCGCTTGTGGCCTGTCGGATGGCCTGTCGTTCATCCTGAAAAGGACGTGGCCCGAGGGCCTGGGGTGACGCGGTTTGCAGGGCTAGACGCGCCCCGCCGGACTGTGGCCGGTCTGCCGCGCAGACAAGCGGCAGACGTTTCCTTCTGTCACTCGCCCTCACTCGTTGCTGACAGTCGCGCCTAACAGGGACCGGCTGCCCATCATCGGCCGTGGCTGGTGCTTTGCTCTGCGGTGGTGCGCCCACGCGCCGCCGCCGTCACTTCCCGGACTTCGCCTTGAAGTGACGGCGGCTCCTGCGGTGCCGTGTTCGGCAGGCCACGCCTGCCGAAGTCGGAAGGGGAACCCTTCCACACCATCCCAAGCCGCCCGCGGGCGGCTGGTGGGGTCCTGCCTGCCCCACACCCCTGGCTGCTGGCAGCGCCAGCTGTCGTGCGTCGGTTCGTACCGACATACGTTCGTACGAACCGACGAAGCGCGGTGCGCCACGGTTAGCCTGGCCTAGACGGCCCCGGGCTGTCGTGGTGCGTAGTGTTAACCGGTGCCCGTGTCGCGCAGATGAAATCCTGCCCCCTGCAGCTGCTGCAACAGCGTCCAGGATCGCGACAGGTATTGCCGGGCGTCCCCTGCGGGCCGTGCTCTACGCGCCGCCTGCGGCGGCTTCCCGAACCCGCCCCAGCGGTTTCGGCCCTCCGGGTGACGATCACTGACGCGCGATGCCGTCGCCCCTCATGGGGCGTAGTGTTAACCGGGCGGGCCAGCCGTCCGGCTCGGCCTCAAGGCCGCAAGGGCCTTGACCCCGACCCGGCCGCCCGGCGGTGAGCTTCCATAGGCGGCAAGCCGCCTCCTTGCGCAGGCTTCGCCGCGCCAGTTCCAACCTCGCCCTCATCCATGGGGCGTAGTGTTAACCGGCAGGCCGCTGCCACGTCAGCCCGAGGCCATCGGGTGCGAAGGTGATGCCCCGCGCCTCGAACGCAGCGCGAAGACGCTCCACGACCGCGGCCCGCACCTCGCCGCCTGCTTCAAACTTGCTGAGGGTCACTTGTGACAGATCGGCTGCTTGGCAGGTGTCCAGATAAGTCATTTTTAGAATGGCGCGAGCGGCCCGGCACTGTTCCGGGCTGAAGTTTGGTAGGGCGTCCTGAATATGGCTCATCTCTCATTTTCAACATAGCAATCAAGTTCCGTCCAGTAAACAAAAATGTAGTATTACTTCACTTTTTGCTTGTCATAAATGAAGTTTTACTACATATTTTTTCTTAACGGAAAGGAGGTGAATGACTATGAACGGACTGAAAAAAACCAGAGCTGCCCTCGAAGAACTGCTCTGGTTAGCCCTGCAAGGGCTGATGATCTACATCGCAATTAAAGTTGCGCTGTACGTCTAGGAAGTGGGCCTCTTAGCCGGAGGCCCTATCAATCTAAAACCACGAAAATCAAAGACTGATAAACAAGTGAACCACAATGTTGAACAAATACGCAAGTTAAATGATGATTTCCGGACGACGCTGACCGGCGGAATGTTTGTTATGACGACGGGCATTCAGGAGCTGGAGCCGGTGTTCCGCACTGCTGCCTTGATCAAACTCACGGAATTTTCCGATTTTACACCGGATAACGATCCGCATGGCGAGCACGATTTCGGCGATTTTGATGTCAACGGGGAAAAGCTGTTCTGGAAAATCGACTACTACGACCGAGCGATGAAGTATCACTCGCCTGATCCTGCCAATGCCTTTGTCACCAGGCGGGTGCTAACCCTGATGCTAGCCTCGGAATACTAACCGGAACCGCCCGAAAGGGCGGTTTATTCGTTGTTCGTTGTAGTGTTAACAGGTGGCTGGCTGTCCGTCTCGGCAGCAACACGGCGCACAACTCCCTCGCTTACACGCGCCATGAATGCGATCTGATCAATTGGCATGCCCTCCGCAAGAAACTCGCGGACGACCTCCAAGACATCGGGGGGTATTTTCTCCATGCCATTACTCATAACATACCTCTAAAGTGTAGTGTTAACGACCACCCAAGATGAAGCTTGAAGCCTTTTGTGCTTCATTCATGGCGTAGATCAGCGTTTGTTTAGGGTCACTTGTCCGCCCAAGCCATGTCTGTAGATAAAGGGCATGCGGGCCGATTATCGCAGGCTGGTGGCCCAGCTCTGCCAGAACGATCATTGCTGTGGCCTCGGCAACGACTTCCTCGCGTGCATATGCCTGCCGCTCTGTCTCAGATGCGTTGAAACCACGCCGTCCAAGCGTTCGACCTAACCGTGAAGGGTGAGCCGTCCAGTGGGCGAGTTCGTGCATCAGGGTTGCATAATAGGCTGCTTGAGATGGGAAATGGCTACGGGGCGGCATCAACACTCCGTCGATCCGCCGGTCATAGGCGGCAACAAGTTCAGGGTCCGCTTCCTTGTGTCCAGGGCCAAGAACAAGGACGCCCACCCTCTCGACGGTTGCTAATCGATCCAGTTCCGGAGCGTCTTCCCATTTAGTGTTAACTCGAGCGCCGCTCCATGGCTTCGACCACCCTGAAGCTGCTTGCGCGGGATCGCAAAGGAGCTTGAACATTGCTCCGACCTTGGCCCTGCTTGGGCCTCCCCTGCGGATCGCCGCGTCCGCCTTCACCCGTGCTACATCGGCGGAACTCGCTGGGCCAAGGGAATAGCTCTCCGTTTTGACCACGCCTCCCACCCGGAACGTCCGCTGCCGATAAAGGTAGCGCTTTCCCTTGATGGTCTTGATGACCTGGTAGAAGTCGCCCACCCCTGCCTGCTCCGGCCAATGGCGATGTAGTGTTAACCGCCGTCAGCTCCGGATGCCAAGGACGCCCATAAGGGCACATGCAAAAGAGCCGGTACAACGCGCCTCGTATCACCACCCGACCCATTCACCCGGCCGACCAGGCGAAGGGTGACGAGGGCGAGCGCCGCTTCCAAAACTGGCTCGACGCCAGCCGCCTGCCGCATGTTTATCTCGACCAGACGCCCATGAGCGTCCCCGACCATCTGCGCGGCGAGATGAAACGCCCGGATTACGTGGTAGGCGTGCCTGGTGTCGGTGCCGTCGCGTTCGATGTGAAAGTCAAATCCCTCTATAACGGCCACTTTATCTTTGAGCTGAACGAGATCCGCCGGATGCGGACCTTCGCCCGGTTCTTTCACTGGACCGTGTATTTCGCCTGTCTGGACCCGGACGGCAGCCCGGAAAGCTACTGGATACGGCTCGACCAGTTCGACAACCTCACCGTGGCGCGCCGGGGCGCTTCCCTGACCCTCGCCATCCCAGCCGAGGACGCCCTGCCCGTTTCAATGCGCAAAAGCTTCCACGACGCTTTTCTTGACGCTGTGAGGCTTGCCTAGGCGCGATGCCTCGTCCCCGATAGGATGCGGTTAGCTTGGCCGTTTCAGGGGATCAGCCGTGGACAACGACGGGGCGGTTGTTGCCGACTTTCTGACGAGCGCTGCGAATTTCCTCAAAACAGTCTTTTGGTTTTTGATTTATCCGCCCGTGTCGCTTTGGAACAGCGACAACATCTGGTGCGAGCGTAACCGCACTTGCCCACCGACAGCTGGGGCTTTTGCGCTGCTTGCATGGGTTTTATTGATTATCATGGTGGTGCGGTTCGTCGTCTGGTCCGGCAATACGAGCCGGCGCAACCTCGTGCTCCTGCTGGTGTGGGCAGGCTGCTACTACGGCCTGCCCCAGCTCTACGGCGGACTGCGCGAACTCGACCGGCGGGCCGACCAGCAGGAGATGCAGCGCCGGATCAACAGCGGCTATCGGTGAGGGTGTCTCACCACCGGTTTTCCGCACCGTTCATCCGGCCGGATACGCCGGAACGGGTGCGCTTCGCCTGCAGCGGCATGGCGCGGGGCTGGAACCTCATGGCCGAGTTCCTGTCTCAGCGATACACGGCGCTGTGGGGGTAAGCTGCTGCACGTGTAGCGGCAGCGATGCGTTGCCTGCCTAGGTGAACGAAGCGCGAACGCTTATGCTCCTGTGGCGGCAACAACAGCCTGCCTCTGCCGTTCTGCACAGGACCCCTGCCACTCTTGACGGACGTGGTATGGTGCAAGCGTAACCATGGCCAAGAGTGTACCTGCCTTCATCAACCCGGCCATGCTCGCATGGGCCCGGGACCAAGCCCGCCTCTCTCCCGAGGCGGCGGCGAAGGCTATTGCCATCAGCGTGGAGAAGCTGCTGGCCGCCGAGAACGGCGACGCTCAGCTGACCTTCCCGCAGTTCCTGGCCGCTGCCAACGTCTACAAGCGGGCCCCCAGCCTGTTTTATCTCAACGAGCCGCCGGCCGGTTTTCAGCCGATCCAGGACTTCCGCAAGCTGGCCGAGGCCGAGCCCGGGGCGTTCACGCCGGATCTGACTGCGGTGATCCGGCAGGCGCAGGAGCGGCGGGACCTGGCCCTCGACCTGCACGACGACCTGGGGGAGCCGGCCGCCGAGTTCACGTTCAGCGCCACGCTGAACGATGACGAGGAAGCTCTGGGCGAGCGCATCCGTAGCTTCCTGGACGTTACCGCCACCGACCAGCAAGCCTGGCGGGCCAAGGCCTTCGACCACTGGCGCGCCAAGATCGAAGCTCGCGACGTGCTGGTGTTCCTGATCCCCGGGCTACCGCTCACCGAAATGCGTGGCGTCGCCATCGCTGAGAGCCGGCTGCCGCTGATCCTGATTAATTCCAAGGACCGCACCAACGGGCGCACCTTTACCCTGCTGCACGAGTTCTGCCACCTCGCCGTGCGGGCGAGCGGGGTCAGCGGGTTCGGCTTGGACGAGCGGCGCGCCGATGCAGCCCGGATCGAGCAGTTCTGCAACGCCGTGGCTGCGGCCGCGCTGGTCCCCAAAAACTGGCTGCTGAGCGAAACCCTGGTAGTCCGTAAGGGCAGCGAAAAGACCTGGGCGGACGACGAGCTGGCCGCGCTGGCGGTCCGGTTCGGCGTCAGCCGCGAGGTGGTCCTGCGTCGTCTGTTGACCCTCGGGCGCACCACCAAGACGTTCTATGACAGCCGCCGGCCGGCGTTCCAAAAGGAATACGACGACCTCGACAGCAAGAAATCCACCGGCGGCCCGCCGCGCCACCTGGTGGTGCTCAGCCAGCTGGGCCGCTCCTATGCGCAGCTGGTGTTCCAGGGCTACTACGACCGCCGCCTGACGCTCCGCGACGTCTCCAACTACCTCAACATGCAGGTCAAGTCGGTTCCCGCGATGGAGCAGGCCACCTTCGGACTGAAAGGCTAGTCCGGGGTGGCCGACATCTACTGCATCGACACCAGCGCGCTGATCGCCGCCTGGTATGAGCGCTACAAGCCTAAGCGTTTCCCGAAGCTATGGGACCAGTTCGATCAGCTGGTGACGGAAGGGCGACTGGTCTCCTCCGCCCTCGTGCTGGCGGAATGCCAGAAGCGCTCACCGGAGCTGCATGAATGGCTGCTGGAGCGCGAGGCCATGTTCCTGGCGCCGGACCAGGATGTGCAGCTGCGCAGCGCCCACATCATCAACACCTACAAGGGTCTGGTGATGGCCGGCAAAGAGAAGTTTGCAGCGGATCCGTTCGTGATCGCGACCGCCGAGGTGCACGGCTACCGTGTTGTGACCGAAGAGGTTGGCCCCACCAGCCTCCGGAAGATCCCTGGCGTCTGCAATGACCTGCAGGTGCCCTGGTGCAATCTCATCGACCTGTTCGATACCGAAGACTGGACACTCGGCTAAGCGCGGCATTCTTCTGTACGGAACCGAACAGACGGTTGCCCGTTGGGGCTTGAGCTGAAGCACGGCAATTTTCTGCCGGCGAGCACATCGGGATTTTGCAGAATGTCCTGGTATATTGACAGTTCCGTTTTGACGCAGAGCAACGGCAAGAGCGAGTGGTGGACCACAACGTACTATCCTGGTGACGATGTGCCTGTTTCAGGCATCTACCGCTGTTTGGGATGCAAGCGGGAGGTGACTTGCAACGATCCGGATCGCTTCCCGCCGCAAAATCATCACCAGCATTCAGAAGCTCAAGGAAGAATACGCTGGCGGCTGAACGTGCGGACCAACACCACTGGTAAAACGGATTAAGCTAGGCCAGCGGCGCTGTAGTGAGCGCACAACCGTGTTCAGGTGGGGTGGCAGGCTTATCTGAGGCGTGCTCAAATGCGCTGATGATCGGGCACGGGCCCGATGACCCTTCCGCGCAGTCGTGCGCCAAGCGCGCCAACGCGGACCGGGCTGCCTGCAGTTCAGCAATCCTGGCGTCCAGTTCCGCGATCCGCTCCTGCGCCAATTCGCGGGCGCGGGGACGATCGTCGGTGGCATCCAGCGCCAGCAGCTCAGAGATCTGCTCTAGCGTGAACCCGGCCGCCTGGGCAGTGCGGATGAACTGCAGCCGGCGCACATCGGCTTCGCCGTAGCGCCGCACGCCGCCTGAACCGACACTGCCGGCCCGTTCCGGCGTCTCCAGCAACCCGCGGCGCTGGTAGTAGCGCACGGTTTCGACGCCCACGCCGCCCGCCTTGGCGAGGCCGGCAATCGTTATCGCTCGCGGTGCTTGACTCCGTACCATGGTACGGACCTTATATCAGGGGTAGCTTCAAGACCAACCCAAAAACGGAGGCTGCTCCCATGGCATCAACCGCTGCACCCCGTCAGGCCACGCTCTACCGCATGGTCATGGACCAGCACACCTGCCCCTATGGCCTCAAGGCCAAGGACCTGCTGCGCCGCCAGGGCTTCACCGTCGAGGACAAATGGCTGACCTCGCGCGAGGCCACCGACGCGTTCAAGGCCGAGCACGGCGTGAAGACCACCCCGCAGACGTTCATCGACGGCGCGCGCGTCGGCGGCTACGACGACCTGCGCCGCTACTTCGGCAAGCCGGTCGCCGATCCGAAGGCGACCACCTACAAGCCCGTGATCGCCCTGTTCGGCATGACCGCGCTGATGGCGCTGGCCGCCAGCCATGCCGTCTACGGCACACCGTTCACGCCCCGCGCCGGGGAGTGGTTCATCGCCTTCAGCATGGCCGTGCTGGCGCTCCTGAAGCTCCAGAACGTCGAGAGCTTTGCGACGATGTTCCTCAACTACGACCTGCTGGCCAAGCGGTGGGTCCCCTACGCCTACATCTACCCCTTCGCCGAGGGCCTGGCCGGCGTGCTGATGATCGCCGGGGCGCTGACCTGGCTGTCCATTCCGGTCGCGCTGTTCATCGGGACGATCGGCGCGGTTTCGGTGTTCAAGGCGGTCTATCTCGACCGGCGCGAACTGAAGTGCGCCTGCGTCGGCGGAAGCAGCAACGTCCCGTTGGGCTTTGTCTCGCTGACCGAGAACCTGATGATGATCGCCATGGCCGTGTGGATGCTGATCGCGCACCTGACCGGCGTCGGGATGTGATCAGGTGGGAGGCGTGGTGTCAGCGGGCTCAGGCGTCGGGAGGCATAGGCCTGCACCGATGCACCGCCCTTGCAATTCTCAACCACGCAACCACCTGCCGGCCTGCGAGTTTTCAGGCAACGCACAACCGCGTTTCTTAATCCCGGGGGCTGTGTTAGGTTGAACGTAATGAACCTTGACCGCCAACTCGCGCGCCTGCTGGCCGTGGTGATCGTGATGATCGCCGCGACCTTTGGCGTGTCGGTGGCGCAGGCGCATGAGGGCCATGCCCATCACCATGCGCCGGCTGCGGTCGAGGCCACGCCGGTACAGCCTGCACCGGTGGCCCTGGCCCCGGCGGCCATGCTCGCTCCGCAGCTGGCGGCGCTAACCGAAACGCCCACCAACGCCAGCACGGTGTTTGCCGTGGCTGCGGCCTCTGCCGCCGACACGCCGGATGCAGGCGGCTGTAATGGCCTGTGCTGTGGTATGAACATGAGCTGCTGCCACTCGGCCCTCACGCCGACGCTGCAGGCCGCTGTGCCGGCCCTGCGGCTCGCGACCGTACTGCCGGCTGCCCAGCAGGATGCCCGCCCGAGCCTCGCGCCCGAGGCGCTGCCCAAGCCCCCTCGATCTTTCGCCTGAACCCAGCGTTCCCACGCGCCTGACGCCGCTCCTGTGAGCCGCTGCGCGTGCGCGGACGCTTTGCGTCCACTGGCGAAAGAATTGATCCATGAGTTCCCCGATTGCGGCCGCGCTGCGTGCGCTGGCCGTGACGCTGGCCCTGCTTGTTGCAGGCCAGGCGTCGGCCCACGAAGGGCATGACCACGGCGCCCCGCCGCCGCCGGTCTCCAAAACCATTGCGCCCCGCGGCGAGGCCGTGTCCGAGGCGTTCGAGCTGGTCGCGGTGCCGCGCGATGGTACGCTCCAGCTCTACCTGGACCGCTTCCGCACCGGCGAGCCCGTCACCGGCGCCACCGTGGAGGTGGACACCCCCGACGGCCCGAAAACCGCCCAGGCGACCGCCGAGCGCAGCTATACGCTGCCGGCGCCCTGGCTGAGCAAGCCCGGCCACCACGACCTCTTGGTCACCGTGACCGCCGGCGACGTGGTCGACGTCATGCCGGTCAGCCTGGATCTGCCGGCGCCAGCCGCCGCGGTTGCCGCCCCGGCACCCGTCGGTGCGGTGCAGACGGTCAGCGACAGCGTGCGTGCGGCCGTGCCGGAGATCACCCACGGCCTGCGCGAGCGCCTGGCCAAGCAGGACCCGGTGCTGCTGACCGTGGCGGCCGGCAGCTTCCTGCTCGGCATTCTGCTGATGCTGGTCGCCCGCGGCCGCCGGCGCGTGCCGGTGATCGCCGTGCTGGCGATCACGGCCACGGTGCTGCTGAGCGCAACCGCCTTTGCCCACGGCGACGAGGACCACGGCGCCGAACAGAAGCCCATCCAGGGCGCCGCACTGATCGAGCGCGCGCCCGGAGGGGTCGCGCCAACCGACCTGGCCCAGCGCCTAGCCGACGGCAGCGTTTTCGTGCCCAAGCCGACCCAGCGCCTGCTGGAGCTGCGCACGGCGATGACCGAGGCCGGCACGTTCAGCCGCACGATCGGCCTGCCCGGCCGCGTCATTCCCAACCCCAACGCCAGCGGCGTGGTCCAGTCCAGCGTCGGCGGCCGCCTGTCGCCGCCCGCCTCCGGGCTGTTTCCGCGGCTCGGCACCCCGGTGAAGAAGGGCGACGTGCTCGCCTACGTGACCCCGCCGGTGGCCCGGGTCGACGTCTCTGACATGCGCCAGCGCCAAGGCGAGCTCGATCAGCAGATCGCGATCGTGCAGCGCCGCGTCGAGCGCTTCTCCAAGCTGGCCACTTCCGGCGCCGTCGCCCAGGTGCAGCTGGACGAGGCCCAGGACGAACTCAAGGGCCTGCGGGACCGCCGCACTGCCCTCGACAGGATCCGCAGCGAGCCCGAGCCGCTGATCGCGCCGGTCGACGGCGTGGTCGCCGAGGCGTCCGCCACGGCCGGCCAGATGGCCAACGCCGGCCAGATGATCTTTCAGATCGTCGACCCCAAAAACCTCTGGGTCGAGGCCTTGAGCTTCGACGCCCTGACCGCCGGGCAGCACGCCACCGCCCGCCTGCCCGATGGCCGTACTTTTGAACTGACCTATCAGGGCTCGGGTCTCGCCGACCGCAACCAGGCCATTCCGGTGCAGTTCGCGATCGAGGGCGATGCTTCCGGCCTGCGCGTCGGCCAGTTTCTGACCGTCCTCGCCATTACCGACGGCCAGCTATCCGGCCTCGCCCTGCCGCGGGCCGCGGTGGTGCGCACCAGCAACGGCCAGGATGTGGTCTACGAGCACACCACCGCCGAGCGCTACGAGGCCCGGCAGGTGCGCATCGAGCCCCTGGACGGCAACCGCGTACTGATCGGCGGCGGCATCGGCCCCGGCAAGCGCGTCGTCGTGCAGGGCGCCGAACTCCTCGATCAGGTGCGCTGAGGAGGGCCGCCCGATGTTCACCTTCCTCGTCAGCCAGTCGCTGAAGAACCGCCTGATCGTCCTCGCGATCGCCGGCGTGTTGATCCTCTACGGCGCGTTCACGGTCACCAAGCTGCCCGTGGACGTCTTTCCCGACCTGAACAAGCCCACCGTCACGATCATGACCGAGGCTGAGGGCTACGCGCCCCAGGAGGTTGAGCAGCTGGTTTCGTTCCCGATCGAAACCCGCCTCAACGGCCTGCCCGGCGTCACGCGCGTGCGCTCGGTTTCCGGCGTCGGCCTGTCGATCGTCTACGTCGAGTTCGACTGGGGCACCGACCTCTACCGCAACCGCCAGCAGATCGCGGAGCGCCTGGCCCTGGTCAGGGACCAGCTGCCGCCGACGGTGACCCCGCAGATGGGGCCGATCTCCTCGATCATGGGGCAGATCCTGCTGGTCGCGGTGACCAGTGAGACCGCCGACCCGATGCAGGTGCGCGAGGCGGCCGACTTCGTGATCCGGCCGCGCCTGCTGACCATTCCCGGCGTCGCCCAGGTCATTCCGATCGGCGGCGAGGTACGCCAGTTCCGCGTCAGCCCCAACCCGGCGGCGATGCGCGCGCTCGGCGTGAGCAACGCCCAGCTGGAAACCGCGCTCGCCCAGTTCGGCACCAACGCCGGCGGCGGGTTCACTGACCAGTACGCCCGCGAGTACCTGATCCGGAACATCGCCCGCACGATGAGCCTGGACGACCTGCGCAGCGTGGTCGTCGCCAACGTCGGTGGCGCGCCGGTGTACCTGCGCCAGATCGCCGACGTCTCGTTCGGTGCCAGGGTCAAACGCGGGGACGGCGGCTACATGGGCAAGCCGTCGGTGATCGTCTCGGTCGAGAAACAGCCCGACGTCGACACGGTCAAACTCACCCGCGACATCGAGCAGGCGCTGAGGGAGATCACCGCCAGCCTGCCGAATGGGATCAAGGCGGACCAGATCCTGTTCCGCCAGGCCAACTTCATCGAGACCTCGATCAGCAACGTCGAGCGCGTGCTGCTTGAGGCGATGGTGGTGGTCGCCGCGGTGCTGTTCCTGTTCCTGTTGAACGTACGCACCACCGCGATCTCGCTGCTGGCGATCCCGGTGTCGATCCTGACCACGGCGGTGGTGTTCCACCTCCTCGGCCTTTCGATCAACACGATGACCCTGGGCGGCCTCGCCATCGCGATCGGCGAGCTGGTCGATGACGCTGTGGTCGACGTCGAGAACATCTTCCGGCGCCTCGGCGAGAACCGGAAGGCCGGCAACCCCAAAAGCGTGTTCCAGGTGGTGGTGGAGGCCTCCAACGAGGTGCGCTCCGGCATCGTCTACGCGACGCTGATCATCATCCTGGTGTTCGTGCCGCTGTTCGCGCTGTCGGGCATCGAGGGGCGGCTGTTTGCGCCCTTGGGGCAGGCCTACATCATCTCGATCCTGGCCAGCCTGGTCACCTCGATCACCCTGACCCCGGTGCTGGCCTCCTGGCTGCTGCCGGGGCTCAAAAACCTCGAGGAGCACGACAGCCGGTTCCTCAAGCTGCTCAAGCGCGGCAACGCCCGACTGCTGCAGGTGGCGTTCCGGCATCAGCGCCTGCTGGTCGGCGCGGTGGCGCTGGCGGTGCTCGCCGCTGGCGTGGCCGCCTGGCACCTGCCGCGGGCGTTCCTGCCGCCGTTCAACGAAGGCAGTTTCACCGTCAACATGACGTTCAACCCGGGGATCTCGCTGGTCGAGAGCAACCGGGTCGGGCTGATCGCGGAAAAGCTGCTGCTGCAGGTGCCCGAGGTGGCGGCGGTCGGCCGCCGCACCGGGCGCGCCGAGCTGGACGAGCACGCCGAGGGCGTCCACTCATCTGAAATCGAGGTCGAGCTGAAGGACGGCGAAGGCCGGCCCAAGGAGGCCCTGGTCGCCGACATCCGCCAGCGCCTCCGGCAGCTGCCGGTCTCGGTCAACGTCGGCCAGCCGATCTCCCACCGCCTCGATCACATGCTGTCGGGCGTGCGCGCCGAGATCGCCTTGAAGATCTTCGGCGAGGACCTGGACCAGCTGCGCCGGATCGCCAACGGCCTGCAGGAGCGGTTCCAGAAGATCCCCGGTCTGGCCGACCTGCAGATCGAAAAGCAGGTGCGCATCCCGCAGCTGGAGGTGCGCGTCGATTATGCCCGCGCCGCGCTCTACGGCGTGCAGCCGGCCGCGGTGGTCGAGCAGATCAGCCGCCTGAGCAACGGCCGCGTGGTCTCCACCGTGGTCGACGGCTACCGCCGGTTCGACGTGCTGATCCGCCTGGCCGAGGACCAGCGCACCACCAAGGGCCTGGGCGACCTGCTCTTAGAAACCCCGACCGGCTGGGTGCCGGCCCGGCAGGTGGCCGACGTGCGGGAAACCGACGGCCCCAACCAGATCCTGCGCGAGAACTCGCGCCGGCGCCTGGTGGTCCAGGCCAACACCAACGGCGAGAGCGACATGGCCACCATCGTGGCGGCCATGCGCGAGGCGATCGCCCAGGAAAAGCTGCCACCGGGCTACTTCACCAGCCTGGAAGGCACCTTCCAGGCCCAGGAAGAGGCCGCGCGGACGATCGGCATCCTGTCGGCGCTGTCGCTGGCGTTGATCTTCGCGATCCTGGTCAGCCGCTACCGCTCGCCGGCGCTGGCGCTGATCATCATGGGCAACGTGCCCCTGGCGCTGATCGGCAGCGTGGTGGCCCTGTGGCTGACCGGGCAACCGTTGTCGGTGGCGTCGATGATCGGGTTCATCACGCTGACTGGCATCGCCGCGCGCAACGGCATCCTGAAGATCAGCCACTACCTCAACCTGTCGCTCCACGAGGGCGTGCCGTTCGGGCGCGACCTGGTGATCCGCGGCAGCCTGGAGCGGCTGACCCCGGTGCTGATGACGGCGCTCGCTGCCGGCGTGGCGCTGGTGCCGCTGCTCTACGACGCGGCGAGCCCGGGCAAGGAGATCCTGCACCCGGTCGCGGTGACGATCTTCGGCGGCCTGATCAGCGCCACGCTGCTCGACACGTTCCTGACGCCGATCCTGTTCCTACGCTTCGGCCAGAAGCCTCTGGCCCGGCTGCAGGCGGCGCAGGACGCCGCCCACGCGGCCCACCCGGCCGGGGCCGCGGCGCCACCGCGCGAGGCGTTCTGAGCCCCCTTCCCCACCGATCAACCCAAAACCAAGGAGACCCCGATGATCCCGTTCCGCGCCGCCCTGTTCAGCAGCCTGGTGCTGCTCGCCGCGCCCGTGTGCGCCCACGAAACCGCCGGCAAGTACGGCGGGCGGGTGACCGATGCTGGCAGCTACCACGTCGAACTCGTCACCAAGGGCCAGACCGTCGACGTCTACCTACTCGACGGCAGCGAGAAGCCGGTGCCGGCCGCCGGGTTCAAGGCCACGGCGATCCTCGTGATCGACGGCAAGCCGGCGCGCGTCGCGCTGGCGCCGGCCGACGCCAACCGCCTGACCGGACAGGCCCAGGTTCCGTTGAACGCCGCCCCCAAGGGCGCCGTGCAGCTGACAGCTCCCGATGGCGCGACCGCCAGCGGGAAGTTCAACTAACCTCAATCAAACAAAAGGAAAAATCATGCAAACCATCAAGATCACGCTGGCCGCCGCGCTGCTCGCCAGCGGTCTCGCCGGTGCGGCAGTCGCCCACGACGACGCCAGCCACAAGGGTCATCAGGCGACCGCTGGCGAAGCCGGCGACGCCCATCAGGCCGAGATGCAGAAGATGATCGCCGACATGATGCCGGCGCCCAACGATCCGGCCTCGACCAAGGACTACAAGCAGGCCGACATGAAGATGATGCACGACATGCACGTGGCCTACACCGGCGATCCGGACGTGGATTTCCGCACGCACATGATCCCGCACCACAAGGGCGCGGTAGCGATGGCCCAGGTGGCGCTCAAGCACGCCAAGGACCCAGCCACCAAGGCGATGGCCCAGAAGATCATCGACGATCAGGAAAAAGAGATCGCCGAGATGCAGGACTGGCTGAAGAAACACGGCAAGTAGTCGGTTCTGGGCGTCACGCGGTTGTGACCGGCTCAGCTGAGCCGGTCGCTTTGAAGTGCAGAATAAAATTCTGAACTTCACTGCGGTGACGGTGTTGTTCGACCAGGACGGAGGCTAAAATGCACAATTAATTTCGCTCAGTCTCTCGCTCTGTCTCCAGATCAACAGAATAACAAGGACAATTCCCATGCAACATCTGTCATCTGAGATGCGTGGCTGCATCGATGAGTGCCTGCGCTGCTATCAGACCTGCTTGAGCATGGTGTCCCAACACTGCCTGCCTGCGGGCGGCAAACACGTTCAGCCGGAGCATGTCCGGCTGATGCTGGCCTGCGCCGAAAGCTGCCGGACCTCCGCGCACGTCATGCTGCTCGGTACCCCCGCGCACGAGCACACCTGCCGCGCCTGCGCCGAGGTGTGTGAGGCCTGCGCCAAGAGCTGCGAGGCCGTGGGCGACATGCAGGAGTGTGTCGACCAGTGCCGGCGCTGTGCCGAAACCTGCCGCACGATGGCGGGCTGACCTCTCTCCAACCACAGGATTTACGATCATGACCCTCAAGGCTCTGACGGCTGCGGCCCTGCTGACCTTTGCTGCCCTGCCCGCCCTGGCGGACGACCAGGGCAACGCCAACGCCGAGCAGCAGAACCAGCCGACGCCCAGCCGCGGCAACACGGCCGGCGGCCCCTCTCATGGTGCCGATCATCCAAAGAACGCCCCGGCCGGTACCGCGCCGGCTCATACGTCTCAGCCTCACGGCCATGGGGATGGCAGCAAGCACTAAGCCCCGGGATCAGCGCCCAGGCCGGGATGCCACCGTGCCTCCCGGCCCGGGCTGGCACCCTGTTGACCCTCCCATGATGGGAAGGTGAAGGGTGCCTGGTGCGACACACAGGAAGGGTCGCCCATGAGCAGCGCCGAGCACGAGCACGCTCTGACCCGCATGAACGAGATCGACCTATGAGCTACGCACGCTTCGCCGCGATGATCGCCACCTCCACGGTGGTGATGTTCGGCCTGATGTACCTGAACACCTACGCGCTGGAGCATGTGTTCTTCAGCCAGACCCGCATGTGGATGGCGCTCGTCATGGGCGCGACGATGGCCGTCATCATGCTCGGCTTCATGTGGGCGATGTACAAGGTGCGGGCCGCCAACATCGCGATCCTCGCCGGCAGCGTCGTGGTCTTTGCCGGGGCGCTGTGGCTGGTCCGCAGCCAGGAAACCGTCGGTGACGTGGCTTACATGAAGGCGATGATCCCACACCATTCGATCGCCATCATGACCAGCGAGCGGGCACACATCAAAGACCCCCGCGTGCGTGAGCTGGCTGACAAGATCATCGAGGCGCAGGTCAAGGAGATCGGCGAAATGAAAGCCCTGATCACCGACCTGGAGGCAAAGCCGCCGGCCGACAACGCCCCGGACCTGCAGTCCTACCGCAAGCGCGGTGCCCCGCCACCGCCGCTGCAGTAGTCACGCGCCCGACGTCCGCAGGCCTCTTAAGAGGCCTGGGACAGCCTGTCATTCGGCCTGTCGGCCGGAGTACCGCCGGGGCCTCACGGCCTGGCTTTTCATGGGAGGAAACAATGAAGCGTCTCGTTCTTGCAGCCAGTGCCGTGATGCTGCTCAGCGCCGCGCCGGCCATGGCGATGAGCTGCTGCGGTGGTGGGAAGGGCAAGGCTGGCATGTGCGCCAAGAGCGGCGCCATGGCGATGAACATGAAGGGCAAGAAGGGCGGGTGCTGCTGCGACAAGATGGGCGGCCGCATGAGCCACCGCGCCTGACCCAGCCTGCCCGGGCTGACCACCGGCCGGCCTGGGCATCCCACACCCATACGCTGACCTGAGGAGACCCTGATGGACGCGAGCCTGCTGCCGAGCCGCCGTGGCGTGTTGGCCGGCCTGAGTGGCCTGAGCAGCTTGCTGCTCGCCGCGCCACTGCGCGCGGCTGAACCGCTCCCAGAGATCCAGGTGACCAAGGACCCCAGCTGCGGCTGCTGCGAAGCCTGGGTCACCCACATCCGCGCGGCCGGCTTTCCGGTTCAGGTGACCGAGGCGCCGGTCAATCCCGTCAAAGCCCGTCTTGGGGTCCCGCGCAGCCTAGCGTCCTGCCATACCGCCCAGGTTGGCGGTTACGTGATCGAAGGGCACGTGCCCGCCGGGGCGATCCTGCGCCTGCTCGCAGAAAAGCCCCCAGGCATCGGGCTGGCCGTTCCGGGTATGCCGGTGGGCTCACCGGGCATGGAGGCCGACGGCGTGCCACCGGATACCTACGACGTCATCCTGTTCGGTCCCGAGCTGCAGCGGCCGTTCGCCCGCTATCGGGGTGGCACGCCGCTGTGACACGCGCAGCCCTGTGACCCTCCGGGCGCTTTCCGCACTGGCGGCCGAGGCCACCGCCTGGGATGATTTGGACGCGCGGGCAGCAGCACCGCCGTTCTTTGCCCGCCACGTCCTCGAGGCGCACCGGGCGCACGGCCTCTGTCCCGCCGACCAGGCTGTGGTGGTGCATGACGCCACCGGGCAGCTTGAGGCCCTAGTGCCGATTGTGCAGTGGCCCGCCGTCACGGCTCTTGGCGGTCGCGTCGCCCGGCCCTGGCTTTCTCCTTACATGACCGCGAGCACGCCGCTCGTCGCTGCCGGCCCGGGCCTGGAAGCGCGCCTTGACGCGTTGGTGGCCGGGCTCGCCCAGGCTGCGGGCAGCCGCAGCTGGCGCTGGCCGCTGTTTCCGAGCGAGAGCCTGGTGGGGGCGGAGCTGCTGGCGGCGCTGCAGCGTGCCGGCTGGCAGGTTGCCACCGTCAGCACCTTTGCCCGCCCGGTACTCGACCGCCGCGCCTCCTACGCGGCATTCCTGGCCGAGCATCCCCACAAGGGGCGGTTTAAGGATCTGCGCCGTCGGCGGCGGCGACTGGCCGAAGCCGGAACACTGACGTTGACCAGCGCCACCGCCGGCGCGGATCTCGCCGACGCAATCACGGAGTTTCTGGTGCTGGAGGCCGCTGGCTGGAAAGGTGCGGCCGGCACCGCACTCGGCAGCCACGCCCACACCGCGGCGTTCGCCCGGACGCTCTTTCAGCCGGCCCACGGCCCGGTGACCGCCCGGGCCGACGTGCTCCGCCTCGATGGGCGGGCCATCGCCGCAAGCCTGGCGCTGGTCGCCGACCGGACGGCGTACCTGCTCAAAACCGCCTACGACGAAACCCTACGGGGCTGTGCGCCCGGTCTAATCCTCGAAGACGAGATCGTGCAGGCCCTTCACACGACCGCGTTTGCTGACCGGCTCGATGCAGCGACCCTGCCTGGCTCGGCCCTGGAAAGTCTCTACCCCGACCGTGAGACGATCGCCGACGTTCTGGCCATACCGCCCGGCCGCCGCCTGCTTCCTGTGACGGGTCGTGTGCGCCTGGCCCACCTTGAACAGCGCGCCCGGGCCGAACTTCGGCGGCGGCTCGGATGGCGCTGACGCCCACACCCGGCCTGCGTCGCACGCGCCCGTTCGCCCGCTATGGAGTGGCACCCCGCTTTGACCGGGATCTGGTAGCCCTAGTTCCTGATACAGGGTCAGCGCTGGGGGTGCGCCACGTAGGGGACCATGCTCGCTCGGTGCCCCAGCATGGTGAGACAAAGGCCGGCGCAGCTGCCGAGCAGGAGCACCCCGAGCAGCGCCCATAGCATCGTTTTCCGCGCCGCCGTGCGGATGTGCGGCCGGACCTTGCGCCGCCGTCCGGGCTCGCGATGCCAGACGCTTTCGGTCGCGCGCATGGGCTCCTCCACGCGAAAAGGGAGCCTCACGGCCCCCCTTCCCTGCGTTATTCGGCCGGCGCCGGCTGGGCCGTGCCTTCGCGGTACTCCGCCCACGCCTGCCGCAGGATCTGCACCGAGGACGTGAGGAAGATCGCGGCCATGATCGCGGCCACCGCCAGATCGGGCCAGGCCGTCGCCGTGCCCCAGACACCCAGCGCGGCGATCATCACGACCACGTTGCCGATCGCGTCGTTGCGCGAGCACAGCCAGACCGAGCGCACGTTGGCGTCGCCGTCCTTGTAGCGCATCAGCAAGAGCACGCTGGTCAGGTTGGTGGCCAGCGCCAGGAGGCCGATCCCGCCCATCAGCTCGGCCTGCGGCACGCCCAGGATCAGGGTCTGGTAGACCGTCGAGCCCAGCACCCACACCGCCATCAGCGACAGTGACAGGCCCTTGAACAGGGCCGCCGTGGCCCGCGCCCGCAGGCTGGCACCGATCACCGCCAGGCTCAGCCCGTAGGTGACCGTATCCCCCAGAAAATCCAGGGCATCCGCCTGCAGGGCCTGAGAGCCCGCCAGGTGGCCCATGACCATCTCGACCGCGAACATGATCCCGTTGAGGGCGATCACGGTCCACAGCACCCGCTTATAGCGGGGGTCCACGCCGTCGAAGACCGGCACACCGCCGGAGCAGCCGCAGGCGCTGTCTGCACCCGTGCCGCAGCTGGCGGCCGGTACGGCCTTCGGGGCTTCCGGCACGGGGGTCAAAGCTGCGGGCGTGCCGCAGCGGGAGTTTGCTTGAGAAGCGGCGCTTGAGCCGCAGCAGGCGTCCGCCATGGTGTCTCCTTTCGTCAGTTGACCCGGAGCCTACGACCTGTAGTCGCTACAGGTTCAAGCAAAATCCGCAGCCTCTCACTCGGCGGCCTGTTGCAGGGGGAGCTGCGGCTGCTCGGGCGCCAGCGGCTTGGCCGGCTGCTGCGGGGCGGGTCCGCCGAAACGGGCGTAGAGCGCCGGCAGCACCACCAGCGTCAGCAGGGTCGCGCTGATCAGGCCGCCGATCACCACAGTGGCGAGGGGTTTCTGGACCTCGGCGCCGGTGCCGGTGGCCAGGGCCATCGGCACAAACCCGAGCGAGGCGACCAGGGCGGTCATCGCCACCGGGCGCAGGCGCACCATCGCGCCTTCCAGAATGCCCTCCCGGCGGGGCTTGCCCGCGGCGACCAGCTGTTTGATCGACGTCAGCATGACCAGGCCGTTGAGCACCGCGACGCCGGACAGGGCGATGAACCCCACCGCCGCCGGCACCGAAAACGGCATCCCGCGCAGCCACAGCGCCACGATCCCGCCGGTCAGCGCCAGCGGCACCGCGGAAAACACCAGCAGCGCATCCCGCGGCGAACCGAGCGCCGAGTAGAGCAGCAGGAAGATCAGCACGAAGCAGCCGGGCACCACGATCAGCAGGCGCTGACGGGCCGAGGCCAGGTTCTCGAACTGGCCGCCCCAGCTGACATAGTAGCCCGGCAGCAGCTGGACCTCCTTGGCCACCCGCGCCTGCACGTCCGCCACCAGCGAGCCGATGTCCCGCTCACGCACGTTGGCGGTGACCACCACCCGGCGCTTGCCGTTCTCGCGCGAGATCTGGTTCGGCCCCTCGGTCACCGAAAAGCTGGCAACCTGCTTAAGCAGCACCGACGTGCCCCGCCCGGACGGGCCGGGTGGCAGTGGCACCGGGATGTTTTCCAGTGCCTCGCGGTTCTCGCGCACCTGGTCGTTCAGGCGCACGACGATCGGAAAGCGCCGGTCTCCCTCGAAGACCATCCCGGCTTCCCGGCCGCCGATGGCGGCGCCGATCACCTCCTGAATGGTCGCCGTGCTCAGCCCCAGGCGGGCGGCCTCGGTCTTGTTGATCCGGATTTCCAGGAACGGCAGGCCGGACGTCTGCTCAACCTTGACGTCCTCGGCCCCGGGCGTGCCCTGCAGGATCGCGGCGATCTGCGCCGCGGCCCTGGTCATCGGCGCGAACTCGTCGCCAAACACCTTGATCGCCAGGTCACCGCGGGCGCCGGCCAGCAGCTCATTAAAGCGCAGCTGGATCGGCTGCGAGAACTCGTAGACGTTGCCGGCCAGCTTGCCGACCGCGGCCTCGATCTGCTCCTGCAGCTCGGCCTTGGACAGCGACGGGTCGGGCCACTGGTCCTGGGGTTTGAGGATCACAAAGGCGTCGGACGAGTTGGGTGGCATCGGATCGGTCGCGACCTCCGCCGTGCCGGTTTTCGAGAACACGTAGGCAACCTGCGGGAAGCGGCTGACCACCTGCTCGATCCGCACCTGCATCGCCTGCGACTGGCTCAGCGACGTGGACGGAATGCGCGTGGCGTTGAGGGCGATGTTCTTCTCATCCAGCGTCGGGATGAACTCCTGCCCCAGCCGGGTGAACAGCACCCCGGCGCCGGCCAGCAGCACCAGCGCGCCCACCACAAACACCAGCGGCGCACGCACCGCCCCGGCCAGCACCGGCCGGTAAAGCCGCTTGAGGCCGCGCACGAGCCGGTTGTCGTGCTCCTGCACGCGGCCGGTCAGCGCGATCGCGATCAGCGCCGGCACGAACGTCAGCGACAGCACAAAGGCGGCGACCAGGGCGAGGATCACCGTCAGCGCCATCGGCTCGAACATCTTGCCCTCGACGCCGGTGAACGTCAGCAGCGGCACGTAGACCAGAATGATGATCGCCTGCCCGTAGAGGGACGGCTTGATCATTTCCTCGGCCGAGGCGCGCACCGTCGCCAGGCGTTCCTCCAGCGTCAGACCGCGGCCGAGCGCCTGCTGGCGTTCCGCCAGATGGCGCAGGCTGTTTTCGGCGATGATCACCGCGCCATCCACGATCAGCCCGAAATCCAGCGCGCCCAGGCTCATCAGGTTGGCCGAAATTTTCGCCTGCACCATGCCGGTCATGGTCAGCAGCATCGCTACCGGAATGACCAGCGCGGTGATCACCGCCGCCCGGAAATTCCCCAGCAGCAGGAACAGGATCAGGATCACCAGGCCGGCGCCTTCCAGCAGGTTTTTCGCGACGGTGTGCACCGTCGCCTCGACCAGCTGGGTCCGGTCGAGCACCGTCTGCACGACGATCCCCGGCGGCAGCGAGCGCCGGATCTCGGTCATGCGCGCATCGACGGCCGCGGCGACCGTGCGGCTGTTCTCGCCGATCAGCATCAGTGCGGTGCCGACCACGACCTCGCGGCCGTCCTCGCTCGCCGAGCCGGTACGCAGATCGCGCCCGATGCGCACCTCCGCCACATCGCTGATCCGCACCGGCACGCCGCCGCGGGTGGTCACCACCACGCTGCCGATCTCGTCCATGCTTTCCAGGCGGCCGGCGGCGCGGACCACGTAGCCTTCGCCGTTGTCCTCGAGGTAGCGGGCGCCCTGGTTGGCGTTGTTGGCTTCCAGCGCCCGCACCACGTCGCTGAACGACAGGTCGAGCGCGGTCAGCTTCGCCGGGTCCGGCTGGACGTGGTACTGCTTTTCAAAGCCGCCGATGCCGTCCACGCCGGCGACCCCGCGCACGGTTTTGATCTGCGGGCGGATGATCCACTCCTGCACGGTGCGCAGGTAGCCGGCCCGCTCGACCTCGGTGCCGAGGCGCTGGCCTTCCGGGGTCAGATAGCTGCCGTCCGGCTGCCAGCCCGGCTGGCCGGGCCGCACCGGCGACCGCTCGGCCGGCGTCGCGTAGCGCACGGTCCACATGTAGATCTCGCCGAGGCCGGTGGTGATCGGCCCCAGGCGCGGTTCAGCGCCCGGCGGCATCGCCCGCTCGGCTTCCTGCAGGCGTTCGCCGACCTGCTGGCGCGCAAAGTAGATGTCGGTTTTTTCCGAAAAGACCGCGGTGACCTGCGAGAACCCGTTGCGCGACAGCGAGCGCGTGTATTCCAGGCCCCGGATGCCCGCGAGGGCGTTTTCGATCGGGTAGGTGACCTGCTTCTCGATGTCGAACGGTGACAGCGCGGGCGCCGTGGTGTTGATCTGCACCTGGTTGTTGGTGATGTCGGGCACCGCGTCGATCGGCAGGCGACTGAGCGAATAGACGCCCAGCGCCGCGGCGAGCAGCGACAGCAGCACCACCAGCCAGCGCTGGTGCACGGAGAAATCAAGGACGCGGGAAATCATCGGCTGCGCTCTCAGTCGTCGTCGCCGGCCTCGGCCTTGCCGAGTTCCGCCTTGAGCAAAAAGGTGTTGGCCACCGCGATCTCGTCGCCGGCGGCCAGGCCCTCGGTGACCTCGAACGCATCGTCGTCGGACCGGCCGACCTTGACCGCGCGCCGTTCAAAGCCCTCGTCGGTGCGCACGAAGGCGACCAGCTTGCCCTCGAGCGTCTGCAGGGCAGTGCGCGGGACGCGCACCGGCACGGTTTCCTCGGCGATGGCTACCGCGGCGGTCACGAAGGTGCCCGGCCGCCAGGTCTGGTCCGGATTGGGCAGGGCGACGATCACGCGGGCGCTGCGCGTGTCCGCGTTCAGGAACGGGCTGATGAAGACCACCTGCCCCTCGGCGCGCAGGGTTTTCTCGTCGGTGCCGGTGCCGATGAGCACCTTGGCGCCCTCGGCCACATTGATCAGCGCGGTGGTCGGCACCGCCAGCTCGACCCAGACCGTGGACAGATCGGCGATGGTGTAGACGTCGGCCGGGTCGCCCTCGCCGCCGACCTTGGTGCCGACATCAACCTTGCGCTCAACAATCCGCCCGTCCATCGGCGCGCGCAGCGGAAACAGCCGCAGGCTCGACTGGTTGGGCGTGGCTTCGTCCCGCTTGGCCGCCGCGGCCACCTCAGCGGCGCTGAGGCCGAGGGCGGAGAGTTTCTGGCGGGCCAGATCGAGGCGCAGCTGGCTTTCCTGATAGGTCGCCCGCGCCTGGTCGAACGACACCTGCGCGGTGGCCTGGCTGCTGATCAGCTTCTGCTGCCGCTCGAAGTTGATCTTCTGCAACTCGGCCTGCACGCCGGCGGTCAGGAAGTCGCTTTTGGCGTCCGCCACCTCGCGGCTGTCGAGCACGGCGACCACATCGCCCTTCTGCACCTTGTCGCCCAGGCGCTTGCGCATCTCGGCGACGGTGCCGTTGACCCGCGCCGGCACGCGCACCAAGCGGTCCGCGTCCGGGGTAACCGTACCGGGCACCACCAGGTGCCGGGACAGGGTGCCGCCGGCGACGGACGCCGTGCCGATCTCCTGGCTGGTGATCTGCTCGGCGGTCATGTGGATCTCGCCGGCCTCGCCGTGTTCCTTGCCCTCCCCCTCCTCGCCGGTGTGGCCGTGCGCGGCGGGCTTGGCCGGCGGGTCGTGATCATCATCGTCGGATTTGGCGGCCGGCGTGGACGGAGCCGCCGGAGCCGGCCCGAGGCCGAGGCGGGCGAGCGCGCCTTGGGTGTGCGTGGCGATGCCCGGCACCGCACCGCCGATCGCGATGCCGGCAGCCAGAACGGGAAGAAGGAGAAGAGCGCGCATGGAGGGTGTGTCTTGCGGGATGCCAGCCCGGGACGCCGCGGGGCGTCGAGGGGTTGGACCGTTCCCTTGTGGTGAGCGGATCAGAACAGAGCCGCGCAGGCCTCAACGGGCGCTGCGTCGGCGCCACGCCGCATGGCGTGGTCAGCTCAAGCGCGTGGCGGGCGCAGCAGGCCTTCGGTGCTGATCGAAACCACCTGCTGCGCGGTCGGCCGGTAGGTCACCCGGACGGGTGCCGGCGGCAGGAAGGAAACCGAAGTTTCCAGGCAGACGGCCTGATGGCAGCCGCAGTGGTGGTGGCAGAGCAGGCAGACATCGCCCTCTCCGGCCGCGGCGGGCTGCTCAGCGCTCAGGCTGAGGCTGGCGACGGCCGCCGGAGGGGCCTGGTGGGCCGCCTCAACAGGGACCGGGCCGACCACCGCCAGCACGAACGCAAACACCAGCGCCTGGACCAGTGTGGTCCAGTGCCAGGCGCGGTGCGTTCTCTGCCGGGGGGCGGCAGCCATTCTCAAAATCCTTGTCTCATTGATCCCAACGTTACATCCTGTAGCCACTACAGGAGCAAGCGCATTTTGATCCCGATCGGCGAGCTGTCGCGGCGTACCGGCGTCCACATCGAAACCATCCGCTTCTATGAGCGGTCCGGTGTGCTGCCGGAAGCACAGCGCAGCGAGAGCGGGCGCCGCCTGTATGGCGAGGCGGACGTGCGGCGGCTGACGTTCATCCGCCACGCCCGCCAGCTCGGGTTCGAGCTGGACGCCATCCGCACTATGCTGGCCCTGCAGGAGCAGCCGGACGCCTCCTGCGGCACCGTGGATGCGCTGGCCCGCCAGCAGCTGGTCGCCGTGGATGCGCGGATTGCGCAGCTGACCGCGCTGCGGGGCGAACTGACCCGGATGATCGACACTTGTGCGGGCGGCAGCGTCGGCGCCTGCCGGATCATCGAGGCGCTAGCCGAACCCGCTGCCCTGGCGCCGGCCACGGCCGAGCCGTGTTCACCATCCTGCACCGCTGCGTCTTGACCTTCCCATCATGGGAAAGTGCAGGATCGCAGCAGCTGCCCTGCATCATGCAGCCCGGCACGGAGGACAACGACCATGAAGACGCTGGCGATCACGACGGCCACCCTGCTGCTGCTGAGCGCTGCCCCCGCTCTGGCGATGAGCTGCTGTGGTGGCGGCAAGGGTAAGGGCGCGATGATGTGCGGCAAGGGCGGTATGGCCATGAACATGAAGGGCAAGAAGGGCGGCTGCTGCTGCGAGGGCATGAAGACCAACATGAGCAAGCGGGCCTAAGCCACATCACACCGCGCGGCGGCGGAACGGCTGAAAAGGCAGAGGGCCACCCTTGCGGGTGGCCCTCCTCATTCGTGGCCCGACAGCCACGCTGAAACGGAACCTTCCAACCACCGAGGTTGAAAGAGAAAGGTTCCAGCAGCATTCAGCGCCGCACACGATGCGGCGTCAAATTAAAATCGATGTAATTTTAGCATTAACCAGGCGAAATTGAGGTCTGATCGATCCTCTATTTAGCTGTTATCGACCTGGCAACCTGATAAGGCGACTGCGCTTTCGTAGAAGATGTGGGTGCATCGGGGCAAGGATTACCCAACTGGCGTCCCTCAGAATGTGCAAAAAACGACCGTTTTCTGCATATAGAGGCGAGCGCCCTCCCCTGGCACTCGAAACAGCCCCGTTTGCGTGAAGAAAATATGTGAAGAAAACTATTGTGCGAAAAACGGTATTTTCGTACAATCTTCACATGCTGATCGGCTATGCGCGCGTTTCGACCGAGGACCAGAACCTGGACCTGCAGCGCGATGCCCTGAAGGCCGCCGGCTGCTCTCGGATCTTCGAGGAAAAAGAGAGCGGGCGCGCCGGCACCAAGCGCCCGGCCCTTGAAGCCGCGTTGGACTTCCTGCGCACAGAGGATCAACTGGTGGTCTGGAAGATCGACCGTCTCGGTCGCTCCCTCCGTGAAATGCTCGACACCGCGCACATGCTGCAGGAGCGCGGCGTTAAGCTGCGCTCGCTCACCGAGCAGGTGGACACCGAGACCGCCACCGGGCGGATGATGTTCAACTTCCTCGGGACGATCGCCGAGTATTTCCTGGACCTGAACCGCGAGCGGACCCACGCCGGCCTCAAGGCCGCCCTGGCCCGCGGCCGCAAGGGCGGACGCCCGCGCCGGCTGTCCGACGCCGACTTGGCCGCCGGCCGGGCCATGATCGACGCCGGCACCATCCCAATCGCCGAGATCGCCAAGCGCCTCGGTGTCAGTGCGCGGACCTTCTACACCTACTTCCCGCAGGCACGCGCGCGCAGCCAGGCGCGCCCGGAGGGCTGACCGCATGCCGATCCGCCCGGAGAACCGCTTTTTCTATCCGATCGACTGGGCGCAGCTGTCCGATGTGATCCGCTTCGGCCGGGCCAGGGGCTGCTGCGAGAGTTGCGGCCGGCCGCACGGGCAGCTGATCCCTCATTTAGGGGATGGCCGCTGGTGGGATGCGGCAGCAAAGACCTGGCGCAGCAGTCGTGGCCGACCCTTGAAGCTGCCGCCGCTGGAATGCCTCCCCGCCGGCACGGTGATCGAAACCACGCGCGTCTACCTGGCCTGCGCGCACCTCGACCACGACCCGGGCAACAACGATCCGAAGAACCTAAGGGCGCTCTGCCAGCGCTGTCACATCCTGCACGACAGGACTGAGCACCTGCGCCAGCGCTGGTTCACCTACCGGCACCGCAAGGCGCTAGGCGACCTGTTCCTCGGCCCCTACCCGTTCCGCTATTGAATATAAGAATACAGCAAGCCTCTTCTTGTTAGCAGCCCGGATCAACTCTCTGCATCGGTATGACGGCTTATTGAAAATTGCTCAGCCGTTGGGTAAAAATGAGGTCCACTATGCAAAATGTATGAGCCGTACCCTGGATCTATCATCAATAATCCTGGCTTATTACGGTATGTAACTTTCGCAACAATTTGGCCATAGTATTTGGAAGCATCAAAATCGACTGTATCGGCCTCATAAATTTCCGAATGTGCGCGGCCTAAGCGCATTAAACGGAGAAAGCTGCTGGAAATTTTGCTGATGAGAGGGGTGCCTTGTGTCGCGGTAAGCGACGAAATTGCATTTGCAAATGTACGGAATACTGAAACCTGGCTTAGATAGGGGCAAATCTCAAAGCCATCATCAAATGTGACAAACTGAAATCCGTTAACGACACGCTTGGCGATGAGCTTTGACGGATGCTGGATTTTTGCGACATCCGCGATCCTGTTGTTTATAAGATAGCTATACAATTTCTCATTAGCCCAGGTAGCCCATGAGCGCGTATCTGTGTGACTTGCAATAGCCTCTCGCGGGGATTTTGTGTCAGATATAAACGGCTTATCGAGCCATTTTGGGGAGCGGATCAGTACGGTAGGAGCTTCGGAAGGAAGTGAGCCGTCCGCAGGAGAGCTGCCATTTATCGTATCAGGTTCAACCGCGTTTGTTGGTGAAGCGGATGCATTACCCGAACATGCTATCTTTGCTTCGATCAAGCAAACGTCGTCAGATAATTCATTGTAGTACGCCGGATCCTGTTCCTTTCCGATGGATCTTGCGCATTCTCTAACGACCCGCCTTGCCTGTTTGAAGGCTGTTTCAACGTCCACGCCAGGCTCAGTCATGCGTGGGATAAGCTCTCTGGCAAAGAGACCATTCGGGCTGTCATCACCTCTGCCCAGTGAGTCTAAGGCAGCTTGGTTGCTGCCGGCAGAATAGACGATGTATGTCCCTTGAGGTGTTCGCGTATGAGCCAGGTTTAGGCCCGTTGCAGAGGTTATATCCCGCGTATTATTCTCCAAAAACAGATCTCGTCGGCAGGCGTCGATAAAGACGAGCAAGGCATTGTGTGACGTGCGATCAAAGCGATCGAGAGTATCCGTAAGGGAAATGGACTGACCATGCAGGTCATTATGTGCATAGAGTTCGGCATTAACTGGGATCAAATAATTGCGCCCGCCACTTTGGACGCCATGGCCTGAATACCAAAGTACCCCAAGGCTGCCAGATACAAGTTTGGATCTAAATATCTTCAGAGCGCGGTTGAACTCGGTCAGCCTAATATTCTCGCAAAGCTCAATCTCGTAGTCAGCAGAACTTAAACGATTAGCCAGAAGACGTGCGTCGTTGACAGCATTACGCAGTTTCGGCAGATACCGATAGTCGTTGTTGCCGATAATCAGCGCAACCTTGCGTGCATATGCTGGCGCTGCCTGGTCACTCACGGACGGCTACTCCTGAGACGGATCAGAGGCTTCTGCCTCATCGATGATGTCCCACAAGCGTGCCCAATCCGTATCGGGTTGATCGCCCCTGTAACGGAACTGCGGCGGTTCGATCCCCTCCTCGCGCAGCAATCTTTTAAGGCCAGCAATCGAGTTCTTTTGCGATCTATAATCACTTGGCGTTTTGGGGGCTATCCATGGCTTTGGCAGCTTCCTGCCTTGGTAGTAGATATAGATTTTGTAATGGTTTTTATCTGTAATTTCTAATTGGCATCCACGTTCCTCCAAGACATCGATTGCGTCTGCCACCCAGCGTGCTTGAGCCACACCTTGCCCCCGACCCAAAACAGTGCGTTCAGGTGGTTTATCGCCATACGCATAAGGTTGCTAGGGGACCGGTTTTGAGCAGGTGAGCAGAAGTATATCTGTCAGATAACCCTACGGGAATGATTTATAGAGAGGAGAAAACCACTCCATCACTTTTCCCCTGTGAGGTTAGTTATGCGCTACACTTACGATGAATGCATGAACAACCGCTGGCTGGCCCGCTGGTACGACAGTGCGTACCTGCGCAAGGACTGGACCCGTGGTGCTCTTGAGGCGCTTCGTGCGATGCGTCCTCTGCCGCTGCCCTGAGCAGCTTTCGATATGCCTCCATCCAGTTTCTGGGCGGAGGTTTTTTAAATCACCTGGACACAAATTATAGCATCCAGAACCCGATTTATTTCTCAAAACAATCTAATCCGCCAAAACCAAGAAGATCAAAGCGATCAGTTCCTCGGTTCCCACAGCTTTAATTGATCCTGTTCCACAGGATGGGCGCGACGCTTTGCAGATGATTAAACTGCCGACTATTCTGAGTGAAATTCCTGGCCCAGATACATTAAAAGCCGCTCCTTTACGGGCGGCTTTCTCGTGAACAGGGCGCCAGTCGGTTGAGCAGACTGCAGAAGAATATTTGCTTAAACGATAGAAAAAGCTTACCCCGGAGGTATGCAGAGCAGGGACCAGCCGGGGCTTACCCAAATATAATGGGTCAACTGGCTGAAAAGTTCAAGGGGGTTGTTTGAGGGGATGAGCACGTTCGTTGATACGGTCGCGCCGGCCCGCTTCGCCCGCTATCTGGCTTGGGCCAACAACGATGCCGCGTTGGCCCACCGGCTCTACGCCCGCAACGTCGCTCTGGCCGAGGCTTTCTACACACCCTTGCACACCCTGGAGATCGTGCTGCGCAACCGCGTGGACGATGCGCTGAGTGCCCAGTTAACCTCGAACTGGTTCAACGATCCCGCGGTGGTCCGCCATGTGCCCCTGCAGCGCAAGGTCCAGGATGCCCATCGCAAGCTTGCTTCGCTCGGTACGGGTCTGACCCGGGGGCACGTGGTGGCCGAACTCAGCCTGGGCTTCTGGACCGGCATGTTTAACCGCCACCAGCATCACCTCTGGCAGCATCTGCGGCCGATCTTCGTAGGCGCTCAGGGGATCCACCGCCGGAGCGTGTCCGGCCAGCTCGATGACGTGCGCGGTCTGCGGAACCGGATCGCCCATTACGAGCCGATTGTGCAGCTCAACCTCCTGAACGCCTATCAGGAGATCGAGACCCTGACGCAGTGGCTGTCACCCCAGGCTGCGCTTTGGACGGCAACACACAGCCGCTTCCTAGCCGTCTGCCCACCGCAGATGATCATCGTCAACAGCCAGGTCGATCCGGCGCTGACGGCGATCCTGTAGCGCGTTCGTACCGACGTACGTACGTACGAACCTACAAGAGTAGGTATGTACATCCCGCGGTTCGTATCTTTCTGAGCACACTGGGCCCGTGAAGTGGTCTCATCGACGGTGCTGCCGCATCGCTAAGACTTCACCGCGGCCGTGAAGTGTGAAACCGTACGAACCACCGAAGCGCGGTATGTACGACCCTACAGAACGCGGCTCATACACCCATACGTACGTACGACCATACGAGCGTAGGAGCGTCGAGAAAGGAAAAGGCAAATCATGGCAGACCCTTACATCATCAGCGTGCTTGGGCAGAAAGGCGGCGTTGGCAAAAGCACCATCGCCCGCATGC
>NZ_BPRE01000026.1 GCF_022179765.1 Methylorubrum suomiense | reverse complement strand
TCAAATCCAGCCCCCGCAACCAAACACATCACAACCACCGAACCGATCCGCCAAGGCCCGCGCCCCCAACAGCGCGGGCCTTGGCGCGTTCAGGGGCATGGATCGTCATGCTGGGACGGCCCGACACCGGGTTGAGCGGTTCCGGCGGGCTTTTGCCGGTCCAGTGCCAGCGACGCGGTGCGGCGATCCGGGAGGGCAGGGGAGGGCGCTCGGGGCCCACGGACACTCTGTTCGTATGCGGGCACTTGGCCCTCAGATCGCAGTCGGCATCCGGCCTCGTTCCCACCGCCCTGCGGTCACCTGAGGCAGAGCCGTAGCAGCGAAAGGGACAATTGGGGGTAACGCGAAAACACCTCGGCGACCGGTCGGGCCTGGTATGAAGGGGAGGCGGATCCCGCCGCCGCCGTCTCAACCCATCATCCGAAGGTTTTCCGCGGATCGAAGGCATCACGGACCGCTTCGCCTGCGAAGACCAGAAGGCTCAACATCGCCGCGACCACGAAGAAGCCAGTGAGCCCGAGCCAGGGCGCGTTGATGTTGTCCTTGCCCTGCGCCAGCAGCTCCCCGAGGGAGGGCGAGCCCGGTGGCAGGCCGAAGCCGAGAAAATCGAGGGATGTCAGCGTCGTGATCGAGCCGTTGAGGATGAACGGCAGAAAGGTCAGCGTCGCCACCATGGCATTGGGCAAAAGGTGGCGCGTCATGATGCGGATGTTGGAGAGCCCCAGCGCGCGCGCCGCGCGGACATACTCGAAGTTCCGCGCGCGCAAAAACTCCGCCCGCACGACGCCGACCAGCGCCGTCCAGGCGAACAGCGTCAGGATCGCGAGCAGGGTGAAGAAGCTCGGCACGAGGAAGGCCGACATGATGATGATGAGGTAGAGCGTCGGAATCGCGCTCCAGATCTCGATGACGCGCTGGAAGATCAGGTCGGTCCACCCACCGAAATAGCCTTGCACGGCACCCGCGACCACGCCGATGACCGAAGACAGGCTGGCCAGGACGAGGCCGAACAGCACTGAGATGCGGAAGCCGTAGATCACGCGGGCAAGAACGTCGCGGGACGCGTTGTCGGTACCGAGCCAATGCCACTCGATATCGCGACAGCCGAGTTCGCGCCCCTCCACCTTCTTCCCAGCCCGTTCGGCAACCGGTCTACATTGATCGTCGGACAGCGTCCAAGTGGGCGGCGAAGGCGACGGCGTCGGCAGATCGCTCATGAAGGTGTTGTAGGAATACGGAATCGGCGGCCACAGCACCCAGCCATTGGCCTCGATCTCCTGCCGCGTTTCCGGTGCGCGGTAATCGGTCTGGGCCAGGAAGCCGCCGAACTTCTCGTCCGGATAATCGACCAGGACGGGAAACAGCCATTCGCCCTTGTACTGCATGACGATCGGGCGATCGTTGGCGATCAGCTCGGCGAAGAGGCTGACGACGAACAGCAGCGCGAAGATGAGCGCCGACCAGTAGCCACGGCGGTTGGCGCGAAAATTGGCGAGGCGACGCCGGTTGAGCGGCGAGAGACTCCGACGGCGCTCCGTCAGCGGGTCCCGTGGGAGAGGCTGCATCTGCGGCGCGTTGCCCGGCGCGGTGACGGGCACCGCATCGGGCTCGGGTCGCAGGACTTCGTTCATCGACTCACCCTTCCTGAAGGGCGGCCGATGACCGACTCAGTCGAGCCGAACGGCCTTGCCCTCGATCTCGCTCGGCCGCAGCCCACCCTTGCGCTCCAGATGGCGACGCAGGAGAGCGACGTTGCGACGGTTCGCCTTGAAGGCGGCGTCGAGCAGGTCGCCGGCCAGCGGCACCGTGCCGATCGCGCCGTCCAGGGCGACATTCGCCATCATGCGCCAGACGAGCCATCGCGGCGCGCCGAGCCGTCTCGCCTCGTAGACGATGTAGGACGCGATCGCCATTCCGGCGATGTCACCGACGATCGGAACCAGTCCGATCACGGCATCGAGGCCGACGCGACGATTGATGCCCGGCACGACGAAGGCCGAGTCCATGAGATGAGCGAGCTGCTCCAAGCGCAGGAGGCTGGTCTCCGGGCTCGTGTCGGTGAGACGGCGCATCTGCGCCGCGCCCGCAGGCTCGCGGACGATGGTGTGGGGAGTGTCGACGCGCGTGGTCATGGCGAGGATGTGGCCCCGCCCCTCGGCTTCGACAAGGAAGCGGGAAACCGGTTTCGCTCACCGTGCTCGCTTCATTCCCGCCAAGCGGTCGAGCGCGGCGTCGAGGGTCGCATCGGTCTTGGCGAAGCACAGGCGCACGAGGCTGCGCACCGCGCCCTGCTCGTAGAAGGCGCTGACCGGGATGGCCGCGACGCCGTGCTCGCGCACCATGCGTTCGCAGAACTGCGTATCGTCCTCCGGACCGTCGCCGAGATCGATCGATAGAAAGTAGGTTCCGGCGCTCGGCAGCACGGTGAAGCCGAGTCGCACCAGTCCTGCCGCCAGCCGATCGCGGGAGCGACCGAGCCCGGCGCGCATCTCCTCGAAATAGGTGTCGTCCTTCCCCATCCCGTAGGCGACCGCCTCCTGCAGGTTTGGTGGCGTCGTGAAGGTGAGGAATTGATGCGCCCGCGATAGCCCGCGCATCAGCGGCTCCGCCGCCATGACGAAGCCGACCTTCCAGCCGGTGAGCGAGAAGATCTTACCGGCCGAGCCGATCTTGACCGTGCGCTCCCGCATCCCCGGCAGGCCCATCAGCGGAATGTGATGGCGGCCGTCGAACACCACGTGCTCCCAGACCTCGTCGCAGACGGCGACCGCGTCGAAGCGGTGGCAAAAATCGGCCAGCAGGGCGAGATCCTCCCGCGAAAACACCGTCGCACTCGGGTTGAGCGGGTTGTTGAGGAGAACGACCCGCGTCCGCTCGGAGAAGGCTTCGGCGAGCGCCGCTTCGTCCAGGCCGAACCGGGGAGGCTTGAGGGTGACGAAGCGCGGCACACCGCCGGCCCGGCGCACCAGCGGCAGGTAGGCGTCGTACATCGGCTCGAACAGCACGACCTCGTCGCCCGGTCGCACCAGGGCCATCAGGGCGCCGGCCAGGGCCTCCGTAGCGCCGGAGGTCACCATCACCTCGTGCTCGGGATCGAGATCGAGACTCTGGTGGTGCCGGTAATGCGCCGCCACGGCCCGACGGAGCGAGGCGAGCCCCATCATCGGCGGATATTGATTGCTGACCGTCTCGAGTGCAGCCGCCGCGGCGGCGCGGATATCGTCCGGTCCCTGGCCATCCGGGAAACCCTGGCCGAGATTGATCGCCCCATGGCGCCGGGCGAGGCCCGACATTCTCTCGAACACGGTCTCGGGCAATGTGGCGAAGACGGGATTGAAGCGGGACGTCATCTCTCGAACGCAGTCATGCCGTGTCATCGTGGCCCCGCCACCGGCGTTGGGGTCACCGGATCATGGATTGTCGCAAAGCCCGTTTCAGGGCCTCTTCGTTATCCCTGGCAGATCCCGGCAGGCCATCCAAGCGCCTCACCCTATGCGCCGCCCCATGCAACAGGGGCGGGTAATGACTTGCCCGTGCTGCAGCTCGAACTTCACAAGACAAGGGTCTCATCGATCAAATCTTCGATGAAGCAGCCGAATTCCATCGGATCGCGTGCGTTCACGCACATGACTTGATGATAGTGTGACGAAAACCGAACGGGACGGGCGTCTCGACGGCTGACGAATGTTGACGATCGTCATCCGTGAAGTCATGGTCTGTCCACGGTCGGACTGGTCGCCGCGCTTGAGGAACTTCGCCCCCTCGTTTCTCCGGTGTGGTCGGCCAGTCCGGTCGCTTGAAGAGGCCGCCGCTCGACACGGCGGCCTTTTTCATGTCCGCTCCCCGCCCATGATCCACACCGGATCCGGCAGTGCCTCGACTCTCTGGGGAATGGTCATGCGCCTCGTCACGTGCCTGCTGCTCGCTCTCGGCACGGGAATCGCCGGCCTGGCGCTGCGGGCGGCCGTACCGGTGACACCGGCGGATGACGGGTTCCGGCAGGTCATGCACCTCTACTGGTCGCAGGACGGAGCGCAGGTCAGCAATAAGCCGGAAACGTCGGCGCCCTAGAGAGACCGTATTGCCCGCCGAGGATCGATCAGCGCCGCAGCCGTACATTCTCAGGGGATGCGGCAACCCGCTGCTGCATCCATAGGCCGGATTCTCGCTATGTTCGGTCGGGGAGGGCAGTCGTGCCGCGCCGTGTCGCTCCATTCGCCGACGAGTCTTGAGGGATGAACGAGAGTTCGCCGATCCGCACGGAGACGGCCCGCCAGTATCCGGAGGCCCCGGCGCCGGAGATACCGACGCGTCCGGCGACCCCGGTCCGACGGCAACGCCGGTTCGGGCGCTGGATGCTCGTGCTTCTGGCACTCGGCGGCGCGGGCGCCGTTGCCCACCGCAGCTACGAGGCGCGCAAGCAACCCGCCGAACCATCGGCGGCGACTGCGCCTGCCGCCACAGGTCGCCCCGGGCGCCCGGCCGATATGAAGCAAGCCGTCGGCGTCGCGCCGATCGTGACCGGCGACATGCCGGTCGTGCTCCAGGGCCTCGGCACGGTGACGCCGCTGGCCACCGTCACCGTGCGCTCCCAGATCAGCGGCTACCTCACCAAGATCGGCTATCGCGAGGGCCAGACGGTGAAGGAAGGCGACTTCCTCGCCCAGATCGATCCGCGCCCCTACGAGGCGCTGCTCGCCCAGTATCAGGGCCAGCTCGCCCGCGATCAGGCGCTCCTGCAGAATTCGAAGCTCGATCTCCAACGCTACCAGACGCTGAACCGCCAGGATTCGATCTCCAAGCAGAACGTCGACACCCAGGGCGCGCTGGTGAAGCAGAACGAGGGCACGGTCGCCGCCGATCAGGCATTGGTCGATCAGCAGCGTCTCAACCTTACCTATGCCCGCATCGTCTCCCCGGTGGAGGGCCGGGTCGGCCTGCGGCAGGTCGATCTCGGCAATTACGTCACGGCCGGCTCGACCAATATCGTGGTGGTGACGCAGCTCCATCCGATCTCGGTGGTCTTCACGCTTCCCGAGGATGACGTAGCGCGGGTCATGCGCCGCTTGCGGCAGGGGGCCAAACTCACCGTCCGAGCCTATGACCGCGGCGATCAGCACGAGATCGCCACGGGCAAGCTCGATACCGTCGACAACCAGATCGACGTCACGACCGGAACGGTGAAGCTGCGCGCGCTGTTCGACAATGCCGACGACGAGCTGTTCCCGAACCAGTTCGTGAATGCCCGTCTCACCGTCGAGACGATCGAGAACGCGGCCCTGGTGCCCAATGCCGCGATCCTGCGCGGGACGCCCGGCACCTACGTCTACCTGATGGACGGCGACGACAAGGTCACGGTCCGCCCGATCAAGACCGGCGAGACCGACGGGACCCGTACCGTGGTGCTGTCCGGCCTCAATCCCGGCGACCGCGTCGTCACCGACGGGACCGACCGCCTGCGGGAGGGGGCGTCGGTGCGCGTCGTCGGCCACGCCGCCGGCCCGCAGGCCGGAGCCCCTGCCTCGGGGGCACCGGGCGGGACCGCCGGTTCGGCCGCGCCCGGTGCCCCGGCCACGCCCGCCGCCGGCACCCCGCCGAACGAGACCGGCGCGACCGAGAGCAGCGGCGAGCGCCGAGGCCGCAGGCGGCAGCAGTGATGGGCACGTCGGTGCGCGCGCGCAAACACACGCCCGCCTGCGCGGGGGAGGGAGCCTGCGGAGCAGGCGAGAGGGGGGACTGGGTTCGGAGGCAGCGCCCATGAATCCCTCCCGCCTCTTCATCCTGCGCCCGGTCGCCACGACGCTGATGATGCTGGCGATCCTGATCGTCGGCGCGGTGTCATACCTGAACCTGCCGGTCTCCGCGCTGCCCGCCGTCGATTACCCGACGATCCAGGTCCAGTCCTTCTATCCCGGGGCGAGCCCCGAAGTGATGACCTCGGCCGTGACCGCGCCGCTGGAGCGGCAATTCGGCCAGATGGCCAATCTCAACCAGATGTCCTCGCAGAGTTCGGCGGGGGCCAGCGTCATCACGCTTCAGTTCAATCTCGACATCCCCCTCGACATCGCCGAGCAATCCGTCCAGGCGGCGATCAACGCGGCGGGCAACCTGCTGCCGTCCGACCTGCCCGCGCCGCCGATCTACGCCAAGGTGAATCCCGCCGACGCGCCGGTGCTGACGCTGGCGCTGACCTCGACGACGATCCCGCTCACGCAAGTCAGGGACTTGGCGGAAACGCGTCTGGCGCAGAAAATCAGTCAAGTGGCGGGCGTCGGCCTCGTCAGCATGGGCGGCGGCCAGCGGCCGGCGGTGCGGGTGCGGTTCAACTCGCGGGCGCTGGCCGCCTACGGGCTCAACATCGACGATCTGCGCACCACCATCGCCAATCTCAACGTCAACACGCCCAAGGGCAATATCGACGGGCCGACCCAGTCCTACGCCATCAACGCCAACGATCAGGTCCGCGACCCGTCCGTCTACGCGAACTCGATCATCGCCTATCGCAACGGCGCCCCGGTGCATCTCACGGACGTCGCCGACGTGGTCGATGCCCCCGAGAACACCCGCCTCGGCGCATGGGCCGACCGCACGCCCGCGGTCATCCTCAACATCCAGCGCCAGCCCGGCGCCAACGTCATCGACACCGTCGACCGCATCAAGAAGCTGCTGCCCCAGCTCCAATCGACGATGCCGGCGGCGGTCTCGATCGCGACGCTGACCGACCGCACGGTGACGATCCGCGCCTCGGTCCACGATGTGCAATTCGAGCTGATGCTCGCCATCGCCCTCGTCGTGATGGTGATCTTCCTGTTCCTGCGCAGCTTCTCGGCGACGCTGATCCCGAGCCTGTCGGTGCCGCTCTCGCTCATCGGCGCGCTGGCCGCGATGGATGCCTGGGGCTTCTCGCTCGACAACCTCTCCCTGATGGCGCTCACCATCGCCACGGGCTTCGTGGTCGACGATGCCATCGTGGTGATCGAGAATATCGCCCGTCACGTCGAGGAGGGCGACGATCCGTTCGAGGCGGCGCTGAAGGGCTCCCGCGAGATCGGCTTCACCATCATCTCGCTCACCGTCTCGCTGATCGCCGTGCTGATCCCGCTGCTGTTCATGGCCGATGTGGTTGGGCGGCTGTTTCGCGAGTTCGCCATCACGCTCGCGGCCACCATCGTGATCTCGGCCGTCGTCTCGCTGACCCTGGTGCCGATGCTGTGCGCCCGGCTCCTCAAGCCCGTCGCCCATGGCGCCGACAGCCCGGTCGCCCGCCGCGAAGGCGCTCTTGCCCGTTTCGGCCGGCGCCTCAACGACGGGGTCATCGCCCTCTACGGCCGTTGCCTGCGCGTCGTGCTCGCCCATCAGGGCCTGACGCTTCTGGTGACGCTCGGGACCGTCGCGCTGACCGCCTACCTCTTCGTCGTCATCCCGAAGGGCTTCTTTCCGGTGCAGGATACGGGGGTGATCCAGGGCATCTCCCAAGCCGATCAGAGCGTGTCCTACGAAGCCATGGCGGAGCGCCAGCAGGCGCTGGCCGACGTGGTGCTCCAGGACCCGGACGTGGCGAGCCTGTCCTCGTTCATCGGCGTCGACGGCCAGAACGTGACGCTCAATTCCGGCCGCTTCCTCATCAACCTGAAGCCGAAGGAGCAGCGGGCAGCGGATGCCAGCGCCATCATCCGCCGCCTCACTGCGGCCACCGCGAACGTCCCCGGCGTGCGGCTCTACATGCAGCCGGTGCAGGATCTGACGATCGATACCGCGGTTTCGGCGACGCAGTATCAGGTGATCCTCGAGAACCCGAACCTGACCGATTTCGAGACCTGGGTGCCGCGCTACGTCGAGGCGCTGCGCCGCTCGCCGTACCTGGCCGACGTCACCAGCGACTACCAGGGCAACGGACTCGCGGCCTACGTCACGATCGATCGGCCGACCGCGGGCCGCTACGGCATCACGCCCGCGACGATCGACAACGTGCTCTACGATGCCTTCGGCCAGCGCATCGTCTCGACGATCTTCACGCAGTCGAACCAGTACCGGGTGATCCTCGAGGCCGACCCGGCGCTCCACACCTCCCTCGACTCCCTCGACAATCTCTACCTGCCGTCCTCGACCGCGCCCTCCGGGCAGGTGCCGCTCTCGGCGGTGGCCAAGGTCGAGGAACGGCGCGCGCCGCTCCTCATCGGCCATCTCGGCCAGTTCCCGGCCACCACGGTGTCGTTCAACTTGGCACCCGGCGTCGCCCTAGGGCAGGCGGTGGAGGCGCTGGAGACCGCCCGTCAGGACATCAAGCTGCCGGCGAGCTTCAACGTGGTGCCGCAGGGCTCGGTCTTCGCCTTCGAGACCGCACTCTCGAACGAGCTGTTCCTCGTCTGCGCCGCGATCGTCACCGTCTACATCGTGCTCGGCGTTCTCTACGAGAGCTTCATCCACCCGATCACCATCCTCTCGACCCTGCCCTCCGCGGGCATCGGCGCGCTGCTCGGGCTGATGTGGTTCGGGCTGTCCCTCGACATCATCGCGATCATCGGCATCGTGCTCCTGATCGGCATCGTGAAGAAGAACGCGATCATGATGATCGATTTCGCGCTCCAGGCGGAGCGCGAGGAGGCCAAGGCGCCCCGCGACGCGATCTACGAGGCCTGCCTGCTCCGCTTCCGCCCGATCCTGATGACGACGCTCGCCGCCCTCTTCGCGGCGGTGCCGATGATCCTCGGATCCGGCGTCGGCTCGGAACTGCGCCAGCCGCTCGGGATCGTCATCGCGGGCGGCCTGATCGTCAGCCAGGTGCTGACTCTGTTCACGACACCGGTGATCTATCTCGCCTTCGACCGGCTGGAGCGGCGCATCACCGGACGGCGGGAGGGCGGAAGCCGCCTGACGCCGGGCGAGGCGGTGCCGTGAGACGAGTCGCACCCGGGCTGGCGCGCATCCCCTCTCCGGATCCTCGCTCGTGCGACGACCAGACCCATCCATTTCGAGGTGAGGGCGGTGCCTGCCGGAGAGGGCGGTCATGAACCTCTCCGAACCCTTCATCCGCCGCCCAGTGGCGACCACGCTGCTGACGATCGGCCTGCTGCTCGCCGGGCTGTTCGCCTATGTGCGCCTGCCCGTCGCGCCGCTGCCCCAGGTCGATTTCCCGGTCATCCTCGTCCAGGCGCAGATGGCCGGCGCCTCGCCGGAGACCATGGCGACCACGGTCGCCGCGCCGCTGGAGCGGCGGCTCGGCGTCATCGCCGACGTCAACGAGATGACCTCGACGAGTTCGCAAGGCAGCGTCCGGATCATCCTGCTGTTCGGGCTCAACCGCGACATCGACGGCGCCGCCCGGGACGTGCAGGCGGCGATCAACGCCGCGCGGGCCGATCTGCCGACCTCGCTGCGTACCAACCCGACCTACCGCAAGTTCAACCCCGCCGATTCGCCGATCCTGATCCTGGGGCTGACCTCGGACACGCTCACGCCCGGGCAGCTCTACGATTCCGCCGCGACCATCGTGCAGCAGCGGATGAGCCAGATCGAGGGGGTCGGCAATGTCGATATCGGCGGCTCCTCGCTGCCGGCGGTCCGGGTCGAGCTCGATCCGACCGCCCTGTTCCACTACGGCATCGGCCTGGAGGGCATCCGCGCGGGGCTGGCCTCGGCCAACGCCAACTCGCCCAAGGGCGACATCGTCGCGGGGGATCGCCGCTACCAGCTCTACGCCAACGATCAGGGCCGGCAGGCCAGCGACTACCGCGACATCGTCGTGGCCTATCGCAACGGCGCGGCGGTGCGCCTGTCCGATGTCGGCGAGGTGGTCGATTCCGTCGAGGACAAGCGCAATCTCGGCCTCGTCGACGGCAAGCCGGGCGTGATCCTGTTCATCTACAAGCAGCCGGGCTCGAACGTCGTCGAGACGGTGGCGCGGGTGCGCGCGGCGATCCCGCAGGTGAAGGCCGCTCTTCCCGGCGATATCGACCTCGACATCTCCGGCGACCGCTCCGCCACGATCCGCTCCTCGCTCGCCACCACCGAGGAGACGCTGCTCATCGCGATCGTCCTCGTGGTGTTCGTGACCTACGTGTTCCTGCGTTCGTGGCGGGCCACGCTGATCCCGGCGGTGGCCGTGCCGATCTCCATCGTCGGCACTTTCGCGGCGATGTGGATGCTCGACTACTCCCTCGACATCCTCTCGCTGATGGCGCTCATCATCGCGACCGGCTTCGTCGTGGACGATGCCATCGTCGTGCTGGAGAACATCCAGCGCCACATCGAGATGGGCAAGCCGCGGGTCGAGGCGGCTTTGGTCGGCGCCCGCGAGGTCGGCTTCACCGTCGTCTCGATGAGCCTGTCGCTCATTGCCGTGTTCCTGCCGATCCTGCTGATGGGCGGCATCGTCGGACGCCTGTTCCAGGAATTCGCCGTAACGCTGTCACTGGCGATCCTCGTCTCGCTGGTGCTGTCGCTGACGACGACACCGATGATGTGCGCGCTGCTGCTCCGGCCCGCGGCCGAGCAGCACCGGGGCAAGCGCCCCAACCTGTTCCTGCGCATCCTGGAGGGCGGCTTCGACCGGGTGCTGCGGGGCTACGAGCGGACCCTGCGCCTCGCGCTCCACCACCGGCGCATCACGGCGCTGAGCGTGTTCGCGGCGATCGGGCTCACGGTCTACGGTTACGTCATCGTGCCGAAGGGGTTCTTCCCCGATCAGGATACCGGCCAGCTCATGGGCGGCATCCAGGCCGACCAGCGCATCTCGTTCCAGGCGATGAAGCAGAAGCTGGAACAGGCGAGCGCCATCGTGCAGGCCGATCCGGCCGTGGAGAGCATCGTCGGCTTCACGGGCGGGCGCGGCACCAATTCGGCCAACGTGTTCGTCGGCTTGAAACCCCTCGGCCAGCGCGATCCCATCGAGAAAGTGATGGCGCGGCTGCGGCCCAAGCTCGCCCAGGTGCCCGGCGCCCGCCTCTACCTGTTCCCGCGCCAGGACCTGAAGATGGGCGGGCGCCAGAGCTTCGCCCAGTTCCAGTACACCCTCCAGGGCGACACAGCCGCCGAACTCTACGCCGCCGCGCCGCAGCTCCTCCAGGCGCTGCAGAAGCGCACCGACATCTTCGCCGACGTCACCTCCGATCAACAGGAAGGTGGACTGGAGAGCCGCCTCGTCATCGACAGGCCGACGGCCTTCCGCTACGGCATCACCCCGGATCAGATCGACAACACCCTCTACGACGCCTTCGGCCAGCGTCAGGTCTCGACGATCTACAACCCCCTCAACCAGTACCACGTGGTGATGGAGATCGCGCCGCGATACCTGCAGAACCCGGAGGTCCTGAAGACGATCTACGTCTCGACCACCGGGGGAAAAGCGCGGGGCTCGGCCACGACCAACGCCGTCGCCGGCACCGTCTCGGCGACCACGCAGGACGCCGCGACCGCACAGGCCGCCACCACCTCCGGCTCGACGCCGACTGCGGCGAGCATCGCCGCCGATTCCGCGCGCAACGCCGCCGGCAATGCCATCGCGGCGAGCAAGGGCGGCGCGTCGTCGAGCGCGCCGGTATCGAGCGCCAAGGAAACCATGGTGCCGCTGTCGGCTTTCGCCCGGTTCGAGACCGGCAGCGCGCCGGTGCAGGTGGCCCATCAGGGCCTGTTCGTGGCGACGACGATCTCGTTCAACCTCGTGCCGGGCAAGAGCCTCGGGGATGCCACCGCGGTCATCGAGAAGACCATGGCCGAGCTGCAACTGCCCCAGACCATCCACGGCGAGTTCGCCGGCACCGCCAAGAGCTTCCAGGAATCCTCCTCGCGCCAGCCGCTGCTGATCCTGGCGGCGCTGCTGGCCGTCTACGCGGTGCTCGGCATCCTCTACGAGAGCTACGTCCACCCCCTGACGATCCTCTCGACGCTGCCCTCCGCCGGCATCGGGGCGATCGTCGCGCTGCTCTCCACCGGCACCGAATTCACGATCATCGCGCTGATCGCGGTGTTCCTGCTCATCGGCATCGTCAAGAAGAACGCGATCCTGATGATCGATTTCGCCCTCGACGCCGAACGCAACCGAGGCCTGCCGCCCGGCGAGGCGATCTTCGAAGCCTGCATCCTGCGTTTCCGCCCGATCATGATGACGACGGTGGCGGCCTTGCTCGGCGCCGCCCCGCTCATCATCGCGGGCGGCGAAGGGGCGGAGCTGCGCCGGCCGCTCGGCATCGCCATCGTCGGCGGCCTGATCGTCAGCCAGATCCTGACCCTCTACACGACGCCGGTCGTCTACCTGTATCTCGACCGTCTCCGGCTCTGGGCGAAACGTCGCCGCCGGGGCGGGGCGGCGGCGATGCCGGCCGAGTGATGGATGTCTCGAACGTGACGCATGCGGACGACAATAACGCTCCCGCCGACGGATCTCGGGCTTGCCCGCGTTCCGCAGGTCGGTGCCCAAGTCGAGCCGGCTCGATTTGGGTGGGGGAGGGCGCCCGCCGTGCCGGCGGGACAGGTAGCGAAGCGTCCGACAAGGCCGCTGCGCTCAGGCGACCCGCGTCGCGAGCCATCCCCTCCCGCCTCAACGAGAGGGTTTTCGCGCGCGCGCGGTTCTTGGGCGTCGCTGCCCTGGCCCTGTCCACCTCCGGCTGTCTGGTCGGTCCCGACTACACCCGGCCCTCGGTCGAGACCCCGCTCGGCTTCAAGCAGGGCGGCCTCCGCGAGGACAGCCTTGCCTACGTTCAGTCCAAGAAGGGCTGGCGCACGGCGCGCCCGAGCGATGCCTCCGAGCGCGGCGATTGGTGGCGGGTCTTCAACGACCCCACCCTCGACCGGCTGATCCGCGCGATCGACGTCGACAACCAGAACCTGCGCGCACAGATCGCCCTCTACGATCAATCCCGCTCCCTCGTGGCGCAGGCGCGCGCCGCCCTGTTTCCTACGGTGATCGGCGCCCCGAGCATCACGCGCTCGCGCACCTTGGGCACCGAGCGCACCACCGTCTCGCTTCAGGGGCAGGCGAGCTGGGAACTCGACTTGTTCGGCGGCATCCGCCGCCAGATCGAGAGCGACGTCGCGGCCGCCCAGGCCTCCGCCGCCGATCTCGCCCTGGTGCGCCTCAGCCTGCAGGCCGAGCTCGCCACCTCCTACCTGCAGATGCGCTACTACGATGCGCTCAAGCGCGTGCTGCAGGAGAATGTCGAGGGGTTCAAGAAGAGCCTCGCCATCGCGGAGAACCAGTACAATGCCGGCGTGGCGGCGCGCTCCGACGTCATCACCGCGCAGACGCAAGTTCAGACGACGCAGGCGACGCTGATCGCCGTCGATCTCCAGCGCGCCACCTTCGAGCACGCGGTGGCGATCCTGACCGGACGTCCACCCTCCGAGCTCAACCTACCGTTCTCGCCCCTCCCGGTGCGCCCGCCCAGCGTCCCGGTCGGCATTCCCTCGGACCTCCTGGAGCGGCGCCCCGACATCGCTCAGGCCGAGCGGCTGGTTCAGTCGCAAAGCGAACAGATCGGAGTCGCGGTGTCGGCCTTCTATCCGACGGTGACGCTCTCGGCCTCGGGCGGCGTGTCGGGCCTGACCAGCAACGGCGTGTTCTCGGCGGCCAACCGGGTCTGGGCGATCTCGGCCGCGGGCGAGCAGGTGTTCTTCGATGGCGGCGCCCGGGCGGCGGTGCTGCAATCGGCCCGCGCCGCCTACGAGGCGGCGGTGGCGAGCTATCGCCAGACCGTGCTGACGGCCTTCGGCGAGGTCGAGAACGGCCTGGCCGGCGTGCGCATCCTGGCGCAGCAGCAGGCCAAGCAGGACGAGGCGGTGGCCTCCGCCCGCCGCGCCGTCGAGATCACGCTCAACGAGTATCGGGCCGGCACCCAGAACTTCACCACCGTCGTGACGGCCCAAGCGCTGCAGATCAACAACGAGATCACCGCGCTCCAGATCCGGCTCAACCGCTTCACCACCGCGGTGTCGCTGATCCGGGCGCTCGGCGGCGGCTGGGACGCTCGAAGCCTGCCGACCGGCGAGGAGTTGAAGGGGCCGCGCCTGCCGATCGATCGGGGGCAGGCCTTGCGCACCGAGGAATAGGGCGGCCCGCCGGGGAAGCGGGGCAGCGTTGCCGGAACACGGTCCCGTGGGGGGTGTTGACGTCGCATTTCCACCGGCTGATCCGGAGCCGCTTATGGCCGACGCCCGAGACGAGAAGCCCGACCGGACAACTGTCAGCCCCCCGGCGCCGCCCTGCACGCTGGTGGTGTTCGGCGCGGCCGGCGACCTGACCAAGCGCCTTCTGATGCCGGCCCTCTACAATCTCGCCGGCGGAGGGCTCCTGGATCGGAACTTCTCCGTCCTCGGCGTCGACCACAATCCCCTGACCGACGAGGGCTGGCGCAAGGATCTGTCCGACACGATGGAGTCGTTCACCCGCGACCCATCCGCGGAGTTCCACCCGGACAAGATCGACCCGGAGAACTGGGGCTTCGTGCGCGATCGCCTCCACGTGATGCAGGGGGATTTCACCGACGACGCCACCTATCAAGCGCTGTCGTCCCGCCTCCACGGGAACGTCATGTTCTACTTGGCGGTCGCCGCCCGCTTCTTCGGACCGGTGGTCGAGGGCCTCGGCAAGGCGGGCCTGCTGAAACAGGAGGAGGGCGCCTTCCGCCGGGTCATCATCGAGAAGCCGTTCGGCTCCGATCTCGAATCCGCCAAGGCGCTCAACCGGACGATCCTGGCGCAGGGCGACGAGAGCCAATTCTACCGCATCGATCATTTCCTCGGGAAGGAGACGGTTCAGAGCATCATGGCGATCCGCTTCGCCAACGGGATGCTGGAGCCGGTCTGGCGGCGCGAATATGTCAGCCATGTCGAGATCACCGCCGCCGAGACGATCGGCGTCGAGGAGCGCGGCAGCTTCTACGAGCCGACCGGGGCACTTAGGGACATGGTGCCGAACCACCTGTTCCAACTGCTCTCCATGGTGGCGATGGAGCCGCCGAATTCCTTCGACGCGGAAGCCGTGCGGGGCGAAAAGGCCAAGCTCGTCGAGGCGGTACGCCCGATCCAACCGGAGGATGCGGTGCGCGGGCAATACGCCGCCGGCCGCATCGATGGGCGGGACGTGCAGGCCTATCGCGACGAGCCGGATGTCGCGAAGAATTCGCGGACCGAGACCTATGTCGCCCTGAAACTCCAGATCGAGAACTGGCGATGGGCCGGCGTGCCGTTCTACCTGCGCACCGGCAAGCGCATGGCGAAGCATCACACCGAGATCGCGGTGCATTTTCGGCCGCCGCCCTTCCGCCTGTTCCGCGACACGGCGGTGACCGATCTGGCCCCCAACGTCATGCGCCTGCGCATCAGCCCGGATCCCGGCGCCGTCACGACCCTGAACGTGAAGCGTCCGGGGCCGCAGATGCACATCGCCTCGGTGGATACCGGCTTCCGCTACGGCGACTTCTTCGCCTCCTCCCCGACCGTCGGCTACGAGACGCTGCTCTACGATTGCATGATGGGCGACGCCACGTTGTTCCAGCGGGCCGACAACATCGAAGCGGGCTGGGCCGCGGTCGAGCCGCTGCTCAAGGCCTGGAAGGACGCGCCGGTCGTGTTCTACGAGGCGGGCAGCGCAGGCCCGAAGGAGGCGGACGCGTTGCTCGCCCGCGACGGGCATGAGTGGCTGACGCTCTGAGGCGGCTCCGGGGCTCGCCTCCGCACCTTTGTCCGCTTGTCGGTATGAAGCGGCGGGGGCCTTTCAGCGCCGCAGAAAGTCGATCAGCGCGGCGTTCACCGCCTCGGCTTCCTCGTGCTGCACCCAGTGGGTCGCTTCCGGGATCCACTGGATGCGCCCTCGCTCGCAGAGGTCGAGGCTCGCCTCGGCGAGGCCTGGCTGGAGCGCCGGATCGCGCCGTCCCCACAGGATCAGGGTCGGCGCCGCGATCCGTGGCGGTTGGCGCGCGCGCGGGAGGCGAGCCAGGGCGCGGTACCAGTCGAGCATCGCCGTCACCGCGCCGGGGCGGCGCCATTCGGCGGCGTAGCGGTCGAGATCGACGTCGGTGAACGTGCCGGGGCGGCTGGAACGCCGCAACATCTCCCTCAATCCGTAGCCGTCGCGGGCGGTAAGCAGACGCTCGGGCAGCAGCGGGAGCTGGAAGGCACCGGCATAGGCGCTGCGCAGGATCTGCCCCGGATGGCGGCGCAGATAGGGGCCGAAGATGCCCGGATGGAATGCGTTGAGGATCGCGAGCCGCTCGACCCGATCGGGAAAGAAGCTCGCGGCCCAGAAGGCCACCAGCCCCCCCCAATCGTGACCGACGAGGCGAAAGGATCGGAAGCCGCAGGCTTCGGCGAGCGCGACCACATCGCCGGCCAGTCGGTCGAGATGGTAGGCCTCGATCCCCCGCGGCCGGTCGCTGAGGCCGTAGCCACGCTGATCCGGCACGACGAGGCGCAGGCCGCTTGCCGCCAGCGGGCCGATCTGCCGGCGCCAGCCGAACCAGCATTCGGGGAAGCCGTGCAGCAGAATCGTCGGCGGGCCGTCCGCAGGTCCGGCCTCCGCGACGTGGAGCTGCAAGGAGCCGACCGGGACGTGACGGTGGCGGAGATCGGCTTCGGGCATCGGAAGATTGTCCGCGGGATGGGTCACATGCCCGAACGCCGCGGCGCGGACGGGGTTCGAGCGGACGCCGAACCCGCTATAGAGGGTCGGATCTCACAAGGCTTCCGCTCGATGCCGTTGCTGCTGCGCTGCCTGCTCGCGCTCGCCTGTCTGTCCGTCTGGCCCGGACCGGCCGCCGCGCGCATGGTGACCGATGCCGCCGGGCGCCGCGTCGAGGTACCGGAGCGGATCGAGCGGGTGCTCGCCGCCGGCCCACCGGCCGCGGTGCTGCTCTACACCCTCGCGCCGCGAAAGATGATCGGCTGGCCCCGCGCGCCGAGCCCTGAGGAGCGCGCTTTCCTCACCCCCGACGCGGCGGCCCTTCCGTCCACCGGGCGGCTGACCGGGCGAGGCGGCACCGCGAATGTCGAGGCGGTGCTGGCGCTGAAACCCGATCTCATCGTCGATATCGGCAGCACAGGGCCGACCTACGCGTCGCTGGCCGACCGGGTGCAGGCGCAGACGGGCATTCCCTATCTCCTCCTCGACGGCAGTTTTTCCAAAGTGCCCGAGACGTTTCGCACGCTCGGCGCCGTGATCGGGGTGCAAGCCGAAGGCGACGCGCTCGCGGCGGAGTCCGAACGCATCCTGACGGCGGTGACCGCGGCCGTGGCCGCCGTACCGCCGGAGCGACGGCCGCGGGTCTATTACGGGCGCGGCCCCCGCGGCCTGGAGACGGGGCTGGCGGGCTCGATCAACACAGAGATCATCGAGGCAGCGGGTGGGCGCAACGTGGCGACCGCCGAGGGAATGGGCGGGCTCGCCGGAATCTCCCCGGAGCAGGTGCTCGCGTGGAACCCGGACGTGATCGTCGCCCTCGACCCGGCCTTCGCGGCGAACCTGCCCAACGATCCCCTCTGGAGCGGATTGAAGGCCGTGCGCGACGGACGGGTCTACGCCGCACCGGTCCTTCCCTTCGGCTGGGTCGATGCGCCGCCCGGCGTCAACCGCCTCATCGGCCTACGCTGGCTCGCCGGCCTGTTCTTCCCGGACAGCTTCCCGGAACCGCTGGCCGAGGCCGTGACCCGCTTCTACCGGCGCTTCTACCATGTCGAGCCGAGCCCGGCGCAGGTCGAAGCTCTGCTCGGCGCCACCGCGCCCTTGGACAAGCGCCGATGAGCGAGGCCGCCTCCACCGCCGTGGCACCGGGCGGGACCCGGCGGCGCCTGGCCGGGCTGAGCCTCGCGACCCTGCCGGTCCTGGCGCTCCTCCTGCTGGTCGTCGTCTCGCTCGGGACCGGCCGTTACCCGGTCCCCCTCGCCGACGTGTTTTCGCTGCTTCTGGCCAAGGCCCTCGGGCTGTCCACAGCCGTCGATGCCACGGCGCAGACCGTGGTGCTGCAGGTGCGCCTGCCGCGGGTGCTCGGCGCCCTCGTGGTCGGTGCGGGGCTGGCGGCGGCCGGGGCGACCTATCAGGGATTGTTCCGCAATCCCCTGGTCTCGCCCGACATTCTCGGTGTCTCCGCAGGCGCGAGTCTCGGGGCCGTGCTTGGCATCGTGCTGACGCTCCCGGCCGCCGCGATCCAGGGACTCGCCTTCGCGGGGGGGCTCGCTGCCGTGAGCGCCGTCTACGCGGTCGGGATCGCCGTGCGTCGGCGCGGCGCGTCCGATCCGGTGCTGACACTGGTCTTGGCGGGCGTCGCCGTCGGGGCGCTGCTGGGAGCGGGCATCGCCCTGTTGAAGGTGATGGCCGATCCCTACAACCAGCTCCCCGCCATCACCTTCTGGCTCCTGGGCAGCCTCGCTTCGGTCAATCCGGGCGATCTCGGGGCGATCCTGCCCGCGATGCTGATCGGCCTCGTCCCGCTGGTGCTGCTGCGCTGGCGCGTCAACCTGATGAGCTTGGGCGATGAGGAAGCCCGGGCCCTGGGCGTCGAGACCCGCGTGATCCGCCCGGTGCTGGTGGCTGCGGCCACGTTGGTGACCGCGGCGGCCGTCTCGGTGACGGGCGTGATCGGCTGGGTCGGGCTGATCGTGCCGCACGTCGCCCGGCTGCTCGTCGGGCCGGATTTCCGGCGATTGCTGCCGGCCTCGCTCCTGCTCGGCGCCGGGTACCTCACCGCCGTCGATCTCCTGGCGCGCACGGTCGCCACCATCGAGGTGCCGCTCGGCATCCTCACCGCCCTCGTCGGCGCGCCGTTCTTCCTGTGGCTGCTGGCCACCGCTAAGCGCGGCTGGGCGTGATGCTCGCGCTTCGCGAACTCGCCTTCGGCTACGGCACCCGCAGGGTCGGCGCCGGCGTCAGCCTGACGGTCCGGCCCGGCGAGGCCCTGTGTCTGCTCGGGCCGAATGGGGGCGGAAAGACCACCCTGTTCAAGACCATGCTCGGCCTGCTGCCGCCGCTCGCCGGGCAGATCGTTCTGGAGGGCCGAGACCTCACCACGCTGCCCCGGCGCGACGTTGCGAAAACCATCGCCTACGTGCCGCAGGCGCATGCGGCCTTCTTTCCGTTTCGGGTGCGCGAGGTGGTACTCATGGGCCGGGCGAGCCGGCTCGCCGCCTTCGCCAGTCCCGGCGCCGCCGACCATGCGGCGGCCGACCGGGCACTCACGATGCTCGGGATCGGCCATCTCGCGGAACGGATCTACACCGAGATCAGCGGCGGTGAGCGCCAACTCGTCCTGATCGCCCGGGCGCTGGCGGGCGAGCCGCGCCTCCTCGTGATGGACGAGCCGACCGCCAGCCTCGATTTCGGCAATCAGGCCCGGGTGCTGGCGCAGGTCCGACGGCTGTCGGAACGCGGCATCGCCGTCGTGCTCTCGACCCACGATCCCGGCCACGCCTTCCTCTGCGCCGATCAGGTCGCCCTGCTCCATAATGGCCGCTTGGCGGGCCTGGGACCACCGGCGGAGACCGTGATCCCCGACACATTGCGGCTGCTCTACGGCGTCGAGGTCGCGGTGGTGCCGCTGCCGGGAGCGAGGCGGGGGGAGGCGTTGTGCGCGCCGGTGCTGCCGTGAGCGGCCTCGATTCTACCCATCCCCCCTTTTCCCGAGTGCGGAGCAAAGCGCCGCCTCGAAGGAGAACTCCGGCAATCATTCGATCCTCGGAGACTGCCTTCGAGGCCGCTGCCGCGGCGCCTCAGGATGAGGAGGATGGGTGAGAGGGAAGCTGTTCCCTCACCACGCCGTCGGTTTCGGGTTGCGCTCGTCGAAGCCCATCTGGTGCCAGTAGGGGTAGACCGGGTTCTCCCGGCTCGCGGCATCGAGGCGGGCGATCTGATCGGGGGTGAGCGACCAGCCGACAGCGCCGAGATTCTGCCGCAGCTGCTCCTCGTTGCGCGCACCGATGACGATGTTGCAGACGGTCGGACGCGTCAGAAGCCAAGCCAGCGCCACCTGCGAGACCGTCTTGCCGGTCTCCTCCGCCACGGCGTCGAGGGCGTCGACCACGCTATAGAGATACTCTTCTGAGACGGTCGGCCCGCCCTCCGCGCCGCCGGAAGCGATGCGCCCGGACGAGGCCGGCTGTCCGCGCCGGATCTTGCCGGTCAATCGGCCCCAACCCAGCGGACTCCAGACCATCAGGCCGACGCCCTGGTCGAGGCCAAGCGGCATCAGCTCCCACTCGTAGTGGCGCCCGATCAGGGAATAGTAGCCTTGGTAGACGACGTAACGGGCGAGCCCGTAGCGCTCGGACGTGGCGAGCGCCTTCATCAGCTGCCAGCCGGAAAAATTCGACGCGCCGATATAGCCGATCTTGCCCGACCGGGTCAGGTCGTCGAGCGCCCGCAGGGTCTCCTCGACGGGGGTGAGCGCGTCGAAGCCGTGCATGAAATAGACGTCGATATGGTCGGTCCCCAGCCGCTTCAGGCTGGCCTCGCAGGAGCGGATCAGGTGATGGCGCGAGGAGCCGACGGCGTTCGGGTCGTCGCCTGAGCGGAAGGTCGCCTTGGTCGAGATCAGGAGCCGGTCGCGGCGCCCCTTGATCGCCTCGCCCAGGATCTTTTCCGAGTCGCCGCTCGAATAGATGTCGGCGGTATCGAGGAAGTTCACCCCCGATTCCAGGCAGATGTCGATCAGGCGGCTGGCCTGGGCGACGTCGGTGCTGCCCCAGGTCTTGAAGAAGGCGTCGGTGCCGCCGAAGGTCCCCGTGCCGAGGCTCAGGACGGGCACCGTGAGGCCCGAGCGTCCGAACTGGCGGTGTTCCATGATGTGCCGCTCCGATTGAATTGCGCGCGCAGCGTCTCCGAGGACCTGCGTGCAGTGCGGCAACGCCGGCATCGGGGGGTCGGTTCGCGATCGGTCCGCCACATCCCCGCCACGGATGGCCCGCGCTTCCGCCACCGAAAAAATCAGTTTTCGCGAAGACTTCGTCAACCAAGAGCCACTATCGAAGCTCAACCTTACCGTATCCAGGGCCGGGGTGACGCCACGCAGAACGCCGGCGACACCCGCCGCGCCGCACCATTTTCGGGATCACATCGTGAGCTTCACCGTTACCGCCGGCGCCGCCCCGCTCGTCTATTCCTGGCAGCACGGCTCGATGCTGAGCGCCCTTGAGCAGAGCCTCTCGCTTGCCACCACCGGCTTGGCCGAGGTGCGGATCACCGACGGGGAAGGCCGCGCCTACAGCCCCGCCGCGCTCTACCAAGTGCTGTTCGGCCAGAAAACGGCGGCGCGCGACACCAATGCGGCCCCGCACGCCCGCGCCGCTTGATCGCCCCTCACGCAGCGGTGCGGTGCGTCGCTTCGATCGCACCGGAGCCGTCGCCGAGCCCGCCATGCGCTTCGGCCAGGATCGCGTAGGAGCGCAGACGCGCCGCGTGATCGTGGATGGCACTGGCGACGATGACCTCGTCGGCGCCCGTCTCGGCGGCAAGCGCCTCGAGTCCGGCCCGGATCGTCCCGGCGGTCCCGACCAGCGAACGCGCCAGCATCCGTGAGGCCTGCCGCTTCTCCGGCAGCGTCCAGTACCCCTCGATATCGTCGATCGGCGCCGGCAGCAGGCCGCGGGTGCCGCGCACGAGATTGGTGAAGGCCTGCTGCGGCGTGGTGAACAGGCGACGCGCCTCCGCCTCGCTCTCCGCCGCGACGACGTTGATGCCGACGATCGCGTAGGGCTCTGCCAGCTGGGCCGAAGGGCGGAAGCGGGCGCGATAGGTCTCGAGCGCGGGCAGCAACGCGTCCGGCGCGAAATGCGACGCGAAGGCGTAGGGCAGGCCGAGCATCGCCGCGAGCTCGGCCCCGAACAGGCTCGAACCCAGAATCCAGAGGGGCACCTTTGTCCCGGCACCGGGCACCGCCCGCACCGCCTGACCCGGCTTCGGATCGTCGAGAAGCGCCTGAACCTCCAGCACGTCCTGCGGAAAGGTCTCGGCGGCGCCGTAGTCGCGGCGCAGGGCCCGCAACGTCGCCCCGTCGGTGCCGGGGGCGCGGCCGAGGCCGAGATCGATCCGGCCGGGATAGAGGGTGGCCAGCGTACCGAACTGCTCGGCGATCGTTAGCGGCGCGTGGTTGGGCAGCATGATGCCGCCCGCGCCGACGCGGATGCGCTGGGTGCCCGCCGCCACATGGCCGATCACCAGGGCGGTCGCGGCGCTGGCGATCCCCGTCATGTTGTGATGTTCGGCGAGCCAGAAGCGCCGGTAGCCGAGTTGCTCGGCGTGTCGCGCGAGATCCCGGCTGCGGTCGAGGGCGTCGCGCGGCGTGCCCCCTTCCGGGATCGGGGCGAGGTCGAGAACGGAGAGGGGCGGGAGCGGCATCGACGAACCTTTCCGAACGCTTTCACGCCGCCGGGCGGCGCAAGACATCGTTCCCCCTCATGAAAAAGTCAGATCGTGAGCCGCGACAGAAACCGCAAGACGGGGGCTTGCGCTCCGCCCCGGACCCGTCCTAGCCTTCCTTCATCGGCGCCGCAGCAGCGCCGTCCTGCGATAAGGAGGTTGGCCATGAGACATCAGGGCAGCACCGTCTCCGCCGCGCGCACCGCCGATGCGGATCAGGACAAGCCACCCAACCACAACCGGCAGGGATAGAGGCCGCCGACAGGCGCGGTCACCGGTCGAGTTCCCCCGCCCATCCGGGGTCGGGGCCGTAGCTCCCGGGACGCGCGAGGCAGCGTGGCCCCTGCAAGAGCCCGTCGGCGCGAGCCGGCGGGTTTTTCTGTTCGGCGCACGGGTATCGAGAGAATCTAGCTACGACTGAGATCTGCTTCGAGAGCGGATCCTGCTCACTCCGGTCAGAGCCGAAACTGCCAGAAGCACGTGGTCCCGCCCCCGATGTTGCTCTCCGGGCGGAGTCTGTGGGCCAGCTTTTCTCGAACCGATGGGCGTTAGGTCCCACCTCGGCATCACGATACACCCCGGGGATGGCCGCGTATTCATGATACGCGGCGCAAGCCTTGCAGAGACGGCGTCCGAGTGCACCTCGGAGCCCGGCGCCCGGATGACGATCTTTCATTTCGAGCTGTGCCGGAACGGCGAAAGGATCGGTGCGATCGAGTCCCGGGACTGTCCCGATTGCGGCATGGCCTTCCGCGCCGCTCGGGACATGATCCGAAGCTACCGGGACGAGGATAGCCTGCCGAACGGAGCGCGCGACCATACCCTTCGGGTCACCTACGTCGATCACTCGTTGCTCTTCGACCTGCCCTTCGACCTACGGATCTGAAGGCGCAGCCGTAATCGTCTTATCCCTTCCAGTTCTTCAGCGCCGCGAACGGGCTCGCCGACGGATCGGGGGAGGGCGGGTTGAGAACCGGCTCGACCTGCGCGACCGCATCGGCCAGGGAATGGGCGCTCCCCTGCGGAAGCTTGCCTCCGGCCGCATCGCGATGGCCGCCGCCGCGGAAGGCGCGGGCGCCGTCGAGGGCGGTGCCGTTGATCGAGCGGAACGAGAGCGTGCCGGCCCGCTGGACGTTGACGACGCGGGTGGCGCGCCCGCCCTCCATCACCAGATCCGAGACCCGTTGGAACGTGCCGGAATCAAGCCCGAACGACAGGAGGGTCCCGTCCGAGAGGGGATGGAACAGGCTCTCCGAGCGGGCGAGCATACGGGCAAGGCGCATCCGCGTGGTGAGCGTCGGATCGTCGGCGGGCTCGTCCGCCAACAGGGCATCGACGATGCCGGCCCGCAAACTGCCGGCCCTCCGCTCCAATTCGGCAGCGGTCGCACCCTCCGCAAGGCAGCGCGCCGCCGCGAGCAGCAGATCGGACAGAAAACGATCATGCCGGGGATGGCCCACCGGCACCAGGGGAGAGACGCTGTCCCAGAAGATCTCGTCGAGGGCCAACCCGCCGGTGAAGGCCGGATCGCCCTTGCGCCAGAGATCGAGCGCTTCCACCGCCTCGATCAGGGTCGGAAGTTCCGCCGGCCCTTCGGCCTCCTGCGGCGCGTAGAGCGCGCGCTGGTCGAAGGCCATCCGCGTCGCGCAATGCGCCTCGTCGATGAGCACGAAGATGTCCGCATCCCCCAGATCGGTCCGCGTCAGGCCCGGACGCTCCGGATCGGGCGCGGGCTCCAGGCCCTGGCGCCGGAGCTGATCTAGCGAGGAGGCGTGATGATCGAGAACGACGAGGCGATGGCGGCTGCCTTCGGCCCGGTTGCGGTTCATCGCGGCAAACCGCCGGAAGAAGGCGATGGCGGGCTCTTCCAGCCCGAGATCGGTCATCAGCAGCGTTTCGGGTTCCTGCGCCTTGCGCAGGCGCTTCAGCTCGTCCTCGACCACCGGGCCGACATCGCTGTAGCGGGCGACGTGCACCACGCGCTCGACCGGCGCGAGGCAGGCGGCAACGGTGGAGGCCCCGTAACCGTCGAGGTCGTTATGGGTGATCTGGACGAGCGTCATGCCGCTTCCATAAGCGCGAAGCCGCGGGAAGGCCACGCCGGATCAGCGCCGTCGACAGGCCCGACCGAGAACTTGATCCTGCTCAAGCGCGGCTGCTCTTGCCATCCTTCCCCTGCCGGGCAAGACGGGCCCGCAACCTTAACGCCGGGTTCAGACGTTGAGGGCTAACCGCGACACATCCAATACCGATCCGGCGAGGGCATGACGCAACCGACCGATTTCCCCCGCCATGCCGATTCCGCTGGTCGGACGGGCCTGAGCCGCCGTCAGTTGATCGGCACGGCCGCGGCCGCCGGTGCCGCGGCCGCGATGCTGCCCGGCGCCGCGCCCGCGCAGGAGGCTGCGCCGGCCCTGCCGGCGGCGGGCGCCCCCTTCTCCGATGCGACGGTGCCGGACCTCGCCCGCGCCTTCGGCAATCGGCCCTTCGTCGCGCGTCCCACCGACGACGTGCCGGAGAGCCTGAAATCCCTGTCGCGGGAGCAGTACGAAGCGATCCGCATCCGGCCGAACGACCTGATCTGGGGCGGCGAACCGCACGGCTTCGCCCTCGAGCCGCTGCTGCGCGGCTTCTACTACACCGATCGGGTCGCGCTGTTCCTCGTCGAGGACGGCGTGGTGCGCCCCGTCGGTTACGATCCGGTGGGTTACGACAGCGGCGGCGCAGCGCTCCCCGAAGCCGCCAAGGCACCGGGCTTCTCGGGCCTGCGCATTCGCGCGAAGATTGGTGAAGCCCATCAGGATTTCGCGATCCTGCAAGGTGCCTGCTTCTTCCGCCTCGCCGGACGCGGACAGATCCTCGGCGTCAACGGCCGCGCCCTGATGCTGCGCCCGGCCGATGCCCGAGGCGAGGAGTTTCCGCGCTGGCGCGCCCTGTTCATCGAGCGGCCCAAGACGCCCGGCGCGCCGCTGGTGATCCACGCCCTGATCGACTCGGAATCGCTCGCCGCCGCCTTCCGCCTGGAGCTGACGCCGGGCGAGACCACGAACGCGGCGATCACCGCCACGCTGGTGACGCGCAAACAGATCGACCATCTCGGCCTCGGCGGCATGCAGGCACCGTTCCTGTTCGGCCCGCACGACCGGCGCGGCGCCGACGACGCCCGCGCGGCGGCCTATGCCGCGGGCGGCCTGCAGATCCGCAACGGCGGCGGCGAGGCGATCTGGCGGCCGGTGCGCAATCCGGAGACGCTGCAGATCTCGAGCTTCGTCGATGCCGGGCCGAAGGGCTTCGGCCTGATCCAGCGGGATCGGGAGTTCGAGACCTTCGAGGACGACGCCCATCCCTGGGAGCGCTGCCCATCCCTCTGGGTCGAGCCCGGGGAGGCGACGGGCGTCGAGGGTCTGTGGGGGGAGGGGGCCGTCACCCTCATCGAGATCCCGAGCGATGCCGAGATCAACGAGAACGTCATCGCCTATTGGCGTCCGAAGGCATCGCTTCCCGCCGGCACCGAGATCCGCCTCGCCTACCGCCAGGGTTGGGGCCGCGAGCCGGAGATTGGCCCGATCGCCCGGATCGCGGGCACGCGCAGCGGGCGCGGCAGCGCCGACCCGCGCCGGCTGTTCCTCGTGGACTTCGCCGGCGATGGTCTGTTCACCCCCGAAGGTCAGGCCGTGCCGTTAGAGACCGTGCTCATCGCCGGTCCCGGCAAGATCGTCGAGGGCGCCACCCGCTGGTACATGCGCCCCGAGCGGCGCACGGTGCGGGTGGCGTTCGAGCTCGATCCCGGCAACGCCAAGGCCTGCGAATTGCGCCTCGCGCTCAAGACGCAGGGCCGGCAGATCACCGAGACGTGGCTGTATCGCTGGACGCCGTGAATGATCTTGGCCGCGCGGCTCCGCGATTCCTGACATAACGCTCCTTGTGCCGCCGGGCCGGAACCAAAGTCCGGGGCACAGCGGGCGCATCACGAAGTCATCCACGGGCCGGGGCCGACCGGAGAGCCGATGTCACAAACCGCCGAGATCGTCCTGGACCGCGCCGCGGCGCAGGATGTCGCCCCGGAGCCGGCCATGCCGCCGCGGGCGCCGCTTGCCATGCCGGTGCAGGATCTGCGCACAGCGTCGCCCCCGGCGCGCCGGGGCGGGGGCGGGCCGCTCGCCGCACGGCTGTTCGTGTTCGGCGGCGCCCTCCTGCTCACGGTCTACGGCGCGTGGCAGATGTACGAGGTGATCTCGGTCTCGGGCGGGGCCACATGGTTGCAGTACGTGCTGCTCGTGCTGTTCGTGCTGAACTTCTCGTGGATCGCGTTGGCCTTCACCGGCGCCCTCGTCGGCTTCGCCAGCCTGCTGCGGGCCGGCCCTGCCGCGCCGATACCGACGAGTCTTTCGACCCGCACGGCCATCGTGATGCCGGTCTACAACGAGGGCAGCGCCCGGGTCTTCGCCGGCCTCCAGGCCATGCATGAATCCGTCGCCGCCACGGGTTTGGGCGCGCATTTCGACTGGTTCGTGCTCTCGGACTCGACGCAGGCCGATGCCTGGGTTGCCGAAGAGCGCGCCTTTCGCCAGTTGCGCGCGGAGCTCGGCCCGGATGCCCGGCTCTACTATCGTCATCGCGAGAAGAACCATCACCGCAAGGCGGGCAACATCGCCGGCTTCGTCACCGGCTGGGGCGGGGCCTACGACCACATGCTGGTGCTCGATGCGGACAGCCTGCTCACCGGCGACTGCATCGTGCGGCTGACCGCAGCGATGGAGGCCGATCCGGATGTCGGCATCGTCCAGAGCCTGCCGCTCATCATCAACCGCAACACCCTGTTCGCTCGCCTCCAGCAATTCGCGGCGCGCATCTACGGCCCGGTCATCGCCACGGGCTTGTCGGTCTGGTCGGGCCGCGACGGCAATTACTGGGGCCACAACGCGATCATCCGGATGCGCGCCTTCGCCGAGGCGGCCGGATTGCCGGACCTGAAGGGCCGCCCCCCCTTCGGTGGGCATATCCTCAGCCACGACTTCGTCGAGGCGGCACTGATCCGCCGGGCCGGGTGGGGCGTGACCATGCTGCCGCGCCTCGAAGGCTCCTACGAGGAAAGTCCGCCGTCGCTGATCGACCTCGCGGTGCGCGACCGGCGCTGGGCGCAGGGCAACCTCCAGCACGCCCGCGTCATCGGCGCGGCGGGTCTTGCCCCGGCCTCGCGCCAGCACTTCGCCACGGGCATCGCGGGCTACGTCGCCTCGCCGCTCTGGCTCGCCCAGCTCGTCATCGGTCTCATCATCGTGCTGCAGACCGCCTGGGTGCGGCCCGAATACTTCTCGGCGGAATTCGGGCTCTATCCCGTTTGGCCACGCTTCGATCCGGTGCGCGCGCTCCAGCTCTTCGCGCTGACCATGGGCATCCTGCTGGCGCCCAAATTCCTGGGGCTGATCCTGGCGCTGCTGGACGGTCGCGTGCGGCAGGCGAGCGGCGGGGCGGGGCGCCTGACGGCTTCGTTCCTCATCGAGATCCTGCTCTCGGCGCTGATCGCGCCGATCGCGATGGTGGTGCAGTCGGGCTCGGTGTTCCAGATCCTGGCCGGGCGCGACACCGGCTGGAACCCGCAACGGCGCGACGACGGCTCGATCCCGCTGTCGGACATCATCCGCCGCCATCGCTGGCACACGGTGCTCGGCATCGTCACCGGCATCGGTGCCTTCGCCATCGCGACCTCGCTGTTCCTCTGGATGTCGCCGACGATCCTCGGCCTCGTCCTGGCCATCCCCCTCTCCTGGGCGAGCGGGCAGCTGGCCCTGGGTCTCGCCCTCAAGCGGCGCGGCCTGCTCGTGACCCCGGAGGAGGAGACGCCGCCCGCCATCGCGACCCGCGCCTGCGCCCTCGCCGCCCGCAACGCCGCCCGCGGCTTCGACGACGCCGATGCGCTCGCCGCCCTGCATGCCGACCCGGACCTCGCCCGCGACCATGCCGCGATGCTGCCTGAGGGTCGCTCCCGCCCGCGCGGCCAGATCGATCCGGACCACACCCTCGCCCGCGCCAAGATCGTCGAGGCCGAAACCCTCACCGAGGCGCAGGGCTGGCTCTCACCCCGCGAGCGCTTCGCCCTCCTGCACGATCGCGCCCTGCTCGATCAGCTCACCCGCCTCAATCCCGTCTGAAACAGGAAACGTTGACGCTGATCCGGCTGCCGCCCTAGAGAGAAGCGGTCGCCGGTGCGACGCCGGAAGGGTGGCCGAGTGGTTTAAGGCAGCGGTCTTGAAAACCGCCGTGGGGGCAACTCCACCGTGGGTTCGAATCCCACCCCTTCCGCCAACAATCCCCGCCACCGACCGCCGCGATTTATGAGCACGAAACCTATAGCGGCTGGTGGCGCAGTCGTGGCACTCGGCCGATCGTGACGGCGCGCAGGATCCACTCGACAGGACCGTAGGCGAAATTCCGCAGCCACCAGCGGCTGACGATCACTTGGCCAATGAAAATCACGAGGGCCGCCGCCAGTGTCGTCGCTAAGGACAGGCGATCGATGAGATCACCTGTCGAAATAAGCGATACAGGATACAACGGATCTATCGGCATCTCTCATGCCCATTCGTGCATCGGCATATGATGGTCTTCGCAATCGCGTAGATAAGTCATACAGATACAAATTCCTTAAATTCAATCGAATATGAACTCAGGACGATCTTGGCAATATAACAATATCGATGGTCTGCAGAATTATTTCAAAAGGCTGATTCGGACAATTTATTTGCATGATACACGGCGTAATAAAAAGCCGTTCTAATCCACCATCGAACCCTAAGATGTGTTGCGAAATTCCCTCACTGCTTGAGCAGGCGTAATCTTGTCTCAAGGGGGCGCAACGGATCACATCCCTGGTACGATCTCCGCTACCATTCAGCGTGAGCCGGTCTCGCGACGATCCGTCTCCAATTGTTCGAGCAAAGCGGCCAGGCGAGGATCGAGGGCCTCATCGACCACGGGCTCGTACAAGGCTTGGAGATACCGCCCCAGCCGCTCACGGGTTTGAGCGTCGAGCGAGGGCGTCGCGTCGGCGGGGGAGGGGGCGGTCTGTGTTCGCACCTGGACCATGCTGCGTACATTGCTCATCGGTATCATAAGGCAAGCACGGCTTGCTCCGTTCCGTCGTGGCACGGTCCCCGGCCGAATGGATGGGAGCGTCGAACCGTGCCAAAAATGTGCATTATCGTGCAGTGAACGCATGCGCTGCGATTCATATCGGCTAAAGGCTGCGTCAGCCGCATGGCTTGTATATGGCATCTGGCATACCAGAATTGTTGGTGCAGTGCGATATTCCGTTCATCAGATTGCTTCACGGAGCCGCCGCCATGATCCTCGCCACCGTCGCCCTGTTCGCCGCCGCTGCCGCCAACGTTCTCCTGGTCACTATCATCGCCGATCGGTTCGGCTTCGAGGGTCAGGATGCCCGGATCGCGGGCGGCGTGCCGACGGCCGCTTAAAGCGGTTCGACCACGCGCCGTGATGCCGAAGCTGCGTATTCGGTTTCGGCACACGAATTGAGTCGAACCATGCCCCGCAGCCTCCGGCTGTGGGGCATTTTCATGCGCCAGCGCACTTGCATGACAGCCTCGATCAGCACGCTGCCCTGCCCGCAGCGATGACCAGCGCCTTGGAAGGCCCCGATCGTCGATCGACCCATCAGGCAGGTCCCGGCGGCTCGGCGTTTCGCACCCATCGGCCGTCCGGGGCGCGGCCGTAGAGCAGGAATTCGGCGGTGCCGATATTCACCTCCTCGATGGCCTCGGGCGCGATGCGATCGAGATGCACGAGGAGCGAGCGCAGCGAGTTTCCGTGCGCGACCACCAGCACGGACGCCCCCTCCGTCAGCCGTGGCACGATCCTACCCTCGAAGAACGGCCAGACCCGCGCGGCGGCCATCGCCAGGCTCTCGCCGCCCGGCGGGACGGCCTTGTAGGATTTTCGCCACGAGCGCACCTGCTCGACGCCGAAGCGAGCCCGCGCCTCTGTCTTGTTCAGGCCAGCCAAGGCGCCGTAATCGCGCTCGTTCAGTGCCGCGTCCGTCTCGACGGTCAGGGTCGGCTGGCCAAGCTCACCCAGAAGCAGTGCAAGAGTGTCCTGAGCCCGCCGCAGCCGGCTCGTGAAGGCGCGATCGAAATGCAGGCCGCGCTCCCGCAAGGCTCGGCCCGCGGCCCGAGCCTCCTCGATCCCGCGCGGCGTCAGGGCCGGGTCCCGCAGTCCCGAGAACAGATCGCGCGCATTGTCCTCGCTCTGGCCATGGCGCATCAGCACCAGAATCCCCTCGCGCCGCGCTGCGCCGTCCATCCGATCCCCCGTCAGGCGTCTGCTGTCCCGTTCCGCAGGCCTTTGCCCCAAGCGCGGCCGCGCGGCGAGGAGATTTTACGGGTTGTGCCGCCAGCGAAGTGACGTTCCGGGAGGCATCTCCCGTCGTTGTCCGGCCGGATGCCGGTTCGCGCATCCAGCGCACGCGCCCGAAGCGTACGTCGCGCCCGTCGGAAAACACGTATCACTCGGTAGGCGAGGCACCGGGCACACAGATCCCAGCCCGATCACAATCGCCCCCCTCCGGCCCGCTGCCGGAGCGTGCCCAGGGCAGCAGGTAACCGGTCCCGTCCGCGGCCCGGCCGCGCTCCGCCGTCACCCCGAAGGCGTGGGCCAGCAAGCCGTCGCTCAAGGCCGCGTCCGGCGGGCCGTCGGCCAGAAGCCTTCCGCCGGACAAGACGACGATCCGGTCGCAGAACCGGGCGGCGAGGGCGAGGTCGTGCAGGACGGCGACGACACCCGTCCCCTCTCGGGATGCGGCGCGCAGGAGCGTCATGGCATCGAGTTGGTGCGCGGGATCGAGCGCCGTGACCGGCTCGTCGGCCAGCAGCCACTCGGCCTCGACTGCCAGCGCGCGGGCGAGCAGCGCGCGCATGCGCTCGCCCGAGGACAGGCTCGTCGCGATTCGCTCGGCGAGATGAGCGATATCGGCTCGCGCCATCGCACGGGTGATCGCCGCCCCGTCGGCCGCGGACGGATCGGCGAAAGCACGGCGATGGGGGAGGCGCCCGAGGGCCACGACCTCCCGCACGGATATCGGCCACCCGATCTCGCCCCCCTGGAACAGCACCGCGATGCGGCGCGCGCGCTCGTCGCGGGGGAGGGCGGACAGAGCCCGCCCGTCGAGGGTGACGCCGCCCTGAACCGGGGCGACGAGGGAGGCGAGCGCCCGCAGGAGCGTGGTCTTGCCGGCACCGTTCGGACCGACGAGGCCGGTCAGCATCCCGCGCGTCAGGCTGAGATCGATCCCATCAAGGATCGTGCGGCCATCGAGCCGTATCCCGAGATCCCGGGTGGCGAGGGTCACGCGGCCCTCCCACGGGTCCTCAGGAGAAGGACGATGAGGAACGGCGCGCCGATCAGGGCCGTCACCACGCCGAGCTTCAGTTCGGGGCGGGTGGCGAGCAGGCGCACGCCGATATCCGCCGCCAGCACCAGGATCGCGCCGGCCAGCCCGCTCGGCCAGAGGCTCGCGCCGGGCCGCGCCCCGACCAGGGGGCGCACCAGATGGGGCACCACGAGCCCGACGAAGCCGATCGCACCGGAGACCGCGACGCCGCTCCCGACCGCGAGCGCCGCCCCGGTGACGAGGCGCAGGCGCACCGAGACGAGGCCGATGCCGAGGCTCGCCGCACTGTCCTCGCTGAGGGTGAGGGCGTCGAGGGCAGGAGCGGTCGAGAGCATCAGGATCCAGCCGATCGCCATCAGCGGCAGGCAGAGGAGAACGTGGTCGGGGCTGCGGTCGGCGAGGGAGCCCATCAGCCAGAACACGATTTCCAGGGCCGCATAGGGATTGGGCGAGAGGTTGAGGGCGAGCGCCGTCAGCGCCCCGGCGAGGCTCGAGAGAGCGATCCCGGCCAGGATCAGTCCCAGCGTACCGCTGCCCCTGGCGGCGAGCGCCCCCAGAAGGGCGGCGGCGAGGGCGGCTCCGGCGACGCCGCCGAGGGGCAGGGCGAGGCTCATGGAAGCGGCAAGCCCGCTATAGAACACTAGCACGGCGCCGAGAGCGGCGGCCGAGGAGATGCCGAGGATACCCGGATCGGCGAGCGGGTTGCGCAGGTAGCCCTGCATCGCCGCCCCCGTCAGGCCGAGGCTGAAGCCGACGAGCCCGCCGAGCAGGGCGCGCGGGATGCGCAACTCCCACAGCACCAGGGCGGGCAGGGTGGTCCGGCCGGCGACGAGATCGGCGAGGGCGGCCGGCACGTCGAAGGGCGCGTAGCCGATGGCGACGGAGGCGAGCGTCAGGGCGAGCACGGCCAGCGCGAGGAGCAACATCACGAGACGCCGCCGATGCGGGACCGCGCGGCGGGATGGTGGTGTCGTCTCGGATCCGATCATCGCCGGGCAGCCTCGGCGAGCCGCTCGACGACCTCGGCGATCTGGGGCCCGGGGCAGGTCCAGAGCCGGTTCGGGATCGCCACGACGCGGCCGCCGCGAGCGATGGCCCGGAAAACCGGATGGTGCGAGACGGTATCGGCGAGCGAGGGTGCCCCCGGCTCAGCCTCGTCCACCACGACGAGATCGGCACCCGACAAGGCCGCGGCTTCGAGCGGCACTTGCCCGAATCCGTCCCGGCCGATCTCGGCCGCGACGTTGGTAAGACCGGCGGCGCGGATCAGCGCGTCCCCGAGGCTGCCGGGCGCGACCGTGAAGGCGTTGGGCCGCATCACCAGGGTGCGCAACGGCCGGGGGGCCGGTTCGATCGCGGCGAGCCGGGCGTCGAGCGCCGCGATCATGGCGGAGCCGCGCGCCTCCCGCCCGAGAGCGGCCGCCACGAGGCGGATCTGATCCCGAACCCCGTCGAGATCCGCCGGCACGCGAAGTTCGAGCACCGGGAAGCCCAGGCGCTTGAGCATGCCGACGGTGGTCCGGGTGGTGAAGGCGCCCGCGATGACGAGATCGGGCCTGAGGGCGACGATCTCCTCCGAAAGACCCCGCATCACCGGCAGCCCGGCAGCGGAGGCGGCCACCGTCGAACCGCGCGGATCGCCGGCGAGATGGGTCACAGCCGCGATCTGGTCGCGGTCGGCCAGCCGCAGGACCAGTTCGTCCGCGCAGAGATTCATCGACACGACGCGCGCGGGCGCCGCCGCCGTCTCCGGCGGCGGCGGAAGAATGAGGAGCGCGAGGGCTCCGAGGACGCTTCGCAGCGGCATGGCGTGCGGGGATGTCAGAGTCAGAACGAAGTCAGCCGCACGCCGCCATAGACCGCGAGCCCCGGTCCGAGAAAGCCGGTCGGGTTCTCGTAGCGCTGATCGAACAGGTTATCGATTCGCCCGAACACACTGACGGCCTCCGACACCTCGTAGCTCGCCGCGAGATTGACGATCGCGAAGCCGGGATTTCGGATTCGCGAGAAGGAGGCGTCGCGGGCTCCATCGACGAAGGATCCGAGCACGATCACCGTGCCGCTCACGGTCAGGCCCGGCATCGGCGTCCAGATCGCCGTCGCGCTGCCCTTATGACGGGGGCGGCGCAGCAACTCCCGGCCCGCGACCTCGTCCTTCGACACCGTGTTGGTGTAGTCGATCCGGCCCGACAGCGTGTCGGTCAACTGTACCGCGAGGAAGGCCTCCGCCCCGTAAGTCTCGGCGCGGCCGATATTGACGTTGGTGAAGGTGAAATTGACCGGATCGAACGTCCCTTGGATCAGGTTGCGGAAATCGTTGGCGAAGTAGGTCGCCCCCGCGAGGATGCGCGCGCCGAAGGGCTGCTCGAAGCCGGCATCGTAGCCGAAGCTCTCCTCGGGCCGCAGGTTGGGATTGCCCACCTGCCCGAAGGCCGGGACGGTGACGAAGAGCTGGTTCAGGGTGGGCGCCTTGAAGCCGGTACCGACGCTGCCCTTCAGCCGCGTCGCGGTGCCGGGAAGAATGTAGCTCGGCGCCACCCGATAGGTTGTGGCGGGGCCGAACGCGTCGTTCGCGTCGTGGCGCAGATTGGCCACGAGAAAGGCGCCGTCGAAGGGCGTCACCTGCATCTCGCCGTAGCCGGCGGTGTTGCCGTTGCGGGCCGTGATGACGCCGTTCGGGTTGTTGGTGAAGAGGCGTTCCTCGTCGCGCTGGGCTCCGAACAGCACGAGATTGCCGGGGGAGAGGGCGTAGTCGCCGCGATACTCGGTGCGCAGCCGCTCGCCGAGCGCGTTCGAGTCGGCCGGCGTGGCGAGCGGATTGTAGATGTCCTGGAATTGCCGGTTGAAGAGATTCGAGTAGTTGACGGCGACCACGTTGTGGAACCCCGGCAACGGCGTCCATTCGGCCTCGTTGCGGGTGAAGATTTGCTGGACGTCCGCTTGGTTGCGAAACTCTCCGACGCCGAGCTGGGGGAACGGGCTGTAATCGTCGTTGCTGAACCGCAGCTTCGACTGAATGAACCGGGTGATCGAGTTCACCCGGAACGTATCCGTGAACTGGTAGCCGAACCGCGCCGAGACGGTCTCGTTATCGTAGAAGTTCGGGTAGATCGGCCTGCCCGGTCGCACGAGCTCGAGCGGCGTCACCGGGGTCGCGGCGGCCCGCAGATGCGAGACCGAGACCGCGTAGTCGAACCCGCTCTCCGCGCCCGCAATTCGGCCGTACTGGTTGAAGGTGCCGAACGAGCCGCCTTCGACCTTAGCGACGATGCGGGCCGGCCCTTCGCCGCGTCGCGTCGTGAAAGAGATCACGCCGCCGATGGCGTCCGAACCGTAGAGACCGCTCTGAGGGCCGCGCAGCACTTCAATGCGCGAAAGGTCCTCGGTCAGGAGTTGGCCGAAATCGAACGAGCCGTTCGGATTCGAGGGATCGGTGGCGTCGATGCCGTCGATCAGCACCTTGGTGTGATTGGAATTCGCGCCGCGGATGAAGACCGAGGTCTGTCCGCCGGGGCCGCCGGTCTGCACGACGTTGAGGCCCGGCACCTGCTGCAGGGCGTCCGGAACGGTGCGCCGCTGCTGCTGTTCCAGTTGCGCCGCGGTCAACACGGTCACGCTCGACCCGACCTGGGCGGTCGGCGTCGGCACGCCGGTGGCCGAGACCGAAATTTCGTCGAGCGTGGCGGCGGCGCCCGCCGGAGCGTCGGCGAAGGGCCGCGCGGTCTGCTGGGCCAGGGCGGAGCCCCATGGGAGGATGGGCAGGGCGCAGGACAGGGCAAGCGCTCCCCGGAGCGCGGATCGGGAGGGATGGGGCACGGTGGAAGGGCCTCGGGCAACGGCAGTGGCACGTCACCGCGAACGAGGCCTCGGCACCCACGTCCCAACGGGATTCGTGGCGCCTCGACACCCGCCAGGACACCCCGCCCGACGCGTTTCGCGTGTGACCACGACTGACGGCAGGTCTCCTGGCTCGCGGGTCATGGCCCTCTCACCGTCTTCCCGGGCGAGGCTGCCCAGTGACATGGTGGCGGAAGGCTCGCCGCTTACAGTTGCGGGGGCAGCCGCGGCATCGAGCGGAAGCTCTCACCGCGTTCCCTTTTGATCCCCGAGGGGAACCGTCACGCTATCGGTATTGGACGCAATCGCACGGAGTCAATCACGGTCGATCCGGGGCGCCACGAAGACGGCTACTGTACCATACCGGACACAGCGGCCCGATCGGCTCACCTGTTCACTCGGCCTTGGGCCGCGCGGGCCTAACCGCCCTGCAGGGTTTCGGCGAAATCGTCGGGCACCTCGCCGAACGCCTCCAGAATCGCCACGCTCTCCAGCTCGCCGGTCTCGTCGTCGGCCACAATCCGCAGCGCAGCCGCCCCGGGGAGACGGCCGGCCACCGCCTGCGCCTTCTTCAAGGCGCCGCTCTCGGTGCCGACGACCTCCTTCGTGCCGGGCACCAATCGCTTCCGTTTCACTTCGAACGACTGGACGACATAGGTGGTCTTCATGGCCATGGTCGGCTCTCTCGCAATTTCGGGCACCCCGCGGCGACGGGGCGACGCCGTTCGGGGACCTCGCGTGCTCCGCTCTCCCACGGGCGGGCGACGAAAGCGATGGCCGCGACGGCGCCGCGAAGGAGCGCTATGTGACGCGGGCGCTGGCATTCGCGCGGTCGGGGCGGCCCCGTGTTCAACTTCAGATTCGAGCGGATGCGCAACAGCCTGCTGGCACGGCTCGTCGCCCTCTGGATCGCGCTGCTCGCTTCGGCGGCGGCGACCGCCTACCTCCTGTTCGGCCTCTACACGCAATCGACCGCGGTTCAGATCTCCCAGGCCGAGATCGCCGTCGGGCGGGCCTGCCGCGAGATCATCGACCGCTACACGGTCTTCATCCGCAAGGGGGAGGCGGTTCCGGGAAGCGAGGATCTCGTCGGGATCGTGTCCCGGGCGCTCGGCGCCTCACCCGGAATCGAGGGCGGCATCTGGAGCAGCGCGGCGGGCTCGATCGCCTACGCCTTTCCGAGCTACGAGGGCTCGGGCCCCAAGACCGATCTGCCGGAGGCGGAGCGCGGAGCGATCTCCGCCGTGAACGCCGAATCGCTGCATCTCGGCCGCTCGGTGGTGAATCAGCGGTTGAGCCGCACCCAGGCCCTGCTCGTTCAAGCCTGCCCGCTGCCCGGGCGCGAGGCGGGCCTGACCGCCTGGACGATGACGCGCGCCCACGTCAACGACGGGCCCGCCTATACCCGCTTCCTCGCCGCCCTCGGCTTCCTGAGCGTCGCGGTCATCGGCGCGGCCGCCTTCCTGGGGCGCTTCCTCTACGGGTATTCCCGCCGTATCGCCCGGCTCGAGGCGGCCCTCGCGGCACCGAGGCGCGAAGATGCCGATCTCGCGCATCTCGAGCGCACCGGCGAGCGCGAACTCGACCGCTTGGTCGATGCCCTCAACGCCGCCGGTCTGCGCCTGCGGGAGGCGCGCGAGCAGGCGGTCGCCGCCGAGCGCTTCGCCGTCCTCGGGCGCCTGAGCGCCGACATCGCCCACGAGATCCGCAACCCCATCGCCGCCATGCGGCTGAAGGCCGAGAATGCCCTAGCGACCGGCGATCCGCAGCGGGCGGAAATCGCCCTGCGCGCGATCCTCGGCCAGATCGGGCGGGTCGATGCCCTGGTGCGCGATCTGCTCCATCTCACCCAGCCCCGCATGCTGTTGCGCGAGCCGACCGACCTGCGCCGGCTGCTGTCCGAGACCGCGCAGCTCCACGAGGATCAAGCCAGGGGCTGCGGTCTCCGCATCGTGGTCGAGACCGACGGCCTTCCCGGCGCGGAGCATCCGCATATCGACCGCCCCCAGGTCCAGCGGGGCCTCGACAACCTCCTTCTCAACGCGCTCCGGCACGGCCCCCCCGGCAGCGTGGTGACACTCACCGGCCGTCGTATCCTCCGTGAGGGGGCCGCCCGCCTGCATCTCCTCGTGTCGGATCAGGGTCCCGGCGTCGATCCGGCCCTCCGCCCGCAGATCTTCGAACCCTTCGTCACCGGGCGTTCGGACGGGACCGGCCTCGGTCTCGCGATCGTGAGCAAGGTCGCCCTCGCGCATCGCGGCGAAGCCCGGCTCCTTGAATCGGAGCGCGCGACCACGTTCCTCCTGGATCTGCCATGGCAACCGTCCTGATCGTCGATGACGACGACGCCCTCCGCGAGGGGCTTGCCGAGACCGTCTCCGATCTCGGTCACACCCCCGTGCCGGCCCGCTCCGGCCGCGAGGCCGTGGCGCGGCTCGCGGATCGGGGAATCGCCGCGATCTTCCTCGACCTGCGCATGCCGGGCGATCTCGACGGCATCGCCACGCTGGCGCAGATCCGCGCGCTGCCTGATCCGCCGCCGGTCACCGTGCTGACCGCCTATGCCAGCCCAGCCAACACGATCGAGGCGATGCGGCTCGGGGCGCACGATCACCTCACCAAGCCGATCGGCCGCGCCGATCTCGCGGCAGCCCTCGATGCCATGCTGATCTGCACTCGCACCGAACCCGAACAGGCCGGTGTGCCGGAGGCGGGCGGGGGGCTGATCGGCTCGAGCGAGGCGATGCGGCGCGTCCAGAAGGCGATCGGGCTCGTGGCCGACAGCGCCGCCACCATCCTGATCCAGGGCGAGACCGGCACCGGCAAGGAGGAGGTCGCCCGCGCCCTCCACGCCTTTTCCGGGCGCCGCGATCGCCCGTTCGTGCCGGTCAATTGCGCCGCCACTCCGGCTGAGCTGCTGGAGAGCGAGTTGTTCGGCCATGTTCGCGGCGCGGTGGGCGGGGCGACGGCGGACCGGGCCGGGGCCTTCCACCTCGCCGAAGGCGGCACGCTGTTCCTGGACGAGATCGGCGACATGTCCCCGGTGATGCAGGCCAAGATCCTGCGGGTGATCCAGGACCGTCTCGTCACGCCCGTCGGCGGGCGTCCGGGACGGGTCGATGTCCGTCTCGTCGCCGCCACCCATCGCGATCTGCAGGCGATGGTGATCGAGGGAGGCTTTCGCGCCGACCTCTATTATCGCCTCAACGTCGTCCCGATCGCCCTGCCGCCCCTGCGTGAACGGCGGGACGACATCGTTCCGCTGGCCGAACATTTCCTGGCGGCCTCGGGCAAGCGCCTCGGCCCATCGGCCGCCGATCGTCTGCTGGCCCATCGCTGGCCGGGCAACGTGCGCGAGCTGCGCAACGTCGTCGAGCGGGCGGCGGTGATGGTGCGGGGACGATTGATCGAGGCCGCCGATCTCCACCTTCCCGAGCACCTGCCTCCCACCGACGGCGATGCATCCGCGGAAGATAATCTCGACCTGCCCGGTGCCGTGGCGCGGCTCGAACGGGCGATGATCGCCGCCGCGCTCCAGGCGGCGGACGGCAACCGGACCAAGGCCGCGCGTCGCCTCGGAATCCAGCGCCAGCTCCTCTACGCCAAGCTGGAGCGTTACGGCCTCGCCGGGACGACGGACGGCGAGGTGTCGCCGGATACGACGACGGATGTCGGGAAAGACGACGATTCCGGCGCTGCGGGCACGTCGTAAGCGCCTGCCCGATAAAACATTCGTGTGTGGTGCCGCAAGGCCTCGCACGGGCCGGAACTGCGCCCTGCCTCATGCGTCGAGCCCGTCGCATGGGCCCCGCTTGACGGCCCCTGAACGGTGGGACGCGTCCAGTGATGAAGCGGAGCGGCGGCGTGACGGCGGCGCGGGCACGGCGATGAGCGCGCATGGCGTCTTCGCCTTCGCCCATATCGGCGATCTGCATCTGGAAGAGCCTCAAGATCAGAACGCCGTCGATTTGAGCCGCTGCCTCGCCGAGGTAGCCGGTCTGCACGCGCGAGGCCTTCTCGACTTCGCCTATCTGCCGGGGGATCTCGCGGAACACGGCACAGCCGCGCAATACGCGATCTTGGAGCGGGCATTGGATGCCCATCCCGACCTTCCGGTTCGCCTCATCGCGGGCGATCATGATCGCCAGCTCGGCTCGATGCAGGATTTCGAGGCGTTCTTTTCCCGGGCGGCCAAGAGCCCGCGCGGCGGCGGACACGAAACGGTCAGCAACCATCTGCCGCGCCCGCGGGAACGCAGCGCGGCCGTGCAACACTACTACGCCGAGACCATCGGCGGCGTCCGTTGCCTGTTCCTCGACATGATCAGCGCCGGCTACGGTGAGGAGGGCTTCGGGCTCGACTTCCGGCTCGGCCCCGACCAGCGATCGTGGCTGGCGGCGCAATTGGCGAAGGCCGACGCCGACGGTCTGCCCTGCGCGATCTTCACCCATACCTACCCGGACGATCTCCGGGAGCCGGCCGAGCGCGCGGAACTGTGCGGCCTCATCCGCGGCCATGGCGTGCGCCTCGTCGAGATGGGCCACACCCACTACAACGAACTCGCCTCGGATGGCCGGACGCTCTACGCCTCCGCTCGCTCGGTCGGTCAGAACGAGGACGGCTCGGTCGGCTACGCGGTCGCGGCGATCGACGGCGACGTGGTCAGCTGGCGCTTCAAGCCTCTCGACCAAGCTTTGCCTTTCGTCATGATCACGAGCCCCGCCGACCGCCGCCTCGCGACGCGGCCGCTGCCGGACGGGCGTGTCGACGTGCGCGCCCTGGTTCTGTCGCACGAACCCCAGAGCGCGTGGCGTTGCCAAGTCCGGGTCGATGACGGCCCCGCGCAGTCGATGGTGCCGGTCGGGCCGCGCATGGTCCATGCCGCGATCGAGTGGCCGCAGGGCGCCCGGCGCCTGTCGGTCGAGGTCGCGGACGGCACCGTGAATCCCCGCAAGAACGGCGCGCTGCGGAAAGATACCGACGTGATCGAGCCGGTCGGGCGGTCCTTCGTGCCGCCGCTTGCGCCGGAGCGTCCCGGCAGCGATGCGTTCCGGATCCAGGCTTGGCCGGAGAAGGGGATTCGCGGCGATCAGCTCGGGCCCAACCGCCGCGGCCGGCACTGGTAGCAACGCTTTTCATCCTCGCTGATTTTCAAGGACGACCCCGGCCATGGGCGCACTTTCCCTGACCCCCCATCTCGCGACCTGGGGCATCGCCGCGCTCGCGATGCTCGGGGTCATCCTGCGACCGTTTTCCTGGCCCGAGGCGATCTGGGCGGTGCTGGGCGCCGGCGCCCTCGTCGCGCTCGGTCTCCTGGCACCCGGCACCGCCCTGGAGGGCGTGCTCAAGGGAACGGATGTCTACCTGTTCCTGGTGGGCATGATGCTTCTCTCCGAGATCGCCCGGAAGGAAGGCCTGTTCGACTGGCTCGCCTCCCACGCGGTGCGGGCGGCCAAGGGTTCGGCGACGCGACTGTTCCTGCTCATCTACGTCGTCGGCACGGTGGTGACGGTGTTCCTGTCGAACGACGCCTGCGCCGTCGTGCTGACGCCGGCCGTCTTCGCGGCGACGAAGGCGGCCGGCGTCAAGCAGCCGCTCCCCTACCTGTTCATCTGCGCCTTCATCGCCAACGCGGCGAGCTTCGTCCTGCCGATCTCGAACCCGGCCAACCTCGTCGTCTTCGCCGAGCACATGCCGCCCCTCGGACGTTGGCTCGCCACCTTCACGCTTCCCTCGGTGCTCGCGATCGTGACGACCTACGCCGTCCTGCGCCTCACCCAGAACGCGCAGCTGAAGGCGGAGACGGTGGCGAAAGATGTCGAGACCCCGGCGCTGAGCTTCGGCGGCAAGGTCGCGGGCGCCGGCATCGTCGCCACCGGCGCGGCGCTCATCGCCGCCTCGGCCGCGGGGATCGAGCTCGGCCTGCCGACCTTCATCGCGGGCTTTGCGACCACGGTGGCCGTCATCCTGATCAACCGGGGCGGCGCGGTCGAGGTGGCGCGTGACGTGTCGTGGAGCGTGCTGCCCCTGGTGGCCGGGCTGTTCGTGCTGGTCGAGGCGCTGGAGAAGACCGGCGTCCTGCAGATGCTCGCGGACCTCCTCAAGCGTACCGCCGACGGCGACCCGGCGCTCGCCGCCTGGGCCGGCGGCGCCATCGTCGCGTTCGGGTCGAACCTCGTGAACAACCTGCCCGCGGGCCTGCTGGCGGGCGCGGCGGTGCAGGCCGCGCACGTGCCGGAGAAGGTCGCGGGTGCGATCCTCATCGGCGTCGATCTCGGTCCGAACCTGTCGGTCACCGGCTCGCTCGCGACGATCCTGTGGCTCACCGCGATCCGGCGCGAGGGTCAGGACGTCTCGGCCCTCGCCTTCCTCAAGCTCGGGTTCCTGGTGATGCCGCCGGCCCTGATCCTGGCGCTCGGCGCCCTTCTCTTGGTCTGATCGGAGACGCGCGCCCGTGAACGCCGCCCTGCTCTATCCCTTCATCATCGTGGCCGGCGCTCTCCAGGCGCTCGGCAATTCCATGAACGCGCAGCTGCGCGGGCATCTCGTCAACCCGTTCCTGGCAGCCTCGGTCTCGTTCCTGCCGATCGTCTTCGTCTTCGCGACGCTGTTCCTCGTGATGCCGATGCCGCTCCCGACCGCGGAGAACCTCGCTTCGATGCCCTGGTACGCGCCGCTCGGCGGCGTCGCCGGAGCGGTCGCGGTGTTCGGCGGCCTTGCCTTCGTCGACAAGGTCGGCGCCGGCCCGTTCAACGGTCTGACGCTGACGGCGAACATCCTGACCTCGCTGGCGCTCGACGCCTTCGGCCTGTTCGGCCTGCAGGGCGGCGGCTTCAAGCTGATGCCCTGGATCGGCGGCCTGCTGATGGCGGTGGGCGTCACCTTCATCGCCCGTGTCACCCCCGACAAGGGAGATTCGGGGGGCGGGGCGAAGGATTCCGGCCACGGCCTCAACCCGCGGCTGCTCTATCCCTTCATCGTCGTGGCGGGCGCGCTCCAGGCCATCGGCGTGGTCTGGAACGCGCAGCTGCGCGGAGCCCTGATCAACCCCTGGCTCGCCGCCACGGTCTCGTTCCTGCCCGTGGTCTTCGTGTTCGTGCTCGTGTTCCTGCTGCGCCCCAAGCCCCTGCCGCAGCGCTCGGACATCGAGGGCGTGCGCTGGTGGATGCCGCTGGCGGGCCTCACCGGGGCGGTCGCGGTGTTCGCCGGCCTCCTCTTCGTCGACAAGGTCGGCGCGGGCGCCTTCAACGGCCTGCTGATCACGGCGAACCTCCTCACCTCGGTGGCGCTCGATCATTTCGGCTGGCTCGGCATGAAGCAGGTACGGGCCGGCCCGTCGCGCCTGGGCGGTGCCGCCCTCATGGTAGCCGGCATCGTCCTGATCTCCCTGGCCTGACCGCGCGGGGACGATGCGGGTCGAACTGTCCTGGTTGCTGCGCAAGGAGGCGCTCGTCGTCGCGGCCTTCGCCGTTTTGGCGGCGGGCGCGGCCGCCGCGTGGTACCTGCTCCAGGCCAGCGTGCTGACCATCGCGGTGGCTCCCCGCGACGGGACCGAGCCGGACCTGATCAAGGCCTATGCCGATGCCCTCGACACCGCGGGGGAGGGCGTCCGCCTCAGGATCCTCTCCTTCGACGATGTGCGCGAGAGCGCCGCCGCGTTGCAGGACGGGCGCGCCGATCTCGCGGTGGTCCGACCTGACGTCCTCCTGCCGACCAACGGCCTCACCCTGGCGATCCTGCGGGATCAGGCGATGATCATCGCCTCCCCGGATCAGGCGCCGATCAAGAGCTTCCCGAGACTCGCCGGCAAGCGTCTGGGCATCGCGGCCCACCGGGACGCGGATTTTACGCTCCTCAAGAATCTGCTCGGCTATTACGGCCTGATCCTGTCGACGGATGCGGGCGGCCCGAGCCACGACCGCGCGGTGCACCTCGTGCGGATCGATCAGGACGCGGTGGCGGCGAGCTTCCGCGAGAAGCGGATCGACGCCTTCGTCAGCATCATCGCCCCTTCCGCCCCGAAAGCCCTCGCCATGATCGGGGCGGTCCGGTCCGCCGCCCGCGCCGGTCGGGTCGAGTTCGTCGCGGTGGAGGATGACGGCGCCGTGATCGAGCGCTTCCCACGCCTCCAATCGGTGACGGTGCCGGGCGGCCTGTTCGGCGGCGATCCGAAGCTGCCGAGCGACGATGTGAAAACGGTGGGCGCTTCCTACCGGCTGATGGCGCGCGCGACGCTCAGCCGGGCGCTCGCCGCCGACGTGACCCAACAGCTGTTCGAGAAGCGCACGGCGGCGGCGGAGAAGACGGATGCCGCCGAATACGTCCAGGCACCGTCCTACGACACCACGGCGGCGGCGACGAGCGCGCGCATCCCGATCCATCCCGGGGCGATCGATTATTTCGAGCGCGAACAGCACGGCTTCGTCGAGCGCTACGGCGACACCCTGTACCTGCTCGGCGCCATCGCCGGCGGTCTGGTTTCGGTCCTGGCTTGGATCCGCCAACGCCTCGCCGCCCTGCGGCGGGAGCGGATCGACGAGATCATGGACCGTCTGCTCGACCTGATCGGGCAGGCCCGTGCGGCGAGTCATGTGAGCAATCTCGATGCCCTGACCGCCGAGGTCGACAGCCTCGCCGCCGACGCCGTCCGCTACGCCCGCGAGCGGGATCCCGACGCGCGGACGATGTCGGCGCTCTCTATCGCCATCGAGACGGCGCGAGCGACGCTGTCGGACCGACGTCGACGGGTCTGCGGTCCGTGAACGTCCCGATGGACCGGCCGATGACCGGCACCAATCCAACCCCGATTTTCTTCCAACGGCCTGGGAGCGTCGCTCCCGCCGATTTCCTGCGAGAGGCTCCGATCCGATGACGAATTGCCTTGCGGAACCTCTCGAGGGGCGCGGAGCCGATCCGGCGGACCCATTCCTGACAATCCTCACGCAGGCGGCGGGGAATGCCTCGGGGCCGGAATGGGCGGGCTGCGCCGCCGCCGACATTCCAGCCCACCTCACCGCACCCTTGCGGGATTATTTCGCACCGGCACAACCCGACCTCATCCCGGAACGCCTGTCCGCGCTGTTGGGTCTCTTCGCGGTCCGGGCGGGGCAGCGCATCGATACGAACGTCCGCGACGCCCTCGTCGAATGTGTGCCGGCCCTGCGGGTGTTCGCCCTGTCGCTCTGCGGGAATGCGGCGCGGGCGGAGGATCTGGTTCAGGAGGCGCTGGTGCGCGCTTGGGCGAACCGCGAGCGGTTCGTGCCGGGCACCAATTTCTCCGCCTGGATCTTCACGATTCTGCGCAATCATTTCTACAGCGAGTGCCGCCGCAAGCGGCGCGAGGTCGAGGATGCGGAAGGCCATCACGCCGCCTCGCTGACGACGCCGGCCGGGCAAGAGCACACCGTGGCGCTCGGCTCCGTCATGGACCTGATCCACATGCTGCCCGCATCGCAGCGGCAAGCCCTCCTCCTCGTCGGGGCCGAGGGCTTCACCTACGAGGAAGCGGCGGCCCGCCTCGAATGCCGCGTCGGCACGGTGAAGAGCCGGGTCAGCCGCGCGCGCAGCTTCCTGGCCGAGAGGCTGGGACGCGGGACCGCGGAGTTGGCCGAAGCGGAGATGTGATCAGACCGCCGCACACTGAAAACGGCACTACGCTCAGCTCCCCTCCCACACGCACGAACAACGACGCCCGGCCGGATCGAGAGCGGCCCGCCGGGTCGGGCGCGCACCGTCCGTCCCGATCGCCCGCAAACAGAAACGCCCCCGGTCGCGGATGCGGCCGGAGGCGTTTCGCGAATCCGACGGCGCCTTCCGGATCACCGGAAGGCGCATGCGGCGCTTAGTTGTTCGGCAGGGCGAAGACGGTGAGCTGGCCGCCGAGGTTGGTGTAGCTCGACAGGGCCGCGTAGCCGCCCACCGCGCCGAGACCGGCGTTCGGGTCGGTCAGGCCGGCCGCAAGGCCGATGCCCGCCCAGCCGCCGACGCCCGACAGGACGCCCACGTACTGCTTGCCCTTGTGCTCGTAGGTCATCACGTTG
>NZ_BPRE01000025.1 GCF_022179765.1 Methylorubrum suomiense | reverse complement strand
CAAGCCGTACATCATAAATCTGAGGGCCGTACTTCGCCAATCAAGGATGGCCTCAAGTCACTGATTTTAACCAATGATTTTTGTCAGAGGGGCAGGTCGCTAATGCCTAAAACTCTTAAAGTCTTTTAAAACACTCTAAAACACCGGCTCTGTGGATAACTTCGGGATTGCACCGTTAAGAAAACTGGTGCAGCAGCCCGATTCGACCTATCTGGCAAATCCGGTACAACGGAAAGGCCCCCCCTTTTTGGCTCCGCCAAAAACCCGCTCCCCCACCCAATGCGGAAGCCGCCTCCGGCGGCTGATTCCAAAATGGGTCCGCCTAACGGCGGACAAGAGGGGCTGCCGGGAGTGTGGGTGGCAGATCGGCCTCAGTGGCCCCTGGAGACGTTTTGGGCTGCTCAGCCGACAGAGAGCGGCAATAGGCTTGAAAAACCCGCTACAGCCCTCCTGAGAGGCTTTGTCCCGCGCCTTGCGTGTATCGAGGCACAACGCTTGTGCGGCCGGCGAGTTACCCGGTCCGATGAGGCTGAGCACCGCAGCGGCATTCCGCTCGGAACGACTATGAAAGGTGGTCGGCGGGGCCGAATTCGGCTCTATCGATGTGTAACGCTACAGCATGAAGTCCGGCTTAGATCATCTCCCAGCACCGTCTCACTCGAAGTAATAGAGAGCTGCCAGCGTGACGATAACAACTAGGGCTGCCCACCACCAGTGCCTGGACCGATGCTTGGTGTCCATTTCTGTCTCGTAGTCGTACCAGAGTGCGTGGTTGTCAGGAGGCATGCGTACAACTCGCTCAGATAGCCAGCCACTACTCCATATGCCTCTATGCTGGTGCATCCGGCTGTGAAGTTAACAGCTTGTCAAAATCGCGCGCCATCCCCAGTCTGCGCTCACATCTGAAGCCTAGGACTTGTCTCGTGCTGCCGCCCGCGGCGCGAGCAAGCGGTGTCCCACGGGTGAATGCCCTTTCGATAAAGTTTTATCTAATCCCGGCAGGCTGAGTTGACCGGTGCGCGCTAGGGAAGCGGGGCCAAAGACTAACAGACTGGCAGCGTCAGATGCATGAGCTGCCACGAGGTGTGTTCCATGGACCGTTTCTCAACGACAACAATCGCTTCATCCCTGATGCGGCTGAGCCTGATCGGCGCATGCGCAATCACGCTCTCAGCCTGTGTGACGGCCAAGGAGCAGCAGGCCATGGACCGCAACCAGTGCGCTGGCTTCGGCTTTGAGCCCGGTACCGACGGGTTTGCTCAGTGTATGATGGGTGTGGTGCAGCAGCGCGAGGTGCTGGAGGAGAACCGGCGCATGCAGCGTCAGGCGCAGCTGGCTGAGGAGAACCGCCAGCGTGAGCAGCAGCACGAGGTCTATAAGATCCTGAGCCAGCAGCGCAGTGGCGACAAGCGGTTTCCGGTCTGCGGGGCTTCGAGCTCGGGCGGCATGGATCGCAGGACCATGACTTGGTACGGCTCGGACTGCCGCGCCCGATGAAGCTGCACACACGCTAGCAAGCCAGCCCCGCAAACCACTCGGATGCATCAATCTTCATGAGCAGGCTCTTCGCTGCCGCTGTCCTCGGCGCTTGTGCCGGCATGCTGGCAACCGTGAACGTCGCGCCGCAGGCTATGGCCGCTCCTCGGGGGCCTACGCCTGAGACGTGCAGCATGGACGATCCGACAGCCTGCCTGGACCGCCACGGCGAGGTTGCGGCCCGCGCCCTGGACAAGGCCCACGCGGATGCAGCCAGCACGCTCAGCGCGGCCTGTGCTGAGGTTATCAGCCCAGGGATTGGGGCCTGCCTGGAGCGCGCCCGGCAGATCGCAGACAAGGAGCTAAACGACACCTACGCCCGTGCCATGAAGTCAATCGACAACGATGAGGCAGGCCGAAAATGGCGCGAGCAACTCAAGCTGGCACAGCAGGCTTGGCTGCGCTTCCGTGACGCTGACTGCGGGGATCTTGTCTTCTCCGAGTGGATGAACGGCACAGGAGCCGGCGCGGCCGCCGTGGCATGCCAGGTCGGGCATACCGTAGCCCGCACCGCTGAACTCCGCCGCCGCTATGATCGCAGATGATACAGCACGTGGGCTGAAGCCGAGCGCTCACTGAAGGCTGCGGATCAGGCTGTCGTCATCGACCACCAAAGCGCAGAGGAAGAGGACGAAAGCGAGCTCGTAACTTCCACAGCGGATCAATGCGCAACCTGCTGGAAAGGTCCCACCGCCCGAGTCATAGGCTGGCCCGTCTCCGGCGAGGCTAGCGCCTTCGTGATGCGGGCGAACACTCGCGTCTGAGTGGCCTGCATCGGGCATTACAAATGCGCCGCGGCGGCATCTTCAATCGCCGTCATTATCAGGGTGCTCACAGCTGTCCCGACGGATCGATCCGTAGCTTCTGGCGACGCAAGGCTGTTAGCGCTTCCAACTCACGCCACATCGTGATCTCGGCCTCGGTCGTGTCGAAGCCCGCTCCGGTTAGGGATAACACCGTCTGGATCCGCGCAGAGACACGGATCTCGCTGGCCCGGATCAGGCGTCCCAACTGCATGAGGAACTCGTCGTCTGTCATCGTCGTGCCTTCGCATGCACCTGACCCCAAATACGCCACTACTATCTCAGGTTCGTCGGCTGAACCAACCGGCCAGCGCCAGCAGGATACTGCTAAGTTGTTGTGCAAATAGGGCAAGCCCGAGTTGAGTTGGGTGCATCAGACATCCTCTTGTGAGGGGGACAGTCATCGCCACCTCCAGCACACCTCACTCCCTTAGACGGCGACAGATGCCCGATCGGCGCAGGCAGCGTATGGACGCGACCATCCTTGAAATCGTCGAACAGGAAGGCATGGCGCGAGAGATCGCTGAGATGGCGCACAGTCTCGCGCAGGACGGCCATCATGCAACTGCAGACATGCTCCGGGCGATGGGCCGCCGCCGCCGGATCATAGGCATGGAGCTCCGCGCTAACCTGGCCGTGCTCAAAGCCGAAGATCGTGAAGCCGCCGGAGACGGTGAGTAGTGCCCATACAACCGGGTTCAGCGATCCGCGTTCTGACGCTCAGGATGGCATTCTGCGGCTAGGTCCAGGCGCACGGTACAAAGTTCCGTGCCGTGCGTGTCGCGCACAAAGGCTACGAACTCGCGCCGGCCGTCCTGAGGGGGAACTTCGCGCCCAATGTCAGGCAGCGCCGCGATCGCAGCGTCACGTGCAGCTTGAAGGTTTTCGTACTCCTGGCCCTCCTCGTCCTTCAGCCACAGTGAACCGTCCTGAAAATCAAGAAAATAGCGAGGCATGGCAACGCGCGAGCTGAAACGGGCTGGTCTTCACAAACCTAGAAGCGCTTCAGATGCAGATGGTTGCATGGGCTAGCCCCCATCCGGGATGAAGTGGCGCAAGCTCATGAATTCCGCTGAATTTCTCAGCATCTGTGCAATTGTGGACAGACAGGCGGATAAGCGTCGCGATAAGGGTTGGGGCATACGCAACCCAAGACAACTCGCTGCCGCCTGTTATGCTCCCCGACATCGACGCCCTGCTTCGCGGCAACCTGCTCCTCAGCGCCCTGCGCCTGTCGGATCAGGCGGTGCTGAAGCCCCATCTGGAGGTGCGGGAGCTCCAGCGCGGCGAACTGCTGTTTGAGGCCGGCGAGGACGTTGGCTTCATCTCTTTTCCGCTCGGCCAGTGCGTGGCGGCCCTCGTCATCGGGCTGCAGGACGGGCGCGCGGTCGAAACCGCCACGGTTGGCCACGAGGGTGCGATCGGTGGTGTGGTGAGCCAGGGCTCCCTGCCCGCGTTCAGCCGGGCTGTTGTCCAAGTTCCCGGCTCGGTGCTGCGCATCGAGGCGGCAGTGCTGCAGCAGATCAAACAGACCTCTCCGGGCCTGCGCAATCTGATGACCCGCTACTCGGATTGCCTGCTCGCCCAGGTGCTGCAGTCGGTCGCCTGCAACGCCAGCCATACCATCGAGGCCCGCTGTGTCCGTTGGCTCCTGAGCTTGCAGGACCGCATCGGCAGCGACGCCCTGCCCATCACACATGAAGTGCTGGCGGAACTGCTGGGCGTGCAGCGCTCCTACCTGACGCGCACGCTCCGGACCTTGCAGGAGCAGGGCCTGATCCAGATCCGGCGCGGGCGCATCATCATCAAGAGCCGTCCGGCGATGGAAGAAGCGAGCTGCGAGTGCCACGGCGCAGTCAAGCGGCACTTCGAGGCTGTTCTGGGCGCTGTCTACAATGCCAGCGGCACTTTGGTGTCGCTTCGCTCAACGCCAGTCAAAGGCACACAGCTGTGTGAAGCCGTCTAGGCGGCATAACCCGAAGAGTAACCGTACCCTGATAGCAGCCTGACGAAAAATGCCCTGGTCCGACGATCCTCTCGACACGGTGTCGAAGCAAAGCTTCGATGATGTCGTGCGTCTGGCTGCCGAACTCTGTCAGGTCGCGCATGCAGTGACCTGTTTGCAGGCTGGAGAGCGATTGCAAGTGCATGCCTCCTACAGTGCTGCCGGTAGCTCCACAGCGCTGGATCCGGACGTGTGCGCCGATGCTGCCGTGCCGGAAGATCTGCTCATTGTCCCGGACCTGTGCGAGGATCCAGCGCAGCAGGGCTTGCCGCGGCTCGCGGAAGGTTCACAGGTACGCTTCTATGCGGCCGTACCCCTGCAAGCGGCGGATGGGACGGTCCTGGGCGTACTGTCCGTGTTTGACCCGGCAGTGCGCCCGGACGGCCTGACACAGGTCCAGCAGGACTGTCTGCGGAGCCTGGCCCGCCAGACGGTCACGCTGCTTGAGGTGCGGAGCGCAGCCCGAGCGCACCGCGCGCAACGGATCCTGCACGAGCGCATCCTCGACAGCGCGACGGACTACGCGATCATCGCGATGGATCGGAGCGGGCGCGTCACTCGCTGGAATGCCGGGGCCGAGCAGATCCTCGGCTGGCGTGAAGAGGAGATGCTGGGCGATCCCGCCCACGTGTTCTTCACGCCTGAGGATCGGGAAGCTGGTCGACCGGAGACCGAGATGGCGCTGGCGCTGCGGGACGGCTTCGCGCCGGACGAGCGTTGGCACCTGCGCAAGGGCGGTCAGCGGTTCTGGGCGACCGGTGAGCTGATGCCCCTCAAAGCCGAGAACGGCACCGTGCAGGGCTTTCTGAAGATCCTGCGCGATCGCACCCAGCAGCGCGTCGAAGCAGCAGAGCGTAACGCCAGCGAGCTGCGCTTCCGCTCGCTCGTCGAGGTCAGCCCTCAGGTGGTCTGGTTCGGTGATGCCGCCGGCAACATCACCTACTGCAACCCAATCTGGTACGAGTTCACGGGACTACCGTCCGGTGACACAAACTGGGCCAGCGTGATCCATCCAGACCACCAGGAGCGAGTGCTCAAGGTCTGGAGGCATGCGGTTGAGACCAAGGGACCCTACGAGGTCGAGATCCCGTTCCGCCGGGCCGGCGATGGCCAGTACCGCTGGTTCCTGGCGCGCGGCAAACCCATAAGCGATGCTGCCGGCGTACCGGATTGCTGGATCGGCATCGCCATCGACATCCACGACCGCAAGGAGGCTGAGATTGCCCTCCGCAGCGCGCAGGAGCAGTTGCGCCTTGCCGTCGAGGCGACCGAGACGGGCGTGTTCGACTATGACCTCGTCTCGGACGAGCTGAAGTGGGACAACCGCATCCGATCCTTCTACAGCCTGGCGCCGGACGCCCCCGTCGACCTGGCCGTGCACCTGGCCCGCGTGCACCCGGACGACCATGCCAAGGCGGATGAAGCGGTGCGCGCCGCGATCGATCCGGCCGGCGACGGCATCTACGACATCACCTATCGTACGGTGGCCCCGGAGGACGGGACCGAGCGCTGGGTGTCGGCCAAGGGTCAGACCCTGTTTGAGGGCGGACGACCGGTGCGCCTCATCGGCACTGCGCGCGATGTTACCGGGAGCCGGGGCGCGGAGCAGGTTCTGCGCGAGACCGAGGAGCGCTACCGACTCGCCTCGCGCGCCACGAACGATGCGATCTGGGACTGGAACCTCGCCACCAACCACGTGCTCTGGAACGAGGCACTGCAGGTTGCCCACGGCTACGCGCCTGATGCGGTCGAGCCGACCGGTGACTGGTGGATCGGCCACATCCATCCCGATGACCGCGCCCGCATCGATGCCTCCATCCATGCCCTGATTGAGGGGACAGGTACGGCCTGGAGCGACGAGTACCGGTTCCTGCGGGCAGATGGCTCGTATGCCGACATCCTCGACCGCGGTTACGTCATCCGCGACCTTCACGGGAAGGCCACGCGCATGATCGGGGCGATGCTCGACATCAGCGAGCGCAAGCAGGCGGAAGAGCACCAGCGCCTGCTGACGGGTGAGCTGCAGCACCGGGTCAAGAACACGCTGGCGATGGTGCAGGCGATTGCCAGTCAGACGCTGCGAGGGGCGGCGGACATCGACGAAGCGCGTGAGGCTTTTGCCGCCCGCCTGATCTCACTCGGCCGCGCACATGACATTCTCACGCAGGCCAGCTGGAAGGCTGCCCCGATCATGGAGGTGGTCCAGGGGGCCCTGAGTGTGCATGCCCAGGCCGGACCTGCACGGATCCGGGTTAGCGGCCCGAACGTGCTGCTCGGTGCGAAATCAGCCCTCTCACTGGCTCTGGCTCTGCACGAACTGGCCACCAACGCCGCCAAGTACGGCGCTCTTTCGAACGAAAGCGGGGTCGTGGAGCTGCGCTGGCACATTGTGCACGAGGGCGAAGCGCCCCGGTTCTGCCTCACCTGGTCCGAGCAGGGCGGGCCGCCCATTCTCGTCCAGCCTGCGCGGCGCGGGTTCGGCTCACGCCTGATTGAGCGCAGCTTCGCCGCCGAGGTTGGTGGCGAGGTCAAGCTGACCTACGCCCCGACCGGGCTGATCTGTCGCCTGGAGGCGCCCCTTGCCTCGATGCAGGAGCAGCGCAGCGAAATCGCAGCATAGCGGTAGGTTTTGGTGATTAGGCTTCAGCCAAGCTGAAACCTTTCCTGCAGCTTTCCCCTTCTGTTTGGATGGAATTGCATACTGCGTCGCCTCCCGCTGTCGCCTTGGTTGCCGAGGATGAGTTTATTCTACGTATGGAGGCGGCCGACACCCTGGCCGATGCCGGGTTCAAGGTCTTGGAGGTCGCCACCGCTGACGCAGCGCTGCGCTACCTCCAGGAGAAGGACGGTGTCGACTTGCTGTTCACCGATGTGAACATGCCGGGTGACCTCAATGGCTTCGACTTGGCCCGTGAAGTTGCTGCCCGCTGGCCAGAGATCCTGATCGTTGTCTGCTCGGGTGCGACCAAACCCGGTCCCGGGGACCTACCTGCCAAAGCCCGCTTCATCGACAAACCCTACTCCTCCGGGCTGGTCGAGCAGGTTCTGCGCGAGCTGCGGACCGCTTGAGGTTCCTTGAACGAAGAAACTTTCCCCGCCATGCACAAGGGTTTTTAACAGTTCAATTTATGGACCCCTGCCCGCTCCTGCACGTTCTTACGGACACGCAGGGAGCTGCCACGCTGCCGGCGAGCCGATTGAATAGCACACGGGAGACGGGACTACATGGCCACCAAGCAGAAAACCTTGCATGATGCGTTCTACGAAACCCTCAAGGACGTCTATTACGCGGAAAAGCAGTCTGTCCGGGCTTTGAAGAAGTCGGCCAAGGCGGCCGAGCACGATGAGCTGCGCCAGGCCTTCGAGACCCATGCCGAGGAAAGCGCCAATCAGGTCGAGCGCCTGCAGCAGGTGTTCGAGATCATCGGCAAGCCGGCGCGTGCCAAGACCTGCGAGGCGATGCAGGGCCTGACCTCGGAGATGGAAGAAGATCTTGAGGACTTCGAGGACAGCCCGGCGGCGGACGCTGTGCTGGCGGCCTGTGCGCAGGCGGTCGAGCACTACGAGATCGCCCGCTACGGCACGCTGAAGACCTGGGCGAGCCAACTCGGCTACGCGGACGCCGCCAAGCTGCTGGATGAGACCCTGCAGGAAGAAAAGAAGACCGATCAGCTGCTTTCCGAGATCGCCGAGCGGATCAACGTCGAAGGTTCAGAGACGGACGCTGAGGAAGGCACCACCAAAGGCAAGGGCGGGCGCAAGGCTACCTGAGCCCTGAAGAATCTGAGGATGCGGAAAGGGCGCCATGGAGCGCCCTTTCTGCTGTCCGCGCCGAGCAGCATGTCGTCGGTGAGGTCAAGGAGCTCGGCGCGCATCAGTATCAGATGGGTCTTTGGGCGTTTTCCGGCAACTCCATATGAGCATCCGGCAGCCAGCGGTTCCAAGTCAACCGGCAGGGCTCATAAGAAGTTGACAGTCACCTGCTTTATACAATGCTGAGGCGTGGTCTCGAAGGGTTGGCACGTATTTGGCGCAGCTGCCCCTTCCGCTTGTACATGGCCGTATCAGCCACCTCGAGGAGGCGTGCAGTCGAGGAAGCATCCTCCGCGCTGTGGGCTACCCCAACGCTTCCGCCAATCCGACGACTGCTCAGTTCAGGTAGCTGGATCTCTTCAAGAGCAACCTCCACACGCCTTGCCAGGGTAAGCAGGAACGAAGGTGAGGAGCACCGTTCTACCACCACTACGAACTCGTCACCGCCGATGCGCGCGATCGCATCGACCGGACGCAACGTCTCCCGGAGGCACTGTGCGACTGCAACCAAAAGGCGATCACCGACAGCGTGGCCTAAGCTGTCGTTGACAGCTTTGAAGCCGTTCAAATCTAGGTAGAGCAGCCCAACTTCGGAAGGCCGGCGGAGCAGTGCAGCGTCTAGCTGATCAATCAGTGCCGAGCGGTTGAGCAAGCCTGTCAGTGGGTCGTGGCTTGATGCGTGGGCTAGACGCGCGCCCTCACGCCGACCTCGCCGCGCGTCACGAAAAGCAAGCAGCAAGCAGGAGGCAACCGGTAGCAAGATCATCGGGGCCATCCAAACCCAAAACGTGGCGTCGCGTTTCGCGGCGTCGCGCTGCCACAGAGCGCTGCGATTAATCGCAGTTCTCTCGGCCTCAAGGAGGTGACCCACATCAGTGTGGACAGCATCCATGAGGCGCTTACCCGTATCTTGCTGCACAATTGAGAGGGCGGCTTCCAATCCATCTCGTTGTCGCGCCTCGATCGTAGATTTCATCTCGGAAAACTTGGCGCGAACCTGCTGATCGATGCTGATTATAACCTGCTTCGCGAGATCGTTGTGGGTGTAATCTTTCTGCAATGTGAGAAGGCTCTGATCAATCTGTGAAATCGCCTGAACATAAGGTTGCAGATATTCATCTCGACCCGTCAGAAGGTAACCGCGTTGTCCAGTTTCAGCATTTTGCGCAAGCGTGAGTAGCTGCACGAGGTGTCGCGCGCGGAGATTGCTGGCGATGAGGTTATCGGTTCCAGCGCGAACGGTGTTCACGTGCTGATAGAACCCTAGCGTGGCTGCAATGCAGAGGCATGCGATTAGCGCTGCCAGGAAGACCAACTTGGTCTCAATGTAACCGGTGAGGCGATGTATCATGAGTCGTATGCCCGCTATCGCGCGGTCATACCTTGTGCGCCTAAAATGTTGCCTTACAGCATCGAGCTGTAGGGAGGGTCGTGGACTTTCTATCGCGTATGGAGAACTGCGAATTAACAGGCTTAGCCGGTCGTGGTTCAACTTAGAGTGATAACGCTGCGGCCTCTGCTTTCTTTTTCTACCGTTGTTAGGTGGGAAGCTTCAAACAGGTGTTTCCGGAGAAGGCCACAAAGCCTTTTCATCAAAGCTCGATGGTGCAACAGGGATACTTTCCACGAGCAGGCGGATCATCTCGGATCGACTCTCCAGCATAAGAGCTGGGGGCTCACCTACAATGGCGCACCAAGCCAAGGTAAAATCCGCGTGCGAAATGTGAGCGAGTGTGTCCGAACCTAACGGCTCCATATGCTGTGGCATGTCCCGTCTCCCGATTGGCGTAGAGATAGTGAACCGATCGGGGGTTTGGTTCGATAACCTATTGGTAAGGTAAACAGAAGCTTAATCGAACGACCTCCCGAGCGCGCCAGGGCGCTCGGGCAGGCTGGTTCTCAGATCAGGCCGCGCGGACCGTCGTCAGAAACCGGTTCACTTCGGTTGAGAGGTGCTCAGACTGTCGCGACAATTCGGAGGCTGCGCCAAGCACTTGGCTCGCCGCTGCACCTGTCTCCTCGGAAGCCTGAGCTACGCCAGCGATGTTCGCTGTGACCTCGCCCGTGCCGGTTGCCGCCTGGGCCACGTTGCGCACGATCTCCTGCGTGGCTGCGCCCTGCTCCTCCACCGCCGCTGCGATGCTGGTCGCAACCCCGCTGATTTCCTTGATGCGTTCGGCGATGCCAGCAATGGCTGCTACGGCCTGACCGGTCGACCCTTGGATCCGCGCAATGTGACCGGAAATTTCGTCGGTGGCTTTAGCGGTCTGGCTGGCAAGCTCCTTTACCTCGGTTGCAACGACTGCGAAGCCACGGCCAGCTTCGCCAGCACGGGCTGCCTCGATCGTAGCGTTCAGGGCGAGCAGGTTAGTCTGACCGGCGATTGTCGAGATCATTGTCACCACGTCGCCGATCTGGGCCACGGCACCGCTCAGTTCTTGTACGAGAGCTGCGCTGTGATCAGCCTCGCTTACCGCGACCTGCGCAAGGCTGGCCGACCCGTCGACTTGCCGGCCGATTTCATGCACCGATGAGCTAAGCTCCTCGGCGGCCGCTGCCACTGTGCTGACATTGCTTGCTGCTTCCTCGGCCGCGGTCGCGACAGTGATGGACTGGTTGGCGGTCTCGGTTGCGGTGCCAGCCATGCTCTGAGCAGTCGCCTGCAACTCGGTCGCGGCCGCAGTGACTGTCCCGATGATGCCGCCTACGGCACGCTCGAAATCATCAGCCATCTGGCGCATCCCAAGCTTGCGCTGCTCCTCGGCTGCGAGCCGGGCCTGGGCTGTTTCCTGCTCCAGCTCACGGGTGCGGATCAGGTTGTCCTTGAACACCTGAACGGCCGCAGCCATCGCACCGATTTCATCCTGCCTGCCGGTGCTCGGCACAGTCGTTGCCGCGTCACCGGCAGCAAGTCTGCCCATGGCAGCCGTCATACGCTCGATTGGACGTGCGACTCCAAACAGGCTGAACAGGATGGCACAAAGACCGATCACCAATGAGATCGCTGTCATCACGTAGGCTGTGAGGATGGCCTCTGCCGCACTCTCAGCAGCGGCGGTTCCGCTTGCATTTGCCCCACGCTTATTGAGCTCAACGCCTTTTGTGAGGGCTTGCATGGCAGCTCGGTTGAGGCTTCCCATTTCCGCGCTGGTAAGCAGGGCAAGCGCTTCCGCCTTGTTCCCCTGCTTCATGAGCGTGCGAACATGTTCCTCCTGCTCGACATAGCGAAGCCAGGTCGAAGAAAAAGCATCATAGAGCGCTTTCTCCTCGGCCGAGCTGATCAGCGGCTCATAGAGGCGCTTCAACGCCTCGAGGTTGTGATTAGCCTCAATCAAAGCGGCTTCATTCTTGGAAAATTCTTCCGCCGTGTTGGACGCAACAACGAAGCGGTAGAGTTTAACTCTTACATCGCGCGTTGAGGTATTTATCTCGTTGATTATGCTTACTGAAGGAAGCCAATTTTTTGTTACGGCTGATGAGCTTTGCTCTACAGACGTAATTTTGCTGATGCTGGCCGCACCTTGGCCGACGGCGGCCAGGGCCAGAAGGCCAATGGAGCCAATTAGAACTGTTTTGAGGGTCAGACGCATTGTCGGCTTCCGTACAAAATCTCCTGCTCGCAAAAACGTGATCGAGGCCTAACTAATGGTTAATGGTGTAAGCCATGCGGTTGTAGCGGCATCGATTTTGTCGCAGGCATCCGAACTCATGCGCGGGCACCGTACTCTCATTGGGGAATGCCCATGGCTGGCGCCGGCGTGCACCGAGTACCAGATGTGTCGGCGGTGCAGTCAGGACTACATTACCGTTCCGAAGCTCAATCTTGGGTTTAATTCTTGATGCGCGGCATGCACGCTATGCCCGCGATCGTGTCTACAGGAACTTGCCCTTCGTCACAGTGCTTCGCAGGGGATAGCACCTCGATCAACATAAGTATGGCCTGCTGCCGGTTTCACGGACACCCTGTTTAGGTGTGAAGGTGAAGCCGGAGGTGCTCCATGCAGCGTCGCAAGTTCGGACGTGAGTTCAAGATCGAGGCGGTTCGACTGATTCGGGAACGTGGTGTCAGTGTCGCGCAGGCCGCGCGCGATCTCGATGTTCACGAGACGATGCTGCACCGGTGGGTGAGGCAGGCGGCGGCCGATCCCCAACACGCTTTTCCCGGTCAGGGGCAGATGAAGCCCGAGCAGATCGAGATCGACCGGCTGCGCAAGGAGGTCGCTCGTCTAAAAGCGGAGCGTGATATCCTAAAAAAAGGCCGCCGCATACTTTGCGAGGGACGCGATATGAAGTTCGCGTTCATCGCAAAGCATCGTGCTGTCTGGCCAGTTGCCTGGATGTGCGCGGCGCTGGGTGTCTCGCGCTCCGGCTTCCACGCTTGGCTCACCCGGCAGCCTAGTCGACGCACACGGGACGACGAAGCTATCCTGAGCAAGGCCCACGCGAGCTTCGTGGCCAGCGACCGCACCTACGGCGCGAGGCGCGTCTGGCGCGATGTGCTCGCCCAGGGCGTGTCATGCGGGCTGCACCGCATCGAGCGGATCATGCGCGAGAATGCCTTGCGAGCGCGACCGCGCCGACGGGGCCTGCCAAAGGATGAAGGTGAGCGGGCCGCTGCCTCGCCCAATCTCCTGGAGCGGCGGTTCGCGGCCGACGCTCCGAACCGGAAGTGGATCGCCGACTTCACGTATATCTGGACCGCCGAGGGCTGGCTCTACGTCGCCGCCGTCATCGATCTGTTCTCGCGCCGTGTCGTGGGCTGGTCGATGCAGGCCAGTATGACGGCTCAACTCGTGACAGATGCGCTCGTCATGGCGATCTGGCGCAGAGGCAAGCCGGATGCCTTGCTGCATCACTCGGACCAGGGCTCGCAATACACGAGCGAAGCCTTCCAGCGTCAAATGACCGAGCACGGCGTGACCTGCTCGATGAGCCGTTCGGGCAACGTCTGGGACAACGCGGCAATGGCGAGCTTCTTCTCCTCGCTGAAGACCGAGCGCACCGCCCGACGGACCTACCGGACGCGGGATGAAGCCCGTGCAGACGTGTTCGATTACATCGAGCGCTTCTACAACCTGGCGCGGCGGCACTCGACCTTGGGCTACCTCAGCCCCGTCGAGTTCGAAAACCGAACCCAATTAGCTTAGGACGGTGTCCAACAAACCGGCAGCAGGCCACTCTGTTACGTCACGCTGCGCCGAGACCCAGTGCGTGATGGAGCCGTTCTTCTCACGCACTGGCGTGATGAGCCACTCCACCACGTAGGTTGATCCGTCCTTGCGGTAGTTAATGGTCTCGCCCTGGAAGGGGTCACCAGCCCCAAGAGCCATGCGCATCCGGTGCAGGACCTCACCGTCGGTCTCGAGCCCCTGCAGCAGCCGCGGTGATCGCCCGAGGACCTCGTGCGCTTCGTAGCCGGTCATGCGGGTGAAGGCCGAATTGGTGTACTCGATGCGCGGTCCGGGCTCATCGAGATCGGCCGAGGTGATGAGGATGGCTTCCCCGGCTGCTTCGACGGCAGCAAGAAGCACATCCGGATCGGGACGAACCTGCGCCGCTCCGTGATCCTCGCGCAAGTCCTTCTCCATGCAAGCCGCCGCTCTAGACGCCTCCCATCAACCTCCACACCATTTGCCGGTTTCCTACTGTTGCGCTTTCCACCGTGCCTGGTGTGCTCATGATGAGAAGCAACCGCTATCAGATCGACACAGCAAAGCTTGGATAGGCGATAGCACTCATGTCAAATTCACACCCATGCGCTGCATCACATAGAGCGTCTTGCGCCTTGCTTGCTTCGGAAGCACGCGATCATGGCTTGTGCAGAGCCTCGTTGGGCGACATGGGCATCATGTTCTGATCCATGTGATACATCACCCATATCGATCCAACCAAGGTAATCAGCACAAGCGTCAGCGTGAAAACGAGGGCGAGAAAGGTCCATCCGCCCTCGGATTTCATGTTTAAGTGCAAGAAATAGATCATGTGGACGAAAATCTGCACGACGGCAAAGCCCATGATGACGATATCGGTCTTAAGCTTGCTGTCGAGAACATCGGCCATCACGAGCCAGAACGGTATTGCCGTGAGGATGACTGAGAGGATGAACCCCGTCATGTAGCCCGACCGGGTGCCATGAGCAGGGCCGTGGCCGGTCCCATGCTTATGTGGACCAGTGCCGTGTACAGGGTGAGCCGGAGCACTCATCGCGTCGCTCCCATCAGGTACACAAAGGTGAAGACGCCGATCCACACCACGTCGAGGAAATGCCAGAACATCGAGAGGCATAGGAGGCGACGCTGGTTGTCAGCGATCAGCCCGTGCTGCCGCACCTGGAACATCAGCGTCACGAGCCAGATGATCCCGAATGTTACGTGGAGTCCGTGCGTCCCGACCAGGAGGAAGAACGAAGAGAGAAAGGCGCTCCGCTGGGGCGTGGCGCCCTCATGGATCAGGTGCGCGAACTCATAGAACTCGATGGCGAGGAACCCAGCTCCGAGCACGCCTGTCGCGGCGAGCCAGCGCAGGACCGCGTCCACCTGCTCCTCCTCCATCTTCAGCATGGCAAAGCCATAGGTAATGGAGGACAGGAGCAGGAGGCTGGTGTTGAGAGCAACGAGCTTGAGGTCGAACAGCTCGGCGCCGGATGGACCTGCCGCGTAGTTCCGGCCGAGCACGCCGTAGCAGGCGAAGAGCACCGCAAAAATGAGGCAGTCGCTCATCAGGTAGAGCCAGAAGCCCAGGAGCGTGCCCCCGTCACCGTGGGCATGCTCCTCCTGCTCGTAGAAGACCGGAGCCGTAGCGCCGGGTGGGGCGGTCACTTCATGCATGGCTCAGACCCGTCCCACCAGTTGCGCCGCTCTCTGGGCTTCGAGCCGGTTCACTTCCGCGGCCGGGATATAGAAGCTCGTGTGGTAGTTGAACGTGTGCCTGATCGTGACCGCAATCAGGGCAATGAGCGACAGGGCGGCGAGCCACCACACGTACCAGACCAAGGCAAACCCAAGCACAGTGCTCAGAGCGGCCAGTGTCATGCCCATCGCCGTGTTGCAGGGCATGTGAATGGGCCTGAAGCCTCCTGCTGGCCGCTCATGGCCGCGCTTCTTCATGTCCCACCAGGCGTCGAGATCGTGCACCACGGGTGTGAACGCGAAGTTGTAGGGGGGTGGGGGTGAGGAGGTGGACCACTCAAGCGTCCGTCCACCCCAGGGATCACCGGTAAGGTCACGCAGCTGCTCGCGTCGCAGGATGCTCACGAGAAGCTGCACGACAAAGGCCAGGATGCCAGCCATGATGATGAAGGCGCCGAACGCCGCAACCATCAGGTAGGGCTGCACCGATGGATCGTCGAAGTGCTGAGTCCGACGCGTCTCGCCCATCAGGCCGAGAGCATAGATCGGCGTGAACACGACCCAGAAGCCAACCAGCCAGCACCAGAAGCTGACCTTCCCCCAAAAGGGATCGAGGCGGAAGCCAAAGGCTTTCGGGAACCAGTACTGCACGCCGGCGAGCAGCCCGAACACGACGCCGCCGATGATGACGTTGTGGAAATGCGCGACCAGGAACAGGCTGTTGTGGAGGACAAAGTCGGCCGGCGGCACAGCAAGCAGCACGCCGGTCAGGCCACCCAGCACGAAGGTCGGGATGAAACCCATGACCCAAATGAAGGGGCCCTCGAAGCGGATCTTGCCCCGGTACATGGTGAACAGCCAGTTGAACACCTTGGCCCCGGTCGGGATCGAGATGATCATGGTCGTGATGCCGAAGAAGGCGTTGACGTTGGCGCCGGCACCCATCGTGAAGAAGTGGTGGAGCCAGGTCAGCCATGACACGAGCGCGATGACAGCGGTGGCGTAGACCATCGACGTATAGCCAAACAGCCGCTTTCCGCAGAACGTCGAGACGATCTCCGAGTAGATGCCGAAGGCAGGCAGGACGAGTACGTAAACCTCCGGATGCCCCCAGATCCAGATTAGGTTCATGTACAGCATCGAGTTGCCGCCGTAATCGTTCGTGAAGAAGTGTGTTCCCACGTAACGATCACAGGCCAGAAGAGCCAACGTGGCGGTCAGAACCGGAAAAATCGTGACGATGATTGCATTGCTAGCGAGCGTGGTCCAGCAGAACACCGGCAGCTTCATCATAGTCATGCCGGGCGCGCGCATCTTCACGATGGTCGCGATCAAATTGATCGCAGACAGCGTCGTGCCAACGCCGGCGATCTGTAGGCTCCAGATGTAGTAATCGACACCGACGCCCGGGCTGTAGGCTGCTCCGGAGAGCGGCGGGTAGGCAAGCCAACCCGTACGGGCAAACTCGCCCACAAACAGCGACAGCATCGTCAGGATGGCGCCGCCTGCCGTCATCCAGAAGCTGAAGTTGTTGAGAAATGGAAAGGCCACATCGCGCGCTCCGATCTGGAGCGGCATGATGTAATTCATCACTCCGGTCACGAATGGCATCGCCATGAAGAAGATCATGATCGTGCCGTGGGCGGTGAAGATCTGATCGTAGTGATGCGGTGGCAGGTAACCCTGTGCCTCTCCGACCGAGAGAGCCTTTTGTGTAACCATCATGATTGCGTCGGCAAAGCCGCGCAGCAGCATTACGATGGCGAGGATGATGTACATGATGCCGATCTTTTTGTGATCGACGCTTGTGAACCACTCACGCCAGAGATAGCCCCATTGGCCGTACCAAGTGACGGCGCCAACGAGAGCCAAGCCGCCCAGCGCAACAGCTGCAAAGGTCACGAGCAGGATCGGCTCATGATAGGGGATAGCTTCGAGCGTCAGGCGCCCGAAGACAAGCTGCTGGAGATCGATGTTCGAGAACATGGGAATGCCCGTATCGGTCGATGCTAGCGGCCCTGGGGGGGCGCAGTGTTGAGCTGGGCCGGCGCAGGTGTCCGGTCGGCGCCCGGCAGGGCGTTGCCCTGGCCCTGATCAGGCTCGGTTTTTGGCTTGTTGACCCCGTCCCGGCTCAGGGTCTGGTCGCGGGGATCCATGCCTTCCGGCTGGACTGAGCCTTGCGGCGGACGACCCGAGGCCGGGAAGGTGGCGCCCGAAGGCTCGGTGCCGGACTCCAGGCGACGGTTGTCGTAGTCGAGCCGCTTGCGGTTCTCTTCGCTGGCTCGCCCCCCACCTCCAGCTCGGTCGATCTGGTGCATCTCGGTGACGCACATCAGGCCGGGTTCGGGGCACATGCCAAGGATGACGTCATAGATGCCGGCCTGCACGCTGCTGAAGAACCGAACCGGATCAGCCTCGCTCGGCTTCTCAAGCGCCAGGTAAGCCTCGCGGTTGAGGTTTGTGCCGGACGCTTTGGCCTTCGCAACCCACTCGTCGAAGCCTGCGGCCGGCAGGCTGCGGAAGCCGAAGTTCATCCGGGAGAACCCGGGTCCGCTGTAGTGAGCCGATAGCCCCCGAAACGTTCCTTCCTTGTTCATGACAGCGTGGAGCTTCGTCTCCATGCCGGGCATGGCGTAGATCATACCGGCGAGCGCTGGGACGTAGAACGTGTTCCAGACAGAGGACGACGTGATCCTGAACGTGATCGGCCGGTCGACCGGCGCCGCCATCTCGTTGACGCTTGCAACCCCGTACTCGGGGTAGATGAACAGCCATTTCCAATCGAGGGCGACGACCTGCACCTCGAGTGGCTTGGTGTCGGCCGGGATCGGGCGGTTAGGGCCAAGGCGCGACAACGGCTTGAATGGGTCGAGCGTGTGTGTGGAGATCCAGGTGATCGCGCCGAGTGCCATGATGATCAACAGCGGCACCGTCCAGATCACAACCTCGAGCTGGGTCGAGTGGTGCCAATCCGGATCGTAGGTCGCGTCTGGGTTCGAAGCACGATACCGGCGCGCGAAGATGAAGGTGAGCGCAATCACCGGCACAATCACCAGCAGCATGAGCGCGGTGGACACGATAATGAGGTTGCGCTGCTGTGTTGCGATGTCCCCGGACGGGTTCATGACAACCATGTTGCACCCGGCCAGCAGACTGGAGGCGGCTAGCACGGCTAGGCTTCGCAGCATGCTGCTCACCCGCGGGCCTTGCGAGCGGCGGAGAGCAAAGGAAGGGCGAGACGGTGAGACCATGGGGCTTGCTTCATCATCTCTCGCCGGCGCGCGGGCTGGACGCGGCCGGATGGCGCGAGGGTGACCAGGGAGCACGGTTCAGACCTGCCGGATTTCTGAGCGCGAGCTGCCAAGCGCCAGCAAGGTCGTGATTGCACCGGACAGCAGGTACAGACCCACGCAGGCGAGGCCGTAGCGGGCTGACAGAAACAGCACGATCAGGGGGGCGAACCCCGCTCCCAGCAGCCAGGCCAGGTCGCTTGTGAGAGCCGCTCCGGTGTAGCGGAAGCGCTGTTCAAGCCGGGACGTGACCGCTCCGGAGGACTGGCCGTAGGACAGCCCAAGCAGGGCAAAACCCGCGTTGACATAGATCGTCTGCCCAATCGCGTTCTCTTCGACGAGCAGCGGCGCGATGATGCTGCCGAGAGCGAAGACCGCGATCAGGCCTGCCGTGATCATCAGCAGCATGCGGCGACCGATCTGATCGGCGATGAGCCCAGAGGCCATGACCGCACCCGCGCAGATAAAGGCGCCCGAGCACTGGATCATGAGAAACTCGCCCGGCGAGCGCTCTGTGAAGAGGTTGATCCAGCTGATCGGGAACACGGTCACGAGATGAAACAGGGCAAAGCTCGCCAGCGGTATCAGCGCGCCGATGAGAAGCTCTCGTGAGTGGTTGCGGATCAGCGGGATGATGGGCGAAGGCTCAAGCCGCCGCTGCTCAAGGAGGCGGGAAAACTCGTCCGTCGCAACGAGCCGCAGGCGTGAGAACAAAGCCACAACATTGACGGCAAAGGCGCAGAAGAAGGGGTAACGCCAGCCCCAATCCAGGAACTCGCCTTCTGTCAGGTTGAGCAGGAGGTATGAGAACATGACGGCGGCCACGATGAAGCCGAACGGCGCACCGAGCTGAGGGATAGCTGCATAGAAGCCGCGTCGTTCGATGGGCGCATTCAGCGCTAGCAGCGAGGCAAGGCCGTCCCAGGCGCCACCCAGCGCCAGGCCCTGCCCAATCCGCAGTCCAGCTAAAAGGTAAAGCGACCAAACCCCAATCTGCGCATAGCCGGGCAGGAAAGAGATCGCCATCGTAGAAAAGCCGAGCAGAAACAGCGCCGTGGTTAGCTTTACGCCCCGGCCATGCCGACGATCGATGGCTGTGAAGACTGCTGTTCCAAGGGGCCTCGCGATGAAGGCGAGCGCGAAAATCGCGAAGGAATAGAGCGTTGCGGTCAGGGGCTCCAGGAAGGGCAGAAACACCTTTGGAAACACCACCACAGATGCGATCGCGAACACAAAGAAATCGAAATACTCGGCTGTCCGGCCGATAATCACGCCGATCGCAATCTCACTAGGTGCAACCTTGTGATCAGTGTTCGCTAAACGGGCGTCGCGCTCCAGCGGCTTGGAGGATGGATAAGGCCCTTCAACGTGATCGATCGCCATCCGAAGTGTTGCCTGGGATAAGGGTTTTTTAGGGAATTTCGTCCAGAAACTGATTGCGCACATAGGATCGCGCATCGCCGTTCGCAGACGTGATGGAGCGGATGTCTATCCTTAGGCCTAGTCTGCTCTTGCTGACGTCGCCATCTTGCCGAGCGTGAACAGATGGCCGCCGTATCAACGGTAGTGTTCTGATGCAGCAAGCATGGTGATCCCCCTTAATCTGGCACCATGATCCTGCGAGCCAATGCGCGCATTGATCTGAGTCAAACGGGGCGGAAAACCTACAGCGAGGGCAGCAGTTGGGGGGCGGCCGACCGCAAGCTGGTAGTGCGGCAGGCCTGCTCACCCACCTCATGCTGCCTTGCCAGTGCGGCGTAGCGCTTCTTCACAAAGATTGTTTTTTGGCTACCCGCCTTCGCTGATCGCCAGAAGACCCGGTCGATCCTGGAGAGTGACCGATCTTGCCGTCTTGTAGTCGATGAGCTCCTTCCGGCGCAGCCTTGTGAAGACACGGCTCACGGTCTCGATGGTCAGGCCAAGATAGTCGGCGATGTCAGAGCGCGTCATCGGCAGCTCGAGATCCTTGCTAGAGCCCCCCAGCCGTTGAGATGCTTCCGCTCGCGCCAGGAGGAAGCGGGCAACCCGCTCGTCCGCAGTCAGACGGCCAAGCAGAGTCATGTGCTCCTGACCAGCTGCAACCTCGTCAGATGCTACAGCGAGGAGACGACGCTCGAGCTTTGGATAGGTCTCCAGGAGGACGCGGAACTTGCCGCGCTCAAACCGGCACAGCCGAACGTTCGTAAGGGCTTCGGCACTGCAGGGCACGGCATCAGGGCGCCCAAAACCGATGAAATCGCCCACCGTCAGGAACCCAATGACCGCGCGACGACCATCAGCCAGGAGCTTGAACAGTTTCACCGACCCCGAGATGATGTTGAACAGGTACTCCGGTGAAGCACCCTCGTTCCGGAAGACCTCACCTGGCGCGAGCTCGACCACCGTGGTTGCCCGGGCCAGTTCGCTGAGCTGATCCTCCTCGATTGCGTTGCAGATGCTGACTGCACGAGCTTCGCAGAGCCCGCAGCGCTCAACGCCACACCCCTGACCGCGCTCGATGCGAGCGCACGGTTCGGCTTTTGTGCCAGGAGGAACGGTGGTCACAGTCGTGTTCCTGATGAGACGGTGAAGGCTGAAGGGCGACCCATAGCCTTCCTGGATGTTTCCAAGCCCAACGGTAATCTGCGTTTCTGCGTTCAAGAAGGCTCGGTTTATGCACGCAACCGCCGAGCTAGCGTGCCTGCCTCTAGCAAGACGTGTGCGCCTCGGTTGAGAGCGAGCGGTCAAGAAGCCGCTGAGCCTACGCCGTCAGTCGGCTCGGGCCGGAAAACCGCCTTGTGATCAGCCTTGCACACATTAGGCTGCGCAAGGATCGCCTGCAGCCTGTCGCTTTCATGCACGGGGAGGCAAGTACAATTCTAACCAGCGTGCCCTTCCGCAAATGCCAGGCTCGGGTGCCGCTCGCGAGATTTCGCCACGGGACATTCCGTTCTGACTTGGGTAAGTAGGGCGGAGTCAGACATCGAGATACCAGGGGTAATCATCTTGGAGAGCAATACGATCGGCGCCCTCTCTCGTGAGGATCTGCTCGAGCGCGCCGCCGAAATCGTCACTGACCTTGCCCCCTGTTTGCCCCCGTTCATAACCAGAGTCCGTTCTGGTTCTGGTCCTGTCGGGACCGGGTTGCAAACGCGTTCGGGGTGAGCCCGCCGAGGCTCGTGTGGGGGCGGCAGGTGTTATAGTCGACCCGCCACGCCTCGATGATGGTCCGGGCCGCCGGCAGGCTCCGGAACAGATGCTCGTTCAGGCACTCGTCGCGCAAGCGCCCGTTCAAGCTCTCGACAAAACCGTTCTGCTGCGGCTTGCCGGGCGCGATGTAATGCCACTCGACCGCACGCTCCTCCTGCCAGCGCAGGATGGCGTGCGAGGTCAGCTCGGTGCCGTTGTCCGAGACGATCATCAGCGGCTTGCCCCGGCCCTTGATGATCCGGTCGAGTTCACGCGTGACCCGCCGCCCGGACAGCGACGTGTCGACCACCAGCGCCAGGCACTCCCGCGTGCAGTCATCGACCACGACGAGGATGCGGAAGCGCCGCCCGTCGTCGAGCGTGTCGGAGACGAAGTCGAGGCTCCAGCGCTGGTTCGGCTCCTGCGGCACCGCGGCGGGCGCTCGCGTGCCAAGTGCTCGCTTGCGACCTCCGCGCTTGCGCACCGACAGCCGCTCCTCTCGGTAGAGCCGGAAGAGCTTCTTGTGGTTGAGAGCGAGGCCCTCCCGCCGCAGTAGGATGAGCAGGCGCCGGTAGCCGAACCGGCGGCGCTCGCCGGCCAGGCTGCGCAGGCGCACCCGCACAGCCGCGTCGTCACCACGGGTCGAGGCGTAGCGGTACGTCTTCGGCTCAAGGCCGATCAGCCCGCAGGCGCGACGCTGCGAATAACCTTTCTCCTCGATGGCCCAGCTCACGGCCGTTCTCCGTGCGCCGGGCGTCAGAAGTTTTTTCCCAGCGCCTCACGCAGCGTGGCCACGTCGAGCATCGCCTCGGCCAGGAGCTTCTTGAGCTTGCGGTTCTCCTCATCGAGCGCCTTCAGACGCCGCGCGTCCGAGACCTCCATGCCGCCGAAGCGCGGGCGCCACGTGTAGAACGTCGCGTCGCTGATGCCGTGGCGGCGACAGATCTCAGCCACCGGCAGCCCAGCCTGCTGCTCCTTCAGGATGCCGATGATCTGCTCTTCGCTAAACCGGCTCTTCTTCATCGTCCGTCTGCTGCTCGACGGACCCTAGCTTCAGAATGAGGGCAGGCCAGGGGGCAAGGTCAGGCCAGTCTCGATCCGTTTTAGAAACCGAGCGTAGTCGCTGACTTCATCCGGGTGAACGAAGGCGAGTGGGTGAGTCCCGAGAAGCTCCTGGGGCTCGTAGCCGAGCAGGTGGCTGGCTGCTGGCGAGACGTAGCGGCGCGTGCCATCCAGATCGCAGCGGATGATCACATCCTTGGTGTTGTCGGCCAGCAGCCGGTAGTCGGCTGCGCTCTCCCGTGCATCGCGCTCGGCCCTGTTCGAGCGCAGCAGAGCGATTACAACCCGGGCCATGTCACGTAGCTGCTCCTGCTGCTTGGCCGGGAAGGAGCGGGGAACCGTGTCGATGATGCACAGGGAGCCGAGGTGAATGCCCGGTCCGAGCACGAGGGGCGCGCCTGCATAGAAGCGGATGTGCGGCTCGCCCGTAACAAGCGGGTTGGCGGCAAACCGCCTGTCCTGTGCCGCGTCCTCGACCACCAGCACCTCGTCTGAGAGGATGGTGTAGGTGCAGAAGGAAACCTCACGCGGTGTTCGACCCGCGTCCAGGCCGCACTTGCCCTTGAACCACTGCTCGGTCTCGCCAACAAGCGACACCAGCACGATCGGTACACTGAAGAGCCCTTGTGCAGTTCGACAGATCGCATCGTACTCTGGTTGAGGATCCGAGCCGAACACCTCCAGATCGTGCAGCGCCTTCAGGCGAATCCCTTCGTTCGGGTGCAACGGGAACATACACGGCCTCACCGGGCCAGATCCCTTACCGCGGGAGCTCCGCCTGCCCTTGGCTCAGCCTAGGCAGTTGGAGGTTAACGTGTTCACCCAAAATGCCGGCTTCTGACCCTGAACGGTCTATCGGTTGTACCATCGCTCGTGCCTGGAACAACGACAGTGTCCCTTACACTTGCGAGGTCTCTGCCGAGCGTATGCTCTGCTCCTCAGCGTTCGATCCCACCACGCTCGCGGTCTGGCCCGGGTCGCCCCAGAAGGCCTGCAATCCGTGCAAAGAGGCGCCGCGTGTGGGCGGTGGGGGCACGGGAGAGCCGACGACGCCCCTCAGCATCGAGGAGCCGCCAAGCCGGCACCGTGAGCCGGTCTGGCTTCAGTTGGGCGAGCGCCGCGCGCAGAGCCCGGGCCGCTCGCACGGCGCGGGTGACGTCGATGCCGCCATGGACCTGCTCGCGCAAGCCTAAGGCTCCGCTGCGCATGAACGCGATCCGGTCAGCGGCGTAGTCGGCGACGTTGATTTTCTCTCGGTAGACCCGCGCCTCGGCAAACAGCCGCTCCAGCACTATCGTGTCGCTCGCCGGCAGGCGTGGGTCGGTCTGGCGCTGCCGGCACAGGGCATCGAGGCGATCGCGTTCGACCACCACTCGCGCATCCGACCGGTGCCGGGTCAGGCCGACATACACCTCACGCGCGTCCGTCGAGGCCGCCACAAGCATCACCGCCGCGGCGCTCGTCCGCCCCTGGGCGGCGTGCACGGTCCCGGCATAGGAATGCACAAGCTTAGGCTGGGGTGCCCTGCCGCCGAACCGCGGCTCTCGCGCCAATCGCCGCCAAGGCTCGTCGAGCACGCGCCCATCCTCCAACCTCAGGCGCAGGCGGATCTCTCCATCCGGATCCCGGGTGATACTTTCCACCCGGGCGCGATTGCCGTTGCGAACTGAGAGATGCGGCAGGCTCTCACCGAAGCGTAAGGAGTCCCCGACCGCCAGGGCGAGGACGGCCGGCCTATCCGTACGATCCCGCGCCGGCAGGCTGACGAGGTCGGGGCCGAGTTTTTCCTCTGCCCGCAGCACTGCCCGAGCCTTCAGGTTCAGCAGCGCCGCATCGGCGTTGCGGCGCGTCAGCATCAGCACGTCCCCACCGTGCCGTGCCCGCGCCTCCGACCACACCGCGATTGCCCGCGCCTGAGCGGCCTCGGTCCCGGAGATCAGCTCGATCCGGTCGTTGGCAGCATAGGCGCGCAGACCCGCTTCGGCATCGCCGCCCGCCATGGTCATCGAGGCGGCTCGTTGCCACTTCACCTCCTGGCGCCGCACCTCTCCGAGCACGCCTGCGCGTCCGACCACCTCGGAGACTGCCCGCAGGGCAGACGCCCCCCCGACCGAGGCGAGCTGGCGCCGGTCTCCGATCAGCACCACCTTGGCGCCCGCCTGTCGCGCGGCACTCAGGACCGCCTCCAGGTCGCGTGTCGAGACCATCCCGGCCTCGTCGATGAGCACCAGGGTGTCTCGATCGAGGGAGGCGGTCCTTGCTCCCGCAGGGTCGGTCCTGGTCTCAGCCTGCTCCTTGGCAAAGGCGTAGCGCCAGCGGGCAATCGCCTGGGCCGGGATGCCGGCGGAGCGGGCGAGTTCGTCGGCGGCCACCCAGGACGGTGCAAGGCCGATCACGCGCAGTTTGCTGCGGGTTGCCGCAAGAACCAGGGCTTGCGCCGTTGTGGTTTTGCCTGTGCCCGCGCCGGCCTCAAGGATCGAGACGCCATCCGATCCGGCGACCTGACGCACCGCCTCGGCCTGCTCCGGGCTGAGATGGGGGGCGGCAGCCAGTGCTGCCGCCACCGCCTCGGGCGCGATCCAAGTCCGCTCTCCAGGCCGCTCGGCCGCACGCAGCAGGGCCGCCTCGCAGGCGGCGATGCCGGGGCTCGTCCAGCAGGCATGCTGGCTGTGATCGAGCGCGACCGAGCTCAAGGGCATGAGTCGGCCGTCGCGTTCCAGCTGCGCGAGCTCGGCCTCGACCGCCTCGATCCCGAGCCCGCGTAGAGATGCCTCCTCCAGGGCTGCCTGCAGCAGGGCCGCTCGACCCAGCACGTTCTCGTGCCGGAACAGGGCCGAGGCGGCACGGGCGACGGGCGTGTTGCCGGCGATCTCGGGTGGGTCGAAGGGTTCTACCGCCTCGCGCCCGGCGCGATCCGCTTCGTGTGCCCGGTTCGGGTCAGGCTCCTGCGCCACCCGTAGGGCCTCCTGCCAGGGATCGATGCCGGCGGCTCCAAGTTCGGCCTGCCAGCGTGCCTCCAGCTCGGATCCGCTTGGCAGCTCGGCCTTGTCGCGCCGCGTGGCCAAAGCCGCCACCTCGCGCTGGGCGCTCGTTGCGCCCGGCCCCGCCCGCTCCAGGATCTGGGCCGAGCGCTTGGAGAAGGCTGCGAGCAGCGCATCCGGCACACCAGCAACCTCCCACTGGCCCTGGCCGGCCGGGCGGTAACGCAAGCCGAACCGAACACGCAGCTCGTGGCTGAGCGCGGCGCGGTAGGCGGCACCGAGTCCGCGCTGCTGCTCGAACAGTCGCGCTGGGTCAATTGTAAGATGTGTAAGAGACTTGTATCGCCCAGAAGCCGAACTTCGCGGTGCCCCAGCGACGTTGAGAACCACGCAGTGAGTGTGCAGGTTGGGATCGCCCTCGCGGGTGGTGAAGTGATCGAAGCGCGCCACAATCAGGTCGCTCGGCCGGTGCCGCTCGACCCCGCCCGCTCCGGTGCGCACCTCGACTAGGCCCTCGCGCGTCAGGAAGCTCAAGGCCTGTGCGACCGCGGCGCGATGCGCCGCCTCGATCCCGGCGCGCTGCTCCGGTGTTCCAGCGGCCCAGAGCACGCTCACCGCCTTGGCTGGGGTCAGGGTGCAGTCGGTCCCGGACTGATGCTGCGCGCCGGCGCCGCGTACCAGCGGCTTACCCGTGCCCGGATCGAGTCCGGCGCAGAGGTTGCGGAACGAGGCGCCGGTGACCGCCGCGCCGTGCCGCACCACGCTCTCACCCGATGACCACCAAGTCCCCTCGCCCTCCGCCTGGTAGTAGGCCCCACGCCGGTCCGGCCGGGCCTCATCCTGGCTCTCGGTCAGATAGTAGGTTGCCGCGTCCGAGCCTGGCCGCAAGCGCTGCAGCGAGGCCGTCACGGCACGGGCGTCTCAGCGGGCCGATAGCGGCACAGGCTGCCCGCCTCGAACTCGTCCGCGGCCGCACCGAGCTCGCCGACCGCCTGCGCCATCGCCAGCAGCGCGGCATCGACATGCTCCATCCGCTCCACTAGCACTCGGTGGCGCAGGGCGATCTCCAGCTGTTGCGCCACGCAGTCGCCGATTAGGCTCTCCGGTGTCCAGCCCCGCTCGGCCGCGGCTCGGTGCAAGGCTGCGGCGAGTTCGGGCGGCAGGCTGACGCTGAAGCTGACGTCCTGGGGCATCGCATCACTTCTGAGGATCGCAGCACCCTCAGGCAGGGCTGAGGCCGGCGGCTTCGTTGCCGCGGCCGGTCCTGGCATGCGAGGGTGCGGCTCGGCGAGTGCCGTGCGACTCCAGGGTTAATGAACCTTGGGCTGGGGCACTTCAGTGCGTGTGGTGTGATCCCTCTCTTCTGCCGTAGCTGTTACCGTACCACTGCCGCCTTCTACCGTGCCCTGCCGTCAGCAGCCGTCGACTAACGGAAGCTTGCCGTTCCACGGGGCTTTCGAGCGATCGGCCACACGGGGTGGCAAGCTGCACCCTGCTAGGGCGGCGCCATGGCCCCGCGCTCCCGCCTCGACCTGCGCCGCCTCGCGCGCGACGCCGCTGCCGCCCCTGGCAGCCGCCGGGAGGCACGCGCGCCGGGTGGCCGACCGGCCACGGGCTTGATGGAGGCCGTGCGCGCCAATCTCGACGCACTCGTCGCCCTCCAAGCAGGCGGCCTGACTTGGGATGCGGTGGCCTCCGGCCTCACCGCGCAAGGCTTCACCACTGCAGATGGGCAGCCCGTCACCGGGCGCAACCTCACCGGCATCATCTCCAGCGTGCGCCGCCAAGCTGCCGCCCGCGCGGCCAGGATGGCGGCCCGCGCGGCTCGCCTCGACCGGCCGGAGCCTGCACGGGCCCTCACCGATCCATCCACCTCTGCACCACGCCCATCCCGGCTGGCGCCGGAGCTGAGCCGCGATCACCCGACGCTGCGCTCCAACCACGAGGCACGGGCTCCCACCAATTCGGATGCCCCACTCAGCGAGGCGGAGATCCGCCGGCTGCAGGCCGAGAAGCACAGCCACCTGTTCAAGAAGGACTGAAGATCCATGCCCCGCATCCTCCTCGTCGCCCAGGAAACCGGCGGCATCGGCAAGTCGACCGTGACCCGCGGCCTCGCCGAGGCGGTCCCGGACGCGCCGATCCTGGAGATCGAGTCGGTGCCCCGCCTGACCGAGTTCAAGACGGCCGACGTGTCCAACCAGCCCGGCAGCGTTCAGCACTTCCCGATGCGGGCCACGCGCGAGGCGATCGAGGCCAGCGGCGGCAAGGCGGCACGCGCCGAGTTCGACCCGGTGATCAACGCGCTCTACGCCGTCACGACAGCCAGTCTCGTCGATATCGGCGCCAACACCTCGGCGAGCCTGCTCGGGATCCTGCGGGAAGAGGCGCCGACGCTGCGGGAGGCCGGGATCGAGCTCGGGCTTGTGGTGGTGGTGGCGGCAGAGGCGGGCGCACTCGCCGATGCAGGCAAGCTGCTGCAGGGTACGCCTGCCTGGACCGGGGCCCGCTTCGTCGTGGCCAACGGTGTGCGCGGGGCAGTCGACCCGGTGATCCTGAAGCGGGTGGTGGGCGATGCCACCGTGACCCAGCTGCGCGGCTTCGAGCTGGAGGACGAGACGCGCGAGGTCCTGGCGGCCGGTCAGCTGCGCGGGGTCGCTCGGCTCGACCGGGCGAGCCTGGTCCAGCAGACCTCGCCGGCCCAGGCCGGGCGCATCCTGCGCGATCTCACCGCCTTCCGGCTCGCCGTGATGGAGGCGGTCAAGCCGGCGGCTCTGTGGCTGGTCGGAGAGGACGAAGCTGCTCCAGCATCGGCCGGCGCGCGCAAGGGAGGCCCCAAGCGTGCCGGCAACACCTGACGACGTTCGCGCTCGGATCGCGGCGGCAGATCGCGCGGCCCGTGAAGCCGCCACAGCGGCCGAGCAGGAGAGCCGTGCCGCGCTCGACCGGCTCAAGGCGCGGCCGCCAGCGGAGCGCTTTGCCGCGCTGGAGGATGGCGCGCCGCAGCTCCTGCCCGAGCACCGGCGCGAACTGCTGCGCTCCATGCGCGAGCAACCCGGCCGAGTCGATCCTTCGGTCCGGCCCACGGCCCGCCACGCCAGCGCCTTCGCGGTCTGGCGCGGGCGCTTGCCCTTCCAGGCGCACCAGCTCACGCGCGACGCTCTCCTCGCCCTCTGCCTGCTCGGTGGCGTTGGCCTAGCCTATCATCGTACGCCCACATCCTGGGTCGAGGTCCAGAGCGACCGGGACGCGCCCGCGGCATGGGTCATGCCGGACGGGCGGCCCGGCGGTGATCGCCTCGTGGCGGGCCGCGCCTACGCCCTGATGCGTCTGGTCGGTGACGAGGCCGAGCTGCGCGATTGGCATCCGGGTGTGGGCTATGCCGTGGCGCGGGTGCCAATCGCGTGGTTGCGGACGCGCTCGGGTCCGCGCTGAGTACCGCAGTCAGCGCGACTGGGCCCGTTCAAGCGGGTGGCACGAGCGCGTCCCAGCTGCCGGGTTCGATCAGGCTTGTGCCGCCGCATGCACGGCCGCACTCCTCACCTGTTCCCCGACAAGCATCTCGACGACCGGGGGACAGGTGAGCCTTCCCTGGATGAAGTTCAGCGAGCCCGGCCCACGGGCGCCACCGGCGCGATCAGCTTGCGGAAGCGCGGGTCGGTGTGCGCCACGGTCTTCTTCAGGCGCAGCGGGTGGCGTGCATGGCCGCCGCTGTTGGGGAAGACCAGGAGCTCGTCGCCCGGCATCGCGATCAGCGCCTCCTTGCTCATCAGCCGCGCACCCTGAGAGGTGCGGGTGGTGGAGGGGCTGCCCTTGGCCTCGCCGCTCGGCGCCGTGCGGCTCTCCACGAAAGTGGTGTAGTCGCCGATCGCCCGCGACCAGCGCTCGCTCTCGTCCGGATCGACGGCCGGCACGTCGAAGACGGTGACGACCTCGGCCGTGTTGAGCAGCACGTCGGCGCCGGCCTCACCGTAGAGGCCGACGAGCTGGGCGCGATCCTGCCACATCGTCCACAGGCTTGCGCCGTAGCCCGGCAGCTCACCGGCCGCGGTCAGGAGTGCGTCGAAGCGGCCGAGCACCGCCGCCTCATCAATGAAGACCACCAAGCGCTCGACGGGCCGGTTGCGGCGCACTGCGGTGAACAGGTCGGACAACAGCCAGCGCAGGAGGGGGGCGAGCACGGCCTTGTACTCGGTCGGCACCGCCACGAAGAGGTCAACTGTGCCGGAGGAGAGATCGGCGAGCTCGAAGGTCGAGGCGCCGACGAGATCGCGCAGGCGCCGGTCGGCGAGCCATTGGAAGGCTTGCAGGGCGGTGGACTTGATCGGATCCTTGGTCTTGGGATCGGCCTCTAGGATCTCCATCGCCGCATAAGCCGCCGGCTCCGGCCAGCGCTCGACATACTGTTTGAGGAGGCCGAGGAGGCGGCCTTCGTTGACGATCAAGTCCTGCACCTGCACCACCGAGCGGTCCGCAGGGAGGCGGAGCGCGACGAGCATGGCGCCGACGATGAGATCGACGGCCCGGTTGCGGAAGTAGGCCGAGGCCTCGCTGTCGCCGCTGGCTTCGGGCAGGAGGGCGAGCGCCGTGCTCTGGAGGTAGAGCACATCCTCCGGATCGCGGCCGTGCAGCGGGTTCCAGCGATCGGTTCCGCCGGCGAGTCCCAGCGGATCGAGGCAGACGACGCGCCGGCCGAGTGCTCGGCGCCGCGCGGCTACGGCGCGGTAGACCTCACCCTTGGGGTCGAGCACGACGGCTGGGCCGCCCCACCCCTGCGGTTCGGGAAAGGCGAGGTTGGGGATGAGCAGGCCCGAGGTCTTGCCCTTGCGCGGGGGCGCGATGGTGACGAGCGTGCCTTGCACGGCGACGCGCACCGGCCAGCCCGTGTCGGGGTCGCGGCCGAGTTCAAGGCCGCTGCGCAGGCGCGTACGTTCGGCCACGCTGGCGAAGCGAGCGGAGCCGAACAAGTCGGAGACGTCGCGCTTTGGCTCGGGCTTGCTGCGCCATAGAAGCTCGGCCCCGAATAGAACGAGGAGAGGTGAGAGTGCGAGGAGTGGTCCTGACGACCAGCCACCGTTGGCAAATTCCGGCGCGCGGCCGATCAGCACGCGGTAGAGCAATGCGGGCGCATCAGTGACTTGCCACGAGGGCAGCATCCCAAACCACGTGCCAGGACGCATTACTTTTTCGGGCCACAGTGATGGATCGATCCCGTGCTGGACTAATCCCGCTACTGGGTATGCTAGGGCTACTGTGATGAGGACGGTTAGAAAAAGGCGCATGAATTGTTTGCTGTAGGTGGAGGGTGTTGATCGCTAAAGGTGGTACGGAGAGAAAACTACTCGTCTATTATTGTTATGTTCCCTTTGTGATTTAAAATTGGCGGATTGAATCCGATTTCATTATCGTTTCTGCGCTTCATCTCAGCTGATCCATAGTGACATCTAATTATATGGATAATCTCATCTCTATTCAGCCGATGTAGGGCCCTATATGTTGTCTGTGTGTGTAGCTGTTGTTGTTGCAGTGTCGGATCATAGCTAATGTTATTATCCTCGACCCATGCATGTCGAACAAAGTCTGCGTCAGATGGCAGCTTCGCTAGCCCTAGAACATATGTTTCAAAATACTTGTGTATAACTGCGGCAGAGCAGTTGGCATAACACTCTTTAGGCTTGGTCATCCCACCTTTGCGAAGCACATTATATAAATTGTCAGGGATGTTTTGCATGTCTTTCTCCTTCGTCATGTCGGATAGATTTTGCATCATATTTGCTTTGGAAAGAAATCCCTAATAAATGAATCAAAAACTCAGATCTAACCAAGATGCAGGTCGATCTTCGTTTATTTTGAATTCACTAAAGATGATGTTTTACGCTGGTGTGCATCCCGCTCCATAGTGAGCTGGCGCACAGCTCAAATTTTGGCGGTATTGGTTCAGGATGTCGTTTTAGAAAGGATGGCCAGATCACGGCCACTTAGCTTCGCCTCTTCGTGAAGAATGGCCTCTATATATGGTCTAAAATCTTCAAAAGCACGATGGTCCTTTAGCTCCGAGCTATGATTGTACGCGTTCCAACAGAACTGAGCAGGATTCTTGTTGTGTCTTAAAACTAACAGAGCTGAATTCATGTCCTCGTCTGCTAAAAGGTTTATTTGCATATCCCCGCTGATCTTGGCTCGTCCCGCTGCAACAACGTCGCGAATAAAAGCAATATCGTCCGGCTCTAAAACGCGTAAGTTACGGCTTCCTTGCTCAGAGCGATTTCTGTATGTCTCAATGTATTCCGTGATCCTATAGAGCATATCAGCTTATCCCAATCCGTGTCAGCCATGGTGTTAGTAGGTATGAGATGATATATAAAGAACATAATGAATAAGCTTTTATCTAGCTGCGCGAAGCGCTCTCAAGGGAAGCAATCGAACACGGCGTATGAAAAACGTTCGTTTTTCTAACACTCAGTCGGAGCGGCTCGCCAAAACCCTGAAACAGCCCCGTTTGTGTAACGAAAATATGGTAGCAAATCTATTGCCAGAAAAACCCTCTTGTGGGACTATCGTGACATGCTTGTTGGCTATGCGCGTGTCTCAACCCAGGACCAGAACCTCAACCTTCAGCGCGATGCGCTTCTGAAGGCAGGTTGCGAAAAAATTTTTGAAGAGAAGAAGAGCGGTAAGGCTGGGACCAAGCGCCCGGAGTTCGAAGCCGCCCTCGCCTACCTGCGCCCGACCGACGTCCTGGTGGTGTGGAAGCTGGATCGCCTAGGCCGTTCCCTCGTCGAAATGATGCGCACGATCGACGGCCTGCGGCTCAAGGAGATCCACTTCCGCTCCCTGACCGAGCAGTTTGACAGCGCCACGGCCCACGGACGCTTTGCCCTGCAGATGCATGGCGCCATGGCCGAGTACTTCCTCGACCTCAACCGCGAGCGCACCATGGAGGGCTTGAAGGCCGCTCTGGCCCGTGGGCGAAAAGGGGGGCGACCCAAAATGCTGAGCGAGGCTGATCTAGAAGTAGCCCGGACTCTGCTCGCTGCTGGCAACATCTCGGTGGCTGCGATCGCCAAGCGCCTGGGGGTGAGCCGCTTCACCTTCTACCGGTACTTCCCGCAGGCGCGCACGCGCAGCCAAGCGCGTGCAGGGGGCTAACCGCCGTGCCCATTCGCCCGGAAAATCGCTTCTTCTATCCTATCGATTGGTCACAGCTATCTGAGGTGATCCGCTTCGGGCGCGCCAAAGGCTGCTGTGAGGAGTGTGGTCGACCGCATGGGCAATTGGTTTTCCACCTTGGCGACGGACGCTGGTGGGATGCTGCGACGCAGACTTGGCGCAGCGGAAAGGGGCGCCCGCTTAAGCTGACACCCGTGGAGTCCATGCCGGCAGGCACAGCGCTACGGACCACCCGCGTCTATCTGGCCTGCGCTCACCTGGACCATGATCCAGGCAACAACGATCCCAAGAACCTACGGGCGCTCTGCCAGCGCTGCCACATCCTACACGATCGGGCGGAACACCTGCGTCAGCGCTGGTTCACCTACAGATACCGGAAGGCCCTCGGGGACCTGTTCCTCGGCCCTTACCCGTTCCGGTACTGACCTTGGGGCGCACACCGGAAGCTGCCCTGCTGGCTGTAAGGAGGGCTGCAGTTCGTGAGATGACTCTCGTCGAGCTTCTAGGGAAGTGGCACCGTTGGGATCGGGGGCAGCTTTTGTGGTCAGCAGCCCCCACGCAGAGCGCAGCTCTTAACGCGAGCGGCATTTGCCCGTGCGCGTGCGCTCACGGTCAGCGTCATCGTAGTCAATGTTCAGCATATCACCGTTCAATGATGTGATGCGACCTGAATGCCAAGTTCCACTGCCCTTCCAGTTGCACTCGATCCGCGTACCAACAGACCACGTGTAAGAGCGGACGCGGCTGACGTGCGCGGTTTCTCGATCGCCGTCATCATAACGGATGGTCACTGTAGCGCGTGCGGCACTCTCGACGATGCCGGGGTACCAATGCTCGCCGTTCCGCCATCTGCCGAGAACCCAGTCGCCAGGCCGGTATGGCTCGCTTACAGGTTCAAATTCAGCCTGCCGATTTGGCACACGCGGTACATATTGAGGCGCACCCGTGTCACTTTCAAGCCTAAGTCTATCGTTCAGGACGTTGATTACTGCAAGTCCGCAGAAGTTGACCGGTTCTTCGATAACCCTCTCGTTTGACATGCCGCGGGAGCCAAAATCAATGATGACACGGGCTGTCATCATGCAATTCGAGGGGCGGTCGGCATTGAATGCGAGGTTCCGGCCCCCTCGCCCTGGGATCGGTATCTTTAGCCAGTTCTCACTCCATCGCCTGCCAGGTGCCAGAACACGGAAGTCGATAATTGCACCAGGCGTGTGGTTGCTGACCACAAAGCGCTTATCGGCGACAGTCTGTGCTTGAACGGGCTGAACCAGTGCAGATGTAATTCCACATCCTGCGAAGACCGCTGCCCCTGACAATCTGATTAATGACGCCACTATGCCCCGCCGACAAGTGCCGAGATTGCCCATACCACGCTCCCTCGATCCACGAGGAGACGTCTGATGCTTCATCGGGCCAGCGTCTCACTCGAGCAGCTCTTCGTTCTGCCGATCGCCGCGGTAGCACGCATCTCTCAAACCGGTCTTGAACGCATGTACCACCGGCTTGAACATGTGTATCAAGCCCGGAACAAAGTGGAACGCAGGTGTAGAAGCGCATCAAGAGCCGGAGAGCATGTTAGACCTGCAGTGCAACTAGACGTCATCGTAAATAATGTTTCCATGGATTTAGCCTGCCGAGCCTGTCGCGACTACAAAGCCTGTCTGAAGCGCCTGTTTTTACAATTTATGTCGTTGCCTGTGGGGGAAAGGCGATGCTGAAAGATAAACCGGAAACTGAGGTGCTCAAATTGGGGTTGCAGCGGTTTTCTACCGCTGCCCTACCACTTCGGGACCGGCATGAGGCATGGCTGCATCAGGATTGGCCAAGCTTCGCGCCGTTCTACCGTTGTGTTCCGCTAGAGCCATTCGACGTCACTGCGGATCGCCTCTATCTTGATAATCTATTAATCATATACTCCAAGATCACGTCGCAGGAGTGGGCGCGCGACGTCAGCTTGATAAAGTCCTGGAGCTCGGACTCTCTTGTTGTTGCTTTGACAATCCAAGGGGAGGCAAAGGGAACATGGGGCGACATCGACGTTAAAACCCGCCCTGGAAGTCTTCACCTGGCTGATCTTGCAAAGAACTCGTCCCACGTTTCTAGCGCAAGTCAGACAATTATCCTGATCGTGCCTCGCGCCCTTGCTGCTAGCCGTGGGCTTGACGTTGCCGCACTCCATGGAGTTGCCATTGCCTCGCATACAGCATCGTTCCTGACCACGCATCTGCTCAGCCTTCGGAGTGCCGTGCCGGAGCTCCCGAGGAGTAGTGGGATGATGCTGGCACGTGGAGTCATCGATCTCCTTGTTCTGGCACTTGCAGGAACAGGAAGGGCATCCCAAGCCCTCGTTGGCCGACGCGGCCTCGCACTGCTGGCACGGGGGGCAATCGATGAAGGACTCGGCTCTCCCTCTCTCAATACGGCAAGGCTCTGCCGTACTCTGGCAGTTTCGCGCGCTACACTCTATCGCCTATTTGAGGAAGAAGGCGGAGTTCAATACTATATCCGTCGCCGCCGTCTTGAAGTCGCACGGGCAACTCTTGAGGATGCGACTTCCGCAGAGCCAATCTGTGCGATTGCGGAGCGGTTTGGCTTCAGCGATGCTGCCCACCTCAGTCGGCTGTTCCGTAGACAATATGGCATGACGCCAAGCGATTGCCGTGCGGAAGCTCAACGAATTGCCAAGCAGAAGGACGTGCAGCTGCGATGATCATACCGGCAACGGTACTGGCTAGCTTCGTTTGCGCTTTTCTCCTGACGATGCTGACGCGCCTTTCCGCCCTCAGCGTCGCTTGTGGGGTTCCGCTAGCGGGAGCGGCAGGCGCTTTTCTTGCGATCACGCTTTTCCCCTCAGGAGGATCAACCGAGCCTGTCGTCGTCCCGCTGCTTCTGATCATTGTCGCGCTCGGTGCTGTTCCTGGCGCAGGAATAGCCGCCCTACGCCGGCGGGGTCATACCGAGGTCTAATGGGCCACTATTTGCAACGCGTTAGCTCGAAGGGTCCATCCGCCGTATTGAGCCTCATCCGGTTCGGTCCGAGCTGTTCGACGACGCTCTCCGTCCGCGTGCCCTGTTCGACGACCACAAGCTGACCGCCTTTGAGGCTCCATCGAGCAGAGCCTCCATCCATTGTCCCATCTTTCGAATAAACAACAGCGGGAGGCTTGCAGCCGTCCGTACCCCAGCTTCCTACAAGATATTCACGAGTGCCCGGCGAGGATCTATCTTTGGCGTTGACTGGCGTGTGGTAAGTTGTTGACGGCAACAGCATGACCAAGGCTGCGATTGAATTCATTATCAATGGATTGGGTTTTTTCTGCTGTAGGCTGAGCGGCACCTGATCACCAACATTTTGTGCCACCAGGTTGCGCTTGTGCGGATGATATCGCGCCATAAGGTGGGCTTAGCCTGACTTCGTGGATGACCTAACCATCAGGATGTCCACTGTCGGCTGAACGGGTAGCACGTTGCGGAGCCGCCGTGCTTGTACACATGTCTCAGCAGCTTGTCTGGGCGCCTCATACTGCGCCTTTCGCTCGTCGAGCCCAGGTGGCCCCCATAGCGGATGCGCCCTGATTTTGGTTGTCAATGGCGGCTTCCGTTCAGCGGCTCAAGGCCCGGTTTGTGCCCAGATGACCACCACTGCAGCTTAGCCGCACTGGGATCTTCACGGAGTCCGGCTCAGGTTCGCACCTCCGTCTTCTCGCTTCGGATGAAAGGCGCCGTCTCAGCAAAGCTTAGCCAATGTGATCGGCTTTAACATTCTGCGGAACTGCCCCTGGGCATGGACCGTTCTCGTGCTGCAGAACAGGTCAGGCCACAATGATCAAAACACCTCCTGTGGCAAGTGACGGCGATGCTTCCACGCAAGTGCCGGCGCAGAACGACGGTACAGGCGAAGATATGACCCCGCTTGAGCTGCAAGCAGGCGAAGAACTTGTTCTTCCCGTCGTCGAGGAAACTGCTCACATCGAGAAGCGGTTGCGCGAAAAAGGTCGCGTCCGCGTCAGCACACAAACAGAAACCATCGAAAAGGTGCTCCGCGAGTCGCTGCACGGCAACACCGTGGGCGTCAGTCGGCTGCCCATCGGCCGCGTCATCCAGGAAGGCGAGCCTGTTCCTCAGACGCGCACGGAAGGCAGCGTCACCATCATCCCAATCCTCGAAGAGGTCCTCGTCGTCGAGAAGCGCCTGATCCTCAAGGAGGAGGTTCACATCCGCGAGACGAGCACGAACGAGGACGTCGAGGTTCCGGTCACCCTGCGCAAGCAGCGTGTGGTGATCGAACGCATAGGTCCGGAGGGGGCTGAACCCACCACACCTACGGAGGAAACAGACCATGACTCAGACGATCACAGCCTTGTACGATAATCGGCAGGACGCTCAGAACGCGCTCAGCAAACTCGTCGCTGCCGGCATTCCCGAGTCCTCGGTCCGCCTCGTTCAGGGCCGCGAGGGCAGCACTGCTCAGAGCACCGGAGTTTACGACCACACCCGGGACGAGGGCGGCTTCTGGGGTTCGCTTAAAGACCTCTTCCTGCCGGAGGAGGACCGCTACTCCTACAGCGAGGGCCTGAACCGCGGCGGCACGATGCTGACGGTCTCTGCCGACGACAGCAAGATCCGCACGGTCGCCGACATCCTCGAACAGACCAACGCGGTCAACCTCGACGAGCGCGAGTCGTCCTGGCGGCAGGAGGGCTGGAGCGGCTACACCGCAGGTGCAACGGGTGCCGAGGCTGCGGGCGGTATTCCGGCAACCGGAGCGTCGGCCGGCACCACCGGTCTGCATGCCGCGGGTGGGGCCAGTTCCACAGGTTCCTATGCTACTGGGGTATCTGATGTCACTGGCGCGGCACATGATGCGCAAGTCGGCAGCCGGGAGACCATCCCCATCGTCGAGGAGCGTCTGAACGTCGGCAAGCGGGTCACCGAGCAGGGCCGGGTACGGCTGCGCTCCTACGCCGTCGAGACGCCGGTAAACGAGCAGGTGAGCCTCCGTGAGGAGACGGTCCACGTCGACCGGCAAAGGGTTGATCGTCCGGTAACGGCCGCCGACGAGGCACTGTTTGCCGAGAAGACCATCGAAGCGACTGAGCGTGTCGAGGAGGCTGTGGTCTCCAAGGACGCCCGCGTCGTCGAGGAGGTGGGCCTGCGCAAGGATGCGACCCAGCACACCGAAACCATCACCGACAAGGTGCGGCGCACCGAGGTCGAGGTGGAAGACGAGCGTGGGAACGTCACACGTACCGGCACCGGCGGGACGACAACCGACAAGCGCTAAGCGCTTGTCGCGGCTGATATACCACAGCTCTTAAGCATCCTGCGGCTCGCTTGTGGGATGCTAGGACTTCCTTAACCATGAGCGCGTTGCGATGCAGCCTTTCGAGGTTGTGTCGCAATGCGCTTCATCCATGTTGAGGACGGCCTACGTCTCCGCTTTCCCGGACGCGATGCAGCGTTCAACGAGGGTGTCGAGATCGGTATCCTGGCCGTCAACTTGGCCAGCGGACGTGGCGAGTTCACGCTGCAGCTCTCCAGCGGCACCCTTGAGCAGGCTCGAGCCCTCGCCGCGCAGATGGGCTACCGGGTGCATGTCGTCTGGTGCGACAAAGCCTGGGCAGGAGTGACGTTTCTGACCGGCCGCAGGCGACCCAAGCTGACGCTGATCCACAATCCGCCAGAGGCTCAGGCTGCAGGCTGACCGACGGAACGCCCGCTGCCGTGTGGTTCAACCATTCGGAACAGTGGCGATCTGCTTCTCGGTGACATTCAGAACGAGGTCGGCAACCACAGCCGATCGTGGCGGTTGACCCAAGCAGCTAAAGCCACGGAGAGCGTTGTGGCCGTTATTACGATCACGATCGGACTGCGCACCGGCACCCGGCTTCTCGCAGCCAACTCAGAACGCAGCGCCGCTAGCTACGCAGAGGCGGTTGTCTACGCCATACCGCGTGAAGCTCTCCCGGTGCCTCTGGCTGTCTCTTGCCTCGATCCAGGCGTCCGCCACCGGCTGACCGAGTATCTGCTCGATCTGCAGACCGAATGCCTGCGTATGCCTCTGCCAAACCAGAACGCGTCTGGGGCTTTGGGCTGATTGAAGGGCTTTCCATGCCGCTTCAGTCCTGCCTACATCTCACCCCATGCTTCTGATGAGCGCCAACTCGAATACGCCGCTGTCAGCGGCCTCTGCGCCTGACCATGGGCCAATCCTGGACGCCCGCACACGCCTGCGGCTCGGGCTGCAGCTGCAGGCCATCTACAAGCCGGTGCTGAATGACGTTCTAGATCCACGTCTGGCCGAGCTGCTGCGGCAACTTGAGTGCGATCGGGATCAGACACAAGCCGGCTAGCTACCTGGGCTGTGGTGTGCCCACGCACTTGAAGTGCAAGCTATGCCGTACACGCAACGTCGCAAACCCCTCGAAGGGGGTTGCCTTGTGCGACGCACCATCTAATTTTGGATTATGCGCAGCCGCGATGGCGTCGCGGTCATGCTGCTCTTCTTGAGCGTTTCCTCCCAAGACTTCGGGCCGTCCCCTCACCGGGGCGGCCTTTTTTGTGTCTTGTAAGTGGTCATCTATCCATCTCCGCCGAGCGCAGCAAGCAAGATTTTTCTTAAACGGCCTTCACCCATGTGGAATTTTTTATCCAGTTTGAACTTGGCAGCAAAAAATTGGCGATTTGACCAAGCGCGGCAGCGTTCAGCGATCATAGACTGAAGGCACGTACGGCTGCGGCCAGAGCAGCAAGTCCGCCAAGGGCGACAGCCGAAATCAGCCGGGCACGCGCCCAGGGCCTGAAAGGATTATCGTTACAGGGCGTTGGCGCGCGACCGGGCCACCTCCGCCATTTACGCTCCGCATTATGAGCATCGAGCATGGCCTGAAGACCTTGCCTATCAGGCTGAAGGAGGCATGACATGAATGACGTCCTTGGCGGCTATTCGCCGTTGGAGCTCTGAACGAGTTGAGCTGTGCTGCGGACGATCGCCAGAACCTCACGACGCATCTGGTCGTCTTCGATCTCGGCGTAAGCACGCAGCAGCTCAACAGCCCCCTTGGCATGCAGGAAGCCGAGCAGCTCGGTTTGCTCCCGAGCAGTGGGGTTATCGCTATCCTCGAAGAAGGTGGAGACCGGCACTTCGAGCAACCGGGCGATCTCGCGCAGGCGTCCCGCGCCAACGCGGTTCTGGCCCTTTTCGTACTTTTGAACCTGCTGGAAGGTCACGCCTACTGCAAGTCCGAGAGCGGTCTGACTCAATCCACGTGCCTTACGCAGCGCTGCAATCCGAAGCCCGACAAGCCGGTCTGCCTCCGTAACCCGCTTCGGCGGCCCGCTGGAGATGTCCATCCTGCTAATCCTAAAATCTTAAATTCACGCTTGTTGTCGAATGTTAATTACAGCTTAATGGCGCTGCAATTTCAAGCGGCCGCCTTAGCTGCAATAAGGCCATCGGTAGCTCGAAGCTCGTAGATTACCCTCAGCGCGAACTTCCTTTGACTTCGGCATAAGGAACAGCAACGGCCTTCTTGCCCTCAATCCGCAAATAATGAAATACGATTTTACAGAAATGCGGGTTTGCAGCCTCTTACTAGGGTGCAGCCGCAGAAAGCAGCGTTCCACCATGTCGTCACAGGGCTGGAGGCGCCCTTGTCGGCCTAGCCGCCGAAAAAATGTAAAATGGCCAGTGGTTTGAGTCCCGACCATTCTGCCAGTTGCGCTGCTGCGACTGATGGCACAGCAAAAAGGCCGCCGAGCAGGTGCTCTAGGCGGCCTAATGGGAAAGCGGTCCAGAAAAAGCTTGCCCCGGCGGTATGCTAGGCAGGGACCGACCGGGGGTTACATGATAAGTTATGGGGCAACCGACCGAAAAATTCAAGTGAAATCCGCTTTTCGTGCCCACCTTCGTTGACGTCCTTTCCAGCGACCGCTTCGCCACCTACCAGCACTGGGCCGACGGTGATGATGCTCTGGCGCTCCGGCTCTACACCTTCAACGTCCAGCTCTCGGCGGCCCTCTATGGGCCGCTGCACATGCTCGAGGTGACACTGCGCAACCGGGCTGATGCCCAACTGATGACGGTGTATGGCCCGGACTGGCTCGACGACCCAGTCGCCCTTCCCGGCCGCTATCAGCGTGACTGCGTGATCAAGGCCCGCGCCACGCTGCTGGGCGAGCGCAAAGCCGCCAGCCACGGGCAGATGGTGGCCGAGCTGACGTTCGGATTTTGGACTTCGCTGTTTGGCCGTGACGGGACGCACCTGTGGCAGCATCTTCGGCCTATCTTCCAGGCCAAGGGCATTCAGCGAGGCCTGATCGCCGGGCAGCTGCGCGACCTCCGGCACCTGCGCAACCGGGTCGCCCACTACGAGCCGATCCTCACCCAGCCCCTCGCCCAGCGCTACGGCAATCTCACCACCCTCACCGGCTGGCTCTCGCCGACCGCCGCGGCCTGGATCGCCCAGACGTCCGCCTGGGGAGCGCTCTACCCGGCTGTACCGGTGCTTGTGCCGAACGCTGCCGGTGACCTGCGCGTCGAGCCAGCTGTCATTCCCTTCCTGCCAGCCTGATATCCGGAAATACGATTTTCCTGTTTTGCGGCGACTGGCTCTATCCTGATGCCGCACGGGCCAGCCGGCCGTGCCGGCGTCAAGGCACGCTGCGCTCTCCGGCCTTGACCCCATCCCGTCCGACCGGCGGTGGGCTGCCAGTGGGGCAAAGCCCCAAACTGACCAGCAGAGCTGATCCGCTTCTGCAGAAATCCGCTTTTACGACGGATCGGAGTGGCTTGGGACCGGGCCGCAACCCGTGCCCAGTGCGGAGCGGACGAGCGCGGCCCTAGGCGGCGTCGTGATCGCAACTGAAACCATCTCCATCCCGGGCCTGGCAGGAGCCTGATCGGGTCCGGGGGCGCCCTCCCCTACACGATGGCCGGCAGCTGTGGCGGCACTGTGTGTGAGCGGGCTGGTGTGCCTCTCCCGGCAAGCCAGCCTCTCCCCTGCGGCCAGGCGGTTCGGGAGATGCGCCGGAGGCTGTCCCGGTCAAGCGGCTGCCCGCTCCGTTCGCGTGCGCTCCCGTGTTGCCGATGACCAGGACCGGCCGGAGGCCTCAGCCCCGCGGCGCAGCAGAACTCCCGACCGGCCGCGATGGGCGTGGCCGGTACCAGCAAAGGGAGATCCACACCATGACCCGCACCACTACCAACAACCGTCCGAGCCACGCCGTCTACGTGGTCGAGGGAGAGGGCGAAAATGCCTTCTGGACCCGGATCGGCGCCGCCTGGGCACACGAGGATGGCGACGGCTTCAACCTTCAGCTCAGCTGCCTGCCGCTTACTGGCCGCTTGGTCATCCGCAAGCCGCGACCGAAGGCTGACGGGGAGCCGGCCCAATGAGCCGCACCGCCGCGATCCGGCGTCTCAACGACGCCCTACGCTCTCAGCTGACCGGCGGTCGGCTGATGCTCACCCCAGGAGTCAGCCAACTGGCTCCGCTCGACCGGCTGGCGGTGCTGAACCTGATGCGCGAGTTCAGCGCGTTCACGCCGGACAACGATCCTCACGGCGAGCACGACTTCGGCAGCGTCGAGCACAAGGGCACGCGCTACTTCTGGAAGATCGACTACTACGACCTCCAGCTGGCGATGCACTCGCCGGACGCGGCCAACCCGGCGGTGACCGTCCGGGTCCTCACGCTGATGCGCGCCGACGAGTACTAACCGGAGGCGCTGCCTGAACCGCCCTCTGGGGCGGTTTCGTATGGTTGCTGCTCACCGTGACCGCCGGTCAAGCCGCCGCTGGCCGGTTCATCAGCGTCTGTAGACGTTCCTTCCATCCACCATGGGTGAAGGAACCCGCGCAGGACGCTGTCTGAGGCCTCCATATCACTCCCCTGCCCGGTCCGGCCCCTCGACCAGGCTTTTGGGCGTGTGCCGCGACGGCGGGCGCGGCACACGCCAGTCGCGCCCCTGCCTCGCTGGAGTGGGATCAGGACCAGTGCTTTGCGATTGAGCCACTGCCAGGGCGCAATGCCGCCTTTCCGGAAACCCGCTTTTACGATTATACGCTGATGAGCAGCTGTCAGGTGCGCCAGGTGCTGGCGATCATACAGGGGCAGAGACAGGTGGCCTCGGCTCATCCCCGGACGACGTCGCTGCGGAACCAGGCCCTACGGGTACGGCCGCCGACATCCCAGAGGGACCCTGCCTCAGCGGTTCGGCCGCGATGGTGATCCCGCTTCTGTGCGCCGCCTCGAGGGCGGCGCTGCTGTATGTTTAAATACGATTTTGCGACTCTGCGGTTTTCCGGAAATGTGTCCCAGAGGTTACAGGCATTGTGCGCAGCGTTAACGAACCGTTGGCAGAAGCGTGTTTGTGTGAAATCGTGAACCTACAGAAACGGGTTTGCAGAAAATCGTAAATCCGACGATACGCAAATCCAGAAAGGCGGCGCATGATCATCGGGGTGCTCAACCAGAAAGGCGGAGTCGGTAAGACGACCCTCGCCACCAACCTGGCGGCGGTCATCGCCAAGGCCGGCTACCGTGTGCTGCTGGTCGACGCCGACCCGCAGGGCAGCTCTATGGCTTGGTCGTCCGTGCGCGAGGCCGAGCCGCTGTTCCCGGTGATCAGCATGGCCAAGCCAACCCTGCACCGCGACCTGCCGGAGATCGCGGCCGACTACGATGTGGTGATTATCGACGGCGCACCCAGGGTCAACGACCTCGGCCGCGCCGCGATCCTGGCCAGCGATGTGGTGCTCATGCCGGTGCAGCCGTCGCCCTACGACGTATGGGCCTCGGCCGACACGGTGCAACTGGTCAAGGAGGCCCAGCAGTTTAAGGAAAACATCAAACCCGTTTTTGTGGTGAACCGCAAAATCGTAAATACGGCGATCGGGCGCGATGTGCATAATGCCCTGTCCCAGTTCGAATTTCCGATCCTGCCGGTGGAGATCTGCCAGCGCGTCGGCTTCGCCGAGAGCGCCAGCCAAGGCATGTCCGTGATCGAGACGGACCCCAAGAGCGATGCCGCACAGGAAATCAGCCAGCTGGCCGCCCAGCTTGTCGACATGAAAGCCAAACCCAAGACCAAGAAGGAAAGGAAGGCCGCATGAGCAAGGGAGCCAAGCAGGTCTCGTTCAAGGTGCCCGCATCCAAGCTGGCGCCGGCTGCCGACGCCTGGATCGCCAACCGCGGTGCCGAGCCCACGACTACGGATAGGGAAGGGGGCTCCGTGACCGCCCTCAAGGCTGTTGAAGCCGCTCCGGCGCCGGAGCCGAAGGAGAAGATGTCCCGCTTCACCGTCGACGTGCCGGAGAGCCTGCACCGCCGTGTGAAGATGCAGTGCGCGGCACGCGGTCAGAAGATGGCCGACATGATGCGGGATCTGCTCGAGCGCGAGTTCCCGACGTCGTAAATCCGCTGATGCAGAATTCCGCTTTTACGACCTTTCCGGAAATCCTGGTGTGAGTGATCCCGTCCGTCTCGACCTGATGCCTCTCGACGCGTTCGGGGCCCTCGGGCTGCATGAGAAGAACGCCTACCTGCAGGCGCTGGCGGACACGTTCTGCGCCAGGACCGGCCGCGAGACCCTTGTCCTCAACAAGGACGCGCTGAGCCGCCTCCGGCGCTTCTACAGCCGGCGCAGCCTGGCTGACCTCAAGGTCGGGCCTGAGCCGACAGACTCGATCGGCATCGCGCTCAAAGCGCTCGGTGATGCGGTCAAGCTCAACGAGCGCCAACCCGATATCGTCGGCGCGCTGGTCTCTGAGCTGCCGGCGCCGGTGATGCGTGAGGCGCCCGACGACGACGCCCAGCTCGCGTTCTTCGTGCCCAACATCTACGACGCGCCGCTCAAGGACGACGTCAACCTGATGGATGTCGCGCCATTCTCGCTCGGCAAGGCCAAGCGGGAAGGGGTCATCCGCTACGAGCTGAAGGACTGCATCATCACGATCGATGGCAGCGCCTCAGCCGGCCTCGCCACCGTGTTCGACTACGACATCTTCCTGCACATGGTTTCGAGCCTTGCCGATGAGGCCAACCGGTACCGCCGGGCGTTGGAGAAAGGCCTGCGTATCGATGTACCGGCGCGGGTCTACCGACCAAATGCTGCGCACATCCTCAAGTTCTGCCGGCGGTCCAACGGCGGCAAACAGTACAAGGACCTTGAGGCCGCGCTGGACCGCCTCAAGGGCACCAGCGTCAAGGTGGTCAACCTCGGCAACGGCAATCGCCGTGAGATGATCTCGATGTCGCTGATCCAGGACTACCGGACGGTCAGCCGCACCACGACAGGCAACGTCGACCAGGTCGAAATCGAGATCCCCGATTGGGTCTACGATGGCGTGGTGCGCCAGAAGGGAAACCCGCAGATCCTGACCTTGAACGCCGATTACTTCCTGATTTCACAGGGGCTTGGCCGCTACCTTTACCGGCTATCCAAGCGTGCTGCCGGCAAAACCGTCGCCCGCTACGGAATGACCGAAATCCACAAGCGCAGCGGCTCCAAACAAGCTCTGCCGCAGTTTGCCCATCAGGTGCGCAAATTCGTTGAAAGCACCAAGATCGCGCCGTTGCCCGAATACGACCTAGAGATCATCCCTGGCAAACGCGAAGACGTGCTTGTCATGCGGGCGCGCGGCACCGAAACCTTGCACGCAGGTGCCGTGGTCGCCCCCGAGCTTCCGTTCGACTGACTCCGTTTTTGTCAGCGATTTTTGTCAAAACCGTACTTCGCCAATCGGGGCAGCAGCGGGCCGAAGGCCACAGCCGCGCTGTGGATAATTCTTGTCAATGCCGTACTTCATCAACCAAAAACCGTACATCATAAATGTCAAACCGTACTTCGCCTATGACAAGCCGTACATCATAAATCTGAGGGCCGTACTTCGCCAATCAAGGATGGCCTCAAGTCACTGATTTTAACCAATGATTTTTGTCAGAGGGGCAGGTCGCTAATGCCTAAA
>NZ_BPRE01000024.1 GCF_022179765.1 Methylorubrum suomiense | reverse complement strand
CCAGAACCTTCGTGATCGCCGCCGTCAGTGACGTCTTGCCGTGATCGACGTGACCGATCGTGCCGATGTTGCAGTGCGGCTTCGTGCGGCTGAACTTTTCCTTGCCCATCGTGCATTCCTATCCCGGACACGCCGGCCAATGCCGGACGTAAAGGCGCCGACCGCTTAGAGGCTCGCGCGACGATGATCAAGCGATTGCTTGATGATCGGTCCGGTCGATTTGGCCACAGGCGTCCGCGACCGCATCCGCCGCCTTGTCCGCCACCTTGGGCTCTCGCACCGCTCGACGCCTCGGCTGTCGCCGGGCCGCTCTTCGCGCTCGAGCCTTCGGTGCCGCCGCTCGTTCTCAGGGGATGCCGAGAAGGGTCAGGATCCGGGCTCGGGGGTGCCGACCGTCTCGTAGAGCCGCTGCGCCTCCGGGGCGCCGCCGCGGCGCTCGCCGAGGTCGAGGATGCGGACCAGCATCGTGCCGTGGGGGGCGGCCACCGTCAGCACGTCGCCGAGATGGACCGCCTTGGCGGGGGCCTGGGCCCGCGTGCCGTTGACCCGGACATGTCCGTCGGCGACGAGCCGGGCCGCCATCGACCGGGTCCGGGCGAAGCGCGCGAACCACAGCCACTTGTCGAGGCGCTGACGCCCCTCGCTCATGCCGCGAGGGGACGTCTCTGGGGCCGGGCGGCCCTCAGCGCTTGCCCCCGTCCGATTCGAGCTTCGCCTTCAGGGCGGCGAGCGCCGCGAAGGGCGAATCGGGATCGGGCTGGCGCTCGCGGCGGGGCGGGCGCTGCTCCTGGGGCGGGCGGCGGTTGTCGTCGCGGCGGTCGGGCCGGTTGCGGGGGCCGCCGTCGCGGCGCGGGCCCTGCCCCTCGCCGCGGTTCTCGCCACGGCCTTCGCCCCTGGCTTCGGGCCGGGGCGGACGACCGCCCTCGGGCCGATCCTCGCGAGGACGGCGCGGACCCTGGCCCTCGCCCGGACGTCCATCCCGGCGGCCGCCTTCACGTGCCCCTTCGCGTCCCCCTTCGCGACCCTCTTGCCGGCCGTCCTGACGCCCCTGGCCGCGGCCGTGGCGGGGGCCGGAATGGCGCTGCGGACGGTGCAGGTGCCAGACCTCGATGGTCTCGGGCTCGGCCGGCGCGGCGTCCGTGTCCGCCACGGGGGCGGCATCGTCGGCCGGCACCGAGGAATCGGCGGCATCGACCGCCTCGACCTCGCCGGTCGCGGCGGCGGCCTCGACGGCCTGCGCGGTCTCGGCCGGCATGGGTGCGGTGTCTTCGCGCGAGGCCGTTTCCTCGCTCGGCGCCGCTGCGGCCGGCTCGGCGCTCTCCTCGGCCGGAGCCGCCACCGGCTCCTCCGGGGTGCCCGCCGAAGTCTCGGATGCCGGCTCTTCAGCCTGGGTTTCGGAAGACGGGGCTTCGGAGGCCGCCGGGGCGGGTGCCGCCTCGGCCTCGCTCGCTTCACCGTCCTGATCGGACGACTCGGGCTGCGGGGCGTCGGTCTCGACCGGGGTCGATTCGTCGGCGACCGTCTCCTGCGGCGCGGCCTCGGCCGGGCGGGCCGCCGGGACGGTCGGGGCAGCGGCGATCAGCGGCACGGTGATGGCCGGACCGGGTCGCGCCTGGGCGACGTAGCCGAGCGACTTCAGGATCGAGGCGAAATCCTCGCCCGAGCAGCCGACCAGCGAGGTCATGTTGACGGTCGCGACGAAGCCGTCGCCATCCGCCGTCCCGGCTGGCGGCTCGCCGACGGTGGTGCCGGGCCGATAGGCGATGGCCGGGCGGATGAGGTCGGCCAAGCGCTCGAGGATGTCGACGCGCACCGCGCGCTCGCCGCAGACGCGGAAACCGGCCGCGCGGTAGAGGCCCTTGGCGATCGCCGGATCGACCTTGATCGAGGTGCGGCCGGAGCCGGCCAGATGGGCGATCTCGTCGAGCCCCGGCTGGTCGAGGCCGCCGCTCTTGAGGGCCCAGAGCTGGGCGGCGAGGGTGCGCGGCGCGGGCTTCAGCAGGGCCGGCAGGAAGATGTGATAGGCGCCGAAGCGCACCCCGTGGCGGCGGAGATTGGCGCGCCCGTCCTGATCGAGGCTGCGCATCTCGTGGGCGACCTTGGCGCGCTCCAGCACGCCCAGGGCCTCGACCACCTGATAACCGATGCCGCGGGCGAGCCCGGTCAGATCGGCGGCGCTCTCGATCTCCATCAGCGGACCGAGCAGGCGCACCACATGGGCGCGCAGCCACGCGCTCAGCCGTGTCTCGACCTTCTCCCGCGACGGGCCGGCGAGGCTGTCGTCGGCGATCAGCCGCAGGCCCGGCTCGAACAGCTTGTCGCCGGGCGTGAGCTTGGCGACCGGGTCGCCGGTCCAGCGGATCACGCCGTCATGCGACAGCACGAGGGCCGAATCGGCCGCCGAGGCGAAGCGGTCGGCCCGCGCCTCGATCTCGCCCGCGAGCGCCTTGTCGGCGGCCGAGCGCAGGGTCTTGGCCTCGTGCCCCTCGGCCTGAGGGTCCGGCACGAATTGGAAGCCGTGCAAACGGCCCACATGTTGACCTTCGACGGTGACGTCACCGCCGGAGGTGATTTCGGCTTCCAGCATCGTCTTCTCTCTCAGGCGCCGCATCAGGACGCTGGTGCGCCTGTCGACGAAGCGGCTTGCAAGGCGCTCGTGCAGGGCGTCGGACAGCCTGTCCTCTACCCGACGCGTCTCGCCCTGCCAATGCAGAGGATCGAGCAACCAGTCGGGGCGATTCGCCACGAAGGTCCAGGTGCGTCCCTGCGCGATGCGCTGCGACAGGGCATCGATGTCGCCGTCGGTGCGGTCGATCATCGCCACCTGCCGGGCGAACCAATCGTTGGGGATGCGCCCCGCCATGCCCCGCATCAGGAAGCGGTAGAGCTGGGCGACGAGGTCGGCATGGGTCTGCGGATGAACCTTGCGGTAGTCCGGCAGGCCGCAGGCATCCCACAGGCGCCGCACCGCCGCGGGCCCCTTGGCCATGTCGCGAATGTCGTCCTCGCGCATCAGGATCTCGAATGCCTGCTGATCCTCGCCCATGGGGGCGCGGGTCAGGCCCTGCTCCTGCGGATGCACGTCGAGGCTTGCCTGCAAGGCCTCCAGCGAGCCGAAATCGAGGTCGGGGTTGCGCCATTGCAGGATGCGCAGGGGCTCGAAATCGTGCGTCTCCAGAGCCTCGACCATCTCCGGCTCGAAGGGCGGACAGCGCCCGGTCGAGCCGAAGGTGCCGTCGGAGGTGTGGCGCCCGGCGCGGCCCGCGATCTGGCCCATCTCGGCCGGCGTCAGCTTGCGGAAGCGGCTGCCGTCGTATTTCCAGTTGGCCGCGAAGGCCACGTGATCGACGTCGAGATTGAGGCCCATCCCGACCGCGTCGGTGGCCACCAGATAATCGACGTCGCCCGACTGGTAGAGCTCGACCTGGGCGTTGCGGGTGCGGGGCGAGAGCGCGCCGAGCACCACCGCCGCGCCGCCGCGCTGGCGCCGGATCAACTCGGCGATGGCGTAGACCTCCTCGGCCGAGAAGGCCACGATGGCGGTGCGGTGCGGCAGCCGCGAGATCTTCTTCTCGCCCGCGAAGCTCAGTTGAGAGAGGCGGGGCCGCGTGGTCGTCTGCACGCCCGGGATCAGCGACTGCACCAGCGGCAGCATGGTCGAGGAGCCGATCAGCAGCGTCTCCTCGCGGCCGCGGCGGTAGAGCAGACGGTCGGTGAAGACGTGGCCGCGATCCATGTCGGCGGCAAGCTGGATCTCGTCGATCGCCACGAAGGCGACCTCGAGGTCGCGCGGCATCGCCTCGATGGTGCAGATCCAGTAGCGCGGCCGGTCCGGCTTGATCTTCTCCTCGCCGGTGACGAGGGCGACGTTCTCGACGCCGACCTTGGCCACGACGCGCAGGTAGACCTCGCGGGCGAGGAGCCGCAGCGGCAGACCGATCATGCCGGTGGGATGCTGGAGCATCCGCTCGATGGAGAGGTGCGTCTTGCCCGTGTTGGTGGGCCCGAGGACCGCCGTCACGCCGCGCGCGCGGGACTCGCGGGAAAGGGTGCGGAGCGTCATTCGGCGGGGACGTTCCCTACGGCCCGGAGCCGTCGGAGAGGCGGGAGAACCGCTACGGGCGCGGAAAGTGGCCGCGGCGGCCCCCTTCATATGGGTCGCCGGGGCCCGGCCTGCCAACCGGGCTTCCCAGTCTTGCGCCAGATCCTGAACCAAGTCCCGGATAGAGATGGATGTCGATCTGCGCCGGGGGCACCTGCGGAGCCAGCTCGCTGCACAGCGTCTGCGGCATCGCCGTCAACGGCCCGCGGCGGGGCGGACGACGCTCGACGAGTTCGGCGGAGGAGAACGCGTCGGGGCCGCAATCGAGGCCGGCCCCGAGGGGCTCTGCCCGCGCCGCGGACGCGACGAGGCACACGAAGAAAGCGGCGCATAGTCGAGGCGGGGAGGGGAACGCGATCATGGGCGCCGCCCCCTTCGCGGCCTCTTCACCACCTTTTGAGACGCCCCTCAGCGGCCCGAGAGGCTCGCCTCCGCAACCGTCGCGGGGGTCACGTCGCCGCCCTGGGCGGTGCTGGTGCCGGTCTGGGTCCAGCGGGTCGCCTCGATGATGTTGGTGCCCAGCGTCGTGCGCACGGCGATCCGCATCGGCACCAGCACCCGCGCCGCCTCGACGGGGGCGAGCCAGACCGACATGTCGCGGTTCTCTTCCATGAACTTCACACCGGGCCGGTCGGGCCGGTGGCCGGCGATGGCGACGTAGCGGGCGTTGCAGACCAGCACCGGCCCGCTGTAGCCGGGCTTCTGAATCTCGCGGGTCTCGCCGTAGCTCAGCACCACGTCGAAGCGGGTCGCGCCGTCGAAGACCGGCAGGGTCCGGTTGCAGTTCTCGGGGTCGAGAAGCGCCCCCTTGGTGCGGGCCGGCATGGCGAGCGCGCTCGCCGGATCGACCACGCCGCGCTTGGCGGCGGCGGTGACGGGCACCCGGTCGCCGGTATCGACGAGCGGCGGGGTCACCTCGGACTGGGTCACATTGCCGCCCGCCAGCGCCATGCGCACGGCGATGCCCGAATTGCTGGTGCGGGTGGCGATGGAGAAGGCGCTCGGCAGCGGACCGGTCGCCAGCGTGCCGCTGGAGCGAGCCGAGCCCTGCCCGCCGGTCACCGCGCCGACCAGGCCGGTGAGCACGGCCGAGACATCCATGCGGTAGCGCGGGCCGTCGAAGGCTCCGGTGAGCTGCGCGTTGCCGATGGGAATGCCGGCGAGATTGACGCTGTAATCGATGGTCACGCCCGCCGCGGCCCGGGCCTTGGCCGAGCGCGGTGCGGCCTGTGCCCCGACCGCCGGCACGGCAAGAGCCGCGGCGAGGAGGAGGGACGAGGCGCGGACGAGGGGCTTGGCGCGCATGATCGGGACTCTGGGCGGTTCCACGCTCCCGGCCCGCCTCGGGACGAGGCCGGCGGGATGCGCAGGTTATCGCGCTGCCATGGTTAACAGACCGTTGGGCCGGCGCCAGCCCCCCAGGATCCGGGGGGGGCACAGGGGGCAGCCGGGGCGCGGGCCGCACCGCCGACCTCAGCCGCCCGCGGTCCAGACCTGCCCGTGATAGACGAAGCGCCCGCCCTCGCTCGCCAGCGCGGCGAGGCCTCCGAAGGCGGGATCCTTCACGGTGATGACGCTGGTCGGGATCTCCCGCATCTGCGCCGCGAAGGGCGCCTTGCGCTCGAACGCTTCCCGGAAGCCGCCCTCGCGCAGCAGCGGGACGATCCGCGGCGCGATGCCGCCGCCGATATAGACCCCCCCGGTCGCCAGGAAGGTGAGGGCGAGGTCGCCGCAGACGCGGCCCAGGAGATGGCAGAACAGATGCAGCGCCTCCTGCGCATGCGGATCCTCGCCCGAAAGCCCGGTGCGGGTGATCTCGGCGGGGTCGCAGAGGGGGCCTTCGCCGCCCGCCCGCACCGCGCGGATCGCTGCGTGGAGCCGCGACAGGCCGGGGCCTGAGAGAAGGGTCTCGACCGTGATGCGGTCGTCGGTGCGCTCGACCGCCGACCAGATCCGGGCCTCCGCCTCGTCGGCGGGTCCGAGATCGGTGTGGCCGGCTTCCGTCGAGACGATGGCGAGGCGATCCTCGTAGGGCACGAGCGCCGCCGCCCCGAAACCGGTGCCGGGGCCGAGAACCACCCGCGGCCCCGGCGCGTCGCCGCGCTCCGGCCCGATCGTCGTCAGGTCGTTGGGGGCGATGCCCGCGGCGCCCGCCGCTACCGGCACGTAATCGTTGACGATCGTGACCCGGGACAGGCCGAAATCCCGCCCGACCGCCTCCCCCGCGACCACCCAATGGGCGTTGGTGAGTTGCACCGCCGGGGCATCGACCCGGCCCGCGATGGCGAGGATCGCCGAACGGGGCGCCGGGGCTCCGCTCTTGCCCAGCGAGGCGCGGATCGCCGCGCTCGGGTCGGCATGGCCCGCGGTCGGCTCATGCGAGAGGACCTGGGGGGCCGCGCCCCTCGTCTCGATCAGGCCGAAGCGGGCATTCGTCCCGCCGATATCACCGACCAGCACCGGAAATTCGAACATGCTTTTCCGTCGTCTCTCGCCGCGCTCTGCCGCGGCGACCTTAACAGAGGGTCTGCGGGCCGGTCGACAAGCGGGTCAGGCCGACGGCAGGGCGTCGGGATCGATCACCCCGCCCTCGGCCCAGGCGGAGAGCAGCGCGCGCACGTCGGCGGGGGTCGCGAGGCGGCGGGCCGCCACCGTCTCGCCCTCGCCGATCCGCACGCTGATCCCGCCATCCTCGTTGACCGAGGCGAAGGCGATCTCGTCGGTGCGGTCGTCGCCCAGGAACATCGCCCGGCGCCCGGCATAGGGGGCGGCCTCCAACAAGGCCCGGATGGCGTGCCCCTTGGTGGCGTCGGCGGGCACGATCTCGCCCACCGCCTTGCCGAGCTGCAGCCGGTAAGCGCTGCCGAGATCGGCCGCCACCGCCTTGACGATGGCTTCCGCAGCCTCGGCATCGGCCGGCGCGGCGAGGCGCCAATGGACCGCGACGGAGGCGCCCTTGTCCTCGATCAGCACCGCCTCGTAGCGGGCGGTCTCGGCCTGGAGCCGCTCGACACCCGCCCGCAGGGCCGGATGATCCTCGGGTCGCCCGCCGCTGACGACGCCGTCCACCCGCCGCTCGACCCCGTGCAGGCCGGCCACATCGAACCGGGCGGGCGCCAGGAAATCGTCGATCACCGCCACCGGTCGCCCGGTCACGATGGCGAGCGCCCCGCCGAGCCGGGTGCGCAGACGCTCCAGCGCCGGCACGAGTCCGGGATCGACCGTCACCGCGTCGGGTCGCGGGGCGATCTCGACCAGCGTGCCGTCGAAATCGAGGAACAGGGCGTAATCTGCAATGTCGCTCACGGCGTCGTCCTTCTCCCTGGGTGATCCTGCGCTAGCATGAGCGTCGGAGACGACAAACCGGCGATACGACACCGACGGAGGCGCCCGTGCGACCCATCCCCGTCCGCCCCGGCCCGGGGCAGGAAAGCGTCTGGGACTATCCCCGCCCGCCCCGGCTGGAGCCGGTGCCCGAGCGGTTGACGGTGATCCTGGGCGGGCAAACCATCGCCGCGACGACGGCCGGCTTCCGTGTGCTCGAGACGAGCCATCCGCCGACCTACTACGTTCCGCCCGCCGACATCGTCGAGGGGGTGCTCGGGCCTCCGCGCCGGGCCGGAATCTGCGAGTGGAAGGGGCGGGCGGTTCTGTTCGACGTGACCGGCGGCGGACGCCAGGCCCCGGGCGCGGCCTGGGCCTATCCGGACCCGACGCCGGGCTTCCGGCCCATCGCCGGCTACGTGGCCTTCTATGCCGGGCCGATGGATGCCTGTCTCGTCGGCGACCAGCGGGTCGAGCCGCAGCCCGGCGGCTTCTATGGCGGCTGGATCACGCCCGGCCTCGTCGGGCCGTTCAAGGGCGGGCCCGGTACGATGGGATGGTGACGGATCCGGACTGGCGCCGCTCGGCGTGAGGCCGCTACACCGCCCCCGGAGACGCGAGAGCGAGGAGCCCGCATGCAGGTCGAGACCCAACCCCGCGCCGTCGGCCTCTGCCCGGACCGGCTGGAGCGTGTCGATTCCTGGATGCGCGGCTATGTCGATAGCGGACGGCTCGCCGGATTGTCGGTCGCCGTGATGCGCGGCGGCAAGACCGCCTTCTTCCGCGCCCACGGCCATGCCGACCTCGCGCGGCAGAAACCGTTCGCGGCCGACACCATCACCCGCATCTACTCGATGACGAAGCCGCTGACCTCGCTGGCGGTGCTGATGCTCTACGAGGAGGGCCGGTTCCAGCTCGACGATCCGGTCGCGCGCTTCCTGACGGAATTCGCCGAGATGCGGGTGATGGTCGGCGGCAACCGGGCCAAGCTCGAGACCGTGCCGGCGTTGCGCCCGATCACGATCCGCGATCTCCTCACCCATACCAGCGGCCTGACCTACGGCTTCATGGAGGCGACGCTGGTCGACGCGCTCTACCGCGCCGAGGCGATCGACTTCCAGACCTCGAAGCTCAGCCTCGGCGAACTCGTCGGCAAGCTGGCGCAGCAGCCGCTGCTGGCGCAGCCCGGCGCGGAGTGGAACTATTCCGTGGCCACCGACGTCCTCGGCCACCTCGTCGCGGTGGTGTCGGGCCTCGACTTCGCCGAGTTCATGCGCCGTCGCATCCTGCGCCCGCTCGCCATGCACGACACCGATTTCTCGGTGCCGGAAGACAAGCAGCCGCGCTTCGCCGCCAATTACGCCTTCGACCGGGAGGGGGCGCTCAGGCTCTACGACGACAGCGTCGACAGCAAGTTCCTAAGGACCCCGCCGCTGGCCTCGGGCGGCGGCGGGCTGGTCTCGACGGCGGGCGACTACCTTCGCTTCTGCCGCCTGATCCTCAACCGGGGGGCGCTCGACGGCGTGCGGCTCCTGGGGCGCAAGACCGTCGACCTCATGCTGATGAATCACCTCCCCGGCGATCTCGCCGCCATGGGCCAGCCGCGCTTCGCCGAATCCTCGTATGCCGGAATCGGCTTCGGCCTCGGCTTCTCGGTGATGCTGGACCCCGCCGCCGCGCAGATCATCGGCACGCCCGGCGAAATCGCCTGGGGCGGGGTGGCCAGCACCTCGTTCTGGATCGACCCCGCCGAGGACATGGCCGTCGTGCTCCTGGCGCAGCTCGTCCCCTCCTCCGCCTTGCCCCTGCGGCGCGAGCTGCGCGTGCTGACCTACGCCGCCTTGGTGGATTGACGCCTGCAAGATCCTTCCGGATGCGGCGCCGCGAGCGCCGCAGCCTCGGCGGAAGGAAGCGGAAGGACGGGCTCCAAACCGTCCGCTGCGGGGCATTCTAGAACGATTTGAAAAATATTTGCCCGGAGTTGATCGAGTTTCGCATTGCAACGACGCGATTTTGATCGAAGATTTTTGTCAAACCACGAGACTGCTTGATTGAACTTTAGTGCCTGCCTTGGTTGGATCAGTTCCTAGAACAAGACCAATCTGGGCAGGAGATCGATGGCCAGTCTTGAGCCTTGGAACGCCACGCGGGCGGCCGGAATCGTCGGAGAGCTGAAATTGCTCGAGGGCGCGACGCTCCCGATCTTGCACGCGCTCCAGGAAACCTTCGGTTACGTCGACGCCGACGCCGTTCCGATGATTGCCGACGCGCTGAACCTGTCGCGCGCCGAGGTCCACGGCTGCCTGACCTTCTACCACGACTTCCGTCGCGAGCCCCCGGCGGGGCATCGCCACGTCAAGCTGTGCCGGGCCGAGGCCTGCCAGGCGATGGGCTCCGACCAGCTCCACGGCGAGATCCTCTCCCGCATGGGCTGCGATTGGCACGGCACCAGCGCCGACGGCGTCACCGTCGAGCCGGTCTACTGCCTCGGCCTGTGCGCCAACGCCCCGGCGGCCCTCGTCGACGACGAGCCGCTCGCCCGCCTCACCGCCGATTCCCTCGACGCCGCGCTGAAGGAGGCCCGGGCGTGAGCATCACGATCACCGTCCCGCAGGACGCCGTCGCCCTGGGGCTCGGCGCCAACCGCGTCGCCCGCGCGATCTTCACGGGCGCGGAAGCCCGCGGCCTCGATGTCCGCATCGTCCGCACCGGCACCCGCGGCCTGCTATGGCTGGAGCCGATGGTCGAAGTGGCCACGCCCGAGGGCCGCATCGCCTACGGTCCGGTGAGCCCGGCCGATGTCGAGGGTCTGCTCGACGCAGGATTCCTCGAGGGCGGCGAGCACGCGCTCCGCCTCGGAGACCCGGAGAAGATTCCGTTCCTGGCGCGCCAGCATCGGCTGACCTTCCACCGCTGCGGCGTGGTCGATCCGGTCTCGGTCGAGGATTACCGGGCCCATGGCGGCTATCGCGGCCTCGAAGCCGCGCTGAAGCTCGACGCCGAGGGCGTCGTCGCCCAGGTGCGCGAGTCGGGTCTGCGCGGGCGCGGCGGCGCCGGCTTCCCGGCGGGCATCAAGTGGAACACGGTGATGCTGGCCCAGTCGGACCAGAAATACGTGGTCTGCAATGCCGACGAGGGCGATTCCGGCACCTTCGCCGACCGGATCATGATGGAGGGCGACCCCTTCAACCTGATCGAGGGCATGACCATCGCGGCCGTCGCCACCGGAGCGACGCGGGGCTACATCTACTGCCGCTCCGAATACCCGCAGGCCTTCAAGACGCTGCGCACCGCCATCGCCAACGGCGTGAAGGCCGGAATGCTCGGCGACGACATCCTGGGCTCCGGCAAGGCCTTCCACCTCGAAGTCCGCCTCGGGGCCGGCGCCTATATCTGCGGCGAGGAGACCTCGCTCTTGGAGAGCTTGGAAGGCAAGCGCGGCATCGTCCGGGCCAAGCCCCCGATCCCGGCCCTGAAGGGGTTTCTCGGCAAGCCGACTCTCGTCAACAACGTCATGACCTTCACGGCCGTGCCCTACATCCTGGAGCACGGCGCCAAGGCCTATGCCGAGTACGGCATGGGCCGCTCGCTGGGCACCCTGCCGATCCAGCTCGCCGGCAACATCAAGCATGGCGGCCTGATCGAGTACGCCTTCGGCATCACCATCCGTCAGGTCATCGAGGAGTTCGGCGGCGGCACGGCCTCGGGCCGGCCGGTGCGGGCGGTGCAGGTCGGCGGTCCGCTCGGCGCCTATTTCCCCGACGATCTCCTCGACACGCCGCTCGATTACGAGGCGATGGCGGCCAAGAAGGGCCTCGTCGGCCATGGCGGCATCGTCGTGTTCGACGACACCGTCGACATGGCGCGCCAGGCCCGCTTCGCCTTCGAGTTCTGCGCCACCGAATCCTGCGGCAAGTGCACCCCCTGCCGCATCGGCGCGACGCGCGGCGTCGAGACCATGGACAAGGTCATCGCGGGCATCCGCCCGGAGGCCAACCTCAAGCTCGTCGAGGATCTCTGCGAGGTCATGACCGACGGCTCGCTCTGCGCCATGGGCGGCCTGACGCCGATGCCCGTCATGAGCGCGATCACGAATTTCCCCGACGACTTCCGGCGCATGGGCGATCTGCCCGTCGCGGCCGAGTGAGGAGGCCCCAACGATGACCCTCATCAAGGAAATCGACTACGGCACCCCGATCCGGCTCTCCGAACAGACGGTGACGCTGACCATCGACGGCGAGAGCGTGACGGTGCCGGCGGGCACCTCCGTGATGGCCGCCGCGATGCAGATGGGCACCAAGATCCCGAAGCTCTGCGCCACCGATTCGCTGGAGCCGTTCGGCTCCTGCCGGATGTGCCTCGTCGAGATCGAGGGACGGCGCGGCACGCCCGCCTCCTGCACCACGCCGGCCGAGAACGGCATGGTCGTGCACACGCAGAACGACAAGCTGCATCGCCTGCGCAAGGGCGTGATGGAGCTCTACATCTCCGACCACCCCCTCGACTGCCTGACCTGCGCGGCCAACGGCGATTGCGAGCTGCAGGACACCGCCGGCCAAGTGGGCCTGCGCGACGTGCGCTACGGCTACGAGGGCGACAATCACGTCAAGCCGACCTCCGAGCGCTACCTGCCGAAGGACGAGTCGAACCCCTACTTCACCTACGACCCGTCGAAATGCATCGTCTGCAACCGCTGCGTCCGCGCCTGCGAGGAGACGCAAGGCACCTTCGCGCTCACCATCGAGGGCCGCGGCTTCGACTCGCGCGTGGCGGCCGGCCCGACCAACTTCATGCAGTCCGAATGCGTCTCCTGCGGCGCCTGCGTCCAGGCCTGCCCGACCGCGACCCTGCAGGAGAAGACGGTCCACCAATACGGCCAGCCCGACCATTCGGCGGTGACGACCTGCGCCTATTGCGGCGTCGGCTGCGCCTTCAAGGCCGAGATGCAGGGCGACAAGGTCATCCGCATGGTGCCCTACAAGGGCGGCAAGGCCAACGAGGGCCATAGCTGCGTCAAGGGCCGCTTCGCCTACGGCTACGCCACCCACAAGGACCGCATCACCAAGCCGATGATCCGCGAGAAGATCACGGATCCGTGGCGCGAAGTCTCCTGGGAGGAGGCGATCCATCACGCCGCTTCCGAGTTCAAGCGCATCCAGGCCCAATACGGCCGCGACTCGGTCGGCGGCATCACATCCTCGCGCTGCACCAACGAGGAAGCCTATCTCGTCCAGAAGCTCGTGCGCGCCGCCTTCGGCAACAACAACGTCGACACCTGCGCCCGCGTCTGCCACTCGCCGACCGGCTACGGCCTGATGTCCACGCTCGGCACCTCCGCCGGCACGCAGGACTTCAAGTCGGTCGAGGAATCCGACGTGATCCTCGTCATCGGCGCCAACCCGACCGACGGCCACCCGGTCTTCGGCTCGCGCATGAAGAAGCGCATCCGCGAGGGCGCCAAGCTCATCGTCGCCGATCCGCGCAAGATCGATCTGGTGAAGTCGCCCCACGTCCAGGCCGATTACCACCTGCCGCTCAAGCCCGGCTCCAACGTCGCCTTCGTCAACGCCTTCGCCCACGTCATCGTGACCGAGGGGCTGATCGCCGAGGATTACGTTCGCGAGCGCTGCGATCTGGCCGAGTTCGAATCCTGGGCCTGCTTCATCGCCGAGGAGCGCAATTCGCCGGAGGCCGCGCAGGCCATCACCGGCGTCGATCCGCAGGCGATCCGGGAGGCCGCCCGCCTCTACGCCACCGGCGGCCGGGCCGCGATCTACTATGGTCTGGGCGTCACCGAGCACAGCCAGGGCTCGACCATGGTCATGGGCATGGCCAACCTTGCCATGGCCACCGGCAATATCGGCATGGTGGGCGCGGGCGTGAATCCGCTGCGCGGCCAGAACAACGTGCAGGGCTCCTGCGACATGGGCTCGTTCCCGCACGAGCTGCCGGGCTACCGCCACGTCTCGGACGACGCCACCCGCGAGAGCTTCGAGGCGATCTGGGGGGCCAAGCTCGACAACGCGCCGGGCCTGCGCATCACCAACATGCTGGACGAGGCCGTCTCCGGCACCTTCAAGGGCATGTACATCCAGGGCGAGGACATCGCGCAGTCTGACCCCGACACCCATCACGTGACCTCCGGTCTCCGGGCCATGGAGTGCATCGTGGTCCAGGATCTGTTCCTGAACGAGACCGCGAAATACGCTCACGTCTTCCTGCCGGGCGCCTCGTTCCTGGAGAAGGACGGCACCTTCACCAATGCCGAGCGCCGCATCTCCCGCGTGCGCAAGGTGATGGCCCCGATGGGCGGCTACGGCGATTGGGAGGGCACGGTGCTGCTCGCCAACGCGCTGGGCTACCGGATGGACTACACCCATCCCAGCGAGATCATGGACGAGATCGCGGCGCTCACCCCGAGCTTCGCGGGCGTGTCCTACGCCAAGCTGGAGGAGTTGGGCTCGATCCAGTGGCCGTGCAACGAGAAGGCGCCGCTCGGCACCCCGATGATGCATGTGGACCGGTTCGTGCGCGGCAAGGGCCGCTTCATGATCACGGAATACGTGGCCACCGACGAGCGGACGACGGGCAAGTTCCCGCTGATCCTCACCACCGGCCGCATCCTGTCGCAGTACAATGTCGGCGCCCAGACCCGGCGCACCGAGAATTCGCGCTGGCACGAGGAGGATGTGCTGGAGATCCACCCCTTCGACGCCGAGCTGCGCGGCATCGTCGACGGCGACCTGGTGGCGTTGGAGAGCCGGTCCGGCGACATCGCCCTGAAGGCCAAGGTGACCGAGCGGATGCAGCCGGGGATCGTCTACACGACCTTCCACCACGCCAAGACCGGCGCCAACGTCATCACCACCGACTATTCGGACTGGGCCACCAACTGCCCCGAATACAAGGTGACGGCGGTGCAGGTCCGGCGCACCAACCGGCCTTCCGACTGGCAAGCGAAGTTCTTCGAGGAAGATTTCTCGCTGACCCGTATCGCCGAGGCGGCGGAGTAAGCCCTCGGGAGAGGCGATTTTCGCCTCTCCTACCCACCCCCCTCATCCTGAGGTGCCGGAGCGAAGCGGAGGCCTCGAAGGAGGGCTCCCGTTCGCTGAGCGATCCCTGGAGCCCTCCTTCGAGGCTGAGCTCGCGCTCAGCACCTCAGGATGAGGGCGAGGGATGGCCTGCGGTCCCATCCATCCAGAGCCCGAGCAGGCGATGAGCGCGACACATCCCAACGACAAGCTGGTCCGCATGGCCAACCAGATCGCCCTGTTCTTCCGGTCCTATCCGGAGAACGAGGCGGTGGCGGGCATTCACAACCACATCGTCGCCTTCTGGACGCCGAAGATGCGCCGCGACATCGAGGGCTATGCCGAGGAGGCCGGCGAGCGGCTCGACCCGCTGGTCCACAAGGCCCTCGACGGCAAGCCCGTCACCGACAGCCCCGTGCGCCCGGCCACCCGCAACCCGCAGCTCGCGGGCGAGGGCGCCAGCGACGCCGGCTGATTCGGTCAGGAATAGGTCCGGCCCGTCCAGGCAGACCGCTGCGCACGAAGCGTCGGCAAGTCTATTGGCTCCGGTCTCAAGTCTGTTGCCTCGAGACTCTTGCGTCGCGCCGCATGTTACGGCATGACGCGAGCCGCGCCCCGGCGCCGTAGGAGTGTAGCTCAACTGGTCAGAGCACCGGTCTCCAAAACCGGGGGTTGGGGGTTCGAGTCCCTCCACTCCTGCCACGGGCGCCCTCCACCCATTCCACCGACATCCCGGCCCATCGACAAGCCGCATCTCTTGCGCTAGAGCGGGCCCATTCCGAGATCGTCAGATGCCGTCGGTGCCGGACCCCCAAGGTCCTCGCACCGCGATCGGCGGTTCCCGGAGCCTTTTCGGTCTCAAGTGCGCCATGGCATCGAACGAAGCGACCAAGAAAGCCGACGCGGCCCGCGGCCCCGCCCGTGGGACGTCCTCGACGTCGCCGCAGCGCCCGACGCCGCCCGCGCGCCCGGCGCCCAAGCGCACCGGCCCGCTCGAATTCTTCGGCGAGGTGCGCGACGAGGCCCGCAAGGTCACGTGGCCGACCCGCAAGGAGACCACCATCACGACGATGATGGTGTTCATCATGGTGGTGATCGCGAGCCTGTTCTTCGTCGCCGTCGATCAGGTGCTGCGCGTCGGCGTCGGCCTGATCCTGGGCATCGGCGCCTGATTTTTCGAGGCTTCCCGGAAGCCTCAGGGAGTTGAGAAGACCCGTGTCGAAGCGCTGGTACATCGTCCACGCCTACTCGAACTTCGAGAACAAGGTCGCCCAGTCCATCAAGGATCAGGCGGCTCAGCGCGGGCTGACCGAGCTGTTCGACGAGGTCATGGTTCCGACCGAGAAGGTCACCGAGGTGCGCCGCGGCCGCAAGGTCGATGCGGAGCGCAAGTTCTTCCCCGGCTACGTGCTGGTGAAGTGCGACCTGACCGACGAGGTCTACCACCTCATCAAGAACACCCCGAAGGTCACCGGCTTCCTCGGAGCCGACAAGGCCAAGCCGGTGCCGATCCCCGACGCCGAGGCCGAGCGGATCAAGGGACAGGTGCAGGAGGGCGTGGATCGTCCGAAGCACACGGTCTCCTTCGAGATCGGCGAGACGGTGCGCGTCGCCGACGGTCCCTTCGCCTCCTTCAACGGCACGGTGGAGGAGATCGACGAGGCCCGCTCCCGCCTCAAGGTGGCGGTCTCGATCTTCGGCCGCGCCACCCCGGTCGAGCTCGAATACGGGCAGGTCGAGAAGGCCTGATTTCCACAAGTTTCGAGGCCGATCGCGTTGGATCGGCCTCCATCCCTTTCGGTCGCGTTCACGCACCGGAAACCGACGGCGCCGCTCGGCCCGTCGTCATCCGCGGGAGATCCGCCCGGCTTCGCCCCCGGGATCGTTCGGATCGCACCGCGACCTGCAACCGCCCGTCCGACCGTGCCTAGGCAGCGCGGGGACGCGCACACTTTGGGAGCAGTCCCATGGCGAAGAAGATCACGGGCTACGTGAAGCTTCAGGTCCCGGCCGGCGCCGCCAACCCGTCGCCGCCGATCGGCCCCGCGCTCGGTCAGCGCGGCCTCAACATCATGGAATTCTGCAAGGCCTTCAACGCGAAGACCGCGCAGATGGAGAAGGGCACCCCGATCCCGGTGATCATCACCGCGTATCAGGACCGTTCCTTCACCTTCGAGATGAAGCAGCCGCCGGTCACCTACTTCCTCAAGAAGGCGGTCGGCCTGAAGCTCGGCAAGAAGCCGGCCTCCGGCTCCAAGACTCCCGGCAAGGGCCCGACCGTCGGCAAGATCACGGAAGCGCAGCTCCGCGAGATCGCTGAGAAGAAGATGCCCGACCTCAACTGCGACAGCGTCGATTCGGCGGTCGCGATGATCCGTGGCTCCGCGCGGGCCATGGGTCTCGAAGTCGTCGCGTAAGGGAGGGCATCATGGCACGCGAAGGAAAGCGCATCCGCGCCGCCCGCGAGGGTCTGGAGCCGACCAAGCTCTACGCCATCGACGAGGCGATCAAGCTGGTGAAGGCCAAGGCCAACGCCAAGTTCGACGAGACCGTCGAGATCTCGATGAATCTCGGCGTCGATCCCCGCCACGCCGACCAGATGGTCCGCGGCGTCTGCAATCTGCCGAACGGCTCCGGCCGGACGGTGCGCGTGGCGGTCTTCGCCCGCGGCGCCAAGGCGGACGACGCCAAGGCCGCGGGTGCCGACATCGTCGGCGCCGAGGATCTCCTGGAGATCGTCCAGAGCGGCAAGATCGAGTTCGATCGCTGCATCGCGACCCCGGACCTGATGCCGCTCGTCGGTCGCCTCGGTAAGGTGCTGGGCCCGCGCGGCCTGATGCCGAACCCGAAGGTCGGCACCGTCACCATGGACGTGAAGGGCGCCGTCGCCGCCGCCAAGGGCGGCGCGGTGGAGTTCCGCGTCGAGAAGGCCGGCATCATCCATGCCGGCGTCGGCAAGGTGTCCTTCGACGAGCAGAAGCTCGTGGAGAACATCAAGGCCTTCGCCGACGCGGTCGCCAAGGCCAAGCCCACGGGCGCCAAGGGCACCTACATCCAGCGCATCGCCGTCACCTCGACGATGGGCCCGGGTGTCAAGGTCGAGCCCTCGACCGTCTTGACCGCCTGATCGATCCGCTCTGCGGATGCGTCTGAGAGAGGGCGTCCGGCCGGCAGGCCGGGCGCCCTCTTCCTTTTGAACGGTCTCCGGCTTGCCCCGAGCCCGTGGTTTGCTAACCCATGATTTGATAAGTTGGGCATTCGGGCATCCGCCCGCATGCGGGACGGTCGCCGGTCGACCGGCGGAGCGACCGATCATGGGACGGGCAGGAACGCTCGGGATGCCGCCTGCCGGAGGGCTCACGCCGTGACCCTGACGGGACGCATCCTGCTCCTCGTGCTGCTGGCGCTCGCCCCCGCCGTCGCCGTGCAGATCTATAACGAGCACGCCCTGCGGGATTCCCGCTCCGCCGCGGTCCGGGCCGCGGCCCTGCGCGGCGCGCAGGCCGTGGCCGCCGACCTCGCCGACTTCGCCGACGGTGCCCGCCAGACCCTCGATATCCTGGCCGAGGAGCCCGTGATCCGGAATCGCGAGGCTTCTGCCTGCAGCACCTTCCTCGGCGCGGTCGCCGGCCGGATCTCAGGTTCGCAGGTCATCGTCGTGACCGATCGCGAGGGCACCCTCGTCTGCAACAGTCGCGGCGCGGCGCCCGGCGCCTACTCGCTGGGCGACCGCGGCTATTTCCAGCGCGTGATGGCAACGGGCAGTTCGGCCGTCGGCGAGTACGTGATCGGTCGCGGCACCGGCCGCCCCACGATCCAGTTCGCCCACCCGCTGCACGATGCGTCGGGTGCGATCGACGGCCTGATCAATCTCGGCTTCGATCCCGAATGGCTCGGACGCCGCCTCGGCAATGCCGGCCTGCCCCACGACGCGACGATCACGGTCACCGATCGCAACGGCATCGTGCTGGTGCGCCTGCCGGATTCCGGAGAGTGGCTCGGACGCCCGGTGCCGGAGACCTTCACCACCGGTCTCGGCCGCGCTGTCGCGGAGGGCGGTGTGACCGAGATGGAGGGCCTGCGCGGGAATATGCGCATCGCCGGGGTGGTGCGTCCGGGCGGACCTCTCGACGGCATCACGGTGATGGTCGGCCTGAGCCGCGAGATCGCCTTCGCGGATATCGACGCGGCCACTCGGCGCGGTGCCATCCTGATCGCCCTGGGGACGTTGCTCGCCGTGCTGGCGGCGCTCTGGGGCGGACGCCGCTTCATCCGCCGTCCCGTGCGCCAGCTCCTCGACGCGGCGGGCGCCTGGAGCGCGGGCGATCTCGGGATCCGCTCGGGCCTCAGCGGCACTTCCGAATTCGGCAAGCTCGGCCGTGCCTTCGACCGGATGGCCGCCGATCTTCAGCGCCACGAGGAGAGCCTGAAGGCCGAACTCTCCCGCAGCCATGCGCTGCAGGAGCAGCAGGTGACCATGCTGCACGAGCTGAACCACCGGGTGAAGAACACGCTCGCCACCGTCCAGTCCCTCGCGCGCCAGTCCCGCGGGGGCGAGGAGCAGGTGGAGCAGCTCGAGAACCGCATCCTGGCGCTCTCCAAGACTCACGATCTCCTCACCCGCCGCGACTGGACCCGCGCGCCCCTGCATCAGGTCCTGGAGAACGAGCTGTCGCCCTACCGCTCCGGGGAGGGGCACGTGATCCTCTCGGGCGAAGAAGTGGAGCTGCCCCCGCGCTACGTGCTGGCTCTGGGCATGACCGCCCATGAGCTGACCACCAACGCGGCCAAGTACGGTGCGCTCTCGACGGAGGAGGGCCGGGTCAACGTCGCGTGGCGGGTCAAACGGAGCGAGTCGGGCCGCGAGCGGCTGCGGATCGAATGGTCCGAGACTGGTGGTCCCGCGGTCGCGCCGCCCCGGCGTCGGGGCTTCGGCAGTCGCCTGATCACCGGCGGCATCGCCCGCGAACTCGACGGCGAGGTGCAGCTGGATTTCGCGCCCGCCGGCCTGCGCTGCGTCATCGACGTTCCCTTGGAGCGCGAGGCCGCGCAGCCGATCGCCTTCGAAGGCGCATCGCGTCGCACGGGAACCTGATGTCAGAGGGGGAGGCCAACGCCCGCGGCTGTGCTAGATAGGCGCCATGCGTTGCACCATCCCCGTCTCGTCCCGCCGGCGCATTCTCTGCGTCTTCCCTGCCTACACGCCGTCCTTCGGGACGTTCTCACACGCCTACCCATTGATGGGCGGCGTGAAGGCGTTCATGCCGCCGCAAGGCCTCCTCGTCATCGCGGCCTACATGCCCGAGACCTGGGAGTGCCGCTTCGTCGACGAGAACATCAAGCCGGCCTCGGCGGAGGAATTCGCCTGGGCGGATGCGGTGTTCGTCTCCGGCATGCACATCCAGGAAGGCCAGATCCACGATATCGGTCGTCGGGCCCATGCCGCCGGTAAGGTCGCGGTGCTCGGCGGCCCCTCCGTCTCCGGTGCGCCGGAGAAATATCCGGATTTCGATTATCTCCATGTCGGCGAGATCGGCGACGCCACCGACCGCCTGATCGAGATTCTCGACCGCGACCTGTCGCGGCCCGACGCCCAGGTGGTGCTCGACACCAAGGACCGGCTGGCCCTGTCCGACTTCCCGGCACCGGCCTACGAGTCGGCGCCGCTCAAGCGCTACCTGATCGGCTCGCTGCAATTCTCGTCGGGCTGCCCCTATCGCTGCGAGTTCTGCGACATCCCGCAGCTCTACGGACGTCAGCCGCGGCTGAAGTCGCCGGAGCAGATGTGCGCCGAACTCGACGCCATCATCAGCCAGCCCGGACATCCGGCGGTGGTCTACTTCGTCGACGACAACTTCATCGCCAACCGCAAGGCGACCCGCGAGATGCTGCCGCATCTCGTGGAATGGCAGAAGAAGAACAACTACCCGCTCCAGTTCGCCTGCGAGGCGACACTGAACATGGCCAAGCAGCCCGAGATCCTCGAGCTGATGCGGCAGGCCAATTTCATGACCGTGTTCGTCGGCATCGAGACGCCGGAGGCGGACGCGCTCAAGGGCATCGACAAGACCCACAACGCCGCCGTGCCGATGTACGAGGCGATCGCGACGTTGAATTCCTACGGGCTCGAGGTGACCTCGGGCATCATCCTCGGGCTCGATTCCGACACCGACAAGTCGGAGCAGAACCTGATCGACTTCATCGACAAGTCGGCCATCCCGGTGCTCACGATCAACCTGCTCCAGGCCCTGCCCAAGACCCCTCTGTGGGACCGGCTGGAGCGGGAAGGCCGCCTCCTGCACGATGCGAGCCTCGAATCGAACGTGCTGTTCAAGCGCCCCCACGACACCGTGGTGAGTTCCTGGCGCCGGGCCATCGCCCATGCTTACAGCCCCGAGAACCTGTTCGAGCGCTTCAAGCACCAGTGCGACGTGACCTACGGCAACCGTATCGTCACCCCCACCGCGGGCAAGCTGACCTTCACCAATCTCCGCCGCGGCCTGATCCTCGGCTTCAACATCATCACCCGCGTCGGATTGTTCTCGGATTACCGCCGGCCGTTCTGGCGAGCGGCGGGCCATGCCCTGCGCAAGGGCCAGATCGAGGCGGTGTTCAACATGGGCTTCGTCGCCCATCACCTGATCCGCTTCACCCGCGAGGCTCTCCGCGGCGAGCACAACGCCTCGTTCTACGCCGCCAAGGCCGCCGAGCAGGAAGCCGCCCGCGACCGCAGCTGGTGGGAGAACACGAGGCGCCGGTTCACCCCGGAGCGGGAGGCGGCGTAAGGGAGCGGAAGGCCACGGATTCGATAGGAACTCTCCCCTGAACGGGGAGACGTTCCCTACTCGGCTTTCTCAGCCAGGATCTCAGCCTTCACGCCCCATAAATAACTCGTCAGCCGTGCCCGTGCGGCCGGATCGGCACATTGCACCCAAAAGCTCGCGCCGCGCACGGCCGACCCAAGCCCGCGCAGAACCTCTTCCGCCGGTCCCGCCGCGGCGCGCTCGCTCGGGCTGGCGAGGTGGCGCAGGCCGGCGGGCGTGGCGATGACGATGGCGACGGTGGCGGGCGTCATCCGACGAGCGTAGTCTGCGGCATGCCCGGAGGAAAAGCGCGGCGATGCCGCAGCGCCTCGGTCGAGCCGATCCGGCTTGCCTGCGACGGAAAAGTCGCGGACCGGGACTTGGCAGGGGGCTTGCACGCCGCTATAGACCGCGCTCCTAGAATTCACCCATGGATAAGGGATCGGCCAATCGGTCGGTTTCCATTCGAGATGCCGTCCGGGCAACCGGGCGGCGATGGCCGGCAGGGTTTCGGGGCAAGCATGCTTCGGAGCCTTCGTCCGGCCATGTCCTGTCCGAGACTGCAGGCGCCGGGCGACCGGCTTAATCGGCGACAGCCTGCACAGACGGGGAAGACCGAACTCTTTTAAGACCTCGTCGGGTCGCCGGAAGGCGGCACGGGGAGGGATCGGTTTGAACCAATCTCACCTGCGAAGGGCTTTCGGCGCTTCAAGGGGACAGGGCCGTGAGACGTCGCCCGACGGATCCGGCTTCGCGCCAGATCCGTCCCGGGCGGCATGTGCAACCGGCGGACCCGCTCCAGGTTCCGCCAACCGGAGAGAGCACCAGTGGACAGGACAGCTAAAGCTGATCTCGTCTCGACGCTCAACGGCGTGTTCACCACGAACGCCGTCGTCGTCGTGGCCCACTACAAGGGCCTCACGGTCGCCGACATGCAGAAGCTGCGCTCGCAGATGAAGCAGGCCGGCGCCACCGTGAAGGTCGCCAAGAACCGGCTCGCCAGCATCGCTCTCGATGGCACGGACGTCGCCTCCATCAAGCCCCTCCTGAAGGGCCCGACCCTGCTCGCCTATTCGAGCGATCCGGTCGCGGCCGCCAAGGTTGCGGTGGACTTCGCCAAGACGAACGACAAGCTCGTGATTCTCGGCGGCGCCATGGGAACGACTGCCCTGAACCCCGACGGCGTGAAGGCTCTGGCCACCCTGCCGTCCCTCGACGAACTGCGCGGCAAGCTCGTGGGCCTCATCCAGGCTCCCGCGACCAAGATCGCCCAGGTCGTCAACGCGCCGGCGGCCAAGCTCGCCCGCGTGTTCGGGGCCTATGCCAAGAAGGACGAGGCGGCCTGAGCCGTTTCATCCCCTCGCAAAATCATCCGTTCGAACCGATATACCTGAAGGAATACGCACATGGCTGATCTCGCCAAGATCGTCGAGGACCTCTCCTCGCTGACCGTTCTCGAGGCCGCCGAGCTCGCCAAGCTCCTCGAGGAGAAGTGGGGCGTCTCCGCCGCTGCCGCCGTCGCCGTTGCCGGCCCGGCCGCTGGTGGCGCCGCTGCCCCGGCCGCCGAAGAGCAGACCGAGTTCACCGTCGTCCTGGCCTCGGCCGGCGACAAGAAGATCGAGGTCATCAAGGAGGTCCGCGCGATCACCGGCCTCGGCCTCAAGGAAGCCAAGGACCTCGTCGAGGGGGCGCCCAAGCCGGTCAAGGAAGGCGTTGCCAAGGACGAGGCCGAGAAGCTCAAGGCCCAGCTCGAGAAGGCCGGCGCCAAGGTCGAGCTCAAGTAAGTCCACGATGGGCCGCCTCCGGCCCATCACCGCACGGGAGGCTCGCTGGAGCCTTCCGTGACCGGAGCCCGCGGGTGCCTCGCCCGCGGGCTAAGGTCGCTTCTACGGCAGCGACCGGCGGACCCCGGATCAGGTCCGTGCGAGGGTGGGAATTCCAATACGGGGCAGGCGGTCCGGCGGGACGCGTCTGCCAGCCCGGCGCGGGAAGCGGAAGCTTTCCCCGGGCAACCAGGACGCGGGAATGGTGGAGCGAGGTCTCATGGCCAATACGCTGGTCGGTCGCAAGCGCATTCGCAAGTTCTTCGGTAAGATCCGGGAAGTCGCCGAGATGCCGAACCTCATCGAGGTTCAGAAGGCGTCGTACGACCAGTTCCTGATGGTGGACGAGCCGGAAGGCGGTCGCGGCGACGAGGGCCTGCAGAGCGTCTTCAAGTCGGTCTTCCCGATCTCCGACTTCGCCTCGACCGCTCTGCTCGAGTTCGTGCGCTACACCTTCGAGCAGCCGAAATACGACGTCGACGAGTGCCGCCAGCGCGGCATCACCTTCGCGGCCCCGCTCAAGGTGACGCTGCGGCTCATCGTGTTCGATGTGGACCCAGATACCGGCGCCAAGTCCGTCAAGGACATCAAGGAGCAGGACGTCTACATGGGCGACATGCCGCTCATGACGGACAACGGCACCTTCATCGTCAACGGCACCGAGCGCGTCATCGTCTCGCAGATGCACCGCTCGCCGGGCGTGTTCTTCGACCACGACAAGGGCAAGACGCACTCCTCGGGCAAGCTGCTGTTCGCGGCCCGCATCATCCCCTATCGGGGCTCCTGGCTCGACGTCGAGTTCGACGCCAAGGACATCGTGCACGTGCGCATCGACCGGAAGCGCAAGCTGCCGGTGACCTCGCTGCTGTTCGCCCTGGGGCTGGACGGCGAGGAGATCCTGTCGACCTTCTACAACCGCGTGGAATATGTCCGCGACGGCGCCGATTGGCGCGTGCCGTTCGATGCCGAGCGCCTGAAGGGCTTCAAGGCCTCGGTCGACCTCATCGACGCCGATTCCGGCGAGGTGGTGCTGGAAGCCGGCAAGAAGCTCAACGCCCGCAACGCCCGTCTCATCGGCGAGAAGGGCACCAAGTTCCTCAAGGCGACCGACGAGGATCTCGTCGGCCAGTACATCGCCGAGGACCTCGTCAACATGCAGACCGGTGAGATCTGGGCCGAGGCCGGCGACGAGATCTCCGAGAAGCTCCTCAAGAGCCTCGACGAGGTCGGCATCAGCGAGCTGCCGGTGCTCGACATCGATCACGTCAATGTCGGCCCCTACATCCGCAACACGCTGGCCGTGGACAAGAATTCCGGCCGCGAAGGCGCGCTGTTCGACATCTACCGGGTGATGCGTCCCGGCGAGCCGCCGACGCTCGACACCGCCGAGGCGATGTTCCACTCGCTGTTCTTCGATGCCGAGCGCTACGACCTCTCGGCGGTCGGTCGCGTGAAGATGAACATGCGCCTTGACCTCGACGCCGCCGACACCGTGCGCACGCTCCGCAAGGAGGACATGCTGGCGGTCGTCAAGGCGCTGGTGGACCTCCGCGACGGCAAGGGCGAGATCGACGACATCGATCACCTGGGCAACCGCCGCGTCCGCTCGGTCGGTGAGCTGATGGAGAACCAGTATCGCCTGGGCCTCCTGCGCATGGAGCGCGCCATCAAGGAGCGCATGTCGTCGGTCGATATCGACACGGTGATGCCGCAGGATCTGATCAACGCGAAGCCGGCGGCCGCCGCCGTGCGCGAGTTCTTCGGCTCGTCGCAGCTGTCGCAGTTCATGGACCAGACCAACCCGCTCTCCGAGGTGACGCACAAGCGCCGCCTCTCGGCGCTTGGCCCGGGCGGTCTGACCCGCGAGCGCGCCGGCTTCGAGGTGCGCGACGTGCACCCGACCCATTACGGCCGCATCTGCCCGATCGAGACGCCGGAAGGCCCGAATATCGGCCTGATCAACTCGCTGGCGACCTTCGCCCGCGTGAACAAGTACGGCTTCATCGAGACGCCGTTCCGCAAGGTGAAGGACGGCGTCGTGACCAACGACGTGTCGTATCTCTCGGCGATGGAGGAGGCGAAGTACTACGTCGCCCAGGCCAACGCGCAGATGGATGCCGACAAGCGCCTCACCGAGGAGCTCGTCGTCTGCCGCCGCGCGGGTGAAGTCATCGTCGTCGGCCCCGAGCGGGTCGATCTCATGGACGTGTCGCCGAAGCAGCTGGTCTCGGTCGCCGCGGCGCTGATCCCGTTCCTCGAGAACGACGACGCCAACCGCGCGCTGATGGGCTCGAACATGCAGCGCCAGGCGGTGCCGCTGGTTCGCGCCGACGCGCCCTTCGTCGGCACCGGCATGGAGGCCGTGGTCGCCCGCGACTCCGGCGCGGCCATCGCGGCGCGGCGCTCGGGCATCATCGATCAGGTCGATGCCACCCGTATCGTCATCCGCGCCAACGAGGAGACTGACCCGACCAAGCCCGGCGTCGACATCTATCGCCTGCAGAAGTTCCAGCGCTCCAACCAGTCGACCTGCATCACGCAGAAGCCGCTGGTGCGCGTCGGCGAGCAGGTGAAGAAGGGCGAGATCATCGCCGACGGTCCCTCAACCGAGTTCGGCGAACTGGCGCTCGGCCGCAACGTGCTCGTCGCGTTCATGCCGTGGAACGGCTACAACTTCGAGGATTCGATCCTGCTCTCCGAGCGGATCGTGAAGGATGACGTGTTCACCTCGATCCACATCGAGGAATTCGAGGTGATGGCCCGCGACACCAAGCTGGGTCCGGAGGAGATCACCCGCGACATCCCGAACGTCTCGGAAGAGGCGCTCAAGAACCTCGACGAGGCCGGCATCGTCTATATCGGCGCCGAGGTCCACGCGGGCGACATCCTCGTCGGCAAGATCACGCCGAAGGGCGAGAGCCCGATGACGCCGGAGGAGAAGCTCCTCCGCGCCATCTTCGGCGAGAAGGCCTCGGATGTCCGCGATACCAGCTTGCGGGTGCCGCCGGGCGTCACCGGCACGATCGTCGAGGTCCGGGTGTTCAACCGCCACGGCGTCGACAAGGACGAGCGCGCGCAGGCCATCGAGCGCGAGGAGATCGAGCGTCTCGCCAAGGACCGCGACGACGAGCAGACCATCCTCGACCGCAACACCTACGCGCGCCTCGCCGACGTGCTGATCGGTCAGACCCCGGTCGCCGGCCCGAAGGGCTTCCGCAAGGACACCACCCTGACGCGGGAGATCATCAACGATTATCCCCGCTCGCAATGGTGGCAGTTCGCCGTCGTCGAGGACCGTCTGATGACGGAAATCGAGGCGATGCAGAAGCAGTACGACGAGTCGAAGAAGCGCCTCGAGCAGCGCTTCCTCGACAAGGTCGAGAAGCTGCAGCGCGGCGACGAGCTTCCGCCCGGCGTCATGAAGATGGTCAAGGTCTTCGTGGCGGTGAAGCGCAAGATCCAGCCGGGCGACAAGATGGCCGGCCGCCACGGCAACAAGGGTGTCGTGTCGCGCATCGTGCCGATCGAGGACATGCCGTTCCTCGAGGACGGGACGCATGCCGACATCGTGCTCAACCCGCTCGGCGTGCCCTCGCGCATGAATGTGGGCCAGATCCTGGAAACCCATCTGGGTTGGGCGGCTGCGGGCCTGGGTCGCAAGGTGTCGAAGGCGGTGGATGCCTATCTGAGAAATCAGGACATCGCGCCGCTGCGGACGGAGATGGAGGCGATCTACTCCCCGGCCGAGTTGGAGGGTCTCTCCGACGAGGATCTGGCGGAGGCCGGCAACAACGTGCGCCGTGGCGTCCCGATGGCTACCCCGGTGTTCAACGGAGCCAAGGAAGCCGACATCGAGACGATGCTGGAGATGGCCGGGCTCGACCGCTCGGCGCAGTCGACGCTCTACGACGGGCGGACCGGCGAGCCCTTCGACCGCAAGGTCACCATGGGCTACATCTACATGCTGAAGCTCCACCACCTCGTGGACGACAAGATCCACGCCCGCTCGATCGGCCCCTACTCGCTCGTCACCCAGCAGCCGCTGGGCGGAAAGGCGCAGTTCGGCGGCCAGCGCTTCGGCGAGATGGAGGTCTGGGCGCTGGAGGCCTACGGCGCGGCCTACACGCTGCAGGAGATGCTGACGGTGAAGTCGGACGACGTGGCCGGCCGCACCAAGGTCTACGAGGCGATCGTGCGCGGCGACGACACCTTCGAGGCCGGTATCCCGGAGTCGTTCAACGTGCTCGTCAAGGAGATGCGCTCGCTCGGCCTCAACGTCGAGCTCACCTCCTCGAAGAAGGACGCCAGCAACGACCAGATCGAGCCGCCGGCCGAGGCGGCCGAGTAACCGCGAAGACGACCTCCCGCGGCGGCATCCTGCGATGCCGCCGCGGTCGAGCGGGGAGGGGCAGGGCTTCCCGGGACGGAACGACGGCGAGCGGCGCTTCCCGAGAGGCGCGACGCCGGATTTGAGGTTCAGCACGTGAGAGCCCAGGCGCGGGGCATCACGTCAGCAAGGAGCGGATCATGAACCAAGAGGTCATGAACCTTTTCAATCAGCAGGCTCAGCCGCAGAGTTTCGACCAGATCAAGATCTCGATCTCCTCTCCGGAGAAGATCCTGTCCTGGTCCTACGGCGAGATCAAGAAGCCCGAGACGATCAACTACCGGACCTTCAAGCCGGAGCGTGACGGCCTGTTCTGCGCGCGGATCTTCGGGCCGATCAAGGATTACGAGTGCTTGTGCGGCAAGTACAAGCGCATGAAGTACAAGGGCGTCATCTGCGAGAAGTGCGGCGTCGAGGTGACCCTCGCGCGCGTGCGCCGCGATCGCATGGGCCATATCGAGCTGGCCGCCCCCGTCGCCCATATCTGGTTCCTGAAGTCGCTGCCCTCGCGCATCGGCCTCCTGCTCGACATGGCCCTCAAGGACCTCGAGCGGATCCTGTATTTCGAGTCCTACGTCGTCATCGAGCCGGGTCTCACCCCCCTGAAGGAGCGTCAGCTCCTGTCGGAGGAAGAGTATCTGCGCGCGCAGGAAGAGTATGGCGAGGACAGCTTCACGGCGATGATCGGCGCCGAGGCGATCCGGCGCATCCTGCAGGAGCTCGATCTCGAAGGCATCGCGACTTCGCTCAAGGAGGAGATCGCGACGACGACCTCCGAGCTGAAGCCCAAAAAGCTGATGAAGCGCCTCAAGATCATTGAGGCGTTCCAGCAATCGGGCAACCGTCCCGAGTGGATGATCCTGACGGTCGTGCCGGTGATCCCGCCGGACCTGCGCCCGCTGGTCCCCCTGGACGGCGGCCGCTTCGCGACCTCCGACCTGAACGACCTGTACCGCCGCGTCATCAACCGCAACAACCGCCTCAAGCGGCTGATCGAGCTGCGCGCGCCGGACATCATCATCCGCAACGAGAAGCGTATGCTTCAGGAAGCGGTCGATGCGCTGTTCGATAACGGCCGCCGCGGCCGCGTCATCACGGGCGCCAACAAGCGCCCGCTGAAGTCGCTCGCCGACATGCTGAAGGGCAAGCAGGGCCGGTTCCGCCAGAACCTGCTCGGCAAGCGCGTCGACTATTCGGGCCGCTCGGTCATCGTGGTCGGTCCGGAGCTGAAGCTGCACCAGTGCGGCCTGCCGAAGAAGATGGCGCTCGAGCTGTTCAAGCCGTTCATCTACGCGCGTCTCGACGCCAAGGGCTTCTCCGCCACCGTCAAGCAGGCGAAGAAGCTCGTCGAGAAGGAGAAGCCGGAGGTTTGGGACATCCTCGATGAGGTGATCCGCGAGCACCCGGTGATGCTGAACCGCGCGCCGACGCTCCACCGCCTCGGCATTCAGGCCTTCGAGCCGAAGCTGATCGAGGGCAAGGCCATCCAGCTCCACCCGCTGGTCTGCGCCGCGTTCAACGCCGACTTCGACGGCGACCAGATGGCCGTGCACGTCCCGCTGAGCCTCGAGGCGCAGCTGGAAGCGCGCGTCCTCATGATGTCGACCAACAACATCCTGCACCCGGCCAATGGTCAGCCGATCATCGTGCCGTCGCAGGACATCGTGCTCGGCCTGTACTACCTGTCGATCGTCGCCGACGGCGCGGTCGGCGCGCATATCCCCGACGACAAGACCAACCCGATGCAGGGTGTGTTCGGGGATATCGGTCAGCTCGAGCACGCGCTCGCGGCCAAGTCCGTGTCGCTGCACTCGAAGATCAAGTGGCGCTGGCGCGGCCTCGGGCCGGACGGCGAGCCCGTCTCGCGGATCTACGACACCACGCCGGGCCGCGTGATCCTGTCCGGCGTGCTGCCGATGCACCCGAAGGTGCCCTTCGACGTCGTCAACAAGCTGATGACCAAGAAGGAAATCTCGGCGATGATCGACACCGTCTACCGCCATTGCGGTCAGAAGGAGTCGGTGATCTTCTGCGACCGCATCATGGCGCTCGGCTTCAGCCACGCCTTCCGCGCCGGCATCTCGTTCGGCAAGGACGACATGGTCGTGCCGGAGAACAAGTGGCAGATCGTGGACGACACCCGCACGCTGGTGAAGGACTACGAGCAGCAGTACAACGACGGCCTGATCACGCAGGGCGAGAAGTACAACAAGGTGGTCGATGCCTGGGCCAAGTGCTCGGACAAGCTCGCCGCCGAGATGATGGGCCGCATCTCCGCCGTCCGTAAGGACGAGAAGGGCGCGGACAAGCAGGTCAACTCGATCTACATGATGAGCCACTCGGGCGCCCGTGGTTCGCCCGCGCAGATGAAGCAGCTCGCGGCGATGCGCGGCCTCATGGCCAAGCCGTCGGGCGAGATCATCGAGACCCCGATCATCTCGAACTTCAAGGAAGGCCTCGACGTTCTCGAGTACTTCAACTCCACCCACGGTGCTCGTAAGGGCCTCGCGGACACGGCGTTGAAGACCGCGAACTCGGGTTACCTCACCCGCCGCCTCGTCGACGTGGCGCAGGATGCCGTCATCCGGGAGACGGATTGCGGCACCACCAACGGCATCAAGATGCGCGCCATCATCGATGCCGGCCAGGTCGTCGCCCCGCTCGCCATCCGCATCCTGGGCCGCGCCACGGCCGAGGATCTGGTCGCGCAGGACGGCACGATCATCGTCAAGACGAACGAGACGATCGAGGAGAAGCACCTGCCGGCCATCGCGGCGGCGGGCATCCAGGAGGTGAAGATCCGCTCGGTGCTGGTGTGCCAGACCAAGAGCGGCGTCTGCGCCACCTGCTACGGGCGCGACCTCGCCCGCGGCACGCCCGTCAACATGGGCGAGGCCGTCGGCGTCATCGCGGCGCAGTCGATCGGCGAGCCGGGCACCCAGCTCACCATGCGCACCTTCCACATCGGTGGTGCGGCGCAGATCGCGGATTCGTCTTTCGTCGAGTCGAGCTTCGAGGGCACGATCAAGATCCGCAACCGGTCGCTGGCCAAGAACTCGGACGGCGATCTCATCGCCACCGGGCGCTCGGTCGCCGTGGTGATCGTCGGTCCGGACGGGGCCGAGCGGGCGGTTCACCGCCTGCAATACGGCGCCAAGGTGCGGGTCGACGAGGGCGACACGATCAAGCGCGGGCAGCGGATCGCCGAGTGGGATCCCTACACCCGTCCGATCGTCGCCGAGGTCGACGGCATCGTCGGCTACGAGGACCTGAACGACGGCCAGTCGATCACCGAGACGACCGACGAGTCGACCGGCATCGCCAAGCGCGTGGTCATCGACTGGCGCGGCTCCTCGCGCACGTCCGACCTCAAGCCGGCGATGCTCGTGCTCGACCGCGACGGCAAGCCGATCAAGCTGCCCCGTGGCTCGGATGCCCGCTACTTCCTGCCCGTCGATGCCATCATCGGCCTCGATCCGGGTGCGAAGGTGAAGGCCGGCGACGTGCTCGCCCGTGTCTCGACCGACTCGGCCAAGACCCGCGACATCACCGGCGGTCTGCCGCGGGTGGCGGAGCTGTTCGAGGCGCGTCGTCCGAAGGACGCGGCGATCATCGCCGAGAAGTCCGGCACCATCGCCTTCGGGCGCGACTACAAGAACAAGCGTCGTCTCACGCTGACGCCGCATGACGGTTCGGACGCGGTCGAGTACCTGATCCCGAAGGGCAAGCACATCCACCTTCAGGACGGGGACGTGGTCGAGCTCGGCGACTACATCGTCGACGGCAACCCGGCGCCGCACGACATCCTGGCGATCAAGGGCGTGGAGGAACTCGCGGCCTACCTCGTCAACGAGATCCAGGAGGTCTACCGGCTCCAGGGCGTGTCGATCAACGACAAGCACATCGAGGTGATCGTTCGCCAGATGCTGCAGAAGGTCGAGATCACCGATGGCGGCGATTCGGACATCCTGACGGGCGACCAGATCGACCGTACGGAGCTGGCCGACTTCAACGAGAAGCTGCTCGCCGAGGGCAAGAAGCCGATCCAGGGCGTTCCGGTCCTGCTCGGCATCACCAAGGCCAGCTTGCAGACGAAGTCGTTCATCTCGGCGGCCTCGTTCCAGGAGACCACCCGCGTCCTCACCGAGGCGGCGGTCAACGGCAAGGTCGACACCCTGGAAGGCCTCAAGGAGAACGTCATCGTCGGCTCGCTCATCCCGGCCGGCACCGGCTCACTCGCGGCGGACATCCGTTCCATCGCACGCCGCCGCGACAGCCTGATCCTGCAGCAGCGCTCGTCCGAGAACGCGGCCAACGCCGCCGAACTCAGCGAACTGCCCCCGGCGGCGGCCGAGTAATCGGCCCGCCCCTTCGGGAGCATCACACACAACAAAAGGCCCCCGGCTCTCGCGAGCCGGGGGCCTTTCATTTGGGAAAGCCGCCCCGACCCCAACATCCCCCTCATCCTGGGATGCGGAGCGACGCCACCTCAGGATGAGGGGGAGGGGTGGGACATCCGAGCCGCGCTCAGCGCCCCGTGCGAACCCGCGTCCAGCTGCGCGTGACGAAGCGTTGGGTCGTGTCGTTCCAGGCGGTGTTGACGCCGAGCCGCTGCATCGTCGCCTCGTCCGGATAGATGCTCGCGTCCTTCAGGATCTCCGGCTTCACGAATTTCTGTGAGGGCAGGTTGCCGTTCGCGTAGGACACGAAGTTGGTATTGGCCGCCGCCACCTCGGGCCGCATCATATAATCGATGAAGGCATAGGCCTCCGCCGGATGCGCCGCATCCTTCGGGATCGCGAAGGTGTCGAACCACATCTGCGTGCCCTCTTTCGGGATCACGTAGGCGATCTCGACGCCGTTCTTCGATTCCTCCGCCCGCTTCTTGGCCTGGAGCACGTCGCCGGAATAGCCGACCGCGAGGCAGAGGTCTCCGTTGGCCAATCCGTTGATGTATTCGGACGAGTGGAACTTCCGGACCGCGCCGCGGACCTTGTAGAGGGCGTCGGTGACCGTCGTGATGTCGTCCCAGCGCTTGGAATCGACCTTGTAGCCGTAGAAGGGCAGGACCGACGGGATCAGATCCTCCGGGGAATCGAGGAGCATCACCCCGCAATCCTTGAGCTTGGCCATCGTGGCCGGATCGAGCACGAGGCTCCAGCTGTTGAGCGCCCGGCCCTGACCCAGCCGCTCGCGGACAGCGGACACGTTCACGCCGAGGCCGGTCGTGCCCCACATGTAATCGACGGCGAAGGTGTTGCCCGGATCATAGGCCTGGAGCCGGTTGGCGATCTCGGGCCATACGTTCTTCAGGTTCGGGATCTTCGCCTTGTCGAGGGGCAGGAAGACACCGGCCTTGATGAGCCGCTGGAGAAACGGCCCGGACGGGACCACCACGTCGTAGCCGGATTTGCCGGCAAGGAGCTTGGTCTCCAACACCTCGTTGTTGTCGTAGGTGTCGTAGACGACCTTGATGCCCGTCTCCTTGGTAAAGTCTTCGAGCACCTTGGGGTCGATATAGTCCGACCAGTTGTAGACGTTGACGACGCGCTCCTCGGCCGCGGCGAAACCGGGGAGGGCGCCGAGCAGGGGAAGGGCGGCGAGCGCCGCCAGCAGCGCCCTGCGGATCACGGCTCGCCCCGTGCGGCCACCACCACGACTTCGACGAGATATTCGGGTGCGGCGAGCTTCGCCTCGACGGTGGCACGGGCCGGCGGGTTCTCGCGATCGACCCAGGCATCCCAGGCGGAGTTCATCTCGGCGAAGGTGGAGATGTCGGCGAGATAGATCGTCGTCGACAGGATGCGGGACTTGTGGCTTCCGGCCTGCGCCAGCAGCCGGTCGATCTGCTCCAGCACGGCCTGGGTCTGAACGGTGACGCCGTTGCCGACCGGGTCGGCGGCCACTTGGCCCGCGAGGAAGACGAGGCTGCCATGGGCGGCCGCCTGGCACATGCGGGGTCCGGTCTCGTAGCGCTCGATGGTCATGGGTCGATGATGGCCTCTGCAAGGGGGCACGTTGAGGAATGCCCGGACCCTTCTGCCGCCGGGAACGGTTCCTCGTAAAGAGCCGACAACGACCGGACGGCGCGTGGCAAATTTCGCGCCTGCGCGTCCCAGCGGAGGCAACCGGGCGGTTCGCTCGCGCGTTTGTCAACCGACAACGGCCAAGGCTCGGGCGGAACGCGTCCGAGCCTCTCTTCAATCCCGATTCGGCAAGCCGTCTAAGCTCTTAGAGGTCGCACATGGGCATCATCTGGACCATCATCATCGGCTTCGTCGCCGGCGTGATCGCGAAGTTCATCATGCCGGGCAACAACGAGCCGTCCGGCTTCATCCTCACCACGATCCTCGGCATCGTCGGCGCGTTCGTGGCCACCTTCCTCGGCCAGGCGCTGGGCTGGTACGGGCCGAACCAGGGGGCCGGTTTCATCGCCTCCATCGTCGGCGCCTGCGTCGTGCTGGCGATCTACGGCTTCGTCGCCGGCCGCAGCCGCACCACGTCGCTCTGATCCCCCGAGCGTCGACAACGAGAAAGGGGCGCTCCGCGAGGAGCGCCCCTTTCTCGTTGCGCCGTGTGGATAGAGGATCAGGCGAGGCGGTCGTGATCGCTCTGGGTGAGCGCCTTGACGGCACAATGGCCGGTGGCGCCGCGCACCGCGAGGCCGACGCCGACGACCAGGGCGGCCAGGCTCAGGAGCTTGTTCGGGCGCGGCTGGGCGGCCGCCGCCGCGATGCCGAGCCCGAGCGCGACGGAGACCGCCCGCTCGGTCATGGTCAGGTTCTGCGTGCCGCCGAAAATGTCTTCGATCATCTCGTTCATCGTGGGTCCGCGTCCTTGCGATGGGCTCAGATTCGCGGGGCGAACGCGGCGCAGGCGCGGGCGTTCCGGCAGGACTGCTATGACGCGGCCTGTTGCCGGGCGAGAAGCCCGTCGTCGATCTCCCGGGCCCGCACGGCCGCGGGCCGGGCGGCGTGGCGGGAGGCGTAGGCTTCGAAGGCCGGGCGCCGCGGGATCGTGCGGAACTGCATGCCCCAGCCGAGATGGGCAGCGAGATACAGGTCGGCGGCGCTGAAGCGATCCCCCGCCACGAAGTCCCGGCCGGACACGGCGCCTTCGAGGGTGTCGAGCACCGAATCCAGACTGCCGTAGCCGACCATGCCGCGCATCCTCGGGTCGTCCGGCACGGTGACGCCCAGCACCGTATTGGTGGTCGCCGCCTCGACCGGGCCGGCGCAGAAGAACAGCCAGCGGTAATAGGCGCCCCGCGCCAACGTCGTCGGCGCCGGCGCGAGCCCGGCCTCGGGAAAGGCATCGGCGAGATAGGCCAGGATCGCCGCACATTCGGTCACCACCGTCCCGCCGTGGCGGAGCGCCGGCACCTTCCCCATCGGATTGATCGCCCGATAGCCTTCGCCCTTCATCGCCGGACCAAAGCCGACGAGTTCGGTGCGGTAGGGCGCGCCCACCTCCTCCAGCATCCAGCGCACGATCCGGCCGCGGGACATCGGCGCGGTGTAGAACACGAGTTCATCGGTCATCGGGGCGTCCCTCACGCAGGCTGTTCTGCGCCGCGCCTCGGATCACGGGCGTGGACCATCATAGCCCGTCGAGGAGCAGGACGGCAGCGGAGTCCGCATGGTCCGGCAGGCCGCAGCCTTCGAGCGCCTCGATGAAGCGACCGCTCAGGTCGCGGTCGCTGCCGTAGATCGTCCGTACCCGCGGGGCACGCAGACCGAAGCCGGGACTGAGGCGCAGGATCGTCCGGATGCGCGCCTCGGCCTCGTTGGAGCGGCCGCAGGCCATGTCAGCGGCAGCGCCGATCGCGTGGGCGATCGTGTAACCGGGGCTGCGCTCCGTCGCCAGCGTGGCGCGCTGCCTCGCCTCTTCGTAGCGACTCAGGGCGTAGAGCGCGGCCGCAGAGGCGGCGGCGTAGGTCGCGGGCGGAACGGAGCTCTGCGCGCGTGCCCGCTCGGCATTCGCCAGGGCGGGCCCGTAACGGGCCGCCGCCGTCTGCGCCATGGAGAGGAAGGCGAGGCTGCCCGCGTCGTGGGGCGCTAGGGCGAGGCCGTGCTCGGCCGCTGCCAAACCCTCCTCGTAGGCCCCCCGCAGGGCGAGGGCGTAGCTCAGGGCGCGGTAGCCCACCGGGCTCGCCGGGTTCAACTCCAATCCCCTGCGGATCGTCGCCTCGGCCTGCGGCAGCGCGTCGGGACCATAGGAGCCGGAAATCGCCAAGCCGGCATCGGTCGCCGCCGCGAGGCCCTTCAGGCCGTAGGCCGTCGCGAAAGCGGGATCGAGTTCGAGGGCGCGCTCCAGCGCAGCATGGGCCAGAAGGAGATCGCGGCGGCCGAACTGATTGAGATGGGCGATGGCCTGCATCGTGAGTTCATAGGCATTCGACGGGGAGGCCTCGCAGGCGAGCCGCGCGATCTGCTCGGCTTGGCAGAGGCCGTCGAACAGCCCGGTGACGAGGCGTGCGAGCAGATCGTCCTGCATCGCGAAGAAGCTCGCGGTGGGAGCGACGCAGCGCTCCGCCCAGACATGCCGACTGTCGCGGCCATCGATGAGCTGTACGTTGACGATGAGGTTCGTTCCGGCCTGCCGGATGCTGCCCTCCACGACGTAGCGGACCCCGAGCATAAGGGCGATTTCGGCGGAGGTCTCGGCGAGGGCGCGGACCGCGAAGGCATTCTGCCGCGCGACCACGCCGATATGCCGGTTACGGGCAAGCTCCGTGGTCAGATCCTCGGCGAAGCCCGCCCCGAGCCCGGCGAAGTCCGGGTGGAGGGTGCCGAACTCGTCGAAGGGCAGCACGGCGATCGGCTGCCAGAACAGCCCCCGCATCCGGGGCGGACCGGCCGGATCGATCGGACCGGCGGTGGAAACGGATGCGGCGGCCTCGGGAAGCGCGAGGACATAGCCGCGGCGCGGGACCGTGCGGATGAGGTCGCGGCCCTGCTCGCCCAGCAGCCGCCGGATCTCGGAGATGCATTGTGTGAGGGAATCCTCCGTCACCACCACGTTCGGCCAGCAGGCCGCGAGCAGATCGTCCTTGGTGACCAGCTCGCCCACCCGGGTCGCGAGGTGACGGAGCACCGCGAAACTGCGCGGTCGCAGGCCCAACCGCCGCCCGTCCCGCGCGACGACCTGCTCCCGCCGAAAATCCACAACGAGGTCGGCGAGGTCGATGCGATCCATCGTCCTAAGAATTCGCTCCGAAGCTGACCTTGCGACGATATCAGAAAATTTCGGAAAATCTTCAGAACCGCTCAGCGGCGCTTCAAGACCTGGGATTGAGCTGCATCGTATCGAAACGAGCACCGACGGACCCGCGCCGTCGTCGCCCCGAGATCGAGGCAAATTCCAGAGGGAGGCTCCATCCGATGTCCTACACGATCCGTGCGGCCCTCGCCGCCGCCATTGCCGCCACGTCGATTCCGGCCGCACAGGCCATGCCCATGGGGGGCAGCCTCACGGCCCAAGTCGACGGCCAATCCGCCCAGCCGATCGGCAGGGGCGGTCAGATCCGCCTCACGAAGACCGCCACGGGGACCAATACCGGTCCCGGCACGCCGCTCGACGGTGCGACGGTGCGCTTCAGCGATGTCGCCGTTCTCAAGGACGGCCAAGGCACGCTCAAGGGCACGATCACCTTCGTGACGCCGAGCGGCTCCACGACGAGTCCCTATACCGGCCGCGTGGCCACGGACGCATCGGGGCGGGTGACCGCCGAGGGGGCCTTCACGACGACGAAGGCGACGGGCGATTTCGCCGGCCTCAAGGGCAGGGGCACGTTTTCCGTCGCCTTCACCTCGCCCACGACCTTCACCGGACAATGGCAGGGCGACTTCCAGGCGTCGGCGCAACGGACCTCGCGGAGAGAGTAGCTGTTGACGCGCCCCGGCAAACGAAGAAGGGCGCAGCCTCGGGAGAGGCTGCGCCCTTCTTCATGGTTTGGCGTAGCGTAGGGCGAGACTTATTCGCCCGCCTCGCGGCGGCGCTCGCCGCGGTCGCGGCGGGGGCCGCGGTCGCCGCGATCACCCCGGTCGCCCCGCTCCTCGCGCTCCGGCTCGCCGCGCTCCGCGCGCTCGGCCTTCAGCTTCTCGGTGATGTCCTCGCCGGTCTCCTGGTCGACGACCTTCATCGACAGGCGGATCTTGCCGCGCTCGTCGGCGCCGAGGAACTTCACCTTGACCTTCTGGCCTTCCTTGACCACGTCGCCGACCTTGGCGACCCGCTGGGGGGCCAGCTCGGAGATGTGGACGAGGCCGTCCTTGGCACCGAAGAAGTTCACGAAGGCGCCGAACTCCATGATCTTGACGATCGTGCCATCGTAGATCGTGCCGGCCTCCGGCTCGGCGACGATGGAGCGGATCCAGTTATAGGCCGCCTTGATCGCCTTGCCGTCGGAGGAGGCGATCTTCACGACGCCGGTATCCTCGATGTTGATCTTGGCGCCGGTCTTCTCGACGATCTCGCGGATGATCTTGCCGCCGGTGCCGATCACGTCGCGGATCTTGTCGGTGGGGATCTGCATCGTCTCGATGCGCGGCGCGTACTCGCCGAGCTCCGGACGGGCCGCGGTGAGGGCGTTGGCCATCTCGCCGAGGATGTGGGCGCGGCCGTCCTTCGCCTGGGCGAGGGCGATCTTCATGATCTCCTCGGTGATACCGGCGATCTTGATGTCCATCTGGAGCGAGGTGATGCCCTCGTCCGTGCCGGCCACCTTGAAGTCCATGTCGCCGAGGTGATCCTCGTCGCCGAGGATGTCGGACAGGACCGCGAAGCGCTCACCCTCGAGGATGAGGCCCATGGCGATGCCGGCGACCGGGCGGCGCAGGGGCACGCCCGCATCCATCAGCGACAGCGAGCCGCCGCAGACGGAGGCCATCGACGAGGAGCCGTTCGACTCGGTGATCTCGGACACGACGCGGATCGTGTACGGGAACTCGTGGGCCGGCGGCAGAACCGGACGGATCGCGCGCCAGGCGAGCTTGCCGTGGCCGATCTCGCGGCGGCCGGGCGAGCCCATGCGGCCGGTCTCGCCGACGGAATAGGGAGGGAAGTTGTAGTGGAGCAGGAAGCGCTCCTTGTAGGTCCCTTCCAGGGCGTCGATGAACTGCTCGTCCTCGCCGGTGCCCAGCGTCGCGACCACCAGGGCCTGCGTCTCGCCGCGGGTGAACATCGCCGAGCCGTGGGCGCGGGGCAGCACGCCGACTTCCGAGACGATCGAGCGGACGGTCTTCACGTCGCGGCCGTCGATGCGCGAGCCGGTGTCGAGGATGTTCCAGCGGACCACCTTCGACTGGGCTTCCTTGAAGGCGGCCTTGACCTTCTCGGGGGAGAACTTCTGCTCACCCTCGGCCGGGCAGAGGGCGGCGACCACCTTCGCCTTCACGGCGTCGACGGCCTTGTAGCGGTCCTGCTTGATCGTGATCTTGTAGGCGTCGCGCAGCTCGGTCTCGGCGATGTCGAGCACCGCCTTCTCGACGTCGGCGTTCTCCGGCGGGGAGAAATCGCGCGGCTCCTTGGCGGCCTTCTCGGCGAGGCGGATGATCGCCTCGATCACCGGCTGGAAGTGCTTGTGGCCGAACATCACGGCCCCGAGCATCACGTCCTCGGACAGTTCCTTGGCCTCGGACTCGACCATCAGCACCGCGTCCTGCGTGCCGGCGACGACGAGATCGAGGGTCGATTCGGCGACTTCCGTCACCAGCGGGTTCAGCTTGTAGCCGCCGTTGAGGTAACCGACGCGGGCGGCGCCGATCGGGCCGGTGAACGGCACGCCCGACAGCGTCAGGGCGGCGGAGGCCGCCACCATCGAGACGATGTCCGGATCGTTCTCGAGATCGTGCGAGAGGACGGTGACGACGACCTGCGTGTCGTTGCGCCAGCCCTCGACGAAGAGGGGACGGATCGGGCGGTCGATCAGGCGGGAGACCAGGGTCTCCTTCTCGGAGGGACGGCCCTCGCGCTTGAAGTAGCCGCCCGGGATGCGGCCGGCGGCGTAGGCGCGCTCCTGGTAGTTCACGGTGAGCGGCATGAAATCGATGCCGGCCTTGGGCTCCTTGGCGGCGACCACGGTCGCCAGCACGGTGGTCTCGCCGTAGGTGGCGACCACGGCGCCATCGGCCTGCCGGGCGGTCTTGCCGGTCTCGAGGACGAGCTTGCGGTCGCCCCAGATCAGCTCTTCGCGTTGTACGTCGAACATGGTTGCTTCTGCCTTCATGCGTGCGGGGCTCGGCCCGGCGCCGCCAGTGGCAAGACGGCGAGACGCTTCTTCTCGAAAGAAAAAGCGTCCGGCGATCCTGCCCTGGCGCCTCGCGCCTCGAAGCCGCCCTTGCGGACCGGCCGAGCCCCATGCCCGGACGGTCCCAAGTGAAACGCGGCCCGATCGGGCCGCGCGGTGTGGGTCGAACCTCTTAGCGGCGGATGCCGAGGCGCTCGATGAGGGAGCGGTAGCGGCCCTCTTCCTTGCGCTTGAGGTAGTCGAGCAGCGAGCGGCGCTGCGAGACCAGCTTCAGGAGGCCGCGGCGGGAATGGTTGTCCTTGCCGTGGGTCTTGAAGTGGGCGGTCAGGTTGGTGATCCGCTCGGTGAGCAGCGCGATCTGGACCTCCGGCGAACCGGTGTCCTTGCCGCCCTGGGCGTATTCCTTGATGAGCGCGGTCTTGCGCTCGGCCGTGATCGACATCGGCTTGCCTTTCAGGTGGGATTTGGTCGGGAACGCCGCCCGCAACGGACTCAGGCGCTCGAAGCTCGCGGTCGGGCCGGTGCCGGGATGTCGTCCAGCACGGTCAGCCGCAAGCGGCACAAGCCCCGCCCGTCAGCCGGGTCGAGGCGGGGCGGACCATACACGAAACCGTGGGAAGCGCCAGAGGCGTCCGGCGTTCCGGCCATGGCCGATGCGCCCTGCCGCGGAATTTGCTTGGTGAGGCGGGACATCGAGGCGGAACAGACGGACCGTATGGCCGACACCCCCACCACCGCGCCCGCGCGCATCGCCGATCTCGCCGCGGCGCGGTCCGAGGAGCCGGACCTCGCCCGCAATCTCACCGCCTTCGGCCTCGTCTGCATCGGCGTCGGTGCGACCGTGGGCGCCGGCATCTTCGTGCTGACCGGGACGGCGGCGGCCCATTACGCCGGACCCGGCCTGATGCTGTCCTTCGTGCTCGGCGGCATCGCCAGCGGGCTCGTGGGCCTCTGCTACGCGGAACTGGCCGCGATGATGCCGGTGGCAGGGTCGAGCTATTCCTACGCGCGGGCGACCTTCGGGGCGCTGCCGGCCTGGATCGTCGGCTGGGACCTCGTGCTCGAATTCGCGCTGGCCGCCGCCACCGTCGCGGTCGGCTGGTCGGGCTACGCCCAGAGCCTGACGGCGGATGCGGGCCTGCACCTGCCGGCGGCGCTCGCCGCCGCGCCGGGGGAGGGCGGGATCGTGAACCTGCCCGCGGCGGGCATCGTGCTGGCCCTCACCGCGCTGCTGATCGCGGGCAACCGCGGTGCGTCGCGGGTCAATGCGGCCCTGGTCGCCCTCAAGGTGGCGATCATCCTGGCCTTCGTCGGGATCGGCGCAGCGCATCTGCGGCCCGAACTCTGGTCGCCGCTGGTGCCGCCGAACGAGGGCGCGTTCGGCACCTTCGGCTGGAGCGGGGTGTTCCGGGGGGCCGGCGTGGTGTTCTTCGCCTATGTCGGCTTCGAGACCATCGCCACGGCCGCGGGCGAGACCCGCAATCCGCAGCGCGACGCACCCATCGGCATCATCGGCGCGCTCGTCGTCACGAGCCTGCTCTACATCGCGGTCGCGGGCGTGCTGACCGGCCTCGTGCCCTACCGGGAACTCGCGGTGCCGGATCCGATCGCCAAGGCGATCGACGCCACCGGACTCACCGGCTTCGCGCTCGCCATCAAGGTCGGGGCCTTGCTGGGGCTGACCACCGCCACGCTCACCGCCCTCTACGGGCAGGCCCGCATCTTCTACGCCATGGCCCGCGACCGCATGCTGCCCGACTTGTTTGCCCGCGTGCATCCGCGTTGGCGGACGCCTTGGGCGTCGCAGGGATTGATCGGGCTCGCCACCGCGCTGGTCGCGGCGCTGGTGCCGATCGACGTGCTCGGCGAACTCGTCAGCATCGGCACGCTGCTGGCCTTCATGCTGGTCTGCGCCAGCGTCCTGATCCTGCGCCGCACCGAACCGGAACGCCCGCGGCCGTTCCGGGTGCCGGGCGGTGCGATCGTGCCCGTGCTGGGAATGGTCGCTTGCCTCGCCCTGATGGCGAGCCTGCCGGGCGACACGTGGCTGCGGCTCGCGGGCTGGCTGGCCGTGGGGCTGGCGATCTGGTTCGGCTACGGCCGGAGCCGGAATCGAAACGGCCCGGATCGCGGGATCCGGGCCGGAGACACTCAGTAGGAGCGGTGATGCGGGCCCGCCGCATGGCGGCCCCCGCCGTAGCGGCGGCGAACCCAGGCGATGGCCTTGGGCAGCAGGAAGACGACGAGGATCTGGCGCAGGATGCCACGCATGCGGGGCTTGTCTCCGTTCGGATTGTTCGGTTGCAGGTCCAATGCCGGAGAGGCCCCCCGCGTTCCCCGTCACAATGCGAGCGTCAGCGTCACCGGCGCATGGTCGGAGGGCTTGTCCCAGCCCCTGGCCTCGCGAAACACCTCGACTTGGCGCACCGTGCCGGCGAGATCGGGGGAGACCCAGGCATGGTCGAGGCGCCGGCCCTTGTTGGCCGCGGCCCAATCGGGGGAGCGGTAGCTCCACCACGTGTAGATCTTCTCCGGTTCCGGCGTGAGGAGGCGGGCGGCGTCGATCCAGCCGGCCTCGCCCCGCAGGGTCTCCAGCGCCTCGGTCTCGACGGGGGTGTGGCTCACCACGTCGAGGAGCTGCTTGTGCGACCACACGTCGTGCTCCAGCGGCGCGACGTTGAGGTCGCCGACCAGGATCGCGGGGCCGGACACCCGGCGCCCGCCCCAGGCGCGCAGCTCCTGCAGGAAGTCGAGCTTGTGCGCGAATTTCGGGTTCAGGTCGCGATGGGGGACGTCGCCCCCGGCGGGCACGTAGAAATCGTGCAGCACGAACCCCGCCGCCGGTCCCGCCTCGGGTCCGAGCGCCGCACAGATGTGGCGCGCATCCGGCTTGCCGCAGAAGCTCATCACGTCGCGGGTCAGCAGGGGAAAGCGCGAGAGGATGGCGACGCCGTTATAGCCCTTCTGGCCGGCATACACGATGTTCTCGTAGCCGCTGCCCTCGAACGCCTTGAGCGGGAACAGCTCGTCCGGACACTTCGTCTCCTGGAGGCACAGGACGTCGGGCTGCACCGTTTTAAGGAATCGCAGCACGGACTCGATGCGCAGCCGCACCGAGTTGATGTTCCAGGTCGTGACGGTGAGGCGCACGGGGACTGCCTGAGGAGCGGATCGGAGCCGCTCCGATAGCCGACCCCGGGCGAATCCGGAACCGCCGCGGTCAGGCCGCGGCCGCCTCCTCTTCCAGGGCGAGGCGGTGGAGCACGGCGCAGAGCCGGTCGCCGGTCATGCGGGACAGATCGAAGCCGCTGGCATCGGCGACGTCGCCGTAGCGGTCGGCATCGGCCTTCGACGCGCCGACATAGGCCATCGACCACTCGGTGAAGAGGCGCGCCTCGACGGCGTCGTAGGCCAGGAGCGAGACCTCGCCGTGGCGCTCGTCCTGCTGGATGCGCTCGAAGGTGGCCTCCACCGCCGCACTCGGTCCTTCCAGCACCTGGGCGAAGCAGCCGGCATTGAACATCAGCGCACCGGTGACGCCGACGCGGGCATTGTTGACCCGGCTCGCGGCGAGGATGGAACGGATCGTGCCGTCCATCCCCCCGGACGCACCGGAAGTGCGGTTGCGGCTGTAATAGACGAGGCGGCGCAGATCGTCGGTCATGGTGGGCTCGGAGCTCGGGATCGGATCGGCGGAGGGGCGGAATCAGGCAGCAGGGACGAGGGCCTCAGCGGGAACGACGTCGGAAACGGGGGGATCGGAAACGTGCGCGCCCGCGCCGAGCAGGGCGAACGCCTCGGAGGCCGGCATCGGCCGGCCGGTGAGGTAGCCCTGGACTTCGGTGCAGCCCTCCGCCCGGATCGCGTCGAGCTGGTCGGCGGTCTCGACGCCCTCGGCGGTGGTGCGCATGCCGAGGCTGGCGCCCAGCCGGGCGATGGCCCGCACGATCGCGCCGCACTCGGCGCTGCCCGCCATGCCGCGCACGAAGGACTGGTCGATCTTGATCTTGTCGAAGGGAAATTTCTGCAGATAGCTGAGCGACGAGTAGCCGGTGCCGAAATCGTCCATCGAGATCCGCACGCCGAGATGGCGCAGGCCGTTCAGCACGGTCAGCACGCCGTCCGTGTCGTCGAGGAGGGCGCCCTCGGTGATCTCCAGTTCGAGGCGGGCGGGGTCGAGGCCGGTCTGGGCGAGCACCAGCGTCACCGTCTCGACGAGCTTGCCGCCACGGAACTGGATCGGGGACAGGTTGACGGCGATCGAGGCCGGCTGCGCCCAGCGCGCCGCCTCGCGGCAGGCGGTGCGCAGGGCCCATTCGCCGATGCCGACGATGACGCCGATCTCCTCGGCGAGCGGAATGAAGGTGGCGGGCGAAATCAGTCCCCGCTCCGGATGGTGCCAGCGCAGCAGCGCCTCGAAGCCCGAGACCTCGCCGGTCTCCAGCCGGATCTGCGGCTGGAAGACGAGGGTGAATTGCTTGAGGGCGAGCGCCCGGCGCAGGTCGATCTCCAGGCTGCGGCGCGCCTGCACCGCCGCGTTCATCGCCGGCTCGAAGAAGCGGTAGGTGCCGCGCCCGTCCGCCTTGGCGCGGTAGAGGGCGAGGTCGGCATGCTTCAGGAGGTCGTCGGGGAGACGTCCGTCGTCGGGAAACAGGGCGATGCCGACGCTGACGCCGACATTGAGCATCTGACCGTCGAGGACGTAGGTGCGCCCGACGAGATCGACGAGGCGATTGGCCAGGGCCTCGGCCGCCAGCGGCTGGTCGGCCCCGACCTGACCGACCTGCAGGATGGCGAATTCGTCGCCGCCGAGGCGGGCGATCACGTCGTCCCGGCGGGCGGCGTTGCGCAGGCGCTCGGCGACCTTGCGCAGGAGCGCGTCGCCGACCGGATGACCGAGGGTGTCGTTGACCGCCTTGAACCGATCGAGATCGAGCATCAGCACGGCCAGCGGCGCGCCGGCCTCCTCGGCCGCCGCGACCGCGGCGCTCAGGCGGTCGTGCAGCTCGACGCGGTTGCACAGACCGGTGAGCGGCTCCAGCCGGGCCAGGGCCGCGCTGCGCAGATGCTCGGTGACGTCGTCGAAGGTGAGGGCGAAGCCGCCGGTGGAGAGGGGAGCGAGCGCCGCCTCGACGAGGCGCCCGCCTTCGAGAGCGAGTCGCTCCCGGGTCGGACGACGGGCGGTCAGGGCCTCGGTCAAGGCGCTCCGCCCCAGCCGTTCGGCACCGCGATCCGTCCCCACCTCGGGCGCGGCGAGCAGAGTGGCGAGGCTGGAACCCACCGTGACGGCGCCCGCGAACAGGATTGCGGCGTGATCATTGGCGAAGGTGACGGTCCCGCCCGCGTCGAGCAGGAGCAGGGGGGTGGCCATCTCGGCCAGGGCCGCCTCGAACGGACCGAGGGCGGGAATCGTCGCGGCGGAGGAAGCGGGCATGCGGCCAGATCGCATCTCGATGAGGCCGCCTGAAGGGGCGGCGACCCCATTGGGCGGCCAAGATGCGAATGGAGTGTTAAGTCCTGCGCTTCAACTCAGCAGAGAGCGACGCCATCCGAAGTTTTCGGCACGCGGGCAAGCGCTTTAAACCAACCTATGTGACATCCCAAATAGAAGACAGCACATGTTATGAGCGGCCAATGCCACGGCCGCCCCAGAATCGTCAGGGATTCTGCCCCTGGATCTGACGCTGGATCGCCTTGTCTTCGGAACGGCCGTAATTGATGAAGAACAAGGACGGGTCGACCGATTTGCCCTTCTGAAGATTGGAAAGCTGCACCGTGGTGAGGTAGCCCTGCGGATCGGTGATCCGCCACTGCGACAGGGTCTTCATCTCGGCGTCGAAATAGAGCTGGATCTTCGAGGTGCCGCCGAGCGTCGAGCGGTCCTCCAGCGCGATCCGCACGCCGCCCGGATCGTTCGTCACCTCCGTGACCGTGAGGTCGCGGGCGAGGTCCATCTTCTCGCGCAGCAGGAATTTCAGCGGCGTCTGCGAGATGAAGTAGAGATCCTGGGTGTTGAGCTTGCGATCGCGCACCGCGACCGACGTGCCGTCGGCCACCACTTCGAGCGGCGAGGGCTGATCGTACTCGAAGCGCAGGCGCCCGGGCTTGACCAGGGAGAGCTTGCCGCCGATGCGCCGCCCGTCGGCGCCGATCTGGATGAACGAGCCGGTCAGCGTCTGGAAGCTGTTGAAGTAGGCGTTGGCCCCGGCCACGATCTGGGCCGGGTCGGCGTCCTGCAGGCTGGCACCGAGATTCGGCGCGCCGACCGCCGCGACGCGGGTGCCGGCGGGCGCCGCCGCCGCGGGCGCGCCGGGCTTGGTCGCCGTCGCCTTGATGCTGCCGGTCTTCTCCTGGGCCTTGTCGGTCGTCGCCGCCTTGTCCTTTGCGGTGTCCTTGGCGGGCTTGGCCGCCTTGTCCGCTTTCTTGGCCGGCGCCGCGGGAGCGGGCTCCGGCTCGGGTGCGGGGGCTGCGGGCGGGGCCGGCGGCTCCTCCTTGCGGCCGAACAGGCCGTCGAGGAAGGACGAGACCTGCGCGTGGGCCGGCTGCGGCGGAAGCGCCAGAGCAGCCATCACGAGCAGCGGACCGGCGGCGGGGCGGAAGCGTCGGCCAGTCATCGTGTGGGCATCTCCGAAAGCTGCGGGCGCGCGCGGTGTGGGCCGTCCCGGTGCGGAGGCGTCGGCCTGGCGGCGCCTCCGAAAATCCTGATCTGCGATAGAGCCGGCCCCTGTGGCGAATATGCGACGGGGGCCGGGTTCAGGCGCGCATTCCGACGAAGCGGGACCGGTGCGTCGAGGGAATGCGCGGCCCGTCAAAGACCGGGAGCCCGCCCCGATCCGATACCGTCGGACCGGGGCGGGCTGTCGGATGTCACTCGTCGTCGTAGCCGCCGGACGGCGCCCCGGCGAGGCCCTCGACCAGGATCTCGCGCTTGCCCGCATGGTTGGCCGGCCCGACGATCCCCTCGATCTCCATCCGCTCCATGATCGAAGCGGCGCGGTTGTAGCCGATCTGGAGGCGGCGCTGGATGTAGCTCGTCGAGGCCTTGCGGTCGCGCAGGACCACGGCGATGGCCTGCTCGTAGAGCTCGCCACCCTCGGCCCCCGCGCTCGCCGCGAAGGCGCTGATGTCGAAGACCGGAGCCTCGGCCTCCTCGACTTCGGCGAAATCGTCCTTCTCGACCTTGGCCGCCTTCGAGCCCTTGGCGGGCTTCTCCGGCTGGTCGGACGAGCCGTCATCGGCGGTGACGGCCTCGAGGTAGGAAGGCCGGCCCTGGCGCTTCAGATGCGCCACCACCGTCTCGACCTCGCTGTCCGAGCAGAACGGCCCGTGCACGCGGGTCGTGCGCCCACCGCCGGCCATGAACAGCATGTCGCCCTGGCCCAGCAGCTGCTCCGCGCCCATCTCGCCCAGGATCGTGCGGCTGTCGATCTTGCTCGTCACCTGGAAGGAGATCCGGGTCGGGAAGTTCGCCTTGATCGTGCCGGTGATCACGTCCACGCTCGGACGCTGCGTCGCCATGATCAGGTGGATGCCCGCCGCCCGCGCCATCTGCGCCAGACGCTGGATCGCCCCCTCGATGTCCTTGCCCGCCACCATCATCAGGTCGGCCATCTCGTCGACCACGATCACGATGTAGGGGAGGGCGGAGAGGTCCATCTCCTGCTCCTCGAACACCGCCTCGCCGGTGGTGCGGTCGAAGCCGGTCTGGACCGTGCGGGTGATGATCTCGCCCCGCTCGCGCGCCTCCTTCATCCGGGCATTGTACCCGTCGATGTTGCGCACGCTGATCTTCGACATTTTCTTGTAGCGCTCCTCCATCTCGCGCACGGCCCATTTGAGGGCGATGACCGCCTTCTTCGGGTCGATGACGACGGGGGAGAGCAGGTGCGGGATGCCGTCATAGACGGACAGTTCCAGCATCTTGGGATCGACCATGATCAGGCGGCACTCCTCCGGCTTCAGCCGATAGAGCAGCGACAGGATCATGGTGTTGATGGCCACCGACTTGCCCGAGCCGGTGGTGCCGGCCACCAGCAGGTGCGGCATGCGGGCGAGGTCGGCGATGATCGGCTCGCCGCCGATGTTCTTGCCCAGGCACAGGGCGAGCTTGTGCTTAGTGTCGACGAAATCGACCGAGGCCAGGAGCTCGCGGAGATACACGGTCTCGCGCACTTGGTTCGGCAGCTCGATGCCGATCACGTTGCGGCCGGGGACGACGGCGACGCGGGCGGAGACGGCGGACATCGAGCGGGCGATGTCGTCCGACAGGCCGATGACGCGGCTCGATTTGGTGCCGGGCGCGGGCTCCAGTTCGTAGAGGGTGACGACCGGGCCGGGGCGGACGGCGAGGATGTCGCCGCGGACGCCGAAATCCTGCACGGTCTGCTGGAGGTTGAGGGCGTTCTGTTCGAGTTCGTCCGCATCGACCTCCTCGCCGTCGGGAAGCGGCGGCTCGGCGAGCAGCTCCAGCGAGGGCAGGGCGTAGTCGGCATTGCCGACGAAGGTCATCTCCAGATGCCGGCCCGCCGGAATCAGGGTCGGACGCTCGGGCAGGATCGCCCGCGGCCGGTTCTCCCCCTCGGCGGAGGGCAGGGGGGCGAGAACCGCCGCCTCGAAGACCGGCTCGGGGGCCGCCTCCGGAGCGGGCGCCTCGAAGGCCTCCGCGATCGCCTCGGCCTCCTCGGCGGCCTCGTCGGCGACGGGCGCGGCCTTGCTGCGCAGCAGGACCGGGCGGGCGGGGATCGTCAGGGGCGGCAGCGTTGCCGCCGGCTGGACGGGCGTCTGCGGAGCGGGCGCCGCGACCGCTGCGGGCTGCGGAGCAGGGGAGGGGGCTGCCTCAACCGGCGCCGAGGCGGATGCATAGGAGACGGGTGCGAACGAAGTCGCAGCGAGGGCGGCGGGCGCCTCGGCCGGCACGAAGGCGGGGCCGCTCCAGGCCTCGAACGCGTCGGCGGGGAAGATCGCGGCGCGGGCCGCCATGGCGTGGAGCCGGCGGCGCGGGGCGGCCAGGAAGGCGGGCCGCTCGGCGGACGCAGCGGCAACCTCGGCCACCGGGGCGGCGAAGACGGGCGTCTCGTCCACCGGAGCCGCGACGACCGGAATCTCGAGCACCTGCGGCTCGGCGGTGTGCTGGACGGGGGTAGACGCCTCGCCCGGACCGAACCAGCCGTGCAGCTCCGACCAGTCGGGCACGTCCGCCCAGTCGGACGGCTCGGCCGGGACCGGCGGGATGAAGGGCGCGTCGAAGGCGGTCTCGGCGGACAGCACCGAAATCTCGGCCGACATCTCGATCGTCACGGGCTCCGGCTCGGGCGCGATCTCGGCGGCCTCGATCGGGGCGGCGACGGGAACCGGCTCGGCGGGTTTGGGGCGGCGGTCGGGGGTGCGGAAGAAGCGCACACCCGGCGGCGGCACGAACGGGCGGCGCCAGCTCGGCAGGTCCGAGGCGGCGTCCACGGTCTGCGCGGCGAGCGCCCGGGCGGATTCCTCCGCCCGCGCCGTGGCCTCGGCCGCCTCGCGCTCGGCGGCCTCGATGGCGGCCAGATGCGCCTGCTCGGCCTCCCGCGCCGCGGCCTCGGCGGCCTCCTGGGCGGCGATCTGGGCATCGAGCAAGGCCTGGGCGCGGGCCTGCGCCTCGCGCTCGGCCTCCATCGCCCGGCGGCGACGCTCCATCAGGACCGGATCGGGGGTGCGGGTGAACCGTACGGCGGGTTCGGGGTTCAGCTGCGGCATCGCCTGGGCGAGCCCCTGCTGCAGGGCGTGGACCGCCGGCACCGCCGCCCCCTCGGGGGCGATCGCGGCGGGGCGCCGCGGCGTGCGCACGAGGACGCCGGGTCCGGAGGCGCGGGCATCGATCCGGCTCTCGAAGGCCGGCTCGGCGTGGAGCGCGTCGGGCTCGTAGGAATGGGCCGGTGCAGACATGTCGAAAGTGGCCTCAGCCTGCTGGTCCCAGGGTTGCCGTGCGGGCTGCGGGGAAGCCGCTGCGGCGGTGGCGCGGCCGAGCATCGCCCCCGGCGGCACGAGCCAGCTCGGCATCGCCCCGGCCTCGAACCCGTCCGGGCCGGGCAGGGCCGGATCGGCGCCATAGCCGGACGAGGGAGCGAGCGGGTGCGGCAGCGCCCGCGGCAAGGCCCGCGGCGGGGCCGGCGGCGCGCCGACGAGGCGCCGGGCGAGGTTGGCCCGCAGGTTCATCAGCCGGTGGGCGAGGCCGCCCGCCGACAGGTCCAGGCGGTCGCCGCCGCGGCTCGGCCGCGACGGATCTCGATGGGAATACGGAGGCCGTCCCGAAGCGCGCATGATCTGTGAGATGACTCGAAACAAGGTCCGGCTCCCCCTGGAGCGGTTCGGCTCCAGTTAGGCGGATCGTCGTTAACGAACGCTTGCCCTCCCCGCGCGACCACCGTCCCGCAGGCGCGGTGCACGGGGCGTCCGAACCGGATATCCTCGTGGACGGTTGGCCCCTTGGCGGTGAAGTCTGCCCCTGTCTGTCCCGGCCGGCCCCTCGGCCTTCCGGCCTTGTCAGCAAGGTTGAGGATACGAAGCCAAGGTCCTGTTTCAGCATGCGTTCCGCCCTTTGCTGTGGCGGACGCTAGCCCAAGGCGAGCGTCGAGATCCGGTGAGCCAGAGCCCCGAGCCCAAAACCTTCCGCTCCCTCTACGCCCACGGCTTCGCCCGGGTCGCGGCCTGCACCGGGCGCAGCCATCCGGGCGATCCGGCGGCCAATGTCGCGGCGATCCTGGCCCTGGCGGGGGAGTGTCACGACGCCGGTGCGACGCTCGCCGTCTTCCCCGAACTCTGCGTGTCGTCCTACGCCATCGAGGACCTGTTCCTGCAGACCGCCCTCCTCGACGCGGTCGAGGCGGGCATCGCGCGCCTCGTCGCGGCGAGCGCCGGGCTCACTCCGCTCCTCGTGGTCGGCGCGCCCCTGCGCTGGCGCCACCGGGTCTACAATACCGCCCTGGCGATCCATGGTGGACGGCTGCTCGGCGTCGTGCCGAAGAGCTACCTGCCGAACTACCGGGAGTTCTACGAGAAACGCCACTTCGCCTCCGGCGCGGGGCTTCGGGCCGAGATGATCCCGGTCGCCGGAATCGAGGCGCCGTTCGGCACCGACCTGCTGTTCTCCGCCGAGGACGTGCCGGGCTTCCGGCTGGCAATCGAGATCTGCGAGGATCTGTGGGTGCCGCAGACTCCCGGAATGGAGGCGGTGCTGGCGGGCGCCACCGTCATCGCCAACCCCTCGGGCAGCCCGATCACCGTGGGCCGGGCCGATTCCCGCGAGCTTCTCACCCGTGCCGCCTCGATGCGGGGCCTGTGCGCCTACGTCTACGCCGCCGCCGGCACGGGCGAATCGACCACCGACCTGTCCTGGGACGGGCAGACCAGCATCGACGAGAACGGCGTGCGGCTGGCGGAAGGCGCACGCTTCGCCGAAGGCCCCGTGGCGACGCTCGCCGATATCGACCTCGACCTGCTGACCCAGGAGCGGCGCCAAGCCGGCAGCCTCGACGACAATGCGCGGGCGCGGGCCGAGGCGCCGTTCCGCACCGTCACATTCCGGCTCGAACCGCCCGCGGGCGATCTCGGATTGCGGCGGCGCGTCGAGCGCTTCCCCTTCGTGCCCTCCGATCCGGCCCGCCTCGCCCAGGATTGCTACGAGGCCTACAACATCCAGGTCGCGGGCCTTGCCCAGCGGCTGGCCGCCACGGGCACCGAGCGGGCGGTGATCGGCGTCTCGGGCGGGCTCGATTCGACCCACGCGCTGATCGTGGTGGCGAAAGCCTTCGACAGGCTCGGCCTGCCGCGGAGCAACATCCTGGCCTACACGCTGCCGGGCTTCGCCACCTCGGACGAGACCAAGACCAACGCCTTCGCCCTGATGCGGGCGCTCGGCACGACCTTCGCGGAAATCGACATCCGCCCCGCCGCCCGGCAGATGCTGACCGATATGGGCCATCCCTACGGCCGGGGCGAAGCGGTCTACGACGTCACCTTCGAGAACGTGCAGGCGGGTCTGCGCACCGACTACCTGTTCCGGCTCGCCAACCAGCACGGCGGCATCGTCATCGGCACGGGCGACCTGTCGGAGCTGGCGCTCGGCTGGAGCACCTACGGCGTTGGCGACCAGATGAGCCATTACGGCGTCAATGCGGGCGTGCCCAAGACGCTGATCCAGCACCTGATCCGCTGGGTCATCGCCTCCGGCCAGTTCGGCGCGGAGGAGAACCGCACGTTGCGGGCCGTGCTCGACACCGAGATTTCGCCGGAACTGGTGCCGGCCTCGGAAGGCGAGGGCCCCCAGAGCACCGAAGCCAAGATCGGCCCCTACGCGCTCCAGGACTTCAATCTCTGGTTCACCCTGCGCCACGGTTTCGCGCCGTCGAAGATCGCCTTCCTGGCGCTGCATGCCTGGGGGGACGCCGCCGCCGGCGACTGGCCGCCGGATTTCCCGGAGGCCAAGCGCGTGGCCTACGACCTGCCGGTGATCCGGCGCTGGCTCGGCGTGTTCCTCGACCGCTTCTTCCGCTTCAGCCAGTTCAAGCGCTCGGCGCTGCCCAACGGCCCGAAGGTCTCGGCGGGCGGCGCCCTCTCCCCGCGGGGCGACTGGCGCGCGCCCTCCGATTCGAGCGCGCGGGCGTGGCTCGACGAGTTGGAGCGGAACGTTCCGACGGCGTGAGACGGAGGCCGCCCTCGGACCTGATCGGCACGGACATGGCCTGACACGGACGCGGGAAACCGAATGGATCCCGCCCCTCCTCGGACACCGCGCAAAGGATGGCCGCACAGGGTTCCACCGGGCGCTCGCCCCGTGCGCCCGCGCACGCACCGGTCTCCGCCGCATCCGAAGTGAGATTGCGGACACAAACCAGTCCGATTGACTGGCTATCGCAACCGTCCGATGCGGCGAAGCGGAGGCTCACCCGATGCGCAGCTACAACGTGTTCCGGCGGAAGGGTGGCGAGGCTCTCTGCTGCGCCGTGCCGGAGAGCCATGCCGTGCCGCGTTTCGTCGGCGGGCGCCGCTGGACCTTCGGCGGCAAGATCGAAGCGGCAAAAGATGCCCCGCCCGGCTTCGACGACCGCGCCGCCGCCACCGCCGTGCGCTTCAACGGCTTCTACCTGTTCCAGTCCCTCGACGAGCGGGCGTCCTGACGCGGGACGCCCCTGCCCCGGCATCGGGCCCCGTGCGGCGAGGCCCGCCCGAGTCGCCTATTCCGTCGAGCTTTCCTTAAGAGCTGCCGGACTACGCTCTCCGGAACAGTCGGGGCCGGAGGCCGACAGGATGACGAGTGAACAGCGCCACGACGTCCGCAAGCGCACGTTCTTGAAAGGGCGTATTCTCTTCAACAAGGGCGCAGCCTCGATGGACTGCCTGATCCGCGACCTGTCGGAGGCCGGCGCACGGCTGGAGCTGAGCGAAACCAGCACCCTGCCCGAGGTGTTCGACCTCTACATCGCGCAGAAGGAAGAGACCTTCCGCGCGACCCTGCGCTGGCGGCGCGACAACTCGGTGGGGATCGCCTTCGCCGACCAGCGCAAGCCGGTCGCGCCCCCCGAGGCAGCGGCTCCCCTGCCCGACGCCTCCATCAACCTCCTGCTGCGCCGGATCGCCGAGCTGGAATCCGAGAACGCGACCCTCCGCTCGCTCCTCGGGACGGTGGGCGCATCCAAGGCCGGGGGAGATCAGACCGCCAGCGCGGCCTGACGTCTTCCGCCGCGGATCGGTCACCGCCGGTTTTCCGGCCTGCAAGCGTTCGGAGGAAGCCTCACCCGGCGGGGCTCCGGGATGATCCCCGCCGCAGGCCGCTCGGGCGTGCCCCGCCGGGTCGAGAGTCTCGGCCTCAGACCGCCGCGTCCAGAGCGGCGCGGATGCGCGCGGCATGCTCGGCCAGGACGGCGTTGTCGGCCATGCCGCCCTCGTGCCGCTTCAGCGGCACGCCCTCGCGGCGCGGGATGAGGTGGACATGCAGATGGAACACCGTCTGCCCACCCGCCGGCTCGTTGTACTGGAACACGGTGAGTCCGTCGGCCTGGAAGGCCTTCTTCACCGCGCGCCCGACCCGTTGCACGCTCGCAATGAGCGCGGCGAGCGTCGCCGGCTCGGCATCGAGCAGGCCGCGGCTCGGCGCCTTGGGGATCACCAGGGTGTGACCCTCGCCCTGGGGCATCACGTCCATGAAGGCCAGGGTATGCTCGTCCTCGTAGACCTTGTGGGCGGGGATCTCGCCCCGCAGGATCTTGGCGAAGATGTTGTCGGGGTCGTAGGACGGCGTCATCGGGCTCCTCGGGTTTGTGCCGGGCCTTGCCGCGCCGGCGCCCGCCTCCGCGGGCTCGAGGCTTCGCGCGGCATGCTCCGCGCGCGGCCTTAATTCGCTGACCACGTTGCACGGGCGGGCCCGCTGCGTCGACTGCGAAAAATCATCCCGAAAATTGTGCGGCGAACCTTGCGGCCGATGCGCGCGTTGAGTGCCCCGTGACGACGGCGACGCTTCCGGTGCGCCGAACGGGAGCGCGAGCATGGCCGAGAGCACGAGTGCGATCTACACGGCGGCGGGGGCCAACCTCGCCATCGCGGCGGCGAAATTCGTCGGCGCCTTCCTCACCGGCTCGACCGCGATGCTGGCGGAGGGCGCGCATTCGCTGGTCGACACCGCCAACCAGATCCTGCTGCTGGTCGGCCTCAAGCGGGCGAACAAGCCGGCGGATGCCAAGCATCCGTTCGGCTACGGGCGCGAGGTCTATTTCTACGCCTTCATCGTCGCCCTGTTCATCTTCCTCGGCGGCGGCATCTTCGCGATCTACGAGGGCGCTCACAAGATCCAGCATCCCGAACCCGCCGCCGATGCGAGCCTGTTCGGCATTCCCCTGTCGGGCTTCTGGGTGAACGTCTCGATCCTCGGCTTCGCGATCCTGGCCGAGGGGTATTCCTGCTTCGTGGCAGTGAAGGCGTTCTGGGCCGAGAAGGGCAACCGCGCCGCGATCACCGCAATTCAGCGCAGCAAGGACCCGTCGCTCTACACCATCCTGGTCGAGGACGTGGCGGCTTTGATCGGCCTCGTCATCGCCATGGCGGGCGTGGTCGCCGCGCATGTCCTCGACATGCCCGTGCTCGACGGCTGGGCCTCGATCGGCATCGGCGTCGTGCTGATCGGCATGTCGATCTTCCTGATGCTCGAAACCCACGGCCTGCTGATCGGCGAGGCCGCCGACCCGGAGGTGGTCCGCGCCATCGACGCGGCGGTGCGCGAGGAGCGGGCGGTGCGCCACGTCAACGAAGTCCTGACGCAGCATCTCGGCCCCTCCGACATCCTCGTGAATCTCAGCCTCGATTTCGCCGACGAGATCCCCGCGGGCGAGGTCGAGCAGACGGTGGCGCGGCTGGAGCAGCGCATCAAGGCGAAGAGCCCGGACGTGAAACGGGTGTTCATCGAGATCCAGGACCGCAAGGCGCACGCGTCGACGATGGCGCCCTCGGATGCGGACAAGGATGCGACCAAAACTGCGGACAAGGATTCGACGAAGAATCCCGTGACGCCGGTGGCAGGAAAGGCGCCCGCGCCGACCGGCCCGGAGGCGGCTCCGCCCGGCTCGGCCGTGCCGGCCTGACCCCCCCGGGCACGGCGCCTCCGTCTCAAGCTCGGAAAGCGACGGCCGGCTTCAGACGCCGGTATCGCTCCGACGGAGCCGGGAAGGGCACGCGTTCCGGCTCCCGATCGGACAGCTCAAAGGATCGAGGGACGGGCGGAGGCACGGCCATCCGCCTCATCCGCCCCACCTCCGATTGCCCAAAGATGGGGAAGGGCGCCTCGTTCGGTCGAGGCGCGCGCGGCTCACAGCCGCGCCCGCCGCTCCACCACCCGCGCCAGATACGCCGCGCCCATCGGGATCAGGCTGTCGTCGAAATCGAAGCTCGCATTGTGCAGGCCGGGGCCCGGGGTTGCGCCGAGCCAAGCATAGGCGCCGGGCACGGCGGCGACCATGTCGGCGAAATCCTCGCTGCCCATGCGGGGCACCGTATTGGCATCGACCTTGTCGGCGCCGAACAGCTCGGCGGCGATCTCAGCCGCCGCCTTCGCCTGCTCGGCACTGTTGTCGAGCACGGAGAACACGTCGCGCAGATCCACCGCGATGGTGGCGCCGTAGGCGGCGGCGAATCCTTCGGCCAATTCGCGGATGCGCTGGCCCACGAGCTTGCGCAGACCGGCATCGAAGGTGCGCACGGTGCCGGCGAGATGCGCGCTCTCGGGGATGACATTGTAGGCCGCGCCCGCATGGATCTGCGTGATCGAGACCACCGCGGCCTTGAGCGGATCGCTGTTGCGGCTGACGATCGACTGCATCGCCTGGGCGAGCCCGGTCGCGACGACGATCGGGTCGATGCCCTGCTGCGGCATCGCCGCATGCGCCCCGCGTCCGGTGATGCGGATGTCGAAGAAATCGGCCGCCGCCATCATCGGCCCGGTTCGGGTCTGGAACACCCCGTGCGGCCCCTGCGGCGCATTGTGGAGCGCGTAGATCTCGTCGACGGGGAATTTCTCGAAGAGCCCGTCGGCGATCATCGCGCGGGCCCCGCCCAGACCTTCCTCCGCCGGCTGAAACACGAACACGGCGGTGCCGTCGAAATCGCGGGTCTCGGCGAGGTAGCGGGCGGCGCCGACCAGCATGGTCGTGTGCCCGTCATGCCCGCAGGCATGCATCTTTCCGGGGATCGTCGAGCGGTAGGGGAGGTTGGTCTCCTCGGTGATCGGCAGGGCGTCCATGTCGGCGCGCAGCCCGATCCGGCGCGGACCCGGCCGTCCCTGAAGGATGCCGACGACGCCGGTCTTGCCGAGGCCCCGATGGACCTCGATGCCGAAGCGTTCGAGATGCGCGGCGACGATGCCCGAGGTCCGCACCTCCTCGAAGCCGATCTCGGGATGGGCGTGGAGATCGCGCCGGAGGGCGGTCAGTTCGTCCGCGTAGCTGCGGATGCGGTCGATCGGGCTCATTCCCGCGCTCATGCTCCTATGTCCTCGCCCTCCGGTCCGCCACGGCGGAACGGCGACATCTGCGCATATTCGTCGATGGCCTCGCGCACGGCGCGGCGCTCCCGCTCCAGATAGTCGCCGACGGCGCGGCCGAGGCCCGCATCGGCGAAATCGTGGGCGGAATGCATCGGCACCGGGCGATAGCCGCGGGCGAGCTTGTGCTCGCCCTGGGCGCCGGCCTCGACCCGCTTGAGGCCGCGGGCGAGCGCGAAATCGATCGCCTGATAGTAGCAGACCTCGAAATGCAGGAACGGATGGTCCTCGAGGCAGCCCCAGTTGCGCCCGTAGAGGGCCGTGTCGCCGATGAAGTTGATCGCCCCGGCGATCGGCCGCCCGCCCTGCGAGGCGATGACGAGCAGGATGCGTTCGGCCATCCTTTCGCCGATCAGCGAGAAGAAGCGCCGGTTGAGATAGGGCCGGCCCCATTTGCGGGCGCCGGTGTCCTGGTAGAACGCGTAGAAGGCGTCCCAATCGGCCTCCGTGATATCGGCGCCGGTCCGGTGCGCGATGGTGATGCCGGAGGCCAGGGCGTCGCGCCGCTCGCGCTTGATCGCCTTGCGCTTGCGCGAGGCCAGCGCCGAGAGGAAGTCGTCGAAGGTCGCGTAGCCCTCGTTGAGCCAGTGGAACTGCTGGTCGAGGCGCGGCAGCATGCCCAGAGCTTCGGCCTGTTCCGATTCGCGCGCGCGCAGGAAGGTGGCGTGGACCGAGGAGGCCTGCGTCTCCTCGCGCAGGGCCCGCAGGCCCGCGACGATGGCGGCGGCAGCGGTATCGGGGTCCTCGCCCGGCGCGATCAGGAAGCGCGGGCCGGTCACGGGGGTGAAGGGCACGCTGACCTGGAGCTTGGGATAGTAGCTGCCCCCGGCCCGCTGGTAGGCGTCGGCCCAGCCGTGGTCGAACACGTATTCGCCCTGGCTGTGGGATTTCAGATAGCAGGGCGCCGCGCCGACGAGGCGGCCGTCGCGCTCGACGCGCACATGCAGCGGCAGCCAGCCGGTGCGGCGGGAGACGCAGCCCGATTCCTCCAACGCCGAGAGGAAGGCGTGGGAGACGAACGGGTTGAAGGTCTCGTCACCGGCCGAGAGGGTCTCGGGGGAGGTGGCACAGGCGTCCCACTCGGCGGCGTCGAACCGGGCAAGACCCGGCACGGCCCGCACGTGCAGGGCGGGCTCTGAGCCGGTCGCCGTCGCGGGGGATGTCATGGCCGCCAACCTAGCGCCGCGGCGGCGCGGCGCAACGGGACATATGGTCGGTCCGGTTCCGGCGCGGCTTCCTGTGAGGCACGGTGCGGCACACCTTGATCCGCGACCCCTGCGCGCCCCAGATCGGCGCATGTGCGGACGCTTCTTCATCGGCCAGCCCCCGGAGGTCTATCGCGCGGCCTACGGCTATCCGGAGACGCCGAATTTTCCCGGCCGCTTCAACGTCGCCCCGACTCAGCCCGTGCCGGTGGTCCTGGCCGAGCGCGGTGCCCGGCATTTCCGGCTCATGCGCTGGGGGCTGTGGCCGTCCTGGCTCAAGGATCCCAACGGCTTTCCGGTGCTGTTCAACGCCCGCATCGAATCCGCGGGCGAGAAGCCGGCCTTTCGCGGCGCGTTGCGCTATCGCCGCTGCGTCTTCCTCGCCGACGGCTTCTACGAGTGGCGCCGGGAGGGCACCGGCCGGCAGGCGCTCAAGCAGCCTTTCGCCGTGCGCCGGGCCGACGGGGCGCCGATGGCGCTCGCCGGCTTGTGGGAGCCCTGGCTCGGAGCCGACGGCTCGGAGGTCGATACGGCGGCCATCGTCACCTGCTCGGCCAACGGGACCCTGAGCGCGATCCACGAGCGCATGCCCACGATCCTCGCGCCCGGGATGGTCGATGCCTGGCTCGACCCCGCGATCGACGCCGCCGAGGCGGCCCGCCTCTGCCGGCCCTGCCCCGACGAATGGCTGCGGCTCGACCCCGTGGACGAGCGCGTCAACAGCACCCGCCACGACGACCCGGCGCTGATCGAGCCGGCCGGGCGAGGCCGCGCGGCGCCGGCCGCCCCGGCGGCGGCCGTTCAGGGCGAGCTGTTCTGAGCCGGCAACCCACCCCCACGCGCTTCGCGGTCCCGCTTCGTGCTATCGGAGCCGTCGCGGACGAGGGGACGGCATGCAGGGCATCGCGGGGACGGGAGCGGCGGAGGAACCGGCCGGTCAGGCCGCGGCGCCGACCGGCCTGACCGAGGACGATCTCGTCCTCTCCTGCGATGCCTCGCTCCTCTACGGCGAGGGCGGGTTTGCCGGCGATGCGGACCTCCTCGCGCGCCTGTCGGGGCGGGTCGCGGCCCGGACCCGCGTCCTCGGCACGGTGTTCCCCGGCTGCCCCGCCCGCGATCCCGGCATGCCGCACCTGCATGGCGGCGGCGCGGATTTCCGCGAGGCGCAGCGGGCGCGGCTCGCCGCGCGCTTCCCGCCGGTGCCGCCGACGCTGCTGCTGGAATCCCGTGACATCCGGCTCGCGGGCAACGCGCTGTTCACCCTCGAAGAGGGGCGGAAGCGGGTGCTGTTCGAGACCACCCGCCCGCAGGAGCGCCACGTCGCCCCGGGGCCGGGGCCGGTTGCGGACCCCTGCGACGAGAGCATCGGGGCGGACGGGCTGACCTTCCTCCTCAACGCGGGCAGCTCGTTCAATTACGGCCACTGGCTCATCGACGACGTGCCGCGCCTGCGCGCCGTGGCGATGCTGCGGGCGCGCCATCCCGGCCTGCCGATCACGGTCGCCCTCGTCGCCTACGTGCCGCATATCGACGTCGCGCGGGCGCGCTCGGTCAAGCTGGTGCTCGGCACCATGCCCGGCCTCACCCTGCGCCTCCTCGACTGGACGAAGAGCTACCATTTCGCCCGGCTCCACCACGCCACGCCCTCCGCCCTGCCCTGCGAGCGCAAGTCGCCGGACTCCCTGCACTTCCTGCGCCGGCAGGGCCGCCGCCGCACGCTGCTGCCGCGCCTGTGGCAGCGATGGCGGGGCCTCGGGCAGCCCCCTGGGCGACGTCTGTTCGTCGACCGGCATCCGGGTCGCGGCCGGGCGCTCGTCTCGCGGGACGGCGTGCTCGCGCTGCTGGCCCGCCGCGGCTTCACGGTGATCGACCCCGAATCGCTGAGCCCGCGCCAGCAGGCGATCCGCTTCGCCGAAGCCGAGATCGTCGTCGGCATCGCCGGGGCCGGCATGGCCAACACCGTGTTCTGCGCTCCGGGCACCCCGGTGATCCACCTCGTGCCGGAGGGCTGGGAGGATCCGTTCTACTGGGAGATCGCGGTCGCCAACGGGCTCGCCTACCACGCGGTGTACGGCCCGCGGGTGCCCTCCGGGTCGCCGGAATTCCTGCAGGACTTCACGATCGATCCGGCCGATCTCGCGGCGGCCCTGGCGGAGGCGGGGGATCCGGGCGCCCGCCGGGCACCGGCCTGAGATCGAAATCCAATCAGCTCGGCCATGCGCCGGCCCGCTTTCGACCCGTTGCGGACGTTTGGATGGTCCGCGTCCCGGCCAATGGTGGAAGGAGATGTACGACCGGGCCGGGTGGATGTGCGACGATCCGCTGCCCAAGGACCCTTGCACCCGAGCCGATAATCAGCGCCGCAGAGGCTCCGTGCCGCTGGCGAGCCAGAGCGTCAGTGTCTTGATGCACTCTTCCACGCGCTCGGCGCGTGATCAGTGGCTGGGCGCCATCGCGATGGCGAAGAGGCCAGCGATGCCGATCATGTAAAGGGTGAGGACCGCGAGCGAGTCGATGCCCATGCCCAGCACGCGTCGCTGCGGACGGAAGATCAGCCCGGCGATGTAGACGCAGGTGAGCAAGACGCCGAGGCCGGCGAGGTAGACGTCGGTGTCTTGCGCCTGCGGCAGCGCGGCGCGACCGGAGATCACCGTCGCCAGCAGGAAGAGCACCGGCAGGAATGCGTTTCCGCCGAAAATATCGCTGATCGCGAGCCTATCATCGCCGAGCCGCACCGATGCGAGTCCGGTCGAGAGTTCCGGCAGGGAGGTCGCGGCCGCCAGCACGGTCGCGCCGAACAGGACGCCGCTCATCCCGATCCGGTCTGCGATGGCATCACCGCTCATCTCCAGGGCCACGCCGCAGATCAGGGTAGCCAGGGCTGCGAACGCGAAGACCGCGGCAGCGCGCGCCGTCGTCAGGCCCCCGGCTCCGGCCTGCTGCGACTTCCGGGCTCGGCTATGGCCCTGCGGGCGGCTCTGCACCTCCGCCGCCGTATTCCGGGCATGCCAGGGGAGGTCGCCGCGCGTCCGCCCGATCAGCCAGATGCCCAGCACCCATACGAGCGCGATCGCGAGACCGCCCGGCGCGACCCGTAGCACGATCAAGCTCTCGGGCAGGCGGCTGGCCATGATGGCCATGATCAGCACCGCCACGACCAGCGTGCCTTCGAGCGCGAGCGAGAGGCTCGCGGCCCGGTAGGTGAGTGGGCGTCGGCCCCGCCCGCTGAACGCATCGAGCGCCACGAGCACCAGGGTTTGCACGCCGATGCCGCCGAGCAGGTTACCGATCGCGATACCGAGGTTGCCCCGCCATGCGGCGCTCACCGTGATGGCGATCTCGGGCAGGTTGGTGGCGATGGCGAGCAGGATCAGCCCGCCAAGCGCCTCGCCGAGCCCGAGGCGCTTGGCCAGCACGTCGGTGGTGTCCGAAAGCTTGATGCCGGCATACCAGATGATGCCCGCCGCCCCCGCGAACAGCACAAGCAGCATCGGCAGCGACCAGGAGGCGAGCATCGGAGAATCCTTGGGTATGTCGGTCCGAGCCGCTCTCACTCAGAGCGCGAAGGAGCCGCGAGCCTCGAAGCCATCGGTCTAAAGGCGGATCCGGGGCTCGCTGTTCACCGCCGGCCTCACCCTGCTTTCCCGCGTAGCAAGTCCGGGCTGCGATGGGGCTTGCGTCAAAAGCGACCGATGCAGCGACGTCCGCCCTTGGGGCGGCATCGCCTTCAGGAACTTGAAACGGCCGGATCGTGTCGCAGGCTGAACGTCCGCTTCGCGGCGAGAGACTAAGGTCCGGCGGCTACCCAAGCGGACCTTCGAACGGTCGAGCGGATCGAGTTGTCCCCCCCGGCTGAGCGCTCAGCGCAGCCGGCCGCGGGGCTTGCGCGCGTCCTTGCGGAAGATGCCGACCAGCTCGACATGGCCCGACCAGGCGAATTGATCGACCGGCGTCACCCGCTCCAGCCGGTAGCCGCCGCCGATCAGCACGGCGGCGTCGCGGGCGAAGGTGCCGGCGTCGCAGGCGACGCCGACGACGAGCGGCACCTTCGATTCGGCGATCCGCTTCGCCTGCGCCTCCGCCCCGGCCCGCGGCGGATCGAACACGATGGCGTCGAGGCGGTCGAGCTCCGGCCCGAGCAGGGGGCGGCGGAACAGGTCGCGGGCCTCCGCCGTGATCTGCGACAGGCCGGCCCCGGCCCGGTAGGCGCGGATGAGGGCCTGGATCGAGGCCGCCTCACCCTCGGCCGCGTGGACCTCCCGCCCGCTCGCCGCGAGCGCCAGGGCGAAGGGGCCGCTGCCGCAGAACAGGTCGGCGACGCGCTTGGCCTTGCCCATCGGCGCGAGGCTCAGGGCGGTGAGCGCCGCCTCGCCCGCCGCCGTCGCCTGGAGGAAGCCGCCGGGCGGAGGCACCCGCCGGGCGGGGCCCTCGCCGAGAGCGGGCAGGCGGCGTTCCACCACCACGTCGCCATGGAGGGACAGGCGGGCGAGATCGAGCTCGGTCGCGAGGCGGGTGAGGACACCGCGCACGCCCTCGCTCACCGGCCCGTGGCCACGGATGTCCACGTCGAGCCCCGCCCCCGTGGCCGTGGCGGCCATGTCGAGGGGCTTGCGCCCGTGGCCGAGGGGCGCGGCCAGCGCTTCGGCCACGGCGGGCGCCCGGTGCAGACCCGGCACGGTGATCGGGCAATGGTCGAGGGGCACCAGCGCGTGGCTGCGGGCCGCCATCAGCCCGGCGCGCGCCCGTCCCTCGATCTCGCGGACATGCAGGACGATCCGGCGCCGGCCCTCGCCATGGGCGTCGAGCAGGGGCGCCACCTCGGTCTCGATCCGTGCTTGGGCCAGCGCCCCGGTGACGATGCCGCGCTTCCACGCCGCGTAGGGCTCGGGGGCGAGATGCTGCACGGCGCAGCCACCGCAGGCCGCGTAATAAGGGCAGAACGGGTCGATCCGGTCGGGCGAGGGCGTCTCGACCGCGACGAGGACGCCGTGCCGGGCCTCGCGGCGCACCCGCACCCGCTCGCCGGGCAGGGCGCCGGGCACAAGCAGGCCGTCCTCGGCGATTCCGTCGCCGCGGGCACCGAGCCGGGCGATCGTCAGGGTCTCTTCCGTCTCAGACATCACGCGGTCGCCGGGCGCCTATGAGAAATTCGCGGTTGCCGTCCCCGCCCTCGACCGGGGAGGGGATCAGGCCGAGGATCGTGAAACCGAGATCGGTGAGGGTGGTTCGCACCGCCTCGCAGACCTCCGCATGCACGCTTGCATCGCGCACGATGCCGCCGCGCCCGACCCGTTCGCGCCCGGCCTCGAATTGCGGCTTGATCAGCGCCACCAGCGCCGCCGCGCCGGTCAGGAGGCCGGTCACGGGCGGCAGGACGAGGCGCAGGCCGATGAAGCTCACGTCGATGACGGCGAGAAGCGGGGCGGGGTCCAGCGCGTCCGCCGCCAGCGCCCGGATGTCGGTCCCCTCGCGCAGGCTCACCCGCGGATCGCCGCGCAGGGCGGCGTCGAACTGGTCGCGCCCGACATCGACCGCATGGATATGGGCCGCGCCGCGGCGCAGCAGCACGTCGGTGAAGCCGCCGGTGGAGGCGCCGACATCGAGGCAGGGCAGGCCGGCGGGGTCGATCCCGAACGCGTCGAGGGCGGCGGCGAGCTTGAGGCCGCCGCGGGAGACGTAGGGGTGGGCGGGAGCGGCCTCGATCCGCGCGCCCTCGCCGATCGGGGCGGAGGGGCGCGTCACCGGGCAGCCGTCGACGAAGACGAGGCCCGCCTCGATCGCGGCCCGCGCCTGCGCCCGGCTGCGGAAATGGCCGCGCTCCACCAGCACCCGATCGGCGCGGAGACGTTCGCCCGTCATCGTCGTCCTCTCGCGGCCCCGCAGTTTCGTGATGGGCGGATCGTCAGGGCGGTTGTCGGCGCGCCCCTGTCGCTCGGGCCCGGCCGCCTTACCTTGGAACGGGCCGATCACGCGGTGCGGCCCGCCGCCCGCATCGGGGCCGGATAATCCGGTTCCCCCGAGGTCACAAGCGGCCGCGCCGCGTGCGCCGGCCGACGGGAGGCTCCGATACGCTCGGATCGGCGTCTCTCCATCGTTATCGTACGCGCTTTCCTTCGCCAAACCGGCGACCCCATCGTGGGAAAGCGCTCCAGGGAGACGAACGACCCATGCGAGGTAAGATGAGCGGTCCCAAGACGTGTGCCACCGCGCGGGCCAGCCGCCGGATCCCGCTGGCCGCCTCCGTGCTCGCGGCCCTGTGCGTGCCCGCCCTCGCGCAGGCACCCAAGGAAGCCCCGAAGGAGGCTCCGAAGGATGCCCCTAAGGAGGAGGCCTCCGCCCCGCAGACCTACGAGAGCGCGATCACCAATGGCAAGGGCGAGACCATCGGCAAGATCATGATCCGCGACGGGGCGAATTCCCTCGTCATGCGCGTGATGGTCCAGGCCGGCGGCCTGCCTCCGGGCTGGCACGGCATCCATTTCCACGCGGTCGGCGATTGCTCGGACACGGAGAAGTTCGAGAAGTCGAAGGCCCACGTGAACCACGACCAGAGCAAGCACGGCCTGCTCAATCCGGACGGTCCGGACGAGGGCGATCTGCCCAACGTCTACGCCGCCGCCGACGGCTCGGTGAACGCGGAAGTGTCGAGCGAGACCCCGCTGACCGGCGAGGGCGGCCTGCGCGACGGCGACGGGTCGGCGCTGATCGTCCATGCCAACGAGGACGACCACACCACCCAGCCGATCGGCGGCGCGGGTCCGCGCATCGCCTGCGCGGTGATCAAGTAAGGGGATCGACGCCGTCCCTCCCCCTTCCGATCTCGGGCTTTCTCAAGTCGGGCTTGCCCGACTTGGGTGGGGGAGGGTTCGCGGCGCGGCTCAGCGCTTGAGCGTCACGACCGTGCTCTCGCGGGGCGCCGCAACCTCGCCCGTCGGCAACGCGGCGCGCACCGCCTTGAGGATGCCTTCGGCGTCGAGGCCGGCCTCGGCGTACATCTTCTCCGGCTTGTCGTGGTCCTGGTAGCTGTCCGGCAGCGTCAGCGTCCGAACCCGGACACCGCCCCCATCCAGCACGCCCCGCTCGGCCAGGAGATGCAGGACCATCGCCCCGAACCCGCCGACCGAGCCCTCCTCCACCGTCACCAGAACCTCGTGGCTGCCCGCCAGA
>NZ_BPRE01000023.1 GCF_022179765.1 Methylorubrum suomiense | reverse complement strand
ATCAGCCGTGCCGCTCAAACAGTCCCGAAACCCTCAGGAGCCCCGAACCACCAGAGAAGGTGGACCGCCGCGCCCCGTCGGTGAAAATGCTTCTACGGGACGCCCCAGCTCCCGTCAACCGGAAAACGCGGAGAAATGCGAAAACGCCCGCCACGGGACGTCCTGGCCTTGCCGAACGCCTGTTGGCGAGAGGGGTGTGCTCAGAACCCCTTCTTCACCTGGGCCAGTGCCAGGGCCAAGCCATCGGCGACCCGCTCGCGCTCGACGGGATCGGCATCGCGTGCGACGACGACATGCTCGCGGCGGGAGACGAGGGTGAGCCGGCGCAGGCCGAATTCCTCGTCATCCAAGCGGCTGAGCTTCGTCCAAAGCGGATTGAAGCGCCATTCACGGCGCTCACCCCGTGGATCGATCCGCGCCAGCGAGACTTCGAGCGGTGAGATCGCGACCTCCTCGAAGGAACGGCCCCGCCTGAGGCTCACCCGGAGGGCGACGTAGAGGGCCAGCATGTCGAGGCCGAAGAAGCCGGCCACCGGCCAGAAGCCGGCGCGCCAGCAGGCGATCGAGGTCACGAGGGAGACGAGGCAGCACAGCCCCATCACGATGCGGAAGCCGTCGCGACCGAGCGACTGGTTCGGGCGAATGACGGCCGTATAGAGCGGGCGATCCATGATCTCCGGGTCGAGGCCGTCGGGATGCGAAGAAAGGTTGCCGCTGACCATGCGCGCAATATAACGCGCCGATGCCCCCGAAAAAGCCTGCGCCGCGCGTTTCCGAAACAGAACGGCGTCGTTCGAAACCTGTCGTCGGCACAGTGTCCGGCAAGAAACCGGCTCAACCCGGCGCAACGCTCGGCCCCGTCCTCACGGGCCATGTCGACACCGCCCCCGCTCCCGTGGACGACGAAACCCTGATCGCCATCTTCGCACGGCTGCGCGAGGCCGATCCGGAGCCGCGCTCGGAGCTTCAGTATCTCAACCCCTATACCTTGCTCGTCGCCGTGGTGCTCTCTGCCCAGGCGACCGACAAGAGCGTCAACCTCGCGACCGAACCCCTCTTCGCCATCGCCGACACGCCGCAGAAGATGCTGGATCTCGGCGAGGAGCGCGTGCGCCACTTCATCCGCACCATCGGGCTGTTCAACACGAAGGCCAAGAACGTGATTGCGCTGTCGCGCATCCTCTTGGAGCGGCACGGGGGCGAGGTGCCGCGGGAGGCGGCCGATCTCGAAGTGCTTCCCGGCGTCGGCACCAAGACCGCGAGCGTGGTGCTGAACGTGGCCTTCGGCGTACCCCGCATCGCCGTGGACACCCACATCTTCCGGGTGTCGAACCGCATCCCCCTGTTCAGCGCACCGACCACGGACAAGGTCCAAGCCGGCCTCGAAGCGCGGGTGCCGGAACCGTACCGTCTCAACGCGCATCACTGGCTGATCCTGCACGGACGCTACACCTGCAAGGCGCGGCGCCCGGACTGCCCGCGTTGCCGCATCGCCGATCTGTGCCGCTACCCCTCCAAGACGACGGAACTCACCCCCATATCGGCCTGATCCGGCGATCGAGGCTCACGGAGCCGGCCTCCACCGCAGCCCTGCGGGCATTGGCGTGCAAGGCCAACGCGTTGTGCTGCAAAGCCCGTTCCGGTACAGAGATGCTACGGCGGCCGGGACTATTTCCCGCGGGTTGTTGTCCCGGGAAGACGCTCCGGTCGCCTACCCGCCAGACGGGTCGCCGCGCCGCGGATCGCTTCACGTGACAGTTCCGAAGGAGCCACGGCCCCATGGACTTCCTCAAACCACGGTACACGCCTATGAACCGCCGCCGTCGCATTTACGAGGGCAAGGCGAAGGTCCTCTACGAGGGACCCGAGCCGGGGACGCTCATCCAACACTTCAAGGACGATGCGACCGCCTTCAACGCGAAGAAGCACGAGGTCATCGACGGCAAGGGCGTGCTGAACAACCGGATCTCCGAGTTCGTCTTTCAGCACCTCAACGATATCGGCGTGCCGACCCACTTCATCCGCCGCCTCAACATGCGTGAGCAGCTGATCCGCGAAGTCGAGATCATTCCGCTCGAAGTGGTGGTGCGCAACGTGGCGGCGGGCTCGCTGGCCCAGCGGCTCGGGCTGGAGGAAGGCACCCAGCTGCCGCGCTCGATCATCGAGTTCTACTACAAGAACGATCAGCTCAACGACCCGATGGTGTCCGAGGAGCATATCACGGCCTTCGGCTGGGCGACGCCGCAGGAGATCGACGACATCATGGCGCTGGCGATCCGCGTCAACGACTTCCTGTCCGGACTCTTCCTCGGCGTCGGCATCCGCCTCGTCGACTTCAAGATGGAGACCGGGCGCCTGTGGGAGGGCGACCTGATGCGCATCGTCGTGGCCGACGAGATCTCCCCCGATTCCTGCCGCCTCTGGGACATCAAGTCCTCGGACAAGCTCGACAAGGATCGCTTCCGCAAGGATCTGGGCGGTCTGATCGAGGCCTATACCGAAGTCGCCAAGCGCCTCGGCATCATGTCCGAGAACGAGAAGGTGCAGGCCGGCGGGCCCCGCCTCGTTCAGTGATGCCTCACCGCGGCGTGGCCGGCTCCAGGCCGGTCCAGCCGCGGCGCAGGCGCATATGCGTCGAGAGATTCGGGTCGAAGCCCGGATGATAATGGGGGTCCTGCATCAGCAGCGGCCCCCATCGTTTTTTCAACGCCTCCACTTCGGCGGCATGGCGGGCGGCGGCCTCGGGCGAAGGCCGTCGGCTCGCCGACTCGCGATGCTGCAGAACGGCGCCGCCGACATAGAGCGTCCGCAGCCCGGTCGCGTTGAGGCGCAGGCAGAGATCGAGATCGTTGAAATCGACGGCGAAGGTCGAGTCGAACCCGCCGATGCCCCTGAACTTCTGTGCCTCGATCACGAGGCAGGCGGCGGTCACCGCCGCGACCGAGCGTGTTACGCGAAGCGCCGACAGGTAGCCGGGCGCATCCTGCGGAAAATGACGGTGACCATGGGTGGCGAGACCGCCGCTGCCGAGCACGATTCCGCCATGCTGGATCCGCCCCTCGCCGTCGATCAGCCGGGCGCCGACGGCGCCGATATCGGGGCGCAGGGCCTCGCGCACCATGCGCTCGAGCCAGTCGGAATGATCGGCCTCGACATCGTTGTTGATGAAAGCGAGCACATCGCCCTGCGCCTGCGCCGCGGCCCGGTTGTTGATCGCGGCGAAGTCGAACGGGCCATCGCAGGCCAGGATGCGCGCCGCGCCGGCTGCCCGGAGTTCCGCGAAATAGGCATGCGTCGCCGGCTCGCAGCTGCCGTTGTCGCAGATCAGGATCTCCTTGGCCGGCCAATCGGTGCGGGCCCGCAGACTCTCGATGCAGGGACGAAGCAGGTCGAGCCGATCGCGCGTCGGCACGATCAGGCTGACCAACGGACGCAGCATCGGCAGGGGTCGCTCGAGTCGGATCACGCCGTCCGCCTCAACGAAGGCCAGGGTGGCGCCCTCCCCCGTCCGGTCGAGGTCGCGCCGCACCGCGTCGAGGCGGCCGAGGCGCGACGCAACGCGGCCTGCCTCCCCTCCCCTCTCGGCCTGGAACGTCGAGGCCGAAAGCAAGCGCGGCAGGTGACGCACGCTCGCGCGTCCGAAGCGGGCGGCGCATTCGAGGACGAGGTCCATGGCGGCGGCGCCGGGGATGGGCACGATGCCGGAAACGCTGGCGCGCCGCAGCGCCAGAACCGGGCCAAGATGATCGACGGCGCGCAGGAGATCCGGATCGAAGGCCGGCCGCAGCAGCGGAAGCCAGGCCCTGCCCGGCACGATTCGAACGAGCGCATCGCCGTAGAGGGCGTGGATCGCCGGATCGGTGAAGGCCGTTGCGATGGCGGCGGACGCGCCCTCGATCAGCGCGTGACCGGGGGCCACGAGGAGGATGAGGGGCGGCCCCTCGGCGGCGATCCGTAGGGTGCCGTCCTCACGCGGCTCGATCCGCTCGATGCCGTGCCGGACGAGAATCGCATCCGGTTCGGAAGCCGGCCCGGGGCCGGGCTGCCAGAGGTGATGACCCGCGCCGGCCAGGGCGACGAAAGCCTGCGCCGCCCGCACGCGGCGACCGGTCAGCCGGGTCATCAGAATCGAGAGAAGCCGGGACGGGTGGCGCGCCGCCCGGACGAGGCGTGCGACGATCCCCGGGGCGGGCGCGGTCGCGAAGAGCAGGGCGTCGGAAAGCGGCGCTCCCGTCATTCGAGATCCTCGCCGAACGTCGTGAGCGACAGGGCGGGATGGTAGAACGGATCGTGGCGGATGACCTCCCGCCAGCGCTCGGCGAAGACGGCAGCCTCGCGCTCGAATCGTGCGCGGGCGGCTCCGGTGGGACGGCCGCGGCTCACTGATTCGAGATGGGACAGGACGGCTCGGGGCGTCCACACCGTCTTCCAGCCGGCAGCCCCGAGGCGCAGGCAGAAATCGACGTCGTTGAAATCGACCGCGAAGGCCACGGCATCGAAACCACCCACCGCCCGGTACTTGTCGCGGGAGACCGCGAGGCAGGCGGCGGTGACCGCGGAAACCTCGTGGGCGACCCACATCCGACCGAGATGGCCCGCCGTTTCGGCCGGGCGGCGGCGCAGGATGTGACCCGCCTCGCCGCCGAGGCCGACGACAACGCCGGCATGCTGGAGGCGCCCGTCCTCGTAGAGGAGCTTGGCACCGACCGCGCCGACCTCCGGCCGCACGGCCTGGGCGACCATCGCGTCGAGCCAGTCGGGATGCAGCACCGCCACGTCGTTGTTGAGCAGGACCAGGATCTCGCCCCTCGCGGCCTCGACCCCTTGATTGACCATGGCGGCGAAATTGAACGGCTGCGGAAACGCCTCGATGCGCACCCGCGGATCGGCCAGCAGGCGGTCGTAGAGCGCGAGCACCGCCGGATCGGTCGAACCATTGTCGACGATGACGAGATCGATCGCCGGGTAATCGGTCCGGTCCAGCACGTCGGCGGTGACGCGCGCGATCAGGTCGGGCCGGTCGCGGGATGGGATGACGATGCTGACGAGGGGCGCAGGCACCGGCCGATTCCGGTGAAGGTCGAGCGTTCCGTCGCGCAGGATCGCGCGGGCGGGCTCGCCCGCCGCCCGCAGCTGCGCTTCGAGATAGGCCGCTCGCGCGGCGGTATCATCGGGGATGGCGATGCGGCGGCATAGAATGCGCGGAAGGTGGACCACGGCAGCGGCACGGCAGGCGGCCAGATCCAGGGTGATCGCGATGGTCTCCGGCGCCCCCACCGGCTCGACCGGCAGCTCGGCGAGGAAGGCTCGGGCCAGAAGGGTCGGAACGCCGAGGTAACCCGTGACGCGCGCGAAGTCGGGGCTCCAGTCCGGCTTCAGCCGCGGCGTCGGCGCGACGAGACCGACTTCTTCGTCCGCGTAGATCAAGTCGGGCTTGGTCTCTTGGAACGCGGCCGCGAGATGGGCCAAGGCCTCGGGGGCGAGACGATCCCCCGGTCGCAGCAGACCGAAGAGGTCTGCCCCGCCGCAGAGGGACAGGGCCGTGGCATCCGGACTCCACGCCGCACGATGGATGCGGGGGTCCGCAGCAGCGGGATCGACCCACACCTGACCACCCGCAAGGTGAAGGGACCAGTTCGTATGGCTCTGGGCTTTCAAGGCCGCGAGCGTGTCCGTGACCGCAGCGATCTCCGCCCCTTCCGCCACCAGGACGAGACGGATCCGGATGGCCGGCGCGGGTGTTTCCGGCGAAGGCACGGCGCCGCGCGTCCGGTGCCATCGGTCGTAATCCGCGAGGGGAGCGGTTGCGCAGGCGCCGCGCAGAGTGTCGCGCCAGCGCCGCTCATCGCCTCGCACCAGAGCACGAAGGCCCCCGAGGGCGCGGAGGGGATATTTTCTGAAGCATTCGGCGAAGACATTCGCCGAACTCCGCGCGCCGACTCGCTCCAGCGCGAAGCCCGGCCCACCGGCGATCTCGATCGCCGCGCAATCGGCGGGCAGGTAGCCCAGCCAATGGGCGGTGCCGAGGACAGGGCCCGGCAGCACGAAGCGGTCGATGCGCCCCCCCCAGCGGCGTAGTCGCAGGAGTGGGCGCTGCGGTCTTGCGCGAACCGGGAGGGCATAGCGCAGCACGATCCAGCCGCCGGTGACCTCGGGCGGTAGGACGAGGCGGCGGTCGAAGAGCGGGTCGTCGGTTGCCGTCACAGAGAAGGGCGTCTCGCGGCCCTGCCACGCTCCATCCGATCCGGCGGTGCCGTGCGTTGTCGGGCTCAGACGCGCCCTCCACGCGGCCAAAGCGTCGGACGGCCGAACATCATTGGCCCGCCACCGGGGCTTCGCTCTGGGCGGCGTTCGCGGCTTCGGGCGCGGGCTTGCGACGCCGCGCGACGGGCTTGGCCTTCTGCCCCGCGAGGGTAACCTCGATATCGTAGCCCCAGGCCTTGTCGGCGGGCACGATCAGATCGTTCTCGATCACCGACGCTTCGCCTTGAGCGGTCCCCGCCGGGATCGGAATCGCGACCCGGTGCGTCCGACTCATCACCGGCTGCTCATTATATTTGATCGACACGGTCACCGGCGCATCGAAGCGCCCGCTGGCCCCTGCGGGACCGAGCATGGCCCGTACCTCTACGCCGACCCGCACGGACACCGATCCGTCGCCCCGCGCCTGGCACTCACGGCTCAGACGGGAAACCACGATTTGATGGCGCAGGCGGGTGTTGTCGCCCGCCGCTCCGGCGAAGGCTTGGATCGCCGCCCCACCGTCCGGCACGAAGACGGCCGGGCAATAGACGTCGTTGGGATCGAACGCCTTGGGAGCCATGAGACTGCCGCCCCCGCCGCTGCCTTCGCCGCTCCCGCCGCCGAACAGGTTCTTGAAGAAGCCGCCCGATTCGGCCCGCGCGGCGCCGGCTCCGGCCAGCGCCAGCCCGATGCAGGCCGCGGAAAAGAGCGCTCTCGTGGTCATCCCGCGCATTCCGCCCTCCCCGCGCCCGTCACTTCAGCGTGTCGAAGCCGGCGCCGAAGCCCTTCATCGAGACGGGGATACCAACCCCCTCCTCGGGCGTCTGGAACACGATGAAGGTCGCCTGCGCCCCGCCGCGGAGCGAGCGAATCAGGCCTTCGTCCATGACGACTTCGGCGACGCATCCGGTCGTCAGGCAGCGCACGAAGCTCGCCCGACCCACATCGGTCTGGTCGATCTTCAGCCCGAGACCGGAGGGCAGCAGCACGCCGAGTGGCGCCACCACCCGCAGCAGGTAGCCACGATTGTCGGCGGTCTTGAGGACGATGACGACGAGGGTCAGGTTGGGCCGGTCTTCCGCCGCCACGTACTGCACGAGGGCGCATTGCTCGGCCTTGGCGCCGGCCGGCGTCTCGCAGCGGAGCTGCCAGTCGTCATAGGTGTTGCGCACCGTGCCCTGCGCCGCGGCCGGACCGGCGGCAAGGAGGCATGCCGCAGCGGATAGCAGGCAGGCCAGCGCGACACGGCGGCGCTCCATGCCCGACCGCATCACCCGACCTACGCCCGAAAACAGACTCACGCGCCAGCCCCTCGTCGCTCTCGCATCCACCCCGCGAAGGTCCGGGAGGTGGGACCATGGGGGTCACCCGGTGTCAAGCAATCGCGGCAAGCGTGTGTCCGTGGCTACCGCCGGAGCGCCGGCTGCTCTACATCATGGTCAAGCTCTTGCCGCATTCGCTCCTGTTTCGGGACCCACACCATGCGCCGCCCCGCCCTTCGGACGCTCTTGTCGTCTGTCTTGCCGGCCCTCTTGCTCACCGCCGGAAGCGGCGGTGCCCTCGCCCTGTCGCTGCCCTTCGAGGAATCGACGTACCTGCCGCCCCAGGCGACCACGACCTATGTCGAGCGCTCGCTCAACGGTCAGGCCGCGCTGACGATCGAACATCCGCCGGTGGAACGGAATCCGCGGGGACGCCGCGGCGATTCGGCGGCCATTGCCGGCTTCTGCCGGGACGGCGGCACCCTCATGCGCCGCGACGAATTCGGGCGCCCGGCCTACCTGCGCCAGCGCGAGGTCTGCGACAACGTCGCGCCGCGCCAACTCTGGCCCGGCCATGTCGATCCGCGCCCGGCTTGGCCCGCGGAGCGGGTTCGGGCGCATCGTCGGGCGATCGTGACGAAGTACTGAGCGGGGCGGGCCGCCCTCAGCCGAAGCGGTGCAGCTCCGCGCCGTGCCGCTTCAACCATGCCTCCGCCGCATCGACGTTCGGGCACAGCTCGTGGGTCAGCTTCCAGAAGCGGGCCGAGTGGTTCATCTCGCGCAGATGCGCCATCTCGTGCGCGACGAGATAGTCGAGCACCATCGGCGGCGCGAGGATCAGCCGCCAGGAGAAATTCAGCTCACCCTTAGCCGTGCAGGAACCCCAACGGCTGCGCGTGTCGCGCAGGGTCAGCCCCGCTGGCCGTCGGCCGAGCCGATCCGAGTAGGTCGCAATCGCGTCCGACAGATCGCGCCGCGCCTCCCGCTGCAGGAAGTCGCGAACCCGGCGCGCCACGTGCGGCGCCTCCCCCGGGACCATGACGGTCGCGGCGTCCGGATCGACCGCCACCGTCCCCCGGCCCTCGCGGTGGAGAAGGGTGTGGGGCACGCCTCGCAGCGGAATGCTCGCACCGGGAACGAACGGAACGCGCTCCGGGATGCGGGCGAGGCGGGCGGCGATCCACCCGCCGTGGCTCTGCGCGAATTTCTGCGCCGTGATGAGCGACGAACGGGCCGGCAAGGTGAGGATCACGGCACCGGTCGCGTTCGACACCCGCAGCGTCAAGCGACGGGCGGTCGGGCGCCGAAGGATCGAGACGCGGAAAGTCCGGCCGTCGTGATCGATCTCGATATGATCCGGATCGGGCCGTCGCAGGAGCGCGCGCAACATGGGCGGGAGGTTAACCGGCCCGAGCCGCCGCAGCCATCCCGCCCGTCCGTCGTTCACGTGAATTTCGCCACCGAGACCGCCCCGGTCAGGCCGGGCTCGCCGCCATTTCGCGGATGAAGGCGGCGATGCGCGGGGCGATCACCGCGCGATAGCGCGAACCGTTGAAGACGCCGTAATGCCCGACCTTGTCCTGCAGGTGATAGGCCTTGCGGATATCGGGCAGGTTCGGTGTCAGGTCGAGGGCAGCCTTGGTCTGGCCGACACCGGAGATGTCGTCGTTCTCGCCCTCGACCGCGAGGATCGCGCAGCGGCGGATCGCCGAGAGATCGACGGGCTTGCCCGCATGCCGCATCGTGCCCCGCGGCAGAGCATGATCGACGAAGACCGTCTGCACCGTCTGAAGGTAGAACTCCGCCGTCAGGTCCATCACGGCGAGATACTCGTCGTAGAATTCGCGGTGCTTCTCCGCCGAGTCGCCGTCGCCGGTGACGAGGTGGTGGAACATGTCGGAATGGGCGGTGACGTGGCGGTCGAGATTCATCGCCATGAACCCCGACAATTGCAGGAAGCCCGGATAGACCCGGCGCAGCGCCCCCGGATAGGGCGGCGGCACCACCGTGATGCAGTTCTTCTCGAACCAGTTCATGCCGCGCTCCTGCGCGAGGCAGTTCACGGCGGTGGGCGAGCGGCGGGTGTCGATCGGGCCGCCCATCAACGTCATCGAGACCGGCACGGCGGGATCGCGGTCGGCCTCCATCACGGCCACCGCGGCGAGGACCGGGACGGCCGGCTGGCAGACCGCCATGACATGCAGATCCGGACCGAGGTCGCGGAACATCGCGGTCAGGTACTCGATATACGTGTCGAGATCGAAGCGGCCCTCCAGCAGCGGCACCATCCGGGCGTCGGACCAATCGGTGATGAAGACCTGATGGTTCGGCAACATCGCCTCGACCGTGCCGCGCAGGAGGGTCGCGTAATGGCCGGACATCGGCGCCACGACGAGGAGCTTGGGTTGCGGCTCGGACGGCCCGCGGCTCAGCCCCCGTTCGAAGGCGATGACTCGGCAGAACGGCCGTTCCCAAACGACGCGCTCGAACACCGGCACCGGCTGCCCATCCACCGAAGTCGTCGCGATGCCAAAATGCGGCTTGCCGTAGCGCCGGGTCGCGCGCTCGAACATCTGCAGGGCCGCCGCGGTCGAGCGGGCATAGGGGCTGTAGGCGAACGGGTTGCCCGGATATTCCAGGCTGTGCCGCGTCATGTCCGCGGCGAGGCGGGCGGGCCCCATCATCGCCCGCGCGGCCTCGTACCACGCATAAGCCAAGTCCATCTCGTCGCTCCCGGTTGCGACCGTGTCCGCGCCCCTCTTAACCCATGTCTGTTTAGAGGCGATCAAGGAATTTCGGCTGCGGCGTCACGGCCCCCGTGTCTGCCGTGGCGACGAGCCCTATCGTCTGCATCACCATGATCGATGCAGCCCCCGAAATCGGCCGACCGGCAGGCCGGCACCTCAGACTCGACACCTTCGTCCGGCTGCGCTGGCTGGCCCTGACCGGTCAGAGCGCCGCGGTCGTCGGTGCGCAGTTCGGGCTCGGGCTGAACCTGCCGTTCGGCTGGTGCTTCCTCGTCATCGCCGCATCCTGCTGGCTGAACTTAGCGCTGCGGATCCGGTTTCCGGCGAGCTACCGGCTGAGCGACGATTCGGCGGCCCTGCTCCTCGCCTTCGATATCGTTCAGCTTGCCGCACTCCTGTTCCTGACGGGCGGGCTGCAGAACCCCTTCTCCCTCCTGTTCCTCGCCCCGGTGCTGATCTCGGCGACGGCCCTCCCCCCCGACCGCACCCTCGCCCTCGGGCTCCTCGCCGTCGGTCTCGCGACCCTGCTCGCCCTGGTCCATCGCCCGCTGCCCTGGTTCGCCGACGGGCGCATCGAACTGCCCTTCCTCTATGTCTCCGGTGTCTGGACCGCGATCCTGCTCGGCACCGCCTTCACCGGCGTCTATGCCTGGCGGGTCGCCGAGGAGACGCGCCAGCTGGCCCAAGCGCTCGCCGCGACGGAGCTGGTGCTCGCCCGCGAGCAGCACCTGTCGCAGCTCGACGGGCTTGCCGCCGCGGCGGCGCATGAATTGGGCACGCCCCTCGGCACGATCATGGTCGTGGCCAAGGAACTCGATCGCCTGCTCGGCCCGACCGCCACGCCGGCCGTGGCGGAAGATCTGAAGCTCCTGCGCGATCAGGTCGATCGCTGCCGCGGCATCCTCTCAAAGCTGACGTCGCTCGGCGAGGACAACGAGGAGGGCGAAGGCTTTCTCCAGACCGTCACCTTCGGCCATGTGGTCGAGGAATTGGTGGCGCCCCAGCGCGCCCTCGGCATCGCCGTCGCGGTCACGAAACAGGGCGAGGGGCCGGAACCGGTCTGCCGGCGCAATCCGGGCGTGATGTTCGGCCTTGCCAACATCGTCGACAACGCCGTCGACTTCGCCGATTCGCGCGTCGAGATCGAGGCGCGGTGGAGCCTGGAGCGGGTCTGGCTCACGATCCGGGATGACGGCCCGGGCTTCCCGAGCGAAGTGCTGCTGCGGGCAGGCGAGCCCTACGTGACGACCCGTGGCCCGGAGCGCTCCAGGGGCGGCTCGCGGGGGGCGGATCAGGCCGGCGATGCGGTCGGAGCCGGGTTGGGGCTCGGGCTGTTCATTGCCAAGACTCTGATCGAGCGTTCGGGAGCCCAGCTCGTGCTGTCGAACATCACCGGCGCGGGCGAACACGGCGCCTTGGTACGGGTGTCCTGGGCTCGTCACATTTTCGAGAGGGACGTGATCGCGCACCAGCCCGTTGCGCACAATTCTCTGCGACCCCTGCCAGAACGCGATGCCGCACCCATATAAAGCATTCAGATGAATGCCAGCGACGAGGAGCACCGCATGCTGACGCAGAGCGGGACGTCGGTGCCCAGCCAGGACACCGCCTTTCTTTCCGAGACCGACCCTCTTTCCGCCTTTTCCGATCGTAGCCTTTTGATCGTGGACGACGACAAGCCTTTCTCGACCCGCCTTGCGCGGGCCATGGAAGGCCGCGGCTATGCCGTGCAGGTCGCCGAAAGCGTCAGCGAAGGCGTCGCCGCCGTCGAAGCCAAGGCTCCGGCCTTCGCCGTTATCGACATGCGCCTCGGCGACGGCAACGGGCTCGACGTAATCGCCCGCCTCAAGGAACGCCGCCCGGAAGCCCGCGGCGTGATCCTGACCGGTTACGGCAACATCGCGACCGCCGTCACGGCGGTGAAGCTCGGCGCTTTCGACTATCTCGCCAAGCCGGCGGATGCCGACGAGATCCACGGGACGCTGATGGCCCAGCCGGGTGAGCGGGCCGACCCGCCGGAGAACCCGATGTCGGCCGACCGGGTGCGCTGGGAGCATATCCAGCGGGTCTACGAGCTGTGCGGGCGCAACGTCTCGGAGACGGCGCGGCGCCTCAACATGCACCGTCGGACGCTTCAGCGGATTCTGGCCAAGCGCGCCCCGCGCTGAGCCGATCCCGCCCCATCGATCGAGAACGAGACCGGCGTCAGCGCCGGTCTCTTTTTTATGCCGTTTCCATCGAGAGTGGTAAGCGGCAAACATTCAGAACCGGGCTCATCGGTTTGAGGCCGTTTTCCCGCCCATTGAACGGTTGCATTCGCTCGATCTGCGTGCAGATCACGTCATTCCCGGTGTCTGCCACGGTTGCCTCAGGCAGGGTCGCCGGGCTAGTTCCCGCAGAACGGACGCAATGGACCGCCCGCGCATGCGCAACATGATCACGATCCTGAGCCTGATGGTGCTCGTCGGCACGGAAGTGTTCGCCGCCGCCATTGCCGCTGGCTGGGCCCTCGCCGGCCTGTTCGACCTCGGCGACACGGTTGGCCATATCCTGATGGCCCTGTTCAGCCTGCTCGCGGCCTGGATCATGTTTCAGCTCTGGCAGCGCGCCGTGAAGGCCGAGCCATTTCGGCCGGCCCGGTGATGCGCCCCGATGCCTTCGGGCGTACACTGTACTCCTGATGCGTCGTCGTTGACCGAACCGAACGATCCGCCGACCAGCCTGCAAGCCTCCCGCGGCGTCGATGTCCCGGCGCCCACCGCGTACCCGAACGAGTGACTGCCATGAAAGCCCGCATCGTCGTCACCTTGAAGACCGGCGTCCTCGACCCTCAGGGCAAGGCGATCGAGGCGGCGCTTAAGTCCCTCGGCATCGACGACGTGTCCGGCGTCCGCCAAGGCAAGGTGTTCGATCTGGACATCGCCTCCGACGACCGGGCGCAGGCCGAGGCGACGCTGAAGGCGGCTTGCGAAAAGCTTCTCGCGAACACCGTCGTCGAGAACTACACGATCGAGATCGCCTGATGCGCGCGGCCGTCGTCGTCTTTCCTGGCTCCAACCGCGACGGCGACGTCGCCCGAGCGTTGACCCGCTCGGGGGCCGACGTCGTCAAGGTCTGGCATGCCGAGACCGAACTCCCCGCCGGCACCGACCTGGCCGTCGTGCCCGGCGGCTTCTCCTACGGCGATTACCTGCGCTGCGGCGCCATCGCGGGCCGCGCCGCCGCCATGGACGCCGTACGTGCCCACGCGGCGCGGGGCGGACTGGTCCTCGGCATCTGCAACGGCTTCCAGATCCTGTGCGAGTCGGGGCTGCTGCCCGGCGTGCTGATGCGCAACGTCCAGCGTCGCTTCATTTGCCACCGCCAGTTCCTGCGGGTGGAGCGCACCGACACTCGGTTCGCTTCGGCCTATCGCGAGGGTCAGGTGATCGATGTCTGCGTCGCGCATGGTGAGGGCAACTACTTCGCCGATGCCGACACTCTGGCCCGTCTCGAGGGCGAGAATCGCGTCGCCTTCCGCTACTGCGATGCCTCCGGCACCCTGACCGAGGATGCCAACCGCAACGGTTCGCTCAACTCGATCGCCGGCATCTATTCCGAGAGCGGCAATGTGCTCGGCATGATGCCCCATCCCGAGAACTTCGTGGACGATCTGGTCGGCGGCACCGATGGGCGCGGTCTCTTCGACAGCCTCGCGGCGTAGTCGGATCGGCCCCACCCCTCCGTACATGAAAAGAAAAGGCCCCTCCCCGCTTCGTGGGAGGGGCCTTTTTCATGATCGGGCCCTGGAAACGGCCAACCACCGGTCGGCCATTTCAGCCTCGCATCGGCCCATCCCGCACGACGGATCCGGCAGGCCGCATAAACGCGATGCGGAGCGCGACTCTGCCATGCCGGATCCAGACCAGCGGGCTCAGTCGGCCTTGGCGGTGCCGTCCGGGCCGACCTTGATCTCCTTCGAGCCGTTCGGGAGCGCCACGGAGATCTCGTATTCCACGGCGTTGCCCTCGCGCTCGACCTCGGCCTCGTAAGCCTTACCGCCACCGGCCTTCTGCTCGGCAATCGCCAGAGCGTCCTTCAGCGAAGTCTTGGCATTGGTGAAGTCGGCGGGCTTCAGGCGGGTGAAGTAACGCTCGATCGGCTGGTTCTCGCTCTTGTAGAGCTCGCCGGTGTCGGCGTTGATGCCGTGCTCGACCAGCTTGCCGTCCGGATAGACGACCTTGATGCTGTAATGGGCCGGGTTCTTGCCGTCGGCGAGCTCGAAATCGGCGTCGATGGCGCGACCGCCCGCTTCCTTGCCCTCGGCCGTGGTGATGGCCTGGGCGAGGCTGGTCTTGGCGAGCGGCGCAGCCTGCCACTCCTTCAGATCTTTGCCCGCCTGCGTGGCGGTTCCGGACGCCGCGGGCTTGTCGGTGGTCGTCGTGGTGGTGTTCTGAGCGGCGGCGAAACCGGTGGACAGCGCCAGGAGGGCGGCAGCGGCAGTCAAACGCGTGTACATGGCGGGTATCCTTCTACGAGGCCCTGTTCGGGTCGCAGAAAACGCCAAGGCGGCCGGTTGGTTGCGGCGTCGCGACGATAGGTTTTCCGGCGCGGCGCGGAACCTTTTGCCAGCAGGATCCGGGGCTTGGCACGTTCGGGCGAACCATGCCTCGAACCGGTCCGCTTCTCAGCCGGCCGGACCTCGCGGTCACGGGGTCAGGCACGGCTTGGCTCGGGACGGCACCCGATCCACCGCCGACCCTCGGCGAGCCCGCCCGCAGGCCTCTCGCGATGCCGGTCGGTCTTGAGCGCGGCTCAGTGCCCCTCGAACTCCATCAGGGTTCGCACGGTGACGCCGAGGTCGCGGAGCCGTTGCGCGCCGCCGATTTCCGGCAGGTCGATGACGAAACAGGCTGCCACCACTTCGGCCCCGAGTTGACGCAGCAGGTTCACCGCGGCCGTCGCGGTGCCGCCGGTGGCGATGAGATCGTCCACGAGGATGACCCGGTCGCCGGGGCGGATGGCATCGACATGGATCTCGATCTCGTCGGTGCCGTATTCGAGGGCGTAGGCCGTCGAAACGGTTTTGTGGGGCAGCTTGCCCTTCTTGCGGATCGGCACGAAGCCGGAGGAGAGCTGGTGCGCGACGGCGCCCCCGAGGATGAAGCCCCGCGCCTCGATACCGGCCACCTGATCGATCCGCCCCCCGGCGAAGGGATGCACCAGCGAATCGACGGCCCGCCGGAACGCCCGCGGATCGCTCAGCAAGGTCGTGATGTCGCGGAAGATGATGCCCGGCTTCGGATAATCCGGAATCGAGCGGATCGCATCCTTGAGGGCGGAGTGGCGGCGGGCTTCCATGGGGGACTCGTTCTCGAAAGGCAGCCGCGGTTTAGAGCAGATGGCGGCGTGCGAGGCCAGCGGTGAGCGTATTCACCGGGACGGTCGTTCCAATTGCGCTCCGCTTAGCTTCGACATCGCCCGCACGATGCGGTGGCAAACCATGTCGAATCTGTCATCCGTTCGAGGCTGTCGCAGCGGCGCCCGGGGATAATGGAGCACCGCCGGTCACCCTCTCAACGAGGGCTCAGGACGCGTTCGCCTTGCGCAGCAGGCCGATCAGCTCGCGCTGAAGCACTTCATTGCCGCAGGCGACGGAGCGTGCGGCCAGCGGCTCGGCGCCGCCATCGGCGCTCGACACGAAGCCGCCGGCCTCGCGCACGAGAATGATGCCGGCCGCGATGTCCCAGGTCTGGAGGTCGCGCTCCCAGTAGAGGTCGGTGCGTCCGCAGGCGACATAGGCGAGATCGAGCGCCGCCGAGCCGAAGCGCCGGGTTCCGCCCGAGACCGCCATCACGGCCGCGACTTCCTTGAGCAGCCGGCCGTGGCTGCCGCGACCCAGATAGGGCGTGCCGTAGGCCACCACGGCATCGGACAGATCCTGCCGGCCGGAGACCCGCAGGCGTCGGTTGTTGAGATAGGCGCCCTTGCCGCGCTCGGCGATGAACAGTTCGTCCTTGATCGGATCGTAGATCACGCCGGCCACGACCTGCCCGTCGCGCTCCAGCCCGACCGAGATCGCGAAATGCGGGATGCCGTGGAGGAAGTTCGTGGTCCCGTCGAGGGGATCGACGTGCCAGGTGTGGCTCTTGTCGGTGCCCTCGATGTTGCCGCTCTCCTCAAGGACGAGGCCGTAGCCGGGCCGCGCCTTCATCAGCGCTTCCCTCAGCACGTCCTCGGCCTTCTTGTCGGCCGCCGAGACGAAGTTGCCCGGACCTTTGCGCGAGACCTGCAAGTTCTCGATCTCGCCGAAGTCGCGCTTGAGGCCGCGGGCCGCCTTGCGCACGGCGTCGACCATGACGGTCATGAGGGGTGAGTTGATCATGCGTTTGGCTCGGGGGCGCCCGGCTGGGCGCGCTGATGGATATTGGGGGATCGATTCTTGGCCCGGTTCTATACCGGTTGGCGCCGCGCGCCATGGCTCTTCCGCAGATCGGGCATGTTTGCCACTCCGGAAACTGTCAGGCGCCGAGCGCGTGCAGCAGGCGGCGGGTCCGTTGCTCGGGATCCGGAGCGCGCATCAGCCCACCCATCACCGCGATTCCGGCGGCACCCGCACCGAGGCAATCGGAAGCCTGCGCCTCGTCGATTCCGCCGAGGGCAAAGACCGGGATCGGCAATCCCCGGCAGGCCTCCAGCGCGGCCAGGCCGAGGGCCGGTCCGTAGCCGGGCTTGCTGGCGGTGAAGAAGATCGGGCTCAGCGTCGCGTAATCGGCACCCGCTTCGGCCGCCGCCGCGACCTCCGCCGGCGCGTGCGCCGAGACGCCGATCAGCGCATCCGGGCCAAGGGTCGCCCGCGCATCGGCGATGTCCCGGGGGCTCGTTCCCCCACCGAGATGGACGCCCTGCGCCCCCGTCGCCGCCGCGAGATCCCGATCGGCGCCGATGACGAGGCGCCCGCCGAGGGGGGACAGGATCGCGAGACAGTCGCGGGCCAGCGCCCGGCGCGAGGCCGGGTCGAGGTCGCGGTCGCGCAGCCAGACGAAGCGGGCGCCGCCGGCGACCGCCGCGCGCACAGTCCCGGCGAGGGGCCGTGCCGTGCCGTGCCGGTCGGTGACGACGAGCAACGGCGGCAGCGGGCGCCTCTCCGTCAAAGCGTCAGCTGCCGACGAGGCCGAGCTGCGGGCTCGACGGTTCGGCCCGGCCGCGCCGGGGAATGCGTCCGGCCAGATGCGCGAGACGGCCCCCCGCAACCGCGTGGCGCATGGCGCCAGCCATCCGCACCGGATCGTCGGCCTTGGCGACCGCCGTGTTGATGAGGCAGGCCGCAGCCCCCAGTTCCATGGCAATCACGGCATCCGAGGCGGTGCCGATGCCGGCATCGACGATCACCGGCACCTTCGCCCGGCGACAGATCAGCTCGATATTGGCCGGGTTGGCGATGCCCATGCCGGAGCCGATCAGGGAGCCCATCGGCATCACCGCGGCGCAGCCGAGATCGGCCAACCGCTCGCAGATCACCGGATCGTCGTTGCAATAGGGCAGCACGGTGAAGCCGTCCTCGACGAGATGGCGGCAGGCTTCCATCAGCTCGGTCACGTCGGGATAGAGCGTCTCGCGGTCGCCGATCACCTCGACCTTGATCCAGTCGGTGCCCAGAGCCTCGCGGGCGAGCTCGGCGGTCATGATCGCGTCGCGCGCCGTTTCGCAGCCCGCGGTGTTCGGGAGGAACCGGGCCCCCTTCAGCTTCTGGAACGTGTCCGAGCCGTGACCCTGCAGCGAGACACGGCGGATCGACGCCGTGACGACCTCGGCGCCCGAGGCGCGCACCGATTGCGCCATGATCTCCTGGCTCGGATAGCCCGCCGTGCCGATGAACAGGCGCGAGGCGAGGCGCACGCCTGCGATCTCCAGGGCGTCGTCCACGGCCCCGGCGGGCGCGGGGTGAAGGGCGGTGTCGTGATGGTTCATGGCGTCAGCCTCCCTGCATGGCGCGGACGATCTCGATGCGGTCGCCCTCGTTCACGGGCGTCGCGCCCCAGGCCGCCCGGCGCACCACGCGCCCGTTGACCGCGATGGCGATGCCCTCGGGGCTCTCGATGCCCCGCTCCTCGGCCTCCGCGGCGAACAGGGCGGCGAGATCCGCCACCTCCCGCTCGCAGGCCTCTCCGTTGACGGTCAGCCTCACGCCACGGCCCTCCCCTCGCCGGTCGTCTCGAAACGGGCTCTGGTGAAGCCGCGGGCGAAGTCCGGCAGCGCGCCCTCCGTGACCAGGGCGGCGACCGCGTCGGCGGTGGCGGGCGCCAGCAGGTACCCGTTGCGGTGATGACCCGTGGCCACGACGAGGCCGGGCAGGGTCTCCTCGATGATCGGCGCGTCGTCGTCCGAAGTCGGGCGGAAGCCGCTCCAGACCGCTTCGATCGCCATCTCCTCGACGCCCGGCAGGATGCGGCGCGCCCCCTCGAGCAGGGCGAACACCCCGCCCGCGGTCACACCCGGCGTGAAGCCGCAATCCTCCACGGTCGCGCCGATAATGAGCCCGCCATCGCCCTTGGGCGCCATATGCACCTCGGCGGTCCAGACCATGCCGGACAGCGTGCCGGTGCGGCGGGTCGTGCGGAGCGCCAGGGACTGCCCCTTGAGCGGTCGTACCGGGAGGGCGAGCCCGTCCGGCAGAAGACCTGCCTGCCCGCTCCAGGCACCGGCCGCGAGGATCACGCTGTCCGAAGCGACCGCCTGTCCGCCAGCCCGGACGCCGACGACCCGTCCCCCGCGGCGGTCGAGCCCTTCGACCGCCCGCTCCTCGACGATGGTCACGCCCGTCGCCTCGCAGGCGCGCAGCAGGGCCGCCATGACGAGGCGGGGATCGACCTGGGCATCGAGGGGACAGAGAATCCCGGCGGTCACGTTCGGCCGTAGCAGCGGCTCCCGGGCACGGACCTGGGGACCCGACAGCCACTCGGCGGCGACGCCCGAACGCTTCTGAAGCTCGTAGCGGAAGCGCAGCCGCTCGACCTCGTCGCGGCCGACGGCCAGCACCACGGTGCCGTCCTCGCGGTAATCGATATCGAGGCCGGAGGCAGCCTGGAGCGAATCGCGAAAGCCCGGCCAGCGATTCAGGGATTCGAGCGCGAGGGGCAGGAGGTGATCGGAACCGGGCTCGTGCTCGGCGGCCGGTGCCAGCATGCCAGTGGCGGCGAGACTCGCGCCGACGCCGACTTGGCCGCGCTCGATCACGACCACGGAGCGACCGGCTTCGGCCAAGCGCCACGCCACCGACAGACCGATTAGGCCCCCGCCGACTACGACCACGTCGGCCCGCTGCGGCAGCGCGGCGGGGCGGGGACGCACATCGAGACCGCGGCGCCGCTCGAACGGGGCTGTCAGCATCTCGGACATGGGCCACCTCCCGCGAAACTCTCTTCGCAGGGATTGGACACCATGAGCTTCCGATGAAGCGGGTTCGCCTTTCGGCCACCCTTCAGGTCCAATCCCTACGCCGGTATGAACCGGATCAGGTTCGAAGGATTTCCGCGCTGCCGATGACGGCGATAGCGGTGTCTCAGCCCCTTGGCGGGGATCTCCCTGGAACAGCTTCGATGTGGCCTCGCCGAGGCCATAGGTCAATCCCCCCGGCCCGAAGCCCGGCACCGCAGCCTGTCACCGCGGGTCGATCCGGTGCCGCGATCGGGCCGGGGAAGCCGTCGAACCGGCTTCGATCGAGCACGAAAAAGCCGGCGGCCCATCAAGGCCGCCGGCTCGCAGGATCGATCGCTCGATCCTCGTCGTAGGATACGCTCTCGCGACGAACCTGGAGCCCGTCGTCGGAAAGCGCCTCACACCGCGCGAAGGCGCGTCGCACGGCTCTTGTCGCGGGCGGCGCGGGCCGCCTGCTCGACATTGCGGAACAGGGTGCCGTCGAGGCCGTCGAAGCGGCGCTCGGAAGAGAAGAAGCGCACACCACCCCGCTCGGGCACGGCGATGCCGGCGGTCAGGTCACCGATCTCGATCACACGGGTCGGTGCTTCCTGTTCAGAGAACAGGACGGGGGCGTAGGGTTGGACACGGGTCATGACGGAGTGAACTCCTGCGGCCATTTCAGGGCCGGTTGTCGATGAGGCGTTCGCGCGGGCTCCTAGCCCACCAACATGACTGCCCGACAACACTCCCGAACCCGGACGAACCCGCCGCCGTCAGTTTTAGAAGCTTTCAAATGCGAAAGACCATTCAAGGCAAGTCCTCCTGTTCGATGAGGACCACGGAGCGAAGTGCTCCGTGATGCATTAGCGTTTGATAACGCGGCGCAAGCGTGCCATGACAAATCACCGCGATGCGGAGACGACCGCACGCCCCAAAGATGAGCGTTCGGACCTTCACCGTCAACGGAATGTTCTTTCGAAGATTAGCTTGACAGGGAAAGAACGCGCCGGGTTTCCCCCTTCACGCGACGCGTCTCACCTGTGGGGCTGCCCCGAGATCCCGGGCTCAGGATCCGGAGATGATCCGGCCGAGATCGGCATGGGCGGTGAAGACCCGCGCGGCGCCGGCGGCCATCAAATCCTGCCCGGCGCGATCGTGGCCCCAATGGCCGCCGCCGGTAAAACCGGCGACCCGCATGCCGGCGGCGCGGGCCGCCTGCACCCCCGGTACGCTGTCCTCGATCACGAGGCAGGCGGAGGGGTCCTGCCCCATCCGTGCCGCGGCATGGAGGAACAGGTCCGGGAAGGGCTTCCCGCGGGCGACCTCGGCCGAGGAGAAGATGCGCCCGTCGAACAGGGGCAATAAGCCGGTGAGACCGAGGGAGCGGCGCAGGCGCACGGGATCGCTGCTGGAGGCCACGCAGAACGGCAGTGCCAGCTCGGCCAGGGCCTGGGCAATGCCGGCCATGGCCGAGAGCTCCGCCTCGAACGCCCGCAGGGTCTCCGCCTTGACCCGCTCGGCGAAACCGTCGGGCGGCTGGATGCCGTCCTCGGTCGCGACGCGCTCCATGATCGAGACCATGGAGGTCCCGGCGTAGCGGGCCCGAACCGTCTCGACGTCCAGGGCGAGGCCGATGCCGTTCAGCCCGCGCGTGAGCACGCCGAGGCTGATCGGCTCGCTGTCCACCAGCACGCCGTCGCAGTCGAAGATCACCAGGGAAGGGAGGGAAAGCGTATCCGTCATCGGGCCCCGCCTGTCGCATGACGGCGACGGCGGACCAAGTGGCTCGGAAAGCCGCAGGCTTGCCAGGGCCGCCGGGCTCGGCCTAGTCAGGCGGCAAGCGCGGCGGCAAGAGTATCGGCCCGAGCGGTGGCCGGCGGCTCATCAAAACCAGCCGATGCGGATCAGAGAGCTGAAGCGTTGCCGCGGATAGGCCGATCCGAAGGCCCGCGCGAGGTCGGACATGCTGCGTAACGTCGCCCGCTTCCTCGGACTGCCGTTCTTCAGCCGCGCGATCGGGCTCGTGATCATGGCGGGCGGCTTCGTGCAACTCTGCTACGACGGGGCGCGCTCCATCGCGAATAACGGGCTGCGCATCACCACGCTCGCCGACTGGATCCACGCCCTGCCCCAGGATCGCACCGCCGCTCTCGGTCAAACCGTCGAGAAGATCGCGCCCTGGGCCGATGCCGTGCTCCTCGCGCCCCTCGGCCTCGTGCCCGCGTCCCTGTTCGGCCTCGGTCTCGGCGCCGTGCTGATCTGGCTCGGCCAACCGCCGCGGGAGCCGATCGGCTTCCTGACCGGCCCCTGAAGCGTCAGATCCCCCAGTAGGGCGCCGCGTTGTAGTAGCGGTGTACGTGCTCCTCCCATTCGCGCTCGTCGCCCGGATCGCCCCCCTCCGGCGAGCGCTCCGGGGCTGCGCGCAGTTGCGCCTCGGTGATGTCGACGACGTAGGCATCCAGGCCGGGATCGAAGCGCAGTACGGCCCAGGGGAGCGTGTAGAACGCCTCGCCCAGCCCGAGGAAACCACCGAAGCTCATCACGGCGTAGGCGACGCGACCCGTGGCCTTGTCGAGCATCAACCGCTCGATGCGGCCGACCTTGCTCCCGTCCGGCCGGCGCACATCGGTGCCAATGACGCGGTCGCTGGCGATCAGGCTGCGCGGGTGGGCCGCGTCGGCGGACGCGGTGTCGATCATGACGTCGTTCATGGCGAGCGTCCTGCAACGTTGTTACAGCTTGCCTTGAAAAACGCCCATCTCGCCGGGCACGTTCCGGGCGCTCGCCGACCCCTCCCTCTTCATCCGGACGAACCGACGCGCATGCCGCTGCCCCGCCTGCCCCTCTCCCCCCTCCCGGTCGTGGTCGCGACGCTCGCGGCCTGCGCCCTTGCCGGGCCGGCCGCCGCGCAGGATCGCGGCAGCGTGAATCCGAAACCGCTGCCGCCGCTCGCCAACCCGAACGATCCCTCGACCCCGGCCAAGGCCCTGTTCGGCCGCGTCACCGGTCCGACCGGCGGGCCGGCTCAGTCCTTCGGCTCCTATGCTAAGGGCTGCTTCTCCGGCGGCGAGTCGCTGCCGATGGACGGGTCGAATTGGCAGGTGATGCGTCCCTCCCGCAACCGGATGTGGGGCGTGCCGCATCTCGTGAACTTCATCGAGCGGCTCGCCGCCCAGGCCCCGCGGGCCGGCTGGCCGGGATTGCTCGTCGGCGACATGTCGCAGCCCCGCGGCGGGCCGATGCTGACCGGCCACGCCTCGCACCAGCTCGGCCTCGACGTCGATGTCTGGCTGACCCCCATGCCGGACCATCGCATGAGCCGGGCCGAGCGCGAGGAAACCTCCGCGACGAACGTCGTGCGCGCCGACCGGCTCGACATCGACCCGGATGTGTGGACGTCGCAGCACACGGCGCTGATCCGCATGACCGCGCGCCAGCCCGAAGTGGCGCGCATCTTCGTCAATCCGGCGATCAAGAAGGCGCTCTGCCGGGAGGCCGGTGGCGATCGCGGCTGGCTCAACAAGGTGCGCCCGATGTACGGGCACAATTACCACTACCACATCCGCTTGGCCTGCCCCGGCGGCGAGGGGTCCTGCGACGACCAAGCCCCGCCGCCGCCCGGAGACGGCTGCGGCGCCGAACTCGATTATTGGTTCAGCCCGGCCATCCTCAACCCGCCCAAACCCAAGACCCCGCCGAAGCCCCGCCCGCCAATGACGCTCGCCGGTCTGCCTGATGCCTGCCGTGCGGTGCTGCACGCCCGGTAGGCGATGAGTCGATCGACGCCGCGCCGCTCCGTGATCGGGCAGGCCCGGCGTCGGAGCCCGAAAACGCCGTGATCCGCGACCTGTTCCGATACATCGCCACGCCCGCGCCGCCGGCCCAGCGCCGGCTCGGCTACCTGCGGGACAGCATCTGGCTGCAATCGCGGGCGCACCGCTGCCGGGCGGCCTGGGCGCCGCATCTCGCGGCGAGCCGGGACGTGATGCGGGCGGCGATCGCGACCCGCGGGCGGCGGGACACGGTGGTGGTGCTGGGCTCCGGCCTGCTCGCCGACGTCCCGCTCGCCGCATTGACGGATGCGTTCCGACGGGTGGTGCTGGTCGATGCAGTGCATCCGCTGGCGACCCGGCGCGCCGTGCGCGCCCTCGCGCAGGTCGAACTGCTGACGGCCGATCTCAGCGGCGCCATGGCCCTGCTGACGGGCCATGCCTCGGATCTGAAGCCGTGCCTGCCACCGGTTTGCGCCGAGCCGGGGACCGACTTGGTGATTTCGGCCAACCTGCTGTCGCAATTGCCGATCCGCCCGGTCGCCCGGCTGGAGGGCGGCCGCCGGGCCTACGGACCCTGGACGCCGCAGGACGGAGACGCCTTCGGTCGGAGGATCGTCGAGGCACATCTCGCAGACCTGGCCCGCTTGTCCGCCCAGATCTGCCTCGTGACCGACCTCGACGAGACCGAGGAAGATCGGGCCGGCCACGTCGTCGAGCGGCACGACCTGCTCTACGGCGTGGCACTCGGCGCGTCCGACCACGCCTGGACCTGGGAGCTCGCGCCCTTCGGCGAGATCGCCCGCGGCCGACGCCTCCTGCACCAGGTCGCGGGCTTCACCGACTGGCGGCCGTGAGCGGCGCTCCCACCGGCCCCTTCAATCGGCGTTGACTTCCCTCCCCCGCGTCCCGCAAACCCGGCCCGCGCCTCTTCCGGGACGCAGAGACCTTCGAAGACACGGTTCCATCATGCCCATCCTGACCTTCCCCGACGGCAACACCCGCGCGTTCGACGCCGCGGTGACCGGCCGGACCGTGGTCGAGGGCATCGCCAAGTCGCTGGCCAAGCGCACCGTCGCCATGGCGCTCGACGGCGTCGTGCGGGATCTCGACGACTCGATCGCGCAGGATGCCGCGATCGAGTTCATCGCCCGCGACGATCCCCGCGCCCTGGAACTGATCCGCCACGATTGCGCGCACGTGCTGGCGGAGGCCGTCCAGGCGCTCTGGCCCGGCACGCAGGTGACGATCGGCCCGGTGATCGAGAACGGCTTCTACTACGACTTCGCCAAGGACGAGCCGTTCACGCCGGAGGACTTTCCGAAGATCGAAGCCAAGATGCGCGAGATCATCGCGCGCGACGCGCCCTTCACCAAGGAGATCTGGAAGCGGGACGACGTCAAGGCGCTCTTCGCCGACAGGGGCGAGGCCTACAAGGTCGAGCTGGTCGACGCGATCCCGCCGGGCGAGGATCTGAAGATCTACCGGCAGGGTGAGTGGTTCGACCTGTGCCGCGGTCCGCACATGACCTCGACGGGCAAGATCGGCACCGCCTTCAAACTGATGAAGGTCGCGGGCGCCTATTGGCGGGGCGACGCCAGCAACCCGATGCTGACGCGCATCTACGGCACCGCCTGGGCCTCGCAAGGCGATCTGGACGCCTATCTGCACCGCCTGGAGGAGGCCGAGCGCCGCGACCACCGGCGCCTCGGCAAGGAGATGGACCTGTTCCACTTCCAGGAGGAAGGCCCCGGCGTCGTGTTCTGGCACGCCAAGGGCTGGACGGTGTTCCAGGAGCTGATCGCCTATATGCGCCGCCGCCTGAAGGGCGATTACGCCGAGGTGAACGCGCCGCAGATCCTCGACAAGTCGTTGTGGGAGACTTCGGGTCACTGGGGTTGGTACCGCGAGAACATGTTCGCGGCCCAATCGGCCGGCGACGAGGCCGAGGACAAGCGCTGGTTCGCGCTCAAGCCCATGAACTGCCCCGGCCACGTGCAGATCTTCAAGCACGGGCTGAAATCCTACCGCGACCTGCCGCTGCGCATGGCCGAGTTCGGCGTGGTCCACCGCTACGAGCCGTCGGGCGCCATGCACGGGCTGATGCGCGTGCGCGGCTTCACGCAGGACGACGCGCATATCTTCTGCACCGAGGATCAGCTCGCCGACGAGTGCCTGAAGATCAACGACCTGATCCTCTCGACCTACGCGGATTTCGGCTTCGACGAGATCCTGGTGAAGCTCTCGACGCGTCCGGAGAAGCGCGTCGGCTCGGATGCCCTGTGGGATCATGCCGAGGCGGTGATGACGCGGGTGCTGGCCCAGATCGAGGAGCAGTCGGGGGGCCGCATCAAGACCGCGGTCAATCCGGGCGAAGGGGCCTTCTACGGGCCGAAATTCGAGTACGTGCTGCGCGACGCCATTGGCCGCGACTGGCAATGCGGCACCACCCAGGTGGACTTCAACCTGCCGGAGCGCTTCGGCGCGACCTATATCGATGCCGACAGCCAGAAGAAGCCGCCGGTGATGGTCCACCGCGCGATCTGCGGCTCGATGGAGCGCTTCACCGGCATCCTGATCGAGCATTTCGCCGGGCATTTCCCGCTCTGGATCGCGCCCGTGCAGATCGTGGTGGCGACGATCACCAGCGAAGCCGACGGCTATGCCCGCGAGGTCGTGCGGGTTCTCGAACGCGCAGGGCTGCGTGTGGACGCCGACCTGCGCAACGAGAAGATCAACTACAAGGTCCGCGAGCACTCGCTGGCCAAGGTGCCGGTGCTGCTGGCGCTGGGCAAGCGCGAGGCGGAGGAGCGCACTGTCTCGGTGCGCCGCCTCGGCAGCCAGAAGACCACCACGCTGACGCTCGACGCGGCGCTCGCGGCCTTCGTGGACGAGGCGACCTCCCCGGATCGCCGCCGGGCCGAGGCCGTGGTCGAGAGCCGCCCGAGCACGGATACGGTGCTCGACGGGCATCATGTGGAGCAGCCGGCACCGTAGGCTTCGGCTTTACCTCTATCCCCACCCATCCCCCTCATCCAGAGGTGGCGACGCGCAGCGTCGCCCTCGAAGGAGGGCTCCAGAGATCGCCGAGACATCTGAAGCCCTCCTTCGAGGGCTGCCTTAAGGCGGGCACCTCAGGATGAGGGGGGCGGGTGGGAGGAGCCGGTGCTTTCGACCGCTTCGCAGACCAGCGGTGGCGGCGCCTCGACACTGCGCCAGCGGCCATAGGCCCAAGGGCGGTGCCAGGCCGCGCCTTCCGGGATGCGCTCGGGCACGAGGTCGATGCCGTGCGTGCCGAACGGGCCGCAGCGGCAGATCCGCGAAACCCCCATCCAGCCGCCGGCCCAGAGGCCGTGCCGCTGGATCGCCGTGTCGGTGTATTCCGAGCAGGACGGCCAGTGCCGGCACTGGCGGCCCACCAGCCCGGACAGGCTGAGCTGGTAGCCGCGAATCGCCCAGTGAGCGGCCTGTCGGATCACGCCGCCTCGGGGGCGCCGGGTCCCCGCTCCGCGGCGATCCGGTCGAGGGCGTCGACCACCGCGTCGAAGGTGAGCAGCGTGGACGCGTGGCGGGCACGGAAGTCGCGCACCGGCTCCAGCACGGCGAGATCGGCCCATTTGCCGTCGGGCGCCGGGCCGTTCTCCTTGAGCATCGCCCGCATCCGGGCCCGCACGGCCCGCAATTCCTCCGTGGTCGAACCGACCACGTGGCGGGCCATCAGCGAGGAGGAGGCTTGGCCGAGGGCGCAGGCCTTCACGTCGTGGGCGAAGTCGGTGACGGTACCCGCCGCATCGGTGGCGAGATCCACCGTCACGGTCGAGCCGCAGAGCTTGGAATGCGCGGTCGCCGTGGCATCCGGCTTCGGCAGCCGCCCGAGCCGGGGGATGTCGGCGGCGAGTTCGAGGATGCGGCGGTTGTAGATGTCGTCGATCATGGCGGACCTTCTTGTCCACGGCGCCGATGCGGGGGAGGAGTCGAGGAAACGTTGAGCCGGATGCGCGTGCCGTGCATTGCGTGACGGCGCGAATGCGACGATATAGGCGCGACGAAGCCGTTTCGCGAGAATGGCACCGTCGACCCCGGTCACGCCCTGACCCCGGAATAGGATCGTTCGAGGGCGTCGGCACTTGAAGTGAGAAGCGCCGGGACGGATCGACGATGTACGCCAAGCCCGACAGCACGACCATGAAGGCCCGTGTCGCGAAGGCCGGAGATGCCATGGATGCCGCCCTCAAATCCCTCTCCTACGGCATGAGCGACGACGAGCGACGCACGAGCGCCGTCGGCCTCGATGGGATGCAGGGTGCCAACGACCCCGGTCGGCCCGAGGGATCGGCCAACATCGCCCCCCTCCCCGATTCGGCCCAACGGGTGCCGAACGAGATCGCGCTCGGTCGTCCGAGCCGTCAGGAGGCGGAGGCTGCCGTGCGCACGCTGCTGCGCTGGGCCGGCGACGATCCGACCCGCGAGGGTCTGATCGACACGCCCAAGCGCGTGGTGAAGGCCTACGAGCAGCTCTTCGGCGGCTACCGGACGGACGCCGACGCGCTGCTGGAGCGGGTGTTCGAGGAAGTCGAGGGATATTCGGACGTCGTGCTGGTGCGCGACATCCCGTTCTACTCCCATTGCGAGCACCACATGGTGCCGTTCATGGGGCTCGCCCACATCGCCTACTATCCGACCAAGGGCGTCGTCGGCCTCTCGAAGCTCGCCCGCGTGGTCGATGCCTTCGCCCGTCGTCTGCAGACGCAGGAGACCATGACGGCCCAGATCGCCGACACGATCGAGAGCATCCTCCAGCCGCGCGGCTGCGCCGTGATGATCGAGGCCGAGCATCTCTGCATGGCGATGCGCGGCGTCCAGAAGGCCGGCGTCTCGACGATCACCACGCAGTTCCGCGGCGTCTACAAGCAGGATCCGAGCGAGCAGGTTCGCTTCCTGACCCTCGTACGCGGCCACAAGGCCTGAGCGGTCCGCCGACGATGACGGACTTGTTCGAGAAGCCCGGCACCCATGCCGAGGTCGAGGAGGGCACCCGGCTCACCCCGCGCTTCGGCGCGGATGGGCTGATCACCTGCATCACCGTCGATGCCCAAGACGGGCAGATCCTAATGCTCGCCCATATGAATGCCGAATCGCTCGCCCGCAGCCTCGAGACCGGCGAGGCTTGGTACTGGTCGCGCTCCCGCCGGGAGCTCTGGCACAAGGGCGCGACCTCCGGCCAAATCCAGCGCATCGTGGAGATGCAGATCGACTGCGATCAGGATGCGCTGTTGATTCGGGTCGAGGTCGGCGGGGATGGCGGATGCTGCCATACCGGGCGCCGGTCCTGCTTCTATCGCGCCGTCGCGCGCGATCCCGAGACCGGCACCGCTTTCCTCGCGCATATCGATCCGCCTCGATGAGGCTGGAGGCGCCCGGTCCCATGCCGCGGATGATTCCGGCAGGGGCCGTGGAGCCGGTGGTCCCGCGCACCCGCGCACCGCGGATCGGTCTCGCCCTCGGCGGAGGCTCGGCCCGGGGCTGGTCGCATATTGGCGTGATCGAGGCACTGGAAGAGGCCGGCATCTTTCCCGAGGTGGTATCCGGCTGCTCGATCGGCGCCGTGGTCGGTGGGGCCTACGCCGCCGGGCGGATCGGTGCCCTCAAGGATTTCGCGCTCTCGCTCACCCGCCGCCGGGTGATGGGGATGATCGATCCACGGCTGACCGGCTCGGGACTGATCGCCGGCGAACGCCTGCGGCACAGGCTCGCTCGAGAACTGACCGGCTTTCATATCGAGCGGCTGCCTTTGGCCTTCGCGAGCGTGGCCACCGAACTCGGCACCGGGCACGAGGTCTGGCTGACGCGGGGGCCGCTCGTCGAGGCCGTGCGCGCCTCCTACGCGATCCCCGGCATCTTTCCGCCGGTCGCCCTTGAGGGGCGTCTCCTGATGGATGGGACCCTGGTCAATCCCGTGCCGGTTCGGCTCGCGCGGGAGCTCGGCGCCGATCTGGTGATCTGCGTGAACCTCTCCTGCGAGACCCGCCCGCGCGCCCGCGTGATCCGACCCGGCCTCGATCCCGAGGAGCCCGTGGACGAGCGGGCCTTGCCCGACGAGGAAGAGATCGAGCGGACGCTGGAGGCCACCGTCCGGCGCAGGGGTCGCTGGGCCCTCCTGAGCGGGGCGAGCCGGCGCCTGATGGGCCGCCGCGCCCGGCCCAAGCCACCGGGGGACACGGGACGCGCGGCACCCGGCGTCGCCCGTGTCATGCTGGACGCCTTCAACATCACGCAGGATCGGATCTCGCGTGCCCGGTTGGCGAGCGAGCCGCCGGACGTGTCGATCCGGCCGCGGCTCGGCGAGTTCGGCCAATTCGAATTCCATCGGGCCGAGTTCGGCATCGAGCTCGGCCGTCAGGCCGGTCGGGCAGCCGTGCCGGAGATCCGCCGGATGATCGAGGGCGCGGCGGCCCGCTGCTGACGGCCTGCCGGTCGGCCAGATCCCGACGCGTTGATTAAGTCTCCGCGCGTCGGGACGGATGCGGCGCGGTCACAGACCCGGATCGAGGCCGCCGGCCGATACAGGATCAGGCCATCGTGATGTAGTCGCGCATCGCCTGATGTTCCGCCTCGACGGCGGCGATGCGGCGTTTGACGACGTCGCCGATCGAAACGACGCCGAGCAATTGCCCATCCTCCACCACCGGCAGGTGGCGGAAGCGCCCCTCCGTCATCGTCTCCATCACCTCCTCGATCGAGGTGCGACGGGTGCAGGTGACGACCTTCGCGGTCATGTAGCGGGAGATCGGCTGGTCGAAGGCGCTGGCGCCGTCACAGGCAAGCGCGCGCATGACATCGCGCTCCGACAGGATTCCGATCAGGCGGCCGCCGGAATCGCCGACGACGAGGGCGCCGATGCGCTTCTCGGCGAGCAGGTGAATGGCTTCGTCGATGGTGCGGTGAGGCGGCACCGTGATGACGGATGCGCCCTTCTCCGCGAGAATACGCCCAACGCTCATGAACTCCCCTCCCGTTGGATCGCGCCGACAGCCCCACGGCGCGAGAGCGATCAGGACGGGTTGGCCCCGCCTCGGATAAGGCGATTGTGTGGCACCTCGGCCGCACTGGCAAGCGCTTCTTGCAGAATAACCTGTCAGTTCAGCCTGTCATACGGAACGAAATTTCCACATACCCCGAGGGGAGACCGCGCGGGGGTGCACTCGGTTCCCCCGCGCGTCAGGGCAGGCAGACGCTCTACTGCGACTGGCGGCGTGTCACCGTGGTGCGGTTCGGCGCGGCTTCGCTCTTGTCTTGGTAGAGCGGAACGATGGCGCGCAGCCATCCTCGGGTTTCGTGGCCACCGTAGTTCCGCTCGACGACGTCGCGGGTGACGTAGGCCTGGAGGTTCACCGGCCCGAAATTGTAGCCGACGAGGCCCCCCACCGCGATCTGCCCCTGCGGCCGATAGCTTGCCACGCCGGTCGGCAGATCGGTCGAGGCGAAGGCGACGGGGCCGACCTGCCACTTGCCGAACTTCTTCGTCATGGTCAGGTCGAGGTTGATGTAGTCGGGATAAAGCGTCCCCGAGGGTGAGCGGGTGTCGAGGAAGACGCCGTAGAGCATGTTTGCGGTGATGTTTAAGTCGTTGCCCGTGTAGCTGATCGCGAAGCGATGGCTCAGCGAGGCGGACTGCGTCAGGAATTGCGTCTCGATCGGCAGGTAACCGCCGAACAGGTAGCTCACACCGATATCGTTGCCGAGGTTCCAGGCGAGCTGGGCGGCGAGGAGCGTCTGGCCGATGCCGCTGTTGTAGGGCGCCCCGCGCGCGCTGGAGGCGGCGACCGGCTGGGTGACGAAGAACTGGAGGCGGGCGTCGAGGATGTTCCACGGCGTCGCCCAGGCGAAGGTCGGCAGATTGACGTTGCTCTCCGAGTCGCGCGGAAGCGTATCCCGTATGCCGAAGCTCGAGGTATTCACGAAGTAGAGGCCGACGGGCAGCTGTGCACCGACCGGCAGGCCGATCGTCTGGCCCGGTTGAGCGGCGGATCCGGCAAGGGCGGGACCGGCTGCGACGGAGGACAGGAGGACGGCGAGGATGCGACGTGTCACCGGGGATAAAGCTCCGTCGGACGCGCAGCGACCGTCGCCGCGCCTACGAATCCTGACGGATAGCGGGCCGGTTTATTGCCAGCGAAGCGATCCGAGGGGCGCCTCCGGCGGAAGGTGTCGCCCAAAGGGCACGGTTTCACCCACGCTGCCCGGCTTCAGCGGCGCCCCCTCGGCTCCATCAGAGGCAGCAGGAAGAAGCCGGCGACGAAGCCCCCGAGATGGGCGTCCCAGGCGATCGGTCCCTCGCTGCCGCCCAGCGGCAGGGCCAGCAGGCCGAACAGCAGGTTCGTCCCGAGCAGGACGCCGAGGAACAGCATCGCCGTGCGATTCTGCAACAATTCGGGGATGGTCTGCAGGGGCGGTCGCGGCGGCAAATGCCAGGGGGCGGCGGCCGCGAAGGGGGGCGGCGGCTGGAACACGAAGCGGGCCGCGGCCGCCATCAGCGCCGAGATGCCCGCCGAAGCCCCCACCAGGGGCATCGCGCTCTCCGGATCGAGGACGAGGTGGAGACCGGCACCGGCCACGATCCCGGCGAGGGCCAGCAGCCCGTATCGCAGGGCTCCGTAGCGCCGGGCGACCGGCGCCCCGAAGGCGGCGAGCCAGACCGAGTTGAAGATCAGGTGCATCCACGAGCCGTGCAGCAGCGCGTAGCTGACGAAGGTCCAGGGCATCGCCGAAGGGTCGGACACGAGGTAGCGGGCAAATTCCTGCCTCGCGGCCGAGATGGCGGGATCGCCCGCCGCCTCACCGGCAGCCCTGACGATGTCGGCCGCCCGCGACGGGTCGAGGGAAGCGGTCCAGCGCGCCGGGATGAAGGCGAGGTCGAGGAGAACCGACAGGTCGAAGCTGTCCGGCAGCACGCTGCGCACGACGTGAATGCCCGCAATCACCGCGATCGAGGCGGTGACGATCCCCGGCAGGTTGAAGACGGGTACGCGGCCCTGGCGCGGCAGGTCGGGAGAGGCATCCATGCCGCACCATGTCGGCGGACCGCGCCGACCTGCAAGCCCCGGGGCGGCCGATTCCGCGCGGTGCCGCGCCGCATCCGCCGAGGAAAGGCACGGGAGGGTCCTCGTCGGAGCCCTCCCGTGCGGCCGGCGATCCGTCAGGACCCCGCCCGAAGTGTTGGCGTCGACATCGCTCTCGACGCGTCGATCGTCTCAAGGAGGCCGGCGGACGGCAAGTGTGGGCCGCCGTCAACTTCCTGTTAAGGTTAAGAAAGGGTTGCCCGCGCGGCGGCGGGGTACCGAGCATAAAGTGTGCGGAGAAGGACGGGAGTGGCGGGTCGGACCATGAAATCCGACCCGCATCGAACCGTTATAGCTCCGTAACGGAGCGGACCGTACCGATGCGGAACATCATGAAGCATCCGACCAGCCGCCAGCTCCACGCCTACTGGAACCGCCTGCGGGGCCCTCGCTCCGCCCCGGAACGAGGGGAGATCGAGCCGGGCGAGATCCGAAACCTTTTGGCCGACAGCTTTATTCTCGAAATCGATCCGGCTCGCCGCTCCTGTACGGTGCGGTTGGCCGGCACCCGCCTCTGTGCCCTGTTCGGCCGCGAATTGCGCGGCGGCCACATCTCCGCGCTCTGGGACGAAAGGGTGCGGGGCACCGAAGCCGACCCGTGGCACCTCGTCGAGACGGTCAACGTCGACACGGTCGGGATGGTCGCCGGTCTCACCGGGCGCACCGCCCGCGGCGAGAGCCTCGACCTCGAACTGGTGCTCCTCCCCCTGCGCCATCGCGGCAAGACCGAAGCCCGCATGCTGGGAGCCCTGAGCCCCCACACCATCCCACCCTGGCTCGGGATCCGCCCGATCCTGCATGTCGAGACGATCTCGCAACGGGTGCTGGCGCCGGCCAAGACCGAGGCGGCTTCCCGCCCTTTCGTCGAAGGCTTGCCGGAGCCTGCCAATGATGTCCGCCCGGTCCGATTCGGACATCTTCTCGTCCACGAAGGTGGACGCAGCGGTGCTTGAAAGAGGCAAGCCACCACAACCAGCGAGAAATGTCCGCCCAGAGGCAAGTGTTTCGTAACCCGCCCGACGGTATTGATCCATGTGAGATGACTCATCTCATCGACCGTCGGACCACCATGATCGAGCCCTCCCATAACGGGACCGCCCTTCGCGTCGCCGAGCAGCGGCGCCATCAGCGGGTGCGTACCGAGCTGCTCGGCCGTTACATGCTCTCCGACCGGCGCGAATATCCCTGCCAGACCGTGGACATGTCGCCGGGGGGCGTCCGCGTGACCTGCGCCGTCCTCGGCGCCGTGGGTGAGCGTGTGGTGCTCTATCTGGAGCAGATCGGACGGCTGGAAGGCGTGATCGTGCGCCATCCGCCCAACGGCTTCGCGATGCAGCTCAACGCCACCCCGCGCAAGCGCGACAAGATCGCCTCGCAGCTCATGTGGCTGGCCAATCGGGAGAATCTCGGACTGCCGGAGGGCCGCACCCACGAGCGCCTCGTGCCGACCAATCCCGGCGTGCAGTTGCGGCTGGATTCCGGGCGGACGGTCCCGGCCCGCGTCATCGACATCTCAATGTCGGGTGTCGCGCTCGCGACCACGACGACGCCGCCGATCGGCACCGCCGTGATGGTCGGCTCCACGCCCGGCCGGGTGGTGCGCTACTTCGAGGGCGGTATCGGCGCCCAGTTCATGCTGCCGATCTCCCCCGACCGCTTCCACGAGGGCATCACCCTCTGAGCTTCCGGCCACGGCCGTCGAGGAGAGCAGGCTGTCCATCGGCCGAGCTGCGGATTCCGCAAGATGGCGGATCGCGCAGCATGCCCGCCGGATCGGCGCATCCTGGCTTCACACCGCCGTCGCGTCACACGACAGCACCCATGCCGGGCGTGGACTCTTTCTCTGCGACCCGTCTCCGACCGGCGCGCGAAACGGCGTTTCGCGTGAGGGGAGCTCTTCCGGGATGTTGCGGGCGCCCGAGGGCCGATCTCGCCGTCACCGCAGCCATGGGCAGAGTTAGCAGCGGCTGAATCCGATCCTGCGGATTTGCGGGAGCGCCCTGAGTACCTTTTCGCCCTTCCAAGCGGAGCCGTTTCGGAGGCGGCGAATCGATAAAATTGCGCGCATCGGCTTCAGCGCGGCGGAGGGGGTGCGGCGACATCCTGGCTGTGTTCGAAGGACAGCCGCGATGCGCAACGCCGACATGGGATACTTCAAGGCCGGACTGAAAGCGGCTTTGTTCGCCGCCCTCGCCATCGGCGCCGGCCTTCTCGGTACCGCCCAGGCGCAGACGCTGGCGGCGCTCCCGACGTCCCTTCCCAATGCCAACATCGGTCTCACCCCCGGCGCGGAAGCCCGGCCGATCGTGGCCTGGGTCGAGTTCTGCCAGAATTATGCGGCCGAATGCGCCTTCAACCGCGCCGAGCCCGCCCGCATCACCCTCACCCCGGCGGTCTGGGCCACCATCGTCTCCGTGAACCGGCGCGTGAACCGCCAGATCCGTCCGGTCACCGATCAGGAGCATTGGGGTCGCCCCGACCGCTGGGATCTCGCCGAAGACGGTTCGGGCGATTGCGAGGATTTCCAGCTGCTGAAGCGTCGCCTCCTCGCCGAGGCGGGCCTGCCGCGGCGCGCCATGCGGATGACGGTCGTGATCGACGAGAAGGGCGAGGGCCACGCCGTGCTCACCCTCATCACCGACCGCGGCGACTACGTGCTCGACAACAAGACCAGCGCGATCACCGCCTGGCACGAGACCGGCTACGTCTTCATCAAGCGCGAGGGCCAGGACAGCCTCGCTTGGGTCTCCCTGGGCGGCGCGAGTTCGCCGGTCACCACCGCCAACCGGTGAGGTCCCGCCCGGCGGCGTGCCGGTCAGGCAGGGCGACCCTCACCCCCGTCATTCTCCGTGCCGGTGAGCCGGCAGGCTCGAGGCGCACTGTCGACCTGGCGAACACCGATATCGGACAGAACCCGGCGTCGTTCCGAGCGAAGATCGCCGTCAGTAGCGACAGGCCGCTGATGCCCGACAGCGAGAGGTAAGCAAGAGGATCGTATCGCGCGGGATCCAGGCGGCTCCGGTGTGGCGCGATTGCCAGCCCGAGCGAAGATGTCCTGTTCCGGCACGGGAAAGCGGGCGCCCTGTGTCACCCTTTCTTCACTTTCGTATTGAGCCGGGCGCGGGCTCGTGCAAGCTTTACCGTGAAACGAGGGCGGCAGGACGTTCGGCCATGCGGTACGCGGTGCTTCGGGGCGTCGGCGACGGATCGGCGTTCTCCCGCGGGGTGGTGGGCCAGCGCCTGCGCCGGGCGGCCCAGCTGTCGTTCGTCGGGGCGATCCTGCTCCTCGGTGGAGCGACCACCCAGGCCCAGACGGTGGCGTCCCTGCCCGAGACCGGCACCGCCGCCGAGCAGGGCGCACCCGCCCGTCCCGTCGCCGCCTGGAACGATTTCTGCGCCCGCTATCCGGCCGAATGCGCGGTCGACACCTCGGAACCGGCCGTCATCGCCCTGACGCCCGCCCTGTGGCAGACGCTGGCCAGCGTGAATCGGCGGGTCAACGCCCGCATCAAGCCGATCACCGACGCGGCCCATTGGGGCGTCGTCGATCGCTGGGACTTCCCCGACGACGGTTTCGGCGATTGCGAGGATATCCAGCTCCTCAAGCGGCGCCTGCTGATCGAGCGGCGGCTGCCGCGGCGAGCCCTGCGCATGACGGTGGTGATCGATGAGATCGGCGAGGGCCACGCCGTGCTGATGGTGCGCACCGACCGGGGCGATCTGATCCTCGACAACAAGACCAATGCGGTGCTGCCCTGGCAGCGCACCGGCTACAGCTTCGTCAAGCGCGAGGGCCAGGACGGCAAGGCGTGGGTGACCCTCAACAACGGCGCCTCGCCGGTCACCACGGCCAACCGCTGACGACGGGCGCGGCGTCGAGCCCGCCGCGTCGGGAGTATCGGCGGGCGGCCAAAGCGGCTATCGATCAAGCTTCCAGGGCTCCCGCGGCCCGGCTTTCGGCAGCCACGCCCGCATGACCGCGCTTCCCGAGGACGCTCTTCTGGCGGCTCTGCCGCTGCCCTCCCTGGTGGTCGGGACCGGGGACGCTGAACCGACGATCCTCGCCGTCAATCCGGCCCTGCTCGCATTGACGGGCTTCTCGGACACCGATCTGGTGGGCCAACCGCTCGCATGCCTCGAATGCCGGCACGCGGATCATTCCGGCTGGACGATCCTGCGCGACGCCCTGAACGGGAACGCGGCGCCCGGTGAACCACTCAAGGCGGAATTGCTGTTTGCCCGGCGGGACGGCGCGTCGTTCTGGGGCGAATTGCATCTCGTTGCACGGGCGGGCGAACGACGGCTCCTGGGCCAGATCGTCGACATCAGCCGTTGCCGGGAGGCGGAAGGGGCACTCGCCCTGTCGCGGCAGCGGGAAGCGTTGGGGCTGCTCACCAACAGCGTCGCCCACGAGTTCAACAACTTCCTCCAGATCCTGATCGGCTACATCGACGGGCTAAAGGGCCGTCTGGGCGACCGTCAGGAGCCGTTCATCCAGCGCGCGGTCACCCGCTCGACCGAAGCCTCCGAGCGCGCCGCCGTGCTGACGCGGCAACTGCTCGCCCATTCCCGCCGCATCGCGCCGGACCTGCGCCCGGTCAATCTCGGCGAGACCGTGCGGGCGGCCCTCGACCGGCTGCGCCCCGGCCTCCCGCCGCGCATCAGCCTCGATCTGTCGATCCCAGACGGGCTCCCGCCGGCCCTCTGCAATCCGAGTCAGGTCGAATTGGCGCTCGGCCACATCCTCGCCAATGCCTGTGAGGCGATGGCGGGCGAGGGCAAGGTTTCCGTGCGCCTGTCGGCGATCGAACCCGGCGACCGGACATTGCAGCGGCCCGATGCGGGCGCGGTGGTGCTGACGGTCTCGGATACCGGCCACGGTCTGTCGCCGGAGATGCAGGCACGGGCCCTCGCCCCCTTCGCCACCACCCGGGAGGCCGGGCGCGGGGCCGGGCTCGCCATCGTCCATGGCCTGATGAAGCGGCAGAACGGCACCATCTCCATCGACAGCCGCGCCGGTGAGGGCGCCACCGTGCGCCTCGTCTTCCCGGCAGCGGGATGAAATGGACAGGATGACTCTGGAAGCGGACTAAAAACCCGCCTCACGCGTCACCATCTTCGAGAGGGCGAGTTCCCGCCCGCTCTCATGATGGTGACCCGAGGTTTACCCGATGGCTTCCTCCCCCGCGCGTACCAAGCGCGTCGTGACCCTCCTCGCGCTCGCGGCCTCGCTCGCCGTGGCGGCGCCCGTTGTCGAGGCGCGGCCGGGCGGCGGCGGATCGAGCTTCGGCTCCCGCGGCTCCAAGACCTATGCTCCCCCGGCGGGCACGGCGACCTCGCCGGGCACGATGGGCGCGCCGATGCAGCGTTCGCAGACGAGCCCGAGCCCGGGCATGACCAATCCGGGCATGGCCGCTCCCAACCGGCCGCGCTTCGGCGGTGGCTTCATGGCGGGCCTGCTCGGCGCGGGCCTGTTTGGCGCGCTGCTCGGCGCAGGTTTCTCCGGGGGCTTGGGCGGTATCGCCTCGTTCCTCGGCCTGATCCTGCAGATCGGTCTGCTCGCGCTCGTCGTCATGTTCGTGGTGCGGTTCTTCCGCCGCCGCCAGCAGGGCCCGCAGACGGCCATGGCCGGCAATTCCAACGCCCATGCCCGCTCCAGCCTCGAGCCGAACAACCCGGCGCAGGGCGGCGGCATGCCGGGTGGAATGCAGGGCGGCATGAACCCGATGGGCGGCTCCTATGCCGGCGGTGCTCGTCCGCAGCCGATCCAGGTGCAGCCGAACGACTTCCAGGCGTTCGAGCGCAACCTGTACGAGATCCAGGACGCCTACGGGCGTGAGGATGTCGCCACTCTGCGCCGCCTCGCGACGCCGGAGATGGTCGGGTACTTCGAGGAGGAGTTGCGTGCCAACGCCGCCCGCGGCGTGGTCAACCGCATCTCCGATGTGAAGCTGCTTCAGGGCGACCTGTCCGAGGCGTGGCGCGAGGGTCGTGTCGAGTACGCGACCGTCGCCATGCGGTTCTCGCTGCGCGACGAGGTGTTCGAGCGTGCCACGAACCGCCACGTCGAGAACGGTGCCCAGGAAGCCAAGGAGTTCTGGACGTTCCTGCGTGAGCCGAACGCTCCCTGGATCCTTTCTGCGATCCAGCAGGGCCGCTGAGTCGTCCGATGAAACAAGAGGGGCGTCCGGTGGGAACCGGACGCCCCTTTTTCATGCCTTCGTTCCCGCCCGTTTCCTCATCCTGAACCGCGTCAGGCGGGCATTTCAGGACGAGGAGCCGTGTCGCGTGAGAGCCGCGATCAGTCCGTGAGCGAGCGGGCTTCTTCCGGCAGCATGATCGGGATGCCGTCGCGGATCGGGTAGGCGAGCTTGGCCGAACGGCTGATCAGTTCCTCACGCGCCGCGTCGTATTCGAGCGGCTCCTTCGTCAGCGGGCAGACCAAGAGTTCGAGCAGGCGGGGATCAACCCGGGTCGCCTCGACGGGGGGGACAGCGCTATCGGCCATGGTCTCTTCCGGGTTATCGGGAACAATCCGCGTCGCCCCATAGCCGGAACCGGCCGGGGCGCCCACGCGAAATCGCTATTGCAGCGTCGGTTCGGGTCCGCCGCTCGCCCGCACCAGCTCCATCTCGGTGACGGCGACGAGCACCTCGGCGCGGGTCTTGAGATCGGCGGCTTCCAGCATCGCCTGCTTCTCGCGGACGCCGAACGGGCTCATCATGCAGAGGGCGTTGACGAGGGCTTCGTTGGGCGCCTCCTCGATTCCCGACCAATCGACCTGAAGATCGTTGGCTTCGACGAACCGGCGCAGGGCCCGCAGGACGCCGTCGCGGTCGACCGCTTCCTCGCCGGCCCGCGGCTCGAAATCGGTGGCGAAGGCGTCGTAGGAGACGTGGCAGCGGCGATAGGCGGTGGTGACGGCGAGCTCGCTCTCGATCCGGAAGCGGCTGACGCCGGTCAGGGAGATCAGGTAGCGCCCGTCGCCGGTCTCGGCGAACTGACTGATCCGGCCGGCACAGCCGACACGGTAGAGCTTCGGCGCCATCGGCGGTCCGCCCCCCTCCGCGTCGGGCTGGATCATGCCGATGATCCGGTCCGTGCGGAGCGCATCATCGATCATCGCGAGGTAGCGCGGCTCGAAGATGTTGAGCGGCATCTGTCCCCGCGGCAGCAGCAGCGCGCCCGGAAGCGGGAAAACCGGAATGACGGCGGGGCAATCCGCGGGCGACTTGATGCTCGTCTGCGTGGTCATGCGCGTCTCCCCCGCGAGCCGATGGGGCGTCCCGCGATCACGAGAACAGGATCGTCGAGAGTTGGCGCCGACCGCGGATCGCGGCCGGATCCATCAGACCCCAGGCCTCGAAGAACTGGAGCATCTGCTTGCGCGCCGCATCCTCGTTCCAAGAGCGATCGGCCCGGGCGATGGCGACGAGTTGGTCCACCGCCTCGTCGCGCTTGCCCGCAGCGTTGAGCCCCAACGCGAGGTCGAAGCGAGCCTGATGATCGTTCGGATCGGCCTCGATCCGCTTCTGCAGGCCGGCAAGGTCGCCGAGACTTTCCGCTTGGTCGGCCAGTTCGAGGGCGGCGCGCACGCCGGCCAGGGCCGGGTCCTCGGCCTTGTCCGCCGGCACCATCGCGAGGACCTGACGGGCATTCTCGGTCTCGCCGAGTTCGAGCTGTGTCTTGGCGAGGCCGGCAAGCGCCGTGAGGTTGGCGGGCTCCTCGCGCAAAACTGCGGCGTAGAGTTCGGCGGCGGAGGCCAAGTCACCGGCCGAGGCCACCGCCGCGGCTTCTTCGAGGACTTGGTCGATCTCGGAGGGTCCAGCGAGCCGATCGACGAAGGCGCGCACCTCGGATTCCGGCACCGCTCCCATGAAGGCATCGACCGGCCGCCCGCGATCGATCGCGATCACGGCGGGAATCGATTGCAGGCCCAATTGCTGGCCGATCTGCTGCCACACGCCCGGATGCTCGTCGATGTTCAGCTTGGCGAGCTTCACCCGCCCCCCCGCCGCATTCACCACCTTCTCGAGGACCGGCGTCAGTTGCTTGCACGGGCCGCACCAGGGCGCCCAGAAATCGACGATGACCGGCTGGTTCATCGATTCGGCAATGACATCCTGCTGGAACCCCGCGGTGGTGGTGTCCTTGATCAGGCCGGCGGCGGGAGGTGCACCGGCGGCGGGGTTGGCTTCGAGCATGGAGCCCTCAAAGTCGGAACATGTTTCGCGTGCGTTGGATCGCTCGCGTTACATGGGGCCGGCGCCCCGGCCTGACCAGCGGTTTTCCGGCAGGCGGGGATGGCCGTCAGATCAGGGCTTGGTCCCTTCGGTCGCGCCCTTGGTCCCGTCGCCGCCGGCCTTCGAATCCGTCTTGGCATCGGTCACGAACACGCCCGCATAGGTCTTGCCCTGGGACGTCGCCTCACAGGCGATCTGCGTCTTGCCGGGCTGCGGGCTCGAGAAGCGGCAGGCGCCGACGGCCGGAGCGGGGCTGCGCACGATGCCGTCGCTGTTCTTCAATCCGGATACCACGAGGCTGACCGGCTGCAACTGCTCGGTCTCCTCGGTGGCCTCATGCTGAGCGCCGGATCCGCTGAAGCTCAGCGTCTGACCGTCCCAGGCCGCGAAATCGAAGGTGGTGCGGCCGCGCGTGACGGTGTTGACGACCTGCTCCTTGCAGTTCTGCGTGATGTCCTTGTCGGCGATCACCAAGCGCTCGCACTGGCCGGTCATCTTGATCTCGGCCCCCTGCTGCGCGATCGCCGGCCCGGTCGCGAACGCGCCGAGCAGCACGAGGATGGGGACGGCACGGATCGTCATGGTGTCGGTTCCTCCGGTCCGGCCGTGCATGGCACGGCTTCTTGTCGAATCTGTCGGCGCTATGTGTTCTCGGAGCGCTCCGCTTCAAGCGCCGAAGCGCCGGGCGCGATCGTTTCCCGCAGTGAAGTCGAGTTCGGGGCCGAGCGGCACGATCCCGGTCGGGTTGATGGTCGGGTGGCTGCCGTAATAGTGGCGCTTGATGTGATCGAGGTTCACCGTCGCGGCGATGCCGGGCAAGGCGTAGAGGTCGCGCAGGTAATTCGAGAGGTTCGGGTAATCGGCGATACGCTGCCGGTTGCACTTGAAGTGACCGACATAGACAGCATCGAACCGCACCAGCGTCGTGAACAGGCGAAGATCGGCCTCCGTGAGCCGCGCGCCGCAGAGGTAGCGCTGCCGGTCCAGCCGCTCCTCCAGGGCGTCGAGTTCCTCGAACAGGGCGAGAAACGCCTCTTCGTAGGCCTCCTGCTTCGTGGCGAAGCCCGCTTTGTAGACGCCGTTGTTGACCCGGTCGTAGACGCGGGCATTGACCGCATCGATCGCGCTGCGGAGGTCGTCCGGGTAGAGGTCCGGCCCGCTGCCGCCGAAGGCATCGTTGAGCATCCGGATGATCTCGGCGGATTCGTTGGAGACGATCGTGTTTCGCTCGCGGTCCCACAGAACCGGCACGGTCACGCGGCCGCTATAGTCGGGCTTGGCCCGCTGGTAGAGTTCATAGAGGCGCTCGACGCCGAACAGGTCGTCCGCGGTCGCTCCCGGAACGCCGCCCGCGGCTTCGGGCTGAAACACCCAGCCCTCCTCGCGCATGTACGGGGAGACCACCGAGACGCTGATCGCCGCCTCCAAACCCTTGAGGGCCCGCACGATCAGCGTGCGATGGGCCCAGGGACAGGCGAGGGAAACGGTCAGGTGATAGCGCCCGGCCTCGCCCTTGAAACCGCCCTCCCCCGACGGGCCGGGACGGCCATCCGCCGTGACCCAGTTGCGGAAAGCGGACGCCGAACGCTCGAAGCGTCCGCCGGTCTTGGCCGTGTCGTACCACTGATCCCGCCACACGCCGTCGACCAGCAGTCCCATCGCGTCACTTCCTTCCGCCGTTCACGCCGTCATCCGTGCGGGAACATGGGAGGGGCGTCGGCGGATGGAAGGCCGCGGGGTGGCCGCAGCGGTGCGAGACCCCAAATGCCCGAGGCAAGACGATCCGGAGTTCCACAATGTCCGCCCGCCTGTTCGAACCCCTGCGCCTCGACGACCTCGAACTGGAAAACCGCATCATCATCGCGCCGATGTGCCAGTACTCGGCCCGCGGCGGGGCGGCGACCGATTGGCACATGACGCATCTCGGCCAACTCGCCCAATCGGGCGCCGGCCTCCTGACGCTGGAAGCCACGGCCATCTCGCCGGAGGCCCGCATCTCGCCGGCCGATCTCGGCCTCTACGACGCGGCGACGGAGCGGGCCCTCGCCCGGGTCCTCGACGCGATCCGCGAATACGCGCCGATCCCCATCGCCATCCAGATCAACCATGCCGGCCGGAAGGCGTCGAGCCGCGTTCCCTGGGAAGGCGGCGCGCAGATCGCCCCCGACGCCCCCGACGGCTGGCGCACCGAGGCCCCCTCGGCCCTCGCCCATGCGGCGGACGAGGTTCCTCCCCACGCCCTCGATGCGGAGGGATTGAAGCGGGTGCGCGACGGATTCGTTGCTACGGCGGAGCGGGCGCTGCGCCTCGGCATCGAGGGGTTCGAGATCCACGGCGCCCACGGCTACCTGCTGCACCAGTTCCTCTCGCCGCTCTCGAACCGGCGCGAGGACGCCTATGGCGGCAGCCTGGAGAACCGGATGCGCTTCCCTCTCGAGGTGTTCGAGGCGGTGCGCGCGGCGGTGCCTGCCGGCAAGCCGGTCTGGATGCGGGTTTCGGCCACCGACTGGGTCGAGGAGGGCTGGGATCTCGACCAGACGGTGGAGCTCGCCCGTGCCCTGAAGGCGCGGGGCGCGGCGGCGATCCACGTCTCGACCGGTGGCCTCTCCACGGCCCAGAAGATCCCGCTCGGGCCGGGCTATCAGGTGCCCTTCGCCGAGCGGATCAAGGCGGAGACGGGCCTGACCACCATCGCCGTCGGCCTCATCACGGAGGCGGCTCAGGCCGAAGCGATCCTGACGGAGGGGAAAGCCGATGCGGTCTCGCTCGCCCGCGCCATGCTCTACGATCCCCGCTGGCCCTGGCACGCGGCGGCCGAACTCGGGGCGCAGGTGCGCGCACCCAAGCAGTATTGGCGCTCGCAGCCACGGGAACACAAGGATCTGTTCAAGGACACGGCGCACGGCCAACGGTGACGGTGGTCGCCGATCCGCGGCGGTGACGGGGCGGGATGCTTTCGGGGCGGGTCGATCATCGACAAATGGATGGTCGATGCCGATTCAGGACAATCGGTCCCGCCTCTTCACGTCGCTCGTGATTTGCCTCGTGACGCGGTGCTGTGGTCTCCTCACCGCATACACCGCCGCCCGAGGGATGAGCGGTGACCCGAGCGTCCGGGGTCGGCCGTGACACGCGATGTACCCCGTTCGCGAAGCAACGGAGGCACGCGCTTGAACACCATCCCGAAGCTCGCCCTGCTCCTGCCGCTGCTGGCCGCCCCGCCGGCCCTGGCACAGGGGACGGAGGCGCAGCGAGCGGCTTGCGGACCGGACGCGTTCCGGCTCTGCGCGTCCTCGATCCCCGATCCCGGTCGCATCGCCGCCTGTCTGCGGCGGGAGCGCGAGCGCCTGAGCGGGGCGTGCCGGGCAATGCTCGACGAGGGGGATCGCACCGCTCGGACCGCCGCGGCGCCGGCGCCCCGCGAGACCGCCAAATCCTCCGAGGCCGCGCCGCCGGCTCGGACCGATCGCGGGCGTCGCGTCGCCGCAGCCGAAACGCGCCTCCCCCGCCAAGCGGCCGCGACCCCGCGCGAGCGGCCGGCCAGGGCCGAACGCCTTGCCGAACGCCGAGCCTCGGCTCGGGTCGCCGGTCTCGACCGGACGGTACGGGCCACACCCCGCGCCACCGCGCGCGGTGAGAGCCTCGGCAGCAACGGCGATTTCTCAGGCCTGGAGGCGCAGGCCCAGGGCTGGCACCGCACCCTTGCGGGCTATGCCGACTCGATCGAGCGCCAGTTCGCCCGGCTCGGCAGCGCGGAGGCGGGGCGCCTGGATCTCGGCCGCTTCCCAGGGCTGTGATGGCCCCGCACACGACATGAAAAAGGCCCCGCCCGGACAGTCCGGGCGGGGCCTTTCACTTTAGAAAAACAGAGGCTTACTGCTCGAGCAGGCGACGGGCGATGACCTGGGCCTGGATCTCGGCCGCGCCCTCGAAGATCGAGAGGATGCGGGCGTCGCACAGCACGCGGCTGATCTGGTACTCCAGCGCGAAGCCGTTGCCGCCGTGGATCTGCAGGGCGTTGTCCGCCGCCGCCCAGGCGACGCGGGCGCCCAGGAGCTTCGCCATGCCGGCCTCGAGATCGCAGCGCTTGCCCTCGTCCTTCTCGCGGGCCGAGAAGTAAGTGAGCTGGCGGGCGATGTTGATCTCCACCGCCATCATGGCGATCTTGTCGGCGACCCGCGGGAACTCGACCAGCGCCTTGCCGAACTGGACGCGTTCCTCGGCGTAGCGCAGGCCGATATCGAGGGCCGACTGGGCGACGCCGATGGCGCGGGCGGCGGTCTGGATGCGGGCCGACTCGAAGGTCTGCATCAGCTGGGCAAAGCCCTTGCCCTCGACTTCACCGAGCAGATTGCCGCCGGGCACCTCGAAATTCTCGAAGGAGAGTTCGTACTCCTTCATGCCGCGGTAGCCGAGCACCTCGATCTCGCCGCCGGTGAGACCCTGGACCGGGAAGGGCTCCTCGTCGGTGCCGCGCGGCTTCTCGGCGATGAGCATGGAGAGGCCGCGATGGCCCTTCTCCTCCGGCTTGGTGCGGACCAGCACCGTCATGATGTCGGCGCGCACGGGGTGCGTGATCCAGGTCTTGTTGCCCGAGATCTTCCACACGTCGCCGTCCTTCACCGCCTTGGTGCGCAGGGAGGCGAGGTCGGAGCCGGTATTCGGCTCGGTGAAGACGGCGGTGGGTAGGATGTCGCCGGAGGCGATGCCCGGCAGGAAGCGCTGCTTCTGCTCCTCGGTGCCGCCGCACAGGATCAGCTCGGCGGCGATCTCCGAACGGGTGCCGAGCGAGCCGACGCCGATATAGGCGCGCGACAGCTCCTCCGAGACCACGCACATGGCGGCCTTCGGCATGCCCATGCCGCCGTACTCCTCCGGGATGGTGAGGCCGAAGACGCCGAGTTCGGCCATCTTCGCCACGATCTCCATCGGGATGTAGTCGTTCTTCAGGTGCCATTCGTGGGCCTGATCCACGACCTCGGCCTTGCCGAAGCGGCGCATCTCGGAGCGGATCGCCTCCATGTCCTCGTCGAGGCCGGAGGCACCGATCGTCGCGGCGCCCGAACGGGTCGCCTCGCGGATCTTGGCGACGAGGGCCGCGCGGTTCTCCGCGGTGTTGCCCTCGGCCGTGATCGTCTCGATGGCGGCGTTGCGGAAGCCGGAGAGTTCCGAGGCGGTGAATCCGAGCGAACTCGTCGGGCGCACCATCTCGCCCTGGCTCATCGGGATGCCGAAGAACATCTGGTCGAGATACTCGCCCATGCCGATCTTCACGAGCAGGGCCTCGGTCTCGCCGAACTGGCCCTCGCCCTGGAGGCGGGCGGCGTAGTCGGCGAGCTCGCGCACCGCTTCACCGTAGGTCGTCAACCAGGCGAGGCCGTGCGCGGCGTGCTGCTCGCGCTCCAGCTTGCCCGCGTCGAGCTTGCCCTCAGGCCCGGCCACGCGCGCCTTCACGCGCTGTGTCGCCTCGGCGACGAGGGCCTTGGCGCCTTCGGCGGCCTGCTGGGCGAGGGATACGAAATCCTGCGGGTCGTTGGCGGGCTGAATGGCGGGAGAAGCGGCCATGTCTCATTCCCTGTGCAATGATCGGGTTAGGTTCATTATAGGCAGGATTGCCCGCGCAGTAGTCGATTTTCTTTGCCGCAGCCTATACCTTTGGATGAAACCGGACTGAATTCATCATCCAGTTCATCGGCTTCGGCTCGCTACGGCGACACCTGCGGCGGCGACCGCCATGCCGGCGATCTGGACCAGGGTCAGGGTCTCACCGAACATCAGATAGGCGATGGCCGCCGAGACCGGCGGCACGAGGAAGAACAGCGAGGCGACGCCCGCCACCGCGCCGCGCCGGATCAGCGCCATCAGCAGCAGGATGCCGGCGACCGAGTTGACGAGCACGGACCAAGCCATGCCGAGGCCGAGGGGCAGGCTCAGCTCGGGCCAGGCCTCTCCGGCGACGAGCGCCAGCGGCACGGCAAACGCGGCCCCGCCGATGAACTGGATCGCCGCATTGGTGACGAGGTCGGCCTTGGCCGCCTTGCGCTTCTGCCACAGGGTGCCCGCCGTCATGGCGAGCATCGCGGCGAGGCAGACAGCGAGGGCCACCGGCGGAATGCCGGCGGGGTCGAGGGCGCCGAGCTTCGGCGCCAGCACCAGACCGGCTCCGAGGAAGCCCAGCCCGATCCCCGCCCAGCGCCTTGGGCCGACCCGCTCGCCGAGCAACGGCTCGGAGGCGGCGGCGGTCAGGAGCGGCTGCAGGCTGCCGACGAGCGCCGCGATGCCTGAGGGCAACCCGTGCTTAACCGACCAGAACACCCCGGCGACGTAGATGCCCTGCATCAGCACCCCCGCCACCAGCCCGTCGCGCCATCCGCGCCCATCCTTCGGCCATCGGGCCCGCAGCGCCAGCGCGATGCCGGTCAGCACGAGGGCGACGAGGGAAAGGCGCGCCGCCACGAACACCAGCGGCTCCGAGAGCGGCGCGACGTAGCGCGCGGCGACGAAGCCCGAGGCCCAGATCAGGACGAAGGCGGCCGGGATCAGCCCGGTGAGAAACGGGGGCATGGCGAAGGCCACGCATCATAGGCGGCCGGGGAAGGCAACCATCCGGCCGTCCGGGCTGCCATACCGGCCTCAAGGCGACGCGCGCCACGGCGAGCGGATGGGCAAGGGGGACTATTACGGTCTCGCGGGCTCGGCACCGATCGCAGCGGCGATGCGGTCGGAACGGTCGAGCCATGCACTCCGGCTTCCAGGGCTGTTGCCCTCCCCAGCCAAACAGGGTGTTGGCTCCGACGACGTCATCTCAGGCTGGATCATCCAGCAATCCGTCCAGATGCCACCACGGCGGATCATCAAGTGCCGCCCATCCCGCGTAAGGACCAATCTCGGATCGCTCGTGAAGGAACCGTCTTCCGAGTACGTGATCTGGTCGCCAGCATCGAAGACCGCTTTCCAGCGCCAGCCATCCGGCCACCAAAGCCCGAAGCTTGTGTCGGTGAACCCTGGCTCGAGCGTCATCAATACGACCCGCCCACCCGGAAGGATCACGCGGTCGATCTCGCGCCGTACGAGGGTCAGTTCAACGAAACCGAGCAACAGTCCCACGACGGGGATCACGAGAGCGAGGTTCAGCAAAGGCACGGCTCGCCGCCAGCCTGCTCGCATTGCTGCGGCGATCAGACCGGATATTACCAGCAGAATCATGCCTGCATTGGGTATGAGGTTTGCCGCGGTTGGTATGATGATTTGGGGACCATTCTTAGACGGCAGGGCAATCATGACGCCGAGGAAATAAGCAAGGAGCAGCAAGACACCCCCAGTCAAAAATATGCGGCGTAGGAACGTCAGGCTCATGTGATTTTCCTACCTTCAATGTGGCGTCTAATCGCAGAATCCTTCGAGCAAGACGACCGAGCGCAGCACGCATATGGTGTCACAACGATTATAAGCGCGCAGGATTTTCCTAAAGATAATGATTTTTGAAAATTCATTGAAGTTATGTCGAATCCTACGACTAGATTAGGAAACGATATCAATCCATTTGACGATCATACACTTTATTATAAACTCCTTTGATCCTGCAGCAGAATCCGGCGTCGACCGAGATGCAGGGCTTCAGAAGGCGGCACGGCCGGTCAAGCGTTTTGGCTATGCGGCTACGTCTTGCCGCGACATCGCCGAGGCGTGCACAACGCATCGTGAGGGCGAGCCCCGGCTGTTTCGGTTCCCATCCCGCCACCCCGACGCCCGCTGCGATTGACGCGGCCCGCCCGAATGCCCGTATGAGAGGCCCTCGTCGTCCACCGCAGAATCCGCCCCTCCCTTGAGCCGTCCCAGAAAGATCCTCGACGTGGCGAGCCTCGCCGCGCAGCGCTTCGTCGCCCATGACGGCTGGGCGATCGCGAGCCACATCGCGCTGTCGATGCTGACGTCGCTGTTCCCGTTCCTGATTCTGCTCGCGGCCCTCGCCGGCCTGTTCGGCACAAAGTCGCTCGCCGACGAGGCCGGGACACTGATCTTCGACGCCGTGCCGCGCGAGGTCGCCAAGCCCATCGTCGGCGAGGTGCATCGCATCCTCACCGAGCAGCGCGGCGGCGTGCTGACGCTGGGTGCGGTGCTGGCGCTCTACTTCTCATCCTCCGGGGTCGAATCCCTTCGGGTTGGGCTCAATCGCGCCTACGGGTTGCGCGAGATGCGGCCTTGGTGGCTGACGCGCCTCGAATCGATCGGCTACGTCGTGTGCGGCGCCTTCGCGATGCTGGCCTTCGCCCTGCTGGTGGTGCTGGGGCCGCTGCTCTGGCGGCAGGTCGTGTTCGTGGCGCCGGGCCTGGAACCGCTCGGGCTCACGGTGGCGATCGGGCGGATCGGGGTGACGGCGTTCCTGATCGCGCTGGTTCTGGTGATCGCCCACAAATTCGTCGCCGCCGGGCGCCGCCCTCTGCTGGCGGTGCTGCCCGGCATCGGCGTGACGCTGGTGCTGTGGTTCCTCGCCGGCCTCGGCTTCGGCTTCTACCTCGATCGCTTCTCGAACGCCTACGCCTCGACCTACGGAGGTTTGGCCACCGCGATGGTGTTCCTCGTGTTCCTCTACTGGCTTGCCGCGATGTTCCTGTTCGGCGGCGAGGTGAACGGCACGGTCATCGCGGCGCGGCGCCAACGGCTTCAGGCGCGGATGCGGGCGCGTCAGGCGGAAGCGGCGTCGCGTCCGTGAATTTCCGCGCGCGGGCGAGTTCCGCCAGGCGTTCGATCGGGAAGCCCCGGGGTGGCAGATCGATCATGAAGCGTTCGGCGATCTCGCCGAGGACGAAATCCGGGCGCACCGCGGCGAGATAGTGCCAGTCGATGCTGGTCGACCACAGGAAATGGACCTCGCGGAAGCGGTCGGCCATCAACGCGGTCAGCGTCGCCACGGGACTGTAGCTGGTATGCTGGCAGAATGAATCGCCGAAGATGACGAGTCGGCGGGGGTCCGCCCTCGGATCGTCGTTGCGGAACACCGCATGCGCCCCGAGATGGGCCTCGATGCCGCGCCCCTGCGCCTCCAGCTCCGTGAGCAGTTCGTTGGCCAGGATGCGTCGAGCGCCCGTCGCGAAGGTGGTGACGGGGGCCTGCTCGAACCGGATCGGCGCGCATTTGCGTCCGAGATCGCCGGAGAACGGAACGGTCCCACCCGTGCGTCGGGCTTCGAGATCGTCGCGCGGGGTCACACCCATGCGGGACAGGATCGCCCGATAGGCGATCTCGCTGCCCCGGACCGTCCAGTGCGAGTCGGTGCGCAGGTAGAGCGGCGGCCCGTTCCGCGCCGCGCGGAAGGCCTCGTCGAGATCGACGAAGGCGCGGGCGCCCGGGGATGCCGTCAGCCAGCGGGCAAGCCGCCGCACGGGTGCAGAGGCGGGATCGAAGGCCAAGCTCGGCGCATGATCGCCGTAGACCGTCAGCTTCTCGGGGGCGACGACGTGAATATAGGTGGCACCGAGCCGGGCGCAGGCCCTCACCCGGTGCGCCAGAAGTCGACGCCAGCGCCAGAGCAGGCGGCGGGAGAGGCCCGTTCGCCGGTATTGTTCGATCACGCGGTTCGTGCCGCCGGTCAGGAACAGCCAGCCGTCGCTGCCCTCATGCACGTCGGGGGAACGATCGGCGGACGGGTCGGGGACGGACGTCATCGGCATCGTCCGGGAGCAGGCAGCCCGCTTGTCATGGACCCCGCTGTAACGGGTGCCGGGGCCGGCGGACAATCCGCGTCACCCCCACCGACCCTCTCCGGTCCCGACGCATCGGGCGCCACCGTACGGGTTCGACACCGACCGCGGAAAAAGTGGCCGGTCCGTCGGCAGCATCCTAGAGCATCGTGTCGGATATCGGATCCGGCACGATGCTCTAGGTTATTGTGATGCATCGGCTTTTTCCGAAAGCCGGCTCCCACCTTTCGGGCCGATGCTCTAGCGGGAGCGCGAGGCCACGAAGGCGAAGGCGAGGCCCGCGCCCGCCATCACGTCGGGCAGATAATGCCCTCCCGCGCCGATGGCAGCGACGATGATCGCGGCGTTGAGGAGCAGGGCGAGCGGTCCGATCACCGGCAGCGGCATGAGCGCCCATCCGGTGAGGACGGCAAGGCTCGCGTGGAACGACGGGAAGGTGACGAGACCGCGGATCTCCGACAAAGCGAGACTGTGGAAGTGGCCTTCGCGCAGGGCCCGCAGGGCCTCGAGATGCCAGAGCGCGCCGACCGTTTCCATCTCGCCCGTAGGCCGGGCCTCGACCGCCGCCGCCGCATAGGTGCCGGCCGCCGGAACGAAGGCCGAGACGAGGATGCAGGCGGAGAGCGTCAGGGTGAACAGGCGGGCGAAGGTCCAGAGCCGCGTCGTGCGCCCGCAGGCGCTCAGAACAATCACGACGAGCCCGATCTGCGGCCCGCTCGAATGATAGGCGAGCGCCAGGAGCCGGGTCAGATCCGGATGCTCTGCCAGGAAGGCGAGGTAGGCCGGGCCGTCGAAGCCGAGGGCCCGTTCGATACTTGCCAGCGCATCGTCGGCGAGCGGCAGGGCCGGAAGGGCGGCAAGGATGTGGAGGACCGCCAGTGCCGTGGTGACGGCGAGGAGGTAGGCGCTCGCGAGGGCCATCGCCCGCAGCTTCGGCTCACGGATGAGGCTGCACAGCAAGGCTGCCCCGAGCAGCAGCAGGATCGCCCCGAAGGCCGCGAGGAAACCGGTGGGCTCGACGACGATCCCCGCCCAGGCCAGCCCGATCCCGTCGAGGGCACCGATCGCGGCGGCGAAGCCCCAGTAGGCGCGACCCGGGGCGGCGATGCCGGCCGTGAGGCGAGGATGGACGCCGACCGCGCGGTCTGTCCGGTGCGGCCCCACCATCCCACGAGGGCTCGCGGGTCCCTCTCCGCGCAGGGTCTGCACACCGGCGGCGCAGTTCTCGTCCAGCAGCATCCGCCCTTCGCTCCTCATCGAACCCGCCGGGGCAAACTCGCCCGCGCCCGTCAAGCTCCCGCATGACGGTGCGATGTTCGCGGAGTTTAGGGTGAGACGTGCGGGAGGAACGGTTCGCGGGCGTGCCGTCAGGGAAGGTCGCTCGCCACGGAGCCGTCGGCCGGCGCACGGTTGCTGTTGGCCGCGGTGCCGAGGGCGGCCACGCGATTGCGGCCCTCGGTCTTCGCCGCGTAGAGCGCGAGATCCGCGGCGCGGAGGAGGTCCTTGACTTTCATCCCAGAGGCGCGGGAGGAGCCGTGGGCCGACGTGACGCCGACGCTCACGGTGACCTGTGCCCCTTGCTGAAGGCCGGGATGGGGCAGCGCGAGCTGCATCACGGCAGCCCGGATCGCCTCTCCGGCCTCGATGGCCCCGCCGAGATCGACCCCGGGCAGGTAGGCGACGAACTCCTCGCCGCCGTAGCGTGCCATGAGCCCGCCCTTCGCCTCGACCGTCGAACCGAGCACACCCGCCACCGCGACGAGGCATTCGTCACCGGCATGGTGGCCGACCGCGTCGTTGAAGGGTTTGAAATGATCGATATCCACGAAGACGACACCGAGCCAGAGGCCCTCGTCGGCGGCCACCTGCCACATCCGATCGAGGCGTTCTGAGAAATGGCGCCGGTTCGGCAGGCGCGTGAGGGAATCCGTCTCCGACAGGATGGTCAGCTGCGCATTGGCGCGGGCCAACGCCTCCGCCTGGAGCCTCTCCCGCAGGCCGAGAAGAAACACCGTCTTCGCCTCCCATTCCCGCGAATACCCGAGCTTGAGCGGCACCAGGATCAGTCCCGAGACGAGGAGCGGCAAGCCGGCCTGTCCGGGCCCGGCGAGATCGAAGGCGAGGATCAGCCCGGCATAGAGCGCGAAGGACATGGCGCAGTAGACGACGGTATGTCGGAACGGCAACGGCAAGATGAGTCCGACGAGGAGGGGCACGATCGCCGCGAGGATAATGTAGGACGCGGCGTGCTCCGGCGGGGCGAGCCGCGCGCTGTTGAGGGCGATGGCGATATCGACGAGCACCGTCGCCAGCATGGCTCCCGCCATCCGCAGCATGGTCGGCGACCCGCGCAGTGACACGATGGCGATCAGCACGACGGGGCAGAACACGCCCATCGTCAGGGCAAGCGGCACTTGGAACGCGTCCGGGCCGAAGACGTCGTAGTCCAGTGCAAGGGACAGGACGTTGAAGAGGGCGAAGACGGCCAGCCAGGACTGGGCGTACCGGCCGCTGCGGCGGTCCGTCTCCACCCGGTACTGCTCTTCCAGCGCGGATGGCAGACAGAGACGGTACCAGGGGCGGCGCAGACCGGATTCGATCAAGGCGTGCATGACAAATGCGAGACAGTCGACCGATCAGCTTCAGTCGATCTAGTCCAGCATTTTCGATCTCTGGTAAAGAGGTGCCCGGCACTAATCGGGCCGGGATTTTAGTCAACTTCGACGTGAACGAACGAATCCTGCCGACGGGGGCAAAGCGACAGGATAAAGGCGCGCCGTCCACCGCTCGACCGCGCCCTATCCCGATCGGAGCGTCCTGGCGGTGCATGCCGAATGCGGGAAGCGGACGAACACCCCCTCTCCGGAAGCTATCGTCCGATGCCGGGGTCAGCGACTGCTGGTCACCGGATCGCCCGCTGCGCCGCAGCCGCGCTGGGCAGCGACGCGGTTGAGGATTCCGAAGCGCAGCACCGCCTCCTCCAGATAATCCACCGCCCGAACGAGGCCCCGCCGCGCGCGCTCCCGCTCTTCCGTCTCCGCTTCCGGTGGGACTTCGGCCAGGGTGACCGATGCCATCAGCACGCGGTCGCGCTCGTCCTCGATCCGGCGGTCGCGCTCGATATGGCCGCGGATGTCCGCATCGAAGCCTGCGATCACGCGCCAGGGCAGATCGTCCTTCGCGACCGCGCCGGGGAAGGTCGCGGCGAGCCGCCGTGCCTCGGCCGCCGCGCCGCGCATCAGATCCGCCAAGCTCGCCGCCATCCCCGTCTCCCCTCGAGAGCGGCATACCGACCGTCTCGCAACGCGTTTCCGGCAGGCAACGATTGGAGTCGCCGATGTTTCCGGAGCTGTCACCCGACAGCGTCGGCGAAAAACAGCCACGTTCCGTCCGCGCCCACGCCTTATTGCTTTCACAGTTGAGAACAACTCAACTGATCCGAACGCGGGCAATGTTTCGCAGATCCAACACAGTATCGGAAGCAGACATGACGGATATCGACGGTCTTCCGGCTTGGGCGCGGCGGCGTTTGGCGCGCCACTTCGAGCGCGGGGGCAACGTACGCATTCTGCGGTGGATGAGCGTTCCGCTGCGACGCGGGCCGGGTGCGATCGATGCGGTCTCCGGAGGCGTGAATGCATCGTCCGATCCCTTCATCGCTCCTCCACCGCGACCGGATGCCGCCACGACCTTCGAACGCCCCCGCGCCGTGGTCAACGGCTGACACGACGGCCAAATCTTACGGAGCGGCGGAAGCGCGACGCGTCAGCCTGCAGATGGGTCGATCCGCGCTGATGCATCCCGTGCAGGCGCGCGCGAACGCGGTCTTCCACGGCGGGGACGATGCTGCGATCAAGCCGGAGAAGCGCCGGTCGGTGGCATTTTATCGAACCGGTGACTGGTGTGTAGAGAGAAAACCGATCAAAAGATAACCCGAGAGCAATGCCCGTCCGGTCAACGCCGCCGCCGACACGGGCGGCTGCTGAGCCAGCCACAGAATGGGCATAAGACTCGCATAGGTCCGGCCGTGAGGCCGGGCGTGCGCTGAGGTCATGGAATGCGGAAGACAGGATCGATCGGGCCCGCCGCCGTCATCGCTGCGGGCTTTTTCTCGACGATGGCGGCCCTGGGTGGTGCCTGGGCCGGCGACAGCGTCAGCGGCAAGGTCCGTGTGCTCAACGGCGACACGCTGATCGTCGGCGGGCAAGTGGTCGGTCTCTACGGCGTGGTCGCGCCGGGCCTCAAGCAAACCTGCCTCAATGCGAAGGCGCAATCCTATGCCTGCGGGACCGTGGCGGCCAAGGCACTCGCCGCCCACCTGCGGGACGCGACCGTGACCTGCCGCATCCGCGAGACCGACAGTTACGGCCGTGCCATCTCGGTCTGCCTGCGGGACAAGGAAGATCTCAGTGCGTGGCTGGCCGAGAAAGGCCTCGCCATGGCGGACCGCCGCACCGGTCAGGCGGCCTATGTCGGTGCCGAGACACTGGCCTGGGGCAAGCGGCTGGGCCTCTGGGCAGGTTCCTTCGAGGATCCGACCAATCGCCCACGGACCGCCTATAACCGCGCCAATGCGGTCGCCAACGCCGCCGCCGATATCGACAAGCTCGACGCTCGATGAATCCGTTGGTGGCGCTGGGAAGCTGAGCGGAGCGCCCGCCACGCCCAGCCGGGCGCCTTCATACCCTCTCGACTGGACTTCGGCATCGATCGGTCGATCTAAATGTGATCGATGGCTTCGCCACGGGTTGCGCGGCTGGCCGCTTCTGCCGCCGATCGGCCATCACCGGTCGGCGAGATGGATCAATCCGACGCGCAGAGGCGGAAGCGGAGTGATGCAACCCGGTCAGAGCCGTCGGACGAGGAGAGACCGTCTCCCGAAGACGCGCGAGGTTCATCCATGTCGATCGAACAGGCTCTCGGCTTCCGCTCACGGCTGGTTTTGCACAAGCTCGGCCACGAACTCGGTGTGAACCTCGACGTGGATCGCGAAACAGCGCTCCCCGCATCCTGGCTGGTCTGGATCGACGAGATCGGCGACCGCGCCGACGAGACCCTGACCCTGCACGTCCACCGCAACGACGATCCCGCTCTCGGACGCGACAGCATCGTCTTCGGCGGAAACTGACCGCGGTCCCGGTGGAGCGGCTCCGAGCATGCCTTGCCGCCGGGCCGGAGCGGTGCCACCTAGACTCGCGCGGGGGGAATGTGCCCGGCCTTACGGGTGCCTCGGCGATTGCGTTCGTCGAGATCGCCCCGGCGGCGCGGGACTCTGGGAGTCATGACCACGATGCGTAGTCCGACCGTTGCCGCCGTTCTTCTGCTCTCCGTCTTCAGCGCGGCCGGTGCCGCCGAAGCACAGGGCACCGCCGACGCTCGGCTCACGGCGACCGGCCGCAGCGTCACGGCCACCGGGCAAACCAAGCCGCCCGCCCCGGGCCAGCTGTCGTCCACCTCGCAGGAGCAGATGCTGAAGGCGCAGCGCGCCGCGCGCGAGCGCGACAAGGCGTGGGACGCCAAGATGAACCGGACGATGGGCTCGATCTGCAAAGGCTGCTGAACAGGGCGGAGCCGGGAGGGTGATCCGGTTCGAAGGCGTCGTGAAGCGTTACCCCGGAGCGGCGTCTGCGGCCGTTGCGTCGCTCGACCTCACGGTCGAGGAGGGCACGACATGCGCGCTCATCGGGCCTTCCGGTTGCGGCAAATCGACGACGCTGCGGATGGTCAACCGTCTCGTGGAGCCGGATGCCGGGCGGGTGCTGGTCGGGGGCCGCGACGTCGCGGGGATCGATCCCGTCACCCTCCGCCGCGGCATCGGCTACGTGCTTCAGGGCGTGGGGCTGTTTCCCCATCGAAGCGTCGGCCGAAACGTCGCCGCCGTGCCGGCTCTGCTCGGCTGGAAGCGGGCGCGGATTCTCGAGCGAGTGGACGCGATGCTCGACCTCGTCGGCCTCGATCCTGCCCTCTACCGCGACCGACGGCCGTCCGAATTGTCCGGGGGGCAACGCCAGCGCGTCGGCGTGGCTCGGGCGCTCGCCGCCGATCCCCCGATCCTGCTGATGGACGAGCCGTTCGGCGCCGTCGACCCCGTCGCCCGCGACCGCTTGCAGGACGAGATCGGGGCCATTCTCCGGAATCTGCGCAAGACCGTCATCCTCGTGACCCACGATATCGGCGAGGCGATGCGAATGGGCGATCGGGTCGCGCTGATGCGCGATGGCCATCTGGTTCAGGCGGACACGCCCGAGCAGCTGCTTGCCGCGCCCGCCGACGACTTCGTCGAGAATTTCCTCGGCGGAACCCGGGCGTTGCGGCGGCTGGAACGTTTGCGGGTGCGTGACATCGCCGATGCGCAGACCACCGCCCCTTCCCATCCGGCCATCGCGCCGGAGGCCAGCGTGCGGGAGGCGCTCGACCGGATGCTGGCGACAGGCGCGACGCGGCTCGTCGTCGGATCGGGAAGCGTGACCCTCGACGCGGTGCGCAAGGCGGCGCAATTGCCAAAGGATTGCCCGGAGAGCCGGGGGTGAATTCGGTTCACCTCCAAACAACCGGCCGCCCCTGTCGCGCCGGCGACCGAGCGCCTGGCCTCAGCCTTTTCGTTTCTTGGGATCGCGGTTCGCCGCCGCCCGGATCAGACCGGCAAGACCCGCCTCGATCACCGCCTCCGCAGCATCGGATGGAGAGAACCAGCGGGCCTCGCGCTGACCGCGCTCGGGAAATTTCTTCAGCTGCTTTCGAACGTCCAAGGGAAAGACGGTGACTTGGCACAGGACCGCATCGCGGTTCTTGAGACGTTTTTCGTAGAGATAGAATCCGATCGGCCGCTTTCCGACATGGCCGACGATGCCAGCCTCTTCGTAGGCTTCACGGGCGGCCGCCTCGAACGGCTTGCGGCCCTTCATCGGCCAGCCCTTGGGAATGATCCAGCGACGGGTCTCCCTCGAGGTCACGAGCAGGATTTCGGTTCCGCCCTCAGGGGTCCGGCGCATCGGCAGGACGCCGACCTGGGGCCGCGCTTCGCGGCTGCTCTCAATCGGGCCGGCCGTCATGGTCGTGAAACGTCCCGCGGCCGATGCGGTTCGCACGCCGTTCCTTCCCTCGTGACTTTCCCCATGAGGTGGAGAGAAGCACCGAGGCGTTTGACGCCCTGATGACAGGTCGGCACGACGTTGCCCCCGAACCCTGTACCGCGCTGCAGCGAATGGTGACGCGCATCCCCTAACGGAACCGATGGAAGGGGCTCAAGAGAAAATGATCCGGCAAAGCATTAGGACCACATTCGCCGCAGACGCGTCACAGGGTCGGGCAGCACGGTGTGCGGGGAGACGACAAACAGGAAGCGCCGCTTCCTCCCCAAGCCGAGACGACGATGCGCCCTTCGCAGCGCTCTCAAGCGCCGGTGCTGAGGTTCTCGATCAGCGCATTGAGATCGGCGCGCATGGCCTGAATTTCCGGCTCCGACATGTTGAGCTGACACATGACCGACTGGCGCACCGCCACCGCCTCGGCGCGAAGGGCACGGCCCTCCTCGGTCAACGAGATCTCGACCTCGCGCTCATCCGATTGGCGTCGGCTCCGGCTGAGGAAACCACTGCTCTCCAAGCGCTTCAGAACCGGCGTCAAAGTCCCGGAATCGAGGCGGAGGCGTCGGCCGATCTCGGAGACGGTGATGCCGTCGCTCTCCCACAACACCAGCAGCACGAGGTATTGCGGGTAGGTCAGGCCCATCCGCTCCAGCATCGGCCGGTAGGATTTCGTCATCCGGTGGGCGGCAGCGTACAGCGCGTAGCAGAGCTGATTGTCGAGGAGCAAAGGGTCCTTGAGCACCCTCGCAGTCTCATCGGGAGCATTCACGACGCACACCATGCCGTTCGCCAAGGCCTTTCAGCCGGCTGCGTAACCGGGGCGCCTGTCGCCGCGGCGGCGGACCAGCCCAGATTACACAGAGAATACGATAACGGATGAAAGACCAGGGGGTACCTGCACAATTGTCCCAGTGCCGCTTTTCCCCCGGACTTTCATCCGGCTGTCAGCCGTAGCATCCGACATCGACGGTCCATATGCAAAAAGGCGGCCTCTCGGCCGCCTCTCGCATCACTCGACTGTCGATCGCCCGATCAGGCGGCGTCTGCCTCGACCTGAGTCGGGCCGGAATCCTTGCCGCGCGCATCGACGTCGCGGTCCACGAACTCGATGACGGCGAGCGGAGCGTTGTCGCCGTAGCGGAAGCCCGCCTTCATGATGCGGCAATAGCCGCCGGGCCGCGACTGGTAGCGCGGGCCGAGCACCGTGAAGAGCTTCTTGACCATGTCGGCATCGCGGATCTGCGCCATGGCGAGGCGGCGGGCATGGACGCTGTCGGTGCGGCCGAGGGAGATCAGCTTCTCGACGACCGGACGCAGATCCTTGGCCTTCGGCAGGGTGGTGACGATCTGCTCGTGCTTGATGAGCGCGGCGGACATGTTGGCGAACATCGCCTTACGATGCTCGGCGGTGCGGTTGAAGCGACGACCGCGGTAAGCGTGACGCATGTTGGCTTTCCTTCTCAGTCACGATCGCCGTGCCACGGAACGACCATGTGCCCCGCAGGGCTGTTCTCGAAATCCGCTTGACCCCGCGGCGGGATTCCAACCCCAAAGCCCTCATCCTGAGATGCAGCACAAGCGGCCTCGAAGGAGGGCTCCGGGGATCGCTGCGCGCGGAAGGCCTCCTTCGAGGCCCCCGCTTCGCTCCGGCACCTCAGGATGAGGTCGGAGCGTGAGACGCGCGGCTCAATAATGCTCCTCGAAGCGCTTGGCGAGATCCTCGATGTTCTCCGGCGGCCATCCGGGAACGTCCATACCGAGGTGCAGGCCCATGCCGGCGAGCACTTCCTTGATCTCGTTGAGCGACTTGCGGCCGAAGTTCGGGGTGCGCAGCATCTCGCCCTCCGACTTCTGGATGAGGTCGCCGATATAGACGATGTTGTCGTTCTTCAGGCAGTTCGCCGAACGGACCGACAGCTCGAGCTCATCGACCTTCTTGAGCAGCGCCGGGTTGAAGGGCAGCTGCGGCGCGAGCGGCGCGGCCTCTTCCTTGCGGGGCTCCTCGAAGTTCACGAAGACCTGGAGCTGATCCTGGATGATGCGCGCGGCGTAGGCCAGGGCATCCTCCGGCGAGATCGCGCCGTTGGTCTCGACCGTCATGGTCAGCTTGTCCTTGTCGAGATCCTGACCCTCACGGGTGGTCTCGACGCGGTAGCTGACCTTGGTCACCGGCGAGTAGAGCGCATCGACCGGGATGAGTCCGATCGGCGCGTCCTCGGGACGGTTGCGCTCGGCCGGCACGTAGCCCTTGCCGGTGGCGACGGTGAATTCCATGCGGATCTCGGCGCCGTCATCCAGCGTGCAGATGACGAGGTCGGGATTCAGGACCTGCACGTCGCCGGTCACGGCAATGTCGCCGGCCGTGACGAGGCCGGGGCCGGTCTTGCGCAGCGTCATGCGCTTCGGGGTGTCGGTCTGCGAACGCAGCGCGATCGTCTTGATGTTGAGGACGATGTCGGTCACGTCCTCGCGCACGCCCGGAATCGAGGAGAATTCGTGGAGCACGCCGTCGATCTGGACGGAGGTGACCGCAGCGCCCTGGAGCGAGGAGAGCAGCACGCGGCGAAGCGAGTTGCCGAGCGTCGTGCCGAAGCCCCGCTCCAGCGGCTCGGCCACCACGGTGGCGACCCGCTTGGGATCGTCGCCGGCCGAAACCTGGAGCTTGTTCGGCTTGATCAGCTCTTGCCAGTTCTTCTGAATGACCACGGTCCTACCTCTTGCCAAACCCGCGCCGCCGGCGTCCCGGAAGCGCTTCGGCCGGCCGGGCGCGCCCCTCGGGCGCCCGGCCGGTCCCTAAAATCACGCCTCGCCGCCGACCCAGAGAACGGGGACGAAGCTGTAGCCCGCGCCGTCGCGGGCAACGTACCCGAGCGCCGGGAATTCGAGATGCGAGCCCGCGATCAGGCTCTTCTCGGTGGCGACCTCGTCGAAGACGCGCTTGCGGGTCGCCCGCGCCTGCTCCCCGTCGACATCGAAGGCGACGCCAGCCTCGGGTTGCTTGAACTGGATCGCGGGCATGTGCACCACATCGGTCCACATGAAGAGCGATTTGTCCCCAGACACGATCCGCATGCCGCAATGACCCGGCGTGTGCCCCGGGAGCGGGACGGCGATGATGCCGGGCACCAGCTCGCCGCCTTCATGCTTGCGCAACCGCGACGCATAGGGCGCAACCGCCTTGCGGGCGTTCTCGAAATACGGCTTCGCCGCATCGGGAGCGCGGGAGAGCGCCTCATCGGGCAGCCAGTGGGCAGCCTCGTCGGCATGCACCACGAGTTCCGCGTTGGCGTAGGCTGCCGAACCGTCCTGCTTCACCAGCCCGCCCGCATGGTCGGGATGGAGATGGGTCAGAAGCACCGTCTCGATCTCGTCGGGGCTGACGCCCGCCAACGCCAGGGCAGCAGGCACACGGCCCATCGTCTCGGGCCCGAAATGGCCGTAGCCCGAATCGATCAGCACCGGCTTGCGGCCGGCGCCGGTGATCAGGAACGCGTTGAGCGTCACGATCGGAGCCTCCGGGCGGAAGCCGGCCCGCTGAAGCGCGCCCGCCTCCTCCTTCGGAATGCCGGTGACGAGATCGAGCGAGCCCTGAAACCAACCGTCGTTGAGCGCCGTGACCGTGAGGTCGCCGACATTCCACCGCAGCACGCCGGGTAAGGGCTTGTTCGATCCGTCCGCCATAGGCTTCTCCGTTCGGCCGTGTGCGTGAACGATCAGACGCGACGACGCTTGCGCGGGCGGCAGCCGTTATGCGGGATCGAGGTCACGTCGCGGATCGAGGTGACAGTGAAGCCACCTGCCTGAAGCGCGCGGAGGGCCGACTCACGACCAGATCCGGGGCCCGAGACCTCAACCTCGAGGGTGCGCATGCCGTGCTCGGCGGCCTTGCGGGCAGCGTCCTCGGCAGCGACCTGGGCGGCGTACGGGGTCGACTTGCGCGAGCCCTTGAAGCCCATGGCGCCGGCGGACGACCACGAGATCGTGTTGCCCTGGGCGTCGGTGATGGTGATCATCGTGTTGTTGAACGAGGCGGCCACGTGCGCCACGCCCGAGACGATGTTCTTGCGTTCGCGCCGGCGGACGCGGGTCGGTTCCTTAGCCATCTTCTTCTCGCTGGTCCTTCAATCACGCCCGTAACACCAGGCGCTCGGGATTCTTTTTCGGAGTTGGGCGCCGCTGCCGTGCAGGAGCGTCCCATTCAACCGGCGGCGTCGAGGAGCACTCGGCGCGACGGAAGGGAGGCCGAGCGAAGCACGGCCTTCCAATCGCAAAAGATTACTTCTTCTTGCCGGCGATCGGCTTCGCCTTGCCCTTACGGGTGCGGGCGTTGGTATGGGTGCGCTGGCCGCGAACCGGGAGCTGCTTGCGGTGACGGAGACCGCGGTAGCAACCGAGATCCATCAGGCGCTTGATGTTCATCGACACGTCGCGGCGCAGATCGCCCTCGACCATGTAATCCCGGTCGATGGTCTCGCGGATCTGGAGCACCTCGGCGTCGGTGAGCTGGTTCACGCGGCGCTCGGCGGGGATACCGACCTTCTCGGTGATCTCCTCGGCCTTCTTCGGGCCGATGCCGTGGATGTACTGAAGCGCGATGACGACGCGCTTGGCGGTCGGGATGTTGACGCCTGCGATACGGGCCAAGATGTTCTCTCCATGTGGCGGAACCGATTTCCGCCGTCACACGATGACGATGCGCGTCCGGTGGAGGCCGGCCCCTGCGCATCCGCCCGAAACGACAAATCGGTCCGCGAGCGTCCTCGTCGAGGCGCTTTCGGACCACATCCCGTTTGGACGAAGGGGGCCCGCCTAGCGCAGACGGACCCCCTTGTCAACGATCTCTATACGATCTTGTCGGTCGGCTTCGAGCGATCGCCTGTCCGCCGATCGTCCGACGACCCCACCGCCGCCTTCCGGACTCTCGCCTGAGACGAGCCCCGGAAGACGGCGGAGAGCTTCGGATTCAGGAGACGGCCTTCTCGCGAAAGCCGTTGAGCAGGGTCACGACCTCACCCGTCACGTGATCGATCGGCTGCATGCCGTCGATCTTCCGCAACAGCCCGGTGCCGGCATAATAGTCGGAGAGCGGGGCGGTCTGCGTCTTGTAAGCGTCGAGACGGGTCTTGAAGACCTCAGGCGTGTCGTCCTTGCGCACCGGCTGACCGCGGGCTGCGGTCTCTTCGGCGCGCTTGGCGATACGGCCAACGAGGGCATTCTCGTCGACGACGAACTCGACCACTGCATCGAGCGCAATACCCTTCTCGGCCAGCATCCGATCGAGGGCCTTGGCCTGTTCGACCGTGCGCGGGAAGCCGTCGAGGATGAAGCCGCTCTTGGCATCCGCCTCTTCGACGCGATCGGCAACGATGCCGACCACCACCGCGTCCGGCACGAGGCCGCCGCTTTCCATGATCGACTTGGCCTCGAGGCCCACCGGCGTACCGGCGGCGACGGCGGCGCGCAGCATGTCACCCGTCGAGAGCTGCGGAATGCCGTAGCGCTCCACAATACGCTCGGACTGGGTGCCCTTTCCCGCTCCCGGCGGTCCGAGCAGGATGATCCGCATGGCGTCTCCTCGTCATCAGGGCCCGGCGCCGGGCTCGTTCTTCACTGGTTGGCGCCCCCTTAAACGGGCGCCTCTGTCGCAACGACGTTGATGCGAGAATTCCGAAGGCCCGTCCACCGAACCTTTGGCGGAGAATGACAATTCAGCGACGCCGTGCACCGCCGACGGAGGCGCCGCGCAGCTTCGCCTTCTTCACGATGCCCTCGTACTGATGCGCCATCAGATGCCCGTGGATCTGCGCCACGGTGTCCATCGTGACCGACACGACGATCAGCAGCGACGTGCCGCCGAAGCCGAGGGCCGCCGAGGTGTAGGAGGCGACGATCTCCGGCACGAGACAGACGAAGGTGAGGTAGGCGGCACCGATCACCGTGATGCGGGTCAGAACCTTGTCGATGAAGGCGGCAGTGCGCTCACCGGGGCGGATGCCGGGAAGGAAGCCGCCCTGCTTCTTCAGGTTGTCGGCCGTCTCCTGCGGATTGAAGACGACGGCCGTGTAGAAGAACGTGAAGAAGATGATCATCGCCGCATAGGCGACCATGTAGAGCGGCCGGCCATGGCCGAGATAGGCCGTCAGCGTGCCGAGAATGCCGGTCGAACCCTGATTGGCCGAGAAGCTGGCGATCGTGGTCGGCAGAAGCAGCAGCGAGGACGCGAAGATCGGCGGAATGACACCCGACGTGTTGAGCTTGAGCGGCAGGAACGAGGTCTGGCCCTCGTACATGCGGTTGCCGACCTGGCGCTTCGGGTAGTTGATCAGGAGCCGACGCTGGGCACGCTCCATGAACACGATGAAGTAGACGAGGCCGACGGCGGCGAGGCCGGCGCCGAGCAGGATCGCGGGCGAGAGCGCGCCGGTGCGGGTCAGTTCCAGGGCGCCGAAGATCGAGGCCGGCAGGTGGGCGACGATACCGGCGAAGATGATGAGCGAGGAACCGTTGCCGATCCCGCGGGCGGTGATCTGCTCACCGATCCACATCAGGAACAGCGTGCCGCCGGTCAGGGTGACGACGGTCGAGAGGATGAAGAACGGGCCCGGATTGATGACCGCGTTGGACCCCTGGAGGCCGAAGGCGATACCCCAGGACTGCACCAGTGCCAGCACCACGGTGAGGTAGCGGGTGTACTGGTTGATGACCTTGCGGCCGGACTCGCCCTCCTTCTTCAAGGCTTCGAGGCTCGGCACCACGGAGGTGAGGAGCTGAACGATGATCGAGGCCGAGATGTAGGGCATGATGTTGAGCGCGAAGACTGCCATGCGCTCGACCGCGCCGCCCGAGAACATGTTGAACATGCCGAGCACGCCGCCGGCCTGATTCTGGAAGTTCCGGGCGAACTGCTCCGGATCGATGCCGGGGATCGGAATGTAGGTGCCGAGGCGGAACACGATCAGCGCACCCAGGGTGAACCAGATGCGCTTCTTGAGTTCGTCGGCCTTGGCGATGGCGCCGAAATTCAGGTTGGCGGCGAGCTGCTCGGCGGCTGAGGCCATGTCATCGATCCCGGAAATTGCCGTCGGGAGACGTCGTGGACGGTCCCTGAAAGCGGAAGCGGCGGCCGCGTGCGAGCACGGGCCGCCGCTTCGGCGTTCGACTTAATGGTCGGCTCAGGCGGACGCAACCGCGCCTTCAGCCGCGCCGCGATGGGCGACGCCGGCAGCGAAGGTGGTCGTGACCGAACCGCCGGCCTTTTCGACGGCCTCGACGGCCGACTTGGAGGCGCGGGTGACTTCGAAGCTGAGCTTCGAGGTCAGTTCGCCGACACCGAGCAGCTTCACGCCGTCGCGGGCGCGGGAGATGATCCCGGCCTGGACAAGGGCATCGACCGTCACGGTCGCGTTGGCGTCGAGCTTGCCGGCATCCACCGCCTGCTGGACGCGACCGAGATTCACCTCGTTCAGGTCGTGGGCGTGAATGTTGTTGAAGCCGCGCTTCGGCAGGCGCCGGTGGAGCGGCATCTGACCGCCCTCGAAGCCCTTGATGGACACGCCGGTGCGGGCCTTCTGACCCTTCACGCCGCGGCCCGCGGTCTTGCCCTTGCCGGAGCCGATGCCCCGGCCGACGCGCATGCGGGACTTCACAGCCCCTTCATTGTCGCGGATCTCGTTGAGCTTCATGGTTAAGCCCTCCTCACGCCGCGGCGTCGTCGAGGACGCGCACGAGATGCGCGACCTTGCGGATCATGCCGCGCACGGCCGGAGTGTCCTCCAGCTCGGAAACGCGGTGCAGCTTGTTCAGCTTCAGGCCGACCAGCGTGGCACGCTGGGAAGCCTCGCGGCGGATCGGCGAACCGATCTGCTCGACGCGGACAGTCTTGTTAGCCATGCTGCCCTCCCCTTACGCCACGGCGGCTTCGGAGGTGTCGGCCGGATCCGCGTCGCGGCGGCGCGACTGGATGGCGGAGACCTTGAGGCCACGACGGGCCGCGACGGAGCGCGGGCTGTCCTCGTTCTTCAGCGCGTCGAAGGTGGCGCGCACGAGGTTGTAGGGGTTCGACGAGCCGAGGCTCTTCGCCACCACGTCCTGCATGCCGAGCGTCTCGAACACGGCGCGCATCGGGCCGCCGGCAATGATGCCGGTACCCTGCGGAGCCGCGCGGAGAATCACCTTGCCGGCGCCGTGACGACCGTTGACGTCGTGGTGCAGGGTCCGGCCCTCGCGCAGCGACACGCGGATCAGCCCGCGCTTGGCGGCTTCGGTCGCCTTACGGATCGCCTCAGGCACCTCACGGGCCTTACCGTGGCCAAAGCCGACGCGGCCCTTCTGGTCACCGACGACGACGAGCGCCGCGAAGCCGAAGCGACGGCCACCCTTCACCACCTTGGCGACGCGATTGATGTGGACGAGCTTGTCCACGAACTCGCTGTCGCGCTCCTCGCGGTCGTCGCGGCGACGACCCTCGCGTTCACGTGCCATTCTGTTGTTCCTATGATCTCACTGACGCGAGCCCGAAGGCCCGCTCGCTCGATGCTCCCCTCCCCGCGAGGGGAGGGAAGACGCGTCCTCAGAAGTCCAGGCCACCCTCACGGGCGGCGTCGGCAAGAGCCTTCACGCGGCCGTGGAAGATGTAGCCCGAGCGGTCGAAGACGACCTTGGTGACACCCGCAGCCTTGGCGCGCTCGGCGACGAGCTTGCCCACGGCCTCGGCGGCAGCCTTGTCGGCACCGGTCTTGAGGCTGGCCTTGAGATCCTTGTCGAGGCTCGAGGCGGCGGCGAGCGTGCGGCCCGCGGCGTCGTCGATGACCTGGACGTAGATCTGCTTGGATGAGCGGAACACCGACAGCCGCGGGCGGCCATTGGCGGTTGCCTTGAGAGCCCGACGGACCCGCGCCTTGCGGCGCAGGAGGGCTTCGTTCTTGTTCGACATGAATCGCCCTCCTTACTTCTTCTTGCCTTCCTTGCGGAAGATGAACTCGCCAGCGTACTTGACGCCCTTGCCCTTGTACGGCTCGGGGCCACGATACTCGCGAATCTCCGCCGCGACCTGACCGACGCGCTGCCGATCGATGCCCGACACCACGATCTCCGTGGGCTTGGGCGTCACGATGGTGATGCCGGCCGGGATCTCGTACTCGATGTCGTGGCTGTAGCCGAGCGACAGCTTGAGCGCCTTGCCGGCCATCGCTGCGCGGTAACCCACGCCGGTGATCTCCAGCTTCTTCTCGAAGCCCTTGGAGACGCCCTCGACGAGGTTGGCCACCTGGGCACGCGACGTGCCCCACAGGGAGCGCGCCTGCTTCGACTGGTCCTTGGGCTGAACCGAGACGGCGCCGTCCTTGAACTCGACGTTCACCTGGGGCGGAACGACGAACTGGAGTTCGCCTTTGGAGCCCTTCATCTTGACCGTCTGACCCGTGACCGTGGCGGTGACGCCGGCGGGGACGGGGACGGGCTTCTTGCCTACGCGAGACATGTCGCTGTCCTCCGGATCAGAACACTTTGCAGAGCACTTCACCGCCGACGTTGCGCTCGCGCGCCTCGTGATCGGCCATGACGCCCTGCGGGGTCGAGACGATGGTCACGCCGAGACCGTCGGCCACGCGCGGCAGCTCGCCAACCGACGAGTAGACGCGGCGGCCGGGCTTCGACACGCGCTTGATCTCCCGGATGACCGGGCGACCGTCGTAGTACTTGAGTTCGATCGCGAACTCGGTGCGGCCATTGCCGAGATCCGAGACGGCGTAGTCGCGGATGTAGCCTTCCGACTTCAGAACATCGAGGACCGAGGCGCGCAGACGCGAACCGGGGGTCTGGACGACGTTGCGACGGCGGCTCTGGCCGTTGCGGATGCGGGTGAGCATGTCACCCACGGGATCGTTCACCATGGATGCCTCCCCTTACCAGCTGGACTTCACGAGACCCGGGATCAGACCCCGGTTGCCGAGCTCCCGCAGGGCGACGCGGGAGACGCCGAGCTTGCGGTAATAGGCACGCGGGCGACCGGTCATCTCGCAGCGGTTGCGGATACGGGTGGCCGACGAGTTGCGCGGTAGTTCCGCGAGCTTGAGGCGCGCCTCGAAGCGCTCCTCCATCTCACGGGACTCGTCGTTGGCGATGGCGAGGAGGGACTTACGCTTCTCGGCGAAGCGCTTGACCAACTCCTTGCGGTGGTTGTTCTTCTCGACTGAGCTTTTCTTAGCCATGTCTGTCTCCAGTGTCCGCGTCTAAGCGGCGTTGCCGCCGCTTACTGCCGGAACGGGAATTTGAAGTGGGCGAGGAGGGCCTTGGCTTCCTCGTCGGTGCGGGCGCTCGTCTGGACGATGATGTCCATGCCCCAGGTCTGCTCCGCCTTGTCGTAGGAGATCTCCGGGAACACGAGGTGCTCCTTGAGGCCCATGGCGTAGTTGCCGCGGCCGTCGAAGGAGCGCGGGTTCAGGCCGCGGAAGTCGCGGACGCGCGGCAGCGCGATCGTGACCAGGCGATCCATGAACTCGTACATGCGGGCCTTGCGAAGGGTCACCTTGCAGCCGATCGGCATGCCTTCGCGGACCTTGAAGGTCGCGATCGCTTTGCGGGCGCGGGTGATGACCGGCTTCTGGCCGGCGATCAGGGCGAGATCGCCCGCCGCCACCGAGGCCTTCTTGGAGTCGGCGGTGGATTCACCGACGCCCATGTTGATGACGATCTTCTCGATCTGCGGCACCTGCATCGGGTTCTTGTACCCGAACTGCTCGATGAGCTTCTGCCGGACGACCTCGTCGTAATGCTTGCGCAGACGCGGGACGTAGGCGTTCTTGTCGACCTCAGCCATCGATCTGATCCCCCGTCGTCTTGGCGAAGCGGACCTTGCGCCCGTCATCGAGGATGCGGAAACCCACGCGGGTCGGCTTGCCGTTGGCATCGGCGACCGCGATGTTGGAAAGCTGGATGGCGGCCTCCTTGGAGATGATGCCACCTTCCTGGTTCTGCGTCTGGCGCTGGTGCTTCTTCACGAGGTTGACCCCGCGCACCAGGGCCTTGCCCTCCTTGGGGAGCACCTGGATGACCTCGCCGGAGCGACCCGAGTCGCGGCCGGTGAGAACGACGACCGTGTCGCCCTTCTTGATCTTCGCAGCCATCACAGCACCTCAGGAGCGAGCGAGATGATCTTCATGTGGTTGCGGGCGCGCAGCTCGCGCGGCACCGGCCCGAAGATACGGGTGCCGACCGGCTCCTTCTGATTGTTGATCAGAACTGCGGCATTCTTGTCGAAGCGGATCACCGACCCGTCGGCGCGCTTCACGTCCTTGGCGGTACGCACGACGACCGCCTTCATGACGTCGCCCTTCTTGACGCGGCCGCGCGGGATCGCCTCCTTGACGGAGACGACGATGATGTCGCCGACGCCGGCATACTTGCGCTTGGAGCCGCCGAGCACCTTGATGCACATCACGCGGCGCGCACCCGAATTGTCGGCGACGTCCAGATTCGTCTGCATCTGGATCACGGGAGTGACCTTTCCTTGTTTCAGGCGGGTTTCCGCACGCGGACGGTATTGCCCGGCGGACGACGCCTGATGGGGATCTGATGTCCCCGGATGTAACGAACCGCGCAAACGGCGCTTGAGACGCCGGCGCGGTCACCGCGTTGGGAGGGTGCGAGCACCCTTGCCGAATGTCGCGAAGACGGGCCGCTTACACCGGGAAGAAGAAGAAGGCAAGGCACTGAGCGCTGCGGTGATCGAACTCACGCTGCACCCAGGGCCGAAGGGGGCTCAGCCCCAACGAAAAAGGCGGACGCATCAGCATCCGCCCTTCGCGAATCTCGAAACCGGTGAGGCGATTAAGCCTCGACGGTGGCCTCGACACCGGTGCCGGCTGCTTCCGCAGCGGCGGCCTGGTCTTCAACCAGCTTCCAGGTCTTGGTCTTCGAGTAGGGCCGCGACTCCTCGATGAACACCGTTTGGCCGATCTTGGCCAGATTGGCCTCGTCGTGCGCGTGGTAGTTCTTGGAGCGGCGAACCGTCTTCTTCATCACCGGATGGGTGAAGCGACGCTCCACCTTCACGACGATGGTCTTATCGGTCTTGTCGCTGACGACGACGCCTTGCAGGACGCGCTTGGGCATGGCGGACTCCTCAGGCCTTGGCCGTGTCGAGCGTCTTCTGACGCTGCAACGTGCGGACACGGGCGATATCGCGACGGACCTCGCGGACCCGGGCGACGTTCTCGAGCTGGCCCGTCGCGCCCTGGAAGCGCAGGTTGAACTGCTCCTTCTTCAGGTTGACGAGCTCGTCGGAAAGCTGATCCGCCGACAGAGCGCGCAGATCAGACAGTCTCTGATCGGACTTCATGATCTATCTTCCTTTAGTCGGCGATGCGCTGGATCACGCGGGTGCGCACCGGCAGCTTGGCCGCGCCCAGGCGCAGGGCCTCCCGGGCGATGTCCTCGGAGACGCCGTCGACCTCGAACATGATGCGACCGGGATGGACGCGGGCCGCCCAGTACTCGGGAGCACCCTTACCGGAGCCCATGCGGACCTCGGTCGGCTTGGCGGTGACGGGGAGATCCGGGAACACCCGGATCCACACGCGGCCCTGACGCTTCATCTCGCGGGTGATCGCGCGGCGGGCCGCCTCGATCTGCCGGGCGGTGATGCGCTCGGGCTCAAGGCACTTGAGCCCGAACTGGCCGAAGTTCAGCTCGAAGCCGCCCTTGGCGGCGCCATGGATGCGCCCCTTGAACTGCTTACGGAACTTGGTCTTCTTGGGTTGCAGCATGGCAGCCTCTCAAATCCTCCGGTGGCCGGGTCACGCGTTGGCGTGATCGCGGCGGCCACGGCCCCCGCGGTCATCGCCGTCACGCTCGCGACGCCCGCCGGAACGGCCGCCCTCTTCCTGGGCCTTCTTGTCCTGAGCCATCGGATCGTGCTCGAGGATCTCGCCCTTGAACACCCACACCTTGATGCCGCAGGTGCCGTAGGTCGTGAAGGCGGTCGCCGTGCCGTAATCGACATCCGCACGCAGGGTATGCAGCGGAACGCGGCCCTCGCGGTACCATTCGGTACGGGCGATCTCGGCACCGCCGAGACGGCCGGCGCAGTTGATGCGGATGCCCTCAGCACCCAGGCGCATGGCCGACTGCACGGCGCGCTTCATGGCGCGACGGAAGGCGACGCGGCGCTCGAGCTGCTGCGCGATGGACTCGGCGACGAGCGTCGCGTCCACCTCAGGCTTGCGCACCTCGACGATGTTGATCGTCACGTCGGCCTTGGTCATCGTGCCGACAAGCTTGCGCAGCTTCTCGATGTCCGCGCCCTTCTTGCCGATCACCACGCCCGGACGACCCGAGTGGATGGTGACGCGGCACTTCCGGTGCGGGCGCTCGATGACGATCTTCGAGACGGCGGCCTGCTTCAGTTGCTTCATGAGGGCGGCGCGGATGGCCACGTCCTCGTGCATCAGCTTGGCGTACTCGCCCTTCTCGGCGAACCAGCGGGAATCCCAGGTCCGGTTGATGCCGAGACGCAGGCCGATCGGATTGATCTTCTGACCCATGATGGTCTCCTCAGGCCGCTTCAGCGCGCACTTCGCGAACCACGATCGTGAGGTTCGAGAAGGGCTTCAGGATGCGCGCGCCGCGACCGCGGGCACGAGCGTGGAAGCGCTTGAGAACCAGCGCCTTGCCGACGAAGGCCTGGGTCACGACGAGATCGTCCACGTCCAGGTCGTGGTTGTTCTCGGCGTTGGCGATCGCGCTCTCCAGGCACTTCTTCACATCGCGGGCGATGCGCTTGCGGGAGAATTCGAGGTCGGCCAGAGCGGTATCGACCTTCTTGCCGCGGATCAGCGCCGCCACGAGGTTGAGCTTCTGGGGCGACACGCGGAGCATCCGCGCGACGGCCTTCGCCTCGTTCTCGGGGAGCGCGCGGGGGGTGGCAGCTTTGCCCATCTCAGCGCCTCTTCGCCTTCTTGTCGGCCGCGTGACCGGGGAAGGTGCGGGTCGGCGAGAACTCGCCGAACTTGTGACCGACCATCTCCTCGGTGACGTAGACCGGGATATGCTTGTGTCCGTTGTGCACCCCGAAGGTGATGCCGACGAACTGCGGGAGAATCGTGGAGCGACGGCTCCAGATCTTGACGACCTCGTTGCGGCTTCCGCCGCGCGCGGCGTCGGCCTTCTTGAGGAGGTAGCCGTCGACGAACGGCCCTTTCCAGAGGGAACGTGCCATGGCGGTTACTTCTTGCGGTTATGGCGGCTGGACAGGATGAAGGTGTCGGTCCGCTTGTTGGACCGGGTCTTCTTCCCCTTGGTGGGCACGCCCCAAGGCGTGACCGGGTTCCGGCCGCCCGAGGTACGACCCTCGCCGCCGCCGTGCGGGTGGTCGACCGGGTTCATAGCGACACCGCGGTTATGCGGACGCTTGCCCAGCCAGCGATTACGACCGGCCTTGCCGAGCGAGATGTTCATGTGGTCCGGGTTCGAGACCGCACCCACCGTCGCGAAGCACTGGCCGTGGACGAGACGCTGCTCGCCCGAGTTCAGACGGAGCGTCACGTAGCCCTGATCGCGACCGACGATCTGAGCGTAGTTGCCCGCGGAGCGGGCGACGGCGCCGCCCTTGCCGATCTTCAGCTCGACATTGTGGACGATGGTGCCCACCGGCATCGAGCCGATCGGGCCGGCATTGCCCGGCTTGATGTCGACGCTCTCGCCGGCCACCACCTTGTCGCCCGGCTGCAGGCGCTGCGGAGCCAGGATGTAGCTCTGCTTGCCCTCGGGGAAGGTGATGAGCGCGATGAAGGCCGTCCGGTTCGGATCGTACTCGATCCGCTCGACCGTCGCAGTCACGTTGAGGTTCTCGCGACGCTTGAAATCGACGTTGCGCAGGACCCGCTTGTGACCGCCGCCGCGGAAGCGGACGGTGATGCGACCCAGGTTGTTGCGGCCGCCCGAGGAGCTCTTGCCCTCGGTCAGCGACTTGACCGGCTTGCCCTTGTAGAGCTCACGGCGGTCGACGAGCACGAGCTGGCGAAGGCTCGGCGTGACCGGTTTGAATGTCTTCAAGGCCATCGGCTTGATCCTAACGCTTCTCGTCTCAGAGGCCGGTCGTGACGTCGATCGTATCGCCCTCGGCGAGGGTCACGATCGCCTTCTTCACGTCCGAACGCTGCCCGCGCTGTCCGCGGAAGAACTTCTTCTTGCCCTTGGTCGTGAGCGTGTTCACGCCGGTGACCTTGACGTCGAACAGACGCTCGACCGCTTCCTTAATCTGCGGCTTGGTGGCCTTCGGGGCGACCCGGAAGACGACCTTGTTCTGCTCGGTGAGGTTGGTCGCCTTCTCGGTGATAACCGGGGAGACGATCACGTCGTAGTGGCGCGGATCGGCACTCATTTGAAACGCTCCTCCAGCGCGTCGACGGCCGCGCGCGTCAGGACGAGCGTGTCGCGGCGCAGGATGTCGTAGACGTTGATGCCCTGGACGGGCAGCACGTCGATCTTGGCCACCGAGCGGGCGGCGCGGCCGAAATTCTCGTCGACCTCCGGACCGCCGATGATCAGGGCGCTCGACCAGCCGAGCTTGCCCAGACGCTCGACCATCGCCTTCGTCTTGTGGTTCTCGACCTTGAGATCGTCCACGACGATGAGGGTCGAGGTCTTGGCCTTCGACGAAAGGGCGTGCTTGAGCGCCAGCGCGCGGACCTTCTTGGGAAGGTCGTGGGCGTGATCGCGCACCACCGGACCGAAGGCCCGGCCACCGCCGCGGAACTGCGGAGCGGAGGCAGCGCCGTGACGGGCGTTGCCGGTGCCCTTCTGCTTGTACAGCTTCTTCGAGGTGCGATCGACATCCGAGCGGTTCTTCACCGCGTGGGTGCCGGCGCGACGCTTGGCGAGCTGGTAGCGGACCATCCGGTGCAGGATGTCGGCGCGCGGCTCAAGGCCGAAGATCGCCTCGTTGAGCTCGACCGAGCCGGCGGTGCCGCCGTCGAGCGTGGTGACATCGAGTTTCATCACGCGTTCTCCTCGGACGCAGGAGCCTCGGCGGCGCCGTTGGCCGAACCGTTCTCACGGAACTTCCCCGGCAGCGGCACGTCGGCGGGCAGCTTGCGCTTGACCGCGTCGCGAACCTGGATCCAGCCGCCGGCGACGCCCGGAACGGCGCCCTCGACGAGGATCAGGCCGCGCTCCGGATCGGTGCGCACGACCTTGAGGTTCTGCGTGGTGACACGCTCGACGCCCATGTGGCCCGGCATCTTCTTGTTCTTGAAGGTCTTGCCCGGATCCTGACGACCACCGGTCGAACCGATCGAGCGGTGGGAGATCGACACGCCGTGCGTGGCGCGAAGACCGCCGAAGTTCCAGCGCTTCATGCCGCCGGCGAAACCCTTACCCGTGGTGGTGCCCGTCACGTCGACGAACTGACCCGGGATGAAGTGGTCGGCGGTGATCTCGGCGCCCACCGGGATCAGCGCGTCCTCGGACACGCGGAATTCGGCGAGCTTCTTCTTCGGCTCGACCTTGGAGACCGCGAAGCGACCGCGCTCGGCCGCCGACACGTTCTTCACCTTGGCCTTGCCGACACCGAGCTGGACGGCGACGTAGCCATCCTTGTCGGTGGTGCGGTGTGCCACAACCTGGCACTGATCGATCTGGAGCACGGTTACGGGCACATGCTCGCCTGCGTCGGTGAAGACGCGGGTCATGCCGACCTTCCGTGCGATGACGCCTGAGCGCATAGGTCACTCTCCTCGCGCGATGAAACGGTAAGCTCTAAATCCAGCGCGGACTTAGAGCTTGATCTCCACGTCCACGCCAGCGGCGAGGTCGAGCTTCATCAGCGCGTCCACGGTCTGCGGCGTCGGGTCGACAATATCGAGCACCCGCTTGTGCGTGCGCATCTCGAACTGCTCGCGCGACTTCTTGTCGATGTGGGGCGAGCGGTTGACCGTAAACTTCTCGATGTGGGTCGGCAGCGGGATCGGGCCCCGGATCTGCGCCCCGGTACGACGCGCCGTGGAGACGATCTCCTTGGTCGACGCGTCGAGGATGCGATGATCGAACGCCTTAAGGCGAATGCGGATGTTCTGACCGTTCATGACCTGACCTCGGCGGAAACGTTGGAAGGGCGGGCGCGAGGGCCCGCCCCTCTTACGTCCCCTGACGATGATGCCTTGCGTTGGCGGTTAGTCGTTGATGGCGGCGACGACGCCGGCACCGACGGTGCGGCCACCCTCGCGGATGGCGAAGCGCAGCTTCTCTTCCATCGCCACCGGCACGATCAGCGCCACGTCCAT
>NZ_BPRE01000022.1 GCF_022179765.1 Methylorubrum suomiense | reverse complement strand
TCACACGAGCCTCGGTGGGCTCACCCCGAACGCGTTTGCAACCCGGTCCAAACAGGACCAGAACCAGAACGGACTCTGGTTATGAACGGGGGCAAACAGGGGGCAAGGTCATCGATACCCTGTTCTCGAATAAGACACTTGTGGCCGACTCTTGAGAACGCAATTCCGAGAGCAGGTACCAACACCATCCGACGCCCCGCGGAGCCGATACTTCCCCGTTTCCGTTGCCGTCGGGGATCGGTCTCGGGTTGAAGTCCCCGATCTCTGGCACCGCGCCTCACCCGAGGCTTGAGCGCTCCGCGGCGGAATCGGCCGGCTCACAGAGCAAGGCACAGGCCCGGCCGGTGGCCACCCACCGGCCGGGAGGATCGGCTCAGCCTTCCTTGAAGCCGTATTCCGGCACGCCGTCCTCGTTGCCGTAGTACTTGTACGGCAGGAACTTGCCCGAGAGGCTCATCTTCACCCGGTCGCCCTTGTTGTTGGGCTCGCGCTCCATGGTCATGTTGAAGTCGATCGCCGACATGATGCCGTCGCCGAAATCTTCCTGGATCAGTTCCTTCCAGGTCGTGCCGTAGACCATGACGAGCTCGTAGAAGCGGTAGATCAGCGGATCGGTCGGCGGCATCTGCGGGATCGAGCCGCGATAGGGCGCCTCGTTCAGCATCCGCTCCTCGGCCGTCGACAGGCCGAACAGAGCGGCGGCCTTCGCGGCCTGGGCCTTCGGCAGCTTCATCTGGCCCATGCAGGCGGCGGTGATCAGGATCGGCGAGATGCCGCCGATCTCCTCCTGGATGTACTTCCAGGTCCAGCCCTTCTCGCGCTTGATGTCGAGCAGCTTCTCGGTGAGGTCTTCGCGCTTCATGCTCGGCTCCTGTGGATTGAGCGGTTTCGACGAGGGCGATCAGCCGTCCGGACGCTGGGGGCATGCGGTCCGGACGGCGATCCCGCCCACAGCCCGAGCCTCGAGAGGATCAGGCCGCGGCGGAACGGGGTGGTGGCGCCGCGCGGGCGGCCTCAGGCGCGGCGCGGGGCCGGCGCGGTCGAGGCCGCGATCGCCTCGGCATCGGCCTCGCTGAGGGAGGGCCGGATGACGGGCGGGTGACGCGGGTCGTAATCGGCCGGCATCGCGTCGCGCAGGGTCTTGGAGCGCGACACCAGGAAGTCGATCAGGTGATTGCGCAGGGCGTAGTAGCCCGGCGCATGGTGGAGCTGCGTGCGGTCCCGGTTCTTCGGCAGCGGGTTCTCGACGATCTCGGCGACCTTCGCCTCCGGTCCGTTGGTCATCAGCACGATCCGGTCGGCGAGGTAGATCGCCTCGTCGACGTCGTGGGTGATCATGAACACGGTCTGCCCGGTCTCGACGCAGATGCGGCGCACCTCGTCCTGCAGGGTGCCGCGGGTGAGCGCGTCGAGGGCCGAGAACGGCTCGTCCATCAGCAGGATCTTGGGGTCGATGGAGAGCGCACGGGCGATGCCGACGCGCTGCTTCATGCCGCCCGACAGCTCGGAGGGCCGCTTGTGTTCGGAGCCGGCCAAGCCCACCGTGGCGATCGCCTTCTTGGCCCGTGCCTCGATCTCGGCCTTAGGGGCCTTCCGCCAGCGCGACGAGACCGCGTAGGCGACGTTGCCGAGCACGGTGCGCCAGGGCAGCAGGGCGTGACCCTGGAAGATCACGGCGCGGTCGAGGCTGGTGCCGGCGATCGCCTGTCCGTCCACGATCACCGCGCCCTCGGAGGGGGCCTCGAGCCCCGCCAGGATGTTGAGCACCGTGGTCTTGCCGCAGCCGGAATGCCCGATCATGCAGACGAACTCGCCGCGCCGCATCGGCAGCCACAGGTTCTGGAAGATCGTGGTCGTCTTGCCCCCGGGCGCCGGATAGCGCCGGGCGATGCCCTCGATCGAGATGAACTTGTCAGAATTCGACATGCGGCTGGTCCCGGCGGCCTGGTCGGGGGCGGCGGCCTGTGCGCGCCGACGGAAGGGAAGGAGCGTGCTCATCCGATGCCTCACTCGGGGAAGGTGACGAGGCGCTGAGCGCGGGCGAGCAGCTGGTCGAGGACCATGCCGAAGAGGCCGATCACCAGGATCGAGGTGATCACGTTGGTGATCGAGAGGTTGTTCCACTCGTTCCAGACGAAGTAGCCAATGCCGGTGCCGCCGACCAACATCTCGGCCGCCACGATGACGAGCCAGGCGATGCCGATCGAGATGCGCATGCCGGTGAGGATCGTCGGAGCCGCCGCCGGCAGGATCACCGTGAAGGCCCGGCGGAACGGCCCGACTTCCAGCGTGCGGGCGACGTTGAGCCATTCCTTGCGGGTCGAGGCGACGCCGAACACCGTGTTGATCAACATCGGCCAGATGGAGCAGATGAAGATCACGAAGATCGCCGACAGACTCGAATCCTTGATCGTGTAGAGGGCGAGCGGCATCCAGGCGAGCGGCGAGACCGGCTTGAGGATCTGGATGTAGGGGTCGAGCGCCCGGCTCATCAGCGGCGACATGCCGATGAGGAAGCCGATCGGGATCGCCACGATGACCGCGAGGCCGTAGCCCAGGGCCACGCGCCCGACCGAGTAGGCGAGCTGGATGCCGATGCCCTTGTCGTTGGGCCCCCGGTCGTAGAACGGGTCCTTCAGGTGGCCCCAGATGGTGGCGGCCACGTCGAGCGGGCCCGGCATCGCCGACTTGCCGGTCGTGGCCGTCTGGCCCATCAGCGCGGCATATTCCGGGTCCATCGCCTCGGTCTTGCCGGTGCCGCTCACCGCGACCTGCCAGATGAGCAGGATCGCGGCGAGCAGCGCCAGCGATAAGACGCCGGCGCGGAGATTGATGGCACGCGTCATGGCTCAGCTGGCCCGCTTGATCTTGAAGGAGTCGAGGTATTCCTTCGGCTTGGACGGATCGAACGTCTTGCCCATCACCGAGAAGGTCTTGCTGGTCGCCTCGGGCGGCGTGAAGCCGTCCTGCTTCATCAGCTTGGCGGCGTCGGTCGCGAGGTAGACCTGCCGCGCCACCGCCGCGTAATCGACATCGCCCTTGAGCTGGCCCCAGCGCTTCATCTGCGTCAGGATCCAGACCGCGAAGGATTGCCAGGGGAAGGCGTCGAAATCGACGCGGTCGGGCACCTTGCGCACCTGCCCCAAGCCATCCGCGAAGGTGCCGGTCAGCACCTGCTCCACGACGGTCAGTGGCTGGTTGAGATAGTTCGCCGGGGCGATCGCGGCGGCGATCTCCTTGCGGTTCTCCTTATTGGAGGCGTAGGCGGTCGCCTGGATGATCGACCGCAGGAGCGCCGCGTAGGTGTTCGGCGTCTCCTTGATGAAGGTCTCGGACGCCGCGAAGGCGCAGCACGGGTGCCGATCCCAGATCTCCTTCGACAGGATGTGGATGAAGCCGACGCCGTCATAGACCGCGCGCTGGTTCACCGGATCGGGCGCGAGGAAGCCGTCGATGTTGTCGGCGCGCATGTTCGCGACCATCTCGGGCGGCGGCACCGCGCGGATCTGCACATCGGTGTCCGGATCGATGCCGGCTTCCGCCAGGTAGTAGCGCAGCAGGTAATTGTGCATCGAGTAGTCGAAGGGCACGGCGAGCTTGAAGCCCTTCCAGTCCTTCGGGTCGCGCCGGTCCTTGTGCTTCATCGCCAGGGTGATGGCCTGGCCGTTGACGTTCTCCACCGCCGGCATCGTGTAGGGCTGCGGGTTCGAGCCGAGACCGAGCGAGATCGCGATCGGCATCGGCGCCAGCATATGGGCGGCGTCGTATTCCTTGTTCAGGGTCTTGTCGCGGATCACCGCCCAGCCGGCGGTCTTCACCACTTCGACGTTCAGGCCCTGCTTCTCGTAGAAGCCCATGGGCTTGGCCATGATGATCGGCGTGGCGCAGGTGATCGGGATGAAGCCGACCTTCAGGTCGGTCTTCTCCGGCTTGCCCGCCTGCGCGAAGGCTTCGGCGGCGAACTTCGTCGGGAAGAACTGACTGACCGCCGCGAGCGCGGTGGCGGCTCCGACGCTCCTCAGGAACGCGCGCCGCTCGGCATCGTGCGGGAAGAGCGCGCGCATCACCGCGCCCTCGACGGCCCGCTCCAGGGCAGCCTCGCCCTCGGGTGCGGCGGCCTGCTCGGCATCGTGGGCGGCCTGGCTGGCATGGGCGCCGCAGGAGCAGCCGCCGCGGGCGAGACGGCGTTTCGCGTCGAAGGGATTGTCGAACAGGGCCATCAGCGCCTCGCGAAATTCGGGACGCCACCAGATTGGCAAGGGGTGTGCCAAGCGTAAAATTTCTACAAAATCGTTATCTGTCAAGGATTTGTCATGATCGTGCCAAACTACGACATCTCGTGTAAAACGAAGTTTCGTAGCGCAACGACGAGATTTCGTGATGCTTGGGGCGGAGTCGGACGGAGCGGCAAGTCCCGATCTCAGGGCTGATTTCGGGCCCGTCTTCGAAGCAGGGGTCGAGGCGATGCTGGTGCTCGATCCGGCCGCCGACCGGGTCGTCGATGCCAACGATGCCGCGGCCCGTCTGCTCGGCCATACGAGGGAAGCCTTGCGGGACATGGCGGCGAGCGCCCTGCATCCCGGCCAGGTCCCGGCCCTGATCGTGTTCACCCAGGGCGTCCAGGCCAAGGGGCGCTGGTGGACCCATACGCTCACGCCCCGGCACGGGGCGGGCCGCGCCCTCAATGTCGAGGCCGTCGGCACGGTGCTGCCCGGCGGGCTCGTCCTCGTCACCCTGTTCGATCTCGACGAGCGCCGTCAGCGCCAAGTCGACCGCGAGGCCGACCGCCACATGCGCGCCGGCCTCTCGGAATGGCAGCGCATGGAGCGGATCTTTCGCGACATCGAGCGGGAGAACCAGCTGATCCTGCGCGCCGCGGGCGAGGGCATCTACGGGGTCAATGCCGAGGGGGTCACGACCTTCCTCAACCCGGCCGCCGAGCGGATGCTGGGCTGGTCCGCCGCCGACCTCGTCGGCCGGGACATGCACGCCTCCGTGCATCACACCCATCCGGACGGCTGCCATTATCCGCACCGGGACTGCCCGATCTACGCGGCCTTCCGCGACGGGGCCGTGCATCAGGTGGACAACGAAGTGTTCTGGCGCCGCGACGGCACCGCCTTCCCGGTCGAGTACACCTCGACGCCGATCCGCGACCGCGGCGCGCTCGTCGGCGCCGTCATCGTCTTTCGCGACATCAGCCAGCGCCGCGAGGCGGACGAGCGCCTGCGCCAGGCGCTCGCCGAGGTCGTGTCCCTGCGCGAGCGCCTCGAACTGGAAAACGCCTATCTGAAGGAGGAAATCCGGGCCGGCAGCCACCATCAGGGCATCATCGGCCGGAGCCCGGCCATCGAGGTGATCCGGCGCCAGATCGATCTCGTGGCCGGCACCGACGCCACGGTGCTGGTCACCGGCGAGTCCGGCACCGGCAAGGAACTGATCGCCCGCGCGATCCACGAGGCGAGCCGCCGCCGCGACCGACCGCTGATCCGGGTGAATTGTGCGGCGGTGCCGCGCGAATTGTTCGAGAGCGAATTCTTCGGCCATGCCCGCGGCGCCTTCACGGGGGCCCTGCGCGACCGGGTCGGGCGCTTCGAGCTCGCCGATGGCGGCACCCTCTTCCTCGACGAGGTCGGCGAGATCCCCCTCGACCTCCAGGGCAAACTCCTGCGCGTGCTGCAGGAACGCTCGTTCGAGCGCGTCGGCGAGGAGCGCACCCGCGCGGTCGACGTGCGCCTCGTGGCGGCGACGAACCGCGACTTGAAGGAAGAGGTGCGGCGCGGCCGCTTCCGCGGCGACCTCTACTTCCGCCTCAACGTCTTTCCGATCGGCGCGACCCCCCTGCGCGAGCGGCCGGAGGACATTCCCCTGATCGCCCAGCACATGCTCACCGGCGCCGCGCATCGCCTCGGCGTGCCGGAGCCGCGCCTGACGGAGGGCGATGTCCGCGGTCTCCTCCGCTACGGATGGCCGGGCAATGTGCGCGAGTTGGAGAACGTGATCGAGCGCGGCGTCATCCTGGCCCAACGCGGACGCCTTCGCCTCGACCTGCCGGAACGGGAGGAGACCGGCCCGAGCGAGGCAGCCGCCGGCGACGGCCTGACGGTCGCCGTTCCCGGACACCGCCCGCGCAACGAGACGGAGCGCCGCGCCCGCGATCGTGCCGAGATCGTCGAGGCCCTGGCCCTCTGCGGCGGCAAGATCTTCGGGCCGGGCGGGGCGGCCGAATTGCTCGGCCTGCGCCCGACGACGCTCGCCTCCCGCATGAAGGCCTACGGGATCAGGAAGTAGGCTTTGAAGAAAGCTGCAGGCCGAACGTCGGACGTGTTGCCGATACGTCAAAAAGGCCCCGCGAGCGGCCAGAGAGCGGCTTCGATACGCTCTCGTCGATGGGGAGCGGGACCGGGCGGCGTCAGGGTCGAGACTTGGCCACCCGGTCCCTGTCGAAGCATGATCCTTGGGAAGGAAGTGGCTTCGATCCGAGCCGCATCCCGGCGTCACATCGCGTGAGAAGCCGGAGCGCGGGATTCGTCGATCAGTACTTGCGCACCAGCGCGACCGGCTCGATCGCGGCGGCCTTCGGGGGCGAGTAGAGCGGCGCGACCAAACGGATGAAGCCGTCCGTCGATTCCGTGCCGGGGGTGCGCACGGCGACGTCGCGGGCGACCATGAGCTGCGCGGTGAACGGCCCGAAATCGTAACCGACCAAGCCGCCGATTGCGAAGCGTCCGGCCCGGCTATAGCCCTGCGCCGTCGCGCGCGCGAAATCCCGACCGCTCAACGGCAGGTCCGTCACGCCGTAGGCCACCGCGCCGATCTCGAACTTGCCGAACTTCCGGGTCGCCGTGAGGTCGAGCAGGAGTGCGTCGGCGAGGTAGAGCGGGCCGATCGCCCGGCCGGCGGCGCCTTCGAACCGGCCCGGCGAATCGTAGAAATTGTGGGTCAGGTTGGCCGTGAGGTTCCAGCCATCGGCGGTGTAGCTGGCCGCGAAACCCTGGCGATAGGTGTTGGAGGAAAATTGCGGCAGGCCCCGGCCGGCATCGAGGTCGTTCAGATGGACCGCCGCGAGATAGCTGACACCGAAGCCCTGGCCGAGATCCCAAGCGAAGATCGACCCTATCAGGGTGCCGACATTGATCGTAAAGTCACGGTTCGGCACCCCGGCCGGGTTGTTGGGAAACCCGAACACGGTCGGCTGTGCGATCAGGGGCTGAATATTGGCGCCCAAGATCTTGTAGCCCGTCGACCAGACCAGGACCGGCACGTTGATCGCCGTGTCGGTCGAGAACCGTGTGTCGTTCCGGCGGTAGATGAACGTGTCGATGGCGTAGATGCCCTCCGGCAGCGGAGCACCGACGGCGAGACCGACCTGTTCGCCCGGGATGGTGGTGGCCTGGGCGGTGGCGGCGGTCGCGCTCAGCGTCACGGCGGCGAATCCCGCCGCCGCGGCCGCGTACTTCTTCAGCATCGTCGGACCCTTTCCGGTCTGTGCATCGGCCAGCCGCACGCGTTCGCCGAAGAGGATCGGCGCTACGCAGATACCAGCGTGATGTTATTTCGGATTGTCTTGATTGCATGGAAATACATACAATCTGTATGGATCTCCATCAATGCTTATATTCTGCACCGTTTAATCGAAGAGTCGAGCAGAACTTGCTTGGACTCTGCTTGCAGCAAGTGCTTGTTGCAAGATCGGCACAGGTTTTGTCGGCGCGGCGAACAACGGTGCCGCACCGGCGCGACACGATCCGGATCGGCCCGCCCCGATCCGGCACCGAAGGCCCGACCGGTCTCCGCGTCGGTGTCAGACCGCGAATTTCAGGGCCGGCCGCTCGGCGCCGAGGCGCTTCTGGATTACCTGCACGAGATAGTCGGCGTCGCGCCCGACCGCGCCGAAGCGGCCGGAGCCCCATGTGTTCAGCCAGGGCAGACCGATGAAGGACACGCCGTCCTCGTTCGTGATCCCCCGCTTGTGCTTGGGCTGGCCTGCACCGTTGAACACGGAGGCATCGAGCCAGCGGAAATCGGGCGTGAAGCCGATGCACCAGACGACGCTGGTGATGCCGGACCCTTCGAGCGCGAGGCGGGTGACCGGCTCGCCCGGCTCCCAGACGGGGGTGTAAGGGGCCTGCGCCGGCGCCGCGATGCCCATCTCGGCGATGTGCTGGTCGATCGCCGCATTGATGCCGTTGTAGGTCCGGTCGGCTCCGTCGAGCGAGCGCTTGAGATTGTCGCGGAAGTGCAGGCTACCCTGCCGGTAATCCTCGAGCACGCCGTAGAGCCGCATGCCCTCGGTGGCGAAGCGGCGCAGGTCGATGTCGCGCCCCCCGTCCCGGCCGGTCACGTAATGATTGGTGTTGTCGCGGACGCCGTCGCGAAGCGGATGGTCCTCGACCGTCTTCTCGTAATACCCCATGTCGGCGAGCCACGTGACGACGTCGCGGCCGCGATAGAACCGGGCGCAGCGGGGCGCGTCCCCGACCGCGAGATGCACGCGGCGGCCGGCGAGATGCAGATCCTCGGCAATCTGCGCGCCGGACTGACCCGAGCCCACCACCAGCACCTCGCCCTCCGGCAATTGCGCGGGATTGCGGTACTGGTTCGAGTGGATCTGGACGACCGAGCCCGGCAGCCGTTCGGCCATCCGCGGGATGATCGGGCTGTGGTAGCCGCCCGAGGCCACGACGATCTCGTTGGCGATGCAGTCGCCCTCCGACGTGGCGACGTCGAAGAGGCCGTCCGCCCGCCGCGTCACCCGCGTGACCGCGACGCCCTCGCGGATCGGCGGCGCCACCTTGGCCACGAAGGCCGCGAGATAGGCGACGATCTCGTCCTTCTTCATGAATCCGTCCGGATCCGGCCCGTCATAGGGATGGCCCGGCAGGTCGCATTGCCAGTTCGGGGTGACGAGACAGAACGTGTCCCAGCGCTGGGTCGCCCAGGTATGGGCGGCCGTCTCCTTCTCGAAGATCAGATGCGCGATGCCGCGTTGCTTGAGGTGGTAGCTGACCGAGAGGCCGGCTTGCCCACCTCCCACGACGACGACGGGGACATGGCGAGGCGTGGCGGTCATGGCGCTCACTCCGTGATGCGGAAGAAGGGCTTCGGGTTCAGGGCTCGAAGGTCTCGACCGTCACCCGGCCGCCGGGCTCGTGCCGCTTCGCCGTGGCCTCGATCCGGGCAAGTTGATCCAGGGCCGAGGAGCAGGCGAAACCGTATTTCTCGCGCACCCGCTCGCTGGCGATGGTGAGGGCCGCGCGGGTCTTCTCGACGAAATCGTCGAGGGAATAACTTTCCCCCGGCGCAAGGAAATCCTTCACCACGAGGGAGGGCGAGTAGCAGGCCTCCCGCCGGCCGTCGGGCCAGCGGACGTGGAAGCGCATCTCAGGCATGGATCGGCTCCTGTCGGGGGCGGGCACAGGCCGCGTAGGCGGGCAGGTGGCGCTCGGCGCAGGCGCGCCAGGAATGCGCGGCGGCCCGCGCGAGGCCGGCGGCCCGCAATCGGCTGCGCCGCTCCGGCATCGTCGCCGCGTCCATCGCGTCGGCGATGTCGCCGGACTCGGCCGGGTCGACGAAAAGGGCGTCGCAGGGGGCGAGATACTCGGTGAAGGGTGCGAGCCGGGAGACGATCACGGGCGTGCCGCTGGCCATCGCTTCCAGCACGCAGAGACCGAAACCCTCCTTCCACGAGGGGAAGGCGAGCATGTCCGCGATCCGGTAGAGCCCCGGCATGTCGCCCTGCGGGACGGGTCCCGTCTCGATCACGGCGGCACCGGGCCCGAGCGCGAGCCCGGCGGCGGCCAGGGCCGCGCGACAACGGGCGCGGTAGGGCGCGTGATCGAGCAGGGAGGCCCCGCCCGCGACCACGAGCTGGGCCGCCGGGTGGCGCTCCCGGAAGCGCGCGAAGGCCGCGATGATGCCGGCCGTGTTCTTGCGCTCCTCGAACCCGCCGACGGCGAGGACGATCGGCCCCGGACCGAGGCCCCAGCGCTCCCGGATGCCCGCATCCGTCCGTGCCGGCTCGGGGCGGTACACCGACAGATCCACGCCGTTCCCGACGATGTCGGCCTCGGTGCCGAGGTCGTCCCGGATCCAGTCGGCCCAGACCCGGCTGACGCAGAGCAGGCGCTTGGCCTCGCGGATCGACCGATCCTGCCATTCCGCGAGCAGCGGGTCGGCGAAGCTGTCGACGTGGTGGACCGTGCGGACGAAGCCGGGAATCAGGCGCCGGTGCCTGAGGGTCGCGAGCGCGTTGCCGCCGATCCCGTCATGGGCGTGGAAGACATCGAAGTCGCAGGCCGCCGGCGACGCGAAGTGACGGAGATAATCGTTGATGCGGGCCCGCACGCGCTCGGCCGTCGTACCGGCGGCCGCCTTGTCGGTTATGGTCCTGGCGGCGACCGGGACCGTCGGACAGGCGGCGGACCGGAAGAAACCGTTTCCGTCGGGATCCGGCGCGTGAACCACCGCCTCGTGCCCGAGCGCGCACAGGGCCTCGGCCAGCGCGAGGCAATGCGCGACGCCCCCGCGCGGGTTGGTCGAGTGGGTCAGGATGGCGACGCGCAGCGGCCTCATGCGTCGGGCCCGGTGTCGCGTCCGCAGCCGATGAGCGGTCCGGCGGCGAAATCCCAGACCACGGCTTCCTCGCCCGCGGCACCGCGGACCCGGGCGACACGGCTCGCATCGAGGCGTCCGATCGGCGCGCTGGCGATGCCGCGCTCGGCGAAGCGGGCGAGCACGGCCGGCGTGCGGTCCGGGCGCACGCTGAGCAGGAAGCCGAAGCTCGGGAAGGCGGACAGCCAGCGGGCGAGCGGCACCGGCGCGGGGCGCGGGATCGCGGCGAGATCGATCACGCCGCCCACCTGCGAACATTCGAGCAGCATCAGCGCCGTGCCGACGACGCCCGCCATGCTGATGTCCTTGGCCGCCGCCGCCAAGCCGTCCTCGGCGATTCCCGGGAGCAGGGCGAGGTCGCCGCGCAGGCGCTCACCCGGTGCGCCGGTCGAGGCGTCCCAATAGGGATGCGGCTCGCGGAAGCGTCCGCGCAGGTCGATCGCCGCGATGAGATCGTCGCCGGGCGCCGCGTCGAAGCTCGTCAGGAGGCGCCCGCCGGCCCGGCCGAGCACGGCCACCGCCAGAGCGCCGGAGGTCGCGCGGGTATTGGTGTGGCCGCCCACGACCGGAACGCCGTAGAGCGCCGCCGCGTCGGACAATCCGGCCAGGATCGGATCCGTCGCCGCGGCGTCGCGGCTCCAGAGGGCATCGACCACGGCGAGCGGGCGACCGCCCATGGCGGCGACGTCGCTGAGATTGACCATGATGCCGCAATAGCCGGCAAAGTAAGGATCGGCGGCGACGAAGCCGTCGAGGAAGCCCTCGATGGCGAAGAGCAGGTGTCCGTCGCCGTCCGGAATCGCGGCGCAATCGTCGCCGACCGGGACCGCGGCGTGCCGGCTGCCCAGGCCGAGCCGCGTGATCACGGCGTCGATGTCCCGCTTATGGGCGACCCCGCGCGCCTCGCGGATCTGACGGGCCAGTGCCGGGAGATCGAGGGCCACCGTCATCACGCGGCCTTGCGGAAGGTGATGAGCCCCCGCTCGGGATCGTGCATCGGCGGATAGGCGGCGAGATCCGCCTGCATCCGGTGATGGGGCCGGCCGTGGAGGTCCACCGTCCCGAGGCTCGCCCAATGCAGGGCCTCGAACAGCGGCACGTTCCGCTCCTGAACATGGGCGAGGAAGCGCGTGCATCCGCGGGCATGGGCCGAGGCGACGGCGACTTGGATGAGCCCGGCCCCGAGCGCGGCGGTGCCCCGGAAGGCCGGGGCGACCGCGAGGCGCGAACCCCACCACTCTCCGGGGCGCTCCGGAACCTCGTGGATGCGCACCGTGCCGACCACGGCGTCGACGTCGCCGCCCAACGTCGAGAGGGCACAGATCGGGATGGCCCGCGCGTCGATGGCGTCCCGGTCGTCGCCTTCGAACAGGCCCTGCTCCGTGCAGAAGACCTGCCGGCGCAGGGCCGCGCAGGCGCGCCGCTCCCAGGGGGCGACCGCGAATTTCACCCGGAAATGGTTCGGGCGGTAGGGCGGAACGGGTTCGAGGATCATGCCGCCCCCGTGCGCTCGTAGGCCGAGAGCGCCGAGCAGGCACCGCAGCGCCCGCACCCGGCCTTGATGTCGCCCGAGCGCAGGCCGGCGCGTGCCAGCATGTCCGCGAGCGGCTGCAATATGGCATGCATGAAGTCCGGCGTGGGCGCCGGATGGCTCTCCAGCGGCGTGCCGGAGATCGGCACGAAGGGCACGACGAAGGGGTAGACCCCCATCGCGATCAGGCGCTCGGCCATCGCCAGGATGGCCTCGGGCGCATCGCCGAGGCCCGCCAGGATGTAGGTCGAGACCTGGCCGCGCCCGAAGACCGGCACCGCCGCCTCGAAGGCCGCCGCGTACCGCTCCAGCGGTACGCTCGCCTTGCCGGGCATGATCCGGGCACGCACCTCCGGGGTGACGGCCTCAAGATGCATCCCGAGGGCATCGATGCCCGACGCCTTCATCCGCTCGAACCAGCGGTCGTCGTCAGGGGGCTCGCACTGGGCCTGGATCGGCAGATCGACCGCCGCCTTCACGGCGAAGGCGCTCTCGCACAGCAGGGCGGCGCCCCGGTCGGTCGCGTTCGGGGTGCCGGTGGTCATCACCATGTGTTTCACGCCGTCGAGCAGCACCGAGGCGCGGGCGACCTCGGCCAGTTGCTCCGGCGTCTTGCGCGCGATGGTGCGGCCGGCGGCCAGCGATTGGCCGATGGAGCAGAACTGGCAGGTCTTGGTGCGGCTCTGATAGCGGATGCAGGTCTGGAGTACCGTCGTGGCGAGCACGTCGCGCCCGTGCAGCACCGCGATCTTCGAATAGGGCACGCCGTCGAAGGTCGAGAGGGCGTAGAAGCGGGGCTTGCCCGGAAAGGTGGCGCGCCCGATCACCACGCCCTCATGCTCGATGATCGCGACGCCGTCCGCATCGGGACGGCGCACGAGGAAGGGCGACTCGAAGGCGGTCTCGGTATGGACCGGCACCATCACGGTTCGCCCCGCGATGGTCATGGCCTTGTGGTCGGAGGGCCCCGCGCCGCCGCGGCGGCTCGGTGCCCCGGCGCGGGTGTCGGCGAGCCTAACGCCGTAGGATTGCAACGCGTTGATCAGCCGCTCCGTCGGCATCCCGACCAAGCCCGCCGCCACCGCCGGCAGCGAGGGAGGGCTCATCGGAAGCGGAGTGCTGCTCATGGTCGAGGCTCCGGGAAGGGGGCGGGGAAGGGGTCTGGGCAGAAGTCTGAGAACGGATCGGGCCGTGCACGAACGGGGCCGGACGGTCGTCGTGGACCAGGCTGAGGAGTTCGGGCCGGGCGTAATGGCCGACGGCGTCCATCATCCGCTTGCGCTTGGTCACGAGGGCGAGGTCCATGTCGGCGATCAGGAGGCCCTCGCCGGGGCCCAGGGGATCGGCGAGATGCTTGCCTTCCGGCGAGACGATGGCGGTGCAATTGCCGCCGCGGCAGGCGCCGCGCAGGCGCTCGTCGGGACAGACCTGCGCCACCTGCGCGTCGGTGAGCCAGCCGGTGGCGTTCACCACGAAGCAGGCCGCCTCCAGGGCGTGGTGGCGGATCGTCACCTCCATCTGGTCGGCGAAGATCTGGCCGACGAGCGAGCCGGGGAATTGCGCCGCGTGGATCTCCTCGTGGCGGGCCATGAGGGCGTAGCGGGCGAGCGGGTTGTAGTGCTCCCAGCAGGCCAGCGCCCCGACGCGGCCCACCGCCGTCTCCACCACGGCGAGGCCGGCGCCGTCGCCCTGCCCCCAGATCATGCGTTCATGATAGGTCGGCGTGATCTTGCGGCGCTTGAGCTTCAGCGCGCCGTCCGCGTCGAAGATCAGCTGGGCGTTGTAGAGCGATCCATGGTCGCGCTCGTTCACGCCGAGCACGATGACGGCGCCGTGGCGGCGCGCCGCCGCCGAGACCGCCTGCGTCACCGGCCCCGGGACCGCGACCGCGCGCTCGTAGAGCTTGAGATGCTCCGCCCCCTGTTGAGCCGGCGGCAGGACGAAGGAGAAGTAGGGATAGTAGGGCACGAAGGTCTCGGGGAAGACCATGAAGCGCGCGCCCTTGGCCGCGGCCTCGTCGATGGCGTTCAGCACCCGCTCCAGGGTGCCGTCCGGCCGGTCGAGATCGGGGGCGATCTGGACGGCGGCGGCCCGCACGATCCGGCTCTCTGACATGGATGAACCTCCGGCTTGAGACGGCGGCCGGGCCGTGCGCGGCCGCCGGAAGCATTGCGGGTTCCTCAGACCGTCCAGGTGTCGATGATCACCGCGTTGTCGCGCTTGTGCAGGAGGATGCAGTCGAGGACGTCGAGGGGGTTGATCATGCGGATCCCCTCGATGAAGGCCGCCTCGCCGTGGCCGTACAGGGCTTGGGTCGAGAACCGGCAGGCATAGACCTTGCCGCCCTCGGCCATGAACTTCTCCAGTTGGTTGTTGAAGTTGAGGTGGCCCGGAAAAGCCTCGTCGCCGAGCCGCGGGAAGCCGCGCTGGACGCCGAGTGTGATGCCGGGGCCGTAGAGCAGGATCGAGGTGTCGAAGCCCTTGCGCTGCAGACGGGTGGCCTGAAGCAGGTTCACGAGGCCGATCGAGCCCTCGAACGCCACCGTGTGGAAGGTGACGAGCGCCTTCTGCCCCGGCTCGGCCTTCACGTCCTCGAAGACCTTCTCCTCGTAATCGACCAGGAAGTCGCCCTTCTTGTGGGGTTCGCGGTTCACGGCAGGCATGGCTCTCGCTCCTTGGAGGACGGACCGCGGCACGGGGACCTGCCGGCGATCGCGGGTCGGTCATGGCAAGCGATGTGCCATTCCCCGCCGATCAATGCGCCGATCAATGCGCCGATCAATCTCCTCGAATAGAATACATACAAATATACGATCAATGCTCATCGCCCTTGCGATGTCGATCGCTCGCAGTTGCATGGTTACATCCGCGCCGGATGCGCAAATGAGCGCCATCGGATGCTCGATGCGGCGGCGAAGATTGTTGGAATTGTATGGATTTCGTCCGGGAGTCCCAGGAATTACGGCGCGGTACGCCATTTGCAGACCATACAATCGGACATTGATCGTATGGTGATGGTGCGGATCGCATGGGGTCGATGGATCGAGACCTGCGCGGGGATGGTCGGAGCGGCGGGCCGGGGGGCTGGGCGCCCGACCTGAAGCGCTGGGGCAAGCCCCATTATCGCGCGATCGCCGAAGCTCTGTCGGACGACATCCGGACGGGCCGCCTGACGCCGGGCACGCGCCTGCCGACGCAGCGCGCCCTGGCCGAAGCGCTCGGGCTGAACTTCACGACGGTGTCCCGCGGCTATGTCGAGGCGCACAAGCGCGGCCTGATCGAGGGGCGCGTCGGCCAGGGCACCTTCGTGGTCGATCCGGCCCGGACGGCGCGTTCGGGCGGTGTCGAGGGCGCAGCCCGGACCGGGCCGGTCGACTTCACCATGAACCTGCCGCCCGAGCCGGATGCCCCGGCCCTGCAGGCCACCATGCAGGCCTCGTTCGCGGAATTGTCGGGACATCTCAACAACCTGCTGCGCTACCAGGGCTTCGGCGGAACGGACGAGGATAAGGAGGCGGCGTTGCACTGGCTGAGCGGCCGAGGGATCGCCGCGCCGCGGGAGCGCCTGCTGATCTGTCCCGGCGCCCACAGCGCGCTGTCCAGCGTGCTCGGACAGGTCGCCCGGGCCGGCGACACCATCTGCGCCGAACGCATCACCTATCCGGGCATCCGGGCCCTGGCGGCGCATCTCGGCCTGCGCCTCGTCGGCCTGCCCATGGACCGGCACGGGGTCGATCCCGATGCGTTCGCCGCCGCCTGCACCAAGGTCGCGCCGAAGGCCATCTACCTCAATCCGCTGCTGCAGAACCCCACCACCGCGACCCTGCCCCGGACGCGGCGCGAGGCCATCATCGCGGTGGCGCGGCGCTACGCCGTCAGCATCATCGAGGACGACGCCTACGCGCGCATCTGCCCGACGCCGCCACCGAGCTTCGCCGAACTGGCGCCGGAGATCACCTACTACGTCGCCGGTCTGGCGAAGTGCCTCGGCGCCGGCCTTCGCCTCGCCTTCCTGGTCGCCCCGAGTCCCCGATCGGCCCTGCCCCTCGGCGGCGCGCTGCGAGCCGCGACCGTCATGGCCTCCCCGATCTCGACCGCCCTGGCAACGCGCTGGATCATGGACGGCACGGCGGAGGCCATCGTGCGGTTCGTCCGCGAGGAATCGAGCGCGCGCCAGCGCATCGCCGCCGCGCTGCTCCCGGCCGGGAGCTACACCGCCGACCCGCACGGCTTCCATGCCTGGATCACATTGCCCGAGGGGTGGACCCGGTCGGCCTTCGCCAGCCAGGGGCGATCCGCCGGCCTCGGCGTCGTCGGCAGCGACCCCTTCTGCGTGGCCGGGACCCCGCCGGAGGCGGTGCGCCTCTGCCTCGGCGGTCCCTCGACCCGGCAGCAGATCACGCACGGTCTGGAAGTGCTGGCCCATGCCCTCGAAGGCTCGCCGGCGCTCGCCTCGACCTATATTTGAACTGTCGCCGAGAGCATCGTGTCGGATATCGGATCCGGCACGATGCTCTCGGTTATTGTGGCGCATCGACTTTTTCCGAAAGCCGGCTCCCACCTTTCGAGCCGATGCTCTAGGTCGAAAGAAGCGTTGGCCCGCTTCACGCCATGTCCGAAACGGACGGGCGATGCGCCGGTGCAAACAGACGCTGGCCACCGAGCCAGGATGTCCATGCAGATCGCTCCATCGGTGCCGCGCCGGTCCCCTAGACCCTCACGCGCTGGGCTGTTCGCGCTCACCCTCCTCGTCGCGGCCTGCTCCGACGACGCCCCGGAGCGTCGCCGTGCCCTGGGCGAGAACCCGAGCTTCGGCGACGCCATGCAGGTGGCCGACGCGGAGCGGGGCGGACGCCTGTTCCGCTCCTGCGCAGCGTGCCACACGATCGGGATGGGTGCCGGCGACCGCAACGGCCCGGGCCTCTACGGCGTGATGGGCAAGCCCGTCGCCGGAAACAGCCGGCGCTTCGCCTATACGGGGGCGCTCCGATCCCTCGGCGGCGTTTGGACGCCGGACCGAATGGACCGCTGGCTTGCCGCCCCGGCCAAGACGGCACCGGGCACGAGCATGACTTTTCGTGGGGTCGCCGATCCCCTCGACCGGGCGGACATCATCGCGTTTCTCCAAGCGCAGAGCGTCGTCGGAGCCGGCGCCGCAGCGTCCCCGCCCCGGCCCTGATCCTCGCGCGTCAGGCGTTCTCGCAGACAGACCCACCGACTTCGCGCCGGGCGAGGCGGAAGGTCATGCGGTGCACAGGCGCGCAGCGGTGCGAACGAGCTGGCGAAAGTCCGCCGGTTTGCGCAACCGCTCGACATGGTCGAAGCGCGCCGGGATCTCCTCGTCATCGTACCCCGTCACGAACACGAACGGCACGTTCGCGTCCTGCAGCGCCTCCGAGATGCGGTAACCGATGCCGTGGCCGAGATTGATGTCGACCAGGGCGCAATTCGGTCGCTCGGTCTCCAGCAAGGTCAGCGCCAAGTCTTCGTGCCCAACCGGGCCGATCACCTGCCCACCCGCTTCGCGCAAGGCCCGCTCGGTGTCCGAAGCGATGAAGTAATCGTCCTCGACCACCAGCACCGTACACCCGCTGAGATCTTCTTCTCCCGGCATGTCCAACGAGCCTCCTGTCATCGCTGCGCTGAGCGCATCGTGTCAGCTCGCAAGATACGGTCGCCGCGCCGCCACGGAAACTCCCATGCGCAGCACACCCCGGCTGGCTTGACGGCAACCCTGGCCGGGTCCGTCCCATCTCGTCAGGAATCCGCCGTCGGACGGGCCTCTCGCACTTGGTGGATGCCGGGCCGCGGACCGAGCCGCAGAGGGCCGGAGCCTTGATGGCGGTCGGCCGAGAGAGCCGCTGCACGGCGTCGCTGCGCTTGATCGGAAAGCCCGGCCGCTCGTCGCTGTCCGACGAACCCGTTGCACCACGATGGCCTGCACGGCCCCATAACGGCGTTGCGTTCGTCGTGGCGGGGGAAATGTCCGTATCGAAGATTTGGATGGCCGACGTCACGCTCGGGCTCGCGCCGGCACTTTGCAGAGAGCGCAACCCGGATCGCCTACCGCCGTGAGGGGAACGGTCCATCGCATGGCCGGAGAGGTCGAGCTACGGCGCCCTCCCCGCTCAGCCCGTCACGGTTGGCCCGTGCGCCTCTGGCGATGGGCGCGCCCCGTCACCGCGACGGCGGCGTCCGTGCCGTCAGCTTGTTTCCATCGGGATCGCGCAGATAGGCAACGAATGCCCCGTTCGGACGCTCCGTGGGCGGGCTCTCGATGGCGATGCCCCCGTGCCGAATGCCGGCCTCATGCCAAGCCAGGACATGGTCGCGGCTCGCGGCGGCGATACCGATCGTCCCGCCATTGGCCGCGGTCGCCGGCTTGCCGTCGATCGGTGTCGTGATCATCAGGCGGCCGCCCTCATGGGCGTAGATCAGCCGACCCCTGGCATCCCTCTCGCCGGGCTTGCCCCCCAGCGCGGCGAAGGTCGCGTCATAGAAGTTCCGGGCGCGCTCCAAGTCGTTGCTGCCGATCATGACGTGGGTGAACATGCATCCGCTCCCGAAAGGGGAAGCCTGGGATAGCCTGCGCCGCCCGCGGAGACGAGCGGTGCGCCGCCCGATGCAGGGGGCCGTGGCAAGGGATCGACGCTCGGCGGCATCGCCCCGCTCAAGGCCCGGGCTCGATGAAGCCGAGCGGCCCATGTCGCGGGAGCGAGGAGCCGTCCGTCTTCACTGGCCGGCGCCGACGACTCCCTGCGAGCTTGCGAGTGAGGGCGGCATCCTTGGGGAAACCTCAGGCCTTTCCGTTGTGAGGCCTTGCCGGCATGCCGGCCGCCTCCGGCTCACCGACGTGTGACGGGGCGCTTCGGCAGCGCAACGGCACACAGGATCTGAAGCACCGCCAGGATCGCGAAGACGAACCAGAACGGCAGGGCCGGATCGTATTCGTAGAGCGAGGTCGTCAGGGCCGGCGCGATGATCGCGCCCCCACCCTGCACGGCCGAGACGAGGCCCGCGACCGAGCCCTGCAGGGTGCCCGGCACCGCCAGGGAGGCTCCCGACATGAAGCCCGGCAGGACCAAGCCCGCTCCGAGCCCGATCAGGGCGAAAGCGACATAGTAGCTCCACAGCGACATCGTCATGAGCAGGATCAGGATGCCGGCGGCGAAGACGGGGATGCCAACCGTCACCATGCGGCCCGCCTGCCATCGCAGCAGCTTGACCTGAACGACTTGAACCAACAGCAGGACGAGGCCGGTGATGGTGAGCGCCATGGCGAGCGTCCTGCCGGTCTCCAGCGCCGACAATCCCAACCGATCCTGCAGGTAGAAGCCCGCGTTGATCTGCAGCGTGACGATCACCGTCATGGCACCGAGGCCCACGAGCAGCCAGGGCCATAGATCGGCGTGCCAGGGCCGCAGCGGCTCCTGCGCGGCCATCGATTTCGGCCGCGTGCTCCGGAGCACCAGGAGCATGGCGCCGAGGCCCATGAGCGGCAGCATTGTCGCGGCATAGAGCGGCCAAAGCAGGCCTCCGAGCAGCAGCACACCGCCGATTGCAGGGCCGAGGATCAGCGCCATGCCGTTGGCCGCGCTCACCAGCGCCATCCCCGCACTGCGACCGGCCTCGTCGGTGACATCCGCCATGTAGGCCTGCGACGCGGTCGGTACGGCCGGAATGAACACGCCGATCAGGGCTCGGCCGAGGATCAGGGCCGCGAGCAATGTGGTCCCGGCCAAGGCGCCGGCGAGACCGAGCATGACGCAGGCCGTGTAGGCCGCATAGCTCGCTGCGAGACCGGCAAATCCGGCGAGGATCACCGGCCGGCGGCCGATCTTGTCGCTCAGGCGGCCCCAACGCGCACTCGCCAGGACCATGGTGGCGGCACCGATCGAGATCATCCAGCCGCCCTGGCTCTCCGACAGCCCCAATTGGCGGACCAGCGGCGAGACAATCGGCAGGATCACCATCATGCCGAGATAGCAGATGAAAATCCCGAGGAAGAGGATCGGTTTCGCACGCCGCATCGCGAACGCCTCCGCAGGCGAAGGCGAAGGCGAATGGTCGGCGTCCCGAACGAATGTCGAAGATGAAGCCGTTTCAGCCATGGAACCCCTTCGAGAACATTCTACGAATGGCAGAGCCGCCGCATCCGGTGGAGCGGATGACCGCGCCGATGGACGCTGCCGGTGGCCCGCCGGGCCTCCGACCCGTGGAAAGCTCAGGCGGTGACGCTGTGAGGCCGGGCCTTGCAGTCGCGCGATGCGACCCGGCGATCGATGGTCGGATCGCCGGAACGGAACCCGTGGCCGCCGACGATGCCCCCGCACCAGGGCGATTTCCGTCGGCACGAGCGTTACGCCGCGGCATGCATCGGCTTGCGGAGCGGATCACCACGCTCATTGCGCGAGCGCGTCCATAGCCGAGCGCTGGCGGACGATTGCCTGCACCGCGATGTCGGATCATCGAGTGTCGGTCCCTGCAGCGGCGGGATCGCCGCCATCGATAGCGGTGGGCTCCACGCAAGGGCTCCGCCCAATTTGATCGAAGCCACGGCGGAGAAGCGCCGCATCAACCTTTATACTGGTTGATCAGACTATCTTCCAAAATCATACGACTCGTCAAATGTCATGCTGCAATCATCAAAAACAAATTTGAATTATTCAATTACATTGATCGGCGCATCCTTACTGCTGATGTGTGGCGGCAGCATCGAACACTGCGTGTCGCACAGCAGCCCTCGACGTCGGCAACTGGGCCAGCCGGGACGGCGAAGAAGGCATCTCGCATCGGTCGGCCCTCTCGCGCTCAAGAAGACAGCTTGAGAAAAAGATCGGTCTTCGCCCGCGCTCGTGAACGGATCTCCATTGATGGGACGATGTTGTTGCCGACAACATTCGCCCGGTGCGCACATGGCCCGAACAGATTCGGGGCATCCGCGCCCTGATACGGATTTCTTCTCAGCTTGGCCGAAACCAGATCCTTTCGACTACGTTCAAAACACAAGCGACTCACATGGATTAACCGAGAACCTGAGCCGTAATGTTGCGCGCTCTCAGGCAGGGAGGAGCTATGCGTCGAGCCGATCAGACTCCTCAGCTCAGCAGCCCTGGGCCTGCCCGCTTCACCGTTCACGGCGTCGCCGACGGGTTGGCGGACAGCTATGCCGGCCTCATCGACGCCGATCTTCCCGACGACATCGCCTCGCTCGTGCTCCTGCTTCACCAGCGCGACGCGGTCAGCCGGAAGCGGCAGGGCGACGGCACGGTGTCGTCCTTGCCATCGAAGCTCGTCCTCGTGGTCGAAGATGATCCGACGGTGCGAGAGCTGACGGTGGCGATGCTGGAGGAAACCGTTCTCGACGTCCTCGCTTGCGCCTCGGCGGAGGAGGCGATCGCGATCATGCGCCAGCATGCGGACGAGATCGCCATGCTGTTCACCGATATCCAGTTGGCCGGCACCCTGGACGGCATCGACCTCGCGAGTCTCACCGACGCCGCGTGGCCGAACGTTCATCTCGTCGTCACCTCCGGCGGCATGGGCCATCGGATCGCCGAACTGCCTGACCGGGCTGTCTTTCTGGGCAAACCTTGGCGCGCGCTCGATGTCTTCCGGCAAGTCGATCGAGCGGTGCGAGCGCCGGCTTTGGCCGACCGGTAACGACCCATCCGGCGGCGCCGCGCAAGATGCCGGAAATGCTTTCGGCCATTCGTCACAGGGCTCGATCGTGGTGTCCAAGGTGCTCGGAAATCCATCCAAGCCCTTTGGATGCGACGCGCAGACCGAGACCCACGGCGACCTTGTCGAGGTCGGCATCGTCGATCCCGCCAAGGTGGTGCGCACCGCGCTCCAGGATGCCACCTCGGTCGCGGGCCTGCTCGTGACGACGGAGGCACTGGTGGCCGACCGGTATCCGCCGCGGTTCATCCCGCCTGCGATGTCGCACTGGCTTGAACTAAGTTAAGCTCGCGCGATGTCCGGCGCATGACCGAACGCGCCCCCGACACACTGTTCTGCCTTCACTTTCTCGGCGGAAGCGCCCGGACGTGGACGCCTCTCGCCGAGGCTTTGGCCGGGACCATGCGGGTCGTCCCCCTCGATCTGCCCGGCTTCGGCGACGCCCGCGAAGAAGGCGGATACAGCGTCGATGCGATGGCCGACAGGATCGCCGCGGCCATCGCTGCCCAATCCGGCCCCTATCGTCTCGCCGGCCACAGCATGGGCGCCAAGGTTGCCCTCATCCTCGCCCGCCGGGCCGAGGATGGAGATCCAAACCTTGCCGGGCTGAGCGGCCTCGTGCTGGTCTCAGGCTCGCCGCCGAGTCCGGAGCCGATCCCGGACGACCGGCGTAGCCAGATGCTGTCGTGGATCGATGCCGATCCCGAGACCCGTGCCAGGGAAGCCCGCACCTTCGTTCGGGCCAATGTCGGCGGCTCCCTTCCGTCTGACTTCGAAAACCTGGCGACGGACGATGTGCTCCGGGCCGCCCCCGCGGCCTGGAAGGCGTGGCTCAACGCCGGTGCCGACGAGGATCTCTGCCGCCGGGTCGGCGTGCTGCGTACGCCTGCACTGGTCTTCGCCGGCAGCGAGGATGCCGATCTCGGCCCCGACGCGCAGGCGGCGCTGACGCTGCCCCACCTCGCCCACGGCCACCTCGTCACCGTCGATGGCGTCGGCCACCTGCTCCCGCTCGAACAGCCGGACGCGCTCGCGCGGGCGATCCTCGATCATGTCGCCAAGCCTCGCGAGCCCCGCGCAGCCCCACCCGCGATTCCCCCGGGCTACGCCGACCTGATCGCCAGCGACCGGGTGAATTCCCGGCTGCGCTCGGCCCTGAACGAGCGGGCCGCGGCCGACGACCCGGCCTATACCCCGCAGGCCCTCGATCCGGTGGAACTCGCCATCCTGCGGGCGGTCTTCGCGCGGGTCCTGCCGGTCGCCGGCCTCGATGTCGCGGCGCGGGTCGATGCACGCCTCGCCACCGGAAGGGGCGACGGCTGGCGATTCATGGCCCTGCCCGCGGACGACAAAGCGTATCGCGCCGCCCTGCGCACCCTCGATGCCGCCGCCCGTGCCGCCCATGAGCGCCCCTTCGTCGTCCTCGCCGGGGACCGGCAGGACGCGCTTCTGACCCTCGCGCAGAAGGGCGAGCTCACGGTGCCGCCCTCCCTCGGTGGGAGGCTCGACGCCGACCGGATGCGGTTCTGGTTCGAGGATGCCCGGGCCGATGCCGCCCGCCTTTACCTGTCCCACCCGGCCGCCCTCGCGCGGCTCGGCTTTTCCGGCATCGGGGCGGGGGGCGACAGCCCCGCTCCCATCGCCCAGGGCCTGCCGGGCTTTGCCAATACGAGCCTCGATACGCCCGAGCCTTGGGAGCCAAAGCCTTGGGAGCCCGGGCCTTGGAAGACCTTGGCCGAGGAGTCCGCACGATGAATCTCGACACGATGCGGATCCATTCCGAGGACGAGACGGTCGATGCCGTCGTCATCGGCACCGGGGCGGGGGGCGCGCCCGTCCTCGCCATCCTCGCGGCGGCGGGCCTGAAGGTCGTCGCCCTGGAGGCCGGGCCGAACTTCACGCCGGAGACATTCGCCTTCGACGAGACCCTGGCCGATGAGATCTACTGGACGGAGGAGCGTCTCAGCGGCGGCTCCACGCCCGAGGCGTTCGGCGGCAACAACAGCGGCACCGGCGTCGGCGGCTCGATGCTGCACTGGGGCGCCTTCGTCCCCCGGGCCGATGCCCGGGACCTGCGGCTGCACACTGAGAGCGGTGAGGGCGTCGATTGGCCGATCTCGCATGACGCGTTGCGGCCGTTCTACGAGCGGGTGGAAGCGTTCCTCGGCGTATCAGGGCCGCGGAGCTACCCGTGGGATGCCGAGCGCCGGTATCCTCTCCCCCCGGTGCGTCGCAACGGCCCGGCCGAGCTGATGGCCGGGGCCTGCAAGGCCCAGGGCATCCGCTGGGCCGACGCGCCGGCGGCGGTCGTCTCCCGGGATTTCAAGTCCGAGGGCGGGCCGATGCGCCAGGGCTGCATCAATTGCGGCTTCTGCCACCAGGGCTGCCGCACCGGCGCCAAGGCGAGCATGGACGTCACCTACCTGCCGCTCGCCGTCTCCCACGGCGCCGAGATCCGGCCGGAGAGCTTTGCCCACGGATTCGAGCGGGATCGGGACGGCCGCATCGCGGCGGTACTCTACACGAAGGACGGGCGAGAGCGCCGCCAGCGCTGCCGGGCGGTCTTTCTCTGTGCGGGTGCCGTCGAGACGCCGCGCCTCCTGCTGCACACCGGCCTCGCCAACGGCAGCGGGCAGGTCGGCCGCAATTACATGGGCCATGTTGCGACGCAGGTCTGGGGCACCTTCGATCACGAGGTGCGGATGAACCGGGGCTACCCCTCCTCCCTGATCACCGAGGATTTCATCCGTCCGAAGGACGCGGACTTCGCGGGGGGCTACCTGATCCAGAGTCTCGGGGTGGTTCCCGTGACCTTCGCCAACGCCGTCGCCCGCGGCCGCGGCCTGTGGGGGCAGCCGCTCCTCGACTATCTCGGGCGCTACAACCACCTCGCGGGGATCGGCATCAACGGCGAGACGCTGCCCTGCGACGCCAACGTGCTCACCCTCTCCGACGAGACCGACGCCCGCGGAATGCGCAAGGCGCGGATCGATTTCGGCTACAGCACCAACGAGAACCGGCTGAACGTCCACGCCACGAAGGTCATGCGCGACCTCTGGGAGGCGGCCGGTGCCACGGACATCTGGGTCCTGGAGCGCGTCGCCCACACCCTCGGCACCTGTCGGATGGGCCACGACGGCGACATGGCGGTCGTCGATCCGCACGGGCGCAGCTTCGAGATCGACAACCTCTGGATCAGCGACGGCTCAACCTTCCCGAGTTCGCTCGCCGCGAACCCGGCCCTGACGATCATGGCGCTGGCGCTGCGGACGGCGGAGCGGTTCCTGGCTTTGGGGCGGTAGCCCGTTCGCTTTCGCTCGCTTGTGCAAGGATCGCTGCAACATACGAGCGAGGGGCCAGCGTACCCCCCTCCTCACCGGGGGAGCGTGGTCACTGCAACAACAGGGGTCGCGAGAGGGGAACGAAGCTTCCTAAAAAAAAGCGCGTGGCGGTCGTTCAGTGGGCTGAATGTTGAGCGACAGTTTTCCACCCGTATCAGATGGAGTGAATTCCTTTACTCCCTACCACTTTGGCATTTTTACATGACAAGAAATAATGCATGCAGATCAATCCGTACAAGCGTTTGCGGATTTGCTAAGATTCATTGCCTGACCATGACCAAATGACACTCGTAAAGAAACACATCTTATTTAATAGGTGTCATGCAGACAACGCGTAAACCGCGCTCCTGTCTGCGCATGAAGCCAATTATTTTTCTCAAACTCTTTTTTAAAGAAATATAGCCCGTCGATGTGGGCTATAAAATATCTCAAAGCATTTTTCTGTACCGCGATTGTATGCAGCACGCATAAAGTGACACCAGGATGAAGATCGTTGTCGTACAAGCCCATGAGGTAGGGGCCACTACGAGTAAAAATTCCCCACACCTCTGGCATCAATCTGAGGTTAAAACAGCTTCAGGCGAGAAACCGCCATCGAACAAATGTGGCGCTATGACGGGTCAGCCACAGTCAGGCGGTTCTCTACGTGCAACCCCCGTAACGTCCGCGAACCACTCAAAGCAGGCCCTCGCTGCGGCCGCTTCCGCGCAGTCTTACGAACCGTATGAGCGACTACGGAGCTACCGATCAGACCATAATTACCGAGAAAGTGGATCTTTGCCGTTTCAAGGTCGCTTCTTGGGTGAACGGTTCGACCTAGAGAAATGGCAAGCCTTACGCCGATCCCTCAACATCCTCAGGCAAGCCCGAACCCAACTCACCCGCTTCCTCAGCGATCCCGGCGCCGATCTCAACGTCCTCGACGACAAGCTCAACAGCACACTTCGTAGTCCTAGCTTTTTGGGAAACCTTTCGGCGCTTCGAGCGTAGCGTTGGCTTTAGGCATCCTGCCAGAGGACCGAGCGCGATGGAACCGATGAAACCCATGAAGCCGATGGAGCCGATGAAGGGCTCAAAGCCCTGGTGGCCGCAGGAACTCGGCCAACCCTCGACCAGCGGTGGCCAGGACGGTATGCGCTACGCGTTCTTCCCCGATCAGCAGCGGCTCCTCGTCGAGACCGACGGCAAGCTGGCCACTTACGACAGCGGCGACCACCGCATCAGCGGCGTCTCTCAATCGAACGGCCGGGCACCGAGCTTCACCACCCAGGATGGTGATGTGAATGTAAACGACCTGAAGGTCGTGGATTGAGGGACGTTCCGGCACGCAAGCGGGTCGAAGCCGTGATCAAGAACATCCGCCGAGCCACGCGTCGGCAATTCACGGACGAGGAGCAGATCCGCATCCTGCTGGAAAGCCTACGCGGTGAGGACAGCATCGCCGAACTGTGCCGGCGCGAGGGCATTGGCAGCTCGATGGACTACGGCTGGTCCAAGGAGTTTCTGGAAACCAGCAAGAGGCGGCCTTCCGGTGCCACGACTCAAGCCGTCACCGCCAACGAAGTCAAGGAGTCGCATCGTGAGGCAGGTGCGCTGAAGGAGGTCGTGGCCGACCTCGTTCTCGAAAACCGCCTGCTCGAACAAGCATGAGCAGGGCTTGGGTGCGACGAGGCATGAGGTATCCGGCTCACAAGAAACGGGAGATCATCCGGCTGGTCGAGCCATCCCATCTCCTGGTGCTCGCCACCCTGGAGAAGCTCGGCATCACCCGCGCGCCGTTTTACCGGTGGTACGACGCCGACCAGGGTGGCGGCCCCGAGGCGCGGGCCGACCGTCCATCCCGCCCCTGCCGAGTCTGGAACCGCCTACCGACCGAGATCCGTGACTTAGAGCGCCTAACAGAACCGTCTGATCTGGTTGATGGTGATGAGGCTTGCGGCGAGGCTGGTATAGCCGCCGACCGCCACGCGTCGCTCGGCCGCACTCTGGCGTGAAGGCTCGCGCTGCTTCCGCAGCGCATCCGCAAACTTCCCAGGGGTATGGCTGGATACCAGCTAAGTCAATGAAATGATTGGCGCACCCGACACGATTCGAACGTGTGACCTTTGCCTTCGGAGGGCAACGCTCTATCCAGCTGAGCTACGGGTGCTGAGCCGTTCCGTGAGTAGCCCAACTGGGCGGCTCGCGCAACGCCACTGAGCGGGAGAAATGAAAATCCTGGTCGCTCAAAGGGATGAACGCGTGGCCCTCCTCAGGCAAAGGTCACACGCTCGAATCGTGTCGGGTGCGCAAGGGGTGGCGGAGGGGCCGCTCGAGCGCCGGCAATGTATCCGCGGATGCGGGCGGTGTGCGGGTCAGACTCAAGCTCTCCATCAGCCAGGTCCAAATCGAGCCGGTCAGGTCGAGTTTCTCGCGAGGAGTCGCGGTGGCAACGTCGTAGCCGTCAATCTTCCAGAGGCCGGGCACGATCTGGACATCGGGCAACAGACGGGTAGCGACGACCCCGTCTCCCAGATCGTCGACAGCGGCATCGTCGCCGGCGAGTCACAGCGTATCGAGGCTACCCGCTCGCGACATGAGGCCGCGCGCCATGGCCCCTGCGCTCAAACCTCAGACTTCTTCGCCGTTCTTCGACAAGGCGGACCCGAGAATCCCCGGGATCAACACCACGACGTTCCTTTACATGTTGCCGCCCCGCCGTCCTGAACCGTTCCTCCCCTCGTGGCTGCACCCGCGATCGGCTCGCCAGCTAGCCAAGGTAGGAGACTCACACAACCATATGCTTCCGCTTGTGTTTTCTTCCTGAGTTTGGAGTTTCCACCGCAAAAGGATAGCGATGACACGGTTGTTCTGGCTCTCCGATGAAGCCTGGGGGCGGATCAAGCCGCGCCTACCCAACGGCCAACCGGGCAAGTCTCGAGTCGACGACAGGCGGGTGATCAGCGGTATCCTGCACGTCCTAAAGGTTGGCTGCTCCTGGGAGGACACTCCCTCGGCTTATGGCCCCCACGCGACGATCTACAACCGCTACAACAGGTGGTCTCAGCACGGGATCTAGCAACGGCTATTCGCGCCCAGTAGCCACATGGCCCTTTCCCCTGCACGGCAAGCCGCTCGCCGCCCTACGCTCCGTCGCATGCGCACCGAGGGACCTTTGGATTGGGGCCTTGCACGGGCCTCGATGCTAACGGCCGAGGCGAGACGCGACTAGGGCGCCGTCTTCTGCGAGGACCATGCGCCGTCCGTCGTCTATCGGCAGCGTTTGCGCCGTCAGCGGGCGGCCACGGCGAGCGTCGTTGCCGGGATCGCGTTGACAGGTAGGCGCATCAGCGCCTGTGCGAAGGGCGCCGACATCCCAAGGCGGGAGAACTCCAGCAGTTCGTTGACGCCGCTGGTGCTGCTGAGGTGCATTGCCTCGTAGCGGCACACCGGGATCTGGCGGTTGTCGCGGAACCGCCGATCCGGTCCACCGCTCTTGTTCGGGTGCTTCCAGGTATAGCTAATGACCTGTGCGTCCGACGGCACCTGACCTTCCTCAATGAAGTTCGAATCTTGCCAGACTACCTTCAGCTTTGAATACGGAATGGCACCGACGCTGCGGCCGTCGTCCATCAACGCGACGTCGGGGAGGAAGTAGATGATCTGCCTGCCGACGTGGAGCGCGGGCGGGGTGATGTTGCTGGAGACGGTCGGGGGCAGCTTGAATTCGAGCGTCGTCGGCTTCTTATCGACGAGGTGGGACGCGCCGGCATTCCGCTTCCACGTGGTCAGATCCTGCACGGCGCCCCCGGCGGCGACGTGCCACTTCATGGAGCAGCCCATCAGGCCATCGAAGCCGCGGATCGCCTCCTCGTAGGCCCGCATCACGTCGGGCTCGAGGTCATAGAACAGCACGCAGGTCCGGCGGTAAGAATCGAGCCATCGACCGAACACCCATCCGACGACGCCCAGCAGCGACGCCAGAAGCCCCTGAGGGCCCAGAACGAACGCCGCGATGATGCCGGTTGCGGCCAGGGACCAGCCAAGCAGGGAAGCCATGCTGGCCTGCTTGCGCTTCGCGTTGATCTCGTCGAGGAGTTCGCCGAACGACTCGTCGCGCATCGCGAGGACGTCGTCGGATTCCACCTCGACCATAGTCACGCCGGGATCCGAATAGACGACCGTCGGATCGCGCGGCCGCACTGGGATGGGAACGGCCGCATCGGTCCGCCGTTCGCCCGGCCGTCCGATCGTTGCCCGATAGGAGAAGCCGCCGCGGCCGGCGTGGACGTAGTGGCCGCGAGGACCCGTTCCAATGCGCAACCCTCTGATACCGACCGAGGCGCCGACGCCCCCCTTGGAGAAGTTGAACCGGAAGGGCCCGGCACTCACCGACTTCCTGAAGTATAAGGGCATGATGCTCGCCTGGAACGTATCGTATCGCGCGCGCAAAAAAGCAGGCCTACGGCGACATCCAGTGTATGTGTGTGCCAATCAGCTCAGCGACTCAGAAATCCGATGTAGAGACCCCTGCGCCTGCCTTCACCGGTGCTGCCGCAGGTGCGCCCCCGGCTGATTCCCCGGCCGCCCCCGGCGATTTCGGCAAGGCTCCCTGCTGCGTCATGCGTTGCTCGGCGGCTCCCATCGCGCGCCCGACCGCATCGGCATCGGCCCCCCAGCGCTGGCTCCATGCCACGGCCACGACCTGCATCTTCGCCTTCGACCAGGGATGTTCACCACGCCACGACAAGATCTCGGTTGCTCCCCTCAACTGAAGATCGCCTGACTGAGCTCTGACCTCTTGGTCGAAGGAATCGAGGTTGTAGCCTTGGGACGAGCCGTCGCTCTTTCCCCGCCTTTCGTAGTCGTCCTTGCGTTTCTCGTTCGCGAGCACCCTCTCGCTGACGAACCGCTGGATAGCCGCGACTGCTGCCAGGTTCGCTCGGCTGCGATCGGCCGGCATCAGGCTGGACTGGGGTGCCACGCCGAAGCCGACGACGACCCGCTCCCCGTTCTCGTCCGTGAAGACGCGCGCGCCCATCGTGTAGGCCAACCAATCCGCGTTTTCGGCTTTGATCGCCTCGAATTGTTGCCGGATGGGCGCCTGGGGCGTCTCCCGTTGTATCGTCAGCGTGGGATTCCAGATGGTTTCCGCGACGCTAGCGAGCTTCGGTGTCCAGATCAGGCCAGTCAGGACATTGTACCGGCCTTCATCCTGTTGGCTTGGTCCCTCGCACTGGATGACGGTGAAGGCGCCCGATGCGAACATCTCGGCGCTGCGTTCAATGCTCTGGTTGACCCGCAGTTGCTCGGTGGTAACCGCCTCTCGTTTCTGGGCCTCTGTCCCTCCTGACCATTTGGGATCGAATTTCTTGATCTCTGCGTCGAGAGCCTTGTCCGTGAGCACCAGGGACTTGTCGACGATCGAGAGCTGATCAATGACCGGCCGCAAGGAGGGCGGCGCGTCGTCCCCGCCCAACAGCTTAGCGGTCAAGGACCGGTTCGACCGTATCGTCGTGCGCATCGCCTCAGCCAGCGACTTCCGGGCGCTGAGCTCAGCATAGGTGAAAGCGACATCCCGGGCGGCGAGCCAATTCCGTGACCCCACCGGCTCCCGCAAAGAGGCTTGGCTGTGGGCGACATAGACGAAGTATCCGTTCTTCCTCTCGTTTTTGCCGTCCTCAAGCTTCTCTTTCGTCTTCCAGTCGGCCCAGCATTGTTCGACCGACGGAGGTTGCGCGCTCGCCGAAGGGTGTGCTCCGCCATTAAGAGCCGCCGTCGCCTCGGCGTCACCGCCGGGCGCGCTCGTTTGGGCCAGGGCCACCGCACTGACACCCAGGCACAGCGCGGCGGTCGCGCCGAAGGAACCAAGACGCTTCGCGTTCATCTCACTCTTCCTTGCTCAGCGTCGACCGATGCCCCCGAGGGCACCACCTACGAGTCCCATGAAGGCGCGAGCCGCCTGCTCATTCTGAAGCCGCTGCTGCTCGGCCTGCCTTTGGCCCTCCATCAGGCGGTCCACTGCCTCCGAGGCCTCGCGATGACCCAGTCCTGCGGCCCGTTTGAAGAGACGATAGGCTTCCTCCTGCCCCGCCCCCTCGACACGACCCTTCGAGATCATCGTCGCCAAGCTGACCATGGCATCCGGATCGCCCAAGTTGGCCCCCTGCCGGAAGCTCGCAAGGGCGCCGGCCAGATCGTTGCGCCCCACCCGGGTGTCGAGAAGCGCCCAGCCATAATTGTCGTAGGCTGCGCGATAGTTCTGTCGCATCAGGACCTGCAGCAGCGGCAAGGCTTTCCTGGGCTCCGACGCTTGGTAGGCCCGGGCCAGTTGGTAGCGGTAGCGGCGCTCCTCCGGGTACTGCCGGACAGCCATCTCGCAGGCCTCGACCGCTGACCCACCCGCGCTTCGCAGAACCTCCCAAGCCACGCCGGGCGTGGTCTTGGGCCGATCGGGGTCATAAGGCCCTGCAGCAGACTGATCACACAGCTCCCCGGCCCGGGCTATCTTAGCCTGCCGCTGCGCCTCGGCCTCCCGCTGGGCGGCCTCTCGTTGCACCCGCTCGACGGCTTCGCGTTTCCCCCGCTCGACGCTTTGACGCCAATCGGTCACGACCTTCCGGTCGACGATGAGGAGCTTATCGCCGGTCCGCGGATGGAAGCCGGAGTTGTCGAAAAATTCGTAGTTCGAGCCTTCCCGCCAGTACCACACTCGCGGCTGGCCAGTGACGGGATCGAACCAAGCAACGGTCGTGGGATCGACGGGCTTAGCGGGCCGCTGTTGCCGGGCAGCGCGCTCTTGCTCTTCCTTCCGGACCGTCTGGGACTTCGGTACGCAAACGGTAACCTCGGACTTGATTGAGAGAGAGCCGCCCGCTTCCGTGGTCTTCCGGTTTTCCTCCAGGATCTTCACCCGAACGAAGCCAGCGAGGTTCGTCTGCTCAAGCTGCTTAAAGCGCTGCTCGGCATCGCTGTTCACAATTTCCGCACGGTTCTCGCGGGACGACTTTACCTCGACGCCAACGACTTGGCTGATAGCGAGTTGATTCGTCCGATCGAGAGCCCGCTTTCGTGCGGCGTCCATCTCGGACCAATTGCCGAAATCTTCATCGACACTGACTGGAACAGTCTCTTGCCGGGCGCAGTCACTGTCGTCGTAAGCCGAGGCTGGCCCGAGGAGCAGGAGCAGTGCGGCAAAGCTCGCGGGCGTGAGAGCGCCATGGAGGCGCCTTGCCGACCTTTTGGGAAGAACTACGAAAGCGATCTCCTCGCCAATCGATCGTTCGGGGTGGCTCTGCGAACGGCCGTCCGCAGCGTCAAAAGACGTGGCCGTCATCGCCCGCGCTCCGACTTTCCGCCGCCACATGCCGTACTCGTTGAGATTGTTTTCAGTTCCGTCATTACTTCCAGATCGGAAGCGCACCGTCCAGTGATGGACGTGACGAAATCGATCTTTTGCCCAGATTGAGCCTTGGTAACCTGAACGACGGTCAACGATCCTGCAATGGCTACACTATGCCCTACTCGCGCACGAGTTGGCCACGATCCGGCTTTTAGTAGAGTAGTAATGCAAAATGCGGGCGGCAATTTAGGTGCTATCCCTCAATTTCTAAAATAATATCATACGTAATCAACAGGCTGCTGCAAAAGTCCAGAGATGGAGAAAGACGTTCTCCTCATATCGGCGTTCGGTGGGTTTGGGCCTCCAAACATAGTCCAATTTTCAGCCGGAGCGGTTCCCTCGACTGGAAAAACTAAGGACCTGGGAGATGATTTTTCTACCTCGCCAGACTTTTGCAGCAGCCTGTTAACCAGTCTAATCGACTATATAAAACAGAACAAATGATATTCTCACATCATAAGGCGACATGTTTTACGAAAGGTTTGGGCAATTAAAAATCGATGCTATTCACATCAACTTCGGGGAAGTACGCGGGTTTGCGGTCTTGTAATCTTGACCTCGGCCGATGGCGATTCGCTTGGAAGACTGATCGTCTTGACGGCTTGCTCGCCTGCGGGAAGGGCGCGTTCAATCTCGACATGGCCGCCACGATCCGCCAGGACCGAACGAAGCTGGTCAAATTGCCCGCACCAGATTGTTTCCTGATCTTTGTCGCGCATGGCAGTTCGGGGACTGGACGGCTGGTCTGAACCGACTAACCGGGCCTGCATGCGCGATGCATCGGCAGGAGTCGCGAGTTCGACACCGTAATCGTCAGTGCCGGGGCGCCGTACGACAATGCGACCCTCCTTCGCCCAAGCCGCTTCCATTCCCTCCCGAACTTCGTAGCCGAGCGATGCCAGCCCCCCGAGCACAGCCCGCCGCCGCGCTTCAGCAGTGACCTGCCGACGCCCTTCCTCAAGCAGCGTCTCCCCGTCAGTGATGCGCGCCCGCATCTCCGAGACATTCCTGTCGGTGATCGCAGCATCAAGTTGAATGCTGCATGCACGCCCCTTCTCGGAGGACAGTGCTGCCAACTCAGCGCGGACTTGCATCGCTTTAGCAGTCGCAGCTTCAATAGCGCGTTCGTCTCGCAGGCGCCGGGCGGCCTCAAGAACAAGCGAGTCTGTTAGGAGGGCACGTCGGTCTGCCGAAGGCTCGGCGAAAATCGAGATTGCGCGCTCAGTCAGATCGGTGATGTCGACAAGTGTCGCACACGTGCTCAACTCCGAGAGCAACCCGTCGAGCCGTTCCGCCTGGGGGTCAGGTCGCGCGTTCTCCTCGAGCCATTGAGCGAAAGCCGGGATAGGACCGCCGGCATTGAGCCGGGCTGCAAGGCCACTCTGGCCGGAGGATTGCCTCTTCGGCTGGCCTTGTACCAGCGTGGCGATGCTGGCCTCTACGGTACGCTGCATGGCATCCAAGTCAGAACCTGTGGCCGTCATTGCGCCCTCAATTGCAGCGGTGAGGGCTTCCGGCACCGGTTGCCCGGCCTTTGCCAACGAGGCCGCGATCGAACGGGCCGCATCATGCGTTCGCCGCCGCCTCGAGCGTTGGTCCGCTTCAGCGGCGATCGCTTCGCTTCTCAGGCGTTCGCCTTCGAAGCGGAAATGTTCGATCGCTCGTGCTGCCTCCTTCTGGAGATCGACCCATTGTTCCGAGCGAAGCAATGCTTCGAGGTTAGCCCGTCGCGTCGCTAGCTGCGTCTCAAGGGCGGAGCTTGCCAGTCCGAAGCGAGTTGCGTTGCGGAGCAGTTCGGCGGCGGACTCGCCTACGAGTAAAAGCCAGCGCTGGCAGGTCGCTTCCAATTCCTCTCGGGTCACGACCCTGACGACCTTGGGACCGCTCATTCCGCCGCCTCCCTCACAATGGCTGTCGCAAGAGCCTCCCGAAGCCTTGCCCGCTCAGCTTCCGGCCGGCTGTACCAAGCGCTCGATGAGACGCGGTGCGTGCGCGGCACGGCGCGGCCTAGCACCTTGGGCCGCCAGACTTCGCGGGCTCTCGCCTTTTGGAGGAGACGGTGACGCGGAGAGTCGCATTCGATTCCGAGGCCGAAAAGGCCCGTCCGTGAATCGACGATCGCATAGTCCAACCCGAAGACGTCGGTTTCGTCCGCGGACGGCACCGGCTCGTAACCGAGTTCGCGGATGTATCGCCCGACGGCCTGAGCCAAGCCGTCGTGCTGGACAGTGCCGATCTTGATCTTGCCCTGGCCCGGCGCGAGGCGCGTTTGGAGCGCCCGCGCGGCGGCGACGTCTCCAGAGGCCATCTTCGCCGCATAATCGAGATAGGCTTGAAGAAAGTCGCGGGGCTTGTGTGGCACGCGCCCGGCTGCGTGCCAGTCCGAGATTTCGCTGAACGGCATCGAGGTCACGACGACGATCTTCTCCCGGGCGCGCGTGACCGCGACGTTGAGCCGTCGCTCGCCACCCGTCTGGCCGAGGACGCCGAAGAACCGGCGGAAGGCTCCCCGACGGTCACGGCCGAACGTGGTGCTGAAGACGATCCAATCGCGCTCGTCGCCTTGGACGTTCTCGACGTTCTTGACGAAGAAGCCCATGTCTTCGCCGCCCTGATTCCGTTCGCGTTCAGCCTTCAGCGCGGCGAGGAACGTCGGGTCCGCCCCGGCGCGCTCCTCGATCTTGTCGGTGACGAGGTCGGCCTGCTTCTTGTTGAAGGTCACGATGCCGATGCTCGGCCTCTCCGCAAAGGGAGCTGACCAAACGTCAGCCAAGAGCTCGACCAGGCGGTCCGCCTCCTCCGGGTTCGTCTGCGCGTCATAGACGCCGTCGACCCGGAGTACCTCGATCGGCTTGCCGCGACGGATCTCCTCGTCGGGGTGCCGGGCGGGAACGCTGAGGCAGTTTCCGTAGAAGGCACCGTTCGAGAAGCCGATGAGCTCGCGGTAGGTCGATCTGTAGTGGATCTGCAATGTCGTGGCCGGCAGGCATCCTCGCGCAAGCTGCAGGAGGTCCGGGCACGCGGTGACGTCTTTCTTGTTCCAGGCATCTTCGAGCGCCGAGCGTTCGGCCTCGGTGGCCGCTTCATCGGGCTGCTCGTCGATCTCGTCGTCGTCCTCCTCCTCCGCTCTTCCAGAGAAAAAGGCGCTCGGCGGCATCTGCTTCTCGTCGCCAGCGACGACGACCCTTCGCCCGCGGAAGAGGGCAGGCACGGCCTGCTCGACGGGGATTTGTGAAGCCTCGTCGAAAATCACGAGGTCGAAGATGCCGGGCTTTAGGGGAAGCAGGCGGCTCGCCACATCGGGTCCCATGAGCCAAATCGGCCGCAGGCGCATGAGCCCGAGGGCTTCACCCCTCTCGAAGGCGCCCCGAAGGCTCATCGGGCGCGGCCCCCAAAGAGCCGTGACGACATTCCAATCCGCTTGGGTGCCGATCGAAGCCGGATCGATGCCGTGAGCCAGCACCTTTCGGTTCAGATCCCGCATCTCCGTGTCGAGCCGCGCCAAGTTGGCGACCTTGCGCGCCGTCTCGGCCATGTCGACCGAGAGTTCTGGATGCTCCGTCTCGATGCGCGTTGTCCAACCGAGCAGAGCCTCGCGCCGAAGGGTTGCTCGCACCACTTCGTCGAGTGCTCCGGCCGGGGCGCGATTCAATACATCCGCGTGCGGCCGCAGAGCAGAAAACGCGGCGAGGCTTTCCGCGTCGAGCGACGCCGCCCACGCCCGGAAGCGCTGGAAGGCCGACAGCGTTGGCAGAGCCGCCATGATCGCTTGCACCGTTTGCGGCATGGAGCCGCCCCGGCGGATGGCATCGACACAGCGTGTTGTCAGTTCGTCACTGAACGACGCTGCCAACGGCTCCAGAGCCTTCAGGCTCGCCTCGCGGGCGGCGTGGCGTCGGAAGGCGGACTGGTAGCCGATTGCGAGAGCATGAAGGGCCGAACCGGAGCCGGACTCGATCACGTGCTCGGCGTCTGCGCGTCGCGGGCAGGACAAGGCTGCCTCGGAATCCTTCGCAGCTTCTCTGAGAGACGACGCGATGGCTGTTGTCTCGTCCCGCAGGGATTGCAGCGGTGCCGGTGTCGAGGCTGGCGCCAGCCCGAGGGTCGAGCGCAGGCTGTCGAGGCGCTTGCGCAGCGGCCTGACTATGCCTTCCCGCGCCGTCGCCGCCGCGAGAGTCGAGAGGCCGGATTCATCGCCCGCCTGTCCGAGACCGATCAAGTAATCACGGCAGGACTTCCTAAGGCGTCGCCGACGCGGACTCAGCCTGCCGAAGAACCCGACCGGAGCCGTCGCCTCTCGCGCCTCGGCAGATCGGACCTGCAAGTCCTGATCGGAGAGCGCGGCCACCGGCTCGAAGAGCTTGCCTTCTGCTTGGGCCGGCGCTGCATTCTGCAAGTCGGAGGCGAGGGCCGCAAGATCGCGGGCGATGCGGTTGCCGGGCGTCTCGTTTCCCGTCTCGCTCTTGAACAGCGGAAACCACGCACGAAGCCTCTCACGGCGTTCGTCGGTCATGGCCGCCAAATGCCGAGCCCCGGTATCGAGCCAGGCTCGATGGGGAGTGGGATCCTCGATCTCGAACGAGGGAGGCAAGTCGGCGAGCAGGGCTTCGCGGGCTTCCTCCGCCGCACCGAAGCTAGCGAGGGCCGCCTGGAATGCCGTGACCGTCGCGTGATCGACCGGGAACGGCTTCAACGCTGCCAGGGCGCTGCCTTCGAAGGCCGACGCGAGCCACAGGGACGCGTGAGGCCCACATTCCTCTTCGAGACGCGCCACGGCGTCGGCTCCGCCGTTCGCCAGCATTCGGCGCAGTTGCGGAGCATCGATCGCGAGACCGTCTTCTTCGATTGCGAGGAGCTCGCCTAGCATCTGGCGGTAGGTCAGGCCCGCCGCGTCATCCACGACGTGGAGGGTCTCGTGTCCGCGGTCGAGATCCTTTTCATTGATCTCGATGCGTGCCGCCTTGGCATCCCTCTGTTTCCGCAGGGCGGCAAGCGCTTCGGCATCGCCGGCACCGAGGGCCGCAACCTGATCGCGCAGCGCACGGAAGATGCCCTCGCGGTCGCGGTTGATATCGTTGACCATGAAAAGGCGCTCTCCGAGCCCCTCCGCGTCCATCCGCTTTTGCACCACCTTGAGCGCCGCCTGCTTCTGGCAGACGACCAGAGCGGTCTCACCGCGCCCGATGACGTCGGCCAGGATGTTGACGATCGTCTGGCTCTTGCCGGTTCCGGGCGGTCCCTCGACGAGGAGGCCCGGCGCCAGTCGCGATGCGAGAACCGCCGCGTCCTGCGATGGGTCGCCTTCCGCCGTGCCGAAGCGGTCACGTTCCGGCACGGGCTCCGGTCGAGGAGCTGCGGGCGTACCGGAGACCCTGAGAGCGGGATCGAGCGCCGTCCCGGCCACAGGTTGAGCGCGCAGCTGGCGGAGATCCTCGACGAGCGACTGGCCGGCAAACTCGGCGTTGAACAGCACCGCCGAAGGACACAACGCCATGGGCACCGTAGGAACCGCATCCTTCCCGGGTAACCGGGCGAGGGAGTGTCCCTGCGGTTCAGCGAGATGGCCAAACCCATCCATCGCCTCGCCAAGCCGCAGAGCTGGACGCTTCAAGAGGTCTTCGGCTGCCGAACGCCATTGCGCGAAGGCCTCTTTGCCGAGGAGCCCTTCGAGCGCTGGATTGAGCCGCACCTCCTCTCGCCCACGGTCGAAGGCCAGACTTGCCGTCTGACCCGCACCGCTCGGCAGGTCGATCGACACCGGCCACAGCAGAATGGGCGCGATGCGCGGCTTGGTGTTGGACCGTCCGGGACGCATGTCGCGGGCGTGCAGTATCGGGAAGCCAAGATACCGTCCGTCGATGCCCGTATCGCGAACGAAGGTCTGGGCGTAATTGACCAGGTGACGAAGGCGGTACGCGATGTTCTGATCTGCTGCCAGAGCGTCGGGATCGATCGGCGTCGCGGCTTCGCCCCGAGCCAGGATCTGGTTCAGCAGCGCCTCGGCCGGGCGCGAGCCTGATCCGAGTTCCATCAGGTCGAGCCTGGGCGTGGTCTTACCCAGCACGAAGCGGACGAGTGGACCCCGGCCCACCGTGGCGGAGAGCCGCTTCTCGAAGACGTCCATCAGTTTGGCGACGTATTGCTGGCGCGGGGGCTCCTTCCACTGGTCTTCGGACACTGCCAGCAGGGTCGCCGCCCGCGCCAGCGGCATCCTGCGTTCGACTCGATAAGCATCGGCCCACTCATCGATCGCGGGATTGCCGCAGCGGGCGAAATTGGCGATGCGCGCATCGACCGCCGTGAAGATCTCGCGCCGAGAGGCAGCAAGCGTTGTGCGCAGTGCGGCCTCATCCGTCGGTATGCCAGCCGAAGCAGCGGCCGTTCGCGTCGCTTCGACCAGCGCCTCCATCGGCACGAACTGATGGAGAGCCGCGCTAATGAGGATGATCACGTCCTCGTCGCTAAGCCGAGACCGCTCGACGAGCATGGCAAGGCCGGCATGGTCCGTGTCGGGAAACAGGACGCGTCTCGCCTCACGCTCGGCGTCCAGATTGGCCCGCGATGTTGCAAGCAGCGCGACGCGAGCCCGATCTTCGTCGAGTTCGACCTCAAGACGTTGGGCGCGCTCCCGGACGGCGGCAGCACGGGCTCTGAGGCGGGGAAGCCATGCCTCGCGCCCGAGCCGTTCCAAGTGTCTCGGCGCATCGCCGGTCACCAAGGCATAGCCCTGCTCGGGATGCGCCATCAGCCAAGCAGGGGTGACGATCTCGCCCCGGACCGACAACGGCAGCGCGGGGTTCATGGCCATCATGGCGATCGCGTGCCGCAGATCCGTGTCGAGGCCGTCAGCCGTCGAAGCACTCCTGACCAGCGAGAGGATACGCGCATCCTCCTTGCGCTCTGCCAGCCACGTCGCCGTGGTCCCGTTGGCCGTCAGCGTCGCCGCTTCGTCCCAATGGCCGGCTTCTGCTGCCGCCAGCGCGAACGTCGCCGGGTCGGTGAAACTCCGACCCGCAAGACGGATCGCGGGCCCCGCCCGCTCATCGGTTTCAGACGGGTCCGGTAAGGGCAGTGGAGGCGGGGCCCCATTGAGCCAGGCGCTGACCTCCCGGCCTCCCCAACGTCGGTGCGGGGCGCGGACGAGCAATCCACGAAGGAGCGTCCTGATCTCACCATCGATTGTGTCGGGGATGGAAATACCGCGCGTGACGACATGCAGTCGGAAAGCGAGGTCTTCGGTCCCGGCGAAGCACGCCCCACGCGTTGCCTGTTCCAGGACGATCATCCCCAGCGACCACCAATCCGACGCGGCGCTCACCGCGCCGACAATGGCCTCGGGGGCGGAGTAGCGGGACAATTCGAGCGGCGCGACCTGTTCCAGATCGAAATCCGACAGCCGTGCCGAGCCCCATCCCGTGACGACAAGGTCGAGGCTTTCGGGATCGCGGATAAGCACAGTCGCCGGCCGCAGGTCGCGATGCCGTAATCCTGCTTCGCTGAAAGAGTGCAGAGCCCGACCAAGCTCATTGATGGCGGTGCGCAGCCTTTCCGGCTCCAACCATCCGGCGGCGTCGAGCGAGCCGTTGGGCATGGGCTCGACAGCCTCGAAGGTGCGCCCGGTGATGCGCCCAGTCGCCAGAAGCTCCGGGACGTGGTCGGTGGGCAGGCGCCGCAGGGCCTCGTGTACCGCGGGGTCGGGCTCGCTCCCCGCGTGGTAGTGGACGATCCGGGCCGGACTGCCATCGGCTTCCCGCACGGCGTCGTAGACATCCCAGGGACCTGTTGCGGTCCCCGCCGCCGCTCGACGGATATCTCGAAAGCCCTCGAAGGCGGGGGCGTCTCCTTCCTCAGCGGGCCGATCAGGCTCCGGAGCAGGTCCTGGATCGACAGGATGGCCCTCCGCGATCTCGCCGCCGCAGACCATGCACATCTGGTCCCCGGGCTCCACCGGGTGACCGTTGACGCAGCAAGGCGTCGGCTCGACAGGTCGCGGTTCCGAGGGCGGGAGATCGACCGGCTGATGCGGCTGCGAACTTCCAGCGGCGCGCAATTCTTCATCGCCGATGTAGTAGTCGCAATTCCCGCAGGTCATTTCCGACGGAGGGCGCTCACTGCCACAAAAGGGGCAGACGCGGACGATCACCGGAAGATCGTTGGTCGTATTGGTCACCGCACGTCCTCTGTCGTCGCCGCCGAATGACCGGCGGCTTTCAGCGCCGCAGCAAGCTTCACCATATCGCCCGGTCGCGGAATGCCGACCAGGAACGCGTCGCCGGTGTCGTCGTCGAAGAGCACGTCGAGCGCGCGTGCTCCGACAGGCAAGGCAGCCTCATAGGCCGAGAAGAGCTCCACGCCCCGCGCGGTGAGTGGCACGAGACGTTGGTTGTCGCTGCCACGAAGCGCGAGCGTTTGTGGGGCATCGCGCACGAACGGGTCCGCAATGATGGCATCGATCAGGCCGCCGAGTTTGGATAGCTCGGGCTTCAAGTCTTCGAAGGCGCGTCCGGAATAAACGAGGACATTCCCGCCGCCGAGCCGGTGCCAGCCGCGCAGGAGCGCGGCGAGCGCTTCGGGCTGCTCGAACGGTTCGCCGCCCGATACCGTCAGACCATCCGCCAAAGACACGGCTGGTGCGAGCACATCCAGCACTTCAGCAACCGTCGTCATACCCTTGCCGACCGCCCAGGTATCCATCGACACGCAACCGGGGCACCGGATCGAGCATCCTTGGAACCAGACGCCGACGCGCTGACCGGGGCCGAGCGTCGTGATGGGAAAATGGATGCGGGAGAGCGCCAGGGCAGTCATCAACTCGGCCCCCCGGATCGGGTGAGTTCAATGACCGTCCCGCCCTCGGGGTGCACATGAAGCGCGGTGATGCTGAGGGCATCTCCAGGCTCGGCATCGTGATCGAACAGGGCCCGGGCAAGCGGGCTGATCAACCCGCTTTCGACCTTGTTGCGGATGCCACGACCGCCATTAGACAGATCGGATAGACAGGCCTGCCTCAAGGCAGCGCGGGCATCGTCAGTGATGGTGACAGCGATGCCCTGATCCGCAGCGATTCCGCGAAGTACGTCATCGACTTGACCTTCGAAAATCAATTTGGCGATGTCGGGTCTCATGAAGTCGAAGACCAAAACATTGTCGCCGATCCTGTTCAGGATTTCGGGGCGATTTAGAACGAGCTTGAAATGCCGGTCGATCTCCGCACGCACCTTCGACTGGACATCGAAGAAGGCGTCCTCGGCCGTGACGTTTGCCACACGAGATCCATCGGCTTCCAGGCGATAGATGCCGAGGTTCGACGTGAAGATGATGAACGCCTCGGAGAAATAGACCCGATCGCCGCGGCCGCTGGTGAGAACGCCGTCGTCCAGCACCTGCAAGAACTTGTCGAGGATGCGCGGATGCGCCTTCTCGATTTCATCGAAGAGCACAACCGAGAACGGTCTTTCGCGGATCGCGTTCGTGAGTTCGCCACCGACGTCGTAACCGACATAACCCGGTGGCGCCCCGATCAGGCGCTGGTCGGAGTGCTCTGCTGAGAACTCGGACATGTCGAAGCGGATATACGCTGTCTCGTCGCCGAAAAGCAGGCTCGTGAGAGCCTTCGCGAGTTCAGTCTTGCCTACACCAGTTGGGCCAGCGAGGAAGGCTACGCCGCGAGGGCGGCTACCGCGCCGGGGCGCTCCCACGCCAGTGACCGCGCGTTTGACGATATCGAGCATGTGCGTGACGGCATGGTCCTGGCCTTTGACGCGCGCCTGGAGCGTCGCCGTGCCGTTTCGAACTTTCGTGCGGTCGATCCGTCGCCAGGGATCTTCGCTCACTCCCACCTTGTAACGCCGAACGGCATCGCCGATCGCGGCAAGGCCAATGCCCTCGCTTCGGGCGAGTTGCGCTATGGCGGACATGTCGACCAACAGCATCCCGTCCGTGCCATCGACGAAGGCACCTACGGCGGCCTCCTTCTCGTCCGCGCGCGCATCGGCATGGCCAGCGAGGCTTCTCAGCAGGACCCGGGCAAGAACACCGCGCGCGAGATTGTCTGGTTTGCCGACCGGGATGTGCCTGATGCGGGGATTGTCGATCAAAAACCAATCCGGCAAGTCGCCTTCCTTGTCGACGACCCAGACAACGGAATTGAAGAACGGGCGCGGCGGCATTCCAATCGGCCGGGAGCGCGCGACGTGGGAGGCGACGAGCGCCTGCATGAAGGCTTGATGCTCTGCAGCGCTCAGGGCATCGTTGCGAATGATCAGTCTCGACGCGAAGTCGATCAGCAGAGCGATCGGCTCACCGGATCTCGCCGCGATCCGCGCGAGTGTCGTCGCGAGCAGTTCGATCCCAGCGGGTGCATGTCCCTGCGCATCCGGCTGCAGGCCCAGCGCCGCCATCGCGCTCAAAGCAGTTTGGAGCTCCTCTCCAGGCGCCAGAAGAGGGCGAAAGCCGTTTACGGGGTCGAAGTAGAGCACATTGGCAAAGCCCGCCTCCCGCAATTCGCTCCGTAGCGCCGCCGCGAGCGAGACAGGGACAGGCGCTCCCGGTGTGACATCCGACAGCTGATGATCCCGGACATTGCCGGATACGACGAACTGCGGCTTGAGCGGGAGAAAGCGCCGTAAGTCACGTAACCAGCGCGCTTTCTCTGTCGCTGGCAGAGCCAAGACCGGATTAGTCACTCGTCCCCGCTCTGCTGCGCTGAGATGTCTGACCTATAGTTGTGAGCATCCGCGCGGCAGGATCTCTGTCAAGGGCGGCAGAGCAACAGTTTCTGGCAACCTGAAATCGTCGCTATGTACCGCAAATGTTCGAGCCGTGCCTACGCGGCGGTGCCCAGCCGCTCTACAAGATCCCCAGCACCGTCGAGACGGTCACACGAGGCGATCTCGAGTTCGATCGGGCGACCTGGCGGCTGATCCTGAGGTTGCCCCTCACTGTCCAGCGCATGATGCAGGGTCGGGGCGTCGTAGGGCGAGTTGAGGATCGGCTGCTCGAAAAATAGCTTCGCCACGGGCCCGATCCATTCATCAGCGCGTTTGGCACGCGCATTTTGTGGTCGTGGATACCAACCTCACCGTCACTTCGCGAGTTTAGCGAGTTCATCTCCTTACGAAAGCGCGACCACAGTGTTTCTCAAGCAACCGTCGGCATCGCGCCCGTGGACCGTAACGCGCAACCAGATCAAGTTCGTCGACCTCGTCGTCGATCACCGCACCCGCACGCGAGATCCACCACGGCCTACATGGACCTGAGAAGAATGAGGCACTGATCGAGATTATTATGCTTGAAGGCGGCGCTCGTCGGTGCCTGACTGTAAGCGGCTGGTTATTAAGCACGTCTAAATTCCTTTCAGATGCGCGAGCTTGGCCGGAGATGGCGAGAAAGAATCCGGAGCCCCACGCCCATAGATTGGCCCAAAAGCTGCCCTGAAGCCTCTCAATGCGAAAGCAGAGAGCATGCGCTTCCGAGTGAGAGGGAGAAGGCGTGGCGTGATCGCCGGATGAAGCCGAAGGCGACGGCCGGGTAGGTAGAAGCAGGCAGCAGTGTCCCGGAGTAGATCTACCAGCGCAGGGAGCCCGGAGGGCGACCGGAGCCTCAGCTGCGGGAACGCAAGAAGATGCACCTCGAGGCTGACACTCTACTCAGATGGCGAGCGGGCGAAGCCCGCGAGCGTATTGCCGGTGGATAGCATGTAACGCGTTCCATATAGATATATCTATCTTTTAAGATATAGGTATATCTATATGGAACGCGTTACAGCTCCCCAGCACTTCACCCCCCTCTGCCGGCTCGTAGTTCGCTGCCGGCTATTCCTTCTCCGGCACGCCTTTAGGAAGATCCCGAACTACTCATCCCCGTGCGAGCGAGAGCCTTCTTGGCGCGATGACGGGCAACCCGCTCCCGGTTCAGCGCGAGCTTCTCCTCATCCCGGGGCTTCTCGTTCCCGTAGCGCTGGGCCACCTTCTCGCGGACTTTGGCCTCGGCGGTCCTGCACTCCTCCCGGACGTGGCACTCGATGCACGGTGATATGGAAGGTGAGCACGCGTGTGGAAGGCCGAAGCAGGACGGCAGGAAGTTGGTCGCCCGTAGGGCTGGAGGTGGATCCGCCTTCATGCCTGCCGCCTCAGACAGCATCTGCTCGACCACGTACGGGTCGAACTCGGCCTTGGCACGATCGAACGTGAATAGGCGATCCACGAAGCAGGCCTGGGCGATGGCGAATGGCCGGGCATGCCGCGCCTTCAGGCTATCGATCACCCACTGCTGATGCTCGATCTGTGCCGGCAGACCGCAGAAGGCCCCGACCCGGTACTGCGGTAGTTCGGAAAACAGCGGCAAAGCTCTGCGGCGCTCCTCCCAGCGCTCCTGCAAGTGAGGCATGCTGAGCAGGTTGTAGAGCTGATTGGGTCTGGGCACACGGGTGATGCCGCGGCGGAATGCTGCTTCCATGCACTCACGAATGAAGAAGTCGTAGGGCATGCCGAAGCCGTCAGCGACCTGCCGTGCACGCCAAGCCGCACTGAACTCGCCTGGGTTACCCCATAGGCCTCTGGCAGGTACGGCGCGCTTGAGCGTGGCCGTCCCAGCGTCGAAGTTTCTCCGGAAAGCCTCTCGGTAGAGGTGAATGTATGTCTCGTAGAACAGCTCGGTTGCCTGCACGGCCGAGATAAAGCGATAGTCGAACCACTTCACACCGCTTATACCTCGCTCTTCGGCTAGGCGCTTGGCATCGATTAGGCGCGCAGCCTCTAAGAGCGGACCGAATCGTGACACTGCTGCTCTCGAAGCAAGGCTTGTCGACGATATAGTAGTCTGTTCTTCATTTTTTGTCGAAAACGTCGTATCAGAGTGTGACATATTTTGTGAGCTCTATGGGCTGTCGGCCGAGGCCAATCTTCGTTACTGATGCAACCACCCGTCGATTTTCATACGAATAAGCCGGATAGTGCCCAGTCGCCATCATGTTTGGGTCGGATGCATTGAGGATGGCAGGAGCGGTGCGGTAGAGCTTGATTTGATCATCAAGCTCTACACGGCCGATCAGGCAGCTAGTGGAAGCCGATCGAGCTCAGCCAGGGTCGCAGCAAGATCATTAAAATTTTCGTCGCCCCAGCGATCGGCGGCAACTGGAGCTGAGCTTGAGATTGGGGCGGAAGAGCGATACTCCGTCAGCCGGGTAAGATAGTCGCCGCTGGCACGCTCATCATGGAGGCGTGCGGCCTCCGTCTCCTCACACCATGCTCGCCACCCAGGATCACGATCGTTGGCGACGATCCACACCGGTATGCGGCTCATCCGGAAGAGCTTCCCGCCCTTCCGCACCGAGTAGACGGCGATAAGACCTGTGTGGTCACCGAGGCAGGTGTAGAGGCGCTGCCGTCCCTCCTCTGAACCGCCTATCAAGACGGAGCTGTACTTGGCGCGAACCAGCTTGCGGCCGCCTCGGCGGTAGTAGTTCGACATGGCCCGGTCAATAAGGATGTCGTTGCGCATCTGCGTCTCTTTTATGATCGATGTTTCAGCTCTAGCAACGAGGCAACGGGCATGCGGTCTACGGAGTGAGTTGGCCTTCGCCTTATCTCCTTGGACGGCTGCCGAAGTAGCGTTGATTGAAGTTGTAGCGGCGGCCGGACGGGCACGCGCACGATCATCGATTTTTTGGCCGATCGGCTCCTCGCCCTGCAAATGCGCCACGCCTTGGTGTTATGGCGCCTATCGCCACACGCGTTTCATCGCTTTCGGGCTGCGGTCCACATCGCAAACACCTGCAGATAAAATTGCTGCTTGAGTCTGAACGGGCTTTCGTCATCCAAGGCGCTTGGCTAGGTCTGCAGCACGTAGGTGTGTGTAGCGCTGCAGCATTCGCAGCTCTCGGTGCCCAGAAATCGAGGCGACTTCGACAACATTGAAGCCTTTCTCGAATAACCGGGACACCGCCTCGTGTCGCAGATCGTGCAGGTGCAGATCGTTGAGCCCTACGCGTCGCCTCAGACGCTCCCAGGCGAGCCTGACGGCGTTTGGGGCAGCCGTAAACACCTTTGCGCTCTCGCCCGTCCTGAGCTTCATGAGCGTCGCAACGGCACGTGTCGAGAGCGGCACGTCGCGGCTCGATCCGTTCTTTGTAAGCGGCAGATGAGCGACACGTCGGTCCAGGTCCACGTTCTCCCAGGTCAAGCTCAGCAGTTCACCGCGCCGCATGCCGGTCTCGACGGCCAGCTCGATCAGCGGGCGCAGATATGGCACCCGCCCCTTGTCAGCGGCCGTAAGCAATCGCTGCTCTTCGTCGCCTTCCAGGCGCCGTGTGCGACCCTTCGGTGGCGAGGGCCTGCGCACAAGCTTGCACGGGTTCTGGGCGAGATGGATGTCCCACTCCCGGCGCGCAGTATCGATCGCGTGGCTGATCGTGTTCAGCTCGCGGATCACCGTTGCGGGTGCAACCGACTTGAGGCGCTCGTCACGGTAGGTAGCGAGGTCGGCACTCGAGAGCAGTGTCATCGTCCGGTGGCAGATGGGTCGTCGCAGGATGGCGTTGATGCGCGCGATCTCAGTCACGGAACTGCGCTTCGTCGGCGAGACGGTGTCGCGGTAGCGCTCGAGAACCTGCGCCAGCGTCGTCTTCTCGGCCGAGCGCGTATCCGGCAGAGCTCCACATCGGTCAAGCTCGGCCTCGAGGCTGCGTGCCCACCGTTCAGCATCAGCTTTGGTGTCGAACGATTTAGCACGTGGTGCAATGCCTTTGCGGCGCACCGCAGCCTGCCATCGTCCACGTAGCTTCCGGATTGTTGCCACTGACCTTCTCCACGAGCGTTGCCGTGAGTGAAGGACACCGCGAGCGAACCGCCAAGGGTGGATTTTTAAGCAGCGCGCCACGGTCAAAAAGCGGAAATCAAGGCATGCTCGCTTGCAGTTTGGTATGACTGCGCTTGACCAAGTAGAATTGTTGTATCGCCGTCAGCTTGAAGCCGCTGAACTACGCGATCTCGGCGCGGCAGGCACGATTAATCGCCAGATCGAGGACCGTTAGCGCGACGAGCAGCGAAAACAGTCGCTATGGCAAGTGCTTGCCACGTCCTGGATTAGCAAGTCTCAGTCTTGTCGGCTGAATATTAGCTCGAAACAAAAGGGCATGCGCCCAGCAGAGCTGAGAACGACGCAATCGTGCTGCGCTCCAAGCTATTTCCAGCAATCGAACTATATCTTGTTCGCGTTAATCGAATTGCTTGAGCGACCGCTTCGACGTCCAAGGACGTAATGCGGGAGGCCATGAACCCAGGGCGCATACTCCTCGCCTGAGCCGCACAGGTCTAGGACTTCGCTACCTCAGCAAGCCTGCTATCCCGAGGCTGCTTTGCGCCATGAGCGGACATCAACTCGATACCCGGAACCGGACATTCAGCTTCGCGCCCACCCCGGTCTTAAAACCGCATCCTCACAATGCCTGAAAGCAGACATACGAGCTTGCAATCGATTGTTCAGCAACAGCAACGCTCCGAGTAGCGCTGCAGAGGTGTAAGGCCTCCCGACATCCACAACCATCGACGACCGTTGCGACTCTGTGTGGACATGCATCGATGTGCTATGGAGTGCGGGGAGGATGACACATCAGGATGCGGTCCATCGGTGAGCACCTCGTCGAAGCGTGGCCGCGCCTGTTCCGCTACGCGCTGACGCTGACGCGGGAGCCCGACGCCGCGCGCGACCTGATGCAGCAGAGCGCCCTCAAGGCGCTCTCGACGGGGACGACGCCGAGCGAACCGCGGGCGGCCCGCGCCTACCTGTTCCGGATCGTGCGCCACGCCTGGATCGATCGGCTCCGCCGGAACCGGACCCGCCGCGAGGACGATCTCGTGGATTGGCCCGACGAAGGGTTCGACGACCGCCTGATTGAGGCCATCGCCGTGCGCCAGGCTTTCGCCACCCTCGATGCACCCTGCCGAAAGGTCGTGACCTGCGTGGACGTCGAAGGCCTGAGCTACCGGGAGACCGCCAAACGGCTCGGCATTCCCGTCGGCACGGTCATGAGCCGTCTGCACAGGGCGAGGCGGATCATGCTGCACCGGATCGCCGAGCCGTCCGATGGGAGCGAGGGGCCGTGATGCGCTGGGAGACCCTCAATGCCTACGTCGATGGGGAACTTGATGCGAAGGACCGGCGCGCGGTCGCGGAGACGCTGGCCCGCGATCCGGTCCTGGCCGCGCGGGTCGCGACCCTGACCCGGCTGAAGCAGGGGGTGAAACGGGAGGTGAAGGCTGCGGTCGTGCCGCCCCCGCGCGCGCCGATGGCCCGCGCCTCCCTCGGATGGGCGTGCGCCGCGGCCCTGGTCGTCCTCGTCGGCACCGGCTGGCTGGCCCCGTCGTCTCGCCCGCCGGCCGACGCCGCGCGCGCGGCCTTCATGGCCTGGAGTGCGGCGGGCGCACCCGCGAACGCCATGCAGCCCGCGGGCGGCCTGAACGGCTTCCCCCTCGATCTCGTGGCGGCGGGCTTCCGCTTGGTCTACCTGTCCGAGGGTGACGGTTCGGCTGGCCGGCTTGCCGGTTACGAGGGGCGTCACGGCTGCCGGCTCGCCGTCTGGAGCAGGCCGTCGCGCGGGCAGGCCGGACTCGAGATCGCGCAAGGGGACCGCGACCTGCGTGTGGCGCGCTGGGACAGCAAGGGGCGCCGCTACGTCCTCCTGTCCGAGACGGTGCCGGCCGAGCGCTTCGCCCTGCTGGCCGAGGTGGCCGTGCTCCTCACCGAACCGACCAAGACGGACCGCCTGCGGCTCGCCCTGGACCGGGCCACCGGCCTCTCTGAACGCCCCTGCACCGGCTGACCGGCGCGGGCCGCGGAATTTATTTCGACCCGCCGCGAATAGACCGGGGGCGACGTGCGTCTCCTCCTCCGCACGTCGCGGGCCCGGTCGCCGGAGTCACGCGCGAAACCGGGGAGGAATCGGATGCTCGACAGACGCGATCTCATCAGGCGGGCGGGTCTCACCGCCCTGGCGGGCCTCGGCGGCGGCAGCTTCGCGTCGTTGCGGGCACTCGCGGGCGACACCACCACGCTGCCCTTCGGCAACGGCGAGCGGCCCCTGGTGGCCTATCCGGGCAAGCGCCCGCTGCTCCAGATGACCGCGCGCCCGCCGCAACTGGAGACCCCGTTCTCGGTGTTCGACGAGGGCGCCATCACGCCCAACGACGCGTTCTTCGTGCGCTACCACCTCGCCGACATCCCGACCGAGATCGACCCCGAGACCTACCGGGTTGCGATCAAGGGCCATGTCGAGAAGGAGGTCTCGCTCTCGCTCGCCGACCTGAAGGCGATGCCGACGACCGAGATCGTCGCGGTCAATCAGTGCTCGGGCAACTCTCGCGGCTTCTTCGAACCGCGCATGGCCGGCGGGCAGCTCGCCAACGGGGCGATGGGCTGCGCCCGATGGACCGGCGTGCCGCTGAAGGCGGTGCTCGACAAGGCCGGGGTGAAGGCGGGCGCCGTCGAGGTCGCCTTCACCGGCCTTGACGGCCCGGTGATCCCGGAGACGCCGGACTTCGCCAAGTCGCTCAAGCTCGACCACGCCCGCGACGGGCAGGTGATGCTCGCCTGGGGCATGAACGGGCAGGATCTGCCCTGGCTCAACGGCTATCCCCTGCGCCTCGTCGTGCCAGGATTCTACGGCACCTACTGGGTCAAGCACCTGGAGAGCATCAGCGTGCTCGACAAATCCTTCGACGGCTTCTGGATGCAGAAGGCCTATCGCATCCCCGACAACGACTGCGCCTGCACGCAACCCGGCAAGGCGGCGGACAAGACCGTGCCGATCAACCGCTTCACCGTGCGCTCCTTTCTCACCAACCTGACCGACGGGGCGGACGTGAAGGCCGGGCGCACGCCCTTGCGCGGCATCGCCTTCGATGGTGGCTCGGGAATCAAGTCGGTGGCGGTCTCGACCGACGACGGCAAGACCTGGGCGGAAGCGCGGCTCGGGCAGGATCTCGGCCCCTACGCCTTCCGGCCCTGGACCCTCGACGCGGAGCTGTCGCAGGGGGCGCACGCGATCCGGGTGCGGGCAACCGCCAACGACGGGGCGAGCCAGCCGATGGAGCCGCGCTGGAACCCGGCCGGGTACCTGCGCAACGTGGTCGAGACCACCCGCGTGCGCGCGGCCTGAGGGAGTGACGACGATGACCCGCACCACCCTCGCCCTGACGGCGGCGCTTGCCCTCGCCACCGGCGCGGCCCTCGCCGCCCCGAAATCCTACGCGGTGCCGGAGCCGACCGCGGAGCTGCGGGCGCCGAAGGCCGGCACGCACGCGGAGGGCTTCGAGGCGGCCCAGGCGAACTGCCTCGTCTGCCATTCGGTGGACTACATCGCGATGCAGCCGCCCGGCAAAGGCGCGGCCTTCTGGGAGTCCGAGGTGACCAAGATGGTCAAGGTCTACCACGCGCCGATCGACGCGGCGCAGGCCAAGGCCATCGCCGCCTACCTCGCCGACACCTACTGAGGCGCGGCTGGAAACAGGGGGCGGTCCGGCGACCGCCCCCCTCGTCCCGTCAGCGCGGTGCCTGCGTCTGGACCGTCGCGCCGGTCTCGCCGGGCTTGCCCTCGACGATGACGAGGCTTCGCCGCGCGGCCTCGTTCGCGTTCTGCGTCACCTGCCGGATCGGGCCCACGGCGTTGACGATGGCCGCGCCCGCCGGGTTCGTCATGAAGGCGGCCAGCGGCTCCAGCGGCCCGGCGCCCTTCGGATCGGCCGACAGGGCCAGCACGTAGGGCTTCTTCGGCGTGAGGCCCGTCACCGCCGCCTGCAGGGTCTGCAACACGCCCTGGTCGAACAGCGTGACCTGCGTGGCCGCCTTGCCATCCGGCCCGGCCAGCGTCAGCGTGCTCGACTGGCCCGCCGCGCCCAGCGGCTGGAGGTTCGGCGCACCCGCTCCCTCCGACACCGCGTCCGGGACGTAGGCCACCCCCTGCGGCCCCTGGCCGATCGGGATGGTGGCGATCACCGCGTTGCTGCCGGTGTCGATCACCGCGACCGCGTCGGCATTCTCCAGGCCGACATAGATCCGCGAACCATCGCCCGAGGGCCAGAGGCCGTGCGGGAGCGCGCCGGTGGGAATCGTCGCGACCTGCGAGAAGTCGTCGGTGCGGAACACCTTCACTTGGTTCAGGCCGCCGATCGTCACGTAGGCGAACTGCCCGGCCTTCGTGCGCGCGATGTTGACGTGGTTGGTGATCGGTCCGGTCTCGATGGTCTTGAGCGCCTTGAACGGCGGCGTGGCCTCGAACACCTGGACGCGGCCGACGTCCTTGAGGGTGAACCACACCTGCTTGCCGTCGGGCGTCGCCGCGATGTCGGGGCAGAACGGGCTCTCCTGCTTGATCCGCCCGACGATCTCGCGGCTCTTCACGTCGATGGCGACCGTCTCGGGGCTGAAGCTGGAGCAGACGTAGCCGTAACGCCCGTCGGGCGAGAAGATCGTCATGCCGGGCCCGTTTGGCACCGTGATCCGGCCCGTCTCCTTGCCGGTCCCCGCGTCGAGGATCGCGACGTAGTCCTCGCCGCGCACGCTGACCCAGACCTCGCGCCCATCCGGCGTGAAGAACGCCTCGTGCGGCGAGCGGCCGACATAGGTTGTGCGGCGCACAGTGTTGGTGGCGGTGTCGATGAAGCTGACCGAGTTCGAGCCGATCGAGACGGCGAGCAGGGTCTTGCGGTCGGGCGAGAAGCCCATGCCGTGGACCAGGAGCTGGCCGCGATAGAGCGGGCTCAGGTTCGCGGGCGTCGTGTCGCCGAGACGGATCACGCCTAGGAGCGTATTGGCGGCTGGGTCGATCACCGAGACCGTGTTGGAGAACTGGTCCGAGGTGTAGAACCGGTCGCGGGGGCCGACCGGCACGTCCGGCGCCGAGGCGGGCCCCGGCGCCTGGCCCGCAAGCGCGGTCCCGCCGAGGAGGGCGAGCAGCAGGGTCGCCGGAATGAGGTGTCGCATCATGAAGGTCTCTTCGCGCTGATGGTCGGGACGGGGGACGGCGATCCGCTCAGTGGTGGTGGCGGGCCGGCGGCTGCGTCGGTGGGGTCTGCGCGACCGGTCGCTCGGCGAGGGCGCGGCGCATGACCTCGATCTCCTGCGCCTGCTCGACGACGATGCCCTGCGCGAGCCGACGCAGGACCGGGTCGCGGCCGTATGCGAGTTCGGCCTTCGCCATCTCGATCGCGCCCTGATGGTGCGGGATCATCATGGCGGCGAAATCCCGGTCGGGGTCGCCGGACGGCGACACCGTCATGTCCGCGTGCATCCGCGCCATCGATTGGGCCATCATCGCATCGAAGCCGCCGGGGGCGGTCTCCGCATGCCCGGCGCGCATCATCATGCCGCCGCCCAGGACACCCCCGGCCATGAACAAGGTGATGAGGATCGCCGTCGGTGCTCCGCGCATGGTCTCTCCCGCAGTGTCGAGGTCACGCGGGGAGAGATGCCGGCCGGGCCGGGATATTCCCCGGCGCTCCCGGTCAAGCGGTCACGGATGCGTGATCGGCTCGCCGGGGCCAAGCTTGGAATAGTTCGGGCAATTCCGGCATCTCTGTTCCGAACAGCGGCACGGGCATCGCCGTAGCCGCGATCCGGAGACCACCCTTGGACGACCTCGCCGTCCTGATCGAACCGCAGATTCCGGCCCTGCGGCGCTACGCGACCGCGCTGCTGCGGCAGCGCGAAGCAGCCGACGACCTCGTCCAGGACACGCTGGAACGGGCGATCCGCGCCTGGCCGCAGCGCCGCGAGGGCGATCTGCGGGCGTGGCTGTTCGCGATCCTGCGCAACCGCTACCTCGAAGGCGTGCGCCGCCGCCGGGGCATCGAGGTCGGCCCGGAGGCGCTGATGGAGATCGCGGAGGTCGGGGTCGATCCCGAGGCGGCCGTGGGCGCGCGGGACGTGCTCGACGGGATCGCCGCGCTTCCCGAGGAGCAGCGGTCCGTCCTGCTCCTCGTCGCGGTCGAGGACATGTCCTATGCCGAGGTCGCCGCCGTGCTCGCGATCCCCGTCGGCACGGTGATGTCGCGCCTCAGCCGGGCGCGCGGCCGGTTGCGCGCCTTCCTCGACCGGGCTCCCACGATCGTCACCGGGCATCTGCGGAGGGTGAAATGACCGCGTCCGACCCGCGTCCCGTCGGCGAGGACGACCTGCACGCCTTTGTGGACGGACGGCTCGATCCGGGCCGCCGCGCCCGCGTCGAGGCGTGGCTCGCCGCGCATCCGGAGGCAGCCGCCCGGGTCGCCGCCGACCGGGAGGTGCGGGAACGCCTGCGGGCGCGCCTCGCGCCCGTGGCGGACGAGCCGATCCCCGCCCGCCTGCGCATCGCGAACCTCGCAGGCTCGCGCCGGATGCGCCTCCCGCGTCGGTGGCCGAGCGCGGCGGCGGCGGCGCTCCTGCTCGCCCTCGGCGGCGCGGCCGGGTGGGCCGGGCGCGGCGCCGTGCCGGGCCCGGGCGCCCACGCCGAACCGATGACGCAGGCGGCCGTCTCCGCCTTCCGCACCTACGTGGTCGAGGCCGCCCATCCGGTCGAGGTCCGCGCCGACGGCTCGACCGACCTCGTGCGATGGCTCAGCGCGCGCCTGGGCCGGCCCGTCACCGTGCCGGACCTGCGGGCGCAGGGATTCCGGCTCATGGGCGGGCGCCTGCTCCCCGCCGGAGACGAGCCGGCGGCGATGCTGATGTACGACGACGACCGGGGCACCCGCCTGACCCTGTACAGCCGGGCCGGGCCGACCGGCGGGCGCGGCGTGTTCCGCTACGCCCGCGCCGACGACGTGGCCGCCTTCTCGTGGATCGATGCCGGGATGTCCTACGTGGTGACGGCCCGCACGGACGAGGCGCGGCTGCTCCGGGTCGCCGAGGCGGTCGATGCGCAGGTCTCGGGCAAGCGCGAAGTCGCGCGGTGATGCTCGTATCCGAACCCTGCCGGACCACGCCGGCCAAGGCCCCCGCCGAGCACGAGACGCCATGACCCTCGACCAGTTGCGCATCTTCGTGGCGGTTGCCGAGCGCCAGCACGTCACGCGGGCGGCCGAGGCGCTGAACCTCGTCCAGTCGGCGGTCAGCGCCGCCATCAGCGCACTGGAGACTCGGCACGCCGTCAAGTTGTTCCACCGGGTCGGCCGGGGCATCGAACTGACCGAAGCGGGCGGCGTCTTTCTCAGCGAGGCTCGCGCGGTGCTCGCCCGCGCCCAGGCGGCCGAACAGGTGCTCGCGGACCTCAGCGGCTTGCGGCGCGGCACGCTGTCCATCCAGGCGAGCCAGACCATCGCCAGCCACTGGCTCCCCCGGCACCTCGTCGCCTTTCGGGCGGCCTATCCCGACATCGTCCTGCGGCTCGGCATCGGCAACACCGCCGAAGCCGCCGAGGCGGTCCGAGCCGGGACGGCGGAACTCGCCTTCGTGGAGGGCCCGATCGAGGACGGCAGCCTCGCGAGCACTCCGGTCGCCGAGGACCGGCTGATCCTCGTCATCGCGCCTGATCACCCGTTGGCCGCACGCGCGCGGTCGGGACGATCCGACCTCGCTTCAGTCTCCTGGGTGCTGCGCGAACCCGGATCGGGCACGCGCTCCGCCTTCGAGGCGGCGATCGTCGCGCTGGGCATCGCACCGGACGCACTCACGGTTGCCCTCGAACTGCCGTCGAACGAGGCTGTCCTCGCCGCCGTCGTGGCGGGGGCCGGGGCGAGCGTTCTATCCGAAGCGGTGGTCGGACCCTCTCTGCGAACCGGAGCGCTCGTCGCCGTGCCCTTCGCTCTGCCGACGCGAACCTTCCGGGTCCTGCGCCACAAGGAGCGCTACCGCAGTCGCGCCGCCGACGCCTTGCTCGACCTGATCCGTGCCGCCCCCTGACGGGGGGCGGCCCTTCAGGCGACCTCGACCCACACACGGTGCCAGGAGGCGCTGAGGTAGCCCTTGAAGTTCCACGTCTCGTCCGGCCGCGCCGGCTGGGTCTGCCCGGCGCTGTCCCAGGCGCGCACCACGAGGTCGCGCTCGCCGGACGGAAGGTCCAGCACGATCTCCCAGAACGTCCAGGCGAAGGGAGCGCCGGCCTCGTGTTCCAGCGTAGCTTGATGCCAGGACCGACCGCCATCGCCCGAGACATCGACGCGCACGATCGCCCGATCTCCCGCGATGGCGTACCCGCGAATGGTGGTCTCGCCCGCCTTGAGCCGGGCTCCGCGCGCGGGCTCGCAGATCGCGGCGTTAAGCGGCATCGTTTCGATGGTGTGGCCTTTCGCGGGATTGGCGGTCTCGGCCGTCACGTCCGGCGGGAACAGCTTGTAGTCGTCGGCTTGCATCGGGTTGGTCGAGGGATGGTCCTGCACCGTGATGCGCTTCAGCCATTTCGGGCTGCGCACGCCCGCGAAGCCCGGCACGACGGCCCGCACGGGGAAGCCGTGCTCGGGCAACAGCGATGCCCCGTTCATCGCGAAGGCCAGCAGTGTCTCGCCGGCGACCGCCTTGGCGAGCGGGATCGAGACGCCGTAGGGCCGTCCCTCCACCACATCTTGGCTCTCGAAGGCCACATGGAGGTCCGAGTGGAGGTTCGCTCCTGGCGCTACGCCCGCCGCACGCAGGACGTCGCCGAGGCGGACGCCGGTCCAGTCCGCCGTCCCGATGGCGCCGCCGTCCCAAGGATCGCCCGAGACTGGGGCGACCGCCCGCATATCGGCGCGGCGGTTGCCGGCGCACTGCATCGTGGCCGTGACGGTCGCCTCGGGAAAACGCGCGCGCAGATCCGCCAGCGACAGATCGAGGGGACCGACATGCGCGCCATCGACGGACAGGCGCCATGCGGCGGCGTCGATCTCCGGCAGGTCGCCGTGGGAGCGGACGTAGAAGTCTTCCGCAGGGGTCCGGTAACGGGCCCGCAGGCGGGTCAGCGGTGGCTCGGCATTGTAGGGGCGCTCCCCATGAACGATCAGGCGCGCCATACGCTCGGTCAAGCTCGACATGGGTGTCTCTATCGCAGAAGGTCGGACTCCAACGCGCTCATACGCGCCGGGTGGCAGGCCTATTTCAGGCGATGCCGAGCAGGCGGATCAGCCCGAGGCTCACGGCCGTCAGGGCGGCGAGCGAAGCGACTACCGCCAGGGTGACGCGTGGTCCCGCCTTGGCGACGCTGCGCACGTCGACGCCGAGGCCGAGGGCCGCCATCGACACGATGGTCAGCGCGTTCGCCGCCGCGGCCATGGGGTGCAAAGCCGCTTCGGGAACGAGCTCCGCGGAGCGAAGACCCGTCAAGGCCAGGAAGGCGAGGATGAACCACGGCACCAGCCGGTGCAGCGGCATCCGGCCCGAGGCGGGGCGCTCGCCGGCCGTGCGGTGCGGTACGGTCACGCCCGTCCCCGCGCGCAGCCAGCTAATCCCGAGCGAGAGAGCCAGGACCACTGGCCCAAGCATCAGCACGCGGACCAGCTTGACCAGGGTGCCGACTTGGACGCTGAGGGCGGCCACCGGGGCGGTTGCGGCGAGAACCTGCGGCACGGCGTAGACCGTGAGCCCCGCGAGCACACCGTACTGCATCGGTGAGAGTCCGAGCAGCGGCACGAGCAGCGGCAACCCGAGAACGACGAGAACGCCGAGCACGGCGGTGAAGGCGATGGAAGAGGCGACGTCCTCGCCGTCCGCGTCGATCACCGGGGCCGCCGCCGCGATCGCCGAGTTTCCACAGATCGAGTTGCCGCAGGCGACGAGGATGGCCAGGCGCGGGGTCAACCCGAGAACTCGGCCGATGCCGTAGCTCGCCGCAATGGCGAGGGCCACCACCACCGCGATGCCGACGAGGAGCCCCGGCCCGGCCGCGAGCAGCGTCCCGAGGCTGAGCGAGGCGCCGAGCAGGACGACGGCGATTTCCAGGACGGTCTTGGCGCCGAACGCGATACCGCGAGCGAAGCGCCGACCAGGGTTCCAGGCCGTGCGGACGGCCGTGCCCAGCACGATGGAGAGGACCAGAGCCTCCAGCCACGCACGGCCGAAGATATGCTTCTCGACCATCTCCAGCCCGAGGGCGGCGCCCGTCACCGCGAGGCAAAGGCTCAGGCCGGGCAGGATGGAAGACAGAGCAAGCGCGCGTGATCGGAGAAAGGCTGCTGCGGGCATGGTGCGTGCACCTCGCGGACTGGATCTGCCACGACCATGACCGCGTCCATTCGTTCGATCCAACGGAACGTATCGATCATTTTGATCACGCGATGCGATGATTTGGCTGGGGACGACGAACGTCGTGCTTTGGCTTGAAGCCAGTCTTGTCGATTGGGCAACCCGAGTTTGCGGCTTCGCTGATATCAGGGAACGTTGTAGATTACCGCTGACTAGGTTTCTTGAGACAGAAACCGTTGAGGTCAGAGGCGGGCCGTCAGGTTGGTGAACGGGCGGATCAATCGGATGCCTGAGTGACGGCACGGTCGATGTTCACCCTCTCCGCCCAGTCCTTGGCCTCGGACTGACCTTGGAGGTCGATGAGACGAGCGCCGCTGACATCGACGTTCTTGAAGTCCGCGCCCGTGACCGTAGCACCGGTCAAATTGGCCCCGGACAAGTCTGAGCCCATCAGCACCACGCCAGTGAGATCGGCATCCTTAAGATTCGCATACTCCAGGCGTGACCGGCCGAGGTTGGCTCCCTTGAGGTTCGCGCCCGACAGGTTCACCGAGGTGAACACCGCCCGCATCAGACCCATGGACTGATTCTTGATGTTGGCTCCGCCCTTGAGATCGACCAGCGTGGCGCTGCTCATGTTGGCGCCCTTGAAATCGCCGATGGGCATGGACCGGCTGAGGTCGGCCCCGCTGAGGTTGGCCTCCCGCGCAGTGATGCCGAACATTTTCGCGTCCGCGAGCTTGGCCCCGGAAAGGTCTGCCTTCAGGAGCCATGCCTGTTCGAGGTTTGCGCCGCTGAGGTCGGCGCCGCGTAGATTGGCCTTGTTCAGGCGCGCAGTTCGTAAGTTGACGCCCCGGAGATTCAACCCGGAGAGATCGAGGCCCGACAGCGCCTTGTCGTGCAGGTCGATGGGCTTACCGTCCGCGGCCTGGATCATCGCCTCTACGTCGGCGCGGCTCATCTCGGCCTTCGTCATGGCAGGCGAGGACATGTCGGCTCCGAGCAGCAGATCTTGTTCGGCCGCGGCGGGGCCGGCAGCGAAGACGGCGAGCATGAAGCTGAGGGCTAAGCGGCGCATCGGTTTACTCCCGGCGGGCGCCACGCATGGCGGGCACCCTTATCGTGTTCGTTGTGTCGCGATGCTATGCCGGGCCGCTGCACCCGGTCGGTGACCCAGGTCACACAAATCCGGCGCGGCGGGAGGAAAACGCAACGCGCGCCGGACGATCAACCCGTCGTCATGGCCGGGGGACCACGCCAGCCATGACGGATGCCCAAAAGGTCGAGCGGTGGATCGACCGGTTTCCGCTTCTTCAAGCTCTCAGCCCGGCGCATCTTCAGATCGCTCGGGGAACCGTGCATTTCCCGGTGCTGGATGCAGGCGCCATCGCCTACGAACTAAATGGCGAGTGTGCCAACTACCTGATGTGCCTGGAGGGACGCACGCGGATCTTCCGGATGTCGGAGGGCGGACGCGAGGTGCTGATCTACAAGGTTGGCCCGGGCGGCACCTGCCCCCTCACCACTCAGTGTCTCCTGTCCGGCGGCACCTTTCCGGCGCAGAGCGTGGCCGAGGAGCGGACCGAACTCGCGGCCCTGCCGGTCGGCACGTTCCAGCACCTGATCGGCGACAGCGCGGCGTTCCGCAGATTCGTCATGGATGACTACACGCGATTGATGTCCGGCCTGTTCACGCTGATCGACGAGGTCGCGTTCGCACCGCTGAAGCAGCGCCTCGCGCAACGCCTCCTCACTGAAGCCGATTCACGGGGCGTCGCCGCGGTGACCCATCAAAAGCTCGCGGACGATGTCGGAAGCGTGCGCGAGGTGGTGAGCCGTATCCTGGCACAATGGGCCGAGGCGGGCCTAATCGAACTTCGTCGAGGCGCGGTCGAGATTGTTGACCGGACCCGCTTGGAGGCCGCAGGGCGGCGGTGACTGGCGGCGTGCTGGTGTCCATTTTTGAGGCCGACGCAAATCGAGCTTTACGACTGGGTTGGTTCGGCAGGACCTTGTCTGCTCTTTTGGCAAGCCCTCCCCAGAGTAGACAGGCCACTACTGGCCAGAAGTTGCCGAACCGGGTCCATTGAACTGCCTGGAAGCGGACATTTCGACCGTCTGCAATGGGTCATGAGCCGAAGCCCAAGGATGTGACGCCGGACTGCGCGGTGACAGGAGGGAAGACCGTCGTAGTTGGCGGCGCATTCTGGGACTTCGTCGGATCAGGCCGTGCCAGAAGATTGCCGCTTAGCAAGAATGCCGGCTGAGGCGTGACACGGACCACTTGAATGCCACCTCGAAGCATGTCGGAGCGGGAACGCACCGGCGCGATCCAATTCCGTTGCGGCCCCTTTGCGCCGGCAAAACGCGACCGCGTCGCTGACTTCGCGAGCGGATCTACTAACCTATTGTGAGGATTGGGTGCAGCACATTCATCGGAGAGCCGGGTCCTCCGCCTTCGGAGGGCAACGCTCTATCCAGCTGAGCTACGGGTGCTGAGCCGTTCCGTGAGTAGCCCAACTGGGCGGCGCGCGCAACGCCGCTGAGCGGGGGAAATGAAGATCCCGATCGCTCAAGGGGATGAACGCGTGGCCCTCCTCAGGCAAAGGTCACACGGTCGAATCGTGTCGGGTGCGCCGGAAGACGGCGGTGGGGACGCTCAAGCGGAGACAAGTTCGGTGCGGCGCTGTGAGGCACGCGGCGTGTGCCGCTATCGTGCCGTCAGTAGCCCTCGACGAACAGCGCGAGCCAGGCACTCCAGTTTGTCCATCCGCCGTTGGGGTGGATCAACCAAGACATCTGACTGAAGTGCTGGGGCACTCATCAACGCTCGCATCAGAAGCAACCTGAGGATGCGAATTCAGTAGCCAGGATCATATGCCTGTGATGAAGTGCCGAGAGCGATGGCTGCCCGGCGATGGCTCAACGGTAGCCGCCCTCCGCTCCACGGCTTCGGTTTGCGACCATCCCTTTATCCTGACGATGCGGCGCGGCCGCAGATCACGGTGAGCGATCTGGTTCGAGGCATCGTCCGCCTCCGGCCGGGGCAGCGCATGGTCGTCGTGGGGATCGACCGCGAGGGCGTCGGTGCCCTCGTCTCGGAAGCGGTCGATGGCGACCGTAGCGCGCTTCTCGTCTCGGGTGAGAAACCTCTCGCTCCCCAGGCGATCATCGACCGATTGCTCGATGATTTGGCCGAATTAGCACTCGCTCGGTGGCCACACTGGCCGGCCCCGGTCGGGGATGCCGAGCCGATCGCAGAAGCCCCCTGGCTGAAGGCCGCCTCCAAGCGGGCCCGGCTAGGCCGGCTGCCGCGTTTCCATCGGTTGGCACGGGAGCTCGAATTCACTCGCTTGCTCACGGTGATCGATCCGGCCGGCATCGTCCTGATCTGGGAGGTCGATCCCGCCTCGACCCAGCGGGCACGTCCGGTGATCGAGGCGCTCGAATGGTGCACGCGGCATGGGGCGGCCCTCGTGGTGGCCCTGACCGTGCCACCGGCCGAGACGACACCCTACGACCGCATCCTCTACGGCGCCGTCGACCTCGTCCGCGCGGAGCCTGCAGCCGTCGCCCGCTTCATCGCGCCGGCCGGAACGCACCCTGCCAGCGCCATCGAGAGGCGGGTCGCTGCCGCCCTGGAACTCGACGCCGAACTCGCAGGCCTGTTCGCCTGCAATGCGGCGGTGCCGGTCGGAGACTGGGGCGTGCGACCGCGGGTCGACTTGCTCTGCCGCACCCATCGCGTCGTCGTGGAACTCGACGGGCCTGAGCATCGGAGCGAACCGAAGTTCAGCAACGACCGCCACCGCGATTACGAGTTGCTGACCGCGGGCTATCTCGTGCTGCGCTTGACCAATGATCAGGTGGCTGCCGACCTGCCGCTGGCGATCGAGAAGATACGCGCCGTCGTCCGTCTGCGGCGTGGCACGACCGAGGAGGAGCGATGAGCGGGACGCCGACATCCAAGCAGGCCCTGATCCTCTGGTGTCTCCTCGGTCGGCACGGGAGCGCCCTGCAGAGCACCCTGGTGCCGCGCATCGATCGGGCGGATCGGGAGGCGTTGATCGCTGCCCGCTACCTCGAGGCCGAGAAGCAGGGCCGCTCGCTGCTCCTGACCGTCACCGACCGGGGCTGGGCCTGGGCCGGCGCGCATATGGGCGAGCCCCTGCCGCCGAACTTCCGCGTGCTGCAAGATTGGCTTGAACGGCTGCAGGCCGATCTCGCCGCGACCGGGCGGACGCTTGCCGACCTCGTGGGGACCCCACCCGAGATGCCGTCGGCGGCACCCGCGCGCAAGGCTGCCCCCAAGCGCACAAAACCGCCCACTCCGAAGCAGCTCCGGGCCCGGATCGAGAACGCCTATCTCGCGCTGACGGGCGGAGAGCGGGCGCAGGCCGTGCGCTTGAGCGCCCTGCGCGCGCATCTCGGCGACCTCGACCGCGCGACGGTCGATGCCGGGCTCGCGGCCATCCTGCGTGGCGACAGGACGGCGCGGCTGAGCCAGTTCAGCGACCCGAAATCACTTGACGCGGCCGAGCGCGCGGCGGCGTTCAGCCCGGCGGGCGAGCCCTTCCACATCCTCTGGATCCAGTCATGACGGACGCCCTCGACGCCCTGCGCCGGGTCGATTTCGACTGGGTGCGCACGCTGGACAGCATCTGGCTCGACACGCCGCCGACCGGCGGCCCGAACGAGCGGCTGGTGCCGGAGATCGTCGCCGACCTGCACGAGAAGGCCCGCCAGCCCTCCGACCGGGCGATGGGCCGCGTCCTCGTCGGCCAATCCGGCGTCGGCAAGACCCATCTCGTCGGGCAACTCCGGCAGGAAGCGTGGCGTCGCGGCGGCTGGTTCGTGCCCCTCGATGTCCTCGGCCTCACGGATTTCTGGCGGAGCGCCGCACTCAGCTTCGTTACCGCCCTTTTGCAGACGATGCCCGACGGGCGGCGGCAATCGGATGCGGTGCTCGCCGGTGTGGCGCGCCGCTTCGGCGTCGAGATGCAGGTCGAGGCTGCCTTCAACACCCCGAACATGGATGCGCGCCGGATCGTCGACGTGCTGGTGCGCGCGCTGATGAGCGTGGACGCGGCCCGCGCGCTCAAGCATCTCGATGTCTTCCGCGCGCTCTGCCTGCTGCGGTCGCAAGATTTTGGTGTGGTCGGGCTCGCCCATGCCTGGCTGCAGGGCTACGAGGCCGATCCGGCAGAGCGGGCCGCGCTGGGCTTCCGGACGCCTCCGCCGGCCCCGGTCGAACTGGTGCGCGGCATGTGCTGGATCATGGCGCTCAGCGGGCCGACCCTCATTTCCGTCGATCAGATCGACGGCCTCATTGAGACGAGCCGGCTCGCGGCCGAGGACGGGATCGAGGCGGAAGCCGGCCTCTCGGAAGTGCTCGCCGCGGGCCTTCTCGAACTCCACGTCGTCTGCGACCGCAGCATGACCGTCGTGACCTGTCTTCAGGAATCCTGGCAACGTCTCACAGCGCGGGCCATGGCACCGATGCGCGAGCGCTTCACCGAGGCGGCGGGTCTGATCGGCATGAACGTGCAAGCCGCCGCCATCGCGCTGGTCGCCGGCCGGTTACAGCCGGCCTATGCGGAGGCGAGCTTCGCGCCGCCATCCCCGACTTGGCCGTTCAGCGAGCGTGCCATCGCGGAGGCGTCGGAGTCGGCGATGATGCCGCGTACGTTGCTGATGCGCTGCGATGCCTTCCGCCGCCGCTGCCTCGCGGCAGGCACGGTGTCCATCTGCAACAGCTTGGTCGAGACAGCAGGCGCCGCGGCGCCCCTACCCCCGACTGCCGAATTCGACCTTGCCGCCGCCTGTGAGCGGGCCGACATCGCCCACATCCGCAGCGACGAAGACCACTGGCTCGGGCAAGTGCTGCGCGACGCCTTCGACCTCTACGCCCTGGAGGACGACCCCGACGATGCCCTCGACGTCGCGAGCAAGGGCGAGCCCGACCAGAAGATCCCGCCGTTGCACGGCCGGCTGATCTTCATTCACCGGGATCAGAACGACCGCGAGCGACACGTTTGCTATCGGGCGCTCCAGCATCAGAACGCCATCGCGTTCCAGGCCCGCTTGCGCGCGGCGTTGACGGCCTCGGGCATCTCGGCCCGCATCCCCGACCGGGCGCTGCTGCTGGTGCGCCGCGGGCCGATGCCCGGCGGGGCCAAGACGAAGCAGCTCTTCGATGCCTTCACGGCTGCGGGCGGTCTGCTGATCGACCCGTCCGAGGAAGATCTGCAGGTCTTTGTGGCCCTGCGCGATCTTCGAGCGCGGGCGCAGGAAGAGGGCGCCTCCGATCGGTTCGAAAGTTGGCTCCGCGCGGAGCAGCCGGTCGTGCGCACTTCTTTGTTTCGAGCCGCCGGTCTCGCCCACGGCCCGAGCGGCGGCAGGCCAGATGAGGCGCTGGAAGTCCCGGCTTCGGCTGACCCTGTCCGAGAGAACGCACCGGTCCCTTCCGCCGACGCGCCGCGCGCGCCGAAAGCGACGGCGCGCAGCCCCGAGTCAGGCAGCGCGCCCCACGCTTCCCCCGGATCTCCGATGCCCGCGATCAGGCCGGAGGCGATCCCGGTCGGGCACCGCCTGACGCCCGACGCCCCCGGCGTCAGCCTGCCGCTGCGCCTGCTCCCCCGGCACACTGCGATCATCGCGGGCTCAGGGTCGGGCAAGACCGTTCTCCTGCGCCGCCTCGTCGAGGAAGCCGCGCTGGCCGGGCTCCCGGCCATCGTGATCGATCCCAACAACGATCTCTCGCGGCTCGGCACGCCTTGGCCCGAGCGGCCGAAGGGATTTTCCGACGAGGACGCGGGCAAGGCCGCCACCTATCGTGCGGCGGTCGAGGTCGTGGTGTGGACGCCGGGCGTGCATGCCGGCAATCCGCTGTTCCTCTCGATCCTTCCCGACTTCTCGGAGTTGGGTACGGACCGCGACGAGCGCCAACAGGCGATCGAGATGGCGGCCGAGACGCTCGGGCCGCTGGCGGGCGCCAAGACGAACCTGCTGCGCGGCGTGCTCGCCGATGCGCTCCAGCATTTCGCCAACCGAGGCGGCGGCAAGCTGCCCGACTTCATCGCCCTACTGGCGGATCTGCCCGACGGAATCAGCCAGATCGGCAATGCGGCGAAGCTCGGGGCCGGCATGGCCGATCAGCTTCACGCCGCCGTGGCGACGAACCCGCTTCTGAAGGTGGCAGGCACGGTGCTCGACCCGCGCCATCTGTTCTTCGGACCGGACCCGGCCCGCACGCGCATTTCCGTCATCAATCTGTCGGGGCTCGGCTCGGAGGCGGCACGCGAGGACTTCGTGAACCGCCTCCAGATGACGCTGTTCGGCTGGATCAAGAAGAACCCGTCGCCGCGCGGCATGCTCTACGTGCTGGACGAGGCCCAGACGTTCCTGCCGGCTCAGAGAGCCTCGCCGAGCCTCGGCAGCGGCATCAAACTCGTGGCGCAGGGCCGCAAGTATGGTCTCGGGATGATCGTGGCGACGCAGGTGCCGCGTGGCATCCACAATCAGGTCGTCTCGAATTGCACCACGCAATTCTTCGGTCGGCAGAGCGCGCCCGCCACCATCGCGGCGGCCCAGGAGATTATCGCCGCCAACGGGGGCACGGCTGCCGATATCGGCAAGCTGGGTGCGGGCGAGTTCTACTTCGCCACCGAGGCTTCGGGACGGCCGGCCAAACTGCGCACGCCGATTTGCCTCTCCTATCATCCGGCCAATCCCCCGACGCCAGAGGAGGTCGTTCGGCAGGCAAAGCTATCCGCGCCGCAGGAACAGATGCTCTGATCGCTCAAGGGGATGAACGCGTGGCCCTCCTCAGGCGGAGGTCACACGTTCGCATCGTGTCGGGTGGCGCCGGTCCATCAAGAGAACGGGTTGCGAGCATGGGAGAATAGGCGTCGCGGCGCTGATGCGACGCGCGGCGGGTGCCGCTGTTGTGCCGGCAGAGCGTGCCGCAGGGGCTGGATGTGGACGCAACACGAATCGTGACGCCGTAGCAGGCAGATGATTTCCGGAAGCACGCGACATGATCTACTACGCGCATTCCGTTCCGGGCCGACCGGAAACGGATCAAGAGCCGCTGCCGGATCATCTCTCGTGTCGCCGCGACGTGCTCAAGGCACTCGAGCAGACCTACGGGGAACACACAGTGGATGGCGAGCCCTACGTGCCCCTGTCACGGCTTCAGGAGCCAGCGGCGCGAGAGTGAACGTTCGCAATCGGCCAATCGATGATCGACCGGATACGCGATGGGGTGTGATTGTCCTGATAGAAGCTCCCGGTCGCGCTCTGATGTCTGTCAGAGAGCGAGCTGCGGCAGCACGCGTTGCCCGAACGCCTCGATGAAAGCCTCCTGGCTCGCGCCGACCTGATGGACGATGATCTCGGCGAAGCCCAAGGCGGCGAGGTCGTCGAGCCACGCCGCGTGCTGCCCGAGATCGTGCGAGATGCGCACGCAGGCATGCATATCCTCGGGGCGGACGAAGCGAGCGGCAGTCTCGAACTCCTCCGGGCGGCGCAGCTCCCAGTTCACGTCGCCCTCGATGGCGTTGCTCGCCCACTGGGCGTGGGCTTCCGCCAGCGCGCGGGCCGGATCGGGGTCCCAGCACACCTTGGTCTGGAGAAAGACCGGCTTGCCCTCGCCACCCCCTTCGCGGAACGCCTCGATCACGGGGCGCAGCTTGTCCGGCTCGATCCCCACGGTGACGAGCCCGTCCGCCCAGGCGCCGACCGCGCGGGCGCTCGCCGCGGTGACGGCGCCGCCCAATAGCAGCGGCGCCTTGTGCGGGCGCGAGTAGAGGCGCGCATCGACCACGGTGACGCGGCCGCGGTGCGTCACGCTCTCGCCCTCGAACAGGGCGCGGACGATGCCGGCGCACTCGGCGAGCCGGGCGTTGCGCTCGGCCTTGTCCGGCCAGGGCAGGCCGGTGATGTCCTCGTTGAGGCGCTGCCCGCTGCCGAGCGCCAGCCACAGGCGCTCGGGGAACATCTCGGACAGGGTCGCGGCCGATTGCGCGAGCACGGCCGGGTGATGCCGGTAGCCCGGTGCGGTGATGATGCCGAACGGTAAGCCGGTCGCGGCCATCGCGGCACCGAGCCAAGACCAGGCATGGCCCGAATGGCCCTGCACCCGGCTCCACGGCTTGAAGTGCTCGGAGGACATCGCGCAGGCAAAGCCCGCCGCCTCCGCCGCCCGCACGTAGCGCAGGAGGGCCGAGGGCGCGTGCTGCTCGTGGGAGGCGTGGTAACCGATGCGGGCCATGATCGTCTCCGGTCTCGTCACTCTGGTCTCTCGGCGCCGCCCGCGATGCAGGGCGCGCGTCGGTCGTCGGTCTCGCGCAGGGAGCGGTCGGCGTAGGTGCCCTGCACCGCCGCGCGCCCGCCGTGCTCGTAGAGATCGAGCATCAGCGCGCTGTGGATGAAGCCGAGATGGCTGAAGGCCTGGGGGAAGTTCCCGAGGAAGGACCCGTCCTCCGCCGCTTCCTCGGCATAGAGGCCGACATCGTTCCGCATTGCCCGCAGCGCCTCGAAGCGGGTGCGGGCGTCCTCCTCGCGGCCGAGCCAGAGCAGGGCGTCGACAAGCCAGAAGGCGCAGAGCAGGAAGGTGCCCTCGTGGCCCGGCAAGCCGTCGTCGTTCCGGTAGCGGTAGACGAGGTGGCCGTGGCCGAGCCGCTCGATCACGACATCGACGGTGTGGGCGAACACCGCCTCGTCCACGGGGAAGCCGACCATCGGTGCGATCAAAAGCGCGGCGTCGACCGCGTCCGTGCCGAGATATTGCGGATAGTAGCCGTCGCGGTGCACCGCCTCGCCGTTGACGAAGGCGACGATCCGGTCGCGCTCGCGGCACCAGTCCGGCCGCTCGCCGAACAGGCGGATCGCCCGGTCGAGGGCGACCCAGTTCATGATCGCGGCGTGCAGGTAGCGCTCTTCCGGCTTGCGCGGCTCCCACAGCCCGGCATCCGGCTCGTGCCAGTGGGCCGCCGAGATGTCGGCCAGCCGTGCGCCGTGCCGGCGCATGTCGTCCGACAGCGTGCCGCCGAGGCGGTCGTAGAGGTAGAGCAGGTCGAGCACCTGCCCGTAGGCGTCGGCCTGATGCTGCTCGGCGGCCTCGTTGCCGTGCTGCACCGGCGCACTGCCGCGCCAGCCCTCGAAGTGAGCGATCTTGCGCTCGGAGAGATCGGCCTCGCCGGCGATGCTGTAGAGTGGCTTGAGCTGCCCCTCCTCGCGCTCGCACAGGGCCGAGACGAAGCCGAAGAAGGCCTCCGCCTCGCGCGACATGCCGAATTTCTTCAGGACGTAGAATGACAGGCAGGCGTCGCGAATCCAGCAGAAGCGGTAGTCCCAGTTGCGGATGCCGCCGATCTCCTCCGGCAGCGAGGTCGTGGCCGCGGCCACGATCGCCCCGGTCGGCTCGTAGGTCAGGCCCTTGAGCACGAGGGCCGAGCGCATCAGCTCGCCCGCGAGCGGCCCGACATAGGCGGCGTCCTGCGTCCACAGCGCCCAGGCGAGGCGCGTCTCCTCCATCAGGGCGCGGGCGTCCGGCGGAGTGTCGGGCAAGGCATCGGGGCTGTCGGCGAGGTAGAGGGCGAAGCTCTGCTCCTGCAGGGCCTCGACGCTGAAGCGGGCCACCGCGCGGTCACCGTCGAGCGAGAGGTTCACGCTCGTGACGAGGCTGGGGCAGTCCGGGGCGGTGACGCGCCCGCCATCGACCTTGAGCGGCGCGAAGCTCTCGGCGAAGCCCGCGAGGGGGCGATAGGTGGCGATCATCGCCACGCGGCCGGAGATGCCGGTGACGAGACGCATGAGGCTTGGCCGATCCGCGCCGCCCTCCGCGCCGACCATGAAGTCGTGCAGGGTGACGAAGCCGGTCTCAGTGGTGAAGGTGGTCTCCAGCACGTTGCTGCGGCTCAGGTATTGCCGCGCCGTCTCGAAGCGTCCCTCGGGCCGGATCGTGAAATGGCCGCCGCGCTGCCGGTCGAGCAGGCGGGAGAAGGACGGGTCGGCGTCGAACCGCTCCAGGCAGGCCCAGTCGATCGCTCCATCGCGGGCGACGAGGGCGCAGCCCTCGCAATTGCTGAGGAGGGCGTAGGCTTCGATCGGCTGGTAGGGGCGGTCTTCCACGGCAGGCATGCGGGCTCCTCCGGCGGCACGCTCGGCCGCTCTTCTCAATCGTCGGTTCGGGACGGGTCAGGCGTCGAGGCGGAAGGCCGGCTCCAGCAGGCCGCGGACGCCGACATCGACGAGGAAGGTGCGGCCGTGCTCGGGGTCGGCCGCGCGCTCGTCCGCGTCCATGCCCTCGTAGCCGCTGGTGACCAGGAGGCGGTCGAGGGCGCGCCCGGCGAAGGTCGGGCAGGTCGGTTGGTGCACGGGGACCGGCACGGTGCGCACCCGCTCGCCGTCCGGGCTGTAGGCGTCGAGGCAGGCCGCACCGAAGCGCGCGGTCCAGATCAGCCCGTCGGCATCCACGGCGGCGCCGTCGATCCCGCCCTCGCCGCCGCTGTGATCGTAATGGGTCTCGGGCTCGCCCGTGGGCAGGCCGGTGGCCGGATCGAGGGCGACGCGGCGCAGCACGCCCTCCTCGGTGTCGACGAAGTAGCCCGTCGCCCCGTCCGGCGAGAAGGCGATGCCGTTCGGGATCGTGAGACCGGTGTAGAGCCGCGTCACCCGCGTGCCGGCGACGTGGTAGATTGCGCCTCGCCCGGTCTTGGCCTCTCGGCTCATGGTGCCGATCCACAGGGCGCCGGAGGGATGGACCCGGCCGTCGTTGGAGCGATTGCCGGTGTTCTCCGCCTCGAGCGGGCACAAGCGGCTCAGGGCGCCGTCGGCGATCGTGCGGACATAGAGCCCGTCCTCGGCGGAGAGCAGTTGCCGCCGCGCGTCGATGGCGGCGACATCGCTGGCCAGGAAGGGCAGCGTATGGATCCGCGCCGGGCCGGCATCCCCATGTAGGGATCGTTCGAACAGGCGCGCGTCCAGAATGTCGACCCACCACGCCGTGTCGGTCGCCGGATCGTAGCTCGGGCCCTCGCCGAGATGGCAACGGCTCAGGTCTAGAACATGGATCGACGGGGCAGAAGCCAACGAGACAACCTTTTGCTGGATTTGCGAGCGTTGACGCGCGCTTTTGATTTAGGTTCCAGCAAAATCACTGTCGTTTACTGCATGCGCCGCCGTCGAAATCATACGATCAGATTTCGCAATTCATCCTGCCTGCGTCATTGGGCCGTAGGTGGCCGCCGCGATACTAGTGGATTGCTCCGGTGGAATGCCGCGCGAGCGAAGATAAACGGTCGAACGGGCCGCTTCATCCCAACACACTCGTGCCGTCGTGCGCATGGGCACGATGGTGCCGCCCGGCCGCCGAAGGAACGCAACATCCGGCCCATGATGCTGTTGGCGAGGCATCAGCATGACTGGATGGAGGATGCATGTCCGTATCGCGACGCCGTGAGCAACGACTTCTCGACACCCACGAAGCCGAACTGGTCGCCCGCTCGCATCGGCCGGACCTCTCGGCCGCGGATGATGCGCAGATCTCCGAGTTGATCAGGCTTCTGCGTGAACGGCGCGACCGTGCCCGGGACGTCTCGCGCCGCCAGCGCCGCGAGGTGCGGGGCAAGGCGGCTCCCTCGGGCGCTCGCCCGGCCTCGGACAACAGCGGCACCCGTGAGAAGGCGGCGCTCCTGGCCGCGGCGGTGAAGCGGGTCAGCAAGGAGCGCGAGCGCCGCCGCAGCACGACGGCGTCCCACGCGCGTCGCGCCCTCTCGATGAAGCGGGCCGCGGGCGATCCCGCCGCGAACCGCCCGATGTCGCGAACCTCGAGCCGCGGCATGCACCCCGTAGCCGACGACACGAGAGCGCCGTCCGGGGCACTCAACGAGGAAGGGCAGGAGATCGCGCGGCGCCGTGGCGGCGGCCCGCGTTAGAGCACGACGCGGAAAAGTGGAATCCGGTTTTCCGGTATCATGGTGCGACCACAAAGAGATAGAGCGTGCCGCTGTTTCCGTAGAAATGCAGCACGCTCTAAAGGCACGACGCGTCGGACACTCCAGGCCGTGCGCGATCAATCATCGCCGTGATGAGACCGCCGGCCGCCGATGCGCTCTCGTGCATCGGCGGCCGCCCGGGCAAACTATGACCGGGCTCCGGCGGCCATACGCTGAACCGTCTCGCCGTCGCCGACGGTGCCGCCGCGACAGATCGGGGCGGCGGGATCCACGACGAACGCCACGACGAGGGACGCCGCGGTGGCGTGGAGACGGACCTCCGCACCGTCCGGGCAGAGACCACTCTCGGCCTCGCCGAACGTCTGCTCGTCCGCTTCGACGCGACCGGAGAAGACGAAGAAGTAGGTCTGCCAGCCCGGCCGGGCCGGCAAGACGGCGATGTCGCCCGACCCCATCCGGATGTCGTGGCAGTGGACGGCGTTGCGCACGGTGAACCGCGCTCCGCCCCCGCTCGGGCCGAAGACGTGACGCCACACGTTGATGTCGGGCTCGGGCTGGCGCCCGTGTTGGATCTGCGGTTCGAGATCGGCGGCGTGGGGCCGCACGAAGATCTGGAGCATCCGCAGCGGTGGGTCGTCGGTGCGTGTGCGCTCCTCGTGCTGGAAGCCGCGCCCGGCATTCATGACCATCAGGTGATCGGCATCGACGGTCAGATGTTCGCCCTGCGGATCGTCGTGGCGCATGACGCCGGCAGGGACCCAGGAGACGATCTCGTCCTGCACGTGCTCGTGGAGCTTGATATGCGTGCCGGGAGCCAGAAACGACTCCATGATCGTCGCCAGGGGCCCGAGGCCGTGGTCCGAGTGACCTCGTTTCAGGTGCCCCGGAAAGTAGGCCCGGGCCACGAACCCATCGCTGTCGATGGCATCCTCGGTCGTCCGCTCGGCTTTTTCGATCATCGAATTTCGCGTCGCTTTCAGCGTCGGGCACCCACGCGGGATGCTTACGCTCGACAACACTCTCGACGGCTCCGGGTGCCGGTGCCGACTTGAAGTGCACGCATTGTCACGACCCGCATCGACCAGGGCTACGTGCCGATCATGAGACCGGAAGCCAGTCCATCTCGTCGTCACGAAGTGAGGATGCGCCGAGGATAGCGCGACGAAGCTCGCGGGCGCGGAAGGCATTCCCTTGCCGGGCCGGCAGTTTTTCTAAGACTTCGCTCCACCCTTCGACCCGCGTTGTCCGAGCTCAGATCGGATGTGCCGCGCGCGAACTCCATATCCGCATACGCCGAAGGAGTGCCGTGATCGGGTTGCTGGTCCTACGCCCAGCGCCTCGCGGATGTGGCCCAATTGCGCCGCGGAGAGCTCCCGGCGCCGTAGACGTCGATCAGCATCGAGCTAATTTTTTGATTTTGCAGGAGGCACTTCGCGGGCTGGAGAGCTGAGGCTTGGGCCTTCGGAGGGCAACGCTCTCTCCAGCTGAGCTACGGGTGCTGAGCCGTTCCGTGAGTGGCCCAACTGGGCGGCTCGCGCAACGCCGCCGAGCGGGGGAAATGAAGATCCTGGCGGCAAGCCTACCCCGGTTCGCCTCGCCGCAAGACATGGGCCGCTGGAAGCGGGCCGCAGCGCCATCGATGAGCAGCGGGTCGCCGGACCCGACTGGTCCCGGCCCCTCGTGTTCCAGGACCCAACGCTTGATCACTGATGCGATGTCCGGGGGAACGTGATGCTGGGGCTGGCGGCCCGCAGCGTTGCGAGGGCCGAGCGCGTGGCCGGCATTCTCGGCCAGCCGATCTGATCCTGCGGCGGTACAAGAGACCCAGCGATCTTGGACGCGAACCGGCCCGCGTGCTGCTCTGCGAACCTATGCCGGCCTCAAACCTCGGATCATGAAGGATCGCACGGGTCGTCCAACGAAGATCTGAAGGGGAAAGACCGTCAGGAGGCTGCGGCCCAGTCGGTCCCCCCGCCGATCCCCCCTCACGACCAAGCCCTGCCGGGGACGCGCCGTTACGCGGCGGCTCGGGCCGGCTTGCGGACGAAATCGAGCGCCTCTTGGGCCGGGAGCGGCTTGCTGAAGTAGTAACCCTGCACCTCGCTGCAGCCCTCTTGGCGCACGCACGCGAGTTGCTCCTCGGTCTCGACCCCCTCGGCCGTGATCACAGCGCCGCGCTGTGTGCCGATCCCGACGATCGCCTTCACGATCGCCGCCGCATCCGGATCGGCGATGTCGCGGATGAAGGATCGGTCGATCTTGATCTTGTCGAAGGGGAAGCGGCGCAGGTAGCTCAGCGAGGAATAGCCCGTGCCGAAATCGTCCATGGCGATGCGCACGCCGAGCGACCGCAGGCGGTGGAGGCAGGTGATCGCCGCCTCGGCATCCGCGATCAGGATGCTCTCGGTGATCTCGAGCTCCAGCCGCTGCGGCGCGAGGCCGGCGGCCGCGAGCGCGCCGATGACCGCCTGCTCGAAGCCGGGCTTCTGGAACTGGACCGCCGACACGTTGACCGACACGCGCAGATCACCCGGCCAGCCCGCCGCCTCCCGGCAGGCTTCCTGCAAGATCCAAGCTCCGAGCGGCACGATCAGCCCGGTATCCTCGGCGAGCGGGATGAAATCCATCGGTGAGACCATGCCCCGGCTGGGATGCGGCCAGCGGATCAGCGCTTCGAAGCCGCAAGGCCTGTCGGCGGCGAGGTTGATGATCGGCTGATAGTACAGGACGAAGCCGCCCTCCCGCACCGCATTGCTCAGGTCGCGCTCGAGGGCGGTGCGGTCGGCGACGATCCCGTCCATGCCGGGCTCGTAGAAGCTCAGGGTGTTCCGTCCCGCGGCTTTGGCCCGGTAGAGGGCGATGTCGGCGTTCTTGAACAGGCCATCGGCGTCCTCCGTCTCCGAGGTTCCGAGGGCGATGCCGATGCTGACACCGATGCGAGCGTGGCTGCCGTCGAGATCGATCGGCGCACCCACGATCTCGATGATGCGTTCCGCCGCGGCATTCACGGCTTGGGGGCCGTCGAGCCAGGACAGGATGATGGCGAATTCGTCGCCGCCGAGCCGGGCGACCGTATCGACGTTGCGCACCACCGAGATCAGCCGATCGGCGACGATGCGCAGCAGCGCGTCACCGGCCGGATGGCCGAGCGTATCGTTGACGGACTTGAACCGATCGAGGTCGCAGGCGAGCACCGCGAAGCTGCCGCCGTAGCGCCGCGCATTGGCGAGTTCCTGGTTGAGCCGGTCGCGGAACAGCAGGCGGTTGGGCAGGCCGGTCAGCGCGTCGTGCATCGCCATATGCGCGATCTGCAATTCGGCTTCCTTGCGCGCGGAGACATCGCGCAGGGAGGCGACCCAGCCGCTCAGCCAATCGGTCGTGAGACCTTTCGTTCGGCTGATCGACACCTCGACCCAGACATACCCGCCGTCCTTCCGTCGGTAGCGCATCTGACACGTCGTCTGCTCGATGCGACCGTGCCTCAAATTATCGAGAACCCTGCGGAAATCCTCGGTCTCGTCCGGATGCACCGAGTCGAGCGCCGGTGTTCCCATGAGTTCGTCGGGCTCGTAGCCGAGCAGCCGCCGCGCGGCGGGTGAGACGTATTTGTGCGTCCCGTCGAGATGACACCAGATGATGACGTCGGTGGTGTTCTCGGCGAGCAGCCGGAAGCGTTGCTCGCTGGCGCTCAAGGCCAGGTTGGCCCGGCGCATCCGATCGGCGAACAGGGCCAGGATGGCGAATCCCAGGATGGTGAGCATGACCGCCGCGACGCCGAAGGCGAGCGTGAGGCGCGGCAGGCCTCGATCCGTGCCCGGGTGGGCCAAATCCGGGACGATTTCGACGGCTGCCATGGCGGTGAAGTGGAGACCGGCGATCGCGACGGTCAGGAGAGTGGCGGCGATCGCATTGGCGTGCCGGATCTGCGGGCTCGCGAAAACCGTGAAGGCCGCGGCGGCGATCGCGCTTCCGCTCAGGAGGGACGCGAGGACGAGGGGCCAGGTCCAGACGAGGGCACCGGGGACGTCCACCCCGGCCATCCCGGTGAAGTGCATGGCCCCGACGCCGAGCCCGAACCAGAACCCCGCGATCGCCGCCTGCCCCGTTCCCTCGGCCCTCCTCAGCAGGGTCAGCGTACCCGCCGCCGTCACGACACCCACAGACAGCGAGGCCACCGTCAGGTGCAGATCGTAGCCGATCACGACGCCCGGATCGTAGCCGAGCATGCCGATGAAATGCGTGCTCCACACACCGGCGCCGGCGGAAAAACCGGCCGCCGCGAGCCACATCCAGCGGCCGACATCGCGCCCCTCGCGGGACTGCAGGACGAGGCGCAGGGCGGTGTGGATCGAGACCCAGCAGACGAGGGCTGCGAGGGGCACGACCCAGCCGGTATGCTGCTCCGTCAGACAGACGATGGTGCGGAACATGAGTTTATTGCAGTCCTGCGCGGACCTTCACTCTCGTGCGGCAAAGTTTAACGAAATGCGCCCACGGACAATGCAAAAGTGAAAACCAAAAACATAAACTGCGCGTTCGGCGGCAACTGCTCTGCGATGTCGGGGCCTTTTTCAGGAACAGGCTTCGGCGATCACCATCGCGGGAAAATCCGGATCGGATGACGGGCTAGGAGCGCCGCCTCGCAGGCGGCGCTTCCGCATGCCGGCCTCAGATTCTCGGCCATCGCGGCGCCGGCTCGAGACGAGGACCCGCGACGCGCATCTGGGCGAGGTCCCGCGCCTCAGGGGGAGAGGGGCGAGGGTCGGGTCAGATCGGTCTTGCGCCCGAACCGCTTGCGAAGATCGCTCAGCGGCCCCCAGAACAGGAGGAGCACGGCGAGGATCATGAGGGTCGAGACCAGGCCGTTGGAGAAGAAGATCGACAGGTCGCCGCCCGATCCGAGCAGGGCCTGCCGGAAGGCGTCCTCGGCGCGGTCGCCGAGGACGAGGGCGAGCACCAACGGCGCGAGCGGATAGTCGAGCTTCTTGAACACGTAGCCGACCACCCCGAAGGCCAGCATCAGCCAGATGTCGAAGCTCGAGGAGGCCACCGTGTAGGCCCCGATGGCGCACACGACCAGGATGATCGGCGCGACCAGCGCGAAGGGAATGCGCATGATCGCGGCGAAGACCGGCACGGTCGCCAGGACGATCAGCAGGCCGGCGAGATTGCCGAGATACATCGAGGCGATCAGGCCCCAGACGAACTCCTTCTTCTCGACGAAGAGCATCGGGCCGGGCTGGAGACCCCAGATCATCAATCCGCCGAGCAGCACCGCCGCGGTCGCCGAGCCGGGAATGCCGAGCGCCAGCATCGGCAGCAGGGCCGAGGTGCCGGCGGCGTGCGCCGCGGTCTCCGGGGCGAGCACGCCCTCGATGTCGCCGCGCCCGAACTGCTCCGGCTGGCGGGAGAAGCGCCGGGCGAGCCCGTAACCCATGAACGAGGCCGCGATCGCGCCGCCGGGGGTGACGCCCATCCACATGCCGACAACGGAGGAACGGATCAGCGTCGCCCAGTAGCGCGGCAGGGAGGCCCAGGTGCGCAGGACCACGCCGAGATCCATGACCGCCCGCTTGCCCTTGAAATGCAGCCCCTCCTCGATGGTGAGCAGGATCTCGGACACGCCGAACAGCCCGATCACCACGACGAGGAAGTCGAACCCCTTCATCAGTTCGGTCGAGCCGAAGGTGAGGCGCAGGTCGCCCGAGATCGTGTCCATGCCCACCGCCGCGAGCAGGAAGCCGAGCGACAGGGAGACGACGATCTTGGCCTTGTTCTCACGGCCCATGCCGACGAACGAGCAGAAGGTGAGGAAGAACACCGCGAAGAATTCGGCCGGCCCGAAGCGCAGGGCGAACTTGGCGACCAGCGGCGCCACGAAGGTGATCAGCACCACCCCCGACAGCGCGCCGATGAAGGAGGCCGTGAACGCCGCCGTCAGCGCCTCGCCGGCCCGGCCCTGCTGGGCCAGAGGGTAGCCGTCGAAGGTTGTGGCCACCGACCACGCCTCGCCGGGAATATTGAAGAGGATCGAGGTGATCGCGCCGCCGAACAGCGCGCCCCAGTAGATCGACGACAGCAGAATGATCGCCGAGGTCGGGTCCATCCCGAAGGTCAGCGGCAAGAGGATCGCGACGCCGTTCGGCCCGCCGAGGCCCGGCAGCACGCCGACGACGATGCCGAGCAGCACGCCCACCACCATGAACAGCACGTTGTGCCATGTCAGCGCGACCTGGAAGCCGAGCAGGAGCTGGTTGAGGTCTTCCATCGGGTCACTCCGCCGCGGGCCGGCCGTATCGAAACGTCTTCAGGCGAGGGCATCGCGGTTCGGGGTGCCGTCGCGTCGATGCATGGTCTTGGTGCGATCCTCGGATGACGAGGCTCTCGATCTTCATCGCGGCCGTGTCGCCGCATCGGCTGTTTTCCGAAGGCCGGCGCCCACCTTTCGGGCCGCTGCTTCAGTAGCCGAGGAGGGCCTGACCTTGCCCCCTGTTTGCCCCCGTTCATAACCAGAGTCCGTTCTGGTTCTGGTCCTGTTTGGACCGGGTTGCAAACGCGTTCGGGGTGAGCCCACCGAGGCTCGTGTGA
>NZ_BPRE01000021.1 GCF_022179765.1 Methylorubrum suomiense | reverse complement strand
CACGCCGACCCGGCCCGACCCTACACATACCTTCCGCGGGGTGGAGCAGCCCGGTAGCTCGTCAGGCTCATAACCTGAAGGTCGCTGGTTCAAATCCAGCCCCCGCAACCAGACACACCACCATCACCGAACCGACACGCCAAGGCCCGCGCTCACACAGCGCGGGCCTTGGCGCGTTCAGGGGCATGGATCGTCATGCCAGAGCGGTAAGGCGCTGTGGTGAGCAGTTCGGTGGGCTTTCGCCGATCCAGCGCCGGCGATGCGACGCGGCGATCCGAGAGGGCAGGGGAGGGCGCTCGGAGACCCACGAACGGCTCCGTTCGTTTGGGGGCGCCTGGGCCCTCAGATCACGTTGGGTGACCGGCCTCGTTCCCACCGCCCTAGTGGCCACCTGAGGCAGAGCCGCAGCAGCGAAGGAGGTTGGATCGACCGGTTCGCCACGACCGGGCACATATCTCGGCTGGAACGGAGCGATCAAATTCTGTGGCGATTCGATCCGTGAGCGGTCGGGCAGGGAACGGGCTCGTCCCTGGCTCTAGGGATTTACCCTATAGCGCCGCAATATTGGGATTGCCCGGCTAAGCTAAGTGGTTCCGCCGAGTTCCGATCCTGGCTCTTGCTGCCGGATAACCAGCCCCAACCGGATGATCCTTCGTTGCGCGGAGTTGGCGGAAAGGGGTTGCGCGGGCTCTGCCAGAAAGCTATGAGCCGCAGGCCCTCTGGGGCGTCGGAGTGTAGCGCAGCCCGGTTAGCGCACTAGTCTGGGGGACTAGGGGTCGTGGGTTCGAATCCCGCCACTCCGACCATAAGTTTCAAGGGTTTAGCCGGGGTCTGACCGATGGGTCAGGCCCCGGTTTCCGTTTTGGTTTCCATCTGCCTTGTGCGGCGGTGGTCTTCCAGCTTCGCAATGGCGCTTCGCGCGAGCGTTCGGGTTCGGGTTCGGGCCAGATAACGGTCGAGGATCTTCTGCGCGTGGGCTTGAGAATGTCCGGTGATCGTCGCGATCTCCGGCACCGTGCAGCCGGCCTCGGCCAGCATGGTCACTGCCGTTCCCCGCAGGTCATGAAAATGGAGATCGTCGGCGATGCCGGCCGCCTTCACCGTCTCCGTCCAAATCGTATGGAAGTGGCGTTTCAGCCAAGGGCGGCCCGACGCCATTGTCAGGATCGTGGGGGAACGGCGAGGCGCTGAGGCGAGCGCTACCTGGAGGGCAGCCGTGGTCGGCACGTAGACCAGTTTCCGCGTCTTCCCCTGGCGCAGCGTGATCGCCTCTCCATCGTAGGCGGACCACGGGAGCGTAAGAAGGTCGCCCTGGCGCTGCCCGGTGTGGAGCGCGAGCATCATGGCAAGGTGCATCTTGGGGCTCGCGACACTTTCGAAGGACGCGATGTTCTCCGGCAGCCAGATCAGGTCGGCTCGGTTCGCGCGGTAGGCGCGGGTGAACGTCCCGATCGGGTTGCGGGGGATGTGTCCCTTATCGACAGCCCAAGCCAGCACACCGTTGAAGGCGGATAGCTTTGCGTCAGCTGCGCGCGGGTGTGTCTCCGCAAGGCCCTCGTGCCAGTCCAGCAGCAGCGTGCGCGCACTGGGCACCCCAGGCCGCGGCACGATGGTGAGCGCCTCGATCGGCATGGCGCCCCACTTTTCCTCGACAGCCTTGAGATTGAGATTGCCGATCTCGCGGGTGGAGGCTGCGAGACGCTTCCAGACGCCTGACTGCCGATATTGACGGATCAGCCACTCGACCGTCCCGGCACTTCGGGTCTGGGCCTTCGCACGCCCGGCCTCAGCCTGGGACGCGGCAAACTCGGATGTTCCAGGCGTGCCGGCGATCGGCGTCATGGTCGCCCGGTCATAGTGGTAGAGCCTGATTGTCCCATCCGCGAGCCGCTTGCGAACCCGCTTCACGCCCTTCAGCCTAACGTGCATGCTGAGCCAGCCATTCTTCCGCAGCCGATGCTCCACCATCGGACAGCAGGCCGGAGCGGCGATCAAGCCAGCGATCGATCAGGTTGCGGTCCCACTTTGTGGTGCCTGGAATGGGCGGCGGGACGATCCCACGCCGCTGCCAATCCGCGAAGGCGCTCAGCGAATCGCAACCGCAATACTCAGCTGCTTGGTCGCGTCTGAGGACGCGGGGAGCGATGCCGAGCGGGAGGGTCGTCATCCTTCCTGATCTCCTCCCATGTGATTGGTGAGGACGGCGCCGACGACGGACAAGCGCGTCGGAACGCGTCCGAGCGGGCGAGCAAGGGCGGCGTCCACGGTCAGCGCCCCACTGCGATCGACGGCCGAAAGGCGCCGAGGCGCCGCTGGACCACCAGGGGCATCAGACGCTTCGCGCCACCCGCATCGAGGATCTGGTGGTTCGCCGTCAGGCGGCGGCCGGCCACCAGTACGAGGAGGCCGTCTGGGAGGAGGCCGACACCTGGGACTTCCACCGCGCGGAGCTGGGCGGCAGTTCGTACTACGTTCTGCCGCACGTCCTGTAATGGTTCACCGGCAATGCCAGCCTGCACCACGTCTACCATCTCAACAGCCGCATTCCGAACCACCGTCTGCAAGAATGCCTGGATGGCCACGAGATCCTCGGTCACGTCGGACGCTTGACGCTGCGCGAGAGCCTGGGCTGCCTGAACCTCGCACTTTGGGATGAAGACGCACGCAAACTGGTCGGCTTCGCACGCGTACGGGGGCTGAAACCTGCTCGTTGAGAATGAGTCCGCCCCGTCAAATGCCGGGACCAAACATTTAGACTAGAATTTCGGCGAGAATGCTGGGGATCTCAGTCGGAATTTCCCGCGCGAGGAACCCAATGCCGCCGTGTCGCCGAGCAAGGCGCCGCCCAGCCTCACCATGGCAGTACACCCCCCAAACGGCCGCCGTAACAGGATCGGCACCGCGGGCGAGCAAACCAACGATCAGCCCAGCCAGAGTGTCGCCCGAGCCCGACGTCGCCAGGCCGACATGGCCCCCCTCGTAGCACCACGCACCACCGTTCGGTGCGACGATGTAGGTGGCGCCACCCTTCATCACCGTCAGGGTCCCGAACCGTTCGGTCGCTTCTCGCGCGGCAGCCAACGGATCGGCCTCGATCGTCTCGCGCTGCCGTCCGAGCAGCCCGGCCATTTCTCCGGTATGCGGGGTGATGACGGCCGGTGTTGCCAGCCCTTTCGTCAAGCCGGGCTCGTCACTCAGGACGCACAAGGCGCCTGCATCGAGCACGAGGGATGTCGTGCCCGACGCACGTAAAACCGCCGCAACGATGGCCCTCGTTTCGGCATCTTCGCTCATCCCCGGGCCGAGGAGAACCGCGTCGCAGCGTTCCGCCCGCTTCGAAACCTCGTCCGCGTTGGATCGCGATATGCCGCCTGCCTCGGTCTGCTGAAGGCCGACGACCATCGCCTCAGGCACCAGTAGTCCCAAAGGCACCGCTACGTCGCGGCAAACCGCGATCTGAAGCTTGCCCGCGCCGACGCGCATCGCCGCCTCGGCCGAAAGGCGAATTGCCCCGGGCAACTCTCGGCAGCCTCCCAACACGAGGACGCGACCACGGCCGTCCTTGCTGTCAGACGAGGGTGGCGGCGGGGGCATGCCGCGCAGAAGGCGCTCGGTGATCGGATCGGCACTGTCGCTCTGCTCAGCCATCGGCCCATCCACCTTATGTATGGTTCGCCACGCGGCCTAACTCATCCGGGCCTTCGGGGGCGGGTTCGGAGGTTACGGGTGTGCCCCCTGCAGTGAGGGGGGCAACGAAATTGTAGTGCGTGAGCGTCATCCCCCCGGAGGGCGGATGATGCGGATCGTAGGCGTAGTCTGTCACGCCGCAATTGGTGACATCGCCCTCGGCATCGATGGCGAGGATGCTGGCTTCGTCCAAATTCTCCAGCAGGTAGCGCATGCAAAGCACGACGACTTGGTGCGCCACCACGAGCACCCGTTGGCCGGCATGATGGAGGGCGATGGTATCGAGCACCCCGCGCAGCCGGAGGATCACATCGCACCAACTCTCGCCGCCGGGTGGGCGGTGGTAGAACTTACCGAGGTCCGCCCGCAGAGCGGCTTGTTCGGGATGCAGAGCCTCGATACCCGCGCGAGTCAGTCGGTCGAGGATGCCAAATTCCTTCTCGCGCAGCCGCTCATCGATGAGCGTCGCGGGCGTTCCGGCTGCGAGGCCACCACTCGCCCGGATCGCCTCAGCGGTCTGGAGCGCGCGGCGATAGGATGATGCGAGGACGAGGTTCGGACGCTCCGATTCGGGTCGCGCGGCGAACCACCGTCCTAATGCCTCGGACTGCTCGAGACCTAGCCCGCTCAGCGGCACATCCATATCGCGTTCAGTGATGTCGATGCGGTGGGCGTTGGCCGCGTGCGCGGCGTCGCGGGCGACATTTCCGGCACTTTCGCCGTGCCGCACGATCCAAAGACGGGAGGGGTGCCGGGCCAATCCACTCACTCGTCCCTCTCCCCAACTTCACGTTCTACGCCCATCCCCGTGGGGATCGGAACGCACCGATAGATGCAGGTTGTTCCCGCCAGTCGAATGTTGAGTTCCGGCTCGACATCTCGTTGGCCCTAACTAGGGCACGGGTGGGTCAACAGCCTGGAAGCGGACCTTCTCAGGGACCGCATCGGGTGGGGAGCGGGGAGTAGCTCGACGCCTGGAAGCGGACGCAGTCCACGTTTCCCAATATTCGCACCAGGGGCGCTTACGGAACCGAGCGCAACGCAGCATGTGCGCTTCTGAACAGATCGAGACTTTCGATAAACGTTATTTTCGAAAATTTTGAGCGGGGATTGTTGTCCTACGGTTGGCATGAGTTCTAGACGATTGTGTAGTCTGCACACATCGATCGCACTAAGGCCATCAATACAGTCCTTGCAAGTACGAAGTTGAGACCCAACAACGATGTGCCGAAGCTGTTTTCATGTCTAACATATAGTCCGCGGGTAGCAATAGAAACCAATAATCTTCGCTCCGGCAATAGCGGCGGCCCCAACATTGGAGCCCTTTCGAAGGGACATTGCAATTGCCGCGGAAGACGCAATAATAGCTTCGCTACGCACTTTGCTATAGTCGTACCTTCGGTCACCGCCCTTGATCCGACCGCTCATCGCTGTTTAGTCTTCGTCGGCTGTCCTCCGTTCATGGACGCAGAATGACCACGATCCGGATCAAACAGGATTGCTGGAATATACGAGACCGATAGAAGCGGCGCTGGAGCTGATTGAGTTGCAATTGTCCGAAGACGCTTCAAATTGCGAAGTCGATCCTGCCAAGACATCCTACGCATCCGTGGGTTTTGCCGTCATCGTACCCGTCTACAATGAAGCCGCTGTGCTTGAGCGCTTTCTCCGCCTCATTCGCGACGGCTTGCCACCGGATGCGCAGGTCGTCGTGGCGCTGAACGGCTGCACCGATGCGAGTGCGACGATCGTCGCCAGCGTTTCGGATGCGCGCATTCGTACGGTCGAGACAATCCGACCTGGCAAGGCGCGCGGCATCCGAGCCGCAGAGGCGATCACCGACCGGTTTCCGCGCTTTTACGTCGACGCCGATGTCGAGATCCGAGGATCCGATCTCTCCCGTCTCGCTGCGCGCCTCGCCACGTCGAACGCGATGATGATTAGCCCTCGAGCGGCGTTTCGCTACGAGGGGGCGACCTGCTTCGCGAAAGCGTTCAACGACGTGTGGATCAATTCAAACTATATACGGAACGGCGCTTTCCAGTACGTCATCGGCCTTTCCGAGAAAGGCCGGGCATGCTGGGGAGAGATGCCGGATGTTCTAGCCGACGATACGTTCATGCGCCTTTCCGTTCCGCCGGAGGAGCGGATCATCGCGGACGAGATCCAGATCATTGTTAGATTGCCGACGAGATGGCGACCGATCATCCGTGTCAGACGGCGCATCGCGCTCGGCCTGCGGCAGCTTCGGTCGCTCGGTTACCAACCGCGCGAGGCTGTAGCGCCATCCGGTCCGACGATCGTAGGCTCGCAGCCTTGGCCGAAAGTCGCGATTTATATTCTGGGTGTGATGATTGGACGTATCTGGGCGTACACGACGCCTTTAAGAACGTACGAATGGGGCAAAGACCAGAGTTCGAGAGCGCATTGAATGTCGATCCCGATTTTCATCGTCGGCCCATCGCGCAGTGGTACGGAACTCACTCGCTCGATCCTCAACAATTGCCCGTCGGTCCATATCTCGAAAGAGACGCATTATTTCGACGATTTGCGCCCGCGCCTCAAACGCCCCGATGGCGAGTGCGATGCGCAGGATGCTGGTCTCGTCACAGCATATTTCGAAGCTCTGCAGCATCACGCCTACGGCTTGCACCGATATCCGGCGGCCAGTCCGGCCCACGTGGCGATCACGCATCGGCACGGTGTCCGAGCTCGGTCCGCAGACGAGATGTTCGAAGAGCATTGCAGGGCGAAAATGCCTGACTGGCTGCCGTTCTGGGGCGAGAAAACCCCACGGCACGTTTTTCGAATCGACGACATTCGACGCGCCTATCCGTCAGCTCGGATCATTTTCTGTCATCGCGATCCGAGGGGCGTCGTCGCGTCATATCGAGATTGGAAAAACCGGTGGTTCGAAGGGCAGAGCCTTGACGAAGACATGAAAGGCCGGCTCAAGGCAGAAGAAGATCGGGTCCGAAAGTCCTACAGCCTCCTCATTCAGTGCTTGATGTGGAACAGCGCCGTAAAGTCGGCCGTTGCAGCCCGAACGAGGCATGGTGAGAATGCGATCTACTTTTTGAAATTCGAGGATCTGTTGAGTGACCCGAGTGGGACGATCAGACCGCTCTGTACTTGGCTCGATCTGCCCTATTCGCCCAACATGCTCGACATCATGCAGGTGAACAGTTCCTATACGGATGCCGGCACGGTTCGCGGCGTTTCCGACGAACCGAGCCGGCGCTGGAAGAAGACATTGTCCGAGAAGGAGATCGGCCTCATCGAAATGGTCACGGGCCGCACCATGGCGGCTCTTAACTATCAGGGCGGCACCGCTCAAAAGAGTTATATTTATATAATGAGCGAGCTATGCTTGCTGCCGATCAATGTTATTAGAGCTTTTTTTGCAAATCGGCACCGCATATCGAATATTAGTGATTATTTGATTTCGAGGGCACGTGGGAGATCGGTTTAGCACTTTGCATGAGATAGGCACGAATTTGACACCGCAGCCGCTGCAGCCGCGCGAGGTAAGATGGGAGCGGATGGGACAGCGTCCCGTTATCGCTTGGCTGACCGGTCTCTCGGGTGCTGGCAAGTCGAGCGTCGCCAACGCCGTTGACCGGGCACTCACCGAGGCTGGTCGCAGCAGCATGGTGCTCGACGGCGATAACCTGCGTCACGGGCTTAGCCGCGACCTCGGCTTTACCGCAGCCGATCGGGTGGAGAACATTCGGCGAGCTGCCGAAACTGCTCGGCTGATGGCGGACGCCGGCCTCGTCGTAATCGTCTCGCTGATTTCGCCATTTCAGGCCGAACGACAGGCAGCGCGGGTGCTTGCGGGCGATATCCCCTTCTTGGAAGTCTTCATCGATACCCCGCTGGCAGTCTGCGAAGCGCGCGACCCGAAGGGGCTCTATGACCGGGCACGCGCCGGATTGATTTCGGATTTCACCGGTATTTCTGCGCCATACGAACGGCCCGCGGCGCCGGACCTGACGCTATCCACTCCCGGCTTCACGGTCGCAGACACGGCACGCCCACTGTTCGATGCTTTGCTCAACCTTAGTAGATTAGAGATGCTCAAATCGTTTAGCGAAGATGTAGATAACATTTTGTCAACTGGGCGCAATTAATATTAGATCTATGTGCACTTAAGCCTCGCCGGATATTAATAAATCAAGAGTTTCGACCGACCGGGCACCACGCGCCCCGCCAGCGAGTTAGCCGTGCCGAAACTCACGGGTAAAACACCGGTGGTGCAACGCCCGTTCGGGTATGCCCAAGCGAGGCGGCGCCGTGAGACGCTTTTGTCGTCTCATGCGGGTCTGTATCAGAAATTCGAGGCACGTGATGCCAAGGGTCTAGATCGATTCGAGTCAGCCACAAGCGGACCTTACGAGGGTCCGATTAGGGTCGGAAGCGGCGGTTCACAGCGGCGGTTCAGTACGTGCCGGCCCAAGGTCGGCTCATCGCACAATGCGGCGCCCCGAGTGTACGGGGCAAAGCCGCTATGAATCAGTGGCTTACGCTGCACCCGTGGCTAATGAGAGCGGATGCATGAAAATCGCCCTTTTCGGGCTCCCCAAAAACCTCTGCAGCACCCATGGATTAATTGGCCCTCAGGGCAGCTTTCGAAGCGCAGCGGACATCCACGGGGTAACAGCCGAAAGTCCGCAACGGGTCAGGAGTTCGCCTCCTCCTTGTTCGGCTTCGCGCCACAAGCAGCCCTTCACGTGGCCAGACCGATCGACTTGAGACCCTACAGGTACTTGAGCCAAGCAATGTCGCGCCTCGACGCCTTGAAGCGTGAGAACCGGGCCGTCGGCAGGTAGAGGGGCACGATCAGCCCAGCGTACCACACCAGAACCCACCCGTAGTCGGCGACGCCGAACACGGTGCCCTGGGTCGCGCCCCAGATCGCGAAGGCGCCGTGGTAGAGCAGCCGCAGCACCGTTAGATGGAACAGGTAGAAGAACATCGGCGCGCCGCCGAACACTGCTAGCGCCGCGACGAGCGGGCGGTTGCCGATCCGCTCCAGCGCGACGAGCAGCAGCGCCCCGGTCCCGAGGGTCAGCAGCAGGAACAGCAGTGACGGCGGATACTTCGTCAGCGCGAAGAAGCTCATTGCGGTCCGCAGCGCGCTGTCCTCGACGACGAACCAGGGCGTGTCGCCGTAGCCGTTCGTCAGGCGCAGCAGCACGAAGACGACCAGCATCGCGCCGCCGAGCACCACGAAACGGCGCTCGCGCGTGCGAAGGGCGACGCCGGGCAGAAACCAGGGGCCGATGGCGTATCCGAGCACGATGACGCCGATCCAGGGCAGCACCGGATAGGTCGTCTTGGCAACCAGCCCGAGCGGAAGCGCGATGACGTCGCGCTGGTGCAGCATGGCCCAGACGGGAAACAGCGGCTGGTCGGGCCGGAGTTGGATCGGGTCGAGGAGGTTGTGACCGCACACGATCACGAGCCCGACCGCGAGGAGAACGAAGCGCGGCAGGCCGATCAGCGCCGCCAGGACGATCATGCACACGCCGATGCACCAAATCACCTGGAGCCAGAGCGTCGGGCTGGCCACGCCCCAGTACAGCTCGGAGAGGTAGAGGATCTCGAAGGCCATCAGCACGAGACCGCGCTTCACCAGATAGGCGCGCGTCTCCGCCAGGGTATGCCGGGTGCCGAACAGGTAGGCGGCCACGCCCGTCAGCGCGATGAAGATCGGCGCGCACAGGCTGACCGCGAGGCGGGCCAGATACAGGGACGGCAGGGCGGTCCTCGCGTCGATCGGATCGGCGACCGGTACGTGCAGGAACCACGTTTCGCGCAGGTGGTCGAGGAGCATCAGCACCATCACCAGTCCGCGCAGGGCATCGATCGAGACGATGCGGGCGGGCACGACCAGTGATCCTGCGGTGGATGACGGTGCGGACATCGGGTCGACGTGGGGAGCGATCATGCCGGCCATTGCTTCAGACGCCGCGCTGCGAGCGCCGTGAGGAGGAGGGCCGCCGCTCCGAGGCAGGCCAGGGTCAGAAACGCCTGACGATCGGCGGCCGCGCGTGCGTCGGCGGGCGCGAAGGCCGGTACGGCGTCATAGGCGTCAAAGTCGAGGCGCGCCGGGCAACCCGCGCAGACGGGCGCTGGGGTGACGGCTTGAGCGAGGATGCGCGGCTCGAAGAAGGCGCGCAGACTTCGCCGGTAGGCGACGGCCTCGGTGAGGAAGACCGCATGCCGCCCGGCATCGGTGCCAGAGGCGGTCTCCAGCGCGAGCGTGAGGGCGGTGGCGGGCGAGATCAGGGCGAGCCGCCGGCTCCAGGCCGAGGCCGCCAGCGCCTGCGCGCGCGCCGCCCGGTGATGGTCGGCCAGGGCCTGGTCGTAATGGGCGTCGCGGGCGAGGCGCTTCAGTTCGGGCACGTCGGCGAGTTCGGGCCGGCGCACGTCCTCCGGGAGCTTCGTGGAGAGCCACGCGGCCGTGACCCTCCGGGCCTCGTCCCCGGCGTAGAAGCGCGCCTGCGCCTGACGGCTCGCGTCGATTGCGGCGATCCGCGACGGGATCGGCGACAAGACATCAACCGCGAGGCCGAGCGCGGTGGGCAGGGCGACCGTAAGGCAGGCCCAGGCCAGCACGAGGCCGGCCAGCGCGCCCACCGCCCCGCGCCACAGGCTCGCCGCCAGCGCGCAGGCCGCGACCCAGAAGACGACGTAGGCCGCAAGCGCCGCCGCAAGCAGCGCCGCCGTCCACGACCAACCGGCGAAGTCGCCGAGGCCGCCCGAGAGCACGAGGGCGAGCGAAGTCCCGCCGAGCGTTGCAGTGACGGCGACGAGGGCGGCGGCGGCGAACTTGGCGCCGGCCACGCGGCGCGGACCCGTGGGCTGCGCCGCGATCATCCGCAGGATGCCGCTGTCGTGCTCGGAAGAGAGCCGCGTGCCGGCGAGCGCGATGATCGCGAGCGGAACGAGGACGATCAGGACGAAGGCGAGGTCGAACGGGCCGAGCCGCAGGGCGGCGGCGGAGCCGATCTCGGTGGCGGTATCGTCGAAGACCGTGCTGAAGCCGAAATCGACCTTCGTCACCGCCGGCTGCACGTCGGACTGGCCGGCGGCGAGGATGGCCAGCGGCGTCGGCGGCTTCACCGCGTAGGCCGCCATGAAGTAGGTCCGATAGCCGAAGGCGTCGGTCGGATCCTGCCAGTAGTTGACCTTGATCGCCGCCGGCCGGCCGTAGCGCAGATGCGCCGCCTTGGCATCGCGGACGGCGCGTTCGCTGTCGGCGACGGCTGCCGCCAGGGCCGTGCGTGCGGCGGCGACACGATCGGCGCCGGTCCATGCGGCGAAGCAGAGCGATGCGACGAGGGCGACCAGGATCGCCCAGGTGAGGCGCTCGCGCAGGATCAGGCGCAGTTCGGCCGCGAGCAGCCGGGGGAAGCGGGCGGCGCTCACGGCTTCAGCCTTCGGACCAGGGGGACGCACAGGCCGACGAGCCCGGCGAGCCAGAGGGCGAGCACGAGGGCCGGGACGGCGGCGTCCGCCAGCGCGCGGGTCAACGGCAGCGGCGTATGGGCGAAGGGCGGGATTTCCCCCCACAGTTCGGGTCCGGCGACAAGGGTCGTGCCGCCGTGCTGGGGGCGGTCGCGGATCTCGGTGTTCATCCGCTCCGAGATCGAGCGGCGATAGGCCTCCGCCGTCCAGACGAAGTGGGCGTGCTCGGCGAAGTCGGTACCGGCGAGCGTCTGCGACAGGGCTTGCAGAGCGATGCGCGGGGAGAGGAGGCCGGCCCAGGCGAAGACCCGCTCCCGGCCCGCGATCCCGTCGAAGAAGGCGCCGAACTCGCGGTCGTAGAGGGCGAAGTGGTGGTCGTCGTTCTCGACCATCATCAAGCCGCGCAGGTCGATGGGCAGTTCCTGGGGCTGGCTCACGCCGTAGCGGGCCAGGATCTCTCGGCTGCGGTCGTCGTTGGCCTCCGCCGTCCGGTGCGGGCGCATCTCTGCGTCGATGCGGGCGCGGACCTCGCGGTAGGACACGGCCGGCACGAGGGTCTCGACCGCGGCGGTGGCGAGGCGGGGCGCGACGATGCAGAGGCCGACCCAGATCGCGAGCGCGGCGGCCAACGCATGGCGGGCCGTGCGGGCCCTGAGGGAGACCAGCATCGCGACGAGCAGGAACAGAGCGGCGTAGGCGAGTTGCGCCGCGATCCAGGCCAACAGGCGCGGCCAAGCTTGCCAGCCCGCGGTGTCCTGCCAGCCCGCGGCGTCCCGGCCGAGGGCGACGAGCGTACCGATCCCCAGGAGCGGCAGGCCGATAACGAGGACGAGAGCAGCCGTCAGCGCCGCGAACCGGTCGGCGAAGAGACGGCCCGGCGCGATGCCGTTGCCGAGGGCGAGACGCAGCGTGCCGCGCTCCCGGTCGGCCGCGAAGGCAGAGAAGCCGAGCAGGATCGCGGCGAGCGGCACCACGAGTCCGACGATGTCGGCGACGCTGCCGAGGCCGGCGCGGGCGAGCGGGCCTGCATCCTGAACGGCGCGGTAGACCGCGTCGTTGAAGACGTGGGCCTCCACCCGCACCATCCGGCCGGTATAGGGCTCGCTGCCGGGGTCGAGTACGGCGAGCGGCGACGAGGGCTTGAACACCCAGATGCCGAAATGGTCGGCCGAATGCGGGTTCTTGGCATCTTGCCCGAGCCAGCGCGCGCGCTCGGCGGCGGTGACGGCGTCGACCTCGGCTCCGTAGCGCACGGCGTCGCGCCACGCGCCGAGCCCGGCGACGGCGAGCAGCAGGACCAGCACCGCGCCGATCCAGCGAAGCCGCACGTCGTGCAGGAACAAAGCGAGTTCCGCACCGATCCTCTTCATGCCGTGCTCTCCGGGAGCCGGTCGATGTAGAGGCGCTCCAGAGCGACATGGTCGAGGGTCTTGGGATCGATCTCCTCGACGATCCGCCCGCCGCTCAGCACGCCGACGCGGCCGGCCATCTCGTGCACCCGGTAGAGGTCGTGGGTCGCCATCAGGACTGCGGTGCCCCGCCCGGCCGCCGCGCGGATGGTGGCGGAGAAGTCCGCGGCGGCGCTGGGGTCGAGTCCGGAGGTCGGCTCGTCGAGGAGCAGCAGCCGCGCCCGGCGCGCCAGCGCCACCGCAATGCCGACCTTCTGGCGCATGCCCTTCGAGTAGGCGCCGGCCTTCCGCCTATGGGCCTCCAGGGTGAGCCCAGCTTCGGCGAGCAGGGCGTGTGCCTCGTTCCTCGACAGATCGAGGCCGGCGAGCGTCGTGAAGTAGCGCAGGTTCTCCACGCCCGAGAGGCCGGGATAGAGAGCGACCTGCTCGGGAATGTAGGCCACGTGCCGCCGCGCGCCGACGGGATCCGCTCCGGCATCTATCCCGCAGACCCGGACCGTGCCGGCATCCGCCTTGAGGAAGCCGAGGATCAGGTTGATCGTCGTGGTCTTGCCCGCCCCGTTCGGGCCGAGCAGTGCGAAGACCTCGCCGTCGCCAAGGCGCAGGTCGAGGCCACTCAGTGCCGTCCGGCTCCCGAAGCGCTTGACCGCGCCGCCGATCGCCAGAACTGGCGCGTCGGCGGGAGGAACGGACGCGCCCATCAGAACCGCACCGTCATCGTGCCGGTGAAGCGACGCGGCGCGCCCGGATAGATCCGGAAGCGGTTGAGCGAGCTCTCGTAATACTCGCTGTCGAAGACGTTCTCGACGTTCAGGCTGAAGCGGAAGTTCTCGTAGCGGTAATAGGCCAAGGCATCGACCGCGATATAGGCCGGCAGGCTGAACGTGTTGGCGGAGTCCGCTGCCCGCTCGCCGACGCCGCGCACGCCGCCGCCGATCCCGAACCCCTTCCACGGCCCGGCCTGCACCTCGTGGACCGCGAGCAGGCTGCCCGAGTGGCGCGGCACGTTGATGAGCGGCGAGCCCACCGGCAGGACGTTGTCCTCGGTCACCACCGCGTCAGCGAAGACGTAGCCTGCCAGCAGCTTGATCTCCGGCGTGATCTGGCCCGCAGCAGTCAACTCGAAGCCCTGGCTGCGGACGCCGCCCGCTGCCAGTGAAAAGGCCGTGTTGTTGGGGTCGGGCGTCAGCACGTTGCGCCGGTCGACCCGGAAAGCTGCCGCCGTCAGGCCGAGGGCACCGCCGAACAGGTCGATCTTCGCGCCGACATCATAGCCGATGCCGGTCTCCGGAGCGAAGGGGCCGGAGCGCGACGAGGCGGCCGCGTCCGGGCCGATATTCGGTCGGAAGCTGGTACCGACATTGGCGTAGAGGGCGAGTTCGGGGATCGGCTGGTAGACGAGACCGGCGCGCGGCGTGGCTGCGAAGTAGTTTTGGTCCACCTGGGAGCGGGGGATGCGCTCGCGGAACGATTGCTCGAAGAAGTCGAAGCGCGCGCCGACCAGCGCCTTCCATTCCGGGCTCAGCGCGATCTGATCCTGCGCATACAAGGCGGTATTGGTGATCCGCTCGATGTTGTTGCGGAAGCGATCGATCGGCGGGAGCGGCTGACCGTAGCGTGGATCGTAGATGTCGATGGCAAAAGGATTCCTCGCGATGGTCGATCGGTTGTAGACCGTCCGGCTGTCGGTGCTCTCGCGCTCGAAGCCGAGGAGCAGGGTATGGCCGATGCCCGCCGTGTCGAAGCGACCGACGAGTTCCGCCTGCCCGATCGCCACGTCCCAGCGGTAGTCGCGTACGTTGCGGTCGCGCGAGACGGTGCGATTGTCGGCGGCAATTGCACGGATTTCGGCGGACTCACCCTCCAGCGTGCCGGTGTTAAAGTAGGTGGCAAGCCGCATCTGCCAGTCGGCATCGAAGCGGTGGTCGACCCGTACCTGCATCGAGTTGTTGGTCTGGTACGTGCTCTGTCCCGGTTCGCCGAGGAAGCGTGAGATCGGGATGACGCCGAGCCGTCCGTTGACTGCGATCACGCCACGATCAAACACGATGCGGTTGCGCAGGAACTCGGTCTCGACGGTGATCCTGGTGTCGGGCGTGACCTGCCAGGAGATCACCGGCGCGACGAGCAGCCGGTCGCTGTCCACGAAATCGCGGAAGCTGTTCTGACGGCCCGCCGCGAGGTTGAAGCGGTAGAGGAGAGTGCCGTCCTCGTTGAGCGCGCCGCCGGAATCGACGGTGCCGCGGAACTGCTCGAACGAGCCCCACAGCCCGCCCATCTCGACGAAGCGCTCCGCGGTAGGCTGCTTGGTGATGATGTTGACGAGCCCACCCGGATCGCTGCGCCCGAACAATCCGCCGCCGGGCCCTTTGAGCACCTCGATGCGCTCGACGTTCTGGGCGTCGGGCGGGGGCGGCGTGCCGCGGTTGAGCGGGAAGCCGTTCTTGTAGATCTCCGAGGTGGTGGTGCCGCGGATCGCGTAGCTGAAGATCGACAGCCCGCCGAAATTGTTCTGCTGGGCGACGCCCGGCGTGTAGTTGAAGACGCGATCGACGCGGGTGGCGGCCAGATCGGTGATGACCTCGCGCGGGGCCACTGTGACGATCTGGGGCACGTCGCGCTGGGGCGTGTCGGTCTTGGTCGAGCTGACCGCCCGGTCGGCCCGGTAGCCCGGCGTCGGTCCGATCAGGCCGATTGCGCCGGGGACCGTCGTCCGTCCCGACGGGGGAGCGTTGCCGGCTGCTCGACCCGAGCCCTCTCCGGCGACCGAGATCTCGTCGAGCGTCGTGCTCTCCTGCGCGCGGGCCTCGAAGCCTGGTGCGCCTGCCGAGAGGATCGCGGCCAGGGCGAGGCGTGGAACGCGGCGGCGTCCGGCGGAAGCCGCGGAGTTCGGGACAGGCGGGTTCGAACGAACGGTCACCGAGGCGCTCAAGGTTGTCGAGCGGCGGCCGTGCGGGTGCCCTCGCGGGAACCGGCATGTTCAGCCGGGCCCACTCCTGCGCTCCGCCGGGGCACCCCGCCCGAGAGACGTTTCGTTGCCCAAGGCAGGTCTCCTGGCTCGCGGGTCGGTGCCCCGGCCTGGCCTTCCCGGTGCGTGGCACCAGTGACCCGGACGGCAGGGGCTCGCCGCTCACAGTTGCGGGGGCAGCTTCGGTCTCGCTCTAGAGAGCCCACCGAATTCCCTCTTCGCCCACGGACCGAAATCCGCGGGAACCTTGGCAAGTCGAACCTCGCTGATGAGGCTGGCCCGGTCAATGCACCGCAATGCACAATGAAACAGTGTTACATCTTTTGTGGCATTTGGGACACAAGTGGCTCGACCCGCAGGGCCACCAGCGTCGCGCGATTTCTCACCTAGCCGGGCAGGCTCGGCCCGCTCCTTAAGGCAATTTGACGTCGAGATGTTGTAACCGCCTGGACCTGCCATTCCATGCCAACGGCAACTTTCGGAAGCCAAGCGGCCATTTCAGCGGCCCCATTCGAAGACCGCTTATGGCGCGATGCGGCTCCACGAAAGCATAGGGCAAAGCCGCCATGAAACTGTGGCTCACGCTGCACCCGTGGCTCTTGAAACCGGATGCATGAAAATTGCCCTTTTCGTGCATCCACCACCTTTGAAGTTTGCAGCGTAACTCGATCGGCTGCCGGGGTAACTATAAAATTCTAGGGGACAGCGAAGTCGCGACAGCCAAAGGTCCGCAACGGGTGGGGAGCGGTCCCTAGCCCTTCGCACAGAAGCGGACGCTCCGCGTCCAACTCGACTCTACCGTTACGAAAGCTTCAACAGATGCTTAAAAGCAGTCGTATGAAGCACCTCCGTTTTGGTGGACACTAATCTATCGACGAAGCTGGCCCCTCGAGAGGTATGAGCCAGTGTCCGCGAAAGGCGCAGGCCGCGTGGTGATCGGGGTATGGCCCACGCGGCCTGCTGGCTGAATTTCCGTCGAGGAGGAAACGTCGAAAATTCAGCGTCTGCTCGGCGTGCAAGCGACCCGCGCGTACTGGGACGACCGGTCACCCAGCATCCAGAGGGACAGTGCGGATCTGCTTCACGCTCAATGCTCGGTACCGAAGGCTGGCAGTCGCTGACGTCGCTTGTCCATTAAGCCGCGCGGGCCGCGGCACGTCCGGCCTGGCGGCCGCTGAATAGGCAACCGCCCAGGAATGTGCCTTCCAACGACCGGTACCCGTGCACGCCCCCGCCGCCGAATCCCGATGCCTCGCCCGCCGCGTATAGGCCAGGCATGATCGCGCCATTTTGCCCGAACACCCGCCCGTCGAGGTCAGTTTCGAACCCGCCCAGCGTCTTCCGAGTCAGGATGTTCAGACGCACCGCGATCAGCGGTCCGTGAGCTGGGTCGAGGAGCTCATGGGACTTGGCGGTGCGAACGAGCTTATCGCCGAGCGACTTGCGGGCGTTGTGGATGCCCATCACCTGCGCGTCCTTGCAGAATGGGTTCGCCATCTCTCGATCCCGGGCCACAATCTCGGCACGGATGCCATCGAGGGAGAGGCGGTCGTTGTCGACGAGCGCGTTCATGCCCGCGACGAGATCGTCCAGGTTCAGCGTGAGGGTCTCGGCGACCTCCAGCTTGTAGCCCGGATCGGCCATGGTCAGGTCGAAGCGCTGCAGGATCATGGAGAGCACGAGCTGCGCTTCCTGGAGGGCGAAGCCGCGCCCGATGCAGGAGCGCATGCCGTTGCCGAAGGGCTTCCAGGCGTTCGGGGGCAGCGTCTGTGCGGTCTCCGGGGCGAAGCGCTCGGGCCGGAACGCCTCGGGTTCGTCCCAGACTGCCGGGTCGCGGTGCAGCATCGGCGTGAGGACGAACAGGGCGTCCTCCGGCGTGACCGGATAGCGGCCCGCCAGGGTGGTCGGCTCCTTCGGGGCGAGCGCGAAGGCGGGGGCGGTCGGCCACAGCCGCAGGGACTCCTGCAGGATCTGCTCCACGTAGCGCAGCTTCGACAGGTCCTCGACCTGCGGACGCTCGCCGCCGAGCACCTCATCCACGATGCCGCGCGCCTTCTCCAGGACCTTGGGGTTCTTCAGCAGCAGGTACAGGGCGAAGGACAGGAGCCCGCTCGTGGTCTCGTGACCCGCGATCAGGAAGGTCACCATCTGGTAGCGGATGTTCTCGTCCGACAGCCCCTCGCCGGTCTCCGGGTCGCGTCCTTCCAGCATCAGGTTGAGGAGGTCGTGGCGCGAGGCGGCGCCCGGAGCCGGTAGGCGCTGAACCGCTACTTTCCACCCGCCTATGACCTCTCGCAAGTCTGCTTGTCAGCGACTCATCGGCCTGGAACGGCCGAACATGGCAGTTTGCACTCGAGCGGTTCACAGTTGCCGGGGCGCGGATAGCGTACCTTTGACCTGACCGGCTGGCTTTGGACCAGACTGATTAAGAGGATCAGCCAGGACCGAAGGAGCTGGGCATGGAGCGAGGTCAGAAGACGGGTGCGGAGCAGGTCGTGCTGAAGCTGCGCCAGATCGAGGTGCAGACGGCCCAGGGCAAGAGTTTGACGCTGGCCTGCAAAGAGGCCGAGATCTCCGAGCAAAGCTACTATCGCTGGCGCAAGGAGTACGGCGGCCTGCAGGTCGATCAACCGGCACTGGACTGGGCTGGCGCGGGGTCGGCGTGCGGGGGATAGGCCAAACCAACGGAGCGTTATCCGGCCCACCGCAAAACTTCGCACCGGCTGCTCCGCGCTGCTCTGTCCGCCCCCACACCGCAATGGCTGGCGGCTTGGGCAGGGGTCGTGAATTCGAATTCCGTTACTCCGACCACTTCAAACCGAAGGGCCGGAACGGCTTTCAGGCACGGCTTGAGATGTTTTCGCCACCGCTCCTGTCAGCAGGGTGTTCATCGCCGACCGGCGGAATCCCTCGGAACCAAATCGGCCGTGCCGCGATCCCCGACCGTCGCGCAGGATTCACGTGCTTCACAGGCTATGCGAGGCAGGCTGAGCGTCGCGATCGGCAAGGATTTGTCACACCCGCAGGCGGTTCATCGCTGCGGCGAGGGCGTAGGTGGCCCGATCGCGGGCGAATTCCAGGTTGATCTTGGCGATGCGCGCCTCGGCGAGTTCGGCCACCGTGTTGAGCACGTCGACGGTGGTCATCGCGCCGAGCCGCAATTCCATCTGCCGGCCCTGCACGGCGCGGGCAATCTTGCGCACGCGCTGCTCGGCTTGGCCCACCTGCTGGATCGTCGAGCGGCGCTGGTGGAAAGCGGCGGTGACCTGGGCGAGCAGCGCGCGCTCCAGGTCGAGCGCCTCGTAGTCCTTCTGGCGCGCCCATGCGTGCTCGCGCGACAGGTTCGAGAAGGAACCTGGCTGATAGATCGGGATCAGCGCTTGGAGCAGCGTGGTGGTGTCCTTCACGTGGTAGGGCGTGTTGGAGACGACGCCGCGCCGCGACTGGGTGAAGACGAGATTGAGCTGGGGCGAGAATTGCGCATAGGCCGCCCTTGCCGTGAAGGCGGCGGAATCGGCGTTGAGTCTCGCGGCAATCAGCTTCGGGTTATTGCCGAGTAGGATACCGCGCAGTTCCTCGGCCGTACCCGGCAGGAGGCTATTAGGCACCAGCGGAAGCTGACTCGGATTCGCGCCCGGGCCCGCCAGCCGCACCAGTTCGATCTCGGAGACCGTCAGGGCGGCGCGCGCTTGTTCGAGCGCCCCCTGGGCGGCGATCACCCGCGATTCGGCGAGCGCCGCCTCGGCGTTGGTCGCGTCGTTGACCGACCGGCGCAGGGCGACGCTGCGGGCGACCTTCTCGACGTCGGCGAGCCCCGCCTCGCGCAGTCGCACGATGGCGCGGTCGCGCAGAACCGCGAGGTAGGCGCTCGCGGTGTCGAGCAGGATCTGCTGGGCCTTGTCGTCCTGAAGGCCCCGGCCCGCCGCCGCGGCGCTGCGGGCGGCCTGCATGTCGTTAAAGCGCTTCAGCCCGTCATAGAGGGGCATGGTGAGTTGGAAGCCCTCGCTGTGCGGCTGGCGGCGGGCCAGCGTGTCGGTCCTGCTCGGGGCCAGGGGATCGGTGAAGAGGTCGGGCGTGTAGGTGATCTTGCTGTCGAGCCGGTGGTTGAAGGCGTAGCCGACGGTCGGCAGGAAGGCCTCGTAGCTGCCCCTGAGCTTCGCCTCCATGCCGGCCTGACGCTCGTCATCCGCCATGCGGTCGAAACTGGTGCGAAGGGCCATGCCCATCACCGCCTCGATGGGTTCGGGCCGAGCGGGGGATGCCCACAGCGCCAGGAGCCCGGCGCCGACCCCGATCGCCGCGGCCCTCCGTCCGAGCCGGCCGCGCGATCCCGATCCTGTTCCCCTCGATGCCGCGGCCATGCGGAGATCCGACCCGTTCGCGCCCCATCGCGCGGTCGGATTTATCAATCATCGATCGAGGTTAATTGGGTATGAAGCGCGGAAAGACTGCACAAAATGGGGATGCACTGATGCAGGGCAATGAGCGGTCAGCCCAGCACCCGCATCAAGTGGAACAGTCACCGCGCGGTCTCGGGATCACCGCCCTGAGCACGCGCACCGCGCGGCCGGCAGCGCGGCGAGGGCGCTTGCCGGGCTTCTCGATCAAGCGGAATTTTCTGGCTCGGCCAGCACCAGCATCAGGGTCAAATCGGCGGCGAGCACCGAACGAACCGCCTCACCCGCCTCGGCCTCGACACTGGCCGCGAGGCGCAACGCTGCCTTGCCCTCGGGCAGGGCAGTGACGCTGGTGAGCGTGAAGGTGCCGCGCAGGCGCGTGCCCGATGGCACGGGGGCGAGGAAGCGCACCCGGTCCGCGCCGAGGTTGAGCACGGCCCGGATGCAGGGATGCGCCGGAAGGGCCTCGCCCGCGGCAGCGCCGAGGATCGACAGGGTCAGGTAGCCGTGCGCCACCGTCCCGCCATACGGCGTCTCGGCGGCCGCGCGCACCGGATCGACATGGACGAACTGGTGGTCGCCGGTGGCCTGCGCGAACAGGTCGATCCGCGCCTGATCGATCAGGGTCCAGGCGGAGGTGCCGATCCGCGTGCCGACCCGCTCGCGCAGGGCCGCCAGGAAGGCGGTCGGCCCCGGCGGGGGGAGGGCGGCCGCGGGCAAGGGGGCGGGCAAGGGGGCGGGCGAGTCTGCGTGCAGCAGGATGGGGGAGGCGCTCATCGGCTCGGTCGGCTCAGTTCAATCGACGAAGGATCAGGCTCGCGTTCAGCCCGCCGAAGGCGAAGGAATTCGACATCGCCGCCGGGATCGCCATGCCCCGCGCCGTCAGGGGAATCGCGTCGAGGGCGAGTTCGGGATCGGGGTCGTCGAGGCCGGCGGTCGGCGGAGCGAGCGCGCGGCGCATGGCGAGCACGGTGGCGACCGCCTCCAGCCCACCCGCGGCGCCCAGGCTATGGCCCGTCGAGCCCTTGATGGAGGAGGTCGGTGGCAGGGCGCCCGCCCCGAACACGTCGCGCATCGCCTGGACCTCGGTGAGGTCGTTGGCGCGGGTGCCCGTGCCGTGGGCGTTCACGTAGGCGATCTCGGCGGGCGAGAGGCCTGCATCCTGAAGCGCCGCGCGCATCGCCCGGGCCATGCCGTCCGCGGTCGGCGCGACGATGTCGCCCGCATCCGCCCCCGAGCCGAAGCCCGCGACCGCCACGTCGGGCCGTAGCCCGCGGGCCCGGGCATGCGCTTCGCGCTCCAGCACCAGCACGCCGGCGCCTTCGGCCACGACGAGCCCGTCCCGATCGCGGGAGAAGGGTCGGCAGCCGGTGCGGCTCATGATCTTCATGGCGTTCCAGGCGAGCAGCGTGCCGCGCGACAGCGGCGCCTCGGTCCCGCCGGTGATCGCCACGTCGACCGCGCCGCTGCGCACGAGGGCCGCCGCCACGCCGATCGCGTGGGTTGCCGAAGCGCAGGCGCTGGCCACGACGAAACAGGGGCCTTGCGCCCCGTAAGCGATCGACACCCAGCTCGCCGAGGAACTGCCCATCGCCCGCGGCACGGAGAAGGGATGCGGGCGCTTGCCCTGCGCGAACAGGCGTTCGTACTGGACATCGAGACTGGTAAGCCCGCCTCCGCCGTTGCCGAGCACCACCGCGACGCGCTCCGGCGCAACCGTGCCCGGCACGAGCCCGGCCTGCGTGAGCGCCTGCCCGGCGGCGGCCACCGCCAGGACGGCGTTGCGGTCACAGGCCGCCGGCAACGGGATCGGCAGATCGGCGAAGGTGCTGCCTTCCTCGACCGCGCCGACGATCACGCCGGAATCCGGCAGGGCCGCCGCCGGAGCGAAGGCCGGACGGCCCGCGATGAGGTTTGCCCAGAACGTCTCGACGTCGAGGGCGCCGGGGGCCGCGACCCCCAGCCCGGACACGACGACGGTGCTCACGCCGCCCGCGCCTTGGATGCGAGGGACGCGTGAATCATTTGGACGACATCGCCGAAGTTCATCTCGCTAACAGGGCGAGAATTGGCGTTGAAGTTGATCTCGACGCCGAAGCGTTCTTCGATCTCGAAGACGATCTCGACGAGGTCGAGGGAGTCGACCTGTGCTTCTTCCATGGTCGTCTGCGCGGTCCAGGCCGCGTCAGGGCTCTTCAGATACTTTCGCATGATCGCCAAGAGGCCCGCCTCTACATCTTCTTCTCCTTGAGCGGCAGGCATGGAAATACCGGTATTGGTGAGGGCGTTATTGGTGGTATCGGGAGTGATAGCGACAGTCATGACTGCTCCTCGCGGTGACAATGCGAGTGTCATAACCGGAACACGCCTTTGCAAGTGGTTTATCAGATTTTAATCAATCAATGTGCAGCTTGGTAAATGCGCTAAACAGACTATCGGTGGAAAATTGAGTCTACGCAGTTCGCAACACTTGATCAGATGGGATCGAAAGTCCAGTTTTGCGTCGTGGTCAGCAGATGGCCGCCCGGCGGAGCGAGGGCTGCGCCGGCGTGACAAGGAAGATTTTCATGACGAAGCTCGATCTCTCGACCCTGAAGACCGTTTCCGGCGGCACGAACAGCTCTTCGAGCTCGTCCGATCACGGCAACCATCACCACCACAAGAGCAACAGCAAGGACAAGTCGTAAGCCCTCAGGCTCGTCCTGATCGCCCCGGACGCATCGTACGGGGCCCCGCCCACGGCGTACGCTCGTGCGCCATGGGCGCCAGCAGACCGGCCTCCGCCCTATCGGTGGCCGCGCATCGCCCCATCCCCGTGTTGGTCCCGGCCAAGCGCCCCGCCATGGGCCGAGCGCTGCCATGATCGAGGTCACCCGCAAGCAGGCCTTCGTCGCGGGCCTGCCGTTGCCGGCGCGCCGGCGCGTGTTGCGAGCCTCCTGGCGGGCGCGGCGCATCTTGCCGGGGACCCTGCAGGGGTCTGGTCGCATGGGCATCGATACGGTGCTGGAGCGGACCCTGCGCGTGTCGCGCGCGGACAGTCTGCGCCTCGATGCCGAGGCCGTTTTCTCCGACAATCTTGTTGAGCTCGAATGGCTGGCGCTGCTCAACCGTTCGCACGACGACATCCGTGACGACCTGCGCCATGTGCGCATCCCCGATCAGGGTCTGATCGAGCGCGTGGCCGCGAGCGGCCGGCCGGTCATCCTCGCGCCGCTGCATATGGGCTGCTTCGCGCTGCCCTTCGCGGGCCTGATCCATGCGGTCTTCCGCGGGCGGCGGATGCTGATCCTGCGCGCCCGCGAGGACCATGCGATCGATACGCAGGTGATGCAGCGCATCAACGAGGCGGGCGTGGAGATGCGCTTCCTCAACGTGCGCCATAAGCAGGATTTCATCGATGCGATCCGCTTCGCTCGCTCCGGCTCGGTGATCGTCTCCTTCCTCGATCTGCCGGCGAGCTACGGTGTGGCCGCGGACACGACCTTGTTCGGACGTCCGGCCCGCCTCGCCATGGGCATCGACGGCCTCGCCCGCCTTACCGAGGGGACGGTGCTTCCGTTGTGCGTCACCTCCGATGTCCAGGGCGACACGGTCCATGTCGGCCAGCCCTTCGAGGTGGCAGACAATTCAGTCGAGACCAAGCGCCGCGTCACCGAGGACGTACGCCGTCACATCGAGGCCTCCGTGCTGCGCGCCCCCCAGCAATGGTACATGTGGCCGCGCTTGGACGAATTCCTGAGTGACGCGCCCGACCCAGTTCACGATCGCTCGGCCGGCGAGAGCGGAGCCGCGGCATGACGCCGGCCGACACGCCCGACACGCCCCCGCCCGAAGCGGCACACGAGGCGCCCCTGGGCGGCCCCGCCTCGCCCGAGAACCCGGTCCAGACGATCCCCGCCGCGCGCGTGCTGGAGACGATCGACCTGCGCCAGGACCGCAGCGCGACCGTCTCGGCGCTGTTCGTCGTGGTCACCGTCGTCGCGGTGGGTGCGGGCCTGTGGTTCGGACGCTTCGCCCAGACCGAGAGCGTGCGCGGGTACGTCGCCGCGACCGGCGGCTTCGCGCGCCTCGACGCCCCGCGCTCCGGCGTGATCTCGCGCATCGATGTGAGTCAGGGCGCCGCCGTGCGGGCGGGCCAGCCCCTCTACGCCCTGCGCATGGGCACCGCCGCCTCGGGGGGCGAGTCGGCGGTCGAGACGGAGATCCGCAATCTCCAGCAGACCCGCCGGGGCTATCAGGACGAGATCGCCCGCGCCGACGCCTTCATCGTCGAGGCCACTCGCCAGCAGGAGCAGATCGAGGCCGACCAAGCGCCGTTCTACGCGAGCCTCGCCGAGCAGGCGAAGCGCAATCAGGCCGCGGCCGAGAAGTCGCGCATGGCGGTGCGCCGCATCGCTGCCTATGTGCGGCAGGGCGACGCCACCCGCGATCTCTTGGAGCAGCACGAGCGCACCACCTTCGACTACGAGCGGCAGGTGGCCGACCTGCATCTGCGGCGCATGGAGTATCAGCGCCAGGACGCGGAACGGAAGCGCGCCTTCCGCGAACTCATCGTCGCCAAGCAATCGCAGAAGGCCGCCGCCCAGAGCCAGATCGAGGCCACCGACAGCCGGCTCGCGGCCCTGCGCACCGAGGCGCTCCTGGAAATCCAGGCCCAGCGCGACGGCACGGTGCTGGCGCTCGCGGGCAAGGTCGGCGACTCGGTCAAGCCCGGTCAGTTCGTCGCCGCGATCGGCGATGCCGGCGCCGCCCCGGTCATCGTCGTCGAGGCGCCCGCCCGGGCGGTCGGCCTCGCCAAGGTCGGGCAGCGGGTGGTGCTGAAATACGACGCCTTCCCGTTCAAGACCTTCGGCATCCACCACGGCACGATCAGCTACATCTCGCAGGCTGCGATCCGCGGCCCGATCACCGAGGAGAAGCTCGATGGCGGCCTCGATCCGCGGCCGGTGCCCCTGCAATCGGCCTACCGCATCGAGATCGTGCCCGACCGGACCGATGTCGATGCCTATGGGGAGCGGGTTCCGATCCGGGTCGGCTCGACGCTGTCGGCGGACATCGTCGTCGAGCGCCGCCGCCTGATCGATTGGATGCTCGATCCGATCCGGGCGCTGCGCGGACGCTGAGAGCGCCCCCCGGAACGCATTCCCCACGGTGGCCGACCGCCGCGGGGACAGGGACATTCCCAGGACAGACGCCGATGTTCGCCGCCACCTTCGCCCGCTTTTCCGGCACCGCGCACAAACGTCCCGTGCGCACGGTGATGCAGAGCGAGAACATGGAATGCGGGCTCGCCTGCCTCGTCATGGTCGCCAACGCCTACCGGCACGACCTCGATCTGCCCTACCTGCGCGCGCTGTTCCCACCCTCGCGGCGCGGCATGACCTTCGCCGAGATCGTCGAGGTGGCCGGCCAGATCGGCCTCGACGCACAGGGACTCGGGGTCTCCAACATCGGCGAACTCGCCAAGGTGAACTGCCCGGCGATCCTGCACTGGAACGGCAACCACTTCGTCGTGCTCGAGAAGGTCGTGCGCGGCGCCTTTCACGTTCACGACCCGGCCTTCGGTCCACGGATCTATGCCCGAGAGGACATGGAACGGCATTTCGGCGGGGTTGCCCTCGAATTCGAGCGGCGCATCGATTTCAAGGCGGTCAAGGCCGAGCGCAAGTCGCTGTTCTGGAGCGTCTACCGCTCCTGCCGCGGCATCGAGCACACGATCGGGATGATCGCCGTTCTCTCCTTTGCCGCGACCCTCTTCACGCTGGCGACCCCCGTCTTCCTGCAAACCGCCATCGATACGGTGATCCCGCAATACGATCTCGACCTCCTGACGGTGGTGATCGTCGGCCTGATCCTATTCAGCGCCTTCGAGGCGGTCTCGCGCTGGCTGCGCGACGTGATCACCCTGCGGGCGGCGACGATGTTCGAGATCCACTTCACCCGCAACATCGTCGGACACGCCCTGCGCCTGCCGCTCGGCTTCTTCGAGGCCCGCCATCCCGGCGATTTCGTCACGCGGCTGAACTCGGTCGATCACATCAAGACCTTCCTCGTGACGGGCTTCGTCTCCTCGATCGCCGACGGCACCATGACGGTCCTGTTGATCGGCATGATGTATTACTACTCGCCGACCATGACGGCGGCCTCGCTCGCCACGCTCGTCGCGGCGATCCTCGTGCGCTTCGCGACCTATCCCGAGATCGCCCGCTCGACCGCGCAGTCCCTCGAATCGCGCTCCGAGGAGCAGGCCCGGCTGCTCGACGGGCTCGGCCAGATCGCCGCCTTGAAGGTGAGCAACTCCGGCAGCTTCTTCGCGCTCAAGTGGCTGGAGAGCTTCACGCGGTTCGCCAATTTCAGCTACCGCTCCAAGAAGCTGTCCATCGACGCGGACCTGTTCCTGCACCTGATCTTCATGCTCGGCACGGTCGCGACCTTGTACATGGGCGTGACCGACGTGATGAAGAGCACCCTTTCGGTCGGCGTGCTGTACGCCTTCTTTGCCCTGCGCACCTCGTTCTTCAACAGCATGAACACGCTGATCATGAGCCTGCTGCAGCTCTCGGTGATGCGGGTGCATTTCGGACGGCTCGACGACGTGCTCGACGAGGCGCCCGAGCCCGCGAGCGAGGGCGTCCACATCGCCCGGGTGATCCGGCGCAACGTCAGCCTGGAGGACGTGGCGGTGCAGTTCGGGGCGGGCCAACGCCCGCTGCTCGCCGACGTGAACCTGACGATCGACATCGCCCGGAACGAGACCATCGCGATCATCGGCCAGTCGGGCTGCGGCAAGTCCTCGCTCCTGCGCATCCTGGCGAGCCTGCATCCGACCCCGCGCGGCCGGGTTCTCGTGGACGGGCGGGCGCTCGACGCATTCGGCGTGCATGAGTACCGCGCCAATATCGGCTGCGTGTTCGCCGACGACAGCCTGTTCGCCGGGACGGTGGCCGAGAACGTCGCCCTGCACGCCCCCGATGTGAGTCAGGCGCGCATCGAGGAGGCGCTCGGCTTGGTCGGCCTGCTCGACGCGGTGCAGGGATTGCCGCAGGGTTACGCGACCCTGCTCTCCGACGAGAGCCCGCTGCTCTCCACCGGTCAGCGGCGGAGGCTGATCCTCGCCCGTGCCCTGTGCCGGCGCCCGCGCCTTCTGCTGCTCGACGAGGTGACGGCCAATCTCGATCCGGCCTCGGAGGCCGACCTCGTCCAGACACTCATTCGATACCCCGCGGCCAAGGTGTTCGTGACCCATAGCGGCCATGTCTTGCCCTTTGCCGACCGCGTCCTGAAGGTGAGCGGCGGGCGGCTCGTTGACGTCACGGCGCAGGCCAGCGAGGCGGCTTGAGGCGTCCCTGACCGAACGCGTCTCGCGCGGACGTCCGCATCGGAGATGCCGAAGGGATCGGCCGTTCGGCAGATCGCTGACCCAAGCTCGGCGAAGTCACCGTTGAGGAAGATGTGACCGTCGCTCGGTTCGTTCGGTCAGCCCCGTGTCGGGTCGTCAACGGCAGCTTCGCCCAAGCCACCCGCTTCCGCTGGCTCGGCGTGGGCGAGACCGATCAGGCTTCCGCACGCAGGCTCTTGATGAAACGCCGGGCGATCTCGCGCACCGCCTCGTCGTCGCGCGCCGTCCCCTCGGACCGATCCCAGAGATGGGGCAGGCTGCCTTCGAGTTCGTCGAGCATCTCGGGATGGCGACCCGCCAGATGGCGCAGGGCGCCGAACAGGATGTGCTCGACCGCCATCTCGCGGCGGCGTGCGGCAATCACCTCATCGGTGACGGGGGGAAGTGCGTTCGGATCCAATTCGCTCATGCGCCACCAACAGGCCGATCGCGCTTCGAGTTCGCGAGCCCTGATGCCGCAGCCGTCCGCACACCGATCGAGCGCAGACGGCCGGTCCTCTCACCACGGCACCGTCTCGCCGGCATAGTCGAGATAGGCGCAGCCGCGCTGGCCGAGTCGTCCTTCCAGCACGTTCACCATGCCCCGCGCGCTCGTCTCGACATCGAGGGTGGCGCGGCGCCCGCCGAGATCCGTGCGCACCCACCCGGGATGCATGAGGATGACGCCCCAATCCGCCCCCTTGTGCTGACCGGCGAAGGAGCGCGCGAGGGTGTTGAGCGCCGCCTTGCTCGCGCGGTAGCTGCTCCAGCCACCCCCGCGGTTCAGGGAGACCGAACCGAGCTTCGAAGTCATCAGGACGATAAGACCGCCCGGCGCCACCCGGCGGTGGAAGGTCTCGGCAAAGCGGATCGGGCTCACGGCATTGGTCTGGAACACGGAGCCGACGACGTCCCGCGGCAGCAGCGCCGCGGGCGTACCCGCCTGCGTGGCGACCCCGGCCACGACGAAGACGATGTCGAAGTCCGGCGCCTCCGCCAGCCGCGCGCGGAGGTCGGCCACTGCGCTGTCGTCGTCGATGTCGACACCGATCTCGATCCGCAATGAATGGCCCGCGGCCAGCTCGTCCAGCGCCAGCGAGGGCCGCCGCACGGTCGCGGTGACGTCCCAGCCGCGGCTCAGGAACTGGGCTACCAGCCCGAGGCCGAGCCCCCGCGAGGCCCCGACGATCAGCACGCGACGCGTCACGCGACCTGCGCTTCCGGCCCGAAGCCGATCTGCGCGGCGAAGCGGTTCCATGTTTCGATCCGCACTTGGCCGCCGGTGGCGCGGCGGTGCCCCTGGGCAAATTGATCATCCGGCCCGAGTGGCGGTGCGCGCTCCTCGAGGAAGCCGATCAGATCCGGGACGCCGAGGCTACGGACCGCGAAATGGACATAGCCCGCCCGGAAGCCCGCATTGGCGCCGATGACCACCTGCCGCCGGAGGCGGTGGATCCAGGATTGGGCGATGAGCGGATGGATCTGGCAGGGTGAGTCGCAGCGGATCAGGGCGATCGGTCCGGCAAAGAGCGGCGGGACGGTGCGGGCGGCATCGAGCGCCGCCTTCACCTCCGCCCGTGCCGCGTGCAGGGCCGCGGCATCCGGATCCGTGCCGGCGACGATGTCACGAGGGCCATCGGCCCGCAGAAGCATCCGCAGGGCCGGCCCGGCATCACCGGATGCCGAGCGCCGCGGTGCATTGATGAGGCTGACCGCCTCGCGCATGGCCTTGGCGGTGTAAGCCTTTCGCAGCGGCCCCATGATTTCGGGAAAATCGCCGCTCGCCCCCCGCTCGCCGAGATCGCCCACCAGACCGATACCGGCCAGCCATGCCAGATCGTCCGCTCCGCCGAGCGCCGCGGCGCAGCGATGGGCGAGCAGGCTGGATGTCGGGATCGGCGCTTCGTCGTGACCGCTGATCACCGTAGCCTCGGCGGCGTCGGGCCAGGAGCGCGGCACGTGGTGATCGATGAGCAGGGTCGGTATACCGGGCAGGATCGTGCCGGCCTGGACGCCGAGATCGGTCACCACGAGACCCGCCGGAGCGTCCGCGGCGAGCTCGTCGCGAAGCGCCGCCGACCAAGCCGATTCGCCGCGCCCGACCACACGGACAGGCCTGGGTTCGCGGCCGATACGGGTCAGAGCATGCCAGAGGATCGCGCCGGCCGACAGGCCGTCGGCGTCGTCGTGACAGAGGATGGCGGGCTTGCCCGAACCGAAACGGGTGATGGCCTCGGCGAAGGCCGCCCCGTGCGCGGAGATTGTGCTCACGCGAGCCGACCCCGACCGATCTGGCTCATGCTTCCGCCGCCTCGCGCAGTCCGCGACCGTGCTGCTTCTGGGTCATGATTGCAGTCTCGGCGGGAGCCCAGCGCTCGGCCTTGCCGGCGGTGGCCGACGACGTGCCGGCTGCGTGAACCCCTTCCGACTTCCGCGCCGGGGAAGAGCGGCAGTGACCGGTGTCGGACATGAGGCGTCTCTCCGGCGATGTTGGAGCCATGCGGGTCGGAAACGGGGCCGACACGTGCGGGTTGCCGCGCCACTTGACGCATGGAGACGTCGCCAAGGCCCGAAGCGGATGCGCCAACGCCTTCGTGGACCGAAGGCAAGCCCGTAAACAGATGCCGCAAGTGTCATAGGACAGGCTTGACGGGGCGCTTCCGTCGCAGGGGTCGACCGGAAACAGCCGTCTCTTACCTGGGTTAGCTGCCGGACTAGAAGACTATCCGGAGCAATGACGGCATGGCTACGCACGACATCAGCAAGATTTATGCAGGATCCCTCCGTAATACGCGCGCCCTCGAGAAGCAGGGCTTGGAACAGATGGAACGTCAGCTCTCCGGTCTTGAGCGTTACCCAGACTACGCGGCCGTCCTCCGGCGCCATGTCGAGACGACGAAAGCACAGCTCGACCGCCTCGACACCGCTCTGGAGGCGATCGGGGAAAGCCGGTCGTCGCTGAAGGAAGCCGTCACGAGCGTGGCCGGTACCATCGGCGCGGCCGTCCATGCCACGGCGCAGGACGAGACCTTGAAGAACCTCTACGCGGGCTACGCCTACCAATACGATCAGATCGCGGCCTACCGCTCGCTGTCGGTGATCGCCGAGCGGGCCGGCAAGTCCGATCAGGTTCCCTTCTTCCGGGCCGCGATCGACGAGGAAACGAAGGCCGCCGAGGAGATCGCCGCGCTGATCGAACCGGTCACCAAGACGTATCTCGACCTGACGCTGAGCGGCGCGAAGGCGGATAGCTGACAACCCGTTCGGAGCGGCCCGCCACGGGTCGCTCCCGTTTCCGAAGTTGCCAGCCGAGGCCCGACCCCATGGACGATCCTACCCCCGTCGCCGTCACCGTCGAGACCTGTCCGGACAGTTCGGAGCGCTACCGCTGGCACCTGACGGACAGCGACGGCGTTTCGGTGCGCGTCTCCCCGGAATCGTATACCTCACCCGAGGATGCAGGCGCGGCCGGCGACGCAGCCCTGAAGGCCTTCGGGGCCGCGCAGAGCGGTTGACCGCGCGAGGGCCCATTTCCGTAACGGATCGTGCCGGCACAGACGCGATCGATCGCCGCCAGATCGCCTGAGGCGACATTCGATCACCGAGGTCGACGCCGTGAGGATGAGCCTCGAAACAGCGACAGCGATCCCGGCAAGAGCGCGTAGCCCACTCGAAAACCGAGGCGGCGACGGCGTACAACCACGGTGGATACGGCCTTATCGGCCGGCCAGCAGCGCGGCACTGCGATGCTGCTGTACCAGGCCTCGGGAGAGGTAATCGATTGCTCCATCCTGCAACCGGCGCAGAGCCTCGGGATCAGCCTCGGCGTCGCGCCGCATGGAGACGTAGAACTCGAAGCCGCCGACGACGGTGGCCCCGATCCGGTTCAGCACGAACGGAAACAATCCGAGTTGCGTGGCCCCCGCCACCAAACCGAGGAAGCTTTCCGGTGTGAAAACCCAGCAGTGGCAAGACACGTAGCGGCCAGCGGCGAGTGCTGCGGACGCTTCCCGGTAGGCATGCCCCATCGCATCATCACCGGATAACCGTGTCGCGCCCGCAGGATCCGCGCCGTCCCAGATATCCGCTGGCGCGATCGCGCGGACCTCGCTTGCATGGGCGAAGATCTGGCGCGGACTTGGCCGCTCGAGATTCAGCAGATCCGCTTCGACGAGTTCCGCCAGCGTGCTGGCCGGGCGCGTCGCGTCGAACATGAACCGCTTGTCGGGCAGCGAAAGGTTGAGCACGCCGCCGGGGCGCAGCACCTCATGGATGCCGCGCAGCCAGCCGAGAAGATTCGGCACGTACTGCGCCACTTGCGCGGCGATGGCGAAGTCGTTCGGTTCCGTTCCGAGCAAGGCGGCCAGCGATCCGGAGCCGGCCCAGGCTTGATCGATGGGCATCGCATCGAGCAGGCCGGCGCCCGCATCGAGAGCGTGGTCGATGTAGGTGACGCTCACGCCCTCGGGCAGCGGGACCGGATTATTCCCCGGACCAAGTTCCAGCCCCCGCGCTTCCGGCAGAGGCATATCGTGGGTCAGCCGCGCCAATCGCCGGTCCGCAGCCCGGCGATTCAGGAAGGCGTCGAGAGTGAGCAGACCGGGCCTCATGGCCCGGGCTGTAGAAGGGTCGAGCTCACGCGGCAAGCCACTCGAAACCGGAGGCGTCCTCCCAGGCGCAACTCGCTTCGAGGCTCACGGCGAAGAGGCCCGCGAGGCGCGCCCGCTCCGCCTCGACCACCGGGCCATCCACCGCCACAGGGCGGCAGCGGCCGTACTCACCCGCCGGAACGAAGTCCGGATCGAGCAAGGCGCTGTCCGCACCGGCGAACCACGCGCGGCTTCCCATGTCGTAGAAGCTCTCGGCGGGCAGGCCTTCGGCGAGCAGAACGTCGTGGCGATCCAGCTCGACGTGCCAGTAGGTCACGCGCGTGGCAGGCTCGCGGGTGATGGAAGTACCGTTGATCAGGCACATGATCGGCACCAGGACGCCGCCATTCCCGTCGGCATCGGCGCCAACGAGCACCGGATGTCCGTGCGAGAGGCGCAGGTCGCGGGCAGGCAGGCCGGGGCCGAAGGCGCCGGCGCGGATGTGGACGGGCTGCTGATTGTGCGGCAACGCCGTGCCCTGAGCCTCCAGATCGCGGTTGCCGATCCAGGTGATCGGCCGCAATGCGCCGGAGGCCGTCTCGGCCAGATCGCCGATGCGCAGATCCTCGACCGCGACGTCGCCGCGCGCGGTGCGGATCAAGGTGCCGGTGACGAAGCAAGGCGCCTGCTCCAGGTTGGAGAAGGTCTGAGGCGTGTTGTTCGGCAACGTGAATTGCTGGCCCGGTGCTACGACACTCGTCGCAATCACGAGGTTGCCGGATAGGGACTGACCGGAATCGAGAGCGATCGTGATGGCATCGGTCGTCTGGTAGCCGGTCTGGACCCCCGTCAATGCGGGGCCGAAACCACTGGAGATGATGACGGCACCGGGCCTGTTATCGACAGCCGGATCCGGAGACGTGACGAAGACCCGCGAGTCGGGAGGTACGTTGAGAGCGCTTGCCAACTGCGTACCTGAAGTCTGAACGGTGAACGTCTCCGTATTTCCGGAGCGTACCTCAGAACCGGTCGGAAATTGTCCAGAATTCTGCAGCTCGTAGCTGTATCCGGCCGGAAACTGTGCGTACGTCATGATGCTCCCCTCGATCCGTTTCGATCGGTTATTTGCGTATGCATAAAAATTGTTTCGCAAGCCGATTTCAATCAGCTATTCGCCAATATCGAGGCATGTTGCAATCGGGCAACGAGCACGATGTGCACCTTATGATAGCTGATCATTATAATTTAGGTTATGATGTAGACCATTTTGCAACGAACAGTGGTCTATCATGACGCGAAATGTGCGAGAAAATACGAAATCTTGAAAACTCAATTGCCACGGCGACTGGGGATGGATCGCCATCGACGCAACCGCGCCATCTGATGCGGCCTTATAGGTTCGGCCTAGCGGCCTCGCCGCAGCGAGCGCGGCAGGCAGGCCGATGCAGTGCCGGACGGAAGTCGGGCCTGTCGGGACGGCACCGGCGATCGAAGTCATGGGACACAGGCCGCATCAGGCTTGGTCTTTCGCGGAGAAATGCTTGGCCGAAAGCATAGAAAAAGGCGCCCTGGCTCAGCCAAGGCGCCTTGTAATGGTCAGGGGGTCGGGGCGTGGATACCGTCCAGCCCCTCTCTCGCCTTATGCAGCCAGCCACTCGAACTGCGCAGCGTCCTCCCAAGCGCAATCCTCAGCAAGGCTCATCGCGAACATGCCGGCAAGGCGCATGCGCTCGGCTTCGACCTCCGGGCCATCCACTGCGACCGGGCGGCAACGGCCATAGGCACCTGCCGGAACGAAGTTCGGATCGAGCAATGCGCTGTCCGCGCCGGCGAACCACGGACGGCTTCCCATGTTGTAGAAGCTCTCGGCGGGCAGGCCTTCGGCGAGCAGGACATCGTGGCTGTCCAGCTCGATGTGCCAGTAGGTGGCGTGCGTGGCAGGCTCGCGGGTGATGGAAGTACCGTTGATCAGGCACATGATCGGCACCAAGACGCCGCCGCTCCCCTCGGCATCAGCACCGACGAGCACCGGATGACCGTGCGAGAGGCGCAGGTCGCGGGCAGGCAGGCCGGGGCCGAAGGCGTCGGCGCGGATGTGGATGGGCTGCTCATTGTGAGACAGCTCTTTGCCATGGCCGTCGAGGTCGCGATTGCCGATCCAAGTGATCGGGCGCAGCGTGCCGGAGGCCGTCACGGCCAGATCGCCGACGATCAGATCCTCGACCGCGACGTCGCCGCGGGCGGTGCGGATCAGAGTGCCCGTCGTGAAGCAGGGCACGGCCTGCGCGTTGTAGCTGCCCAGTTCGTTGTCATCGGCCGTGAAGCGCGTCCGCGTCGCGGGTGCTGGGGGATTTCTTCCGTAAACCTGCGTGTTCGAAAGAAGATACCGATAGTTTCCCGTCTCGGTTTCTCCGGGGGGAAGAGACCGGCTGGTGAACAGAACCATGTCCGCGTTGTCGTACTGTGTCGCAACGAGATCGATGGAACGTCCAGCAAAACCGTCCGGCGCATCGGCCCCGTAGGTCAGCGTAACCGTATCACCGACCGCGTTGACGGTTCCGTTGACGCTGACGCTGTAGGTGGACGCAGCATCGACCTGGAACGTCGCAGAGGCACCGCCGTCATCGATTCCGAGGAAACCTGCGCCGTAAGTTTTATTGTCGAAGGTGATCGGTAGTGCCACGGCCTTCTCCCATTCTCAGCTGGCTATAATTCAGATAGCACAGCGTTTATTTTAAGCTTGAGCGAGCCATTTGGCAGTAATCGAAACATAATATTAGCAACAATCGTGCTGCTTTTCCGATACTGCCTTCGGTCGAGGCATGAGCATGCTGGGAGCGCCCGGTTATGACAATCCGTTTTGCCTGGCGGTCGACAAGAAGTATTATTTTTTGCCCATATTCAACGATTCAGTGGCATGGCAGCAACAGCTGTTGGTACAAAGTGCAAAGTATTCGGCAATTTAGGAAAATCACTCGGGTAAAATCGGCAAAACAAACGACCAAAAAGGCCTACGTTGTCGGGCCCGATACGCAATGGACCGATCGGTTGGTGAATCCATGCGGCCGGTCGCCGATCGCCATGGCCCGGAAGAACTGGGCGATGCCGCATCGCCCCGCACCGGGGGATGACCAATCCGAGCGGTCACCGATCAAGTTCGGGCCCTCCTTGATGGGCGTCGTGGCGCGGCGGGCCGGGTGACAGACGTCGATGAAGCCCTCCAGGAATGGCAACTTCGCCGTCCCCCCTCGACCTTCGGTACGCGCCGTCTCGGCGCCATCAATGGGTGAACGACCCCTCCGCTCTCGCCTGTGGTAGGGGAGGGCGATGCATCGCCTCCGCCGATTGATCGATCCTGCGCTCGTCACGCTCGTCCTATCACTGGTCGCGGGCAGCCTGTGGCTCGGCACGCACGAGGATGACAGCGATTTCGGCGCCGGTTTTTTCGTGGGGCTGATTGCCGGTGGATCGCTCGCCTTCCTCGCCCTCGGCTCACGCCGCGGCGGCGACTGACACGCTTGTCCGCGCGTCACCGCTCACGCTTCGCGGACGTGGTACGGCGTCGCGCTCCGGAACGTGTGACCCGGCCTCGGTCTTCCCCGACGGACCGATAGGAGACCGATCACATGCGACATGCGGAATGGACGCTGGGCACGTTGTGCCTCGTCCTCTCGACCACCATGGCTTTGGCTCAGGGCAAACCCTTGCCGCCACCCGCATCGAGCGGGCAGCCGGTCATGGAGCTGACCATCGAGAAGAAGGACGGCAAGATCGCCTGCGCACCGGCCGAACTGCGCCTGCCGGCCGACACGAATGCCGAGTTGCGCGTCGTCAATCATGCCGACCAGCCCGTCACCTTGACCATCGACGGCCAGTTCGAGAACGGTCTCGTGCAGCATGTGGACGGCGACCAGGGCCATTCCGCGAGCGAGAAGGGCTACACGATCAAGCTGAACGGGAAGGCGACGCTCAAATTCCGGACCATGGCGGCCAGTGAGCGGCCCTATGGTTGCACCGGTGTGAACAGCCAGAGCGACCCCTTCGTGGGGAAATACGTTCTCGTCCCGCCGGCTGGCTGATCTCCCATCGCGCGAATCTCGCTACGACCCTGGCTGGAGATGGCCTTCCACGGCTCATCGCCGGCCATGGCGCCCGGCTCCGGATGTGAGCATATCGCGCGAAAGCCGTGTTTCCGGAAGCAGGAAGAATCCGGGCAAGCTGCTGCTTCCGATGGACCATGGCGGCGGGTGAGACCGGATGCGCGGCAAGTCGTGCCGTAGAGGCCGACATGCCGCGCTGCGTTGCGCCTTCTCGTCAGCCGACGCGATCACGGCTCAGGCGTGGAACAGGCCGTGATCCTGGAACTGGACATCGTCGGCAATGAGAGCCGAGGGTGCCATATTCTTGAGGAGGATCGTGTCGGTGCTCGAAAGCGTGATCAGCGTGTCACGACCGGACGCCGTGATCATGTGGTTGGCCTGCATATCCTGGAAGCTCGCCGCCTGCGCCGTGTCGAGCACGAGGACATCGTGCCCTGCCGACGATCCTGCCCGGAAACCGACGACAACATCCTTGCCGAAGCCTTGACCGAAGACGAACGTGTCGCCGCCGAAGCTCTTGAGCGTGTCGGTGACGTTCGCATGCGAGACCAGCGTCTGGCCCGCCTGGGACGCCGTCTGGGCGTGGGACCCGTCGGCATAGGTCAGGTCGGTCGTCGCCAGCTTGCCGTCCGCTGTGTAGAAATAGTGATCGGCGACATAATTTTTGCCGGTGACGTTGAAGTCGAACACGTCCTTCGACTTGTCGGCATGGACCTGCGTCTCTTTGACGAGCGTCCCGTTGCTGTACTGGAACGTGTCAGACAGTTCCGTCTGACCGGGGCCCTGGGCGAACTTGATCGCCTCGCTGACGAGCGTCCGACCGTCGCCCGCATAGGTCTTGAGATCGGTGGAGCCATCGGCCCGGGTGACGAGATCGGTCTTCAAGCGACCGGCCGCGTCGTAGGTGTCGGCCGTCTTCACGCCCGTCGTGGTGTCGAGGTGATAGGTGTAGTCGAGCGACTTGTCGGCATGAGTGCGGACGATGTCGGTGGTGACGCCACGACTGTCGATGGTGTCGTGTTCGGCGACGTAGCTCTTGCCGGTCACGTTCATCAGATACACGTCCTTCGACTTGTCGGCATGGACCTGGGTTTCGCTGACGAGGATCCCGTTGCTGTACTGGAACGTGTCCGACAGCTCCGTCTGGCCCGGACCTTGGGCGAACTTGATCGCCTCGCTGACGAGCGTCCGGCCGTCGCCCGCATAGGTCTTGAGATCGGTGGAGCCATCGGCCCGGGTGACGAGATCGGTCTTCAAGCGACCGGCCGCGTCGTAGGTGTCGGCCGTCTTCACGCCTGTCGTGGTGTCGAGGTGATAGCTGTAGTCGAGCGACCCGTCGGCATGGCTGCGGACGATGTCGGTGTTGACGCCCCGACCGTTGAATGTGTCGTGTTCGGCAACGTAGCTCTTGCCGGTCACGTTCGTCAGGTACACGTCCCGGGACTTGTCGGCATGGACCTGGGTTTCGCTGACGAGGATCCCGTTGCTGTACTGGAACGTGTCCGACAGTTCCGTCTGACCGGGGCCCTGGGCGAACTTGATCACCTCGCTGACGAGCGTCCGACCGTCGCCCGCATAGGTCTTGAGATCGGTGCTGCCGTCGGCCCGGGTGACGAGATCGGTCTTCAGGCGACCGGCCGCGTCGTAGGTGTCGACCGTCTTCATGCCCGTCGTGGTGTCGAGGTGATAGGTGTAGTCGAGCGACTTGTCGGCGTGGGTGCGCACGATGTCGGTGGTGACGCCACGACTGTCGATGGTGTCGTGTTCGGCGACGTAGCTCTTGCCGGTGACATTCGTCAGGTACACGTCCTTCGACTTGTCGGCGCGCACCTGTGTGATCGTCACCGTACCGTCTCCGGCGACCGACAGAATTTGGGCTGCGGAAGCAATACCGAGATTGCCCGCCGCGTCCTGGGCCTGCGCTGTCAGCCGGTGCGTGCCAGCCGCCATCGCCGGGAGGGTCGCGAAGGCGAAGGCGCCACTCGCCGGATCCGCGCTCGCCGTCCCGAGAAGGACTTTGCCGTCATAGAGGAACACGGTCGCACCGGGTTCGGCGGTGCCCGTCAGGACCGGGTTCGGCAGGCCCGCCCCCCCGTCCGGGGTGGTGAGGACGAGGCTCGGCGCATTCGGTGCCACGGTGTCGAGGGTGTAGAGGAGCGATGCGGCCGTGCCGACATTGCCGGCCGCATCGGTATCCGTCGCGATCAGCGTGTGCTGGCCTTCGCCGGCGAGAGCGACGCTCGTGCTCCAGGTGCCATCCGAGGCGACCTGAACGGTCGCGAGCACCTGCGTGCCCTCGCGGATCGTCACCGACGTCCCGACCTCGCCGGTGCCCTTGAGGATCTGACCGGCCGTCCGGACGAGGCCGCCGGCCGAGGTGACGGCGATGGTGGGCGCGACCGTATCCAGGGTCACGGAGACGCTCGCCGATCCGGTCTGCCCGTAGCCATCGGTATCGGAGGCGACGAGCCCGTGCAGACCATCGCCGCTCAGGGTGACGGAGGTCGACCACTTCCCGTCGAGCCCGACCAGGGCGGTGCCGAGGACGGCCGCGCCGTCCTTCACGATCACCGTCGTGCCGGCATCGGCGAGATCGACCGTGCCGCTCAGGGTGAAGGTCGGCGCATTGGTCAGCCCGCCCTTGTTGTCGATGGCGACCGTCGGCGCGTCGGTCGAGGGGGCGAACGACACGCCGCGGATGTTGGTCCCGGGTGCCGCGGTCACCAGAGTGGCGAAGCTCTTGCCCGCGCCGCTCGTGTCGCTGAGGTGATCGGTGATGCCGAACAGATATTTCTGGTCGATGTCGCCGACGGTCTGGTTCGTCGCGTAGAGCTGCACCGTGTCGCCGACGACCTTTCCGGTCAGACCGATCAGGCCGGTCGTGCCGGCGGCGGCTCCCGGCTGGACGATGCCGAGACCGGTCGAGAGCGTGTATTGCAGCTCCCACTTGCCGGTCGCGTCGTTCATCACCCACTTCTGCAGGCCGCCATCGCCGACGCCGCCGATCTTGGCGATGCCGCCATCGGCGACGTAGAGCGTCTTGCTGTTGGCGAAGAAGAAGTTCTCGGGATCGAGATAGACCTTCTCGCCGGCATGATTGATCGTGTTGGTCTGTAAATTCGTCAGCGTCACCGAGCGATCGAGGCCGCTGAGGACGATCGGCTTGGTCTCACCCGTCGGCAAACCGTTATAGGTCGAGATGTTGGCCGTGCCCGTCACGCTGCCGGTCTTCGGCTGCTTGCTGTCGCGGGACACGTAGAGCTGGCCGTCATAGATCACGGCGGTGCGGGTGTCGGTCGAGTGATCGATCGACGTGGCGGTCGTGGCGCCGTGCTGGGCCACGAACACGCCCTGCGTGAGATCGCCGGCAATGCCCTGGCCGGAAATGTAATAGGTCGAGCCGTCGAGTGAGGCGACGGAGCGCGGGTTGTTGCCGTCGAAGACGTTGAACAGCACGGTGCTCGAATCGACTGAACCATTGGCGCCGATTTGCGCGATGACGCGGCTCACGGGCACGAACTTGGTCTGGTTGGTGAGGCTGGTGGTCTGCGCCAGCGCCGCGTCGCCGTACACGGCCGCGCCGCCGTCATTGTACTGGTAGGCGTTGATGCCGTAGCCGGCGATCAGGAGCGCCTTACCGTCGCCCGTGAGTTGCAGCGTGCCCTCGGAGGAGGAGCCGTACTCGCCGGAAATGACGGAGTTCGCGCCGATCGTCGCCTGCGGCAGCACGATCTGGTTCACGAACGTGCCCGATGTCGTGACCTGCTGCAGCACGATCGGAGTCGCGGCGTTGTCGTCGTACTCGCCGCTGCCGTCGCCGTTTCCGTAGATGCTGAGCACCAGATTGCCCTTCAGGAAGGTCGGGCTGGTGGGATCGAGGTCGTAGCTCAGCGGGGTCGCCGTGGTGGCGAGATTGCCGGCAGCGTCGGTCTCGCTCGCGGTCAGGCTGTGCGTGCCCGCGCCGTTCAGGAGGACACTCGTCGCCCAGCGTCCCTCGGACGAAACCGTAGCGGTGCCGAGCACCGTGCCGCCCTCCGCGATCGTGACGGTCCGGCCCGCCTCCGACAGATCGGTCGTTCCCGAGATCACCTGCTGCCCGGTATGAACGGTGCCGCCGGTGCTGGTGAAGGCGAGTGCGGCCGGCGTGGTGTCGACGGTCCAGGCGAAGGTCGCCGCCGACACGGTGACATTGCCCGCCGCGTCCACGGCCTCGACGGCGAAGCTGTGCCGTCCCTCCGCGAGACCCGCCAGGTCCAGGCTTCCAGCGGTATTCGTCGTGAAGGCACCGCCATCGACGCTGGTGAGGTAGGAGACAACGCCGGAACCGGCTCCGTCGGAGCCCGCGAAGGCGAAATGGGCGTCCGCGACGTTGGACTGAAGGGCGGGCTTGGCCGTGATCGCGACGCCGGGGGCGACGGTGTCGACCGTCCAGCCGACGCTCGCGGGCGTCGCGTCGACATTGCCCGCCGCATCGACCGCAGCGATCTGCACGCTGTGCCTCCCGTCCGTCAGGCCCGTCAGATCGAGGCTCGTGGCGGTCGTGGTCGTGGAGGCGCCGCCATCGACGCTGACGCGGTAGGAGGCGACACCGCTTCCCCCGGCTTCGTCGGTCCCGGCATAGGTGAGATGGGCGCTCGTCCCACTCGTCACCGCGGCAGGCCCGGCAGTGATCGCCGTATCGGGCGCCGCGGTGTCCACGATCCAGGTGTAGCTGGCCGGGCTGGCATCGACGTTGCCGGCGGCATCGACCGCCTTGACGGTCAGCGTATGCTGGCCGTCGGCCAGTCCATGATAGGCGGCGGCGCCGCTCGACGCCGAGGTGAAGGCCCCGCCATCGAGGCTCACGAGGAAGTCACCGACGCCAGAGCCGCCGGCGGTGTCAGTCCCGGTGAAGCCGAAGACGGCGTCGGTCGTGTTGGTGATCGCGGCCGGGTGCGCACCGATCGCCGTGTCGGGCGCGGCGGTGTCGAGGGCGACCGAGAACGGCGCGCTGTAGCCGGTGTTGCCGGCCAGATCGGTGTTGAGGGCCTTCAGCGCGTGGGAGCGGTCGCCGCTGAGGGTGATGCCCGCCGACCACGTTCCATCGCTCTGGACGATACCGGTTCCCACCACGTCGGTGCCATCGAGGATGGTGACGGTGGTGCCGATGCTGTCGGCCTTGCCGTTCACGTCGACCGTGCCGGTGACGGTCTGGCTCGCAGCATTCACAAGGCCCGAGAAGGCCATGACGGTGACGGTCGGGGCCACCGTGTCGAGCGTGTAGGTGACGGAGCCGCTCTGACCGATATTGCCGGCCGCATCGGTCGCGGCGGCATGCAGCACGTGGTCGGCATTGCTCGCGAGCGTCACGTCGAGCGACCAATGCCCGGTGCTGTCGGCGCCGGTGCGGCCGAGTTCGGTCGTGCCGTCATAGACGACGACCGTGAGGCCTGCCTCGCCCGTGCCGGCCACGGTCTGTTCCGGCTGGTTGGTGAGCCCGCCCGCGCTCGTGATCGACAGGACGGGGGCGCTGGTATCGATGGTCGGTCCGACCGCCGCGTGACTCAGCGCGTTGCCGAGATCGACCGCGACATGCGCGCCGTCCTGGATGCTGCCGGCATTGTCCACCCCGACGATCCGGACCCCCGCGGCGTTCTCGCCGTCCGAGACGGTGGCGACGAAGACGAGCTTCGTCGCGGTCGAGAGATCCTGGCTCAGGGTCGCGATGCCGCCGTCGCTGAGGTGCAGCACCGGGGCCGTTCCCGACACCGTGACCGCCTTGTCGAAGGCGAGGCCGATGGTGAAGCTGTCTCCCGCCTTGACGGCATCCTTGGCCGCGTTCGCCGTCACGTCCTGCACGGTGGCGATCTTGTCGAGCGCCAGGATCGCGCCGCCCGCGCCGTCGGCGGTCACGCCGTAGGCATAGCCGGCCGGCGGCTGCGACGCCTCGACATGGAGCGTGACGGCTTCCGATCCGGCTTCTCCGGTCAGGGTGAGGGTGCCGCTCGACCCGTCATAGGCGACGGAGGTCTCGTTGCCGACACCGATCAAGCGCACGGTGTCACCGAGACCGAATCCTTTGAGGTGATTGGCGAAATCGTAGGTGCCGCCGGTTTGCGCCAGGGCGGCCTGCTCGATGACCAGCGCCTGTGCGCCGGATCCGAAGGTGATCGCGCCGGTCCCCGCCGCGCCGCTCGCCGCGACGTCGAGGGTGCCGGCATTGAGCGCGAGGCCGCCGGTGAAGCTGTTGGCACCCGAGAGCGTGAGCGTGCCCGAGCCGTTCAGAATCAGGCTGCCCGCGCCGCTGATGGCGTCGGACAGGGTGAGCGCACCGCCGGTCTGGACGATGAGCGTGCCGGCATCGGCGATCGCACCGCCGAGCGAGGCGGAGGCGCCGAGCGTCAACGTCGCGCCGGAGGCGATGGTGATGCCGTTGGCGTAGCTCTCCGCATCGAGAAGGGTCCATTGGCCGCCCCTCACAGTGAGGGCTTCGAAATTCGCGACCTTGGCCAGGGTGCCGTTCGCCTGACCGGAAGCGGCGTCGAGATTGAGGGTGTCGGTGCCGACGCCGCCGTCGATGGTGCCGCTGATGGCCTGGCCGGTGAACAGGTTGAGGGTATCGTCACCGCCCTCGAGGCTGATCGCGCGGCCGGAATTGCCGGTGATCGTGCCGTAATTCGTCAGGGTGTCGTTGCCTTCGCCGAGCTGGATCGCGGCCCCGTCGCCGAGGATGAAGCGGGCATTGCCGGCATCCGCCGTGCCGTAGGTCGTGCCGTTGAGGGGCCCGACCGTGTTCGGGTCCTTCGTGGTCGTCGTGCCGTTCATGTAGACGGTGCCGGCCGGGACGCCGCCATTGCCGGTGATCGTGCCGTAATTGATCACCGTGTCATCGGTGAGCGCCGCCTTGAGGCTGCCGGTCGCGGTCTTGTTCTCGGAGCGGATCGCGTAGCCGTTATCGCCGACGATGTTTCCCCCGGCCTGGTTGGTCAGGGTGAGCGCCGCCGCGCCGCTCCGGGTCTGGTCGCCGTTATTGACGTTGTTGACGGTGATGCCGAAATCGCCGCCCTCGATGGTGCCGGAATTGACGACGCTGCCACCGCCGATATCGAGGCCTTCGGAGAAGTTCTTGCGGCCCGAGGTTCCAATACCTTTCGACTGAACGCCCCGGATCGTGCCGGAATTGGTGATCGTGGCGAGGCCGACCGTGTCGATGCCGTCGCCGTCATAGGCGCTCACCGTCGCGCCGCCGCTCAGTGTCGAGAGGCCGAGCCCCTGGATCGTGCCGGCATTCGTGACCGTCGCCGTGCCGCTTGAGACGATGGCCCCGGCGCTCTGCCCGGTGATCGTCGCCCCCACGGCGTTGGTGACCGTGTAGTTGGCGGGCGTCGTGGCCCCCGTCGGGCTGTTGTTCGCCACATCCGAGCCCAGTGCGCTCAGCGCGCCGGTGATCGTCCCGAAATTCTTGATCGTCGCCGACTGCGCCGTCGAGATATCGATGGCGTGAATGGGTTGCTTCGCCGTCGGCGCCGAAGCGGCGGAGGCCGCGATCGTTCCGTAATTGGTGATGGTGGCGTTGTTGCCGGCCCGGATCGTATCCGCCCCCGCGGTGAGGATCTTGCCGGTGGCGCTGTTGTTGATCTCGATCGTCGACGAATACGACTTGCCGAAGCGCAGGGCTTGACTGTCGTTGGTCGTGCCGGTCGACTGGATCGTCCCGGTATTGTTGACCGTGATGGCGCCGTTGACGATGTCGTCGGCGACACGGAACACGTCGGCCTTGGTCGCGCCGCTCGCCGTGATCGAACCGTTGTTGTTGAGCGTGATCTTCGAGCCGGCGACGGTGCCGGTGGTGTCGAGGGTCCGGTCACCGGTCGAGGTGATGAGCCCGTTATTGGTGATGACGATGCCGTCGGCGGCCCGCGCGGCGGTGAGATTCATCAGGACGGCCGTCGCGCTGGTCTTCAGCGTCGCGCCCGCCGCAACCGCGAGCGCATCATCGGTACCGGCATTGCCGTTCTTGAGGGTGACGGCGGTGGTCTGGGTGCCGGTGATCGACGTCGTGGCCATCGGTGTTTCCCCTGTCGAGCCCGCATTGGCAGCGATTTACTCGGGGGCAACTATATGGCGCACAATTTTGAGGCAATTCGTATTACGGATTAGTCCATCGACTATATCTTATTTTTCACTGATTTACTTTAGGAAGTCAAATCTTCTATAATATCCCGGATCAATATAGGTAATAATGGCAATTTGGGTGCCATCCTGCCTCTGAGGTCTAAAGCGTTACGCACATCGCGTTCCGCATTGCCTCTCTTTGATGAGATATCGCACGTAATTCAGGCCACCCGGCGAAGAGCGTTGCACAGTCGCAACATGTCGAAAATCTCTCGGCAGGGCGCGATGGGTGGCGCAATAGAGATCATATCCAGCGGAGATTTTTCTACTTCCGAAACAACGATTTGCCGGACCTTTGATTTTCCGTTTTAGAATAAGTATAGATTACATCCGAACTTGCCCATCAGTCGTTTCTCTCGTTCCTCGACCCACGGCGGATCGGCCTGCCGCAACGTTCGAGAGAGGTGGAGGGCGGTGTGATGCGAGCGGTCTCCATCGATGCCCTGCATCGGAGCGAAGGCGCGAAGCTGCAGCGGTTTCTGCGTCGGACATTGGGCAATCCGGCCGATGCCGCCGATGCCGCCCAGGAAACCTATCTGCGTCTCGTTCGCGCGATCACGACGACGGATCTCGAGCACCCGCGCGTCTTCCTGTTCCACATCGCCCGTAACGTGGCGGCCACGCTGGCGAAGCGGCGACGCTTCGAAACATCGCTGTTTCAATCCATGACCGATCTGGACCTGACCCAGATCGCCGACAGCCAGGCGCGGGTCGAGGCGCAGATCATTGCCCGCGAGCAGCTGCGCCTCGTGGCGGCATCCATCGACAGGCTCCCCCCACGCTGCCGCGAGGTCTTCCTCCTCAGCGCGTTCGAAGGTCTGCCCAACAGCGCGATCGCTCTCCGTCTCGGCATCAGCCAGCGCATGGTCGAAAAGCATATCGCGAAGGCCGTGCTCGACACGTATCAGCGCTGCCGCGATTTTTTCTGAGCGAAGCATCCGGTTTCCCGGGCTTCGGCGATCTTGAGAACAGGGGAAATCCCGCACGGATGGCGGAGTGGAATGGATCAGCACGCAGCAGGTGATGCTGACGAACCCGGGCAGGATCCGATCTTCGCCGAAGCCGCTCTCTGGGTCGCCCGCCTGTCCTCGGCGGACGCGACGGAGGCGGACCGAGCGGCGTTCGAGGTGTGGCAATCCGCCGACCCGGCCCATGCGGACGCTTACGCCGAACTGTCGGGATGGCGGCGCACGATGGGCTTGGCCCCGCCCCCTCGCTCGAAGGCGCGGCGGGCTCCGAAGGGCGTCGCCCTCCTCGCGGCGGCCCTGGGCTTGGCCGGATTGATCACCCACGAACTGGGCCTCTTCGATCGCCTGCGCGCCGATGCCTGGACGGGGGTCGGGGGCTTCGAAACGACGATCCTGGCGGACGGCAGCCGACTGGATCTCAACACCGATACGGCGGTCGCCCTGCGCTTCACGCCGAACGAGCGGGGCATCGAGCTGTTGCGCGGCGAGGCGGTGTTCGACGTGGTTTCAGATCGAGATCGACCATTCGTCGTGAGAGGAGCGGGTCTGATCGTCCGCGCGGTGGGAACACGCTTCTTCGTCCGCCTCGATGGCGCGGCGGAGATCGTCGGCGTCGCCGAGGGACGTGTCGAAGCTGCGATCGGAACCGACCATACGATGATCGCAGCCGGCGAGGCTGCCCGCAAAGGAACTGACAACCGGATCGCCCTTCAGCGCAGCGATGTCGAACAGGTCACCGCGTGGCGCAATGGCCGCCTGATCGCCGTTGGAAAACCGCTCACCGCAATCCTAGCGGAACTCAACCGCTACCGGCGCGGGCGCATCCTGTTGCTCGACGCCGCCCTGGGGACTCGGCGCTTCACCGGAACGCTCAATCTGCGCGATACCGACGACGCGTTGGCCGTCCTGTCCGCCAGCCTGCGCCTGAAGGTGACGCGCGTTACCCCCTTCTTGGTCATCATCACGGCGGCGTCCTGACCGACGCCCGGAAATTTTCAAGGGTCCACGTTCGGCTTTCGGGAACTCGTCAGTCTCTCCGTATGAGGGGCGAGACAGCACGATGCGCCGACCCTCGCCTGGGACGAGGGTTGGGAGTTGGGGATGCGGATTGGTGGTACGGCCTTCAGGCTGTCGACGGCGGTCAGCGCGACTCTGATGGCGGCGATCGGCCAAACGGCATCGGCATCGGACAAGCCTTCGCCTCCGATCCTGTTGGAGGCCGGAAAGCGTATCCACATTGTTCCCGTCGCAGCAAAGGTCGTATCGCAGCGGGAGGACGCGTCCGACCAGCCCCGGCATATCTCGATCGAGCCGGGAACACTCGACGCTGCCTTGAAGGCACTGGCCAAGCAGACCTCGATCACGCTGGCTTACGAGACCGCGCTCACCGCCGGTCTGACGACACGGGGCATCGCAGGGGCATTCCGTCCAATCGACGCCTTGGCCGAGCTTCTCCGCGATACGGACCTGACCTACCGTAGCGCCGGTGCCGCGACGATCACCCTGGTCAATCCACGCTATGTCCAATTGCGGGAACCCGCGCCACCAACCGGCATCCAACTGGAAGAGCTGTCGGTCGCGGCTCAGGCAAAAGACACGAAAGCAGGACCTAGCGCATCCCGGCTTCCATCCGCCTATGCCGGTGGTCAGGTGGCGCAGGGTGCGCGGCTCGGCATGCTCGGCAATACGGACATCGCCAAGTCTCCCTTCAGCGTGACGAGCTACACCGACAGGTTCATTCGCGATCGTCAGGCGCTCACCGCGTCCGAAGCGCTCGCCCTCGACCCCTCCGTACGGGCCACACAATCGACGGGGGCTCCCTTTGATTCGTTCTACATCCGCGGTTTTCCCCTCAACGAGAATACCAGTGGCGAAGTCGCCTTTGACGGGGTCTACGGGATCGCTCCGAGCTTCCGTGTCTTCACGGACTACGCCGAACGGATCGAGGTTCTCAAAGGACCGTCCGCCGCGCTCTCGGGCGTTTCTCCCAACGGCGGCATCGGCGGCGTCATCAATATCGTTCCGAAACGGGCCGGAGAGGATCTGACACGTATCACCCTCGATTACGGCTCGACCGCGCGAGGCGGCGGCCAGTTCGATCTGGCCCGACGCTACGGCGCGAACCGCGAATGGGGCATCCGCGTCGTTGGCAGTCTCCGGGGCGGCAACACGCCGATCGACCGGCAATCCGAAACGATGGGGGTTGGGGCCTTGGCCCTCGACTATCAAGGCGAACGGTTCCGCGCATCGCTGTACATGCTGGCGCAGACCGACCGCTTCGATGCGCCCTTGCGACCGTTCCTCCTACAATCGGGCGTTCGAGTGCCCCGTGCCCCCGACGGCCGCCGAAACGTGAGCCAGCCGTGGGAATATTCGGACATCGACGACCGTAGCAGCCTGCTGCGCCTGGAATACGATCTCACTGACCAGATCACGCTATTCGGCGATGTCGGCGGCTCGCAGAGCGGTGTCGAGCGCTACTTTGCATCGGCACCGACGATCCTGAATGCGCGGGGTGACACCAGCACAAGCCCGCAATTCTACAGCCTCGGCGTCGAGCGCTACACGGTGGATGGCGGGGTAAGGGCCGGATTCGATACCGGCTTCATCCGCCATGCCTTCGTGGTGCAGGCTTCTCGCTATCAGGAAGATGCCGACCGCCGCCTCATGAGCGCCCGCGGCAGCTACCGATCCAACCTCTATGACCCGGTTCGGGCGTCCTACATCGCGCCGACCGTGATCGACTCGCGGCCGCGGCTCTACGACAGCACCCTGACCGGGATTTCGATCGCGGACACGATGTCGATTCTCGATGATCGTCTGCTCCTCACGCTCGGCCTGCGCCATCAAGGCATCGAGGCGCACAACTACACCTCCAATGTCGGCACGCTGGCATCGTCCTACGACAAGAGCGCCCTCAGTCCGATGGTCGGTCTCGTCGTACGGCCTTGGGAGAACGTGTCGATCTACGGGAATTACATCGAGGGTCTGAGCCGCGGCGAGGTGGCGCCAGCGGCAGCCGGCAATTCCGGTGAAGTCCTCGCGCCCTACGTCGCGCACCAGGTCGAGGCCGGGCTCAAGGTCAATTGGTGGGGCACCCTCGGCACAACCTTCAGCGCCTTTCAAATCACGCGACCGATCGGCGAACTCAGCCCGCAACGCCGCTTCGCACAGACCGGCGAGCAGCAGGTCAGAGGATTGGAGTTCAGCGTCTACGGCGAGATCACACCTCAAGCCCGCATCCTGGGCGGTCTCACGCTTCTCGACGGCGTCCTGACGAAGACGGCGTTTACCAGCAATGTCGGCCACACTCCGATCGGCGTTCCGAGCGTCCAACTCAATGTCGGCGGCGAATGGGATCTACCCTGGATGCCGGGCCTCACGGTGAATGGCGCGGTGATCTACACGGGCCGCCAGTTCATCGATACTGCGAACACGCAGGCTTTGCCGGACTGGGCGCGTCTCGATCTCGGCCTGCGCTACGCCACCCTGGTGGGCGGATATCGGACGACAATCCGTGCCAACGTTCTCAACGTGACTGGCGCGCGTTACTGGACCGGGGTGGCATCCTTCGGAACGTTCTTTCAGGGCACGCCCCGGACCTACCTTCTCTCAGTCGCGGTCGACCTGTAGATCGCGTGCCTCCCTCTTCCCGATGACTCACTGGGCGCCGAGACAGAGATGGGCAGACGCTCCGGCGGCCCCTCCGTTTTTCAAGGCAGGAAGCCTGTGTCTCGACGCGGAGAGAACGGACCGCACCCGCCTCTCAACGAAGCAGCGATTCATGAATGGAGGCTGAGGAAAGACACCTCGTACCTCACCGCCGGGGAAAGGCGCCCGGTCCACTCGGCGGCGGCTGGTTCAGCGGCGCGCGCTGGATCTGATTGCGCACGGCGCTGTTCTCCAGCGTCTGGCGCTGCTGGAAATTGCGGTTCTGGTTCTGGATCTCGAAATTCTGGTTCATGCGACTAGTGCCGCTGTTGCCGCCCTGGCCGAGGACCTGGGCGTCGGCCGCCGTAATGCCGGCGAGCAGCGCCACGGCGGCGACGCCCGCGACTCGACGATTTTGAACGCTCAATGGAAAGGCTCTCATGGCCTCGCTTGTCCTCTGGGATGAATGGATCGGCCTCTGAGGAAGTGACGCCCGAAGGGGAGGGCCGGTTCCGCACGGGTCTCGACGGCGTTCGCCTTTTGGTCCAGGGATGCGGGCATGATGCATGACCGTGACAGAGAGCCGGAGGCCGCTCCCGCTTCGATCGCCGCCCGCGCCATGGCCGCTCTGCGCCCCGATGGCGCATCCTACCTGTCCGGCCTCAACCCCGAGCAGCGCCGCGCCGTGGAGGCGACGGAGGGTCCGGTCCTCGTGCTGGCCGGCGCGGGCACCGGCAAGACGCGGGTGCTGACGACCCGCATCGCCCACCTGATCGCCACCGGCAAGGCGCGGCCCTACGATATCCTGTCGGTGACCTTCACCAACAAGGCCGCCCGGGAGATGAAGCACCGCATCGGTGCGCTGATCGGGCCGGCGGGGGAGGGCATGCCCTGGCTCGGCACCTTCCACGCCATCGGCACCAAGATCCTGCGGCGCCACGCCGAGCTGGTCGGGCTCAAATCCGACTTCACGATCCTCGGCACCGACGACCAGATCCGGCTGATGAAACAGGTCATCGCCGATCAGAACATCGACGAGAAGCGCTGGCCGGCCCGCTCGCTCGCCCACACCATCGATGGCTGGAAGAACCGGGGCCTCGGCCCAGAGCAGGTGCCGCCGGGGGAGGCGCAGGCCTTCGCCTTCGGCAAGGGCGGCACGCTCTACACCGCCTATCAGGCGCGGCTGGCGACGCTGAACGCGGTCGATTTCGGCGATCTCCTGCTGCTGTGCCTCAAGCTGTGGCGCGAGAACCCGGACATCCTGGCCAACTATCAGGACCGCTTCCGCTACATCCTCGTCGACGAGTATCAGGACACCAACGTCGCCCAGTATCTCTGGCTGCGGCTCCTCGCGCAGGCGCGAAAGAACGTCGCCTGCGTCGGTGACGACGACCAGTCGATCTATGGCTGGCGCGGGGCCGAGGTCGACAACATCCTGCGCTTCGAGCACGACTTTCCCGGCGCCACCGTGGTCCGCCTCGAGCGCAATTACCGCTCGACCGGGCATATTCTGGCGGCCGCCTCCGGCCTCATCGCCAAGAACGAGGGCCGGCTCGGCAAGACGTTGCGCACCGAGGACGAAGCGGGTGAGCCCGTCACCGTGATGGGCTCCTGGGATTCGGAGGAGGAGGCGCGCCAGATCGCCGAATCGATCGAGTCGCTTCAGCGCAAACAGCATCCGCTGTCCGAGATCGCGGTTCTGGTGCGCATCTCGGCCCAGATGCGCGAGATCGAGGACCGCTTCGTCCAGGTGGGCCTGCCCTACCGGGTGATCGGCGGCCCGCGCTTCTACGAGCGGGCCGAGATCCGCGACGCGCTGGCCTATCTGCGCGTCACCATGAACGGCGCCGACGACCTCGCCTTCGAGCGGATCTTCAACACGCCGAAGCGGGGCTTGGGCGACGCGACCCTCCAGACGCTGCATGCCTTCGCCCGCGCCGATCGGGTTCCCCTCCTGGGTGCGGCCAGAAAACTCATTGAGACCGACGAGTTGAAGCCACGGGCCCGCTCGATGCTGCGCGGCCTCGTCGAGAGCTTTTCGCGATGGGCCCGGCTGATCGAGACGAAGCCCCATCCGGAAGTCGCTCAGACCATCCTGGAGGAATCCGGCTACACCGAGATGTGGCAGAAGGACCGCTCGGCCGATGCCGCCGGACGCCTCGAGAACCTCAAGGAGTTCGTGCGCTCCATGGAGGAGTTCCCCGATATGGCGGGCTTCCTGGAGCACGTCTCCCTCGTCATGGAGGCGAGCGAGGCGGAAGGGGCGGACCGAGTCTCGTTGATGACCCTGCATGCCGCCAAGGGGCTCGAATTCGATACGGTGTTCCTCCCCGGCTGGGAGGACGGCCTGTTCCCCAACCAGCGGGCCATCGACGAGAGCGGGCGCGCCGGGCTCGAAGAGGAGCGGCGCCTCGCCCATGTCGGCCTGACCCGGGCCCGCAAGCGCGCCAAGCTGTCATTCGCGGTCAATCGGCGCATCCACGGGCTGTGGTCCTCCACGATTCCCTCGCGCTTCATCGACGAGTTGCCGCCCCAGGCCGTCGACGTGATCGAGGCGCCCGCGCATTTCAGCGCCGGCGCTTCGCGGTTCGACCGCAATCCGACCCCTTTCGGCTCCTCCTACGGCACGCCCGGCTGGCAGCGGGCGCAGGCCAACACCTCCGGGGGATTCGGCAGCGGGAATCGCGGGGCCGGGCGCTCGGCGGGGCCGCGGGAGATCGAGGGCGAGCTGGTGGCGAAATCCACCGCCGCGGCATCGGCCTTCGTGCACGGCGCACGGGTCTTCCACACCAAGTTCGGCCCCGGCACGGTGGCCGGCATCGATGGCAACAAGCTCACCGTTGACTTCGACAAGGCCGGCCGGAAGATGGTCCTCGACAGCTTCGTCCAACCCGGATGAGGCGTCCGGCCGGCGGGTTTCCCGCCGGTGGCCCGCTCGCCCGAGGAGGGCGATGCCCGCGATGCGCATGCCAGGATCGTCCCGATCCATCGGCCACACCCTTTCGAGGGCGCGTCATCGCTTCTTCGCCCACCCGTCACTTTGCCGTCGCCGGAGCCTGCAAGGCTCGGGCGGGCAAACCTGCGTGGCGAAAGAGACGCATTCCACAGAGATTACGAAACCGCGTGGAACCGACTCGGCAGGGTTGGCTTTGCTCTTGCAACAACACGAACGGCCGGAGCTGCGGTGTTGTTCAGTTACGGGGAGACGAGAAGACAGTCGAGGCCGATTAAGACATCGAGGTTGAGTAAGTCACGCACGAGTCAAGGTGGAGTGTTCATCCATGAAGAGACGACGCGCACGGCTTGAACTGGTTGAGGATCGGTCGATCCGGATGCATCGAACGCGATTCGATGAAGAACGGAACCCCGCTCCGATCCAACCCCTGACGGATAAACAGGGTCAGTACCTCGACGCTCTCGCTTCCTCTTCACAAGTCATCGTCCTCGGTCCGGCCGGCACCGGCAAGACCTACATCGCCGGCACCCGCGCCGCCGACCAGCTCCGCCAGCGCCGGATCGCCAAAGTCGTCATCACCCGCCCGAACGTTCCGTCGGGCCGCTCCCTCGGGTTCTTTCCAGGCACCCTGGAGGAGAAGATCGCCCCCTGGGTTGCCCCTCTCACCGAGACCATGAAGGAGCGGATGGGCGCGGGCGCCTTCGACGTCGCGGTCAAGGCCGGCGACATCGAGGTGGTGCCGTTCGAGGTGATGCGCGGCCGCACCTTCAAGAACTGCCTCGTGATCCTCGACGAGGCGCAGAACACCACCACCGCCGAGATCAAGATGTTCCTGACCCGCATCGGCGACGATTGCCAGGTCATCATCAACGGCGACGTCTCGCAGACGGATCTGCGGGAGACGTCGGGGCTCCGCACCGTGATCCATCTGGTGAAGAGCCGGATGATGAACATTCCGATCGTGGAGTTCACCCTCGACGACATCGTCCGCTCCGGCATCTGTGCCGAATGGGTGCGGGCGTTCGAGGAGGCGAGCCTCTAGGGCAGGCGAGGGCGGCGAGGTCGATCCTCGCCGCTTGCCTTTCCATCGTCATTCCGTGGCCGCACCGTGGATCCCGGAACCCATCCGTGATGCGCGGCTGTTGGACGGTGTTGCGCCGAGTCGTGGAATCCGGGTTCGCCTGCGGCGCACCGGAACGACGGTGGTACCCTGGCCTCAGACCTATTCCCTCGCCTTGACCCGGCGGCACCGCCGGGCCAGAGAACGCCCCTTCGAACGGGATGCGAGATCGCCTCGGCCCGGCCTCACCCTGGGACCCGAGCCGATGGCCGCGTTCAACGAACTCGTCTTCTCCGGCGTCCAGCCGACCGGAAACCTGCATCTCGGCAATTACCTTGGCGCCATCAAGCGCTTCGTCGAGATGCAGGAACGCGATGCGCAGTGCCTCTACTGCGTGGTCGATCTGCACGCGATCACCCTCTGGCAGGATCCGCAAGCGCTCAAGGGGCAGATCCGCGAGGTCACGGCCGCCTTCCTCGCCGCCGGCATCGATCCGAAGCGCTCGATCGTCTTCAATCAGTCCCAGGTGCCGCAGCACGCGGAACTGGCCTGGATCTTCAATTGCGTGGCGCGGCTCGGCTGGCTCAACCGCATGACGCAGTTCAAGGACAAGGCCGGCAAGGACCGGGAGAACGCGTCGATCGGCCTGTACGATTATCCCGTGCTGATGGCGGCCGACATCCTGGCCTACCGGGCGACGCATGTTCCCGTCGGCGAGGACCAGAAGCAGCACCTCGAGCTGACCCGCGACATCGCTCAGAAATTCAACAACGACTTCGGCCCGTCGATCCAGGCGCATGGCCACGGCGAGCAGTTCTTCCCGATCACGGAACCTTTGATAGGGGGGCCGGCCGCGCGGGTGATGTCGCTTCGGGATGGTACGAAAAAAATGTCGAAGTCGGACCCGTCCGAATATTCGCGCATCGCGCTCACCGACGACGCCGACGCCATCGCCCAGAAGGTGCGCAAGGCGAAGACCGATCCCGAAGCGCTGCCCTCGGAGGTCGAGGGGTTGAAGGGCCGCCCGGAAGCCGACAACCTCGTGGGCATCTTCGCAGCCCTGCGCGGCATCACCCGCGAGGACGTGCTGAAGGATTTCGGCGGGGCCCAGTTCTCCAGCTTCAAGCCGGCCCTGGTTGATCTCGCGGTCGAGACCCTGGCGCCGATCAATGCCGAGATGAAGCGGCTCGTGGCCGATCCGGCCCATATCGACGCGGTGCTGGCCGATGGCGCGGGGAGGGCGGAGGCCATTGCGGCGCCGACGCTCGACGCCGTCAAGGACATCGTCGGCTTCGTCCGGCGCGGGCCGGCGCTCAGGGCGGTGTAGGCCGATGGCGATCCGGGCGCTCGTCTTCGACACGTTCGGAACGCTGGTCGATTGGCGCTCCGGCGTCGCCCGCGAGGCCGAGCAGCGACTCCCCGGCATCGACGGCGGCGCCTTCGCCGATGCGTGGCGCGCGCGCTACCAGCCGTCGATGGAGGCGGTCCGTTCCGGCCGACGTCCCTTCGCCGACCTCGACACGCTCCAGGCCGAGAGCCTGGACGCCCTCTTGGTGGAATTCGGCCATGCGGACGCCGCCGCGGAGGTGAAGCGGGACTTGGTGCTGGCTTGGCACCGTCTCGACGCATGGCCGGAGGTGCCCGCCGCGATGGCGGCCCTCCGCCAAAAATTCGTGCTGGCGCCGCTCTCGAACGGGCATGTCCGGCTGATCGTGGCGCTCGCCCGCCGCAACGGCCTCGTCTTCGACGCCGTCCTCGGCGCCGAGTTCTCCCGGGACTACAAGCCGAAACCGGCCCTCTACCGCGACGCCGTGACGGCTCTGGGATACGCCGCGGCCGAAATCCTGATGGTCGCCGCCCATTCAAACGATCTGGCCGCGGCGGCCGGGGAGGGGCTCTCCACGGCTCACATCGCCCGCCCGAGGGAGAACGGACCGGCAGGCGGCGAGACGGGGCCCGCCGTGCCGGTCACCTACGCGGCAAGCGATCTCGCGGACTTGGCGCGCCAGCTCGGGGGCTGATCAGCCCTCGCCGCGCATCACCTTGGCGCCGTAGGTTTCCATGTCGAGCACGCCTTCCTGCGCGACGCGGGCCTTGTCCTCCTCGCTGATGACCTCCTGCACGAAATCGAGGCGCTTCCACTGCGCCAGCGGCGTTTCGGCGTCGGGTTTCGGCACGTAACGGCTCTGCTCGACCTTGGTGTGCTTGTGGATGTAGCGCGGGCAGTTGACCCAAGCCTTCGTCACCTCGACCCGCACGACGTACTTCGCCTCCGCCCATTCGGAGAGCAGCGGATCGTCGCGCACGATCCGGGCGGTGCCCTGGACGCGCAGGCGGTGAGGCGTCTCGAAATCGATGAACAGCAGGCCAACCTTACCCTGGCCGGCGACATTGCCCATGGACAGGAACATGCCGTTGCCGTCGAAACCGGGGAAGGCCAGTTCATTCGGCCCCAGCACCTTCACCACGCCGGTCGGGCCGCCCTTGTAGGAGACGGTCGGGTTGCCCTCGGGATCGACGGTGGAGAGGAAGAACATGTCGCGGCTCTCGATGAAGCCGCGCTCCATCTCGCCGATCACCGGTTGAACGTGGTGCTTGTCGAGGAAATCGGCGAGCTTCCGGGTCTCGAACGCGTCCTGGAGCGCACGGTGCTCCTCGCTGTAGAGCGATTCCATTCTCATCTTCCCTACCCGTTTCCGTCCGGCCCGTCTTTTCGCGGGTGAGGCTCTTTTGGCACGTCGGCAGTTCGCTGGCGAAGGGCAAAATGCCCGACACGGCGCACGAAAAAGGCCGGCGCCGCCCTCGCGACACCGGCCTCAATCTCAACGGTCAGGCCGAGCAGAGCACGGCCTGCATGTCGCAAGAGATCAGTTCTTGGACTTGTCGACGAGGGCCTTCTCGGAGATCCACGGCATCATGCCGCGGAGCTTGGCGCCGACTTCCTCGATCGGGTGGGCGGCGAGCTTGGCGCGGGTGGCCTTGAACGAGGTCTGGCCGACCTTGTTCTCCAGCATCCAGTTGCGGGTGAAGATGCCCGACTGGATGTCGTTGAGGACGCGCTTCATCTCGGCCTTGGTCTCCGGCGTGACGATGCGCGGGCCGGTGACGTACTCGCCGTACTCGGCGGTGTTCGAGATCGAGTAGTTCATGTTGGCGATGCCGCCCTCGTAGATGAGGTCGACGATCAGCTTCACCTCGTGCAGGCACTCGAAATAGGCCATCTCGGGGGCGTAGCCCGCCTCGACCAGGGTCTCGAAGCCGGCCTTGATGAGCTCGACGAGGCCGCCGCACAGCACGGCCTGCTCACCGAACAGGTCGGTCTCGCACTCTTCCTTGAAGGTCGTCTCGATGATGCCGGCGCGGCCGCCGCCATTGGCCGAGGCGTAGGACAGGCCGAGATCATGGGCGTTGCCCGAGGCGTCCTGGGCGATGGCGATCAGGGTCGGCACGCCGCCGCCCTTGAGGTACTCGCCGCGCACGGTGTGGCCGGGGCCCTTCGGGGCGACCATGAGCACGTCGAGATCCTTGCGCGGCTCGATCAGGTTGAAATGCACGTTGAGGCCGTGGGCGAACAGGAGCGCGGCGCCCTGCTTCAGGTTCGGCTCCAGCGACTCCTTGTAGATGTCGCCCTGCAGCTCGTCGGGGGTGAGCATCATCACCACGTCGCCCCACTTGGCGGCGTCGGCGACGTTCATGACCTTGAAGCCCTCGGCCTCGGCCTTCTTGGCGGTGGCCGAACCCTCGCGCAGGGCGATGACGACGTTCTTGACGCCGGAATCGCGCAGGTTGAGCGCGTGGGCGTGGCCCTGGGAGCCGTAGCCGACGATGACGACGTTCTTGCCCTTGATCAGGTTCAGGTCGGCATCGCGATCGTAATAGACGCGCATGGCGGTGTCCTCTCTTCTTCGTGGTTTGAGGGTCAGGGTTTTGCCCGGCCGTAAAGGGCCAGGAACTGCTCGACGGCGTTCGCCGCGTCGCTTCGGATCCCGGCGGCGTCGAGGGAGAGCGCGTCGCCGAGCAAGAGTCGGATCTGGATATCGCGGCCGACCAGACCGAAGAAGGTCCGGAACGCGCCTTCCGTGTCGTCGAAGGCGAGGAGCCCAGCGGCGCGGCCCGCCTCCAGCACGGGCTTGACCCGTTCGCCGATGGCGAAGCGCCCGTTTGCCAGCACGATGGCGCCGAGATTGCTCTTGTGGGAGCCCGCATGCGCCACGGCGATCCGGTTGAGCGCGACCGAGGTCGGGCTCGCGATCACCGCGAGCCAGCTCTCGGCGAAGTCGCGCAGGTTCTCCCTCAACGTCGCGGCGTCGAGGCTGTCGATCTCAGTGCGGCCCGCATGGACCCGCGAGGCCTGCCAGCGCACCGTGGCCGTCAGCATCCCGTCGCGGTCGCCGAACCACTTGTAGAGCGTTTCCTTGGAGCAGCTGGCGCGCCGCGCCACCGCATCCATGGTCAGCGGATCGCCACCCTCGACGATCAGCGACAGCACGGCGTCCAGCACCGCCTGCTGGCGCAGGGAGGGCTGTTCCGTCGGCGTGTCGAGGAGGGCGGCGCTCGGGGGCATATCCGGGGTCGATGCCGTACTGTACCGTACGGTTCGGCTCTCTAATCCGATTCGGCGGGTGTCGCAAGGCGGATGAGCGGGTGAGCGAAACAACCGTGATCGCCGTCGCACAAGGCGCTTTACGAGCGCCGCGACCCGACGTATACGGCGCTCACGTCGCGTTTGCGGCGCCCATGCCGACTTTCCCGGGCGGCATGTCGGGGTACGGGTGCGTAGCTCAGCGGGAGAGCATTCGCTTCACACGCGAAGGGTCACAGGTTCGATCCCTGTCGCGCCCACCACGCCCCTCTCATCGAAATCGATCCCATCAGGTGTCGGAAGGCACGGTGTCTCCACGCCGTTCGTCCAAATGCGTCGGGCAGTTTTGCCTGACCGATTGCCATTGACCCGGCATCGGCTGCGCGGAGACACTGACGGCTCGTCCGCTTTCGGATGCTGTCAGGACATGCCGATGCCGCTCTGCCGTGCAGTCCCCGCCACACGCCTAGGCCGAGCGAGGCTTCACCGGATCGGCGTGTTGCTCCTGACCTGCGGCTTCCTTGGAGGCTCAGTCGGTGGCGCGGAGGCGCGGCTCTCGGTGACCGACAAGCTCAGCACCTATCGCCGTGCCTCGAGCGCGGACCGCATCGATCTCGCCAACCGCCTCGCCAAGTCGTTCTCGGCACTCTCGCCCCGGCTCGATCGCGATTACTTCATCCGCTGCTTGGAAGAGACCGTGAATATCGGCGACCCGCGCGACCTCGAACTCGACGCGGCGGTCCGGCTGTGCGTGGCGGCGGTGCCGGAGTAGCGGCGCACGGCGCCCCCCCTCGACACCCTCATCCCGCGCCGATGACGCGAAGAGACGCCCTCGAAGGCGGGATCCAGAAGTCTTCGTGAAGACCGGAACCCCTTCGAGGGCGCTTCAGGACGATGGAAGCGGATCGAACAGCAGCCTCAGAGCGGGATGTTGTCGTGCTTCTTCCAGGGCTGCTCCATCTCCTTGGTGCGCAGCATCCCGAGGGCGCGGGCGATGCGCTTGCGGGTGGAGTGGGGCATGATGACTTCGTCGATATAGCCGCGCTCGGCCGCGACGAAGGGCGAGAGGAAGCGATCCTCGTATTCCTTCGTCCTCTCGGCGATCTTCTCCGCATCGCCGATCTCGGCGCGGAAGATGATCTCGACCGCACCCTTGGCACCCATCACCGCGATCTGCGCCGTCGGCCACGCATAGTTGAGGTCGGCGCCGACATGCTTGGACGCCATCACGTCGTAGGCGCCGCCGAAGGCCTTGCGGGTGATGATGGTGACGAGCGGCACGGTCGCCTGGCTGTAGGCGAAGAGCAGCTTGGCGCCGTGCTTGATCAGGCCGCCATATTCCTGCGCGGTGCCCGGCAGGAAGCCCGGCACGTCGACGAAGGTGACGATCGGGATCGAGAAGGCGTTGCAGTAGCGCACGAATCGGGCGGCCTTGCGCGAGGCGTCCGAGTCGAGCACGCCCGCCAGAACCAGCGGCTGGTTCGCCACGAAGCCGACCGTGCGGCCCTCGATGCGGCCGAAGCCGGTGATGATGTTGCGAGCGTAAGCCGCCTGAATCTCGAAGAAATCGCCCTCATCGACGACCCGGCGGATCAGCTCGCCCATGTCGTAGGGCTTGTTCGGGTTGTCCGGGATCAGGGTGTCGAGCGACTTGTCGAGGCGATCGACGTCGTCGAAGCTCTCGATCTCCGGCACCCCCTCGATGTTGTTGGCGGGCAGGAAGTCGAGCAGGCGGCGGATCTGCAGGATCGCCTCGACGTCGTTCTCGAACGAGCCGTCGGCGATGGAGGATTTGGTGGTGTGGACCTTGGCGCCGCCGAGCTCCTCCGCCGTGACGACCTCGTTGGTCACCGTCTTCACGACGTCGGGTCCGGTGACGAACATGTAGCTCGTGTCGCGCACCATGAAGATGAAATCGGTCATGGCCGGCGAGTAGACGTCGCCGCCCGCACACGGCCCCATAATGACGGAGATCTGCGGGATCACGCCCGAGGCGGCGACGTTGCGGCGGAACACTTCGCCGTAACCGCCCAGCGCGGCCACGCCCTCCTGAATGCGGGCGCCGCCGGCATCGAAGATGCCGATGATCGGGGCGCGCATCTTGAGCGCCATATCCTGGACCTTGACGATCTTGGCGGCGTGCGCCTCGGACAGCGAGCCACCGAAGACCGTGAAGTCCTTGGAGAAGAGGAACACGGTGCGGCCGTTCACCGTGCCCCAGCCGGTGACGACGCCGTCGCCGGAGATCTTCTGCTTCTCCATGCCGAAATCGGTGGAGCGGTGCTGCACGAACATGTCGAACTCTTCGAACGACCCGTGGTCGAGCAGGAGTTCGATGCGCTCGCGCGCGGTCAGCTTGCCGCGTTTGTGCTGGGCCTCGAGCCGCTTCTCACCGCCACCGAGACGGGCCTGGGCGCGACGCTCTTCGAGCTTCTCGAGAATGTCCTTCATGGTCCTGAGGAGCCTCCCTGCGGCCAAATCGTCTTTTGAATGCAAGATGAGCGGATGAGCTTGACCTTGCCTTGATCGATCGCCCTTAGCACGCGCCCTGGCCGGCGGAAACGGTGCTTTGGGGGGCCTTGCGTACCCGATCCTCACGTCTTGGCGCGTGCGGGCGCGGCATGTCATGAATTCGGTCGTTGCATCCGGAGGCGATGTATTCGGGTGTGTCGCCCGAGATCGGGGTGTCGGGTTTCGCGGAGGATCGTCAGGCCATGTCGATGAGTGCCTCCGCCGAGCCGGCAGCCTCTTACGTCGTCCTGTCGCCCGGCGATCCGGCGCCCTGGTTCGCGCAGGCCAGTCCGAGCAATCCGCGCTACATCTTCGACACGGTGGCGGGGCGCTACGTGGTGCTGGGCTTCTACGGCTCGGCCGGTCATGCATCGGGCGCAGCGGCGCTCGCGGCAATCGAGCGAAATCGAGCCCTGTTCGACGACGAGCGGATCTCGTTCTTCGGTGTCAGCCTCGATCCGGCGGACCACAGCGAGGGGCGCCTCCGCGAGAGCCTGCCGGGCATCCGCCATTTCCTGGATTTCGACGGGCAGGTGTCGCGCCTCTACGGCGCCGTCTCCCGCGAGGCGGTGATCGGGTCCCGTCTCGAAATCCGGCCTTTCTGGCTCGTCCTCGATCCGACGCTGCGGGTCATCGCCCGCATTCCGTTCGCACCGGACGGCAGCGACCGCGAGACCCTGTTCGCCGAACTCGCCCGCCTGCCGCCGCCCGACCGCTTCGCCGGGTTCGAGATTCCCCCGCCGATCCTCGTGCTGCCGAACGTGTTCGAACCCGCTTTGTGCCGCGACCTGATCGCGCTCTACGAGCGTCAGGGCGGTCAGGAATCGGGCTTCATGCGCGAGGTCGACGGTAAGACCGCATTGGTTCACGACCCCGCGCACAAGCGCCGCCGCGACGTGACGGTGGAAGATCCGCAACTCGTCGGAGCGATCCAGTCCCGGATCCTGCGGCGCGTCGCCAGCGAGATCAGGAAGATCTTCCATTTCGACGCGACCCGGATGGAGCGTTACATCGTCTCCTGCTACGCGGCGGAGGATGGCGGCCATTTTCGGGCGCATCGCGACAACACCACCCGCGGGACCGCGCACCGGCGTTTCGCCGTGTCGATCAACCTCAACGATACCTTCGAGGGCGGCGAGGTCAGTTTCCCGGAATACGGCAAGCGCGGCTTCAAGGCCCCGCCCGGGGGTGCGGTGATCTTTCCCTGCGCGCTGCTCCACGCGGTCTCGCGGGTCACCGCCGGCCGCCGCTACGCCTTCCTCCCCTTCCTCTACGACGAGGCCGCCGCGCGCCTGCGCGAGGCGAATGCCGGTTTCGTGGGCGAGGGAAGCGGATACCGGGCCGATACGACGACGTGAACGGCGCAGCCGCCGGTTGTCGCTAGGACCGAGGCTCGGTCGGTAGGGTCTGAGGCCGCCTACCGACGAGCGATGCCGCTGTTCAGATCTTCCCGGCATTGCGGCCATGCCGCCCCGGCCAAGCCGAGCGATCGCCTCTGGTCGGGAGCGATGCGTGACGCCCGGCGCGGCGGCCTCGCGCCAGAATCCGGCGACGGCGCTTCAGCGCAACTCCGCCACGGTCGCCGCCGCATCGAACTCCGCCTTGCGATGGGCCAGCCGTGCCGCCGCCTCTTCGTCCGGCCCCCAGACGCTCGCCTGATAGGTCTCGTCCACATGCGCGGCCGCCCAGGCCGCGTCGGGGGAAAGACGCCCGCGAAGAACGGCGAGCCCGATCACCAGCGAGCCGGTAAGCGTCGTCAGCGTGTGGAGCGCCGCGAGACGGAAGGGATCCTCCACCGCCTCGACCGCCGCGCGCAGGGCCGCAACGGACGCCTCCGGCTGCGCGACATGCATCACGCCCTCGGCGAGGAACAGGCGCGCGCCCAAAACGTCGCCCGCCCAGGCGACCAGCGGGTCCCAGGCCGCCGATTGCTCGGCGACGAGCCGCTCTGGAGAATCGGCGCGGTAGGCGATCAGATCGGTGGCGGCGAAGGCCCCGAGATCGGCGGCGACCTCGGGCCGCCGATCCGCAACGCCGTCGATCGCCGTGTTGACGAGGCGGGTCAGCGGCATCGTGCGCGGGTCGATCACCTCGCCCTGCGCCGCCCATTCTGCGGCGAGCGCCCGGCCCAGCGCCTCGCTCGGCACCGCGAGCGGGCGTCGGCCCGGCGTGTTGGCCCCGCGCCCGTCGAGGACGAGGCGATGCCCCCCCTCCACCGCGGCGAGGCCGGCTTCCTTGTAGAAGCGCTTCGGCAGGGGTGGGGCGGTGTTGGCGCGGGCCGCCCGCACGGGATCGGGAGGGGAAGCGTCGCCGGGTTCACCGAGCCAGTCGCGGGTCACATCGTCGTCGGTCGTGCTCATGGTCCGCAGATAGGGTGTTTCGGCCGTCCGCGCGAGCCTCAGCGCAGACCGAGACGTTCCGTCACCGGGGCGGTCTCGGACTCGTCGAGGGGACCGGAGAAGAGGTCACCGAGCGCCTCCGCCGTATCGACCACCGTGACCGCCCCCGCGCCGAACAGGGCACCCGGCGCATGGTAGCCCCAGGAGACGCCCACGGCCGCCGCGCCCGCGTCCCGCGCCATCAGCATGTCGAAGGTGGTGTCGCCGATCATCACGGTCATGGCGGGCGAAGCCTCCGCCTCGGCCATGGCTTGGCGCAGCATCGTCGGATCGGGCTTGGACGGCGCATCGTCGGCGGTCTGGATCGTGGTGAACCACCCCTCCCAACCGTACAGGTCCACGAGATGATCGACCCCGCGCCGCGACTTGCCGGTGGCGATGCCGAGACGGATGTCGGCGCGCTCCCGCAGGCGGGCGATCAAGGCGCCCATGCCGGGGAAAAGCGGCTCCTCGTAATCGGGATCGACCCGAAGCGCCTGGAAGGCCCGGCGATAGCTCAGTGACAGCGTCTCGATCGGACCGGCCTCGCCGACGAGTCGTCGGAAGGCGTCGGGCAGCGACAGACCGACCACCGACAAGGCTTCCTTGCGCGGCGGCGGCACCATGCCGTGCTCCGAGAAGGCGCGCCTCTGCGCCTCGACGATGAGGTGCTGACTATCGATGAGGGTGCCATCGACGTCGAAGACGACGAGCTTCACCACGTTCGCGACCGCCCCATCACGGCCGGCGCGCCGGTCCGGCGGCGGGGCCGGGGCGCCGCTCGTAACCGAGGCGGCACCGAATGAGGAAGCGGCGGCGGGCGCCCCCGTAAAGGTTGCGGCGATGCGATTCGCGATTGCAGGCGGCGTAGGAGGTGCGACGCCGCCGCTCACCCGGCCGTACCGCCGCGGCGGCGGCGGTCGTGGGCGGCGCGGCGGCAGGCGCACGTTCCGTGGATGGGCGCTCGCCGGGATTGCGCTCACCGGGAACACGCTCGCCGCCGGCTCGCTCGGCAGGCGCCCGATCGGCGGGGCTGCGTTCGGGCGGTGCCGCTTGGGCCGGCACCGCCGCACCGCAGAGCAGGGCGGCGAGCGCGATGGACATCAGCGTGGGCAGCCTCATGCGTATCTGACCTCGATGCGGCCGCGACGGCGGCACAGGCGGGCAAGGCAGCATCGTCTTCCCCAAACTCCCGTTCCGACCGATACAATCATCTCGCCGCGCACCCGTCCACGCGGCATCGGCGACGTTTCCCTCCCGGTGTACCGAGCGCGATGCCGCGCGCCGCTTCGACCGACGGCGTGGCGGCGCCGTTCCGTGCCGTCGTCCAAGGCGGGGCGGGTGCCTCAGGCCTCCGGCGCCTCGACGATCGGGTCGTAGCGGGCGGCGTCGAATCCCAGGAGATTCCAGCTCTGAGCCATGTGCGGCGGCAGCGGGGCGCTGACATCGACCGGCTGGCCGGTGCGCGGATGCGGGATCACGATCCGGCGGGCGAGCAGGTGCAGGCGATTCTGGATGCCGCCGGGCAACTCCCAGTTCTCCACCTCAAAATACTTCGGATCACCGACGATGGGGTGGCCGATATGGGCGGCGTGCGCGCGCAGCTGGTGGGTGCGGCCGGTCACGGGCTTCAGCGAGAGCCAAGCCAGCTTCTGCGCCGCCTGGTCGACGGTGGCGTAGTAAGTCAGCGCGTGGCTCGCACCCTCGTCGCCGTGCTTGGCGACCCGCATGCGGGCATCCGCATCGGTCGGCTCGTCCTTGGCGAGGTAGGTCGAGACCCGGCCCTGCCGGGTGCGCGGCACGCCGGCGACCAGCGCCCAGTAGATCTTGCGCGCCGCCCGCGAGCGGAAGCTCTTGGCGAGGGTGGCGGCGGCGAGCCGGGTCTTGGCGACGATGAGACAGCCCGCCGTGTCCTTGTCGAGGCGATGAACGAGGCGCGGGCGCTGTCCGTCCGGTCCGGTCAGGGCTTCGAGCAGGCCATCGACGTGGCGCACGGTGCCCGAGCCGCCCTGCACCGCGAGGCCGAACGGCTTGTTGAGGATCATCATGTCCGCGTCCTCGTAGAGGATCAGCGAACGCAGGAACTCGGCATCGTTGGCGGCCTTGGCGGGGCTGCGCGGGCGATCGGGCTGCGGATCGAGCTTGAGCGGCGGCACCCGCACCGACGAGCCCGGCTCCAGCCGGTCGGCGGCCTTGGCGCGCTTGCCATCGACCCGCAATTCGCCCTTTCGCACGAGGCTCTGGACGCGGGTGAACGGAAGCTGGGGAAAACGCACGCTGAGAAAGCGGTCGATGCGCATCCCGGCCTCGTCGGGAGCGACGGTCAGCGTCTGCACGCCGCTCGCCAGCGTCGCCGAGGCGGCGGCGCGCTGCTCGCGCCGGGTCGGGCCGACTGGCGGCGCTCCGCTCCGGTCGGGGGAGGGCGCCTTGTGGGCCGATGGCTTGGAGGCCGCGGCCGTGGGGGTCGCAGCCTTGGGAGCCGGGCGCCGCGGCGGCGGCGTCTCCGCCTGATCCGGAGCCGGTTTGCGGGCTCGGGGCGGTCGCGGGGCAGGGGTGACGTCCGCGTCGCCCCAGGGCGCGCGCTCGCCCGCGTCCTCGCCGCGGTTGCGGGCGGCGCGCTTGGCGGCCTCGAGGGCGGAGGTGCGGGGGCCGGTGCCCGGCCGCGATGCGAAAGCAGGCTTGCCGCCGGGCCTGGACCCGCCGGGGGGGCGTTTGCCGCCGGAGCCGCGATGTGGAGGACGTCCCTTCATGGCCCGCTGCTATCATCCTGGGATGACGGCGCAAAGCCGGATGGGCGCGGGCCGCCGTTGCCGTGGACGCGAAAGGGCGGTTACAGGCCCGTCCGGGGCCCGCCGGGAGAGGTTCGGGCGCCTTCCGATCCGCTCACGCCGAAGCCGGTTCGGCCGCCACCCGAGATCCGGTCCGGTGCCTGACCGGAAGCCTCGGGGGCGCCGGCCTCACGACCGGAGGTGTCGCCCGCCGTCCCGGCCCCAGCGGTCCGATGGCCACGGGCATCGGCCGCGTCCCTTGCGGCCTGAGCGAAGGCCGCACCGGAGGCGAGGCCCAGCAGAACGTTGAGAAGGGCGGTTCCGCGGCGGCGCGGCGCGAAGGGAAGGGCGTTCATCGGGCTGTCCTCGGATCACCCGACGCGGGCCGAACCTCCGAGGGGAAGCTCTTGAAAGGCCATGGCGGTTCCGACCCGCATCCTCATGCGAGGCGAGCCGCCTCCAGGGTGAGCCCGAGACCGACCGAGCCGAAGGTGTCGCCATCCACCACCCGCGCGCCCGGCACGGACGCGGTGAGCGCGGCGCGGACATGCGGCAACCCGGTCGAACCGCCGGTCAGGAACAGGGCATCGATCCGGTCGGCCGTGAGCCCGGCCTGGTCGAGGCAGCGGCCGATCCGCTGCGCCATGCGCCGGGCGAGATCCTCGGTATGGGCGGCAAGGCGCGGACGATCGACGCCGGCCGATAGGTCCGGCTCGACCCAGCCGAGATCGACTTGGCCTTGTCCGGAATCGGAGGTCGCGATCTTGGCTCCCTCCACCGCCATGGCCAGCGAATGCCCGCGCTCGGCCTCGACCACCCGGCGCAGGCGCGTGACGAGGTCGGGCCGGGCGGCATCGCGCACCACCTCGTCGATCTCCCGCAAGGTCTTGGCGTTGTAGAGCCGGTTGATGCTCGACCACGTCGCGAGGTCGTGGAAATAGGCGTTCGGCACGGCCAGATCGCCCCGCTTCATCGGGCTGCCGAGCCCCAGGAGCGGCATCACCGCGCCGAGGCTCAGAGTCCGATCGAAATCGGTGCCACCGATGCGCACGCCGTCATTGGCGAGGATGTCGTCGGCACGGTCCTCGCGGCGGTGCCGCTCGGGCGAGAGGCGGACGATGGAAAAGTCCGAGGTACCGCCGCCGATATCGGCGATGAGCGCGATTTCCTCGCCCGTCACCGTGCGCTCGTAATCGAGGGCGGCAGCGATGGGTTCGAACTGGAAGCGGACATGACGGAAGCCGATACTCTCGGCGATCTGTCGCAACGTGTCCTCGGCCTTGCGGTCGGCGGCCGGATCGTCGTCGACGAAGTGGACCGGGCGACCATGCACCACCGCGTCCAGGCTCAGACCAGTCTCGGCCTCGGCCCGCGCCTTCACTGCCGTGAGGTAGCGGGCAATGACGTCGCGGAAACGGATGCGCTCGCGTCCGACCGGCGTCGATTCCTCGACGAGGGCGGAGCCGAGCACGGATTTGAGCGCCCGCATCAGCCGACCGGGCGTGCCCTCGACGTAAGCCTCGATGGCGGCACGACCGATCTCGGCGTCGCGGCCGGGGGCGAAGAAGATGGCGCTCGGGAGGGTGCGATGCGCGCCCTCCAAAGGGACCAGGGACGGGACGCCGCCGGAACCGATGCCGAGGGTGGTGTTGGACGTGCCAAAATCGAGGCCACAGGCCGCCATGGGAACGGGATCGCTTCTCGTCTGCCGGGAGGGCGGCCCCGTTAAGGCGCTCTGGCGGCGCGCGCAATCCTAAAGTCGGGCGGGGCTGGGTCGCGAGGGTGAAATTCACCCGATTCGGCCCCCGACGATGCGGCGCGGCGCCTCGCCCTATGGTGGGCCGGCCGGCATCGACCGAGAGCCGCACCGAGCCGACGGTATCAGGCCGACGGCTTTCCATGGCTGATGCGTGTTGCAATCCGACGAAGCGGTCCCCGCCTCGTCGGATTGAATATCCTAGCCCGGGACCTTCTTTGCGGACGGGGGCTTCTGGGTCGCAGTCGCGAGTTCGGCCGGGCGGTCGGCCTCCCGCGTCGCCCCGGTCAGGGCCACGACGTGAAGGGCGAGGACCGGCACGAAGACGAGCGCCATCATCAGCGCCACGACCAAACCGGCCGGGCGGCTGCGCTTCGGGCGGGCCGCGCGGGAGCGGGCACGCCGGGTGGTTACGGTGGAGTCAGTCATGGCTCACCTCCGGTCGGACCAGCCGCCAAAGGCCGGTCGCGGGCGAGCCGATCGGAACGATCAGGCGCGGATCACGCGGATGGCCAGAGGCGGCGTGGTCGATCGACTACTGTCGTCGGGCATGGGGTTCGGTCGTTCCTATGGAACCGTAGAGCGGGCGCACGGCGCACTGCACGGATAACGCGCCGATGCCGGAGTCGTTCGCAAAGGTCAAGCATATTCGGGACACAGATCCCCTGCCGATACGGCAAAGCGAACGAGAAGGGGTCTGCCGCATTGTCCCGATATGCCCTCCGCTCGAATCACGTGGACACAGACCCGCTCCGCCGGGGTGCCGCTGCAACGCTTCACCGGCCAAGCCGGTGCCATCGAGGTCGGCATCGTCGAGTTCGACGGCTCGAATCGCCTGTGGACTTGGTGGAGCCCGCTCGCGGAGGAAGCCTGGGGTCACGCACAGGACGCCGAGGGCGCGCAACGCGGTTTCGAAGTCTGGCTGCGCGGTTGGCTCGAGAATTTTCGCCCCTTCTTCGACGGGGCCTGACCTGCCTCAGGCCGCCACCCCAGTGGCGGGCGCCGCCGCGTCGCGGCTGCGCCAGAGATAGCGGGCGAGAATCGAGCGGTAGGGTGCGAAGCGTGCGGCGATGGCCGTCGTATCGTCCCGCCCCGTGAGATGGCGCAGAGCCCCCACCGCCGCCACATCGCCGACCGGCCAAATGTCGGGATCGAGGAAGTGGAAGATGCCGACCATGTCGGCGGTCCAGGGCCCGACGCCGCGAATGCCGCACAATACGGCGGAGCGCTCCGCATGCGGCAGAGTTCCGAGATCGGCCCCGAGGCATCCCCGCGCCTCGGCCTCGCGGACGGCGTGGAGGGCCCGCACCTTGTTGGCCGAGACGCCGCAGGTCCGCAGCACAGCCTCGTAACCCGGCACGAACAGGTCGCGGGGCGTCGCCCCCTCGGCCTGCGCGGCGACTTCGATCCGCGACCAGATCGCGAAGGCGGCCTTGGTCGAGAGCTGCTGGTTGACGATCTCGACGAAGAGCCGCTCGGCCACGCTCGCATGGATCGGCGGCGCGATGGCGATCGGGCCGATGCGCGCGATGGCGGCGTGAAGCGGCGCACTCGTCGCTTCGGCATCGGTCAGGAGCCGGTGATAGACCTCGGGATCGAGCATGAATGCCTCCGGCGGGACAACCGCCGAACCCGCCAAGCGATGCCGGGCACGGCATGGGGAGACGCGGTGCGCTCGATCAGTCGTGATCTCCGTGCCGCCGAGATCCCCGCTCCAACTGGGATAGGAGGATCCGCCTGATTGGGTTGCCCAGTCCCCGACCTCAAGCGTCGCCGAGATAGCGCCGCCGCAGATGCGCCAGAAAGTCCGCCGTGCCGAGCGGTCGGCCGGTGGCGGCGACCAGGAGATCGTCGGTTTCGAGCAGGCTGGCGCGGGCGTGAACGTTCTCACGCAGCCAGCCGAGCAGCGGCGCGAAATCCCCGCGGGCAAGGCCCGGCCGGATGTCCGGCACAGCGGTGCAGGCGGCGGCAAAAAGTTGGGCGGCGGCCAGCGCCCCCAGAGTGTAGGTCGGGAAATAGCCGAAGCTGCCGCCCGGCCAGTGAATGTCCTGCAGGCAGCCGAGCCGGTCGCTCGGCACGGTCAGGCCGAGGAGATCCTTCATTCCAGCATCGAAGGCACCGGGCAGGTCAGCCACCGCAAGGTCGCCGGCGATCATCGCGGTTTCGAGGCGGTAGCGCAGCAGGACATGGGCCGGGTAGGTCACCTCGTCGGCATCGACCCGGATGAAGCCGGGCTCGACCCGCGTGGCGAGCCGGTGCAGGTTATCCGCCGTCCAGGCCGCCCCCTCGCCACTGAAAGCCTCGCGCAAGACGGGTGCGAGGTAGGCGCAGAATTCCCGACCACGGCAGGCCTGCATCTCGATCAGCAGAGACTGGCTCTCGTGCAGGCTCATGCCGCGGGCAAGCCCGACCGGCTGGTGTCGCCACGCCGCCGGGCGGCCCTGTTCGTAGAGAGCGTGGCCGGTCTCGTGCAGCACGCCCATCAAGGCGCCGGTCACGGCCCCCTCGTCGTAGCGGGTGGTGATGCGCACGTCGTCCGTCGCACCGCCGCAGAACGGGTGCAGGCTGACGTCGAGCCGCCCGCGGCTGAAGTCGAAACCGGCCGCCCGCATCAGCGTGAGGCCCAGCTCCCGCTGAATCGAGACGGGGAAAGGGCCGGGCAGGGGCAGCGGCGGCGCCTCAGTGGCCTGCCGCTCGCGCACCACCCCGACGAGATCGGGCAGGACGGCGCGCAGCTCAGAGAACAGCGGATCGATGCGGGCCTGACGCATGCCCGGATCGTAGCCGTCAAGCAGGGCGTCGTAGGGAGACAGGCCGAGGACGGCCCCCTTGGCTTCGCCGACGAGCCGCTGAAGATGCAGCACCTCCGCGAGATGGGGGCGCAGCCGCGCGAAGTCGGAATCGGCGCGCGCCTCGCGCCAGACCATCTCACAGCGGGTCGCGGCCTTCGAGGCGGCGGCGACGAGATCGCCCGGCACCGCCGACGCATGGACATGGGCACGGCGCATCTCGCGCAGGTTCGCCCGCTCCCAGGGGCCGAGGCTTGCCGCCTCCGCCTCCGCCGCATCGAGCCGCTCGGACGTGCGCGGATCGGTGAGGATCTCGTGGGCGATGACCTTGAGCACCGCCATCTGCTCGCCGCGGGTGTCGGCGGCGCCGTCGGGCATCTGCGTCTGGGTATCCCAACCGAGGATGCCGCCGGCATCGTCGAGCGCGCCCAGGCGGGCGAAGGTCGCCGAGAGGGTGGTGTAGGCCTGCATCGCGGCTCCCCGGAATGTCCGATCGGTTCGCTGAAGAGGGCGGTGTAGAGGATCGGCCCGGAGGGTGGCCACCGACATTTGCAACGAACCGGCTGCGGCGGTGTCGCCGAGATCGGCGGCCCGCGCACAGCATCAAACCACGTTCCTCGACCGGAAGCCGCGGTGAGGCGCGCGGTCAGGAATACAGTCCCCGACGAAAGACGCCCCGCGGGGGCCGAGCCGCGCGGGGCGTATTGCGACACGGGCGCGTTCGTCCGCCCGATATGTTGCAGATCAGTTGTTGCCGCCGCTGGCACCGCCGCCGCTGCCCTGCGGAACGGCCCGTGCCGGCTGGTTGGCGTTGCCGCCGACGGCCGAGTCAGACTGGAAGGTATCGGCACCGGTCGAGCCGAACGGAACGACCACGTTCGCGTCAGCGCCGGTGTTGTTCTGACCGCTGGTGATGGTGCCCGTCGTCGCCGGGCCGTCGATCACCACCGGCGGGGCCGACGGATAGGCCGTCTGCGCCAGACAGGGCGAGGCGAGGGCCAAGCTTCCGACGAGGGCGAGGCTGAACTTTTTCATGATTACTGATCCTGAGACGATGATTTTCCCATCAACGGAGGACAGCCGGCAAATATCCACGCTTCGACGGCGCATTGTGCCGCAGCGCACCATAGGATGATCAGGCCGGGCGTTGCCACCGAACCGAGCCCCTCGAGCTGGGCCCGGCCACGGTAGATTGGAACTCATGTCCCGCCGTTTGCTTCGCCGCTCATCCTTACGACGAACCAGCTTCGCCTTCGCCCGACTGCGCTCTAACCGAACAGAGCACGCATCATCCCGTCGTACCAAGCTCGTCCCAACGCGGCCTCCCGCATCCGGACATCCGGCGGCGCGTCCTCCGGGCTCAGGCCGTCCGAACCGGGAACGGTCACGAGCCGGTCCCATTCGGGCTGGTAGACCCCGGAAATGGAGAACCCGTATTCGGGTGCCGCGAGGCTGTAGCAGACATTGATCAGGCGCGGCTCGACCGGCGCACGGCCGGCGAGCAGATCCGTGACCGCCTGGGCGCAGACCTGTGCCTGGGTGTAGGCCGAGAAGGCCGATTTCGGCATGGCCCCGGCGGCTGCGGCATCCCCGATGACGTGGAGGCCGGGGCGGAGCGTCGATTCGAAGGTTATGGGATCGACCGGGCACCAGCCGGAGACGTTCGTCAGGCCGGTGGCGCGACACAGGGCAGGCGCCGTCTGCGGCGGAATCATGTTGAGGACCGCGGGACGGAACAACCCCGCTTCCGCCCGCAAGGTCCGGGCGGTCGGATCGACCGCCTCCAACCGGCCGCCTTTTGCCAGGGGCACCCATTCGAGATGGTCGGGATAGAGCTTGGTCCAGGCGGACTGAAACAGCGGCTGCTTGGAGAAGCTGTCCTTGGCGTCGAGGATGATGACCTTGGAACGCGGCTTCCGTGTCTTCAGGTAATGCGCGATCAGGCTGGCGCGCTCGTAGGGACCCGGCGGGCAGCGATAGGGCAGGGCCGGCACCGTCAGCGCGACGAGCCCGCCATCCTCCATGGCGTCCAATTGCCGGGCCAGAAGGGCGGTCTGCGCGCCCGCCTTCCAGGCATGCGGGATCGTGGCGCTCGCTGCCTCGTCGTAGCCGGGGATTGCATCGAAACGCAGCCCGATCCCCGCCGAGACGACGAGGCGGTCGTAGGCGAGGTGCTGCCCCCCCGCCAACGCGACCCGGCGCGCATCCGGTTCGATGGCCACGACGGTGTCGTGGACGACCGAGACGCCTGACCGCCTCACGCCCTCGTAGTCGAAGGTGATGGCCGAGATCGGCATCAGCCCGGCAATCACGGCGTTGCTCGACGGGCAGGTGACGTAACGCGGGGACGGCTCGACCAGCGTCACGGCGAGCCCGTTCCGGACGAGCGCGCGGGCCACGGCGACGCCCCCGAAGCCGCCGCCGACGACGACCACGTGCGACGGCGTGCGGGCAAGCGCCGGAGCGGCCAGGGAGAGGGCGGTCAGGCCGGTCAGCAATCCGCGGCGGGTGGTGATGACGCTCATCGGGGCGCCGCTTCCGGGCGGGCGAGCGACTCCGCGATTGCGCGAGCCTCGATGTCGGAAAAGCCCTTGGCGATGCGCGGCATCACCGTGCCGTCGCGTCTGCCGCTCCGATAGGCCGCCAGGGCTGCCTCGATCTGCTGCGCCGACAGCGTCCCGAGAGTGGGAAACCCTGATGTCGTCGCACCGACGCGATTCTCATGGCAGGCAAGGCAGGACGCGGCACCGGGCGCCAGCGGTTCGGCCGAAGCACGGTTCGCCGCAAGGAGGATCAAGCCGGACGTCGCCAGAGCCGTCATGAGAGCCGCCTTGGCCCTGCATGCCAGACATTTCATGATCGGCCGCAGCCGTGACGGCGGCGGTCATGGCGGCGACACTTCGCCTTGCGAGCCAGCAACGCGCAACCCGAGAGTCTCATCGGGCGTCCCTTCGATCCCGAGCGGTCTGAGTTTGCTCGCGTGTGTTGGGACCAGAATCAAGTGGCGCCCTGCTGCGACCTTCCCGCCGTCCGCCATCGGCGGCGGCGCTCATTGATTGTTAACCGTGTTGCCCCCACTTTGTGTTCACGCCGGTCGCGACCCTGTCGCTCGATCGGACACGGCCACGATGCCGAGTTTGGGTGACGCCGGATGTACGCGCACCTTCGACCCGGCCTCCGTGGCCGTTCACGTTTCTGGACGCTGCGCGCCCGCGCTTCGCTTCTGAATTGTCGGCCACCGTTGAGGCCGAGGCCTTAGAACGCGGCGGCCTGCTTGACGCGCTCGTCGGCGGCCGGGACCTTCAGCCACTGGACGGCACCGGGGAGGGCGTAGCCGCCCTGGCGGTGCACGGAGCCGGTATCGGTGGCCAGACCCTGGGTCTCGAAGGTCAGGGCGCCGACCGTCTTGGTGCCGTTCACGGCGACCGGCTCCTGGGCCAGGACGGCGGTGGTGGTCAGAACGGTCAGCGCCAGGCCGGCGGCGGCGCGCGAGATGATCTGCTTGGACATCGGTTCAGCCTCTTCGTTTGGCGGCGGGCTTCCCGTCGCTTCGTGAGGAGGAATGTGCTTTGTAGGTCCCCATGAATCAAATGGGCTGATTTCATAATGCGCATCGATCACGTGCATCTTGCTCGCCTCGATCTGAACCTGCTCGTCGCCCTCGACGCTCTGCTGACGGAGCGCAGCGTGACGCGGGCCGCCGGACGGATCGGGATCAGTCAATCGGCGATGAGCCATGCCCTCGGTCGCCTGCGCGCGACCTTCTCGGATGAGCTACTGACTCGCGGGCCGGACGGCATGCGGCCGACGCCGCGGGCCCTGGCGCTGATCGAGCCAATGCAGTCGGTTCTGGCGCAGATCCAGCAGATCACCGCGCCGCCCGCCGCCTTCGATCCGGCGAATGCGGACATCACCTTCACCCTCGGCATTCCGGATTCGACGGAGGTGCTGCTGATGCCAAACCTGATCGCGCATCTGCAGGCCAAGGCGCCGGGCGTGAAGCTCCTGCTGCACACCGTCGACCGCAACCGCATCCTCGACGATCTCGACAGCGGGCGTGTCGATCTCGGCATCGGCGTGTTCGAACAGGGGCAGACGCATCACAAGCGCCGCATCCTGAACAAGGAGAGCTATCTCTGCCTGTTCAACGCCGATCTCGTCGGCCTGACCCCGCCGATCTCCCTCGACGACTACCTGCGCTTCCCGCACCTGCTCACCAGCTTGGTGGAGAGCGCGCACGGGGTCGTGGACGACGCCCTCGCCAAGATCGGCCGCAAGCGCGTCATCGCGCTGACCTCGCCGCGGTTCGCCGTGATGCCCTTCGTGGTCCGGCAGGCGCCGGTCATCGCCACGATGCATTCGCGGCTGGCCCGCTTCTTCGCCGACAGCATGGGGCTTACGGTCAGCCCGGCGCCGGTCGATCTGCCCGACGTGTCGATCTCGATGATCTGGCACGCCTCCAACGACGACGTGCCGAGCCAGCGCTGGCTGCGCGAAACCATCGTGATGCTGCGCCGCGCGACTTGATGTTTGAGGTCGGACCTCTCACCTCTCGGTCAGACCGTTTCCCCCATCGCGGCGGTCGAGCCGTCCCGGCTCCCGACCGCGAGCGCGCCGGCCGCCGCGTTCGCCCCGTTCGCGCGCGGTCGGCGCGTCCTTCCTCGGGCTCGTTCGAGCACCCACACGAAAACGGCCGCGTCGTTCACTTGCGCCGCCGGGACGGCTCGCAGCCGCTCAGGGCCCGGAAGGCGAGGCGGGCGAGCGCTTCCAGCCCAGCCGAGAGCCGACCGCCATCGGAGGCGAGGAGACGGAGCCCCAAACCGGCACCGTTCGGGAGCGGGCTCGCCCCGGCGAGACAGCCGAACGCGTCGGCTTCGGCCTGAAGCAGGCGAGGGGCGGGCAGGATCTCGGCCGGCGCGAGCAAGATCATGGTCCCGTAGGCACGGTGGCGCCCCAGCGGCGAGGCCGCCGCCGTGAAAGCCTCGCCGTCCAGCGCGCTCCGCTCGCGCACCAGCGTGCGCCCGGCCGGGTCGGCGATGCGCAGGCTCATGGAGAGGCGATCGAAGGGCAGATCGCGGCCGGTGGGATCGTGGCAGGCGACCCCCTCCGTGAGGATGGCGCGGGCACCCGGCGCCGCCTCGATCTCCGTCGTCACGTTCAGATGCGCGCCGGGAAACAGGATCAGCGGGTCGGGCGTGTAGGCCAGGAAGGCATCCGTGCCGATCCCCACCCGCGTCTCCTGACGCGTCGGCAGCGGCCCGCCGCGATGGACGACGGTGCCGGCCTGGGTCGTGACGAAGGCCCGCGCGCCCGGCCGCGCCTCGATGGCGAGGCTGAGATGGTCGGATCGGTAGAGGCCGCCCGAAGCTGATTGCAGGTAGAGCGAAGCGAGATCGGGCGCCTCGGGATGGAGGCGAAACACCCGCGTGACGTGGAACGGGTAGGGCACATGCTGGCGCGTCAGCACCGTGGCGCCCCCGCCCCGGGCGAAGACGAGGCGCGCCTCGGCGCGGCGTCCGACCGTCTCCAACGAGACCTCTCCCGAGGCGCGGGCAGCGAGGGACGACATGACGGTCAGGGCGTGAACAGCACGGCGCGGCAGATGGCGTCGGCGACCGCCGCCACACCTTCACCGGAGCGGGCATTGGTGGCCGCCACCGGCTTGTCGCCGCGCGCGCGCCGCGCCTCGGCGAGCATGCCGGGCAGATCGACGCCGACATGGGGCGCGAGGTCGGTCTTGTTGACCACGAGCAGATCGCAGCGCAGCACGCCGGGACCGCGCTTGCGGGGGATGTCGTCCCCGCCCGCCACATCGATCACGAAGATCCACCAATCGACGAGATCGAGGGAGAAGGTCGAGGCGAGGTTGTCGCCGCCGGACTCGAAGATCAGCAGTTGGAGGCCCTGGAACTTCCCTTCCAGATCGTCGCCGGCCGCGATGTTAAGCGTCGGGTCTTCGCGGATGACGGTGTGCGGGCAGGCGCCGGCCTCGACCGCCTCGACCCGTGCCGGATCGATCAGACCGGAGCGGCGCAGCCGCTCGGCGTCCTCCTTCGTGACGAGATCGTTGGTGACGACCGCGAGATCGACGCCGCGCCCCTGAAGTTCGGGAATCAGCCGCTCGATCAGGGCCGTCTTGCCGGAGCCGACCGGGCCGCCGATGCCGATCCGGGCGGCGGTGGCGGGCAGGGGAGTCGGGAGTTCGGTCACGGGAGCGTTCATCGCAGCATGTAGCGTTGGGCCAGGGGCAGGGTGCGGGCAGGCTCGCAGGTGGCGAGTTCGCCGTTGACGAAGACTTCGAAGGTCTGCGGATCGACCCGGATTTCCGGGCACAGGTCGTTCCAGAGCATGTCCGCCTTGGTCAGCGTGCGGGTGCCGCGGGCCGGCAACAGGCTCTTACGCAGTCCCAAATTCTCACGAAGCCCGCCTTCGATCGCCAGCGGATGGACGAAGCAGGCGGAGAGCCCCTGCTTGGCCAGCCCGAAGGCACCCCATTGCGGGCGCATCAGCATCGGCTCGCAGGTCATCAGGGAGGCCGCGGAATCACCCATGGCGCCCCAGGCGATGAACCCGCCCTTGATCACGAGCTCCGGCTTGATGCCGAAGAAGGCCGGGCGCCAGACCACGATATCGGCCATCTTGCCGGGTTCCAGCGAGCCGATATGCGCGTCGATTCCGAAAGTGCGCGCCGCGTTGATCGTGTACTTCGCGATGTAGCGCTTGATCCGGGCATTGTCGCCGAAGCCCGGCTTCTCCTCGGGCAGGGCCCCGCGCTGGTCCTTCATCTTGGAGGCGAGCTGCCACGTCCGGCAGATCACCTCGTGGATGCGCCCCATGCCCTGGCTGTCGGAGCCCAGCATGGAGATGGCTCCGATATCGTGCAGCACGTCCTCGGCCGCGATGGTCTGCGCGCGGATGCGGCTCTCGGCGAAGGCCACGTCCTCCGGGAGCGCCGGATTCAGGTGATGGCACACCATCGTCATGTCGAGGTGTTCGTCGAAGGTGTTGACCGTGTAGGGATTGGTCGGGTTCGTCGACGAGGGCAGACAATGGGGCAGGCCCGCCACACGGATGATGTCCGGCGCGTGGCCGCCGCCGGCGCCTTCCGTGTGGTACATGTGGATCGTGCGCCCGCCGATGGCCGCGATGGTGTCCTCGACGAAACCTGATTCGTTGAGCGTGTCGGTGTGGAGCTGGACTTGGAAATCGTGCTCGTCGGCGAAGGCGAGGCACGAATCGATCGCCGCCGGCATCGCCCCCCAATCCTCGTGGATCTTGAGGCCGAGCACGCCGGTCTCGAGCTGCTCCTTGAGCGCGGCGGGCCTGTGGGTGTTGCCCCTGCCCAGAAAACCGAAATTGACCGGCCAAGCCTCGGCCGCCTGAAGCATCTTGCCGGTGTTGAATGGCCCGCCGGAATCGATCCCCACCGTGATCGGTCCGAGCGAGCCGCCGAGCAGAGTCGTGATGCCCGACGCGATGGCATGGTCGGGCAGGCCGGCGGAATCGAAATGCACGTGCACGTCGATGGCACCGGGGGTGGCGATCAGCCCCTCGCAATCGCGCACCGTGGTGCCCGCCGACACGATCAGGCGTGGATCGACCCCGTCCATGATCGCCGGGTTGCCGGCTTTGCCGAGGGCCACGATGCGCCCGTCCTTGATGCCGAGATCGCCCTTCACGATGCCCAGCACCGGGTCGATCACCAGGACGTTGCAGAGCAGGAAATCGAGGGCGCCCTGCGCCGCGGTGACGCCGGGCGCCAGCCCGATGCCATCCCGGAGAGTCTTGCCGCCGCCGTGCAGGCACTCGTCGCCGTAGACCGCGTGGTCGTGCTCGACCACGGCGACGAGGGAGGTGTCGGCCAGCCGCACGCCGTCGCCGGTGGTGGGGCCGTAGAGGGCGGCGTAGTCGCGCCGGGGGATCGTGACCATTCTTCCGTGACTTTCCCTCAAGACCTGTCCGACGGGCTCATCCCAACACATCCCCTCATCCTGAGAGGCCGTTTGATGGGCTCGTCGCAGCATCGCCGCGGTTCGATCTCGAACGGGCGCTCATGCGCCCTTGAAGCCGCGTGCCCTGGCACGCGCCAGCGCATCGGCGCGGGCGGCATCCGAGTCGAGCTTGCCCTGCGTCAGATTGTTCAAACCGGTCAGTTCCTTGTTCCCGCCGAAGCCGGTGAGCGTGACCGTCTTGCGCTGGCCCGGCTCGAACCGCACCGCCGTGCCGGCGGGGATGTCGAGACGGAAGCCCAAAGCCTTGGCGCGCTCGAAGTCGAGGGCGCGGTTGACCTCGAAGAAGTGGTAATGCGAGCCGATCTGCACCGGCCGGTCGCCGGTATTCGTCACGTCGATCGTCACCCGTGGGCGGCCCGCTGCCAGCTCGATCTCGCCCTCTGCCGGCAGGACCGCACCGGGTTCCAGCGTGTCGGGCTCGGCCCCTTCCGCCGGGCGGATCGGCTCGTGGACCGTGACGAGCTTCGTGCCGTCGGGGAACACGCATTCGACCTGCAGGATCGGCATCATGGCGGCGATGCCCTCCATGACGTCGCCGGTGGTCAGGATGGTCGAGCCCCAACCGATCAGATCGGCCACCGAACGCCCGTCGCGGGCGCCCTCCAGGATCTCGTCGGTGATGATGGCGACCGCCTCCGGATAATTGAGCTTCAGCCCCCGCGCCCGGCGCTTGCGGGCGAGTTCGGCCGCGGTGAAGATCGTGAGCCGTTCGAGTTCGGTCGGCGTGAGCAGCATCGCGGCCCCTTCCTCAATTCGCGAACAGGCGCAGTTCGGCCTGGGCTTGGCGCATGGCGGCGATCTCGATCAGCGGCGTGAAACCGGTCAGGACGATGTCCTCGTCCTGAGGATCGTCGACAGGATATTCGAGGATGCGGGCGATCCGGGGCAGCGCGCCCGAGAGCACGCGCTGCGCCTCGATCGCGCCGACGAGGCCGAGCCGGACGGCGGCCGAGGTCAGGCCGCTGGCGAAGGCGTAGCCCGCGACCGACGCCGCCCGTTCCTCGGACAGTCCCAGAGCACGCCACAGCGCCCCCTGCACGGTCGCGAGATGCCCGAACAGCGTTCCCGTCCGCACGGCGGCACGCAAGGCGGCGGCGCCCGGCGTGCCGAGGCGGGCATGCGCAGCGAGCAGCGAAGCGCCGTTGCGGCGACTGCCGGTGCGCATCGGCTCGGACAGCGAGGCTGCCTCTACCGCTGCATCGATCGCCGAGAGGCGCTCCGACGCAACGGCATCGTCCGCACCCGTCCGATGGGCGAGGACCAGGGCGACCCGGTCGGTGCCCGCCCAGCGGAAATCGAGCGCCGCCGACACATTGCGCGCCAGTTCCACCTCGCCGAAGCCCGGCTCCTGCGCGGCCAAGCCTTCGATGCCGTTGGAGAAGGCGAAGCTGCCGCTCGGAAAAGCGGTGTCGCCCTGCTGCAGCGCGATGAGATCTGCGAGCACCGGTTCGATCACCGTCTCAGCCTCTGCCCGAATCGAGGATCGCGTGACGGACGCGGCCGTCCTCGACCAGGGCGCCGAGCCGGACGAGGTAGCTCTCCACCGGCCCTTCCAGGGCGACGAGGAGCGCACCGTCGACGAAGCGGACGCGCCAATGCAGATTACCCGCGTGATAGCCGAGTTCGAGGGCATCCGCCGGGCTCGATGGCTCGAGGCGCAGCCAGCGCTCGGCGCCGACGCGGACGACGATGGCGCGATCGGCCTCCAGCAGCAGCACTGCCCCATCGAAGAGGGCCTGATCCCGCGGCAGGGCGAGCGCGATCTCCTCGCCGCCAGTCGTCACGGCACGCAGGCGCCGCCGGGCCATGTCGGTGCCGTCCACCCGAAGGATATCGACGACACCATGATGTTCGAGATGGTGCAGACGGTCGGCCAATCCCGTGTCGAGCCGGCTTCCCAAAATCTGTTGGATCATCCGCATGCTTGGGCGGCTCCGGTACGGTGGCGGATCGAGCGGAGCGGGACGAAACGCCCGCAGCTCAAGGCGTCGCGGAGCGACAGTTCCGCTAGGAACCAACGCCGAAACTTGCGAACAGCAGGAACATAGTTTTCTTCAAGAGAAACTTGCAAGGCAGTGCGGCCGATTTTTCTTTCCTGTGCGACCGGAAAATCGCTGCGGCAGATCGAGGACGATGTCCGATCATCCACACCATGCCCCGAAGCAATGGGTGTCGATATCCGTGGGTGCACCGCCCGAGTGCGAAGCTAGCGGTCTCGCCCAGGGATCACTGCGGCGACAGTATCGGGGCGGTGGGACCGCAAAGCGGCGCACAGGATCGCGGTGAAACGCTTCATCGGCCGACAGATCTTCCTCAGCGGTCCCTTGCCGCGACGGGAAGGCAGCAAGTCCCGGACCAACCGTGACGGGCTCCCTCGGCACCGACGACGCGACCATCTCGGCGCTAAAAGGTGGAAGCCCGAGGAACGGTTGCAGATTACGCCAAGCGGCCCCCCTTCTCGTCGAAGAGCTGCATCTCCGACGACATTCGGATGCTTTGAGGATACCTCAACCTGCGAGAGAGCTGAGTTCAGGACGGCTGCACCTGCCGGAGGCCGTTGTCCCCAGGTGCGATCCCACTGGCCGGCCGCCGATCCAAGCTAAGCAGACCGCACCCGAGACGAACTAGAGGCTGTTATGGACCGCAAGCGAGTAGGGCAGCCTTCCTGAGCATGAGGCAGACAAAGGCGACGAGGTGCAGGTCTGCCAATGTGCTTGCATATCGCTCGTAGTCCT
>NZ_BPRE01000020.1 GCF_022179765.1 Methylorubrum suomiense | reverse complement strand
GCGCTCAGCCCTGCTCCGGCTCCGTCAATTTCAGGCCCTGCCGCCCGAGCTGAACCAGGGCCTGGTCGAGATGCTGGCGGATGCCGCCGCCGAGCTGTGGCCCGAAGCGCCGCCGCTCCTCGAAGACCTCCGCGACGCGCAGCTCAAGCGTGTCGTCGAGCGGGCGCTGGAGAGCTGCCCATGAACCCGATCACCCAGCTGCGCGAGAAGCGCAGGCGATCAAAGAGAGCACCGATGCCCTTTTCACAGAAGCCACGTCGCAAATACGCCGGTCGCGCGGTCGAGCCCGACTACTCCTCCCGCGCTGGCCAGCTCATCTCCTCGTTCTTCGACTGGGGCGGGCGCCTGTTCGGTGCCGCGACCGTCGAGAACGCCATTCGCCGCGACGCGCGTGCCGAGAAGTTCGACACCCGTCCGAAGCACAAGGTCATCCGTCCCCACGCCGTGCGCCGCCGCGGCCGGACTGTCGTCGGCCCCGAGATCGTCCGCTACGCCCCGTGCGCCGGGCCCGGCAGCCGCGAGGCCCTGCGCCGCCGGGGTCAGAAGCTGACCCAGCACCCCAGCGTCATCGCCCGCTTCGCCGAGGCTGCATGAGCGTCCGGGTCGTCTTTGCCCTGATCGCCTGGGGCATGCTGGACCTGACGCTTCTGCTCGCTTTGGTCGGCGCTGCCACCCACGGTGATCCGATGGAGCCCCCGTGGGGCAACCGCATCCTCGCGACCATGGCGGTCCTCACGGTCTTCTTCGGCGTCAACGCCTACGCCATCGACAGCTTCGGACGCTACCTCGGCTTCTAGCCGTAAGTGTCTGAACTATCAACCATATCCGATCTGGCGACGGTACGCTTCGTACCGTCGCCACCAACCTTCGAGGAGAGACCATGTGCCACCGTGCGACGGTGCTCGACCCGCGTGACCCCGACCAGTGGGCGCGCATCGAGGTCGAATACGAGACCCTCCGCGAGCCGGACGATCCATCCGTCGGCTACCGCGCCCCCCTTCACATCCAGCTCGACGCGCCGCGCGAGCTGACCCCCGCCCAGCTCGCTGACATCGAGCAGCAGATCCTCGCGAGGCACCTCTGATGAACCAGCATCTTGATCTCGACACTCTCACCGCCGCCCCACCGGCTTCTGCCCCGGAACGGCTCTTCCGCATCGACTGGGCCATCGAGCTGCGCGCCAGCTCGGCCCGCGAGGCCGCCTGCTTCGCCAGCGAGATCCAGTACCAGGACAACACCGCGACGATCTTCTCGGTCGAGGACCGGCAGACCGGCGAAATCACGGTCCACGACGTGCCCGGCGACGTGCCGGGCACGAACATCACCGCGCGCCGGCCGGCCGATACTACCTTCGTGCCGCGCACGCTGCGCCCCGGCGGCCAGTACCAGACCCGCAACGGCCACCCGGCCGAGGTCGTCGAGTGGGATCGCCCCGATATGTTCCCGCTCACCGTCCGCATGGACCTCGGCGGCGACCAGCCCGCTCTGGGTATCCGCACCAAGGCCGGGCTCCACCCGGCCGGCGGCGGGCGGCCTCACCCCCTCGACATCGTCGAGGTGAACCCCGCCGTCGAGAAGTGGATCCGCCTCTATGACCGCAAGCTCAACGAGAACGGCAAGCAGGTCGTCGGTGGCAAGGAGTTCGCTGCGGAACGTGGCCTCTTCATGTATATGTTCGACACCGAGGAGGCGGCCCGCGCCAGTTTGCAGGGCGTGCGCGCCGTCTTCCCGATCACGTACCGCGAGGGGGAGGGTCTTGGGTAAGCGTCAGACCATCTGGCTGGATAGCAACCACACCACGACAGTGGCTGACGTCCACGACGTCAACCATTGCGATGCGTTCATCCGCCGCCTCTCCGTCGACATCGAGTACCTGCTCGAAGATCTCCAGACTTCGGACAGCGCGCCTCGAAATCTCGAAGAGTTTCTCGCCGCCAAAGAGCTGCCGGAGGACATCCCCCGGCATAAACGTCAGGCCCTGTTCTTCAAGAAACTTGGCCTGCGCGAATTAGAGAAGCGCAAAAAGCAGTTGTTGCGGCAGCATTAACAGTTAAAAACTGCCGCTCGACTTGTACTTATTCAACCCTCTTGGTACGAAACGTACCGACTACCCTTCGAGGAGCACACCGATGCGTATGGTTCATGCGATCCAAGAGTCGCACACCGAGGGCGCCCAGGCCGTCAAGCAGACCGGCGTCGGCGGCGACGCCAAGGTCGTCTACGCCCTGCTGACCGGCATGGTCTCGGACAAGGTCGTCTACCCTGTCCGCGAGTACGCCACGAACGCCTGGGAGGTCTCGCCCGCCGGCAAGCCGTTCGAGATCGAGCTGCCGACCCGGTTCAATCTGCAGTACAGCATCCGTGACTTCGGTCCCGGCCTGCCGCACCGCTTCATGATGGATCGGTACGCTAAGATCGGCGAGAGCACGAAGGACGGCGACGACGACGCTGTCGGCGGCTGGGGCTTTGGCTCGAAGGCTGCGCTCGCCTACCTCATGCGCTCCGACGGCGCCGGCTCGTTCACCGTCACCTCCCGCTTCCGCGGCTTCCGGCGCGTCTACATCATCGGCGTCTCGGACACCGGCAAGATCCAGATCCAGTTCCTCGGCGAGTGGCCGCTGGAGCCCGAGGATCGCGGCACCGGCCTGGAGATCGTCTTCCCCGTCCGGCCCGATGACATCGGCCGCTTCCACGAGCACGCCAAGAACGTGCTCTGGTCGTTCGAGCCGCGCCCCCGCATCACGCCGGCCATCGACTTTGGGGAGCCGCGCGTCCTGCACCGGGGCGACGGCTGGACCGTCTACGACGCCCAGACCGTCCCGTTCTCCGGGCCGCAGGTCAAGCTCGGCCCGGTCATGTACCCCATCGCCTGGCATCTGGCACCGTCGGTCTCCAACCTGCTCACTCGCAACACGGCTATCGTGTTCGACGCCAAGATCGGCACCATCTCCGTGTCTGCCAGCCGTGAGGCTCTGCAGTACGACGACCGCACCGAGGCCGGGCTCAGCGCCTTGTTCCAGCACTACGACGCGGACTGGATGGCCAAAGCTCGCGCCGAGGTCGACGCCCAGGACACCTACTTCCGTGCCTACTTCAAAGCCTGGGACATCGCCCGTTCGCTCGGCAGCCACGGCTGGGGCATGTGCCGCGCAATCGGCTGGCGCGGCTTCGAGTTCGACGACAGCTTGTTCAGAGCCAACGATCCCATCAAGGCTTGCCGCTGGCCTGAGCTGAAGCAGAGCTTCAGTAAGGGTTCGCCGGTCGCCTTCCGCGGTGAGATCGGGATCAATCCGGGTGAGCTGGGCAGCCGCCGGGTTGTCATCCAGCACGCCACCAGTCGCTCACTGGAGCGGTTCGAGGCGGCTGGCCTCGACAGCGAGCTGTGCCTGTGGGTTCGGGTCAAGCGTGCCGACCTCGACCTTGCGCTCGAACGTATGGGCCGGCCCGACTACGTCGTGCTCGACGACATCAAGCTCCCGCCCCGTCCCAAGGGCGAGCGTGTGAAGCGTCCTGAGAGCGAGAAGCAGCTCAAGGTGCTCGACAGCAACTTCGAGCGGGCCCCGGTCCAGTGGATCGACACTGACGAGGAGCTGCTATTCGTCCACCACAATGACCGCCGGGGCAACAACCGCCACCTCACCACGTACTGCGGTGACCAGCGGCGGAAGTTTCGACCCTACGTCATGGCAAGCTGGGTCCGGGACGCCCGTCAATTGGGTCTGTTGGACGAGTTCCCGCAGATCATCCTGCTCAATCCCGGTGACCAGCCGCCGGAGCACTGGCAGCACCTCGGCGATCACCTTGCCGAGCTGATCGAAGCCAAGCTCGATCCGAGCCAGGTCGCCCCCACGATCCCGTGGAGCGAGAGCAGCTTTCCGTCGCGGCTGCGTGAGGTCCGCTCGCGCAAGCTCGACCTCGGCTGCGCACCGCAGGAGCTGCGGGATCTGGTCTACGACATGGTCGCCATGTCGAAGAACCGTGACACGCTGGAGCGTGACGACAACGACCACGACCGGCTCGCGGCCCTGCTTCTGTCCGTGTCCAACACCGACGTGAAGACTGTCGCCAAGGATCCGACCAAGCCGATCCGCGACCGTTGGGAGGCCTTCATCCAGGCCTACCCGCTGTTCGAGGTCTTGTTCACCTCCCCGAACTATCGCGGTTCCTGGGACACCTACGGCAGCGATTACAAGTTCAATAACCAGGGCCAGAAGGCCATGGATCACTACTTCGCTCTGCTCTCCAAGTAACGAGCAAACACTGCGCCCACGGGCGCAGTGTGTCTTCCGTCATCTGTACGTTTCGTACCACCATATCCGATATGGAGATTACCGTGGCTCGTCTTGCTTACACCGTCACCAATCACTCGCTCACTTTCTTCATCAAGGGCCGGCCGTACTCGCTGACCAAGGATCACGAGCACTACGTCCAGGCTCGCGCTCACCTTCAGACGCCGCCCGACGTCGCGCACGACGCCGATCTGCTCGTCGACCTCGTCGATGCCCGCCGCGCGCTCTCACGCGCCAGCTTCAACCGCATCCAGTTCGACGGCAACGAGATCCTCTGGCAGGGCAAGCCGCTGCACGGCATCTGGGTCGACCGCATCCTGGAGTTCCGGGCTGCCGGCGAGGATCACACGGCGCTCTTCAACGCGCTCGACCGCCTCGTTCACAACCCGACGGCGACCGCCATCGAGCGCCTGCCGATCTTCCTCGACCGCGTCGCGCTGCCGTTCATGCCGGACGGCCGGTTCCTGGCGTTCAAGGGCGTGCAGTCCGATCTGCGCAGCCATCACCAGAACCTCGACGGCAGCTACTTCACGCACGAGGTTGGTGCCCAGCCGCGGATGCCGCGCGACGCGGTTAACCCGAACCCGAACGAGACCTGCTCCCACGGACTTCACGTTGGCGCTCAGGGCTACGTGAAGTCCTACTACAGCTCCGGTCAGGTCGTGCTCGTGGCGGTCGACCCGGTCGACGTCGTCGCGGTGCCGACCGACTACCACGGCGAGAAGATGCGGGTCTGCGGCTACGAGGTCATCGAGCACCTCGACAAGGACTTCAGCGACGAGTTGTTCGGCCGTCTGCGGGATACCTATCTGACACCTAAGTCCGATGTATCTCCGACCCCGTCCGGCTCCGAGCTGGCGGCGCTCGCCTGCGTCGGCGACACCGTCACCTACGCTGGCCACGACAGCGACGGCCACGCAGGAGCGGTCAGGGCTGGCCTCTACGAGGTGCTGGAGGTCGATGACGTTGACGTCGCCCTCGACGGTAAGCGCCTGCGTGTCGCCACGGCCTGGGAGCAGGTTTGGCTGCACGACGACAAGGTCACCAAGGTCGAGCGCGACGGTCTGGTCCTGCGTCCGACCGAAGAGGCTGACACCGGCATCGAGGACGAGGAGGAGGACGAGGACGTCGAGGAGGAGACCGACTTCGACCGGATCCGGGTCGGTGACGTGATCGAGTACCAGGACCAGTACGGCGCGGACACCTTCGGCCTGGTCACCACGGCCACCACTGACGCCGTGCAGGTCCGCGACGTCGAGGGCGATCAGATCGACATCGTCGAGGATGACTTCGCCCGCGTCGTCCCGGCCTCCGAGGTCACCGCGTCCATGCTCGTGACCAAGGGCGCCATCGTCCTCCTCGACCGGCACGACTTCCTCCAGCCTGGCACCTACACCGTCGCCGGGATCGAGGAAGAGAACGGCGACGGCGACCAGGTCGAGAGTGACAGCGAGATGTGGGCGGTGCTTGTCGAGGGCCGTCGGCTCCCGATCCGCAACCGCAACATCGTGGGGGTCACCTTCAAGGATGAGCAACTGTGGCCGCGCACCAAGGTCGAGGTCACGGGTGATACGGTGACCATGATCTCGGTCGACGGGCACGACCTGCGCGGCGAGGCCGAGGCCCTTGTCGTCGAGCCCGAGCCCATCCTGCCCGGCGACCTCGTCGAGGTCACGGGCGAGGGCTGGCCGCCGGCTGGTGTCTATCCGGTCCTCCAGATCGGGCTCGTGTCGGGTGACGCGCAGATCCAGACCGAGCACGACGGTGTGCAGACCGCCCCGGCGCACCGGGTCAGCCTGCACCAGTCTCGGCCGTGGATGCGCGCCGAGGTCGGCGGCACCGTTGTGCTCGACGACCCCGCCGATGGCGACAACAGCCCGGTCTATTCGGCGAGCTGGCAGGTCGCTGACCTCTGTCTCAATGCGGAGCGTCAGCAGATCCAAGTCCGCACGCACTTCGGCAACCACTGGGTCGACGCCACCCCCGTGACCGCCGCCTACCCCAAGGCCTGATCCAACCCACCCCGCCATACTCGATATGGCGGGGCCCTTTCCTCATGACTTGGAGATCACCATGCCCTTCACCAAAGGTCAGCGCGTCCGCGCCAACCCGACCTTCTACAGCTCGGTCGTAGGCGCAGGCATCATGCTCCACGACGAGACTGGTGCGGTCGTAGGCCAGGTCGCGATCCTTGGCGTGGCCGGCGGGCGGGCCGAGCAGGAGGCGATGCGCGACCGCCTCGCCGCCGCGATCAACGCCGGCCAGGCCGAGGGCCAGGTCCGGCACTTCAAGAAGCCCGACGTCGCCTACGACGTCGTCGCGTCCGAGGCCCTGTTTCAGGTCAGCGCCCCGAGCATGGGCGACGGCAAGACGGCGTTTCAGCCGCGCTGCCGCATGATCGAGGATCAGCAGCCCGTCACCGTCTACCGCAACTCCGACGGCAAGCACTTCGTCCGGTTCCCGGACGAGATGGTCGAGCCGCGCTTCAAGAAGGTCAGCTGACCCATGAGCACCAAAATTCTGATTGGCCTCGCCGAACTCCAAGGCCTGATCGCAGGCAAGCCCGAGATCGAGGTTCAGCTGCTGGAGAAGGCCGTTCCGCAGCTCGCCGGTCTTCTCGCTCGTAAGGTCGAAGAGAGGGCCGGTGCGCTCGACGAGAGGATCCGGCAAGCCGTCGATCTGCAGCTCAGGCAGATCGGTAGCGGCTACGGTCGGATGAGTGAGGCTACCCGGATCATCATCAGGGATATGCTCAAGGAGGAACTCGATAAGTACGGGCGTTCGCTCGTGCTCCAGAGTATCGACCAACACCTTCGACCCGAGATCAAGAAGTTGTTTGACGACTTCAAGACCGAGGCTCTTCGGGCAGTCGAGAACCGCGAGATCACCTCGCGGGACACCATCAACAACTACGCCAAGGCCGCCGCCGAGCGCGAAGTCCTCGCGCTCATGCGGGGCATGGGAGCCCAGTCATGAAGATGCCCCCGATTTACGTCGTAATGAACCGCCACATCGTGGCGGCCAACCGCAAGCTGCCGCTCGAAGAGCGGCAGCCGGCCGTGCGGGTCACCCGCGGCAAGTACGGCCAGCCCTACTACTACGACGAGGTCATCTTCCACGGCCCGTCGCAGATCCTGAACGGCATCGGCGAGCCCGTCATGCCGTGCGGCGCCACCCTCGCGATCATGACCGAGGGTGCTGTCACCCTGACCGCCCGCGGTCGTGAACCTGTCCACCTCGCGGCCTGCGAACCGCTCGATATGGCTGCCTGACGCGATTTTGTTCTTGCCCTCTTGGTACGATCCGTACCAACAACCCTTCGAGGATTTGATGCGCTTCCTATTCGTTCGCTCGTCGACCAACACCAAGATCGGTCCCATGCCTGCCGTGATGGCTTCGCGCGATACCTGCCCCTCGACCTGCGCCCTTCGCGGCGCGGGCTGCTACGCTGAGCACGGCCCCAGCGCGATCCACTGGAACCGCGTGTCGTCCGGCGACGGCGGCAAGACCGCCGTCACCTTCGAGCAGCTGCTGCACCTCATCCGCGCGCTGCCCCGCAAGATCCGCTGGCGCTACGGCACGGCGGGCGATCTGCCTCGTGAGGATCACCAGGTTCTGGCCCTCGCAAGCGCCAACCAGGGCCGCGAGGCCATCATCTTTACCCACGGTCGTCGGTACGATTTGTACCGTCAGGCTCGGGAGCAGCAGTTCCACATCAACGTGTCTGCCGACAGCCCGGCCCAGGCCGATGCGATCCTCGACGCCGCGCCCGACATGAGCGTCGTCACCGTGCTTCCGCACGACACCCCTCACGGCAAGCTGCGCACCCCAGCTGGCCGCGAGATCGCCGTCTGCCCGGCGACGTTCGCCAAGGGCGTCAGCTGCGCGACCTGCAACCTCTGCTCCCGCCCTCGCCCGCGCGGCGTCATCGTCGGGTTCCCGGCGCACGGCGCGCGGCGCAAGGTCATCTCGCGGCGGCTCGCCGAGCAATGAGCAGCGTGCCGCGCATCACCGAGTTGCTCCTCAAGGGCTACTCGGTGCCCGAGATCGTCGAGGAACTCGGGAAGCTCAAGGCATCCTCGGTCAAGGTCTACGTCCGTCGGCTCCTCGGCGAGATGACGGACGCGCAGCGTGCCGCGGTCGAGCGGGCGCGGGACGAGCGCGGCTCGGCCAAGCCGGACGTCTATCACCGCAAGTTCTCCGACCGACCAGTTCTCGGCCCGGTCCACGTTCGGATCGGGCACAGGCTCCTGGCTAAGCGCCAGCGCCTGAAGATGAGCCATGGCGAGTTCTGCGAACATTTCGAGTTCTCGAACCGGGTCATGCTCTCGGCCATGGAACAAGGCTACCACGACTTCAAAATATCGGAGGTATTGAGGATCGCAGAGATCCTCGAAGTTCACGTTGACGACCTGTTGTGTCCCCCCGCTGGAAGAATGGCAGCATGATCTTACCGACCAAGACTTTCTTCAATCTCATCCGCATCCACTATCGCCTCCCGCCGGCCGACCGTCCGGCTGATCTGCTCGGCCGCCTCGCCCTCATGGCCGATCCGGCGAACGCCGCGCGCCTGCGTGTCGACGAGCTGACCCGCCGCTGCCTCCGGCTGTTCCTCGGCCGGCGCGTGCATCTGCCCTGACCCGGAGACCTCTCGCGTGATCCCCGTCTCTCACTTCGGCTTCCACCTTCACGACAACCTGCCCTGGTTGCACGAGCAGGCCGGCGGCCGGTGCCTTGTCCCGGCGCTGCAGGAGCTGGAGAGCCCGCTTGAGGTCTCCGTTCCCCGCGGGCTCCGCTGCCCGCACCGGCTTCAACCACCCGAGATGGGCCCGGTCCTCGATCACCCGCTCGTGCGGGCGATGGGGCCGGACCAGGACGGCGGCCTCTTCCACGTCTACCCCGTCCACGCGAACTGGCTCTGGCGCCTGTCCGCAATGACGCCGGGTCTGGAGCGCACCGTCGAACCGGCCTGGTGCCTGTCGCGCCCGCCGTCGCGCTGGGTCGCCCGGCGCCTGGGCCTCACCAACGTCGCGCCGCTGGCCATCGTCGACCTCTCGTCCGGCGATTTCGTCGAGATGGAGCGCATGGCCGAGGTGCCGCGCACCCGCAACCTGATCCTGTCCGGCCCGCTGCGCGTGCCGGGCGCGGTCGTGCTCGAACCCGACGGGCTCGACTGGAACCACGACTGGTCGGTCGAAGGCCGCCGCCAGCTCTACAACCGCATCCGCAGGAGCCCAGCATGACCCTCGAACGCAATCCATGCCGCGACGTGAACCTCTCTCCCGTCATGCCCATCCCCACGCCCCAGTCGATGCTCGATGCGCTGGATCGCTTCACGCTCCAGCTGCGCATGCGGGACGTCGAGCCGCGCGAGGACGACACCTGGCTGCTGATCGACACCAAGACCGCCGACCCGGAGACCAACTGGCCGGGTGAGCTGATGGGCGAGTACCAGACCCACGGCGAGGCGCGGGTCGCGCTCATGAGTGCGGCGATCAACGCCGCGACGCCGCGCGATTTTCAGGCACGCTGCTGGGACTGGCTCGACCAAGTCACCCACGGTGACGCCACCGACCTGCAGGAGCGCATCGCCCGGTTCGTCGAGGAGGCACTGGAGCTGGCGCAGTCCCTCGGCATGACGCACCGCGAGGTGCTCGATCTGACGGCCTACGTCTTCGGCCGGCCACCCGGCGAGCCCCATCAGGAGTACGGCGGTCTGCTCACCACGGCCATGGTCCTGGCGCACTACACCGGCCACGACCTGATGGGCTGCGGCGAGCAGGAGCTGGCCCGCTGCTGGGATCCGGCCGTGATCGCCAAGATCCGCGGCAAGCGCAGCCGGCGCCATGGGCGCGGCCCGCTGCCGGGCATTTCGGAGGCCGATCTCGTACCCTCGGATCGCTTCGCTGAAGCCGACCGAGATCTCGACGAGCAGATGATGCCGGGGGGCTTCAACTGATGGCCGAGCTGCGCGCCAACGCGACCGTCAACGGCACGGTTACCTTCGTGGTCACCGAGGAAGAGGCCAGGGCGCTCGATGCCCTGGTCGGCTACGGGGACGAGGCCTTCCTGCGGGTGTTCTACAAGCACCTGGGCCAGTCCTACATGAAGCCGCACGAGGCCGGCCTGCGCTCGCTGTTCAAGCGGGTGCGTGCCGATATGCCGTCCATCCTCGACCGCTTCAACGCGGCGCGGGTCGCGTTCCGCTCGCCCCGCCCGCACGAGGTCCGGGAGGCGGTCGCGCGCATCGCCCAGACCGAGATCCAGCGCCGCCAGAGGGGAGGCTGACCGATGGGCACCTTCTGGGTCTTCCTCCTGGATCCAAAGAATTTCCTGGCCCTCATCGGGCTTTGGACCGTCATCCGCTGGACGATCTGGATCGTCCGGCGGGTCTCCCGGCCCCGGCCGCAGCCGCGCCGTAAGCCGTTCGCCGAAACCCTCAACGGAAAGATCGACCCGTGAAAAAGTTCGCTCTCATCTCTGCCGCCGCTCTCACGTTAGCTCTCGGCGCCTGTGGCCCCTACACCCTGGATACCCAGGAGTTCCAGAACGCCAAGCTCTCGGCCTATGAGAGTGCGGAGAAGAATGGCCTGGAGGTGGTCGAAGTCCTGAACCAGGACAGCGACAAGGACGGCTACGTGACCGTCAGCTTCAAGACCAAGAAGCCCCCGCACGACCCGCAGGAGCGTCTCTGCCCATACAAGGCGGTCGGGGCCTGTAAGTTTAAGGCGCCGAAGCAGTAGTCATCCTGCCACCGCCAGAGACTTACTCTCTGGCGGTGGTACGTTTCGTACAATAGAGGTCGATTGAATGCCTGAACTTCGCAAAGATCAGATCCAGGATCTCGGCCGCCTCTTCTTCAAGGAGCGCCGCTGCATCCACGGCGGCGAGCCGGGCACCGGCAAGACGCCGACCATCTGCGTGCTCCAGCGCGCCCGCTGGGACCGGCACGGGCACAAGTCGATCTGGCTCATGCCGATGAAGCTGATCGACAAGAACTTCGACGAGGCCATGCTCTGGGGTGAGTGGGCGCCGGGCGAGGTCGCTATCGTCGATGGCAGCCCGAACGAGGTCGAGCAGGCTCTCACCTGTGGCGCGAAGCTGCTGCTCATGGGCTTCACCCGGTTCGAGCTGGTCGCCGACCGCATCCACGAGGACTACAAGGCCATCGACATCGACGAGTGGCACAAGGGCTTCGGCGGCCACGACAGCAAGCGCACCCAGGCGCTCTACCGCTGGTGCAAGCGGCGCGGCGACGACCTGTGGTTCGTGCCCATGACGGGCACCTCCTACAACGGTCGGCCCTCGACCGTGTACCCGGCGCTGCAGGTCATCGAGCCCCGCTACTACGGCACGCCCGAGGCCTTCTCCTCGGTCCACGATCTCGTCGATCCGTTCACCCGGAAGGTCGTCGGCCACACCAACCTCGACCGGCTGGAGACCATCCTCTCAGCCCACTCGATCAAGCGCCTGTGGACCGACGTCCACGGGCCCGAGGAGATCGTCGTTCAGGTCGCCCGCTGTCGGATGAACGACCGTCAGCGCCGGGCCTACGACAAGTTCCGCGAGACCGCCCTGCTGGAGCTGGAGCAGTTCTTCATCGACGGCACCCAGCCCGGCGTCGGTTTCATCCGGGCGCGCCAGATCATGGAGCACCCCAACAGCTTCCCCGATCTGGTCACCCCCGGCCAGCGGGTCGACATCTGCCCCGGCGAGGTGCCGGGCAAGCTGGAGGAGTTCGCCGACGACTGCGAGAAGATCGACCGGCCCTTGCTCGCCTACGCTGCGCTCGTCCCGCAGCAGGAGGAGATGCTGCGGATCGCTCTCGCCGCCGGCCGGCGCGCGGCGATCATCAACGGCCAGGTCACGAAGAAGGCAGCCTCGGCCGCCGACCGCGGCTTTCGCGCGGGCGAGCTGGACACCATCATCGGCTCCCCGCAGGTCGCCGACTGCGGCTACAACTGGCAATTCTGCGGCGACCGGGAGGTCTCCGACGTCCTGTTCGTCTCGATGGATTATCAGGATACCGCCTTCTTCCAGGCGTATAAGCGGGCGATGCGTCAGACTAGACGCAGCGCCCTGCGGTTGAAGCTTTACACTTACATTGACAGCATCGACCAACACATCATGCGCTTGACCAAGCGCAAGTCGGTCGAGGCTGCACAGGTCGAGCGTGGGCGTGTCCCCATGCCGTGGTAATTCGGTACGATCCGTACCGCACACCAATCGTGATAGGGGGGCTGGACACGACCGCTAGCACCCGCTATCTCGATCATCTCGGTACGAAACGTACTGAGATCCACCCACCCAAGTTCAAGTTCAAGTTCCAGTTCAAAAGGGAAACCGATGTCCGACGCTATCGCCAAGGCCCTCGCCGCTGCCGCCGACGAGGCTGCCCAGACCCCGCAGCACACCACCACCGCTGCCCCGCCCGCGCCCGTGGCGCCGGCCGCCAGCCTGCCCGCCGCCGGGGGCGCCCCGCGTACCCTCGCCGACTTCATCAACAACGCCGCGATGAACGTGGAGGTCTACCTCGCGGTCAGCGAGCTGGGCATCCGCCTCGGCAAGGACAAGCAGCTCCATGACGCCATCGACGTCGAGATGTGCCTCAAGCACGCCAAGACCGGCTGGGTGCTGCGCGTCAACACGCCGAGCGGCGTGCGCTACCTGACGACCTACGACCGCGTCACCGAGCAGCGCAGCGGCCAGAACTGGGCCACCGTCGTTGCCCAGGCGCAGCAGATGGACGCCAGCGTCTACGTCTCCGACCTCGTCGAGCTGCCGGTCAAGCTGCTCAAGGAGTACAAGCGCAAGGAGGGCGCTCCGCTCCCCGCCGGCACCATCGTCGGCCTGTCGCTGAGCTACCAGAACAGCAAGGGCTTCGGCGGCTTCCTCCAGGACGCGGCTCCGCGCTTCGGCATGGACGCTCCGTTCGAGGTGACCCTGACGGCCAAGCCGAAGGTCGGCTCGGGCCAGGAGTACGGCGTGTTCGCCTACGAGATCCTGGGCGAGGCCGGCGCCAGCGCCACGAAGGGCAAGAAGGCCGCCTGATCGCGGCCTCCCACTGACCTAAGAGGGGGCCGCATCTCACCCGAGGTGCGGCCCCTCTTTTTGTACGAAACGTACCGATCTGGGGGCCATCATGAGCGACAAACCAACCCTGTTCACCCTGGACGCCAGCAGCGTCTCGACCGTGCAGCGCGAAGAGGTGCTGAATAACCGGCCGCTGACCCGGCACCTGTTCAACGTGGCCAAGTACCTTGGCATCGGCGCCCTGGTTCACGCCTGGTTCCTCGGTCCCGACTTCGACACCGGCAGCCTTTGGAGCTGGGGCTACATCGCCGCCTGGCCGGTGCCGCTGGCGTTCTGGTTCGTCGCCCAGGTTGCGGTGTTCGGCCTCTACGCGATGCTCCTGATCGTCTCGGTCGCGCTCCTCTGGCTGTGCTTCGTGCTGACCGCCGAGATGATCGAGCGCCGCCGCCGCCGCGCCGAGCGCGCCGCCCGTATCTACGATCCCAGAGATTGATCGGAGATACCTCCGTGATCCACATCTATGACGGCATGGCGGTCCTGCGCCGCCGCTTCGACGGCAACATGCTGAACAGCGGCCCGCGCTCGGTCTTCGGCGACATGCTGGAGCTGCCGCGCTCCGACGTCGCCATCTGGTGCTTCGAGGGGCGCGGCTCCCTCGACGCCCGCCGGAAGATCTTCCCCGGCTACAAGGTGCGTCCGTCCACAATGACGGACGGGCTCCACGCCCTGGTATCGCTGACGCGCGACGCGCTTCGGCACACCCGCGCGATCCAGATCGCGGTCCCCGGCCGCGAGGCCGACGACGTGATCGCCCACCTCTGCGAGGTTCACGGTCCCACCGCACGCGACGGCATCACCGTCCACACGGTCGACCGCGATCTGCTCGCGCTGGGCACCGACCGGGTGCGGATCGACCTCGGCGGCGGTCAGCCGCTGATTGTCGACGGCGTGACCATCCCGGCGCACGAGGTGCGCCTGTTCAAGACCCTCGTCGGCGACGCCTCCGACAAGATCCCCGGCATGCCGGGCTTCGGCCGGAAGGGCTACGTCGCCTGCGACCGCCGGCTGCTTGCTATGGCGTTCCAACTCTTCCTCGTTGGCCACCACAACGTCGGCGACTTCGAGCGTGCCGGCGTGAAGACCGGCATGGCCCAGCGCATGTGCGAGCCCAAGCAGGCCGCGCTCCTGCGCGCCTACTGGGAGATCGTCGGCTTCCTGCCCCTGCCCGGCTCCTGGGAGGACGGGATCGTCGCCGGCCAACCCGACCCCGCCGCGGGCGACGCGGTCCTCAAGCAATTCCACCACTGAGGAGCGGCCCTTGAACGCCCACAACCCCGTGGCGGTGACGCCAAAAACCATTCTCGTCGATGCCCGGAACCCCGAGCTGATCGACGAGATCCGGGCGATGATCCAGACCTCCGAGTTCGTCGGGTTCGACCTGGAAACCGAGGACAGCCGCCGGCACGACGGCCTGAACCGCTACTGCAAATACAACGACGAGGGGTTCAAGTCGAAGACCGCCAGGACGGTGTTCGACTGGCGCCGCACCACCATCTGCGGCGCTTCCTTCTACTCCGAAGAGCAGCCCGACCGGGCCTATTACATCAACTTCGGCCACAGCGACGTCGAGAACCGGCTTCCCGTCTCGATCCTCGCCGAGCTGCTGGGGTGCCTGCCCGAGGGCGCCCACTTCATCGCCCACAACGCCGCGTTCGAGATGACCGTCTGTAAGGCGGTGCTCGACTTCGATTTCCGGCCAGGCTCGATCATCTGCACCATGACGATGGCCGTGTCCTCCTACGGGCCGGACACCTACAGCATGGACAGCTGGGTCGCCGCCGGCCAGGGCGAGATCGGCACGCTCATCGACCAGCTGATCCGGGCCTCGACCACGGGCTGGAACAAGGAGACTGGCGAGATGTCGCCGGCCTTGTCCGACCTCGTGTTCAAGATCATCGGCAAGTCGTCGAAGGCCGCGTTCTCCTGGAACGGCTTCGTCTCGGCAATCGCCTACGGCTACGGCCTGAAGCAGGCGGTGCGCTCGCACTTCGGCGTCCAGATGAAGACGTTCGAGGAGACCCTCGACGGCGAGGCCCACATGGGCCTGGTCTCGGGCGAGCAGGTCGCGGGCTACGGCGCCGACGACAGCTACTGGGCCGTCCGTCTGTTCCGCTTCCTGCTCACCTACATGACGCGCAACGGCGGGGCGCGCCTGATCCAGACGTTCTTCGCGCAGGAAAACCCGATGCCGGCGATCTTCGCCAGCATCGCCATCGGCGGCATGCGGGTGAACCACCAGGCGATCCTGGAGCGCACCGCCTACGAGCGCGGCCAGGCCGCCAAGATCGTCCGGGAGATGAAGGCAGCCCTGGCAGCCTTCCGGTTTCCCGACGAGCCCAACGACGAGCTGCTGAAGCGCGAGAGCTGGTACGGCCCGAACGCCAAGGGCGAGATGGGCTACCCCCGCTACCGCGGGAAGGTCCAGGCCTGGCTCGACCAGCCCGACAGCGCCGACGACTTCGAGCAGCTGCTGCAGGTCCGCGGCGCCGTCACGACGGGCTGGGCCACCGAGCGCGGGATGAACGACAAGAGCCTGACCGGGGTCAATCTCGCCCACTACATGCCGGTGCGGACGATCCTGTTCGACCTGCTCGGCTGCAAGGTCGTGCTGTCGAAGGGCAAGATCGCCTCCGACGGCGAGGGCCGCGGGCGCATCGTCGACCGGCTCAAGGACGGCAAGCACCTCACCGAGGACCAGCTGCGCGGCGCCTACACCGAGGTCCAGGCCGACGTGGCGATGCGCGTGGCGGCCGGCGGCGAGGACGGGCTGGCAGCCGGCATCCTGGCCGAGGAGCACGCCGCGCGCTGGGCCCGCATCGAGCAGGCCTGGGAGGCGGACGAGAAGCCCTCGCGTGAGGATCTGGAGCCGTTCGCGATGCGGCACAACCGCGACGCGCTCCGGGTGATCGACTGCATCAACCGGCTGGCCGGCGTCGAGCAGCGGATGAAGCTGTACCTGACGCCCTACTCCCTGCTCGTCGACCCCGACACCGACCGGATGTACCCGCAGGTCACCTCGCTCCTCGCGACCCGCCGCATGGCGGGCTCGTCGCCCAACCCGATGCAGCTCGGCAAGCGCGGCGAGGCTGCTTACATCCGCGGCTTCTACCTCGGCGACTACGACGACCACCTCATCATCTCGCTCGACTGGTCGGGTGTGGAGCTGGTCGAGATCGGCGAGTTCTCCGGCGACCCGGAGTTCTTCCGGGCCTTCGGCCAGATCCCGCACCAGGATCTGCACGCCGGCACCGCGACCGCCCTGCTGTCGCTCGACTGCCCCGGCCTCGATCTGCCCCTGTTCAAGTCGCTCAAGGGCATGACGTCCTGGAATGAGTGGCTGTCGGACAATCACGGCAAGGCCGACCGCCTGCCGCGACTGATGACCAACCTCAAGGGCGAGCTGATCGACAGCGCAAAAGCCTACGGTTACTGGCGTACCGTGTTCGGGAAGGAGGCGAACTTCAACTATTTCTACTCCGGCTGGCTGGCCACCATTGGCGAGCGCGCCGGCTGGGGGCCGACCAAGACCGCGGAGGCGACGGACGCCTACCGGGCCCAGTTCCCCGTCGCGGAGGCGTGGCGGGTTCAGCAGATCGCCGACGTCAACCGCGCCGGCTTTATCACCCTGCCGGACGGGCACCGCTACGTTCGCTACGAGGCGACCGACCAGTGGTCCGTCGACTGGTGCAACAAGTTCCTGCTCCAGCAGCTCGGAGCGGAAAACTACAACGCGGTCATGCGCTGGATCGCGCGCAAAATCGCCAAGCGCGCCGGCAACCAGACCGTCAACGCGCTGATCCAGGGGACGTGCGCCACGCTGGCCAAGCGCAGCATCGTCCGCACGATCCTTCACTTCCAGAGCCTCGGCTGGGGCCCGCGGGAGTTCAGGTTCCTGATGCCGATCCACGACGAGCTGGTCTGGTCGGTCCATCAGGATCACGCGGTGCGGTTCATCCGCGACGCGCACCGCATCATGATCGACCACCCCGACATCTTCCAGCGGTGCAAGCTCGACAGCTCGCCGGCCATCGGCGTCACCTTCGAGCCCTGGAACGAGAAGAAGGCGCCGAACGGCCAGATCGAGCTGTTCGAGCCGGATCGCGCGGTGGTCGGCGACGCCCGTCACAACAAGCGCCTCGACGATCAGGGCATTCTCGACGTGGTCGAGTACCTGAAAGACCAGCGCACCCGCATGAAGGAGGCCGCATAGATCAAGACAGGATCAAGTCTGGAACTGCGAGGGAAACATGAGACGCAACATCAAGCAGGAACTGATATTTCCGGTTCGATCTGTTGAGGACGAGAGCCGGAAACGCCGCAACCACAACTTCATCGAGTGCAGTCACTGCCCCGAGACGGCGTCGATGCCGATCAGCGTCAGCGCCGGGGCGATGGGCGAGGAGGTGCTGACCAAGCGGTTCACGCGCCTCGGCTGGTACGTCAGCCGCGTCCCCGGCGGACACCTCTGCCCGACCTGCAACCCGACGAAACAGCGAGCGATCCTGACGCTCGTCACCCCGAAGCCTGACAACGCCGAGGAGCCAACCGTGGCCCGTGAACTGACCTTCGCCGACCGCCGCATCATCAACGCCAAGCTGGAGGAGACCTACGAGAACGACCTCGTCGGCTATCGCGAGGGCTGGGATGATAGCCTGGTCGCCGCCGATCTCGGCACCAGCGTCCTCTGGGTTGAGCAGCTGCGCTCGCAGAACTTCGGCCCGGCCGAGGGCAACCGCGTGATCGTCGAGCTGCGCGCCGAGCAGGAGCAGCTCGCCAAGCGCATGGAGGCGTTCCGCACCGAGGGTCAGGCGCTGGCCGCCGCGTTCGCGGAGCTGTCCGCGAAGCTCGATGCGGCCGGTCTGAAGGCCGCGTGATGGACGCGCGCACCAACGCCCTGTTCGAGCGGGCGGTCATCATGGGCACCCTGGCTCGCCACGAGGCTGCAAAATCCGGCGGGCTCCCCAGCTATATCAGCCCCACGGACGGCACGCGCCTGGTCGCCGCCCAGATCACCGCCACCGCCACCATCTTCGCGGCCCTGGTGGAAGCTGACATGGTCGCCCAGCTGCGGCAGTCGCAAGCCACCGAGAACTAGATCGGCAAGTCCAACACCACGACAGGGACGTTGTAAAACAGCCCCCTGTCGTTAAATTCCCTTTGTACGAAACGTACCGAAGGGTTAAGACGAGGCCCCGACGCAGCTGCGTCCCCAAGCTCGTCGTCTCAACCACAAATCTACTCTGTCGAAGAGGCCGCTTGATCCCGATGTCGTCCCCCGCGAACTCCAAACTGGCGAACGTTCTCGCCGCCTACCTCTCCACGAACCCATGCACGCTGGAGGAAATCCCGCGGGTCACCGAGACCCTGAAGAAGGCGCTCGATCCGTCGGTGCCCGAGGAGGAGTTCGGCGGTCGGACCCCGCGGCGTCAGCTCACCCCCAAGGAGATCCGCGACAGCGTCAAGCCCGACGGCATCCTCTGCTTCGAGGACGGCAAGTCGTACAAGTCGATGAAGCGCGTGCTCACCACGGTCGGGCTCACCCCCGACGAGTACCGCAAGAAGTGGGGCCTGCCCGCCGACTACCCGATCACCGCGCCCGCCTACAGCGAGCAGCGCCGGAAGATCGCGGTCTCGCGCGGCTTTGGCCGCCGTCAGGTCGAGGAGGCCTGACCTGAACGGGCGCTGCCGTGGCAGCGCCCGCTTCCGTTTCTGATCCTGAAGCCTGGAACCCCCTGAAAATGCAGACCGCCGTCCCATCGGTGCGTGCTCAGCACGTTCACCGCCGTACCTACCTGCGCCCGCTCGACGAAGAGGGCACCCAGTTCGAGACCCCCGACGAGGCGCATGCCCGTGTGATCGGCCACCAGCAGTGGCTCTGGGAGCGCCAGGTCGGCCGCCCCCTGAACCGTGAAGAGGCCCTGGAACTGCACGAGCTGGCGGGGCTGATGCTCGCCCGCCACACCTCGATGTCCGGCCGCGTGAAGTGGATGGGCGGCACCGACCTCGTGAAGGAGCGCGCTGCCGGCGCCTTCAACTGCTGCTTCTCGCTGGCGCGCACGCCGGCCGATCTGGTCGACATCTTCTGGCTCCTGCTCAACGGCTGCGGCGTCGGCTTCAAGCCTGTCGTTGGCCTCCTCTCCGGTTTTCCGTCTTCGATCACGTCGGTACGCATCGTACCGAGCGAGCGCACTGACCGCGGCGGCGCCGAGGACAGCTCGGAGCACATCGACATCGCGGCCGGCACCTGGCGCATCACCTTCGGCGACAGCGCCAAGGGCTGGGCCAAGGCTATCGGCATGTTGTTCGGTGAGAAGCCGCGGGTGCGGGAGCTGGTGCTCGACTTCTCCGAGCTGCGTCCGGGCGGCAAGCGCCTGCGGGGCTACGGCTGGATCTCGTCGGGCTGGGAGCCGCTGTCGCGCTCGATGGCCAGCATCGCCCGGCTCATGCAGCGCGCCGCCCACCGGCCGCTGGACGAGGGCGAGATCATCGACACCATCAACCACCTCGGCACCGTGCTCAGCTCGCGCCGTTCGGCGCAGTGCTGCGTGATCGAGACCGAGCAGACGACGCTGCGCGGCCTCATCGCCGAGTTGGGCTGGTACGCCGACTTCAAGACCGATCGGTGGGAGCGCGGCGAGGGGCAGCGCGAGCAGTCCAACAACTCCATCGGCTTCCTGCGGAAGCCCGAGCCGGCCGTGATCGAGGAACTGCTGCGCCGCATCCTGCCGACCGGCGAGCCTGGCTTCGTCAACGTTGAGCACGCCCGCCGTCGCGCCCCGGAGATGGAGGGCTTCAACCCCTGCTTCGAGATCCTCCTCTCGGACAAGGGCTTCTGCAACCTCGTCCAGAACGTCTGGCACCGCTTCAACGGCGACCTTGCCGGGTTGCTGCGGGCGCAGTGGATCGCCGGCCGCGCCAACTACCGGCAGACCTGCGTCTCGATGCGCGACGGCGTGCTCCAGCTCCCCTGGAACGATGCCCAGAAGCTGCTCCGGCTGTGCGGCGTGTCGCCGACCGGCGCTGTGGCCTGGGAAGGTATCAGCGATCCGAAGATGCTGGAGGCGGTGCGCGACGCGGCGATTGCCGGCGCCGACAGCATGGCCGACGAGTTCGGCACCCCGCGGGCGCGCCGGGTCACGCAGGTCCAGCCGGCCGGCACCTCATCCAAGGCGCTGGGTCTGGAGGGCGACGAGGTTCACGAGGGCGCTCACCTGGCCCTGTCCCGGTGGATCTTCAACTGGGTCAACTATCCCCACAACGACCCGACCCTGCCGCTGTTCGAGGCCGCCGGCTACCGCATGCGGCCGAACCCGAACGACCCGACCGGGGTGCTCATCTGCTTCCCGGTCGAGTACCCGGCGAGCCCGGCCTTCACGAAGGTGTTGGACCCGGCGACCGGCGAGCACCTGGAGGTGAACCAGGAGAGCGCCGTCAGCCAGCTGGAACGCTACCGGCTGCTGATGAACCACTACGTCCAGCACAACTGCTCCATCACCATCAACTTCGACGATGCCGAGATCCCGGCCATGGTCGACTGGTTCATGGAGCACTGGGACGAGTTCATCGGCGTCAGCTTCCTCAAGCGGAACGACCCGTTCGCGACCGCCGAACAGCTCGGCTTCAAGTACCTCCCGCAGGAGTGCGTCTCCCGCGAGCGGTACGAGGCCTACGCCAGCACGCTCAGCCACGTCGACCTGTCCGGCGACACCTCGGGTGAGCTGCTCGACCTCGGTGAGTGCGCCACGGGCGCCTGCCCGATCCGTTGATCCATCCTGACTGCGAGGGAAATACGATGGCTTGTCAAACACTTGCGAAGGTGCTGCGGCGCTCGGTGGGGCATCCTGATGCCCCGCCGATCACCTCCTTCCAGCTCCGCTACCCGCGGATCATCCACGCCGAGAGTAAGACCCACCGGGTGCTCTCGGAAACCGAGTTCGAGCCCGAGACGCCCGGCCTCATGAACGACCCCAGCCTGTCCCGGAACGCGCGCTCGTCGCGCGCTGTGCCGGTTCCGCGGCTGATCCAGGAGGTGATGGATGACCCGTTCATCCCCCGCTACTGGGGCAAGAACGAGAAGGGGATGCAGGCGTCGGAGGAGAACGACGCTCCGGTTATGTGGCTCGACGAGCTGAACGAACCCGCAGAGCTGCGCCCCGAGGAGGCATGGCTTCGTGCGCGCGATCATGCCGTCGAGGCCGCCCAGGCCTTCCACGATGCCGGCTACCACAAGCAGGTCGTGAATCGGCTCATCGAGCCGTTCATGCACATCGACGTGGTCGTCACCGGCACCCAGTGGGACAACTTCTTCGCCCTGCGCGACCACGAGATGGCCGAGCCGCACATCCGCGACCTCGCGGTCGCGATGAAGGAGGCGCTGGCCGAGTACGGTGAGCCGCAGCGGCTCCAGCCGGGCGAGTGGCACATGCCCTACGTTTCGACCGAAGATATGGTCGAGATCGGTGACGCCACCAACGAGGCTGAGATGGCCGGCGTCAAGGTCTCGGTCACCCGGTGCGCCCAGGTCTCCTACACCCCCTTCCACGAGGCGAAGCTGACGATCGCCGAGGAAGTCGCCCGGCACGACCGGCTCGTGACCGCGCAGCCGATGCACGCGAGCCCCGCGGAGCATCAGGCCACCCCCGATACCCGGCTGCCCGACGGCAGCTGGGCCAACGCCCACCTCGCCGGCAATCTCGGGCCGGGGTGGATCCAGTACCGTAAGACCCTCGCAGGAGAATGCGCGTGACCGCCGCCAAGTCCACCCGCCGCAAGCCAGCCACCAAGGCGGCTGCGCCGCCCGAGGCTATCGACGAGGCCGGCGATGCGCCGATGCCAACGACCGAGAACACCGCCTTCCGGTTCAAGCCGGGCCAGGGCACCTCGATCCTCGACATCAAGGAGATCGTGCTGATGCAGCTCCTGCAGCTGTCCGGCGGTCCCGAGGTCGAGCCTGGTGCCCTGCGCCATCAGATGCTCAGCGGCGAGCGGTTCAACCAGCTCTCGCCCGAGGCGCAGAAATGGTTTGTGCCTATCGCAACCAAGCCGCCGGAGGAATAAGTCAGGTCGGCCCGCCACCATATCTGATCTGGTTGAAGGAAATACATCATCATGGCTGCGAAACCGTCCCTGCCGGTCATCACGGTGCCCGGTGAAGTCCCGAACATCCCGCAAGGCGCCGAGATCTCGGTGTTCGAGAAGGGCGTCGAACTCTACGAGCGGCTGAAGATCAACCGCGAGGTCCAGCTCAAGCTCGCCGACGGCAAGACCCTCACCGGCACCGTCAAGAGCATGAAGGTCGATAGCCTCATCGACCTGATGCACGCCTACGGCCCGCAGTCGATCTACGGCTACGCCCGGACCTACACCGCGACCGGGCTGGTGCAGGCTCTGACCGACGCGGCCGGTGGGGACACCCTCGACGTGACCAAGCTCTACACCGCCGTGGTGGTGTATCTGCCGCACAACGTCGAGCTGGCCGCGTAGTCCTCACACCGTCTGTCAAGGAATAAATTGGGGCCGCTGGTGCTTGTCACTTGCGGCCCCTTTCGGTACGAAACGTACCGTCATGAGAAACACCGGCAAGCCGACTGAGGCTCTCTTCGAAGCCTCCATTACCGCCCTCGGTAAAGACGGCTACTTTTACCGCATCAAGGACGCTGCAGCGATCAAGGGCCTCACCGGCCGGGTCGGTCACGTCGATGCGACCCCCTCGGACTACATCTGCGCCGTGCTCGGCAAGATGTTCTTCGCTGAGGTGAAGAGCACCCAGCACGAGACGCTGTTCGAGTTCAAGCTTTTGAAGGTGGGGCAGAATGCTCACGGTGCTCGCATCACCGCGGCTGGGGGCCAATATTTAGTATTTGTGCATCGGTTGGCGACGGGTGACTGGTATATTCTGCCGATGAACGTCATTCGGGATTACGAGACCAACAACAGCCGCAAGTCCATGGCCTGGACTGAGATGGAGTGGTTCGAATGTACGACGGTAAAGACCCCCGCGGGGAGCCGCCCCGCGTGGCGGTGACCGAGACGGTCCAGATCGGACCGAACGAGGTTGCGGTCGAGCGGGAGCACCGCGGCTTCCACGCTCCGCAGCCGGGCGCGCCGATGTTCGACTACATGATCGACATCGAGACCACCGGGACCAACCCGGAGGAGAACGCGATCCTGCAGATCGCCGCGGTGCGCTTCAACCGGCACACCAAGGAGATCGACCACAAGTTCTTCGACCGCTGCCTCATGGTCCCGTCCGGCCGGTACTGGTCGGAGGACACCCGTGACTGGTGGATGGACAAGCCGACCGTGCTCGGCCCCATCCTCCAGCGCGCCGAGCCGGCCGAGACCGTCATCCGGGCGTTCTGGGAGTGGGTCGCCGCCGGCCCGTCGATCTGTCCGCGTGCCTTCTGGGGCAAGCCGACCACCTTCGACTACAACTTCATCAACTCCTACTTCCGGCAATACGGCCTGATGCAGCCGTTCCACTACCGTGAGGCAGTGGACCTGAACTCTTACCTGCTCGGGAAGGGTCACGAGAACAGGTACGAATACTGGAAGACCATCGAGAACGTCGGTGAGGCGCACAACGCGCTCAACGACTGCCTCTACCAGATCCGGGCGGTGTTCAATGCGTAGGCGCTCGTTTCTCGGGCTGCTCGGGCTCGGCGCGGCTGCGCCGGTCCTGGGCCGCGTGGCTCCCCTGGAGCCGGTGGTGTCGCCCGCCACCACTCGGGTGATCGACGGCGACAGCCTCATCACTGGCACCCTCCGCTGGGAAGACATGACCGCCAATTCGATCCGTGCCGAGAAGATCGTCATCGATTTCGGTCGTCAGACCCTGAACATTTTCGAGGATCCCTATGACCGCACCTAAGCGCCTCGGCGATCCCCACCTCGGCCGCCGCTTTAACAAGGGCGTGCCGCTCGCTCGCCGCGGCGAGCGTGAGCTGATGGTGCGCGAGGACTTCGTGCGCCAGCTCGACCCGGCCGGCGCGGACGTCCACATCTGCATGGGCGACCTCTTCGACAAGCCGCAGGTCTCCTACGACGACCTCCTCTTCGCTGCCCAGGCCTACATGGCCGCTGCGGTGTCGAACCCGCGCACCACCTTCTACATCATCCAGGGCAACCACGACGACAGCCGCGACCTCAGCGAGGTGACGGCCTGGGACGTGTTCGGGCAGCTCGTGCGCGGCGTCCAGAACATCCAGTGCGTCATCCACCCGATGATTAGCCCGGACCTGGTGCTCCTGCCCTGGAGCCCGACGCTGTCGGCCGTCGAGATGCTCGGCGAAGCGGCCAAGGCGATCAAGATCCTGGGGCCGAAGGTGGCCTACGGCCACTGGGACGTCGACCCCCGGTCCTCGCCCCATAACCTGATCCCGACCCGCGAGCTGGCCGAGCTGGGGATCACCACGGCCTACACCGGCCACATCCATAAGCCGGACAGCTTCCGGCGCGACGGCGTGGACGTGACCGTGGTGGGCTCGATGCAGCCCTACGCGCAAGGCGAGGACGGGCAGCAGTGCGACCTCGTCCGGTACATCACCCTGACGCTCGACCAGCTTGATGAGGTGAAGGACATCCTGTCCGGCGCCTGCGTCCGCCTCCAGCTCCAACCCGGCGAGCAGGCCCCGGAGACCATCCCGGACTGCCGCTCCTGGGACGTCCAGCGCATGCGTCCGGTCGAGGTCGAGGAGGCCCCGGCCGACATCTCCCTGGACGGTTTCGACACCACGCAGGCGGCCAAGGCCGCGCTCGATGCCCACGAGATCGTCCCCGAGGTGCGCGAGCAGATCGAGACCCGGTGGACGGAGACCTTCGGCCGTGACCTCGCGTGAACGCATCGAGCCCGCTGAAGGGCACTTTTACCTGGTTGGGCTGGGCATCCTCATGCAGGGTGTCCAGTTCACTCCCGACGAGCAGTACCTGCTCAACCACCTGTGCAAGCATGCAGCGAGGGGCGATGAAGAATACCTCAAGGCCATCAGGAGCGTAAAGGCGGACGCAACTGCGTCGAGACTTCTTGAACGTCTGAAACAGACCCTTCGCGCGATGGGCAAGGGTCCGGCACTTGAGGCTTACTATGATCGAGCAGCTTGAATACACCGTCCGCTTCCCGCCGACCGATCACTATCCCCTCGGCCGCGGCTTCGACCGCAGCCTCTCTTTCGAGCGGGGCCTGACCGCCATCACGGGTGCCAACGAAGCTGGCAAGACCCTGAACCTGGAGCTGATCGAGTTCCTGCTGTTCGGCACCGCGGCGCTGCGCGGCAAGACCGAAGACTACCGGCACATGCGGGTCTCGGGCGTCGTGCAGATCCGGGGCACCCGCTACCGGATCGAGCGCACGGCCAAGAACGCCTCCCTCACCGGGCTTTTCACCGGGGGTGGGGGTAGCCACGGAGGCGAAACCCTGGCCGTCGGCTCCAAGCCGGTGAACGCCCAGATCGTCAAGCTGCTGGGCTACGGCCTCGACGTGTTCCGGGTCGCCAACGTGGCGAACCAGGGCGATGCCGAGCGCCTGTCCGAGCTGCGCCCGGCCGAGCGTAAGGCTATGGTCGACAAGCTCATCGGCGCCGACCAGATCGAGGCTATCGCGAAGTGGTGCGGCGAGCAGGCGCTGGGCGTCTCGCGCGAGATCGTCGGGCTGGAGAAGGGCCTGGGCGCGGAGCCGGTGAAGCCCGAGAAGCCGGCCGGCTACCGGCCGGCGGCCGAACTGAGTGAGCTGGTGATCCAGCTGCGGGACGCCGCCGATGCGGCGGTGCGGGCGGAAGCCTTCCTGACGAACCCGCCTGCCCTGCATGAACTCCGCGCCTGCCCCACCGACGTCCCGCTCGACACCCTGGAGAAGGCCGACCAGATCCTCGGCCTGCGCACCTATGGTTTCAACCTGGCTGCTGCCGAGGCCGCGGTCGCCGCCCACCGGCTGTGGGAGGAGCGCCAGCGGTTCGTCGGCCGGACCTTTCCGCAGCCGACCCTGACCCAGGAGCAGATCGACAGCGAGCTGCGGCGCGAGGCCCTGGAGGACGAGCTGGCTCGCCTCCGGCAGAGCCCGGTGCTGACCTGCCCGTGCGGCAAGCCGTTCACCACGGCCGACGCCCAGATCGCGCAGGTCGAGGCCGACCTCGCCGCTCTGCCGGTGATCGGCCACCCCTTCAACCTGCACATCGAAGCGATGGCGCTGCGCAACTGGTCGAAGCCGGCGATCATCGCGGAGTGGGAGCGCCTGCGGGACGTGCCCGAGGCGGACCAGCCCCAGCACGATCCGCGCGAGGCCAAGGGTGCTGTCCACGAGCACGAGCAGTACGACGCGATCAAGGCGCTGGGGATCAACCCGGACTACAGCCGGGCGGACGTGCAGCGCCTCGCCGCCGACCTGCGTGCCTGGGAGAAGGAGTGTGCCGCCGCCGAGGCTGCCGGCCAGCGCCGCCAAGCGTGGGAGGTGAAGGCGACCGGGATGCGCGAGACGCTGGCTGCTGCCCGCAAGCTGCTTCCTCCGGGCCGCCTCGCCGACACCGAGGCGCTGCTGACGGTGGCTCGGGTCTACGAGACCCAATCAGATAGCTATCAGCAAGCTTTCTCCGACTGGGCGCAGGGCCGGGATCGGCTCACCGATCTTCGGCGCGAGGAGCGCAGCTGGCGCAACGGCAAGGCGGCGATGAACGAGCTGCGCGAGGACACCAAGAGCTTCCTGGTGCCGACGCTCTCGCGCGTCGCCTCGTACCTGTTGAGCCAGATGACCGGCGGTGCGCGCACGCGCATCGTGGTCGACGAGGATTTCGAGATCGAGGTGGATGGCCAGCCTCTCGCCACCCTGTCGGGCTCCGGCAAGGTGTGCGCGAACCTGGCTCTCCGGCTCGGGCTTGGCCGCATCCTGACGAACGGGGTCTTCCCCGTCTTCATGGCCGACGAGGCCGATGCGTCCATGGACGAAGAGCGGGCCCGCCACCTCCACGACGCCTTCTGCGCCCTGGAGGGCAAGCTCAGCCAGATCATCATCGTGACCCACAAGCGGCCGGCCGCGCCGCGGGTCATCCACCTGGAGAATTGACGTGGTCCAGAAGCGCCTTCGAGCCATGGGGCTCAACCTGAAGGGCGGCTCCGCACCGCCGCCACGGCCGGGCTGGGAGACCTGCCTGGTCGCTCAGCGCCCGCCGTCGATGACGGGCTGGCCGGAGGAGGCCGCCAAGCGCATCGCCGCGGCGCGGGCCTGCTACGAGGCTGGCACCCACGAGATGTTCACGGTCATGACGCCGTGCCGGTGGACCCAGCTCTACCTTCGCCCGCGCCGGACCAAGGCGCCGTCCAACCACTACTTCACCGAAGCGCAGGCCGCGTGATGCTGCAGACCTCCTGCCCCACGCCCGGCCCCAGCGTCTACTTCGGCTCCGGCCGGCGCATCGACGCCTACAATTTCGAGGCCCATGACCTGCCGGTCCCGCTGATCGGTCGCGGCCTCTCCCGTCTCGCGCGCTTCGGCGGCGCGGGCGACCGCGAGATCTCGGTGGCGCAGCACAGCTACCTGCTGTCGTTCCTCGTCGGTCCCTGCCAGCACCAGCAGCGTGCGGCCCTCATCCACGACGTGCCGGAGCTGTTCACGGGTGAGGTGCCCCGGCCGTTCAAGGTGCTCTGCGAGGGCATCCGGCAGGTCGACGCCTGCTGCATGGGCCGCCTGGGGCACGTCTTCGGTGTGCCGGCCTGGGCCTTCGACGCGATCAAGCCGTTCGACAGCCGCATCTCCTACGACGAGCGCCTCTTCATGTTCGACCACATGGAGCCGGCGGATTGTGAGATCGCTGAGGAGAACAAGCTTGGCATCCACATCGTCCCCGTCACCAGGGAGGTGGCCGCCACCTCCTGGACCCGCCGGTTCCACCGGCTCTTTCGTGAGGAGCAGACGCAGTGAGCGAGAACTGGGTCGTCAACGAGCGACCACCGAAAGTTGAGCCTGAGCCGGGCGAAGCTTTGCCCGCCGCAGACGGTACGGAACGTACCGAAGCGCCGGCTGTGGGCCTCCGCTTCAACAGCGGGAAGATCCGCTTGAGCCTCGTGCCCTCAAGCCTCAACCGCTACGCGGCCTACGGGCTGATGTACGGCGCGGCGAAGTACGACGAGCACAACTGGCGCAAAGGCTTCAAGTGGACGGAAGTCTACGAGAGCATGCAGCGCCATTTGGATGCCTTCCGCGAAGGTGAAGACCTCGACGACGAGAGCGGATTACCGCACCTAGCTTTGGCTGCGTGCAATCTCAGCTTCCTCATCGAGTTCTACGACAAGGGCTCAGGCAAGGATGACCGCTTTCGCTACCCCTGGCAGGTCTCCGGCCAGCAGGCCCCCGGCCGTCAACTGACCTTCAACCAGCCCCCGAGGAAGTCGTGACGATCTTTCAGCTGAAGTTCCCCCTCAAGATCCGGCGGCTCTCGAAGACCGCGATCATCCCGAGCTACGGCTCGGAGCACGCCGCCGGCATGGATCTCCACTGCGACCTGCCGGAGACGCTGCGGATCCACCCCGGCGAGCACGTCACGATCCCCACCAACATCGCGATGGCGATCCCGCCCAACTGGGCGCTCCTGATCTGCCCGCGCTCGGGGCTGTCGTCGAAGCACGGCATCACCGTCCACAATGGGCCGGGCGTGATCGACGCCGACTACCGCGGCGGCATCGGCGTGGTCCTGCACAACACCAACCGCTGGCACTACGACGTGAAGCCCGGCGACCGGATTGCGCAGGGCGTGCTCGTCCCGATCCGGCAGGCGCTGTTTGAGGAGGTCGACAGCCTCGACGAGACCGTGCGGGGTGCGGGCGGCTTCGGCTCGACGGGTGTGGACGCGAACGTCCCGATCAAGCTGCCGGTGCAGCCGCACGAGCCGGAGGTCGCATGACCACGATCCCCGTCACCATCAACGGCCAGGAGACCATCGAGGTCTCGACCGTCCTTATCGTCGAACGCTCGTATGTGTCGCTGACCATGAACGGGTACGCGGCCTACGTCTGCACCGTTGCGGCGCTCCTGATCGTGACGCTCGTCGTCCCGGTCATCAGGAAGCGGTTCGCCCGCTCCTGATCCCTGTGGCAGAAATGTCATAGGGAAAACGACCCCTTTCCCGACGCCATGAACTTGTACCCGGTCGGCTCAAGTCGACCGGGTCGTTCTTGTCGGGAAACCCTTCGGGAAAACTATTGACGGGAAAAGGCTCGTAGAAGATGTTCACCGACAACCCTCTGGTCGTTGCCCTCGTGGCTGCCCTCGCCCTCGGGTACGTCATCTGGCGTCCCTACCCTCGCCCTCCGATGGAGCCACCTATGGTCGACGACACCAAGAAGGATCCGCTCGCCGCGCTCCGGCCGGCCGAGGGTTCGATGGAAACCAATCTGCCGGTGCCTGACCCGGTGCGCGCCGCGCTGATGGAGATTGTCGCCGAGGCGATCCGCACCAACAGCCTGCACCGGCACTGGAACCTCGAAGGCCTCCAGTCTGGCGGCTTCCCGCTCGGGTCGTACCGCATCACCATCGAGAAGACGGCCTGACCATGAGCCAGATCCAACGACTGATCGACGAGTGCCGGACCCTCAAGCAGGGCGACACCGAGTTCATCCTCAGTAGCCACAACGACGGCTACTGGGATGCTGGGATCGGCAACGATACGGGGGCTGCGCTCGGCGAAGCCTCGCCCCAGTTCTCTGGTAGCGGCAGCACGCCAGAGGCTGCGGTAGTGGCGCTGCTCGCCAACCTGAAGGCGGCGGGCGGGGTCGTGCCCGACACCCGCAGTCCCTTCGACAAGATGATCGCCGACCTCACCGACGACGAGCTGCGGCACTGGAATGGGTGCTGGGTCGAGGCGTTCCCCGGTGAGATCGTAGGCGGCTTCATCCGCAGCAGCTGGATTGTCGCGGCCACCGTCATGAACCCCACGAAGGTTATCACAGGGGACAGCATCCGCTGATGCTGATCGGCTACGCCCGCGTCTCCACCGTCGATCAGAACCTCGACCTGCAGCTCGACGCGCTCCGGCGCGCCGGCTGCGACCGGATCTTCGAGGAGAAGCGGTCGGGCAAGGCTGGCACCAACCGGCCCGAGTTGGGCCGGGCCCTCGACTTCCTCCGCGCCGACGACGTGCTGGTGGTGTGGAAGCTCGACCGGCTCGGCCGCTCCCTCACCGAGATGATGCGGACCATCGACGAGCTGCGCCTGCGCGCCGTCCACTTCCAGAGCCTCACCGAGCACTTCGACAGCGAGACCGCACACGGCCGGTTCGCGCTCCAGATCCACGGCGCCATGGCCGAGTATTTCCTCGACCTCAATCGCGAGCGCACGATGGAGGGGATGAAGGCGGCGCTCGCCCGCGGTCGCCGGGGCGGCCGGCCGAAGGCGCTCTCCGAGGAGGATCTCGCGGTCGCCCGCGCCCTGATCGCCGACCGCGGTCTATCCATGTCCTCTATAGCGCGACGACTTCGGGTCCATGTGTCGACGCTCTATGACTACTTCCCCGGAGGCCGTACTTCGTTGTAGGCTGCGCCGTATGGACAGCGCGCAGATCCTCCCGTTCCGCGGTCGTAAGCCGGCCGGTGCCCCGGTCGCACCAGGTTCACCTGCGCACCCGGCACCATGGCGGGTCGAGCAGGGCATCATCTTCGACGCCCAGGATCGCGTGGTCGGCTCGACGGTGCAGCCGCAGACGGCCGACTGGGTGGTGAGGATGGTGAACCTCACGCTGCAGCCCGATGCCGATTAAGCCGGAGAACCGTGGGTTCTATCCTATCGACTGGCCACAGCTCAGCGGGGTGATCCGCTTCAAGCGGGCCGCCGGCCGCTGCGAGGGCTGTGGCCGGCCTCACAAGACGCTCGTCTGCCACCTCGGCGACGGGCGCTGGTGGGATGCCGAGGCCAGGGAGTGGCGGGGCGGGGTCCAGCCAACCGGCCGGGACATGGTGCAGCTGCGGCGCACCTACGTCGTGCTCTCGACCTGCCACCGGAACCACGACGAGAGCGACTGTGCGCCCCGCAACCTCGTGGCCTGGTGCCAGTCCTGCCATATTCGATATGACGCCCCCGAGCATGCTCGGAGGCGTCGCGTCACGTTCCTGCTGCGGAAGGCCCTCGGAGATCTCTTCCTTGGGCCCTACCGGGCTTAGGCCGCAGCCGGGATCTTGAAGGCCACGAGCGCAGCCCGGTTCGCCAGGGTCTCGGTCAGCGCGATGTTGGTCAGATCCGGCGGGAAGGTCTGGGTCGGATCGGCGTTGTAGGTGTTCGCGAACTCGAAGCCCGTGATGCCCTGAGAGGGGTTGAGCACGCCGCCCACACTGGCCGATCCGAGCTGCGAACTCGGCGCCGTGTTGTTCGAGCTGTTGACCGCCACGTAGGTCGTCACAGCGTCGGCCTGCGAAGCACCGTAGTAGAAGCCAGGCTCCATGACCTTGTTACCGCCGACGATGGCGCCAGTGTAGTTCGTCCCCTGCACCGCGTTGGCGAGGGGACCGATGCAGCCGATCAGCGCCGACGGGCGACCGTAGGGAGCGCGGCCCGCGTAGATCGCCACCTCGGTATTGCCGGCGACCGTAGCAGCCGTGCGGAACCCAAGCTCCGAGATCAGGATCGCCCTGGTGATGAAGAAGCTGTAGAGGTACATCTTCCCCACCGACACCGTGGAGCCGGAGGCGGCGATCTGCCCGAGGCCCTCACCGACATACCAGTTGTCGGGCTTGTAGCCCCGGTGGTTGAGCCCCCGCTGGCGCCAGAGTGCGGCGCCTTCCACGACGCTGTGCGCCTGGAAGAGGATGCCGGTGAGGGAGTTGAACCACAGGCTGCCAATCGAGTACCCGGCCTTGCTGTCGTCCGTCTTCGACGGATCGACCTCTGCAGTCCAGTTATGGAGACGATACAGGTTCTTGCCGGACGCCCCCTGGGCGACCAAAGTCCTCTCAGGTCCGCCAGGGCCAACCGGCGAGAACGCTGCGTCGGAGAGCTTGTAGTCGGACATCTTAGGCGGCCTCTTGAGTGACGAAACCGGCTCCGCTCTCGCTCAGGAGTGAGCCAGATCCGTTTTCGAGGGTGATGCGATTGGTGTTGGCGGGCCGCAGCGGGTAGGTCGGCACGCCGCCCTCCTGCAGGTAGCCCCTACCGGCCGCGGCCGACCCGGCGCGGGTCGAGAACGCGGCGTCGATGGCGGCCCTGGCGGCTGCGAACGAGTTCGTCGGCACCTTGGGGATGTACCCCCGATACCCGACGACATCGCCCGGCAGCGTGTAGGTGTCGAAGAACGCCGCGCCCCCCGTGAAGATCTGCGGGAAGGAAGTCGGGCCGCTCTCGGTGTAGTTCGAGGAGTAGAAGTTCCCCTTGGCGTGGAAGTTGAAGCATTCCTTGGTGAAGACGCCGTCGTCGTTCGCCGGGTCTTGCAGGAACGACACACGATCCTGGCCCGTCGCGTTCGGGACGTTCGCCCAGATCTGGCCCATGATGTTGTCGTAGATGCCAACATCGTAGACGTAGTTCGGGAACCACTTGGCCGTGTCAGACACGGCGTTGCCGAGGTTCCCGTCGATCTTCGACGAGTAGTAGATCCCGTCCACCTTGACGACGTGGCCGTAGGCGTAGCTGGTCGTCCCCGACCACGGGCCGCGATAGTTCATCCACGGCTCGACGCACGAAGGATACTTCGGCGAGAAGGCGTTGAGGTCGGTCCACTCTTCAATATAGCGGATGCAGGTGTTGCGTGAGAACCGGCACAGATCCTTGTTGACCGCGGAGCCGAGCTGATAGTTTTGCGTGCTCGAAATGAACAGGTTGTCCGAGATGTCGAAGTAGTACGCGATCCAGCCCTGCGTATTGAGGATGGGCTGGGTCTGGAACTTGAGGATGTTGCCGGGCCAGTAGACACGGTTGAAGCGGAGCACCGTGCGGTGCTGCAGCGACAGATCGAGCTGGGTTCCAACCTGCATCCAGTCGGCATGGCTGTTCGACCAGTCGACGGCCGACATCGGATCGACGCCGACGTTGCCGAGCACACGGAACAGCGGCCCCGTGGCGAGCTGATTTCCGAGCGGGCTGTTGGCCGTGTACTCGCGGTAGAAGTCGTTCGCGTTGCCAGCCGACAAGCAACGGGCGATCTCGCCGTCGTTGCACTGCCAGACCTGGAGGGCGATGTAGTAGTTGTCGAAGACGCAATCGTGGATGTAGGCCTGCTCCGCGTTGCGCAGGTCGATGCACCACGGGATACGGTTGACCGAACCTCCGGGATTGCCGAACGAGCAGTTGCGGACGATGACCTTGGACAGGGTGTTCTGCGAGAACCCGAGCTGCACGGCACTTTCTGCCGTGGCGATGTTGCTCTGGCAGTTGGCGAGCTGCGTCGTCTCCCCGACCCGAGGCTGCCGGAAGCGCATCGTGGCGTCGTAGCCCTGGCCCGGCGAGACAATCGTGAGCGGCGTGGTCTCGTTGATGTTGCCGAACTCGTCGGGGTCGAACCAACCCAGGAAGCCCGAGCCGGGGCCGCAGTAGTGCGTGCCGGAGCCGGGCTCCGAGACGGTCACCGCGACGCCAGTGCTCGTCATCGAGACGGTGAAGGTGTCCGCGGAGAGCACCTCCTTGACGAAGAAGCTGTCCGAGAGCAGCGACGACAGCGGACGCGGCAGCACGCCGTCCGTGTTGAACCGGATCGCTCGACCCGCCGCGAGGCCGTGGTTCGGGTAGGTGACGACGAGCTGCGCGGCCTTGGTGTTCGTGATCCCCACGACCGTCGTGGGCTTGTTGTGCGAGATGTAGACGCGGCGCTCGTTCTTGCTGGCGAGGTAGCCCTTGCCGGTCTGAACGAACGACGAGACACCCGTCACCGCCCCGTTCGAGAGCGTCGGGATCCAGATCACCTCGTTCTGGGGCAAGACCTCGTTGAACTTGGCGTTGTAGCTGTCCGAGGTCGCGACGTTGCGGAACGCGAAGCCGTCGAGCGCGATGTTCTCGGGCCCGTTGAGGGTCACCTTGAAGTTGAAGCGCGGAGCGAAGAGGGTACGCGCCTTGATGACGAGACCGCCCGTCAGCTTCGGAACGGCGCTGTCGGTGAGGCAGGTCGGGTCGAGGATGCTCTCGGCCGGGCCGATGCCCTTGTGCGGGTGGGTGATCTCGCCGGAGAACACCCGCGAGATCGTCACGGCAGCGCCATCGACGAAGGTGTCCGTCAGGCCAATCGTGGCCCCCACCGCGGCGGCGGTGATCGCGGACGTCAGACGGCTGCCCGTGTCGACGTCGACCTCACCGGCTGCGATGACGACCCGCAGGGTGGTGATGTCGCCCGCGTCCCTGACCGCCACGTTGAGCGTGACGGAGCCGAGCGCAGCCGACACGAACGCCGCGGTCGTGCTCACGACACCCGTCGTGGCATTAACGGTGAAGTACGAGCCCGGCGTGCTCGACGGGTTGGTGATCGAGGCACCGGCCGGGAGCTGCGCGAAGGAGACGCTCGCCGCGGTCGCGGAGCCGAGCGTCTTCGTCAGGATCGGCTGGACCAGGCTCAGGGCGGTGACGGTGGTCTTGAGCACCCGCCCGAGATTGGTGGTGAAGGTGTAGAGGGTATCGCCGGGCGAGGACGCCGAGGAGCCGATGAGGAACGCGAGGCCGTTCTGATCGAGCACACCGCGCCCGTCGTTGGGCGACTGGGTCTGGACGAACTCGCCGGGGCCAAGGCCGTTGAAGACGAGGATCGAGGAGTTCGCGGGGGCGCCAATGGTGAAGGACGCCGTCGTCGGCCCGAGCAGACCTCCGATGTTCGGCACCGTCGCGGTCAGCGAGGCGATCCGAAGGGTCGCGTAGAAATCGTACCTGTCGCCTGCGACGGCCGGCGAGGCGAGGTTGTAGGTGACCGCGCCCGTGATCGACACGGTGGCATCGCCGAGGGTCGTCGGAACCCCGTCGATATACTTGCGGCAGACAGCCGTGAAGCCGATGGGCGCAGTGCCGCGCACCACGCTCTCACCCGGCTTGATCTCACCAATGGAGACAGAGTTCAGCCCGCCGAGCGGACGCGCGGAAGGCAGCATTACTTCCTCCCGTAGACGCCGTCGAGAACAGCGGCCGGTTTGGTGGGATGAGGGATGACGTTCTTGACGCGATCCGGGTATTCGTAGTTGCCGGGACCGTTCAGGAACTTGTCGACCGTGGTGTCGTCGACCGCGGTGACCAGCACCCACCCGCCGGTCGTGACGTTGCAGCCCCAACCGCGACCCGGCACGGTGATCGCCGTGAAGCCGGACACGGGGGCTTCGCCCGTGCCGGGCTTGCCGTCGATGTCGATCAGCACCACTGCATCGGCCCAGCTGCCGTCAGCCAGCTGAGCGGCGGCGCGCTTCTCCTGCGACCCACCGACGGAGCCGTTGAAGACTTGCCGCAGGTAACTACCGATGCTGCCCATTCGACCCTCCGTCCCCCACATAATATCCCGGTACGAAACGTACCATAGAAAATCCAGACAATTACTGAACTTGCCCCTCGATAGGCTGAGAAGGCTTTGTCGGGATATTGCGCGCTGCTTTGACGCCGATGTTCTGGAAGCTTACCGGACGAGGTTCCGTAATCGTCGTATCGGCGAACACGAAGTCCATCGTCCACGCTTCCGCCTCCGACGGGACGATGTAGTCGAGCCAGCTGCACCAGCTGTAGGCCTTCGAGTACATGCGGGCCGGACCAAGACTGGCCGTCCTCGGCATCTCGACCGGCAGGATGTACTTGTCACCACCGAGGGGGCCGAAGCCCTCCTCGAACTCCTGCTTGACGAAGAACCGTTGGCCGGTGGAGGTCGTGATCGTGCGCTTCACCACCAGGTCGCACTGGTCGTGCCGGTCGACATGCTGCGCGAGCAGCAGGGCATCGGCGGGCCTGACCTCGGGCGTGAGGTTGACGCGCTCGATCATCGAGATCGGGTAGTGCTTCTGGGCGAGGAGCTGGCCGGTCCAGCCCCCCAGGAGACCAGCCGCTCCGAAGCAGACCCAGCAGCAGACCTTGATGAACAGCTCCGCTACGGGCGAACGAGCTTCAGCAAGCTCAAGAGCCAGCCCCAGATCTTCTGAATTTGCTCGCCGGCTAGGGTGACGGCCCCCAAGGCCGTCAAAAAAGTCGCGACCATCCATTTGAGAACCCATCCAATGCCGTAGAGGATGTTGATGAACCGCAGGATGGTCCGCATCCTGACGAAGTCTCGGGGCTCCAACCGCACCAGGATCTGGAGACCGTTGGCGAGGTTCTCGGCTTCCTTCTTGTCCATCCGCACCAGGATCTCGCGGAGATCAGGGTGCAGATCCTCGAAACCTTGCTGCCTCGGCATATCGACCCGAGGACCGAAGTGACCACACGACAGGACATCGTCATCCGGCTCGCGCTGGTGCGCGGGGACGTCCGGCATCCTGCCGCGCTGCCAGCGCGACTGCTTCCCCACGATGCCAGCCTCACTTCTTCTTGCCAGGGACGAGGGCGGCGGGCGGCGGCTTCTGGATCACCCCGGCGAGCTTCTCCTTGGACTGCTGCCAGGCAGTCACGCCGGCTACGGCGCCGGAGGGGATGAGCACGGTGGTGAGTGCGCCGCCGAGATTGACCAGGTGGGTCAGCGCGGTCGGATCGCGGGTGACGATGGTGTTGACCGCCGCGGCCACGCAGCACAAGCCGTAGCAGAGCGTGACGGTGCCGACGCAGTACATATTGAACGGCCGGGCCCACCGCTGGAAGCGGTCACCGGCCGTGATCTCGGCGCGCAGGGACAGGTTGGCCTGCTCGATCTGGAGACGCTTGGTCTGCTCGACCGCCTGCTCCAGCTGGACCCGGTTGTCAGCCTCGAAATCGCGGACTGCCTGCTGCGCGTCCGGGTCGTTGGCGAGCTTGTCGGAGATCGCCTCGGGCGTCGGATCGGCGCCGATGGCGCTCGCCAGCGAGCCGATCAGGCTGCCGGCGATAGCTCCGGCCGGCCCGCCGATCAGCGTGCCCACCAGGGGCGCGCCGATCTTCATCAGCTGGCCGGCGACGGGTGCCCAGTCGACCTGGGAGAAGTTGAGTGACATCGATCAGACCCCCGCCGCCTCGGCCTCGAAGGCCTGGGCCCGCTCCGCGTGCGCGCGAACGAAGTGGAAGGTGATGGCCAGAGCCAGGGCCACGGCACCGACAGCCAGACCGACCTGCAACCAGTCCGTGGCTGCCGCGCCGCCAGCGATGGCAGTGCTGCCCCCCGCCCCACCAACGGCGGTGCCGGTCTTCACCTTGCCCTTGGCGAGATCGGCCTCGGCCCGGAGGGTCTTCTGCACGATCACCGGGCTCGCGCCCGTGGCGGCGAGCGCCATCTTGATCGCGGCAGCCTCGATCTTCGCGACCCGCGCCATCCAGCCCTTGCCGAACGTCTTGAAGGTCGAGAGGCCCTGGTAGAAGGCACGGCGCTTGGCCGAGATCGCCTTGATGCGCGCCACGGGCTCCGGGGTGCCAATCGTCTGCTGGCGGAACTTCACGGCCCGGCCGGGGCCCGAGTTCACCGAGACGTCGAAGATGGGCAGGTCCGGGCCGGCCGACAGGCTGTGGCAGCCGGCCTGGTCCCAGTAGTCGCGCCGGTAGATCTCGGCGGCCTGGGGCCGGGTGAGCGCCTTGATGTTGAGCGTCGGGTAGGCGCCGGCCGAGATGCCGTACTTGGTCCCCTTCAGGGTGCCCTTGCCGACCTTGCCGCCGGTCCAGTTGCCGGGGTCTTTCGCGTTCGCCGTATAGCCGCCCTCACCCTCGAAGATGAAGGGCAGACACGCCTCAAGGCGCACGACGCTGGTTTCTGCCGACATCGAGGTTCTCCGGGGGCGCGTCGCCGTAGACGGCGGCGTAGTTCTCCCGGATCAGGCCAAGCAGCCACTCGCTGGTCGACTTGCCAGCCAGCCTTGCCATGGCAGCAGCGCGCAGTCGATCCGACTGCGTGCCGTAAGCCATGATTGCCTTCTCGCGGGACATTCCCGGATATAGGCTTTGCTACTAGCAGCTTGAAGGTTAGTTCCTAAGAGTTAGGAACTCGCCTCGGCGGTCATAGCCGCTTCTACTTCTTCTGTGCGCGTGTAAGTCCCGTCGTTGATCTTGTTCTTGACGCCATCGTAGAGGACGAACAGTTCGTTGACGCGCGCCTGGGCCGCCATGGCGATCTCGATCATCTCGGGCATCTTCACCAGGGCCGAGCTGCCGTCGAGGAACTGCCACACCGTCTGCCAGTCCGGCAGCATCTGGCCGGCGAGGACCGCGCTGGTCATCCGGCTCTGAGACACGTCGTCGGTGGCCACCCGGTGCCCGCGCCAGTCGGCGCCGAGCTGCATCAGCTCCCACCGCCGGTTCGCCGCGAAGGCCAGCAGCTGCCGCTTCACGTCCTCGGCTGTCCAAACGTGGATCGTGAAGTAGTGGTCCAGATACCTCGGGGCGCGCACCCGCACATGGGTCTCGCCCGAGGGCAGCGGCGTACCTGCTGCGGGCTCCGTCACACCGTCGTCCGGCAGCGGGATCTTAGGGACGCTCGCCGCCACCGCGTAGTGCATGTCGGCGGGGCGGCTTTCCTCCGGCAGCTCTTCGCGCAGGTAGAACTCCCCGTCCTCGACGAACAGGGTCTCCATCGGGGCCGGAAGGGTGTCGGTCTCGACGAACGCGACGCCGTGATCCTTCAGCACCTGACGCAACGCGGCCGGGTTGGCCCCGCTCTCGGTGCCGATCAGGTTGAGGAAGACGGGATCGTAACGGACGAAGGTGCTCATGCGATTTCCAGTACAAGGAAGGAGGCGATCCCGGCGAAGCCACTGACGACGAGGCCCAAGCTGGTCGTGTCCGCCGTCCAATAAAATCCCCAGTCGGTTTGAGGTACGGAGTTGAAGGGCTGTCGCCGATACGAGCAAGGCGCAAGACATTCGCCAGCGTTGAACCACGTCCTTCCGCTTTGAGTGCAGGGCTGGGTCAGTCTCAGCGTGCCGAACACCATCGGGGTTCTAGCAAACGTCTTGCTGAAATTGATGACGTAGCTCTTACTATTCGCGACCCCGAGGCTATTCACCTCCTGCTGATAGAATAGGCCTTGGCCATCCTCATAGGCACCGGAGAACAGCACCGCGGGATCGAGTGGATCAGCGATGGCTGCAGTACCGCCAGACTGCAGCCGCAGGAAGTCGAACCCCTTCATATTGAAATACATCAGGAGCCGAGCCTTTTGCGGAGCAGGATGTAGATCAAGCCCACGTAGGTCCGTGAACCGGAGAACCCTCCGTTGGAACCGTAGAAGGTGATTTGGACACTGTTCTTGCCGAATACAACGTCCTGGGTCGGCGGGAAGGCTTGGTTCTGCTTGGAGGTATCGAGATTGTTACGCTCCAACATGATGCAATAGAAGTCCGGCTCCGTTGCCTGAGCTGGGAAGGGCACGTTGAAGACCCAGGTACTCAGTCCCGACGTAGCCGGTGTGTTGCCACGGGTCTCGGTGCCAGCTGACAACGGGATGAAGCCGCGCTGAATGATCTGCGCGTTGCGGGCCCCGAGCGAGATCAGCAGATCCTTCTCGGCTGCCGTATCAACATCGACACCAGGCCGGGAGATCTTGAAGAAGTTCGGGCGGTGAGAAAGGCGCTTGGCCATCAGATGAGCGCTACCATGTAGCGAAGCTGGAAGCTCGTGTTGCCCGGGTTGCCATTCTGTTGGATCAAAAAGTAGGCCGGGTTGCCGTCGAACAGCCGGTTCAGGAACTCAGTGCCGCTGTAGGAGCCGCCCTGACCGTCGTTCTCCGAGCCGTAGTAGGCATTGGCGCGCTCGGAAGTGCTGCTGGTCATGACCCGATAAGTAAGCATGGGCTCGCCCCCCAGATCAGCCAGTGCTGCTGGTAGAAAGATGGGGGTGTTGGACGCAATGACCCCGGCCCGGATCAGCCGGAAGGGCTTGCTACCCGTAAAGCTCGTCGACAGCAGAAACTTGTTGCGATCTGACCTATCGTCAGATCGACAGTCATAGCCCTGCTTGGCGATCCACGCCCCCATTTCTTTCGTAATGGGGTGGGAGCCGATGACCGCACGTGAACTCATCAGTCGAACATCTCGATGAACTTATTGTCGAAATCGATGACGAACTTACCGTCGCTCGACTGAGCTCGACCGGCCGTGACCGTCCCCAGGTTGGCGCTCAGCGCCGACAGGCTGTTCGTGACGATCTTGCTGGCCGAGAGCGAGGAGACCTGCACGTCACTGACGGTGTTGGGCCCGAGCCCCGAGGTGGTGAGGATCTGCTGACCAGCCGCATTCCACATGAGCAGGCCGAAGTCGTTCGCGACCCCGGAGAAATCCCCGATGTAGCCGAACATCCCCCGGAGGTTGCCGTTGAAGTCGCGGCAGTAGAGGCGCCCCGCGCGGTTGCCCGGAGCCTCCATCACAAGGATGCCCTGCCCGTTGTTCGGGCCGATCTGAACCACTCCGGCCGTGATCGTGCCGGCCGCGAGTTTGTCCACCGACAGTGTACCCGCGGTGATGCGGTCGCCGTTGATGCTGTTCGCGGCCAAGTGGACGGTCTGGATCGCGTTGGCGGCGATCTGGCTGGCCGTGATCGTGCCAGCCGAGATCCGGGTGCCGTCAATGATGACGCCGCCATTGATGACGTTGAGGCCAGCAGCGCCGTCGAAGGTCGCCATGATGACGGCGTTCGGGTTCGCCATGTACGGCGAGGCATCGGCCGTCCCGATGAGCCGGTCTTCGCCCTTGACCCAGACGATCCAGCCGTAGCCGCTGAAGGTGGCCGAACCCGCAACGGGGTTGTTCTGCCCGTACCCACCAGCGTCGTTGGTGTAGAGGATGTGGCCGGCGTTCCAGCTGACCGTCTTCGTCTTCTTGTCGACCTCGAAGGACAGGTTGACGGCCTGCACGCCACGGCTGCGGATGTCGAGGCGCTCAGCCGTGATTGTGTTGGCCGCGATGGCACCGCCGTTGATCTGCGTGCCAGTGGCCCAGGACGACAGCTTCGTCCCGCCCGTGATCGTGATGTTGCCGACCGTGAGTACGTCGGCCTTGAGCTTCGCGGCCGAGATGCTGCCGTTGGCCGCGATGGTGTCGACGTTGATCTGCCCGGCCTGAAGCAGGTCGGTCGTGATCGAGCCGGCGCGGATCTCGCGCGCGGTGATCGAATTGGCAGCAAGCGCGCCGCCTGTGATGATGGTGGCGCTCTGCGGGACGTAGTCGGAGTACACCCCTGCCGGGGTGCCCGTCGGTACGACGCCCAGGTAGAAGCCCGACGCAATCAGGAAGGCGCCGTTGGCGACGTTCGTGGTGGTGAAGGTCTGCACCACACGCAGCAGGACGAACTTGGCAGTGGCCGGAGCCGTAGCCTTCAGGCGCGCGCGCCAGGTGTCGTTCGGCGCACCGGAGCCCGGCACGTTGTCGATGACATTGCTGCTGACAGCCGGCAGGAAGTTACTGCCGTCGTGGAAGTGAGCCTGAATGTATCCCTGGCACCGATGGGTGGACAGATAGGAAAAGAACTCGTAAGTCTTGCTGCCCTGGATCGGAAATAGATTATCCTTGCCGTTGCTTGCGTTGGGGAAGTTCAGATTGAAGTAGGAGATATTGCCTGCCGTCGCAGACCCATTGTAAAGTTGGATCGAAGCGCGCGTGCCCGCAACAGCGTAGCTTTCAGAGGCGGCCCGTAGGTTGATGCTCGTGCCGGACTGGTTGCCGCCGACGGAACTGTACCAGCCGTCGATGGCGAGATCCGAATTCCAAATCAGGTTGCCGGTCGTAAGCCCGACACCGATTTTGTCTGCGATGATGGCGCCGGCCGCGATCTGGTCGGCCCCGATGGCGCCGGCCTGGATCTGTGCTGCCGTGATCGAGTTGGCGACGAGGCGGTCGGCCGAGATCGACCCCGCCCTGATCTCGTTGCCGGTGATCGTGCCAGCCTGGATCTCGGCCGCCGTGATCGAGCGGGCCAGGATCTCGCGCGCGGTGATCGCGTCGGCCGCGATCTTGCCAGCCACGACGGCGTTGGCGAAGATCTTGTCCGTCGTGATCGCGCCGTCTTCGATCAGGGTCACGCCAGTCGTGCGGCGGATCGCAATCGAAGCAAAGTCCAAGAATTGGACGTTGCTCTCGGTGTGGTGGTAGAGCTGAAACCGCATGAACGCCGCAGTGCTCGGCGTCGTGATCTGCTTAGCGATCTGGGTCCAACCCGTGGTGACGGGGGTGTTCTCAGCAAAAGCGTCCGTAAAGGACGGGCTCAGCACGGCCTTGGTGTTGTCATACCAGTGGAGGCGAACCCGCATCCCCGAGACCGCGGTCGCCGCAGACCCACGCACCCAGAGCGCGACGGCCAGCGTCGTCCCCTGGGGCACGGGCATCAGCTCGGTGCCGAGCGTGGAGATGTTCAGGCTCGGGCCGGTCGGGGAGCCGCGGTCCAGGCGCACGAACGGCGTGCCGGTGGGACCGATGCCGGCAATCTGGAACTGGCTCGTCTCAGGCTGGGTCCAGCCTGACAGCCGCTCCTGAAACTCGCCGACCGGGATCAGGTTGGCCGAGGTGGCGCCCAGCATGATCTTGCGGGCGGAAATGGCGTAGGCCGCGATCTTGTCGGCGATGACCGACCCGGCCGCCAGCTCGTTGGCGGTGATGGTGTTGCCGCGGATCTCGTTCGAGGTGATTGCACCTGCCGCGATCTTCTCGGTCGTGATCCCGCGGTTCGTGATCTGGGTGCCGACGATCTGGCCCGTGATGTCGGCGGCCGGGACAGCCGCCGTCCACGCTCCGCTGACGAGCCGGTAGAGCTTCCCGTCCGTGGTGAGCCGAACGACCTTCGAGCCGGTGTAGTCGGCCGTCGCCGGAAGCACGGAGACGTCCACGATGGGCTGAAGGCCGTCGGCGAAGTTGGCGAGCGTGACCGCGGCGTTGGCGAGCTGGCCTGCCACGATCTGGCCAGAGAGGGCCGACGCATTCACGCTGACGATCTGGTCGGCCTTCAGCCCCTTGATGTCGGCGACGTTGAACGTCTGGGTGACGTACTTTCCCTGAGCGGCGTCCCAGCTGTAGAGCTTGCCGTCGCTCGCCAGGGTGACGAAGGCGCCCGTCCGCGTCGTCGGCAGGACCGAGACGACCTTCGGCACCGCAAGATCGGAGGCGAACTTGGTTGCGTCCACGATCCCGGCGGCGAGCTGCGCACCCTGGATCGCGGCTGAGGTGCCAACACCCGCGCGGACGTAGGACGTCGACACGACGTCGGAGGTGTTGCGCGAGCGCAGCCAGTAGGTCCGGCTGCCCTCGGTCGGCAGGGTGTCCCAGAACTGGGTCTGGCCCTTCGGAGCGGTGCCGATCAGGCGCGAGCCCGAGGGCGGCGCAGCCGCGCTCGACGAGCCGTCGAAGCCCCACACCTCGACGACGGCGAGGTCGACGTTGGTCGGCGCGGTCCAGGTGATGATCGCGCGCTCGAAGCCGGCGGTGACCGCGGCCGACGTCGGGTTGGCCGGAGCGACGAGGTTCTTGGTCGTGGTGATCGTCGCCACGTCCGAGTAGCTCGACGCGATCCCCGCCTTCGAGATGGAGAGCGCCTTCACGTTCACCACGGTCGCCGGCAGGAAGCCGCGCATGGTCGCGGTGTTCGTGTCGTACCTCCGGCGCTCCCAGTCGCCGCTCCCGATCTGCCAGGCGATCTCGTAGAGCGCGAGGTTGTCGCTGGTGACGGCGGGGACGACAGCCCTCACGAACGACTGGATCGTGCCGTCGGGACCAAGCTCGGTGCCCGTGGTCAGCGCCGGCTTGCCCGGCCGCGCGGGCGGGTAGGGATCGAACAGCTTGTTGGTGGCCGTGATCGTCTGCTCGGGCGCGTAGTTGAGCCCGGTCTTGCCGTAGCTGTCGTAGGCCGCCACGCGAACGTAGTAGGTCGTCTCGGTCGTCGCCGGCAGCGGAAAGAAGCTCGCGCGGGCGTCGACCTTCGGCGTGGTGGTGAGAGGGTTGAAGCCCGAGGCCTTCTCCATCCACACCAGCGTGCCGGCCCAGTCACCCGCGGGCAGAGCCGTGGTGACGAACACGGTCTCGCTGACGGCGTCGAGGCTGAACGGGAGGATGGCCGGCGGCGGGTGGCTGACAACGAGGGTGATCGGGTCCGACAGGTTGCCGGTCACGTCGATGGAGCGCACGCGCACGGTGAACTGGCGCAGCGGCGTGCCGCCGTTGTCGGCGCGGTTGGCAGCCAGGCTGTAGGTGAACTGCAGGTCGTTCGAGATCGTCTCGCCGTGGACGACCCCGTTGGCCGGGCTCAGCACCTCGACCCGGTACTTCGTCACCAGGGGATCGCTCGATGCGTCCCAGGTGAAGCGCGGATCGATGGCGCGGAAGATCGGCGCCTCGGGCTCATCGACCAGGCGCAGGTTCGTCGGCGGGGCGACGGAGCGCAGCGAGGTGCCGTTGGCGACGATGTACTGGACGGTGACCGGCGCGCTCTCAGTCGTGCCGTCCAGGCCCACCGCGACGATGGACTGGATGTAGGTGCCGGCCTCCGGCCGTTCGAGCCGGTAGGTCGTCTGGTCGCCCTCGTAGACCAGCTCCATCGGCCGGCCGTTGAGCGACTGGTAGACCCGGTAGCCGCGGATGAGCTTGGTCTCGGACGGCTGCCAGGTCGTGACCAGGGAGATCTGCCCGGCCGCGTTGACCTCGGGCGTGATGCGGGCACCGGCCGGCGCGTAGACGAACTTCGACAGCGGGCCGGTCTGCACGCCCATGATGTCGCGCAGCTCGACCTTACCGTCGACGAAGGCCCACTTCAGGCGGTTCACCTCGATGGCAGTGATGTCGACGACGTCAGGATCTTCGTCGTCGGGATCGATGCCGGTGATGCGGAACGCCTTGGGCGTGCCGATGGAGAAGACAGCGAACTCGGGCAGCGCCTCGGCCAGGGCCTGCGACAGGACCAGCTGGTTCTGAAGGCCGGGTGTGGTCACCGTCAGCGGATAGGTGACGACCTTCAGGCCCCCGTTCCCGTCCGAGATGGTGAACTGGACGCTGTAGGTGATCCCCGCTTCCAGATAGATCTGGTCGCGCAGCGGCAGCCGGGTCGTGCCGGCCGGCGAGCCGTTCTCGTGGGCGATGCGGCCGGAGATGACGTTCGTCGACTGATCGTCGGCGATCAGGATCACCTGGAACGGCATCAGGTAGCGGCCGATGCGGTTCGTCTTGAACGAGACGATGATGCGCTCGGTGAGCGAGGTTGCCAGCCGCAGCCGGCCGCGCTTGACCGCCTCCTCGGGATCGCGGCAGCCGACCGCCACGAACTCCTCGGGGTTGCGCCCGTTGACCTCGATGTTGTTCTTGTCGAAGACCCGAACCCGGTCCTCGCGATAGTTCAATTCCGGGTTCTTGAACGAAACCTTGAAGTCGTTCTTTTGCTCAGTCCAATCGGTGAAGCTGTAAGTGAACGCGCCTTCCTGCGTGTTCTCGGGCGCGAAGATCGCCTGAGCCACCTGGTCGTCGGCGTCCCAGATGACGGTCGAGTAGCCGTCACCGCGCTCGACATACCGGCCGCCCGCGATCCCGACGATGTAGTTGACCAGCTCGTTGATCGAGCGCGGCTCGGTGATGTACTCGTTGAAGCGCAGCTGGTGCGCGTCGCAATGCTGGCCGAAAGCGTAGTAGTCCCACTTGTCGGCGACCTCGGGGTAGTAGGCATTCTTGCCGTACCGCGAGTTCATGATGAAGTTGTAGGCGTGCCACGCAGGATTATTGGTGTACGCCATCTTGAACGAGCCGTCCCAGATGCCGGTGTACTTGCCGGATTTGGTCGTCTCGTCGAAGGTGTAGTTCGTCGGCACCGGGATCACGAGACCCCGATAGATGCCAGTGAAATCGGGGAGCGACGTGAAGGTGTCGGTGGCCTTGATCGTCAGCCAGGCGACGGCGAGGTCCGGGAACGAGACCGCGTCCCGGTTGACCTCCTGCACGCTCTCAAACGTGATGTCCCGGAAGACGTCCTTCGTCGAGGCCGGCGAAATGCGGGTGATCCGCACGTCGTAGGGCTCGTTGATCCGCGCGACCGGGATCCGATACTCCTTCGGATAGGTCGAGCGCGTCAGGCCGTTGATCGGCAGGATGCCGGGAGCGGCCTGCTGCGGCTGCCCCCAGGTCTGGAAGCCGACCCAGGCCGTGTCGTTGTAGCTGTAGACCTGCTCCCCCGAGGCCGGCGTCAGCAGGAAGTCGCCCCTGGCCAGAGTGCCGGGAGGCGGCGCGTTGCCGGCCGGGGAGAACCAGGCCGTGCGCAGGGCGCCGTCGAAGTCGAGCCAGGTCCAGATGTCGTAGCCGGAGCGCACCGCCGCAGTCAGATTGGTCGGCGCCACCCAGTTGGCACCGTTCCAGATCCGGGGCGTCCACTTCGCCGTGGCGTTGTTGAACCACATCGCCCCGCGCGCCTTGGCGCCGGCCGGGGCCGAGGTCTGGATGTAGGTCTCGCGGTAGGCGTCGTTGACCAGCGTGCCGGGGGTGGTGGTGCTCGGACGGAAGGTCGAGGAGCCGGAGCTGTTTTCGACCGGCGGAGGCTGCGCGTTGTCGAACGGGATCTGCCAGGTCGCCGAGGAGCGCGGCTTGACCTCGACCTTGACCTGGACGTCGGTGGGGAACTCGCCGCCTTCCGAGGTCACGGACAGCAGGCGCTGCACGACGAAGCGCAGGTCGAGGTAATCGATCTGGGTCTTGTCGCACTGGACCACGACCGACTGGCCCGGCGTGCGCAGTTCGAGCCCGACGTTCTTCGTCGAGGCACTGCCGCCGAGGTTCAGCTTGATGCTGTCGGCGGGGTTGGTGCCCTTGAAGACCCGCAGCTCGAAGTTCGAGATGTTCGGGGCCTGGCTCGCCTTATCGAGCAGTGGCACGTCGCCGACGTAGAACGACGAGGCGCCGTCCATGAGGCCGAAGATCGGCCCCTCGGACACGCCAAGCAGCAGCTCGACGGTGTCCTGACCGAACAGGCTGTCGTCGTGGCGCGTGGCCTTCTTGCTCGACCCGGAGGTCGACTTGCGGCCCTTGAGTGCGAGCCCCATCAGACGACCCCGGTGTCGACGGCGTCGATGTTGAACGACAGGTAGTGGCCGCCGACCTTGTCCTCTCCACAGAGGATCGCGATGCGGGTGCCGATCTCGACGGTGTTCTTGGGTGGCCCGAGGTAGTGGCTCTTCTTCTCGGGACTGTCCTTCTTGTCGCGCTGGGGCGTCTGGAAGAACTGCAGGATGCCGCCGAGCACCATCATGATGCCGACCTTCAGGAGGATCGGCGCGAGCGCCTGACCGACGCCGGGGATGAAGCTCGCCGCGATCAGGACGGCGCCGATGATGACCTGGAAGAAGCCGCCGTTCTTGCCGCCGTTGAGCTGCGGGAAGATGTGGAGGTCGCGCACGTCACTCGGCGCGACCAGGCTCTCCATCGTCTCGAACCCGACGACCTTTACCCGCAGCGGGCCGGTCACGGCGTTTCCGGCGAACCCCTTCACCTGGCGGGTGATCGCCTGCAGGGCCTCGGCGACGCTGGCCGCGTGCAGCTCGATGACCTCGGGGTGGATGCTCTTCAGGCTGCCGTGAAGATGGATACGTCGCAGCACGGACAACCCGCCCCTGATCGACAGCGTAGCAGGCGACGCCGTCCGAGCCCACGATATAGTGACGGAGGTGCGGGTAATTCAAGAAAGACGCAAGGTCATCCCGAGTGAGGTTGCAGTCTGTTCCAGTATGGGTGTGCCAGGACGCGGCAGCCGAACCAGAGAACTCAAGCAAATCTTCGCCCGAAATATCGAAACCATCCGCCGGTTCATGGCAGATGTTCTTGACCTCGACTACGCTCCCGTCCGTCATGACGAAGCCACAACGTTCCGGGGCCGTGATGTCGTGGACGTACTTCGACGCCAGATCGGATATGGTTGGCTCAGACATCGAGCGTGCCCTGTCGAGCGTCTTCGAGCTGATCGCGGACCCGCTTGGGCACGAGATCCCAGGCGTCGATCTCAGTCTCCGCAACAAGCCTGGTGTGATCGACCCCTGGATGACGCAGCACGGCGACGGTCGTGTCCCGGAAGAGCGGGCGGTTGTAGCTCTCGACGATGGACCGCTGGCCGACGAGGTGGTGCAGGATCTGCTCGCCCGGCAGCAGCACGGCGCCGTGGTTGGCCACGGGCGAGCGGATCGCCATGAGGATCACGTCGCCGGGCCGGCGGTCGCGCGGGTGCCCGTTGAACAGGCCGAAGCCCAGCTCGTGGTAGTGGTCCATGTAGATGTTGAGGTGCTTCCCCTCGGCGTCGGGCTCCCACCAATCGTCCGGTCGCGCCCAGTCCGGGAACTTCAGGCCGAAGTTGAGCGCGTAGAAGTCGCGCATCACCGCGTAGCAGTCGGTGGAGCCGTGCTTGAACTCGCGCCCCTGGAGGCCGTCGAGCTTAATCACGGGGCGGCCAGTGCCAGCTGTTCGGGACCACGCTGCCGTTCGGGTGAACCGGCGCGTAGGGGACGGTGTAGACGTGGGTCGGGAGATGCTCCTCGTTCACGCCGTCCCGGAAGAGGTGGAGGTTGACCTGGTTCTCCTCGAAGGCCGCGGTCACGAGGCCGGTGACGATCTCGCCGCGGAGGGAGACGTAGCGGACCATGCGGCCGAAGGGTGCGCGAGGCATCATGCGAGGCTCCTGTTCGCCTCCATGTGGGTACGAAACGTACCGTGTTACAGGGTCACGAACGGGAAGTCCGGCGGGATATACATGCGCGCCGGGACCAGATGATCCGGGCCATCGGACAGGTGACGCAGCTCGAAGCTGATGGACTGACCTGTCACGAGATCCTTCACGCGCCCGATGAAGAAGATCTCGTTATTCGAGAGCGCGATGTTCGCTTCGACGTGCCGGCGCAGCACGGTGAACTTCTGGATCACCGCGCCGTCGAACCGTCGCTGGAACGCAGCCTCGTTGAAGACGCCGACCGGGTTCATCAGCCGGAGGGTTGGCCGGTTCTTCTCGGCCTCGGCCGAGCGGCGCTCGCCTGAGAGCTTGCAGGCCAGGTGCTCCCAGACCTTGCCGTTCCACTGGGTGGTCTGATCCATCGGGCCGTCCCGAAAGCGGATCACCGCGGTGCCGTTGTTGGGCACGTTCTTCAGGGCGATCTCCCAGAAGACGATCTCGCCGTCGGCGGTAAGCTTCAGGCCCTCATCGACGTGAGAGGTAGGGGTCGCCATGGATCAGGCTCGGGTCCAGAGGATGTCGAGATCGAAGGGTTCGACCTGGTGGACGCGGTAGGAGACACCGCCGACGACCTTGCCGCCGACCTTGCCGGGCTCGGCCTTCGCCGTCTTCGGCATGACGAGCGGCTTGTTGAACCGGGCCCGCACCGCGCCGGCCCGGTGGTGGTTGTAGGTGAACGGGCCCCACATCCCGACGTCCTCGTAGAACTTGTTGAGGGCGAAGATGTTGAGCTGCGGATCGACCGTCTGGTTCACAGCACCGCCGGCCACCGTCTGGTAGACGAACATGGTCTCGAACCGCAGATGGGTGATGATCTCGTCCGGGCCGTTGGGGCGGGCCGCAAAGCGGTAGCCCCGGCCGAACTTGACCGTCGAGCCGCCGGGGTACTCGTCGTTGGGGGTATGGAAGGGGAAGTCGAAGACAGGGATCGCCACGGTCAGCCTCCGACCTGGATACGCTTGATGAGCTGCGCGATGGTGCCCTGGTTACGGATGTTCTCGCCGATGGCGTAGACCATCTCGTTCGGCCCCGGCGTCGGCACCTGATCCCGGTCGACGACGTAGACGGACGTGGTCGCGGAGGCCCCGCCAAAGCGGGTGCTCGGGCTGACCTGGGGCGCGCGGGAGACCATCTTGCCGCCCAGCGCGTTCACCTGGTCGAGCGTGTCCCGGCCGATGAAGTCGACGGCCGACTTCCGCAGCAGGTACTCGTCCGGCTGCGCCAGGATGAGCTGGCTGTCGCGGTCGCGCAGCGCCGCGTCGCTGCCGGGGATCGAGCCCCCGCCAGCCCGGCGCAAGATCGGGCCGCCCATGTACTTGGCGCCGCCAAAGATCGACCCGATAATGCTCATGAACCCGCCGCCGGTATCGCTGCCGCCGCCGAGGATCGACTTGAAGATGTCGTTGGTCAGGCTCTTCGAGATCTGGCTCATGAGCCCGCCGAGGATGTCGGTGGCGAACTTCTTGAGCGCGTCGCCAGCCTTCATCGAGCCCGAGAACAGGTTCACGAAGAAGCTGTCGAAGGCGTTGCCGACGACGCTCAGCTCGGCCGCCAGTAGCTTGCGCGCCTGCTGGGTCGGGCCGACAAGATCCCCCAGCGGGTCGCGGATGCCCCGGCTCTTCTCGAAGTCGTTGACCGCCCCCGAGATCGCATTGTCGATAGACGGGGTCGTGCTGTTGAGCGTCTGCTGCAGCTTGACCTGGTCGTCGGAGAGCCCCTGCCGGCGCTTCAGCTCGACTAGCTTCTCGTTGATGAGGAGCTGCTTCTCGGCCGGGCCCAGGCCGGCAGCGGCGGCGTCGGCCAGGGCCTTCTCCAGCACGAGGATCTGGGCTTTGATCGCCCCGTTCTCGCCCTCCAGGCCGCGCTGCTCCTTCAGGACGGACAGGCGCTTGGCTTCCGCGTCGACCTGGTCCTGGCTGACCTTGTTCTCGTTGCGGTCGAGCTGCAGCGCCTTCAGCCGGGCCTCGGCGCGCTCGATCTCCTGATCGAGCACACGAACCGAGACCTTGCCGGCGGCGTCCGCCGCGGCGATGGCGCCACGCTCGGCCAGCGCCCGGAAGCGTTCCGTGATCTCGGCCTCGGCCTCACTCTTCTGCTCGGGCGTGCGCGAGCGGCTGTTGACATCGAGCGCGTCCTCCCTCAGCGCCCGGTCGCGCAGCCGGCCGTAGGTCTCCGTGATCCCGGTCGAGCCCTGCTGGACAGTGCCCACCTCGTTGGCCGTCGCGAGCCGGGTGAGGGCCGCGGCGATCTTGGCCGTGTCGGTCTTGTCGTCCAGCTTGAGCCCGGCGAGCAGCGCAGTGTCGTCCTTGCGGCCGGCAATCGCGTTGATCCGGCCACGATCCGCCCGGTCGCCCTCGTCGAGCCTGCCAACCTCGGCGTCACGCTTCTGACCGAGCACGGTCTTGGCGTCGGTGGTGTAGCCGCCCGCGCGCCGCGCCGCATCCTCGTACATCCGCTTCAGGATGTCCGTGAACTCGCGAGCCGTGATGTCGCCGGAGCGGCCCTTCCCGCCGTTGTTCTCGATGGCGGCGTCCGAGACATAGTTCCGGGCCAGGTCGTTCGGATTGCGCAGCAGCCGGGTGCCACCGGCCCCGCCCTGGTTGTGCAGGACGAACCGCTCGGCGTCGGTCGGGTCGCGCCCCAGTCGGGACCGGAACAGGGCATCGTTGTCGCGCGTGAAGTCGATAGCGGCGTTGACCTGGTTCCCGACGTCGAAGATGCTGCCCTTGCCGTACCGGCCCCAGGTGTTCACGCCACCAGGGCCGGTGTTGTTCATGAACTGGAACAGGCCCTTGGCCCCACTCGCGTTCGTGGCGTTCGGGTTGAGGCTGCTCTCCAGGGTGCCGAGCCCGAGCAGGTAGTTGACCATGTCGGAGCGGCCGGCGGCGCGGCTGCCCTCGATCACCTGGGCGGCGACGGAGCCGGGCGGGGCCGCGGTGTAGTTCGGCAGCGGGCCGCTGGGGGCCGTGGCCACCTCACGCTGGGTCTCGATGTCGATGCGCCGGGTGGCGATCTGCTTCGCCTCGTCGAGCAGCTTGTTGATCTGCTCGACCAGCTCACGCGCCTTGTCGGGCGTGGTGCGCGCGTCGTTGGCGATCTTCTCCAGCCGCGACGCCTCGGCGCGCAGGTCCGCCTCCTTCGCCTTCTCGGTGTTGGCGGTGAGGCGCAGGGCAGCGTCCTCCAGCTGCCGGCGGCGCTGGACGAAGTCGTCGGAGAACCGCTGCAGCTTGCCCTCGGTCTCGCGGTTCAGCTGATCGAGCTGATCCTTGAGCCCGGTGTCGGAGGCGATCTGCTCCGGGGTCTTGCCGAAGGTGAGGATGTCCCGGCTCAGCGAGGCGTTAACCTCGATCAGCGCCCGGCCGCGCTCCTCGATCCGGCGCAGCTCGTCCTGATCGCGCTGGAGCGAAGCCGAGCGGGTCAGCGCCGCAATCTGGGCGTCGTTGGCCCGGCGCTCGGCCTGCGCCACGAGCACCGCCTCGGGCTTGATCGCGTCGACCAGCTCGCGCAGTTCCTTGGTGGCGTTCTTCGCGACCTGATCGAGCTTGCCCTTGATCTCGGCGAGTGCCGTGTCGACCTCGACAGGGTCTTTTCCCTCGCCGATCAGCTGGTCGCGGTAGGTGTTCAGCCGATCCAGCTCGCTCTTGGCCTTGCCGCTGGTCGAACCGAGGGCGCCCATCAGGGCTTCCATCCGGGCCCGGCCGTCGAGGCTCTTGTCGCCAAGCACGCGCCCCTGGTCGCTGGCCCGCTCCTTCTCCAGGTCGCGCAGGGTACGATCAAAGGCACCGAACTCAGGGCTGGTCCGCATCAGGTCGACGCGGTTCTGCGCCATCTGGCGCTCCAGCTTCACGTTCTCCGACTGGATCGAGACCGCCTGACCCGCCGTCTCGGCGAACAGCTTCAGAGCCTCGTTCGACAGGTTGAGCTGCTCGACGAAGCCGCGGATCACCCCCTGGTCCTGCTGACCCACGGGCTTCGACCGTTCGGCCACGAGGGAGTTGAACATCTCCTGGCGGGCGGCGACCATCTGGGCGCGGACAGCCGCTGTGCTGCCGAGCGGATCTTTCGCATCGATCAGGGACGGGTTCGCGACCATGTCCATGGCCGAATTGAACGCCGGGCCGAGCGTGCGGAAGCGCCCGTTGGGATCACGGGTCTCGGGCGTGCCGGAGAAACCGAAGCCTTCGGCGATGGAGAGGCTGTCGGCCGAACCCACTGCGGTGTAGGGCTGGGCCAGCTTGGCCTTCTCGGCCTGCCGTTCCTGGAGCGCGATGAGCTTCTGCTGGGTGACCAGGATCTCCTGGAGACCCAGATCGGGCAGCTTGTTCGACATCTCCGTGCGCAGGCGCTGATAGGCAGCGATGAGCCCGTCCGCGTTGCGGCTGACGCCCTCCATGGAGAAGCCCAGCTCGCCGTAGGACTTCTGCGCCTGGATGATCTCGTTCTGGAGCTGGAGCGGATCGCTGTTCAGCTTCTCGCGACGCGCGATCAGGCCCTCGATCTGGCGGTCGAGGTCGGTGTTCGTCGTGGTGACCGTGTCGCGTTCGGACTTGAGGTCGTTCTCCAGGCCGTTGAGGACGTCGATCCGCTTCTCGATCCGGCCGAGCGCGGTTTCCAGATCGACCAGCTGCGAGAGCAGATAGGCGATGCCGGCCGCCGCCCCGACGCCGAGGGCGACCCCGCCAGTGGCGGTCGCCAGCAGACCAGCTGCCAGCGCACCGACCTTCAGCAGGGCAAGGGTGCCGACGATGGCGGTGAGGCCGACGCCGATGGCGGGCAGCGCCCTCGATAGGTTCTCGGCGCCGCCCAGCATCGCCGCCAGGCCGTCGGTGCCGACCTTCAGCGCCGTGACCAGGGGGCTGAACGCCTTATCAACCAGGGCGAACGTGACGTTCTGCAGGCGCTGCAGGGTCGCGTTCAAGCTCTCGTTCGCCTTGCCGGCGGCTTCCGCCGCGGCGGACGACAGCAGCATCTCCTGCCGAAGCCGCTCGATGAGCTGGCCCTGACCGGCGATGGCCGAGAAGGCGTTGGCGGCGCGCAGGTCGAGGGAGCGCAGGGCGTCGGCGGTGGTGAAGCCGGCCTTCTGCAGGTTCTCCAGCACGCCGGACAGACCGTTGGCGCGCAGATCGACGTCCTGGAGGCTGAGACCCAGCTCCTTCAGGACGCCGCGCAGCTTCTCCGACGGGTTCGAGAACTCGGTCAGCAGCTGGCGCAGGCCGGTGCCGATGGTCGAGCCCGACTTCACGCCGGCCTGGGCGATGGCGCCGATGGTGGCCGCCAGCTCGGTGAACGAGACGCCGCTGTCGCGCGCGATGTTCGCGGCGTACTGGATGCCGAGCTGGACCTGCTCCATGGTCAGCTTGGTGCGGTTCAGGGCGCCGACGAGGATGTCAGACACCTCGGTCGCGCGCGACGCGCTCATACCGTAGGCACCGAGCACGCCCGTGATCGCCTGGACCGACTGTTCCAGCGTCGAGCCCGACGCAGCGGCGAGATCCGCCACAGGTTTCAGCGTGTCGATGACGCCGCGGACGGACAGGCCGGTCTGACCGAGAGCAATCGAGACCTGCGCCAGCTCGTTGACGGAGAAGCGGCTGTCCTTGGCGATGCCAAGCAGGCCTTCGCGGAACGGACCCATCTCGGCGCTGGCCGCGCCCGTGATCGCCTGGAACCGGGCCAGCGTATCATCGAACTCGCGGATCGCGCTGACGGAGCCGGTGATCGCCCCGGTGATCGCGCCGAACAGCGCGTAGTTGGTCGCGAGCTGAGCCTGGAACTTGAACTGGTCCGCGCCTCCGTTGAGGTTGAACCGGGCGTTCTGCGCCTCGAAGCCGGCCTGAGCCTTCTGCTCCGGCGTCAGGGTCGCTGGCCCGTTGCCAGCGCGCTGGGCCAGAACCTGTTCGCGGGCGCGGCGCAGCTCCTGCCGCTGCTGCTCGTCGGTGAGCCCCTGGCTGGCGATCTGGCTGCGCCAGTCGCTCAGGTTCATGCCGTAGCGGCGGCTGAACGCTTCCTCGCCTGCGACGGCACGGGCCGCCGTCTGCGGGTTGCGGCGCGCAGCCTCGGCGGCGTCGCGTTCCTTGTTCTCCCGCTCGGCGTCCCGACGCTCGCGGTTGCGCGCCAGCGTGCGGATCCGGTTCTCGTCGTTGGCCTCGGCGTAGAGCTTGGTCTGGGCCGCCTTGTACTCGGCGTCCGAGGCCTTCTGACGGAGGTCAAAATTCCGGTTGTCCCAGTCCGCCATCGTCCGCATGCGCCGATAGGCGGCGTCACGGGCAGAGTTCTCCTCGCTGGCCCGGCCGTAGGTCGCCTTGGCCGCCTCGCGCGCGGCGGCGTCGCGTTCCTTGTTCTCCCGCTCGGCGTCCCGGCGCTCGCGGTTGCGCGCGAGCGTGCGCTGGCGATCCTCGTAGGCCGCGTCGCTCCGCATCTTGGCGTCGGACGCCTTGTACTCGGCGTCCGCCGTCTTCTGCCGGATGTCGAAGTTCCGGTTGTCCCAATCCGCCATGGTCCGCATGCGCCGGTAGGCGGCGTCGGCGTCACTGGTGCGGGCGGCGTTCTCGCGCTCGGCGTCCCGGCGCATGCGGTTGTAGGCCAGCGTGCGGAGGCGGTTCTCTTCCTCGGCCTCGTTGCGCTCGCGTGTGCCAGCCTGGCGCTCGGCCAGGGTCGAGCCCCGCGCTGCCGTCGCGACGGCGGTCTCGGCGCGGACCCTGGCGTTGACGACGACCGCCTGGTCGTAGCCGGGCACGGACTGGGTGGCGATCTGGGAGCGAACACGCTGCGAGGCGTTGGCGAGCGAGGCCTGCATAGCCTCGGTGGTGGCGCTGAGCAGGCGCTCCATCGCCTTGCCGGTGGCGAGCGCGAGCCGGGCGGTGAGCTGGTCGGTGGTGGTGTTGATGCCGGTGATGGCGCCGCGCAGGGCCTGCTCGGCGGTGTTGGCCTCGGCGACGGTGCGCCCGTCGGCCAGCCGGCCAGCCTCGATGGTGCGCCGCGCCGCGCCGCGGCCGACCGACAGCTCCTGCTGCAGCCGGACCTCCTCGGCCAGAACCTTGTTGTGCTCCTGGCGCTTCTTGGTCAGGTCGGCCAGCTCCTCGCCGGCCTTCTTCTGGGCGTCGGGGGTCTTAGCCTCTGCCAGCTTCTTCTGTCCGGCGGCCAGCTCATTGTTGAAGCGACGAGCCTGATCGGTCGACTTCTCCATGGCGACGCGGATGCCCTCGGCCCGCTGAAGGCCAAGGGTCATCAGCTCGAACGTGCGCCGGAGTTGAGCCTCCAGCTCGTTCGAGCCTACGCCAATGTCGACGTCGACTTCGTTCTCACCCGCCATTGATCTCTCGGACGTAAGCCTGCATCTCGGACAGGGAGTTCAGCTCCTGGGCCTCGGGCTCAGGCTCTCCGAACAGTCGACCGACGACGAAGAGCAAGCTCTCGGTCGCCGACATGGCCTTGACCATCTCGTAGCGGATGAAGAGACCCGTCATCCGCCTGAGATCATCGTGAGTGCGCTTCCAATACAACTTGTCGAGATTGCTCGGAGCGCACTTGAAGACAAGAATTAGGCTGTCTTCCCAGGCGAGGTCGCCGAAGAAATCAGAGATGATCCGACTGCCGCTAGCTGATCCGCCTGCGTCGCGAACAGCTTGCTGCTGTTCGCGAACCGGCGGATGAAAAAATCCAGCGCGTGGGCTGCCACCCAGTCGAGGATCTGCTCGCCGGCCTCGGGGGTCATGTCATACGGGATGATCGCGTCGTCATCTTCGCCCGGCTTCTGGATCACGCCGCGCTTGTCGCGCTTGGCCAGTACCAGGGTGAGCACGACCTGGGTCGTGTCCGGGTCGAAGTGGATCTTGGGGATCGCCTCGGGACCGCCAACGACGGCGGCCAGCTCCTTGAGCAAGCCGAAGCTCATGAACAACTCGCGCTGCCCGGCCGGCAAGTCGATGGTGATGCGGGGCTCGGGCGGCGGACGCTTCGTCTGTCCTGCGGAAGGTGAAGTGGACATCTGCGCCCCGAGTTGATTGCTGGAGCAGATGTGGGAACTTTATCACTAAAAGAAAAGGCCCCGATTGCTCGGAGCCTCTTCTACCCTCGCAGTAAAGAACTTGTTAGGTCGCGAAGATGTGCATCTTCTGATTAAAGTCGGCCGAGTACCCCGGATCAGTCGGAACGGGCACCATCGGGGTCCACTCGAAGGGCAAGTTGCCGAAGTTGTCGGACGAGAAGCCCATGGAGAAGCCCTTGGTAATACGGCACTTCGGGAAGTGCAGAGAGATGGGCGTATTACCGTCGACTGCCAGGCCGATGATGCGGATGGCGAAGTTGTTGTTGGCGCGGGACGGATCGGCGTCGATCTTGTTGAGCTTGCCGACACGCGCGTTGGCCGAGAAGGTGAGGCCGGTGGGGACCGGGTAGCCGGCGAAGGTCAGGGTCGAGCCCGCAACCTGCGACAGACGGGCGATGTGGACCTGGTCGTCCTTGTTCTCCTGGATGTAGATCCAGTCGCCGACCGCCGCGTCGGCAATCGTCGCCGTGACCGAGGTGGCCGCCGCCGCGACCGGGCCACCGACGGGCACGGGAGCAGCCATGGTCACGAGGCCGGTCGGATCCTGCGAGAGGCCGTAGGCCAGGTTCGAGGCGGTGTACTCGTAGACCTCGCCGGCACCCGTGATCGAGAAGCCGTTGGTCACGGTCATGACGATGTCGTTGGTGACACCCTGCGTCAGGTCGACCTTGGTCGGCGTGCCTTCGGTACGGACGTTCTTGACCAGGCCCACCGAGTGCTTCAGCGGATTGATGGCCTTCTGCTCGATCATCGGCGCGATGCAGAGCGTTGCGGTCGAGAACTGAAACTTGGTCGTCTTCGCGGTGCCGGGCGTCATCTCAAGTCTCCGTCTTCCAGGCCGCAGCGTGTCGGTTGCAATATGAGGGCTCACTCCCATTTGTCCAAAGGACAGTTCCTAATAATTAGGAACCTGGGAGCTGGATATGCCCGCGGGAAAGCGTGAACGACCTGTCACCGTACTTGTCAGCGAGGAGCTGGAAGCTATTCTGCGGGAACGGTCGAAGAGTAATCACCGTAGTTTGACGAAGGAGGCGGTGTTCTTGATCGAGACCGCCCTCGCCTGTGAGAGCGAGAGCGTCCGTCAAACCCTGCATCTGTTCTACAAGGCCGGTGTTGAGGTCACGGAAGAGGCCATTCCCCTGCCCGCGTGACCCGCGCGCTGACCGTGATCTCGGTGGTCGGCCGGTAGTCGACCCGGCTCATCGGCGCCGCCGAGGTGCCGTCGAAGCAGACGATCTCGAAGTCAGTCAGGGTGCCGTCGGCGTTGAAGACCGGGAAGGTCTTGTGCGCAGCCAGGCGCGCGTAGAACGTGTCGACGTAATCGGTCATCCGCCCCAGGCCGGGGTCGTTGAGGACCATGATGCCAACGCCAAACGTCAGGTCGTGGAACGGCCCGTTCCGACTGCAGCTGAAACCGATGAGCCCGATCAGGTCGGTGCTGGGCAGCTTGAAGCCCTCGGCATGCGCGTCCCAGTCGGTGTAGTCGGCGGCAGCCTTCCACGGCTCCATCGTGTCGACGATCATGCGGACGGTGGCGGCGCGAGCGGTCGCGTACATGGTCACTTCCCCTTCCTGGTCCGCTTCGCCAGCGCCATGCGCAGCGACTTCTCCAGCACGACCGGGAGCCGGGTGCTGAGCCAGAAGACCAGGGTGTTCTGCAGGAACGGCCGGTGCTGCCCGGCCGGGTTTTCGAGCTTGTAGGCGAGCGGGTGGCGAGGATCGTCCCGCGCCCCGGCCCGCTTCAGGTAGCGGACGAACAGGCTCTCCTCGCGCGCGACGGCGCCCGGCGACGCCGCACCGGGGAAGCTGGCGCCCGTGACGCCGGCCTTCTCGCGCCCCGAGGCCTGAGCCATAACCGATATGGTCGCGGTGACCTTGCGCGGGCCGCGCCGGACGGAGATCTTGGGATCGAGCAGCAGCGCCACGGCCGGCCCGAGATAGGTCAGCAGGAGCTGGCGCAGGTCGCCGCTGTCGACGAAGAAGGTCGTGACATCCCCCGTGCTCCGGCTTCCGCGCCGTCGCGCGCGACGGCGCTTGTTGGCGATAGTCTTCTGCGTCAGGGCCACCCACTCGACGGTCGACTTCCCCTTCAGACGCTTCGACATGCTGTCGGTGGAGCTGACGCCCGCGCCGCGGGTGATGTCGTCGAGCGAGATCGAGATGCGGCCGGTGGGCGGCGACTTGATCCGGGTGAAGATGCGGGCCGCACTGGCGGCGAACTTCGAGGCGTCGGCCGCCACGTCGGCAACGATCTGGTTCTGGTTCGCCACGATAGCCTCGACGACGCGATCCGCGCCCTTCGCCTCGGCAGCCTGGCGCAGCAGCTCGACCGCCTTCGCCGCCACGAAGCGCGGGTCGGCCGCGCTCGTGCTGCTCTTGGCCGGGCCGACCCGAAAGTTGAGGCTGACGTCGGCCGACATCACTCGATCTCGGCGATGGTGACCCCGAGCGAGGGGATCAGCCGCTTCACGGTCTTGCCGTTGACGACGTCGCCGAGCTGCAGCGCCGCTCCCGTGATGCAGCGCAGCCGGTCGGTCGGCACGCGCACGCCGGGATCCTCGTTGCCGTGGGTGTAGCTCTCGATGGAGACCCAGATCGGGCCCAGCTCGCGCGCCTCGGTGGTCGCCGTCGGCTGCCGGGTGACGGGATGAAGCGTGGGCTCGCGCCGGGTCCAGCTGACCTTGCCGGTCATCTGGAACAGGACGAAGCACTTCGAGATCACGTCGTCCCCCGCCAGGGGCAGCTCCCAGTTGCCGACGAGCATGACGCGGCGCGCCGGATCGCGGAACAGGTCGCGTGCCACTACCGGCTCGCGCGGGCGGGTGCGCAGGCCGAGGCGGGGCAGGACGAAGACGGAGGTGGGAAGCGCGGTCGGGTTGACGGGGAAGATGACACCGCGGAAGCGGGTCGCCTTGCCCATCTTCCGCAGCCAGACCTCGTTCTGAGCCTGGACGCGAGACAGGAGCATGGGCATGGCTACCCTCCGACGCGGGTGGCCGGCGCGCTTCCGGTGATCGGGTCGACGGTGATCGTCGTGACCTGCAGAAGGATCGGCACGACCTCGGCCGCCGTGCGGTCGCCGGTCATCTGCTGAACGATGCCGAGCAGCTCATCCTGGGTCGCCTGCACGAGTTCGGCGAAGGCCGAGGCGTCCTTCAGGCGCTCGAATTTCAGGGTGCCGTCCGTCTTCGCCTGGGCGATACGGAAGCGCAGCGAGGGGAACAGCTGGGTCGCCGCGGTCAGGACGATGGCGCGCTCGGCGCGCAGCTCCAGCAGAGTGCCAGCTGTGAGCGCCGCCTCGAACAGCTCGCGCCCGAGCGCGGCCTCCAGGTTCAGGTAGGCGCTGAAGAGGTCGACCTCACTGTCGCGCAGCTCGTCCTCGTTGATGCCGAGGTAATTGCGGACATGCTCCGGGGTGACGGAGTGGAGGGGCAGCTCGGTGACGCGGTAGCCGGTGCGCGCCGAGAAGGTGCGACCCTCGGCGGTCCAGTTCACGACCGCGATCCGGCGCTCGAAGGAGCGGTCGGGTGCCAGCACGTTGTGAATGGGCTGGACCGGGATGGAGACCCCGGTGGCTTCCGCCTCCGGGGTCAGGGCCTCGTGAACGATCAGCGGGACACCCCCGCCGTCGTACAAGGCGTAAGAGACCGAGCCGACATCCGGGATCACCAGCCCCTGCGGCGCCTGGAAGTCGACCCACAGCGTCACGGGGGCTGAAGAAAGGACGTCCACCGATCAATCCTATTACGACGTTGCGGGGCTGGCCTGACGGCCCTTCTTGGCAGAGGCGTTGTGCTGAACCTGCGCGGACTGAGGAGGCTTGGCGGGAGGCTCCGGCTTGCGGGCGCTCTCGGCATCGAGCGGGAAGCGGTCGAGGAAGCTGGCCAGCGCCAGAGCCTCGTCGCCATCCACAGCATCAAGCGTCTCCAGCCACTCCGCATCGGTCGCCTCGTCGTTGACCTCGCCCTTGGTCAGGATCTGGCCGATGCTAATCCGGCCATGCGCCCACTGCGACTTCTCGATCAGGGTCAGCCCGCGGGCACGCACGAGTTCGTGCAGCTCGCTGTGGACCAGCTGAAACTCCCCCGTCGTTTCGACGAGCACCTTCATAACAACTGGGTCTCCTGCGACAAGGGCCCCCGGATTACTCCGGGGGCTGGCGGCTCATCTTCGGCTTACGGCTTCGCGGCGCCGTAATCGTAGATCTCGCGGGTGTCGCCGAAGACCAGGCGGTAGCCGGAGACCTCCGACTTCACGTAGGTGATCGACTGCGTGGTGATCGCGCGCTCGCTCTCGTTGATGAGCGAGCCCGCCTCGGTCAGCTGCTCGACGGTCTCGGCCTTGCGGAAGCCGAGGAGCTGGCCGGCCGGCATCGTGGTCGAGAGCACGAAGTTGACCTGGCCGTTCAGGATCGGCACGCCGCCGATACGGAAGCCGGTGGCCGCGAGGTTCTCGGCCGCGGTGCGGTCGTTGGTGCCGGTGCCGGCGATGGGCGTGGCGAAGAGGAACAGCCAGTCGAGATAGGCGTCCCAGTTGCCGACCACGGTGTCGATGGGCACGCCGGCCCGAGCACGCTGCACGAACCAGGCGAGCAGATGCTTGTAGGAGATGCGGCCCGCCTCGGCGACGCCCGTGCGCTTCGCGTCGTCGAAGCTGTACTGGTACTTGATCGCGGCCGGCTGGTTGATCGTGTCGCCGTTGATGAGCAGGTCGGTCACGAGACCGACCTTCGACAGGCCCAGCTCACGCTGCATGCGCGCAGCGTAGGGGGTGAGCAGGTCGAGGCGGGAGCGGCGGTTGAACTCGTAGGAGGTACGGTAGCCGCCGCCGATCTTCCACATCCGAACACTGGTCTCGGACGTCTTGATCGTGCCGATGCGGAACCGGCCGAACTCGGAGACCGGCGCGAACACCTTGGCGTCGTTCGGATCCTCGTCGTTGATGACCGTCGAGATCATGACGACGCCGTTGATCGTGCGCGAGGACGCGACCAGGCTCTCCAGGTTCTCGTAGTCGACCTGGCGGGAGGCCGAGCGAACGACATCGTCGACCACCTCGGGGAACAACGCACGGGTGCCGGGGCTGTACTCGAAGGTGTCGGAGGCGAGGTCGAGCACGACGCCGCTGTCGTAGTCGTTGCCGACGGGCAGGTTCATGTACTTCAGCGCGGCCTCGTAGCCGTTGAGGCCGTCGAACTCCTCGGGGCGCTCGGCCTTCAGCGGGTCGATGGCGAGGCGCAGGTAGTCGCGCATCTCCAGGCCGTACTGACGCGCGGTCTGCACCAGCTGGCGGCCGGCGGAAGCCGAAGCGTCACGGTCGTTGCGGAGGCAGAGCTTCGCCAGCAGCGCGTCGGGCGACTGACGGTTGGCGGTGAGCTGGTTCAGCGGCAGGAGGTCCATAGTCCCGTACTCCTCGGGGTCAGTTGTTGGTACGGAACGTACCGTTGATTACGAGCGCACTACTGGCGCGGGATGGATCTGTGCAGTCGTCGTGAAGCTTAGAGCTTCACGATGGCGGCGTACTTCTTGCCCTTCAGGGTCACGATCTCGGCCACCCACGGGGCGGTCTCATCGGCCACGCCCTTCTTCACGAAGCCGTTGCCGCCGCCGACCGGGGTATCGCCGACGGCGAGGGGGTCGCCCGCGAGGATCGGCACGAGGTCGGTGAACTGGAACTGGGCGGTGGCGAGGCCGGCATTGCCGGGGCCACGACGCTCGAAGATCTCCAGGCGCGCGACGCGGCGGGTGATCTTGGCGCCGTCGCTGAGCAGCCGCATGCCGTTCGGCACCGCCGGGTCCGGCTCGATCAGGCGGTTCTCCAGATCGGCCTTGGTCAGGCCCGTCTGGTTGAGGAACACGACCGTGCGATTGCTGTCCTCGTTCTTGATCGGGTAGAGGTGGACGGTGTTGTGGAAGGGCGTGCTCATCGCCGGGTCTCCTGGAAGGCTTCGTTACGGGTGGAGGCCGGCGCTTACGCGCGGCGCTTGAAGGCACCGTTGCCGGCGGTCGGGCGCGGGGCGCCGCTACCGAGGCTGAGGCCACCGGCAAGCCGGGAGCCCAGCGCCTTCAGGTTCTCGCCGAGGGTCTGGACCTGCGTGAGGGCCTTGGCCTCGTCGGTCTCGACCTGGGCGGTGGCATTGCCGACCATGGCGAAGAGCGGCGCGAGCAGCTTGCCCGGCAGGGCGGTCGCGGCTTCGAGCTTGGTCGTCAGGTCGGTGACCTTCGCCTCGGCGTCGGTGAGCTTCTTGGCCTGGTCGCTGCCCTTGAGGTTGTCCAGCTCGACCTGGAGCGCGTCGGCGCGGGCCTTCTCGGCGTCGCGGGCCGTCTCGGCGGCGGTCTTCGCGCTCTCGGCCAGCGCCAACTTGCCGGCGTTGTCGGCGATGAGGGCGGCGAACTCCTTGGCGTCCATGTCGAACGTGTCCTTCTTCGGTGCCGGCGCGGGCGGCGTGGGTGCGGGCGCGGGCCCGGTGGAAAGCTGGAGGACGAGCGGGGGCACGTCCTGCTTCGAGGCCGAGAGGCGCAGCTGGCCGGAACCCAGGATCTTCGCGCCCTGCGCGCCGCCCTGGCCGACGAGGCTCATCTCGAACCACTTGTCGAGTTCATCGACGATGACGTGGGCCCCGTCGGAGCCCATCTTGTTGCCCTTGTCGTCGACCCCGCCGTAGACGTTCTCGAACTCGGCATCCGGCCCCATGAAGTCGAAGCCGGTCTTGTTGGACTTGGCCGACTTGCCCAGGATCGCGACGCTCACCTGGTCGATGGTGCCGGAGTTGACCTTGGCGATCAGGTCCGGGTGGGTGTTGTCGATCCAGAACAGGGTCAACAGCTCGTCGGCGCCGTCGATGCCAGTGCCGGCCGAGATCTCACCGTCGAAGACACGCCCGATGGGAAGTTGATCCCCGTCGGACGAGCCGTGCATGATCTGAAGAGGCCGGCTCTCTTTGACGACCTCCTCAAGCATCTGCGAGAGGAAGTTCGCCGTGTGAACGGCCCCGAGGTAGACCGGATGCTTCTTGCGGATCGGCGCAGTCGAGAGCGCAGCCGCCCGGAAGACCGAGATCTTCGTCGGATCGACGTCGGGAGCGCGCTTATTCAGCGTCTCCCGGAGCGCATCATCAAGTTCGACCTGCTTCATCTGCCCTGAAGTCCGATCTGTGCTTCATCGCAGATAGGAGGCCCTGATAATTGCTTCAACAAAAATCAGGGATGGAGTTCCTAACTTTTAGGAATACCGCCTGTGCTCTTCCATCAGCCGCAGGGCCTGCCCGGTCAGGTTAGCAGCGGCGAGCCGCCGGGTCTGGCGCCGGTTGGTCGCGGTCGCGCGGGTGCGGGCCGGGCTCGCGGCGCGGCCGACGCTATCGGTCTTCGGACTGACGTCCTCGGCCTTCGCCTTGGTCGTGCCCGAGGTGTCAGCGCCGTCCTCGGCCCCGCCCTCGACCGCCGACAGGAAGCCGGTGCCCGAGAGCTTCGGCGCACCGGGCGGGGGCAGGCGCTTGTAGACCCAGAGGTGGTACTCGACGTCCGAGATCAGGCCGTCGGAGAGATCCTGGCGCAGCCGCTGCGCGCGGAGCGTCAGCTGCGGCTCCAGCTCGGTCCACGGGCGCAACTCGGCGGCCTCGAACTCGACACGGGCGAAGCCGGCGTAGCCCGACTGGTGCAGCACGAAAGAGAACATGCGAGAGAGCAGATCGGCCAGAGGCTCGTTGAGCTGATCGGCGTAGAGGGCGGCAAGCCGCGCCTCGACGGACCCCGTGTTGACCCCCGACGAGCCGCGCCCGAGCAGGGTCGACATCGTCTTCAGCGCCGCTTGGTTCTGGGCGTTCAGCACGTTGATGATGGGCTCGACGTTGAGCGCCATCCCCGGCGACTTCTCGTTGATGATCTTGATCTCAATCGCGTCCGAGTGAACGAGCGACTGATCCACCGCGATGTTGTCGAACGCGCCCTGGATCTCAGCGTAGCGGGCGGCGAGCCACTCGGCCCTCTGCCCCTCCTTGCCCGGCTGGGAAAACTCCTTCGGCAAGGCCTTGAGGAGGATCTCCTCCAGCACCTTGATCTCGATGCGCGGATAGCCGTTCACGCGCATGATCCGGTAGAGGTCGTTGATGACCTGCTGCCGGGCGGCGACGGTGTTGATGACGGAGACGAAGGGGGAGTTGGCGTAGATCGAGGTCGGATCACGCCGGTAGAACGCGACGAAGAAGGCCGGGGTGTCGATGGGCACGGGGTCGGAAACGCCCGGCACGATCTGACCCGGCTTGTACTGGCCCGGCTGCTTCTCGGTCCACCGGATCGAGGCCATGTCCGGGTTGCGGATGTAGTCGGGTGCGCCAGCCTTGTCGAAGACCAGCTCGCCGCCGATGACACCCCGCATCAGCAGCATGTAGCGGAACTCCTCGCACTGGCGGTACATGCCCTGCCGGAGCTGGAAGCCGAGGGTGTAGTCGGTCTGGAACGAGAGCTTGGTCACGAGCTGCTGCAGCTCGCGGCTCTTCTCCTCGTCGACCTCGCCATCGATGGTCTCGGCGTAGACGATCATCTGGGTGTCGGCGAGCGTCAGGTAACCGTTCACGGTCCCGGACACATCGGGATCGTGCTGGAACATCTTGCGGATGAGCGTCTGGCTGTTGTCGGCCAGGCGGTCGGAGAAGATGTCGTCCTGGTGCTCGCGGTACTGCGGGACCGTCAGGATCTGGTCGGAGTTCTGGGGGTTGTAGGTCGGCGTGATCGCCGTGCCCCCGGCCCGCGCCTTCTTCTTGAAGGGGACGATTGCCAGTAGCTTCGAGGTGAGACTGTCGGCCACTAGCGTAGAACTCCGGCTTGGTCAGCACCGCGAAATATAGGTTTGCCCTGCGGCTGGAACAACCTCGATCCAGGAAGCAGAACAACGGACTGGCGAACGTCTGTATTGAAGTCCAGTCCTGCCTGAAGACGTACTGCGGTTTGATGGAGCGCCGCGGCGTGCAGGAAGTGGTCATCGCCGTTGATCTTGTTCCAGACCGGGGGCTCGTCGGGCGCCTCGATACGGATCATGTCGCGAAAGTGGGTCTTCACGAGTGATCCGAACGGCCCATAACCAGCGACTTGCCAGCTGCGGTTCCGGCATTGCTTCGCGACGAGGTCGAGTGCCTGGGTCCGGTTGATGGTGTAGTGGGTGACGGTCTCGAACTCGTCGGTGGTCTCCTTGATCGGCGGCGCCGTCTTCGAGGTGGAGTAGGCCATCGGCATGATGACGCCGTTCGTGGCGTCGCGGATCGCCTCCGCGGTCGGAGTGTAGGGGTAGTAGTCGATCCCGCCCTTGACGATGCCGAGGCTCTCGACCCGGCCGCGCACGAACTCGACGATCTCCTGCTGCGGCACCTGGTGAAACTCCAGGAGCGCGTTCGGCCGGCCGATGATGACGTGGCAGGTCTGACCGACGTCGCAGCCGAGGAACAGGTCGCCCTGCTGCATCTCGCCGGGCTCGACCTGACGCGGCGTCATGATCGCCGTGAGGTCTTCCTCGCTGATGCGGGCGTTGCTGTCGTTGAAGGCCTCCCCGATCACGGTGTTGAACCAGCGCCGGACGTTGTCCTTGCGCTGGTACTGGAGCAGCTGCTCGAAGATGTAGGGGATGGTGATCGTGGAGATCGAGAACGGCCGGACCCGGTAGCCACGGGCGCGCCGGGACGGGAACTCGGCCACCCACTGGCGCTGGCCGTTCTCCAGATCGAGCGGCCGGGAGCACTTTTCGCAGCGGACGTAGGCGTCGTCGAGGTTGATCGCGTCGATCTCGTCCTGCCCGAGCTTCGACAGATCCTCGTGATCGCCCTTCAGCCCCGGCAGGCACATGAAGCGGGCGTGGAAAATCGGCACCTGCCAGTGACCGCAGGGGCAGCGGATCTGCCACTCGTGCTTGTCCGAGGCCTGATAGGCGGCGTCGATGCCGTAGCCGAGGTAGGTCGGGGTCGAGAACCGCTGGGTGATCTTCCACTGCGAGCCCTGAAGGCGCGACTGGAAGAGCGAGCGCATCTGCTGGTCGGCGAGATCGACCTCGTCCTCCATGAGGATGTCGGCCGAGATCGAGGTCGCCTCGCCCTCGGTGGTGCCGGTGATGTAACCGAAGCTCTCGTCGACCTGGTAGAGCGCCTTCTGCCGGACGGGCTTGGCGACCATGGGTCCGTTGAAGATCGGCTCGTTCTCGATGAGCGTCTTGATGCGGGTCTGGGAGAGCTTGTCGCGCATCGGCTGCGTCGGCAGCGAGAAGATCCCCGAGGTGCCCACGTTGCGCTTGAGGAAGCCGAAGAACTTCCGCATCTGGACTTCGGTCAGACCGATCTGGGAGAGCTTGATGCAGCTCAGATCCCGATGCATGTCGTCCACGATCTGGCGCTGGAACTCGAAGCCCTTGAAGCTGAACTGCCGCTGCCGCAGTCGCGTGTTCGCGACGATGTAATCCGACATCGACATCGACGTACTGTCGTCGGGAAAACGCTCGTCGAGACCCGCGAGGAAGGCCTGGAGATGCGGGTTCAAGGGGGCTCCTCGGTACGATGCGTACCGCGATCCGTCGAAAATCGCTTGCTGGATCAGTAGCTTGAAGAGCTTCGACGCTGCTCGTCTCGACTATATGGGTACTTCGTCCGTCGAAAAAAGTTCAGTACATTGCGGGAATGTCTGTCTTCACATGACCTTGAGATGGTCGTAGGAGCCACCTACGTTTGGAGGCCCGGAGGCCGAGGCGGCTGGAATGGAAGTTCGGACTTACCCCACGCTGCCGCAAGGGCTCGGGCTCAATCTCAAGGCCATCGAGCGCCTGATCGAGTTCGATCCGGGCTACCTGAGCGACCCGAATTGTCCGTATCCCGAGGAGGTTAAGTCCTATCTGCGCCGACTCGTCGCCCCCGCCCAGGCGGGTCGCGAGGACAGCGTCGGCACCGTCTTCAAGGACGGGCAGACCGACGAGGAGGAGGCGGACAGCTTGATCGCGGAAATCCAATCTGCGATCAATTCGATGCGGCGGCTCCAGTCCGACATGGAGGGGCCCAACATCGAAGTCCAGGACAAGTTGAACTTCCTCAAGAACTACGGTTCGCTGATGGACCGCTTCTTGAGCCTGAAGGAAAAAGCTCAGGGTTCGAAGTCCATGTACGAGTTCCAGCGGATCGTCATCACGATCCTGGAGCAGATCATGGACAAGGATCAGAGGTACGAGTTCAAACAGAAACTGAAGGAGGCCGGACTAGCGTCCGAATAACGATGTTCGTGTGCCGCACAACGACGGTACGTTTCGTACAGTGAGGATTTGGGTCTGCCAGTTCATCTGGCTCCTCATGGCACTGACGTGCGCGTCCTTGATCTGGGATCTGACCCAGATCGTCTTCCGCTAATTCGAGGGTGATATAGTGTCTAACGACGTCAAGACTGTGAAGATGGACAACATCTTCGCCGACAACTGCGACCGCTACTGGGCTGCCGGGCTGCCGGTGATGCCGCTCAAGCAGTACAGCCCCAACGGTGGGCGCGACGGAAAGCCATCAGGCAAAGAGCCTGTCGTCCTGAACTGGCAGTCCCTCCAGTCCCGCATGCCGACCGAGGTCGAGCGGACGTCCTGGAAGGTGTTTCATCGCAACGGCAACGTCGGCCTGCCGCTCGGGCCGCAGTCGGGCCTCGTGGCTATCGACATCGATACCGACGACCAGGATCTGATCGACAAGATCCTCTCGGTGCTCCCGCCCTCCCCCTGGAAGCGCATCGGCCAGAAGGGCATGGTGCTCGTCTACAAGTACGACGGGCAGCCGATCATCCGCATCAAGTACCGCGACGACGAGGGCAAGCTCCAGTCGCTGGTCGAGATGCTCGGCGCCGGCTCGCAGATCGTGCTGCCGCCCTCGATCCACCCCAAGACCGTCCTGCCCTACCGCGCCAACGCTGACCTCGTCGACGTGCTCGACCGGGTGCAGAGCCTGCCGGCCAACATCGAGCAGCGTCTGCGCGACGTGCTGGAGAAGGCCGGGCTCAAGGTCGGCTCCCGCGCCTTCGGCTCGGTGACCGACTACGTCTCGACCGGCAACCGCGACAACCACCTCGTCGCCATGGCCGGCCTGTTCGCCCGCAACGTCCTGCGCGGCGAGAAGACCCTGCTGGAGGCCACCCGCGAGATCGAGGTCGCCGTCGGCACCTTCATGCAGCGGACCTACGGCGACAACATCGATCCGGCCAAGGGTCCGCAGAAGCTCATCGAGTTCCTGGTCCGCGACGTGACGGGGCCGAAGGCCAAGGCGCTGCCGAAGGGCTGGGACGAGGGCCTGACCAAGGAGCAGCGCGAGAATTGGGGCCTCGACGCCTTCTCCTCCGACAACGAGAGCTGGGACGCCGGCCAGATCAACACCTTCTTCTCCTCGCACCTGGAGAAGACGGGCGTGAAGGACAACCCCGAGCTGTATATGGGGGTGGTCAAGCAGACGCTCGCGAAGATGGCGGCGAACGAGAACCTCGATCCCATCGAAGAGGATCAGCTCATCGCGGCCATGGCCTCGCACTCGGTGTCCTCGCACCGGCTGACTATCGCCGCGATCCGCCGCCAGCTCGCGCAGCTGCGCCAGGGGCCGATTGCCGGGGCCAACCACGCGGAGATCGCCGAGGCAGTGGTGCGTGACCTGTCCGAGCTGAGCGGCGAGATCCGCTGCCACGCCGAGAAGCTGTGGCAGTGGAACGGCTCGCACTGGGCCGTGATGGACGAAGGCTTGGTCATCAAACACATCATCAAGGAATACGGGGCCTACAAGGCGGCGACGCGCGCCTCCGATCACGCCGGCATCCTGCGCACGATCCGTGGCGCCACCCAGGATCCGCTGACGAAGAACCCCATCGCCGGGATCAACTTCGTGAACGGCTTCCTGACCGAGGATCTGGAGCTGGTCGAGCCCAATCCCGACTACGGGATGACCTACACCCTCCCCTACCCCTACCTGCCGGAGGCTGCCGGCAAGGCGGCGCGCTGGCAGCGGATGCTCGTCGACTACTGGGGTGACGATCCCGACTTCGCCGAGAAGGTCACGGCGCTGGGCGAGGTCATGGCCCTGACGATGTTCGGCAAGATGACCGACGTGCAGCTCGCGGTATGCCTCTACGGCGTCGCCCACTCGGGCAAGAGCCGCATCATGGAGATCATGCAGGCCCTGATGCCGGCCGAGGCTCAGACCTCCCTCCCCCCGACGATGTGGGGCGACAAATTCGGGCCGGCGCAGCTGGTCGCCAAGCTCCTGAACTTCGCGGGCGAGCTGTCCGAGCATCAGCAGATCGACAGCGCCAAGTTCAAGCAGATCGTCTCGGGTGAGGTCATCGACGCCCAGGACAAGAACAAGCCGCTCTTCACGTTCCGCCCGCGGGCCGCGCACTGGTTCGCCTCGAACCACCTCCCCCGCTCGCGCGACAGCTCGGACGGGTTCACCCGCCGCTGGCTGTTCCTGCACTTCACCCGGCCCTTCCCGAAGGACGAGCGCAAGGTCAACAAGTACGACCAGCTCGTCATCTCCGAAGAGCGCGAGGCTATCGCGGCCTGGGCGGTGCAGCACATGGTCCGGCTGCGCACGGAGAACTTCCAGGTCACGGAGCCGGCCTCGTCGGTCGAGCTGCGCGAGACCCTGGAGAACGAGCTGAACTCCGTTCGCGACTTCATCTCGACCTACCGGGACACCGGCATGGCCTGGATCGGCGAGGAGGCCTGCCGGCACCTCAAGGACGACGCCAACTTCGTGACCCAGACCAACCTCTGGAACGAGTACCGCTCCTACTGCATCAGCCAGAGCCTCGTGCCTATCAGCACCAAGGCGATGTCGAAGCGGATGGGCCACCTCCAGGGCCAGTTCGGCTTCCGCCCGGACAAGATCATCGGCGCCCACGGCGGCGCGATCCTCGTCTACCGCTTTCTCGCGCTCGCGCCGAACCGGAAAGCGGCCTGATCTATCCGATAGGTATCTCAGACGTTACAGAGAGGTTTTCGTGAGCGATCAGACCCTTGCGCGCGACGCGATGCTGGACCGGATGCGCCAGGCCACGCCGGGCGGCGCCCTGTTCCCGACCGAGCCGCGCGTGCCGCGCTTCGACGAGGCTCAGGCCTACGCGACCGGGATGCGGGCCGTGGCCTCGCACCCGGTGCTGCTGACCCACCTCGCCCGCGCCGCCGGCCCGATCCGGGAGGCGCTCGGGCGTGGTGAGACCGTGGTCATCACGGCCAACGGGCGCGAGCTGGCCCGGTACGAGCCCGAGCCGTGATGGAGGTCTACCTCTTCGACCCGGTCAAGCACCCGCCCGCGCGGCTGCGCTGGGAGGAGGCCCGAGAGCGGTGCCAGGACTGGCACGATCACTACGAGGAGACGAGGCAGATGACGAACAAGATCCAGACCGCCGAGGGGCCGCAGCTGCGGGGCCCGGACGAGCCGGCGCTCGCCGAGGCGATGCAGCGGGAGGAGGCGACCCGCGCCGTCGGCTGCGCCCTGGTCGGGGCATCGGTGGGGGAGGTGGCTCCGCGCCAGGCTGGCATTCTGCCTTCGGGGCCGATGCGGGTGTCGGACGAGATGTTCGAGCGGGCCTGGACGGTCGCGAGGGACTTCGACCTTACGGGCGCGGACGTCCGCGCCATATTAGAGGCGGCGCTCCGCGGCTGACGCGGACGGTACGAAAGGTACAGACATGGCAGAGCGTAAGGTACGGCACGCGCACGAGCTGGAGGCGGCCGGCGAACCCCGGTGGTCGGCCCGGATGAAGGACGGTCTCCTCATGGTGACCGACGAGGCCTCGGGCGAAGAGTTCCAGGCCACCGCCTACACCACGGAGGGCGACGGCGTGCGCTTCTCGCTCCCCGGCGAGAACGGTCTGCGCTTCCTGGCGGTCGGCGCGCCCGGCCACGAGGAGTTCCTGGCGGTGCTGGAGAAGCAGAGCCCGCTCAAGTCGGCCCCGGCGAAGCCGGCACCGGAGAAGAAGGTCGCCTAAACGGCCTCGATGGGGTCCGGGAAAGCCCGCTTCAGCGGGCTTTTTCATGCGTGAAATAGATATTTTCGACGTATTTCAGAGCAAAATCAGCGGTTTTTGCGCGATTTCTGGCCCCAAAACGCGAAAAGACCCCCGGCAGGGGGTCTAAGCCTGCCGGGGGCCGATGTCCGGGCCTGACTGCGAGGGTGTTGCAGCACCTCGTAGATAGTTCTGACACCTCCTGGACGCAATTGAACATTGGTACGCATCGTACCGATTTTTGATTTGCTAGCAGTGCTCGGAGTAAGCTATCTGATGGGTCTGGGCTAGGTTTCTGCGAGGTTCGAGATGATTGTGGTCGTCGGCAACACCAAAGGCGGGGTCGGCAAGACCACGCTGGCGGTTCAGATCGCCATCGCGCGTGCGAGGGCAGGGCAGCGGGTCTGGATCGTGGACGCTGACATCCAGGGGACGGCCTCCTCGGCCATCCAGTTCCGCGCCGACGCCGAGCTGGAGCCGGCGCTCGCCTGCTCCTCGTTCTCGGACCCGCGCCAGCTGCGCAGCCAGGTCAAGCAGCAGCGTGAGAACTACGACGAGATCATCATCGACGTCGGCGGGCGCGACACGGGCGCTCTCCGGGCCGCTCTCATGCTCGCCGACAAGGTCGTGGTCCCGTTCGCGCCCATGTCGTTCGATCTGTGGGCGATGCACGACATGGCCCAGGTCATCACGGACATCTCGGCCGAGCGCGACGGCCTCCTGGCGCTCGCCGTCATGAACCAGGCCGAGCCTCGCGAGCGGTCGGCCGACAACCACGAGGCCCAGGAGGCGGTGCGCCAGATCGAGGCGTTCCGCCTCCTCGACGCGCAGCTCGTCAAGCGCAAGGCCTTCTCCTCATCGAGCAGCGAGGGGAGGGGCGTGGCCGAGCAGCCCTCGCCGGACGCGAAGGCGGTCGGCGAGCTGGATCGGTTGGTGAAAGCTATCTTCGATCAATCGGAAGGGAATTAGAACGATGGCCCTCAACACCCGTCCCCCGAAGGCGCGCGTGGAGCGCAGCGAGCAGGAGGAAGAGGCCGCGTTCGAGCGGGCGATCAGCCGAGCCCCGGATCAGCAGGCGAAGGCGGCTCCGGCAGCGAAGTCGAAGCCCGGCCCGAAGGCGGGCGCGGCCTACGGCATGGGCCTGGCGGCCGGCGCCAACCGGCGGCAGCTGACGATCACTCTGCCGACCGAGATGCTCGGCGACATCAACGAGGTGTGCCAGCGAGCGCACCAGCAGCGGGCGGCGTTCTTCGTCGCGGCGGCGCAGCGGCTCCTCGACAGCGACGACCCGACCTTTGGGAAACGTCGCAAATAGCTATCTACTTGATCGCAGACAGCTCGGGGAACGGTCGCATCGTGATCTGGGGGGCGTAGCAGGTTTCCGTGTTCACGCGGTAGCTACGCTCACCCGGCACGAGCCCGGCCGGGGTGATCTCGAACGGCTTGCGGTAGATCCCGGCATAGCCCCCGGCGAGGTTGCGGGCGTTGAACGCGACGCAGAGCACAGACACCCCGTTCACCACAGTCCGGTCGCTGATCTCGGTGGAGCGCAGGGAGTAGGGGTCGGCGAAGAAGCCCTTGGCCCACGCCACCACCAAGGCCCGGTCAGCGCGCGAGGCCGGCTCGGCCCCGGCCACGACAGTGCTCGCCAGCAGGATCAGGATCGCTCTCATGGGGCTGCACCGTAGCCGCGCGCCTAGACCCGGTGCAACCTCCACTCCCGATCCCGGTGCAGGGTCTGCGGGTGGTGTGGCGGCCTCTTGCCCCGCAAGTATAGATCTGCTAGTACCCAAATATTGAAAATTTCCCGGAGAATAAAAGTCACATAGTGTTTAACACCGGGCCCACAAATCCACAAAAAAGCACCCACCCATTGCTGATTATGCTTGACAGTGACTATTATGTTTTCTTGATAAGAGACTGTATTCCTCAAGAATATTTGTGTTGCGTTGTGCTGCGCCAGCCCCTATAGTCAGTACAGGTAGAGAGGAGATAAGGACTAGGGACTGAGGGACGGCCCCCACGGGGGGACTATGCCCGAGGTGCGTCTTGTCTCTGCCGCTTCTGACCATATCGAATATGGTCCCCTCCCCGCCCCGGCGGGCTAACACTTGGTGATTACCATGGCGCTCAACAACGGCACCGTTGCGGACATCGGCTTCGCATCCCTGGTCGGCTCCGAAAGCCTGCGCATGCACGCTTACTCGGCCTTCACCCTTCTGTTCATGATGAACTCGGGTCGCGATCCGAAGGAAATTCGCCGTCACCTGTCGGGCCGCGCGGCCGATACCGGCGTGATCGCCAAGAACACCTGGGAAAGCTACGTCAAGGGCGTAGAGGCGGCGGCGGGCATGTTCCGCCAGCACGCCCCCGATGAGGTCGCGGCCATATTCGATATGGATGCGGAAGCTGCGGTCGACGGGGTGCGGACCCTGTACGAGGGACTGAACATCACCTCGGGCTCGGACATCCGGGCATGGTCGACGGCTGGCGTATTCGAGCCGCTGGACAAGGCGGCGGCCAAGGCGGCCAAGGCGGCCGAGGCCAAGGCTAAGGCGCTGGCCAAGGGGGCCGGGGCGGCGGCGGCCTTCTTCGCTGGCAACGCGGCGGACAGTTCCACCATATCCGATATGGGCACCGCGGGCCCGGCGGACCCGGTGGCGGCCATCCTGGCGATGCTCGGCACCCTCACCGATGGCCAGCTCCTGGACGTGGTGAAGGCCACCAACACCCGGCTCGGTGAGCTGGAAGCGGCCAAGGCGCGCCCTGCCGACAAGGTGGCTCCGGTTGTGGCGGACAACGCCACGGTCGATGCCAAGTCGGCCCTCGCGGCCCATTTCAACCGGAAGGCGGCCTAAGCCTCAACCCCTCCCGCACCGGGCCCCGTGCCTGGTGCGGCCACCCCTCGCGGAGCCATATCCGATATGACTGCCATTGAGCTTTCGCCCCGGCTCGGCCGGATCCTGGAGCGCGCCCTGCGCCGCGCCCCGCGCTGCACCCATCGCTATGCCTGGCCCGAGGCGGTCCGGCTCGGCCATGAGTTCGGTGTCGGCTTCTGCGCCCGGTGGCGCGGCCAGCGCGTCCTCTTCGCCTACGCCGAGTTCTGCTAGCCCCGCGCCCCTACGGGGGCGCCCGCACCACCTCGCGCATCGGTGCGCGCTCTGGGTCACTCCCGGAGCGCGCACCCGTGCGCGCGTACCTGCGCACGTCCGCCCAGCCATATCGAATATGGAGCGTTCCCCATGGCCCACGCCAATCCTGAGTTCGCCCTCGGCCTCATGCGTCACGAGCCCGGCCCGGTGTCTCACCAGCTGCCGCCGCCGGCTTCGCTCGCGACGCTACGGCTGCGCATGGCCGAACTCCCGGCCGACGATCCGCGCCGCGCGCTCTACGAGCGCACCGTGCGCCAGCAACGCCACCAGTTCGCCCGTGAGCGCCAGATCCGCGACGCGCTCGCGGAGCCGGTGGGCGGCATGCATGCGGGCGCCAAGGGTGGCGAACGCTTCACCGAACCCAAGCGCCGCTACCCGGCCGACGTGCAGGCCGGGCGCGAGAAGCCGAGGAGGGGCACATTACCGCGATAGCCGCCTGGTTCTACGCCACAGGACCACCAACCCTCGAACCATATCGGATATGGCCATGTGTAGAATAATCTTCCCCATCACCACGGTTTGGCTCCTCGCCTGGCTCGCCTTCGCCGAGTGGCTCGCGCCCGGTATCGCTGGCCAATTTTGACCACCTACAGTACGCTTCGTACCGTAGGTGGTCAGCGCAAAACGCGCGTGTTGCCGATAGGCACCAGCGTTACGCGCATGCACCAGTGTTACCGATCCGACACGATTTCGGCTCGCTCGCGGGCCAGACCGTGGTGTGGGTGGCGGATGTAGGAGGTCAAAATTGGACCCACCTTTAAGATATTGTTTTTATTCTATTTTTCTCCCTAGAGTGGTGGGAGTAAAAAAGTAGGTGGACTCCAAGAGAAAACGACTTCCCCGACGGCAAAGACATAGCGCAAAAAGTGCAAAAAATTGCGCAATGTCTTAGTGCCTATAGGGGTCAATTACCCCTTGGTGTCCACCTACATTTTTCGACCGCCCGCGAGCCCGCACCACAGTACGGATCGTACCCATGCCCGAGCCCCTGCCCCTCACCAGCCTCCCACCCAGGCTTCAGAATAAAATTCTCCTCGAAACCGGACCCGAGGGCGACGAAACGGCCGCCTGCTGGCTGTGGACCGGGACCGTCAAGCGCGCCCGCAGCCGCTTCCGTCACTTCGTGCCGGGCCCGGACTACGACGGCGCCCGCCTGTCGCCCGGCGCCTACCGAAACGACCGCGACACGCCGATGGTCCGGTCTCCCGAGTATGGCTATGCCGTGCCCGCCAACCGCGTGGTCTACGCGAGCGCGAACCGGCAGCCGGTGAAGTCCGTGCCCTTTCTGAAGCGGTGCGCCAACGACCTGTGCGTGAGCCCGCACCACAGCCTGCCCCAGGAGGGCCGCCAACCGCGTTTCCGGTGCGTGGGTGTCGGCAAACCCCGGAAAGCCCACCAGCGGCCGAATTTGGGGATCGTAGAGGCATCCGGGTCGGTACGTCCCGCACCAGCTGTGGAGCCCGGCCCCGAACGGCTCGCCCCGTCGGCCGCGCTGCAACGGCTGCGGGCGGCGGACGTGAGCCCCTACCAGACGCCCGCCGACGCCGCTCGCGAGGCCGGTATCCACCCCGACGACGTGACGCCGCACGTCTGGAGCATCTACTATGCCGAGGCGGAGGATTGACGGTACGTTTCGTACCTTATACGCCGCAAGCCCTTCGCCTGCCTGAACACCGGGTGTACGAACCGTGCATAAATTCGTGAATAATCCGTTTGCGGATGAGTCCGCGCGGTGTTAGGGGGCGCCATGACTCAACCCAATCCAACGGATACGCTGATTGAACTCGGCGACGCTTTCGAGCGGATCGCCCCGAACCTGACGCTGCGCGACTGCCGCGCGTTCGTGTTCGTCGCCCGCAACGAGCCCGCGAGCCTTCAGCAGGTGCAGGAGCATCTCGCGGTTCCGCAATCGACCGCGAGCCGGACGGTTGCCCGCCTCAACGGGACGGGTGCCGGCCTCATCGATCACGTTGCCGATCCCGACAGCCGCAGGCGCGCACGCCTGACGCTCTCGCCCAAGGGCCGCGAGCTGATCGCGCGCCTTGCCGTCATTCTCACCGTGCTGACCCTGACGGTTGCCGACCAGGGCCTGTGGCACGACCCGTTCCCGGACGATCCGCCGGGCTACGACGCCTGCGCCGACACCACGACCTTCCGCTGCGAACGCACCGGATAGGATTTTATCCACAGGCAGGAGAGATTTCTCCTGCTCAGGCTCGCGCTCCGGCGATCCTCGGCCTACCGTAGAACAAACTGGGAACACGAGCCCGTGGTCTGACCGTTGGTCACCGGGCCATATCGGATATGGGGATCGCAATGCTCGACGCCGTCCACACCGTGCTCGTCACCATGGAGGCTATCCTCTCGCTGCCGGGCTCGTGGACGCAAGGCGCCACGGCACGGGACGCGAGCGGCCGACCCTGTGACCCATGCAGTCCCGACGCCGTGTCCCGGTGCCTCTACGGGGCGCTGGAGCACGCCACCCCCGACGAGGCCACCAGGGACGCTGTGGACGATTTCCTGCACAGCGTGTGGGATCTGGCGCCCTCGTCGCTCAACGACGACATGACGACCGAGCACGAGACCGTTCTGGCCCGGTTGCGCCAGGCCCGGATCGCGGCGTTCGCCCGCACCAGGCCACTGACCCTCACCCTGGACGCGGCCTAACTCTGCCGCAGCTCTTCCAGGTACGAGCGGAACGCCTTCCGATGATCGAATTGGCCGGGAGCGTGGTGGTAGGCCATCTGCATGAGCGCCTCGACGTTGATGATGTCGAGACGACCGCGACCCGCCTGCCGGATCCAGCCCTGATCCACCATCCGCTGCAGCCCCTCCGTCACCGACGGCCGGCGGATGTTCATGCGGTTCGAGATGCCCTGGTGCGTGACGGGAATGGCCGTGTCGCCGATGACGCTAGCCACCTGGAGCAGCCAGATCGCGATCCGCGCGTCGTTCGAGTTCCCCATGGCGCTCGCTGTCAGCTGCCAGGTCTCGGCCAGTTGCAGGTCGACGTAGCGCAGCATGACTTCGCGCGCCTTCTCGTTCTCGCCCAGAAGCCGGCGCGCGGCCTGCGCGGCGCACGAGAACGCCCAGCCTCCGACCTCGACGTGCGAGCGGTAGTTCGCCATCCCGAGACCAAGCAGGGCCTGCACGCCGACGCAATCGTCGGATCCCAGCATCGCCACCTGCATCTCGACGGTCTTGGCCTCGGCCGCGGGCGCGTCCATGCCGACCTTCACCTTGTCGCCCGGCGCCTCGACCAGCATCGACACGCACGCATCGAGCGGGAAGTATATGTTCCGAGGCCTGCTACCTCTGAATACGACCGTCTCCCCAATCGGGAGCTTTACGCGCTCGGTAATATCAGACCACTCCGGGTCTAGGTGTGTAAGAGCAGACAATATCAAATTTGACGATAAATCTTTTTTAAGTATATCCGCGCTAGCCTTAGCCGGACCTGACGGCGTCTTCATCATATTTCCCCTATCCACATACTTGCAGCAAATATATCACCTCTATTCGTGCCTCGACGGAGCGACGTGGCGAACGCGGGTACTCCCCCGATACCTGCCGTGCAGCGCACAACATCTTGGACCCCTCCCGTTGCCGGTTGTGCCTGTCCGCTTCGTACCGTTGCGTACTAATACGGCGAAGCGTTTGCAGGGCTGCAAACGTCATCGCGACTCATCTCCGCGAATGCGAACCCTGTCAACAACATCTTCTACGCAACTCGTTGTGGCAGATGACATTCCTGCATCTCACCACGCACGAATAAGTTCATGGCCTCAACACGGGCTGCACTTTGCCTCTTGCAACAGTACGAAACGTACTGTAGCCAGCACCAAGGAGAACAACATGACCAGCCAGCAACAAGCAGACCGGCTCCTGGCCCTGCACCAGGCCGAGCGCGAGGCCCGCCGGCAAGCGCAGGCTGCCGCGGAGCGGAACCGCCTTCCATGTTTGCGTGTCGCTGCGTGACGGTACGATCCGTACCGTTCCACCACCACGACCCATATCCGATATGTCGCGGATAGCTACAGAATAGCTATCCGCCACCTATCCCAACCCGCGAGGATCAACCGTGACCCAGACCCGCTTCAAGCCCGCCGCCGAGCTGAACATCACCAACGAGGAGCGCGCCGCCTTCATTCGCTTGATGGAGCACTTCCGCACGCCGGCCGCGCCGCCCACCGTCCCGCCGGAGAGGGCGCTGAGCTACCTGGACTTCATCCGGTCCCCCGACATGGTGAACCCGACCGCCGAGATCCGGCTTGGCTTCAACATGGCCGCGGTCGCCCAGGCTCTCGAATTGCCGGGCTACAACTGTGGAGCGGTCCTCTGCATCGGCGGTCACATGAGCCTCATGCTTGAGGGCGTCGATGTGACCGAAGTCGCGACCGTCCTCATGACCCCGGAGATGATGACGCGGGCTGGCGAGTACGTGACCGCGCCCCCCGACGGCTCGCCCAAGGAGCAGCTGTTCTATCCGCCCGAGGAGGATGTCCGCTCGGGCACCTGGTCGCGGATCACGCCGCTGACCGCCTCCTACGCCATCGAGAACTTCCTGACCACGGGTGAGCCCGCCTGGGCGAACGCGCTAGAGCGCGGGGACCAGGAGCATCTCGCCGCCAACTACGACGACTGATCCCCCAGCCATATCCGATATGCCGGATAGCTACGAGATAGCTATCCGCGATCTATCACCAACCCGCGAGGACCACATGCCCAAGTTCCTGTCCGCCCGCCGGCTCGGCATCAAGCCCGCCGAGCACCGGGCGCTCGTCCGCGTCGCCGAGATCATCGGCGCCAGCGCCTACGCCCCGGACGACGAGCTGATAAGCCCCGACGTCAACGAGGCCGAGGCCACCACCGGGCTCAGCTTCAACATGGGCTGGCAGGCGAAAGCTTACGACTGCGGCACCTCCTGCTGCATCGGCGGTCACGTCTCGCTTCACATGCAGGGCGTCGATCTCTCGGCCGAGCACATCTGCATCACGGCCGACGAGCGCGACGAGGCGCAGGCCTACGTGAACCAGAGCGATCCGTCGCTCCACGGCTACGGGCCGCTCTCGCCCCTCTACTACCCCGGTCACAACAACAACGGCTGCTGCTCGATGTCCGTCATGGACGCGGCCCGGCCCGGCGACGCGGTCCACGCGATCCGCAACTTCCTCACCACCGGCCGGCCCGAGTGGGAGGAGGTGATCCGGCAGCGCGTGATGCGCGAGGCCCTGTCGTGAGCATGGGCGCCTACGCCGTCCGCGACCTGCACGTCGCCGCCACCGACCGCGAGTGCGTCCGCCATGTCCTGACCAAGCTCGCTCCCGGCGCTCGCCGCCGGGAGTACCGGGACACCCGCCACACCGTCCTGCGCGACGCTCTCGCCGCGCACCACCGGCACCAGGCCCTCGTGAGGGAGTTCGCACTGTGACCCAGACCTTCACCGGCACCCTTGCCGACTTCCTGACCGCGCTTCGGCGCGAGCTGCTCGCCCACCACGAGTGGGCGCGCACCAACGAACGCAAGCTCGACGTCTGGATCAACCTCACCCGCCAGACCGCTCAGACCGACCGGAACGAGATCAATCTCGACGGCCCGGCCTTCCGCGCCGCGTGGCGCTCGGTCGGTGGAAAAGGGCGTCCGTCGTTCCGGGGCCTGCGCAGCATCCCCCAGTCTGGAGCGTGAAATCATGAGGATAGCTACCATCAGCTTCGGCGCACTCAACCGCGCCGTCAGTACGCTCCGCAAGGACGGAGACGAAGTTGGCGCGAGCGCGCTCGAAGCTCTCATGAATGACACGGACGCCCTCGTGCTCGACGGCGGCGACCCGCTGCCGGGCCCGCTTCGGGTCGCGGACCTGGAGCAGGCCGCCAAGCTCGCTCGCGAGCTGCGCGCCGCCCGCGCCGACGTCGAGCGTTTCAATGGGCTCGACGCCTCTGGCCCCAGCGTCGAGGTCATCTTCTACGCCCGTCGCGAGGCCAAAAGCCCCTTGGGCCGGATCTTCCAGTTCGACAGCCAGGACACGCGCAACACGGCGGTCGAGACCGTCGATGTGTTCGAGGTCGTGTCGAAGCACGTCAAGGATCGGGTCGAGGTGCTGGAGCGCGAGCTGCGCGCCCTCGGCGTGGACCCCGATGCATGACTGGCGGCTTGTGGCCGCCCTGACCCGCCTCGCCCACGCGAACCAGGAGGCGGTCGAGCAGGCACCCAGTGCCCGTATCGCCGCCATCCTCACCGAGACCGGCCGCGCCGCCGACGAGGCCGCGCGTCTGGTCCAATTCGACCGCCTCACGGAGCTGACGCCCGCGCAGCGGAAGCTTGTCGAGCAATGCGAGAAGGATCTTCAGCTGTGTGTGGTTTTATCATCAAGAACAGCAACGGGCGATACGTCGCCTATCCCGGTAGAGCATCGAGCTACACCAGCAACGTCCTTAACGCCCGTCGCTTCGCCACGCGCGAGGACGCGCAAGCAGAGTGCTGCGGCAACGAGTGGGTGATCGACCTCGCCGATCTCTAGTCGTGCCTGAAGCCAATAGTCCGTTTCGTACCAAGAGGACCATATTAGATATGGCTAACAACTACACCAAGCTCACCGTCTCCCCCGCGATCCCGTGCGATCTACTTTGCGGGCTCAACGGCACGATCCTGATGTCAATGCTCGACCACAGTCAGAACGTGGCCGAGAAGACGATGTACTTCTATTGCGACGAGAACATCGACACGAGCCAGTTCCACGACGACGACCTGATCGCCCTGATCGAGGCTGAGCCCGACAACCCGCTCGCGCAGAAGATCGCGGCGCTCAATCTCAGAGAGGACGACGAGTTCGATTTCGAAGATGCGGACATCGACTTCGTGGACGTGCTGGCTGCGCTCGTGAAGGCGCACCCCGACCAGCTGCCGCGTCTTGAAGTCGAGGGCTGCTTCGATAGCGACCGCTCTCGCCCCGGCGAGTTCGGCGGCTTCGCTCACATCATCACCCCGGCCGGCATCCGCAGCGTCGACACGCGCAGCTTCCTGCTGGGGCACGTCGATGGGGTGGAGGCGCCGCACGCCTGATGCCCCCGCTCTACCCGAACGAGGCGCAGGCCCGTCGCTACCTCACCTACTGGCAGATCCTGAAGGCCGGGAAGCGCCCTGGCCTCGACCGCGCGACTGAGGTCGCCGCCGGCTACCTCCCGCACCTTCCTCCCGAACTCGCCGCCGAGCTGCGGGCCGAGTTCGGGTTCACCGCCTGATCAGGAGCATATCCGATATGATCGACCCAGCTCACTACGACAGCTCCATCGAGCCCGAGGAGGCCGCGACGGCCGAGCGCCGCCGGCAGGCCGGGAAGCCTATGAACCGGCTCGTCGTCATCGGCTGGGCCGGTGTGATGCGCGCCTACCTCAACGTGCCTCGCGAGGAAGCGATCACCCGCTACGTCCAAGACGAAGGCGAGCCCCCGGCTGCCGATCAGATCAAGGAGTTCGAGTTCACCGACAGCTTCGGCGTCTACGACGCCTGGGCTCACACCTGACCCCGCACTTCACAGCCGCCCCTTGTTAAGATCTTGTATCCGAAGGGGCGGCGCCGTTTGCACCCACCCCCGGAGCCGCACCATGTCCGCGCAGCCGCGTCAGATTTCCTCCTACGAAGAGACCGGGATCGAGGCCTGGGACTATGCCGGCGTCGACCCCGCGGTTGCCCGCGAGCACATCGAGGATCAGTGGGCCCGCAACGGGGTCGCTGGCGTTCGCCACTCGGCCGGCGGGCTGACGGTCATGAACGACCGGATGCCTCTCGGCCCGGCTGTACTCCGTCTCGCCCGCAAGCCGCGCGTCCGGGACTGGGAGAAGCGGGCGCCGCGTCGGTCTCGCCCGTCGTAACCACTGACGCCACTCCGGCGACACGACCGTCACCACGTTCGTGTCATGCCGCCCGGCCGACACCGGCCGAGCACGCACGCTCACCAGGCCGTCGCCCTGCGCCAGCCGGATCGTCGTCTGCACCGTCCGCGGCGACACGCCCGCGCGCCCGGCGATCTCGGCGACCGACGCCGTGCAGACGCCCGCGTCCCCCACGATCCGCAGCACCGCGAGCTGACACGGCGTGAACCGCGCGGCGAGTGCCGGCGGCATCACGCCCGAGTAGGCCAGTCGCCGCACATGCTCTCGATCCCGCTTGGCCAGGCGCCGTCGTCTCGGCGGCCAGAACCGCTGGCGCGCGGGTCCGGCTCGCAGCGCGGCATCGCGTGCGACGTAGTCAGCTTCCGACAGGTGCCCGGCGGCGAAATCCGCCGCGAGCGCCCGCAGGGCGTCATCCCGTGTCATGTCCCAGGCCCTCTTCAGGGCCGGCGAGCAACAGGCAAACGGGGACCGTTGACGAAGTTGGCGCTTCGTCTTGACCCGTCTGGGTCTTCATGATCTAGTGGGAGCTGAAACCGGGCTCTTGCCCACTAGACCGCTTGTCGGTCCCAAGGCCTTCGACGTTGGCGCGTCGGAGGCCTTTGTTTTTCCTAGCTACTTCGTCGGCAGATCTCCTTTCGCCCGAGTCACGGGCGCGAACTTGTACCTTGGCCGACGAACCATCACCCCGTCAAATCCGTTAAGAAGTTCGTTTCGGTACGTTGCGTACCGTCGCGATCCGTGGCAAGGACGGTCCTGCCGCGGAACATGCATTAAGCCCACAAGGTACGAAACGTACCGAACAGGAGGAAGCCATGCAGGCTGCTTTGCCCAGAAAACGGGTCATCACCCCCGACGGCACCGTCATCCAGAACGGTGTGAGCCGCCCGGCCGGCGTCTGCCGCGCCGGCTCCGACCCGCGCGATCACGACCCGAACGCCGACCCTGTCGAGCGCGCTTCCGAGGGCTACCGCCGTCTGACGCGCCGTCTCTGATGCGCTCAGCCCTGCTCCGGCTCCGTCAATTTCAGGCCCTGCCGCCCGAGCTGAACCAGGGCCTGGTCGAGATGCTGGCGGATGCCGCCGCCGAGCTGTGGCCCGAAGCGCC
>NZ_BPRE01000019.1 GCF_022179765.1 Methylorubrum suomiense | reverse complement strand
GGTGTCGGAGCCGGCCCCGCCGATCATCGTGTCGGCGCCAACCAGGCCATTGAGGATGTTGGCGCCGCTGTTGCCGGTGATCGTGTTGGCAATGGAGTTACCGGTGCCGTTGATAGCAGCTGAACCGGTCAGGGTCAGGTTTTCGAGTTCCTGCCCACTCATATAGAAAGAGACGGAAGACTGGACGATGTCAGCGCCCTGGCCATCGGTCTCGATCACTATGTCGAACGCGTTGTCCACCACGTAGGTGTCATTGCCCAAGCCACCCACCAGGAGGTCCGCACCCGTCCCGCCTTCCAGAGTGTCGTCACCTGCTCCTCCAGCGAGGCGATCGTCGTCGTCACCGCCGAACAGGATGTCGTTGCCTGCTCCACCTACAAGATTGTCTATTCCCGCCGCTCCCAAAAGGGCATCATCACCGGAGTCTCCAAACAGGCGATCCGATTCTGCTGTGCCCCCAATTACATCGTTACCTGCAAAACCAAAGACGGGATTTCCGCTGCCATCAGCGAATAAGCTATCTGAAGCCCTGCCGCCCGTTATATACGATATGCCAGCGGGTTTGTCTAAAAATCCATAATCAAATCCAGTCGCCTGCGTGGCTGCTACGACTAAATTGTTAAACGCATCTACCTGTGTGCTTGCTGCTGGAAGCAGCGCAAGTTTCCGATAAAAATTTGAATATGCTTCAATACCAAAATCTTCGAACACTTGGTACAGGACAGATGCAGCTAGATCAGCCGCGCCCCAACCATTATTACTTGGGACACCCTGATATACACCGAGAGTGTTTGCAATAGTGTAAGACGAACCTGAAAGAAACGTTTGTATCAAATCTTCCAAAATGGAGATTTTGAATTCATCGAAAGTGAGGCCGTTGAACGTACTGCCTGAAACACCTGCTTCCTGCATCGATATAAATCGGTTGACAATCGCGAAACCAGTCACGAAAGGATCAAAAGCCCCTAACTGATCTCCATAGAACCAAAAATTGCGCCCTAACTCATAGAATAACGTTTGATCGAATGTATTGCTAGCTGAAACCTCATCGTATAATTTATTAAATGGTGCATTCGTTATTTCAATACCTGTAAAACCTAAATATCCTATAGCACTTGCGCCGCCTTTGAATGCGCTCGGGACTTGAGCAATGGACGCAATACCACTGTAAACAAGATACGGATTTGGTTCGCGTCCAGTGATTTGAGCGTAGATGTCATATCCATCGTCTAATTTGTTAATTATTTGCTCCATTACACTGCCGTCAAGGAAATTGGAAGCTGTTAGCAAAGCGACATTTCTTCCCAACCACGGATATAGCGTCAACGAGTCCCCGTCATACGACGTATAGTTTACGGAAGGTCCCGGTATTTTCGTCACAATCCCCCTCCCCATACCTCAGTGAAAGCTTGTTGTAAGCGGCGGAATTTCCGCTGGTCTAGGTCCAGTAGCTCGTATCTTGCACCTGCCCTAAGCCGTCCGCCTCTGAAATGAAGTCGACGTTAGCTTGAAGGATGGACCTGCCACGGCTGCGTCAGCCAATCCTGGATTGTTCATCGCTTCCTCAAATTCTATCATCAAATTATGCCCGAACTGAACTCTGATCTCGTACGCTGTCAAGGCATGGACGTGTAGCGCGTCGAACACATCTGGCAACGAGAAGGGCTCGCGGCTCCTGCTCGTCATCCAAAACGGGCGTACAGCTAATCACGGCCCGACCCTGGACTGGTGCGGACTTCCCAGTACGCGGCAGCTTGCATTGGTCTCGGGGGGCCGCTCCAGAACGGCGCGAAGCCTGTCCATACGCAGGCCCAATGCACCGTTCGAAAACCGAGGCATTTAAGATGCGCTACCACCTAGCAAGCGAGTGATTAGGTCAACTTCCACCCAAGGCGGATCCTGCACAAGTTAAAATTTTGACCGAGCTGCAATCTTCATGAGGCCAGAGGTCGTTCGCGTCGAAACTCACGACCGAGACGGCAAAGTCATTATATGCCCCCGGCCCGGCGCCCAAAATAGCCTCATTCGCATAGAGAAAATATGCAGAGGAAACTACTGTTAAAGAAACGATACATTCGTTCGAACCTGCAGTATTGACCAGCTACGCATGCGTTTCGGTATAAGGCCAAAACCTGCAGCGCGATGCCTCAAAAGCCGATGATCATCTCCAAATTTTCACTAAGTGCGCGGTGAGATTGAGGTAGATGTAACCCAATTAGATTATGGGGCGGCAGCTCGAGCGTGACGGCGCCCACCGCCATGATGGTATGTCGGCGAGAGGACGTGCCCCCTCTTACCCGCTTTTGGGCTGTGCCCCGATTTCGTCCACCGACGCTCAAGAGAATAGAGATTGGGCGGGGCGATCTCAACTGGGCGCCGAGCGTCAGGCCGGAAGGTGTCTAGGGGTCTCGGCGGGAGGCCGTAACCCCTCCTACCCGCTTTTGAGCAGAGTCTCGAATTCGACCATCCGGCAGCAGGCCAGGAGCCGGCACGCCCGCCGCTCGCTTATCTCGAAAACCGTCCGAAGATGCGCGACAGCCTCTCACTGGACAGCAGGCGTCACCTTTTTCCCCAGCAGACCTTCAGCGCGGTGTTGTCGAGCATCGCCTCGGCAAGCAGCTACTTCAGCTTCGTGTTCTCGTGCTCCGAAGATCGCAGGCGCTTGACTTCACCCGCATCGAGACCGTCGAACTTGAACTTCCAAGCCAAGAACTTCGTCTCGTTCAGCCATGCTTCGGGCACAGATCGGCCACCTCCGCGCTCGCCTCGTCCTCCTTCATCACCCCGCCGATCTGCTCTTCAGACACAAGATTCCGCTTCATCCGTTCGGTCCTCGCAAAAAGCCGAACTCAATTTCTATCCGGATCAGTATTTTTTGGAAACGTCACCAAAATTTACTGTAGCACTCAGGATCAAGCTGGATAAAATCTGGGAGCCACGTCAGTCGACCTCGATGGCCGCATGGCAGTCATACCAGGTCCAGCCGACAGTCCGGTGCCGCTTGATCTCCAGCAGAGTCTGGAACAGATCCTTAATCTCGTTGAAGGAGAGCCAAGCCGGGCCGGGCAGTTCGCGCCCGAACGGACCCGACGTGTGTCTCCAATCGGGCTTGGGAACATAGGTCCCCTCGAGTGGAGGGTTGCAGATCGGAAAGGAGCGTACGGCGCCCTGGTCCACAAGTTTGAAATGTCGGTAGCCGAGTTCGTGGAGCGCCACGATCGGTTCCAGTGTCTTGCTCTCGGCCGACATGTAGGGCGGAAGCGCCTCGGCTCCCGACACCGACTTCAGGAAGTCGATCTCTCCACCTTCGATGTCGATCTTGCAGTAGCGTGGCACACCGTGTTTCGTAACTAGGGTCGGCCAATCCACCGTCTTAACCGAGAAGGAACGCTGAGAGTCCGCAAATTGGGCCTTGTTGCTTTTGCGAAGAGAGGACGTGCCCTGCGCAGCGTCATTCCTCCAAAGATCGACCGCCATACCGGCCGTGTGAAAGGCGGCGGCGTTGAATAGATCAAGGCGACCAGCTGCGATCTCGTGGGCGAACCGATTTCGCAGCGCAACGCAAATTACTGGATCTGCCTCAACGCCGACGACGCTGAAGCCTTTTGCAAGATAGTAGGCCGTGTCGTTCCCCTCGCTCATCCCCAGATCGAAGATCAAGTTCTGGTTGATCATTGCGACATACCACCATCGTTGCGGGCCGTTATGCGGGGAGACCCATGTTAAGAGCAGATCGGATAAAATTTTAAGAAGAGTTCGGGAAAACAAAAAGATCGCCCGACTGGTCGCTCGTACCGATCTAATGCGAGTTGTCAACGCGAGACACGACGGCTCCGGTGCCGAGAGCCAGCATAGCCCCTTGGTCAGGGCTTGCGCGATTCGATCGGCCCTGCAATGGGCGCGTCGCCCTCCCCTATCACGGTGACCTCCGCTCAGCGGCCCTGCAGCAAAGACAGCCTGCGCCAATAGATTCGACAGTGACGCGTAAGAAGCCAACAACGTAAGACCTCAGACCGATACGCTAGTTCCTCCCGAACCTGAATTAAGCTATACGCTCTTAATACGCTGCGGCTGTCGACCTCGTGCACATACCCTAATTTGAGATGTCGCGGTGCATCACTGGACGACCCTTTATGCGCAAGGACTCAGTCTCCTCCGATCTGCACGATCCGACAAGGCGGAGGCTCCTCGGCGCGGGCCTTAGCCTCGCGGCATTCACCGCCACGAAAGGCGCAGCGGCCTTCTCAGAGAGCGTAGCGCCGGCCGGTCCTGCCTACCTCCGTCTAGCTCGTGGCACCGACGCCGACCGCACCGAACTCCTTGCTGTCGAAAACTTTGGAGCCAAAGGCGACGGGTGGGCAGCAGACGACGAGGCCTTCGGGCGGGCGGTGGCCTACATGGCCGAGAACCGGCGGCCGGTTCGCCTCACGGACGGAAAGCGGTACGTCTTGAACCGCCGTCTCGCCATCCCCGATGCCGGTGGGCTGGTAGGCAGCGGCGGCGCTACCATTTTTGTGCCCGCGGCCTCGTTCAACAATCGCGACCTCTCGGTTGCCGGACGTTACGGCGATAACGCCGTGGTGCTGGACCTGTCGGGGTCGAAGCGCGATCCGTCGCAGCCGCGCGACACGCCTGTCCTCCGCGGCTTCAGAATAGAATCAGAGCGAAAGACAAATCGCTGCGTCAACGCGGTCGTTGCCCGAAACGTCCGCAATCTCGTCATCGACGCGCTCGACATTTCCGGCTTCCCGCTGGGCTGCGGCATCAAGGCAGCCTCACTCACGGGCAAGAACCGCATCACTCGAAACCGTATCCATGACTTTTACGACGATAGCGTCTGGCCTGCGCTTCCTCAGATTACCGGGATTGAGGTCGACAACGACACGGTCGCCGGCGTCTCGTCATCGGGAATCGTGATTGCCGAAAACACCATTTTGAACATGACCGTCTCGCCGGAATTCTTCAAAGCGCACGGATACCAGACCGACGGAATCAATCTGCTGCATGTATCAGATTACGTTATACGAAAAAATCACGTCGCAAACGTAGGCGAGGGTCTCGATATATTTGGCATCACCGGCCAGATCACAGATAACACGGTCACAGATTCGTATTTATTCGGAATCAAGCTGATTCATGGCGCATCCGACAACAACGTCACTGACAACATAGTTCTTCGCTCCGGCATCGCAGGCATCGTAATCGTTGGGTCGTCTCGCGGTCAGGCGAACACAGCGCGGAACACCATTAGCCGAAACACCGTCAAGGAGGTCAACGCCCGACGAACCTATGACGGGTCGGACACGGCCTGCATTCGAACCGGCAATGGCAGCGAGGGGGGAGGGATTGCGACGGACAACATCATCGAGAACAATGTTCTAGATCCGGGCGGCAATGGGAAGTATGCCTACGTTCGCGGCGGAAGCGGCTACAACGACTGGATTGACAACAAAATTGTCAGGCCCGGCTTAAAGCAGATCTCTGCCAATCCACTTCGGGAGACAGGCACGGACACTTTTGAAATGGTGCGGACCCCTTAGAACTTGGACTCGAGATAGCTCTTGATCGCGTCCACGTCAGGAATGACCTCTCGTTTTCCTGACGAGCTGCTGTAGCGGCCCGCTTTGACGTAATCGGTAGTAAAGCCCTTGATCGCCCCAATAAGAAGAAAACGCGCACTCAGGACTTCGTTTCCAGCAATCAAGATCATCTGCCCCGAGTAGCTGCGCCGAGAGAACAAGGCAGTGTGAAAAGCCGAACCTATGAATCCAGCAAGGATTGGAGCGGTATTAAAGATCTTGATCTGATCTGAAAGGGTTAGCATTTCCGGATAAATAACTTGAAATCCACGACTACGGAATATAGCCTCTACCTGATCCTCATCGCTGATGTCACGGAGCCGTTGTTGAAGCCGAGATCGGCTGAGATAGACTGGCCGCGTTTGTTCATCGGCGTGGTCGACAGCATGCGTTACGTCAAGGTGAGGAGTGTCGGCGTTGTCGAAGATCCTGTATCGCGTCTGGAAGGCCGGCTCCGGCACAACGACTTTTCTGAACCGCACTGGATACGAGGTGATCTCTGGCGGCAACGACCCCAAATTTAGTTTTTCATTTATAAATTTAATAAATGGAATTTTTGCCCGATCAGGCGATCCGTGGGGCAGGAAGACGCGCATCAAATCGCTTGGAAGCGACCGGTTCGCCCATAGCCGACTCATGCTATCGGTCAGAAAGTGGCCGTAATGCCGCGTGTACATCCCGAAATATAAGATAGGCCTATCTATCGTGAGAAATCCGCCGTAAAACTTCCGAAGCGCGGACGGGTCTACTAACAGCGGACTATTTCCGTCATTCGCAACTGCCGATCTTTCAATATCTGCAGGACGGACCGGCGTATTGGGGCGAAAATACCTAGATTCGGTTCCTGGAATGCGTTCGCCGTTGTCCTGATAAAGACTAGAAAAGCCCGGATACATCCAGACATCATTGAATGTCATTAGCTCAGGCTCAACGCCTTGCGGCATGATCTCTGCGCATGATAGATCGCGCTCGATCTGATGTGCATCGTAATTACAAAGATAAGCGTTTGGAAAACCGGGAGCAGGTATTCTGGTCGTCATCTTTGCCTCAGGTGCCGCTTCAGCAGGCACCGCGCGTCCAAGCGAAACATGCAGGATGCGCAGCACCCTTGGGTGTTGGTTTGACAGCTACTTACAAACACTTAAAATTCATTGAGGTGGATCCGACGCAGTCGGCGACACTGCCCCAATACGGACGACGCAGCACCTTCCAGCTATCGACTCGGCGATCGCAGATCAAAGTTGTTTCGATTGTTGCTAAACGCTTTCGCCGCCGGATGTCGATATCTCACGGGCAACTGGCCGTATTAAAGCAAGATTCGACTTAATTTCTGTGAGGACATTAGGAAATAGATAAGGAATGACGGGATCAAGCTCGTCGTTCGTGTCATTCTCAGCAAAATTATCAACCCGAACCACATGGGCTTTTGTCGCCCTTGGGCGAGCAAGTTTTTCTAAAAAATGAGCACGAGATCGGGTAAAGTAATGATTAATGCGAATAATGTCCTGCCCGGAAGGCGAGAGAGTTTTGCCGGGTTTCCTCCAGGAAGGCAATTCAAGCATGGGGGTGTAACATTCGCTCCCGTCCTTCAAGCTAAAATAGTGCGGATTGATCACTCGATCGACCTTTTCTGGGCGGACAATCATCTTAACATGACAATTGATCGACAGGCCCAGCGGTCCTCTCCACAAAAACGATGCCGTGACCGAACCCGCTGGGAACGCCACGTACCCCGAAGATCCATAGCAGACCCAGTGGATAGCGACCGCAGAAACCGGCCCGAGTGAATCTAGAAACTGTCCGATCGTGCGATCCTTGACCGGAACAATGAACTCATCACTGTCGATGAACGCCATCCATTCGAAGCGTTCACCGAAAGTATCTAATGCATGGCTGTAAGCTTTGTTTTGAGGACTAATCTCCTCGTCCCAGGGAACGACAGTCAAATCTACCTCAGCGAGGGCAGCGGCTCTCCGTGCAACCTCGCCCGTGCTATCGACCGAACGGTGATTGTAGAGGATGATGGCGTCGAAACCGATCCGCGCGTGGTATATAATCCATTCACCGATATCGCGCGCTTCATTACGAGCAATACAGCAAAGCGCCGTTCGTTTTGTCGGCTCGGCCGTGCCGAGTGCGTCGAGAGGCGAAGGCGACAAATCGATTTCTCCCGTTGTTGCATATGAGCAAATGGCAACCCATACCATATCCAAGCATACCGCCGCTCATACAGCGAGCGCGTCTCGCTCCGCCAGTATCGACAACTAGCAAGTCTTGCACGACGAAGGGAAGCTGAAAGCAGTCACGGGTAGCCGACTGCACGACCGCCATACCCAACATCGCACTTGGGTGAAAGCGCCCGCTTGGCACCGTATCCTGGCCCGTTGCCTAAGCAACGGACTCGCGAAACGCCCAGAGCAGGACCCGCCTTCCGTTTCGTTCGTTGCGATCTTCGACCCTGCGGATGTCAGCGAAGCCGTGACGACGGCAGATGTCTTCCAGGTCCTCTACACGTAGCCATTTAGCATGATCGCGAAGTCCCGCAAACGGGCTAACCGTATGGGCTTCCTGCTGCAGCTGGTAGCGGTAGATGCGGCCAGCGACCGTATACGTCCCATCGACGTGCTCGTCGTCAAAGGCGACATGTGTATCGAGGATGATCGCTTGCTTCGTTCGCGGCAGAACAAGGTCGAGATGCTCGACTGGGTTAGTGAGGTGATAAAGAACACCGATATGATGGAGCACGTCCCAGAATTGCGCTAGACTGTAGGGTGGCTCGCCTTCCAGGTCCCAAAAAAGAAGCGGCGTAGTCTGCCCATACGCCCAGAGGCGTGCCATCGTCTTCACTATGTTCTCTATACGCCCGTCAACGCCCGTAACTCGTGCCCCTAGAAGCAGGCAGCCAAGGGTGTGGATACCCTCGAAGCAGCCAATCTCGAGTACGTGCTTTCCTTTGAGCGGTGAAAAGCGATCGAACTCGCGAATGCGATTGTCGATCAACTTACCGAAGTTTGCACGCTTCGTATTGCTCCAGGCGCCCCCGACGATCCGCCCCCGACGGTCCGTCGTCATCGCTGCCCAAGGTAGAAGCTTATTGAACGCGTCCAGGGTTGTATCGTCAATCTCGTCCAGCCGGTCGCCTGCTAGGGCCAGAGCGTGCTTGTCGCGCTCTAGCGCTTGTGCGGGCTCCGGACGCGGCGCCGCTTCGTAGGAAGCCGCGAAGTCCAAGGCCGCTCGGCTGATTGCTTCAGCCGACACCTGCCTGGCTTGCGCGGAGGGCGCGCGAAGCAGGTCCATCATCGCACGCTGTAACTGAATCCTATGGTCCACGATGGTTCAGCCTCTGTGGTTCTCGACCAAGTCGGTCATCGGAATCGACAGCTCCTTTATGGCATCTCGCGCTGGACCATATTGTGGCCTTCTGACCCTGTACATCCCGAAGAGCTGTCGCACCACCACGGGGCTGCGGCTCCTTGCTGTGGCCGCAGCGCCGCCGAGCAGTTGGCGCCGCCAGATCGGGCGTGGCGCCGAACTCCGAAATGTAGCCGCTCACTCCATCAAGAATCGCCGCCAATGACGGGCGCAACTTGATCCGCCCCACCGAAGTGGTCCGCCCTAAGGTATGGCTTGTAGGCCGTAGAGTTGACCCGGTTTGTGGTCCGCCACCTATGCAATTTCTTGGGCTGTGACAGCTTGGTTGGCGAAGGCTCGAGGCGTCAAGCCGCCCAGGGCCGTGTGGGGGCGGTCTTCGTTGTAGTGACACCTCCAGTCCTCGATGCGCTCGCGGGCATCGGCCAGCGACAGGAACCACGAGGCGTTCAGACATTCCGCCCGTGGCGGCCGTTGAACGACTCGATGTAGGCGTTGTCGGTCGGCTTGCCCGGTCGGGAGAAGTCGATCTCGACCCCGTTCAGGTAGGCCCACTGATCGAGCATACGACCGGCAAACTCCGGCCCATTGTCCACCCGTAGGCTTTTGGGCCGACCCCGCAGCTGGGCCAAGGCGTCGAGCGCCTCAGTCACCTGGAAGGCGCGTAAGTTGGCTCTTGGTGTGAGCGAGAGCGCCTCTCGCGTGTGGCAGTCCACTACCGTCAGAATTCGGAACGGACGCCCGTCGAACAGGCGGTCGGACACGAAGTCCATGGCCCAGACCTCATTGGGACCACCAATCACAGGCCGCCCTAGCCGGTAGCGCCAGGCCCGTTTGCGCTTGGGCAGCTTGGTCCGGATCGACAGCCCTTCGTCGCGGTAGATCCGGTACGTTCACTTGTGGTTCACGGCCCAGCCCTCCCGCCGCAACAGGATGTGCAGTCGCCGGTAGCCATAGCGCACCCGTGCGGCAGCGAGTTCCTTCAGCCGCATCCGCAGCGCCACCTGCGGATCAGAGCGCTTGCGGTAACGCTGAGACGACCGGCCGAAGCCGGTAGCCTGGCAGACCCGTCGCTCGCAGATGCCGTAGGCCACCTGCAGGTGGCCGGCGACCTCGCGGCGAACGGCGGGCCTCACCACTTTCGCTTGAGCACGTCCTGCAGCATGGAGCGGTCCAGCGTCAGGTCGGCGACCAACCGCTTGAGCTTGCCGTTCTCGTCCTCCAGCTGCTTCAGCCGCCGGATCTCTGGCACGCCCATGCCGACGAACTGCTTCTTCCACCGGTCGAACGCCGGCTCGGACATGCCCATTTTCCGGCAGACCTCGTCCACCGTCGCACCGTTCTCTGCCTGCCGCAGGGCAAAAGCGATCTGCTCGTTCGTGAAGCGTTTGCGAGACATGGCACCCGCCCTCCTTCAGGGTTCAGGATGCCCGAAAAACTTGCGCTCGGCGCGGACCAGTTGGCTGGGTCAAGGTCAAGAACAGAGCCCGAGCGTGGAACAGGTCGCGCTGCTGCTGCGCCAGATTAAGGTTCAGACCGCGCGAGGCAAGAGCATCGCCGTCGAGTGCCCCGATTTCGTTCACCGACTTTCAGGAGGATAGAGATTGGGCGGTGCGATCTTAATCGGGTGCCGAGAGTCTGGCCGGAAAGTGTCTAGGGGTACCGGCGGGAGGCCGTAACCCCTCCTACCCGCTATTGGGCAGTGTCCCGAATTCGACCACCGGCACGTAGAGAAATAGAGGCCAAGCGACGCGATCTCAATCGCGTGCTCGGCAATCTGCTGTGTTGCAGTGCAGCTATAGCGAACTCTGGGATTGCCCTGTTTTTGTAAACACAGAGTGCGCTTTCGCGTGAGGTGTTTCCCGATGCTCGAGAGCCGCCCCCCTTACCCAACCGCGTTACGCAGCCAGAGTCTACGAGCAGGAGACTGCCCCCAGGGGCGTCTACGATGAAATCTACTTAGCCAAGTCCTCTGACCATCCACCAAAACGGGGTGATCCCAAATCCATTTGTCATCATGCCCACCCCGGCAGCCTGACCAAAACGGTACTGCCGTGTCCCACGCTGTCCCGGCAAATCCCGGCTGATCCCGCCAAATTCGGATATCCGCCGCCATTTAGCGGTGACATGCACACTGACGGGCTGCGAGGCGGCATGGCAACCGGCCTGGGATGGTTGAACCGCCGCGCTATGATCGGGGCGGTATCCAGCCGGCACGAACGGGCGGCGGTCGCGGATCGCCGCGCCTTTCCTTGGTCGAGGAGGGCCGGGCGGTCCGCACAGGCCCCCTCCTCCGCGGCACGCCTCGCCGTCTCCGGAACGCGCCAGCGAGCGTGGTTCGGGGATGGTCAGGCGTGAGCGTCGCGTCGGATCCCTTGCCCCTGCCCCGCCGACCGGGGATCGCGGCCACGGCCCGCCCCCGAGCGCCAGGCTCGGGGTGCGGGCGCGGATCGTTACACGATGAAATCGACGTCGATGGCTTTGAGGAAATCGGTGGCTGCCATGCCGGTGGGCACCGTGAAGACGGCCACCGCTACGGCCGCCTGGCTCCCCGCCCCGTCCGCGTCCCAGGACAGCGTCTTCGATGAACCGTTGAAGACGAATGTCGCGTGCGACCGGCTCGCCGCCGCCCCGTACTCGAAGTAGTCCGCATTCAGATGACCCGATGCGTCCACGCCGTGACCGACGCCGAGACCGTAATCGCTGGCGCGAAACACGAGTTTGTCCCCGGCCGCACTGTTGAAGTCGAGGATCCGGTCGGTGCTGTCCGCGCTGGCCACGCCGAACACGAAACTGTCGGCGCCCGCTCCGCCGGTCAGCGTATCCTTGCCGCCGTCGCCGGCCAGGACATCGTCCCCCGCATTGCCGAGCAGTACATCGGCCCCGTCACCACCGGACAGAACGTTGGCGGCGCCGTTTCCGCTCAGCCGATTGGCAAGGGCATTGCCCGTGCCGTGAAGCGCCGCCGTGCCGGTCAGGGTCAGGTTCTCGACGTTGGTCGAGAGCGTGTAGTCGATGGCGCTGTTGACGAGGTCGATGCCCGAAGGGTCGTCACTTTCGTCGACCACGTCGCCGGCATTGTCGACATCGTAGGTGTCGTCGCCGGCGCCGCCGCGCATGAGGTCAGCGCCCGCACCGCCGTCGAGGCGGTCGTTGCCCGCGCCGCCCACCAGCGTATCGTTCCCGGCGACACCGTAGAGAAAGTCGTTGCCGCCACCCCCATCGAGGATGTTGGCCGCCGCGTTGCCGCCCAGCTTATTCGAGAGTTCGTTACCCGTGCCGTTGATCGCCGCGGTGCCGGTCAGCATGAGGATCTCGACCTCGCCGAGCACGTGCGTCCGGTTACCGAGGTCGAAGCTGATCGAGCTGAGGACGCGGTCCGCGGCACCCGAGCCGTCGCTCTCGTCGACGACGTCGCCCACGTTCTCGACCGTATAGGTGTCGTCGCCGATCCCGCCACGCATCGTGTCGGCGCCGGTCCCGCCATCGAGCTGGTCGTTCCCGCCCTCCCCATAGAGCACGTCGTTGCCGGCATAGCCCAACAAGACATCGTTTCCGGCGTCACCGTACATGCGGTCGTCGGAGGCCGTCCCTCGCAACATGTCGTCGCCCGCGGTGCCGGCGATCCGTGACGTCGCGACGGTATTGATCGTGAAAACGATCTGGCCTCCGCCGCCCGTATTCCCGGCACTGTCCGCGTATGAGGCGCCCCCGACACTCACGAGCCCCTCGCCCGCGTAGTCGGAATCGGGGGTGAACAGGGCCGTGTAGGTCCGCTCGCCCACCTTGGCGAACCGCCCCAGTTGGCCATGGCTGATCGATACGCTGTCCGACGAGAAACCCGAGATGGTCTCGCTGAACTGAAAGGTGAGTTCGCTCGTCTCACCGGCGGTGAGCTGCGCGTCGCTGGCCGAGATCGAGAGGCTCGGCGCGAGCCGGTCGAGGACGAAGCTCAGCGAGGTCGTCGGGGAGGCGTTGCCCGCCGCGTCGGCCTGGGTCACCGTGACGGTGTGGGCACCGTCGGCGAGCGCCGTCGGATCGTAGGTCGTCACCGCGACGCCATCGACCGTGTAGCGCAGGCTGCCGCCCGGCTCACCGGCGGCCACGACCACGGTCGCGTCCCGGGTGACGCCGTCGCTCGCCGAGGCGCCCGTGTCCGACCCAAGCACCAGGCTCGGTGCGGAGGGTGCGGTCCGGTCGAGGACGAAGCTCAGCGAGGTCGTCGGGGAGACGTTGCCCGCCGCATCGGTCTGCGTCACCGCGACGGTATGGGTGCCGTCGGCGAGCGCCGTCGGATCGTAGGTCGTCACCGCGACGCCATCGACCGTATAGCGCAGGCTGCCGCCCGGCTCACCGGCGGCCACGACCACGGTCGCGTCCCGGGTGACGCCGTCGCTCGCCGAGGCGCCCGTGTCCGACCCAAGCACCAGGCTCGGTGCGGAGGGTGCGGTCCGGTCGAGGACGAAGCTCAGCGAGGTCGTCGGGGAGACGTTGCCCGCTGCGTCGGTCTGCGTCACCGTGACGGTGTGGGCACCGTCGGCGAGCGCGGTCGGATCGTAGGTCGCCACCGCGACGCCGTCGACCGTGTAGCGCAGGCTGCCGCCCGGACTGCCGGGAACCGCGACCACGGTCCCGTCCTGGGTGATGCCGTCGCTCGCCGAGATGCCCGTGTCCGACCGAAGCGCTAGGCTCGGGGCGGGCAACGACCGGTTCAGAACGAACTGAACGTCTGAAGCTTTGAGGAAATCGCCGGCGGCCATGCCGGTGGGGATCGTGAAGATGGCCACCGCCACGGCGGCCTGCCCTCCCGCGCCATCCGCGTCCCAGGACAGCGTCTTGGTGAGGCTGTTGAACACGAACGTCGCGTGCGAGCGGCTCGCCGCCGCCCCGTACTCCAAGTAATCCGCATTCAGCTGACCCGTCGCGTCCACGCCTTGACCGACGTTGAGACCGTAATCGACGGCCTTGAACACGAGTTTGTCACCCGCCGCGCTGCTGAAGTCGATGACCCGATCGGTGCTGGTCGCGCTGGCCGCGCCGAACACGAAACTGTCGGCGCCCGCCCCGCCGGTCAGCGTATCCTTGCCCTCATCGCCCGCAAGGACATCGTCCCCCGCACCGCCGAGCAGGGAGTCGGCCCCGTCACCGCCGGAGAGAACATTGGCGCCGGCATTGCCCGTGATGACGTTGGCCAGCCCGTTGCCGGTACCGGCGAGGTTGGCGGTGCCGGTCAGCGTCAGGTTCTCGATGGCCCCGATCGCCCGCGCCGCATCGCCGAGGCTGAAATCGATCGCGCTGTTGACGACGTCGGTTCCGTCACCGCCCGTCTCGTCGACGATGTCGCCCGCGTCGTTCACCGTGTAGGTGTCGGCGCCGGCGCCGCCCTGCATCCTGTCGGCGCCCAGGCCGCCATCGAGGCGGTCGTTGTCCGCCCCGCCGATCAGCAGGTCGTCCCCCTCCCCGCCCAGCAGGTAATCCGCCCCGGCATCGCCCATGAGCGTGTCGTTGCCGGCCATGCCGTAAAGGTAGTCGTTGCCGCCGCCGCCCGAGAGGAGATTGGCGCCGACATTGCCCGTGATGACGTTGGTCAGCGCGTTGCCGGCGCCGGCGAGGTCGTCGGTGCCGGTCAGCGTCAGGTTCTCGACGGCCCCGATCGTCCGCGCCGCATCACCGAGGTCGAAACTGACCGAGCTGTTGACGAGGTCGATGCCATCGCCGCCCGTCTCGTCGACCACGTCGCCCGCGTCGTTCACCGTGTAGGTGTCGGCGCCGGCGCCACCCTGCATCCGGTCGGCGCCCAGGCCGCCATCGAGGCGGTCGTTGTCCGCCCCGCCGATCAGCAGATCGTCCCCCTCCCCGCCCAGCAGGTAATCCGCCCCGGCCTCGCCCACGAGCGTGTCGGCCCCCGCGCCGCCCTGCAACGTGTCGTTGCCGTCGCCGCCCGTGAGGAGATTGGCGCCGGTATTGCCCGTGATGACGTTGGCGAGCCCGTTGCCGGTCCCGGCGAGGTCGGCGGTGCCGGTCAGCGTCAGATCCTCGAGGTCGCTCCCGAGCGTCCAGGAGATCGACGCCTTGACGAGGTCCCGGCCCTCCCCGGGCCTCTCGATGACGACGTCGCCGGCATCGTCCACGATGTAGGTATCGTTGCCGACCCCGCCGATCAGGATATCGGCGCCGAGGCCGCCATCGAGCACGTTCGCCGCGGCATTGCCGATGATGATATTGGCGAGCTCGTTGCCCGTTCCGTTGATCCCCGAAGAACCGATCAGAGTGAGGTTCTCGACGTTGCGGACCAGCAGGGTGGATGTGGTCGCGAAGACCGTGTCGATGCCCTGGCCGTCCTCCTCGGTGATCGTGTCGTTGGCGTCGGTGTAGTAGCGATCGTCGCCCTCGCCCCCGAACAGGGCATCGAAGCCGATATCGCCGTAGAGGATGTCGTTGCCCGCGCCGCCGTAGAGGGTGTCGTTGCCCCCGTAGCCGCGCAGGATGTCATCGCCGTTCAGGCCCGAAATGACGTTGACGCCGTTATTGCCCAGGATGACGTTGTCATCGTCGTTGCCCGTCCCGTCGATCGCGGTATTGCCGGCCAGGATGAGCTGCTCGACATTGACGTCGAGCGTGTAGGAAATCGACGTACTGACGGTATCGAAGCCCCCGCCCACCAGTTCCACGATCTGGTTGGTCACCACCGCATCGCTGTTGGGGCTGTGGTCGGTGATGATCGCGATCGTGTAGGTGTCGTCGCCGTTACCGCCGATGAGCAGGTTGCGCCCGGAGCCTCCGTTGAGGAGGTCCCGGCCGTCACCGCCGTAGAGGACGTCGTCACCGCGCCCGCCGAAGAGGACGTCGTTCCCCCCGTCCCCGTGAATCGTGTCGATGCCGTCGTCGCCGTAGACCGCGTCGTCGTCCTCGCCGCCGTGGAGGAGATCGTCGCCCGCGCCGCCGGCGATGACGTCGCGTCCGGCGCCGCCATCGACGCGGTCGTCGCCGCCGAGGCTCCGGATCACGTCGTCGCCCGCGCCGGGTGCCAGATCGTCGGCCGCGTCGGTGCCCGCCAGCCGCGGATCGGGAACGGGGGCGTGCCCGCCCAGCGTGATGGCGGCGGCCTTCGCCACCTCGATCGCCTGCCAGACGCGGGCGGCGCCGGTGAGGTGAACGTGGTCGATGAGTTCCAGGCTGAGATCGGAGGCGACGTAGTCCACGTCGGCCATCGCTTCGGCGGTGGCGATCTGGCCGGCCCGGATCGCGTCGAAGCCGGCCGGGAAGAGCGGCGAGGCCGCCAGCCCGCCGATGATGACGGGCGGGCTGCCCATATCGGCCTGGGCCTTGGCCAGGAGGCCCTGGAGCGCGCTCGCATACTCGTCCGCGGTCACTGTCCGCGCGCTGGCCTCCGTCTCGCCCTGCATCCAGAGAATGAGGTCGGCCGTGCCGCCGACCGCTTTCAGCTGATCGAGGGTGTTCTGGTAAAGGCTGCCGGGACCCTCCTTCAGCCAGTAGCCGAACGCGGTCTCGGTTCGGGCGAGGAGCGCCGTTCCTCCGACCGCGCCATCGACGAACGCAATCGGCGCACCGTCGAGTCCGGCACTCAGCGTGCTGGCGAAGGCCACCGCCCCGGCACCGGGCGTGGCGACCCAGTCGCTGCCGTTCCAGCGGAAACTCGGCACGGTCGCGGCCTGCGTCACGGGGTCGGTGAACCAACCGCGCATGTTGGACTGGCCGGTGGTCACGACGATGTAGCCGACGCTGAGATCGACCGAGGTGACGACGCCGCCACGGACCGTCTCAAGCTGATAGCCGACCCCGGCGGGGACGCCGGAAAGACTCGTCCCCGTCGTCCAGTCGACGACGACGACACCGTCCTTCGTGACACGCGCAGCGTCACCGTCGAACCCGACCTGTCCTGAGGCAGCGTCGACCCGAGCAAAAATCATAACTTTTGATCCAAAATTTTGTATCGATACCGTTAACGAATAATTAAGGCAGGATAGCGACTTGTAAAGCTTTCGCGTTCAAAAATGTAATCGGCGGCGAGCCTCGATCTACGTAGTTATCATTTATTGCAATCGCCGTTAGATTCCTATGCGAATAGACTTTTATTCATTGACGCGATTACAAGTACATTCCATAGCAACGCCTTAAACTGACGAAATCGAGCCAATCGCCCAATCAATATACGGGCTGGGTGATCCGAGAATGTCCGGAGCCCAGGAAGAAGATCCATCTATTTTCGGGATGATCAGGCAATCGCGCCGACATCGACGATCTTGGCGGACATCGGAGCTGCCCTCGATCGCCGTATTGGCGAGATATCGAAGGCGGTCGAAACGATATCGGCCCCGATCAATCGATCGCCGACTTGGCCGTTCGGCCTCGAGCCGGGGTCCGATCCCGCTCGTAAGCTCGGATTGGGCGCCCCGTGCACCCGGCGAGATCAGAAGACGCGCACGGGTCAGGTACCGTCCGCACCGCGCCGGGTCGCGGTGCGGACGTCCGGGGCCCACGCGCGGCGCTGGTTTTCACGGGGGCGACCATCGTCGGGCAGGACGGCGCGCGTTGGCGCAGGGCGGCAAGGCGCTCGATCCGGACCCTCGAAGGATCTCGGGGGCGGGACCCCTGCCCGGCCGAACGCATCACCGGCCCACGAGCCGCCAGGCTCCGGTCTTTGGTTCCTCATGGCCGAGACCGCGCAAAAGCCTCTCGAACGGCCCGGCCCCATAGCGATCCGTTGTCCGCCCTGAGCCATGGGTTGCCCTCACGACAAGGGTCGCGACCGCATCGTCCCTGCCCTGCGGCAGCCTCTGCGACCCTGCGCGATGCCGACCGAGTCCACGGCGGACGGCGAGTCATAAAAGCGTAGCGTCCGTCCGCTAAGACCTTGTTCAACCACAAGAAATTTTGTTAACCATTTATTAACTATGCCACCGGATGATTTATAAGACTTCGAAAGATACAAAAACACTAGATGCAGCAATGTTTAGATATTCACCGAAAGGATTCTTTAATAATTCGATTTAGCGTCCACGGAAGTTCACTGAAGGCATAAGCGCAGCGGGCGTTGAGCAACGCTGCCGATTGGGGCTGGTTATATGTACGTTGCTTCGGATCTCGCGGCCATCGCCCGCAACAACGGCCTTCAGAAGGTCGCTGGCGTCGATGCAGCGGTGGGCACGTCTCTGTCCAAGGGGCAGCTCAAGAGCTTCACCACCCTGAAATCGACGGATGGCGTCTACTACAACAAGGCCCTGAACACGCTCGCCATCACGAAATCAGGCGTGACCTTCGATGGCTACGACTTCCGCGGCGTGTCGATCAATGTGCAGGCCGACAACGTCACGATCAAGAACTCGACCTTCGACGCGTCGGTCGGCAAATATGCCATCAACGCGCTGACCGGGACCAAGAACCTCACCGTCGACCGCTCGACGTTCGACGGCCTGAAGCTCGACAATATCGGCTATGTCGACTTCATCATGTCGCGCGGTCACAACACCGTCCTGACGAACAACGCCTTCCTCAATGCGCCGGTCGACGCCATCGCGATCCAGAGCGGCACGATCAGCGGCAATTACATCGCCGGCGGATCCTACGCCACGGGTGCGCATGCCGACGCCATCTGGATCGGCAAGACGATCGGCTCGGTCGTCATCGCCGACAACGTGATCGACTGGCGCTCGCGCGCCGATGCGCCGACCGAGACGAACGAAGCCGTGCGGATCACCGGCGAGCTGGGCAACGTCTCGAACGTCCTGGTCAAGAACAACATCCTCCTCGGCGGCAGCATGACCGTCCTGGTGTCGGATGGCGCCACCCAGACCCACAATGCCGGCCAAGTCGGCACGGTCACCGGCGTGAAGATCGTCGAGAACGTCATCGACTTCGGCAAGTACGGCGACCTGAAGCAGACCTCGCGTCCCAAGGACATGGTCTACGCCGACAACATGCATGCCAGCGGACGCCCCGCGATCCCGGGCGCGGAAACCGTCGAGGCCCGCACCGACCTGTCGTCCCTCAAGAAAATCGACGCCGCCTCGGCCGCTGCGTCCATCATCGGCACCGCCAAGGGCGACTACATCAAGGGCGGCAGCGGCTCGAACTACATCCACGCCGGCGCTGGCGACGACGTCATCGTGGGCGGCGGCGGTCGCGACTCCATCACCGGCGGCAGCGGCAAGGACACTTTCGTCTACACGTCCCTCACGAATGACGGCATCGACCGCATCGCCGACTTCACGCAGGGGCAGGACAAGATCCATCTGGCAAACCTCGCCGGCGCCCCCAAGGACCATACGGATTGGCAGTGGCTGGAGTCGCGGAGCTTCACCGGCCATGACTGGCAGCTCCGCTACGGCTACGCGTCGGGCGCCACGACGATCGAGATCGATGCCAACGGTGACCTGAAGGCCGATTTCAAGCTCGAGCTGACCGGCAAGGTTGCGCTCAAGACGAGCGATTTCATCCTGGTCGAGAAAGGGTCTGCCCTTCCGCCCACATCGGGGACCGACGCACCGACGGCCCCTCCGGTAACGCCCTCTCCGGTCGAGACACCCAAGCCATCGGCGCCGACCAAGCCCGCCGAGCCCGCTCCTCCGGTGCAATCCGCAGATCCGACCCTCGTGCTGCAGGCGCCCTCCTCAGGGGGGCATGTCAACGGAAAAGCATCCGATGAATTGATCCTGGGCAGCGCGAAGGCGGACGGCCTCAGGGGCGGCGGCGGCGACGACGTCCTGGTCGGGCGGGGCGGCAAGGACATCCTCTATGGCGGGGCGGGCCAGGACACGTTCCGGTTCGAGAAGCTCAGCGACAGCCTGGCCGCCGGATCGGGCCGCGACTACATCGGCGACTTCGTCAGGGGCGAGGACAAGATCGACCTGCACGCGATCGATGCCGATGCCCTGACGGCGGCCAACGAGGCCTTCACCTGGATCGGTTCGGACACCTTCACGAAGAATGCCGGTGAACTGCGGATCGCATCGATCGCCGGCGGCCATCAGGTCCAGGCCGACATCAATGGCGATGGAAAGACCGATTTCGCGATCGATGTCATGACGAAGATGACGCTGCACTCGTCCGACTTCTTCCTGTAATTTTCGGCGTCGCGCAGAGATGAAAGGATCGCCCTGGATCTCGGGTCCAGGGCGATTTTTTGATTCTCGTGCCGCATCGGCATTTTCCGATAGCCGGTATTCCGGCTCTGCGATCCTGGGGCTGGTTTCGTTCTACGCAGAGCGCCCCTCGACGGTCAGTGGACCGAGCAAATGACTTCCGACATCTTTCTGCCTCGGTACTTAGCGTTGAGTTCGGAACTGGAGTAGAGTTCGTCGGAGACGAATAGGAAGGGTTTTCCTTCCACGGACGGCGATAACGGGATGCCGTTCTGGCGCAGCGTTTCCGTGACCTGCTTCTCGTCGCCGAGAACCGTGATCCCGACATGGATCGGAGGCGCCGTTCCGGGGCCGCGGCTGAACATCCGGCCCCGGTGGTTCCAGCCCTGGACCGTGATGACCGTCAGACCGTGGAATTCGATCCTGGTCCTGGGCTCGAAGCTCGGGATGCCATCAACCACCTCGACCGGCTTTTTGCCGATAACCCCGCCCTTCTGAAGCGCGCCGAGGACAGCCTCCGGCTTGAACGTGCTGTTGCATTCCAGAGCCCGCACGAGGCCATCGATGCTGCCTCCCGCTATCAGGGCGGCGGCAGGGCCAGCAGCTGCCGGACCATTGTCCCAACGTACCGGCTGAGCAGCCGGATCGGTGCGGCGGTCCTTGCCCCAGATGCCGTTCAGATAATCGGCATCGGCGAGTATGACGGAGTCGACCTTGGCGATCTCACCGAGCTTGCGACTGCCGGAACGGAGGGCCTCGATGTCGCCCTGACGAACGAGCGAGACGAATGTGACCACGGCGCCGGGGGTGTCGGCGATCTCGTAAGAGTTCGTTGTGGCTATCCCGTCGGCGGTTTTGAATTCGGACCGGGACGCATAAGAGAAGCCGTTGCTCCCCAGCCGTGCACGAAGCTCAGCAAGCGTTGTCTCTCCGAAATTCACGCCGGGATAGTCGGTCGGGCTCCCGGGTATACGCCTGCCCCAACTCGACTCGAGATACACGATCCGGCCATCGGAACGACGGGCGGTCACCGCGAGCTCGTTGCCATCGAGAAATACCCACCGCCGCATGCTGTAGGGTCCCATTTCCTGGGAAGCCGAGGGCTTCTGGCCGAGCGTCGACGTCCTGGCGAGGTCGTCTTTGAGCCTGATGCCCGACATGGATTGGGCTGCCGCTCCGCCGACACCTCCGCAGAGAGCGAGGGATAGGAATAGCCGCAGTCCAAATTGGCGCATTTCTAAATCTGTCCGGAGATTGATCATGGATAGGGCGGAGCCCCTGCTGGAATAGTCTCGGACAATCGGCGCGGCGTAAAGAGATTCGCCTCAATTTTTCCGGATGCCATTTGGTTTTGTTGGGGCAGCCAAGGCCTGGACCTCGGCCCGAGCGACGTGGCGCGCCTCGGCGGGCGGCACGTTGCCGAGGGGGCCGAACAGGCGGCGTGCACCGAAACAATCGAGCCTTTCGAGAGTGGCGAACGCGACCGCCTGGAAAGAGGCTACGCCCGCACGATGGACCGGCTGGCCTTGAACAGGCCGTTGATCACCTCGGTCAGGGCGCTGTCGTCGCTATCCCCGACGCTGGCGATTGAAGGGCTGCGGGGCAGGGGAACGTCTCTGGGAACCCGCCAAGGCGCCCTCCCCGCAAATCCTGATGCGATCCTTATGCGGGGGGCCGCCTTTCCCCCTCGAACCCTCACGCGGTTTGTCGACCTAGTCCGGTCCGCGGCGCCTCCTCGCCGAACGGACCCGAACCCCATGCTCGACCTCGTCCTCCTCGCCGCAGGCCTCGCCTTCTTCGGGCTGGCCGCCGGCTACACCGCGCTCTGCGCGCGCCTCTAGGAGGGTCCGCCGATGACCCTCGACCTCGCCCTCGGCGCCCTCGTGACGGCCGGGCTCCTCGTCTACCTCACGGTCGCCCTCGTCCGCCCCGAGCGGTTCTAGAGCGGCGCGACGGAACACTCCCATGACTCTCGACGGCTGGATTCAGGTCGCGCTTTACTGCGCGATCGTGCTGGCGCTCGTGAAGCCGCTCGGTCTCTACATGACCCGCGTCTTCACCGGCGCCCCCACCCTCCTCTCGCCCCTGCTCACCCCGGTCGAGCGCGGGCTCTACCGGCTCGCCGGCATCGACGGGCGCCAGGAACAGAGCTGGCTCGGCTACGGGCTGGCGCTGCTCGTCTTCAACGGGCTCGGCTTCGTGGGGCTCTACGCCGTCCTGCGGTGTCAGGATCTCCTGCCGCTGAACCCGGCCGGGCAGGCGGCGGTCCCGCCGGATCTCGCCTTCAACACCGCGGTCAGCTTCGTCACCAACACCAACTGGCAGAATTACGGCGGCGAGACCACGCTCTCGCACCTGTCGCAGATGCTCGGGCTGACGACGCAGAACTTCCTCTCGGCGGCCACCGGCATCGCTCTGGCGCTGGCGCTCATCCGCGGCTTCGCCCGGGCCTCGGCGGCCACCGTCGGCTCGTTCTGGGTCGATCTCACCCGCTGCACCCTCTACGTGCTGCTGCCGCTCTCGGTCGGGCTGACGCTGTTCTTCGTCTGGCAGGGCATGCCCCAGACGCTCCAAGCCGCCGTCGAGGCGACCACGCTGGAGGGCGCGCACCAGACCATCGCGATCGGCCCCGTGGCGAGCCAGGTCGCCATCAAGATGCTCGGCACCAATGGCGGCGGCTTCTTCAACGCCAACGCCGCCCACCCGTTCGAGAACCCGACGGCGCTCGCCAACCTCGTCCAGATGGTCGCGATCTTCGCCCTGGGGGCCGCGCTCACCAACGTGTTCGGCCGCATGGTCGGAGACGAGCGCCAGGGATGGGCGATCCTGGCCGCCATGGGCGTGCTGTTCTTAGGCGGCGTGGCCATCACCTACGCGGCGGAAGCGGCCGGCAGCCCCGTGCTGAACGCCCTCGGGCTGCTCGGCGGCAACATGGAGGGCAAGGAGGTCCGCTTCGGTCTCGCGGCCTCGGCCCTGTTCGCCGTCGTGACCACCGCGGCCTCCTGCGGCGCGGTCAACGCCATGCACGACTCGTTCACGGCGCTCGGCGGCCTGATCCCGCTCCTCAACATGCAGCTCGGCGAGATCATCGTCGGCGGCGTCGGCGCGGGCCTCTACGGCATGCTGGTCTTCGTCGTGGTGGCGGTGTTCGTGGCCGGGCTGATGGTCGGGCGCACGCCGGAATATCTCGGCAAGAAGATCGAGGCCCGCGAGGTCAAGATGGCGATGCTCGCCGTCCTGTGCCTGCCCGCGGCGATGCTGGGGCCGACGGCGTTGGCGACCGTGATCCCGGCGGGCCTCGCGGGGCCCGCGAATGCCGGCCCGCACGGCTTCTCCGAGATCCTCTACGCCTTCACCTCGGCGGCGGCCAACAACGGCTCGGCCTTCGGCGGCCTCTCGGGCAACACGCCGTTCTACAACGTGGCGCTCGGCTTCGGCATGCTGGCCGGACGCTTCCTCGTCATCATCCCGGCGCTGGCTTTGGCCGGGGCGCTGGCGGCCAAGAAGACGGTTCCGGCCTCCGCCGGCACCTTTCCGACCGATAGCGGCCTGTTCGTCGGCCTGCTCGTCGGCGTCATCCTGATCGTCGGCGGGCTGACCTTCTTCCCCTCGCTCGCCCTCGGCCCCGTGGCCGAGCATCTCGCGGGGGCGGCGGGCCAGACCTTCGGGGCAGGGGGCTGACCGATGCCGCGTCCCCTCCCCGCCCGCCGCGCCCCGCGCCACACCCCGCCGCCGCGCCCGAACCGGTCGCGCCTTCCCTGGCACCGGGCGCATGGCGGGCGGCCCATGCCCGCCCGCACCTCCGACCTCGTGCTCGCCGTGCTCGGCGTCGTCCTGCTCGGCGGCGGCCTGACGCCCCTCCCCCTTTCCGGACCCGCGATCCCATGTCCCCTCAGAAACACAACTCCCCGTTCGGCGCCGCCCTCGCGGGCCGGGCGCTGCTCGGCGCCTTCGCCAAGCTCGATCCCCGCGCCATGGTCCGCAATCCGGTCCTGTTCGCCGTCGAGGTGGTCGCGGTGCTGACCACGATCCTGTTCGCGCGCGACCTCGTCACGGGCGGGCCCGACCTGCTCTTCTCCGGCCAGATCGTGCTGTGGCTGTGGTTCACCCTGCTCTTCGCCAACGCCGCCGAGGCGCTGGCGGAAGGGCGGGGCAAGGCGCAGGCCGAGTCCTTGCGGCGCACCCGCACCGAGATGACCGCCAAGCGCCTGACCGGCGGCGCGAACCGGGACCACGAGACCGTGCCGGGGGCGAGCCTCCGGGTCGGCGATTGGGTTCTGGTCGAGGCCGGCGAGCTGATCCCCTCCGACGGCGAGGTGGTCGAGGGCGTGGCCTCGGTCGACGAGGCGGCGATCACCGGCGAATCCGCTCCCGTGATCCGCGAATCCGGCGGCGACCGCTCGGCGGTGACGGGGGGCACGCGGGTGCTGTCCGACGCGATCGTGGTGCGGATCACGGCGGCGGCCGGCTCGACCTTCGTCGATCGCATGATCGCGCTGGTCGAGGGCGCCTCGCGCCGCAAGACCCCCAACGAGATCGCCCTCGACATCCTGCTCGCCGGTCTCACCCTGGTCTTCGTGTTCGCGGTCGCCTCGATCCCGAGCTTCGCGCATTATGCCGGCGGCACGATCCCGGTGATCGTGCTGGCGGCCCTGTTCGTCACCCTGATCCCGACGACGATCGGCGGCCTGCTCTCGGCGATCGGCATCGCCGGCATGGACCGGCTGGTGCGCTTCAACGTGCTGGCGATGTCCGGCCGCGCCGTCGAGGCGGCGGGCGACGTCGATACGCTGCTCCTCGACAAGACCGGCACCATCACGCTGGGCAACCGGCAGGCCACGGCCTTCCGGCCGGTCTCGGGCATGCCCGAGCGCGATCTGGCGGATGCGGCGCAGCTGGCATCCCTCGCCGACGAGACGCCGGAGGGGCGTTCCATCGTGGTGCTGGCCAAGGAGACCTATGGGCTCCGCGGGCGCGACATGGCGGCGCTGAACGCCACCTTCGTGCCGTTCACGGCGCAGACCCGCATGAGCGGGGTCGATCTCGGCGGCTCCTCGATCCGCAAGGGCGCGGTCGAGGCGGTGCTGGCGGCCCTGTCGGTCGCGCCCCCCTCCCCCCGCGGCGGGAATGCGGCCCTGGCCTTCCGCCCGGCCGACGAGCCGGAGGCGGCTGCCGAGATCCGGGCCATCGCCGAGGAGATCGCCAAGGCCGGCGGCACGCCGCTCGCGGTGGCCCGCGACGGGCGCCTGCTCGGCGTCGTGGCCCTCAAGGACATCGTCAAGGGCGGCATCCGCGAGCGCTTCGCCGAACTGCGCCGCATGGGCATCCGCACCGTCATGATCACCGGCGACAACCCGATGACGGCCGCCGCCATCGCGGCGGAAGCGGGCGTGGACGATTTCCTCGCCCAGGCGACCCCCGAGGACAAGCTGGCGCTGATCCGGAGCGAGCAGGCCGGCGGCAAGCTGGTGGCGATGTGCGGCGACGGCACCAACGACGCCCCCGCCCTCGCCCAGGCCGATGTGGGCGTGGCCATGAACACCGGCACGGTGGCGGCGCGTGAGGCCGGCAACATGGTCGATCTCGATTCCGACCCGACCAAGCTCATCGAGATCGTGCGGATCGGCAAGCAGCTGCTGATGACCCGCGGGGCGCTGACCACCTTCTCCATCGCCAACGACGTCGCGAAATACTTCGCGATCCTGCCGGCGATGTTCGCCGCCCTCTACCCGCCGCTTGCGGCGCTCAACGTGATGGGGCTCGCCTCGCCCCAGAGCGCGATTCTGTCGGCGATCATCTTCAACGCCCTCGTCATCGTCGCCCTGATCCCCCTGGCGCTCAAAGGCGTGACCTACCGCCCCGTCGGCGCCGCCGCGCTCCTGCGGCGCAATCTCCTCGTCTACGGCCTCGGCGGCGTCCTCGTGCCCTTCGCCGGCATCAAGGCCATCGACATCGCCGTCGCCGCCCTCCATCTCGCCTGAAGCTTACGAGACTCAAGCCATGCTTGCCCCACTCCGCCCCGCCCTCGTCCTCCTGACCGCCTTCACGATCATCACCGGCCTCGCCTATCCGCTGGCCATGACGGGGCTCGCCGGCGCCGTCTTCCCGGCCCGGGCCGCCGGCAGCCTGATCGCGCGCGACGGCCGGATCGTCGGCTCGCGCCTGATCGGCCAGACCTTCACCGATGCCCGGTACTTCCACGGCCGACCCTCGGCCACGACCGCGCCCGATCCGGCCGACGCGACGAAGACCGTACCGGCCCCCTACAACGCCGCGGCCTCGCTCGGCTCGAATCTCGGCCCCACCAGCGCGGCGCTCGCGGGCCGCGTGAAGGGTGACCTCGACGCCCTCCGGACCGAGAAGCCCGGGGCGCCGGTGCCGGTCGATCTCGTCACCACCAGCGGCTCGGGCCTCGATCCCGATCTCTCGCCGGAGGCCGCCCTGTTCCAGGTGCCGCGCGTCGCCAAGGCCCGCGGCCTCCCCGAGGACAGGGTGCGCGAGCTCGTGACCGCCCAGATCGAGGGGCGCACCCTCGGCCTCCTCGGCGAACCCCGCGTCAACGTCCTGGCGCTGAACCTCGCCCTGGACGCTCTCGCCGGGCACTGACGGACGGACCGAGCATGCGGGACACCGGCCGCGATCCCGAACGCCCCTCCCCCGACGCGCTGCTCGCCGCGGCGCGCCGGGAGGCGCGCACCCGCGGCCGGCTCAAGATCTTCCTCGGCGCCGCCCCCGGCGTCGGCAAGACCTACGAAATGCTCACCGTCGGGCGCGCCCGGCTCCGGGCCGGCACCGACGTGGTGGTCGGCGTGGCCGAGACCCACGGCCGGGCCGAGACCGCCGCCCTGCTCGACGGCTTCGAGATCGTGCCCCGCGCGTCCGTGCCCTATCACGGCACCGTGCTGGAGGAGATGGATCTCGACGCGCTGCTGGCGCGCCGGCCGGCGCTGGCCCTGGTGGACGAACTCGCCCACACCAACGCGCCGGGCTCGCGTCACCGCAAGCGCCATCAGGACGTGGAGGAACTCCTCGACGCCGGCATCGACGTCCTGACCACCCTCAACATCCAGCACGTGGAGAGCCTGAACGACGTCGTCGCCGGCATCACCCGCATCCGGGTGCGCGAGACCGTGCCCGACGGCATCCTCGACCGGGCCGACGACATCGAGGTGGTCGATCTCAACCCCGACGACCTGATCCAGCGCCTCAAGGACGGCAAGGTCTACGTGCCGGAGGGCGCCGAGCGGGCGCTGGCCCACTACTTCTCCCGCGGCAATCTCACGGCTTTGCGCGAGCTGGCGCTGCGGCGCACCGCCGACCGGGTCGACGACGAGCTGCTCGGCCATATGCGGGCCAACGCCATCCCCGGCCCCTGGGCGGCGGGGGAGCGGGTGCTGGTCTGCATCAGTGACGACCCGCGCTCGGCCGCCCTCGTGCGCTACGCCAAGCGCCTCGCCGACCGCCTGCACGCCCCCTGGACCGCCCTGTTCGTCGAGGGCACCCGCGCCGCCGCGCTCGGCGAGGCGGCGCGCGACCGGGTCGCCGAGGCCTTGCGGCTCGCCGACCGGCTCGGCGGCGACGCCGTCACCCTGCCCGGCGGGCGGCGGGTGGCCGACGACATCCTCGCCCATGCCCGTTCGGCCAACGTCAATCACGTCGTGGTCGGCAAGGCCGAGCGATCCTGGGCCTTCGAGCTCCTGCACGGCTCGGTGGTGCACGATCTCGTGCGGCGCAGCGGCCCGATCAGCGTGCACGTCGTCCCCGGCGAGGCGCTGCCGGGGGAGAATCTCCGGGGACGGGCCGGCGCCTCGGGGGGGTCCGCGGCGGTCGCCACCGCCCCGGCCCGGTCGCGGCTGCAGCTGCGGCCCTACGGCCTGTCCCTGCTCGCCACCGCCGCCGGGCTCGGCCTCGCCCTGCTGCTCCAGCCCCAGACCGGCATCGAGAATGCCGACCTCATCCTGCTCACCGCGGTGGTCGCGGTCGCGGTGCGCTTCGGTCTCGGGCCGTCGCTCGCCGCGGTCGTCGCCGCGTCGCTCGCCTACAACTTCTTCTTCCTGCCCCCCGTCTACACCCTGACGATCGCCGATCCGACCAACGTGGCGGCCTTCCTGCTGTTCACCGTGGTGGCGGTGCTGGTCTCGAACCTCGCCGGACGCTCGCGCCGGGCGGCGATGATCAGCCAGACGCGGGCCGCCGCCACCGAGCGGCTCTACGGCTTCTCGCGCAAGCTCGCGGCCTGCGGCACCCTCGACGACGTGCTCTGGGCGACCTCGGCCCAGGTCGCCGCGATGCTGCGGGTGCGGGTGGTGGTCCTCCTGCCCGAGGGGCGGACGGTCGTCGTGCGCGCGGGCTACCCGCCGGAGGATCGGCTGGAGCCCGCGGATCTCGCCGCCGCGCAATGGACCTTCGACAACGACCGCCCGGCGGGCCGCGGCGCCGACACCCTCCCCGGCGCCCGGCGCCTGTTCCTGCCGATGCGCACCGGACGCGGCACGATCGGGGTGATCGGCCTCGACGCGGACGGCACCGGCCCGATCCTGACCCCGGAGGGCCGGCGCCTCCTCGACGCGCTCGCCGACATGGGGGCGCTGGCGATCGAGCGGGTGCGGCTCGTGGACGATCTCGACCGGGCCGAGCGCGCCGCCGAGACCGACCGGCTCGCCCGCGCGCTCCTCACCTCCATCAGCCACGACCTGCGCACGCCGCTCGCCTCCGTGCTCGGCGCGGCCAGCACCCTGCGCGATCTCGGCACCGCCCTGCCGGACGAGGCGCGGGGCGAGCTGCTCGCCACCGTCATCGAGGAATCGGAGCGGCTCAACCGCTTCATCGCCAACCTGCTCGACATGACGCGGCTGGAGGCCGGGGCGGTGGCCCCGAACCTCTCGGACGGGGACATGGCCGAGAGCGTCGACACCGCCCTCCGCCGGACCGGGCCGGCCCTGTCCGGCCACCGGATCGCGGTCGAGGTCGAGCCCGGCCTGCCGACCCTGCGGCTCGACCCGGTCCTGTTCGAGCAGGCGCTCGTCAACCTGCTCGACAACGCCGCCAAATACGCCCCCGAGGGGACCACCGTCACGGTCCGGGCGGACCGCCGGGGCGCGTGGGTCCGTCTCGCGGTGCTGGACGAGGGCGAGGGTCTGCCGGAGGCCGAGACCGAGCGGGTGTTCGACAAGTTCCACCGCCTGCGCAAGGGCGACCGGGTCCGCGCCGGCACCGGGCTCGGGCTTGCCATCGCCCGCGGCTTCGTCGAGGCCATGGGCGGCACCGTCACGGCGGCCAACCGACGCGACCGCCCGGGCGCCGTCTTCACCGTGTCGATGCCGATCCCCGCGCCGGAGGACCGCGCCGCATGAGCCCGCCTCTATGAGCCCGACCGTCCTCGTGATCGACGACGAGCCGCCGATCCGTCGGCTCCTGCGGGTCGGCCTGTCGACGCAGGGCTACAGCCTCTTGGAGGCGCCCGACGCCGGCACCGCCCTGACGCTGCTCAAGCGCGAGCGGGTCGATCTCGTCATCCTCGATCTCGGCCTGCCCGACATGGGCGGGCACGACCTGCTGCGGACCATCCGCGCGGATCACCCCGACCTGCCGGTGGTGGTGCTGTCGAGCCGCGGCGACGAGGGCGGCAAGGTCGAGGCGCTCGATCTCGGCGCCGACGACTACGTGACCAAGCCCTTCGGCATGGGCGAACTGCTGGCCCGCCTGCGGGCGGCCCTGCGCCATCAGCTCGCCGCCAAGGGCGAGCGCCCCGTCTTCCGGGTCGAGGGACTCAGCGTCGACCTCGTGCGGCGCATCGTGCGGGTCGACGGGGCCGAGGTGAAGCTCACCCCGCGCGAGTACGACTTCCTGCGCATCCTCGTGCTGCATGCCGGCAAGGTGCTGACCCATGCCCAGCTGATGCGCGAGGTTCCGGCCTCGTCCGACCCGCAATATCTGCGGGTCTACATGCGCCAGCTCCGGCAGAAGCTGGAGGCCGATCCCGAGCGCCCTCGCCTCCTCCTGACCGAGACCGGAATCGGCTACCGCCTGCGCGCGTCCGACGACGGGCTGGGCTGAGCGCGGCGGCGCCTCACGCCGCCCGGCCGCCGGGGAATACGAGACGTACGACGGTGCCGCCGTCATTGGCATAGGTGAGCGTGCCGTCGAGCTGGGCGGCAAGCCCCTGGACGATGCGGAAGCCGAGGCTGCGGCTCGCCGTCGGATCGAAGTCTGCCGGGATGCCGGGACCGTCATCGGTGATGGTCAGCGCCGTCATGCTCCCCTGCAGCTGCTCCAGACGGATCGTGATGGTGCCGCGCGCGGATTCGGTGAAGGCGTGCTTGAGGGCGTTGGTGACGACCTCGACCACGAGGAGCGACAGGGTCGTCAGCCGGGCGAGGTCGAAGCGCAGCGGCGGCACGTCGACGAGGCAGACGATGTTGCGCGCGCCGGTGGCCTCGAGGAGGTCGCTGCACAATTCCTGAAGGTACTGGCCGACCGGCTGATCGATCCGGCTCGGATCGTAGAGGCGGCGGTGGATGCGGGCGATCGTCTCCAGCCGGGCCTGAGCCTCGTCGAAGGCCTCCGCCGCCGCCCGGGGATCGTCGGCGATCTTGCGCTTCTGCAGGGCGAGGAGCGCGGCCACGAACTGCATGTTGTTGGCGACCCGATGCTGCAGCTCCTGGAACATGGTGCGCTGCTGCTCGTAGAGGTCGGCGGTCACCGCCCGCTCGGCGGCCAGACGCTCCCCCGCCACGCGCATCCAGTGGATCAGCGCGATGTCGACGGTGACGATGAAGGCGTAGAAGGTGAGCGCCAGGGCGGTCTGCGCGTTCAGCACGAACGAGTAGACCGGTTTCACGAAGAAGTACCACGCCGCCAGCCCCGACAGCACCGCGCAGACGATGCCCGGCCGCAGCCCGAAGAAGAACGTCGTCAGGACGACGGCGGGGAAGAAGGTCAGGAACGGGAAGCCCGGCGGCAGCACCGGATCGAGCAGGAGGCGCAGGCCGGTCGCGAGCAGGGTGATGGCCACGGCGACCGCGTCGCCGGCCCAGGGCGGCAGGGCGCGCAGCGGAGCGAGCCGTTCACCGGCCCGCGGCGGGGGGGTGGAAGCTGAGGGCATCGGCGGAGGAGAGGTCCGGCTTCGGTGATTCGCGGATGTCATAGCCGATGGATGCGCCTAACCTGTGACCTCATCACCACAACCTTTGGTTTTCCTTCCACGGACCGATGCCCGCCGCCCGGCGGTCTCGGCGATCAGGATGCCGCCGAGGACGAGGGCGAGGGCCACGCCGTCGAAGGCATCGAACGGCTCGCCCGCGAGCATCACGGCGAGACCCGCTCCGAACACCGGCACGAGATTGACGAACAGGCCTGCCCGGTTCGGACCGATCAGCTCGACGCCGCGGATATAGGAGAGCTGCGCGAGGAGCGATGGCCCGAGCGCCACGAAGGCGACGAGGGGCCAGCCGAGGGGAAGCGTCGGCCAGATCAAGCGCCCGGCCGCCCATTCGACGGCGAGCGGCGGCAGCGAGGACAGGAGGGCGGCCAGCGCCAGCCCGGTGAAGAAGACGAGCCCCGACACCGCGGGCCGCGACGGCAGCGCCACGGTGTAGCCGGCATAGACGAGGCTGGCGGCGAGCATCAGCCCGTCCCCGAGATTGAAGGTCAGGGTGCGCAGCGCGTCGAGATCGCCGTGGGTCGAGGCGACCGCGACACCCGCCAGCGTGACGGCCGCGCCGGCCGCCTGCCCGGCCCGCACGCCCGCGCCGCGGACGAGAAAGTTCAGGAGCATGACGAAGATCGGCACCGCCCCCTGGATCAGGGCGACGTTGAGGGCGGTGGTGTGGGCGCCCGCCGCGTAGAACAGGCTCGCGAACACCGTGTAGCCGCTCGCCCCCATGGCGAGCACGTAGCGCCAGCGCGGCAGCAGGCGCGGCCATTCCGCCGCGACCTGGCGGCGGGCGATCACCGCCAGCAGCGCGAAGGCGAAGGCCCAGCGCAGGGTCGTCAGCGCCTGCGGCGACACCTCGCCGACCGCCCATTTCCCGGCCACCGCGTTGCCGGCCCAGAGCAGCGCCGTGAAGGTCAGGATCGCGTAGGCGGTGACCGCGGAGCCGCGTCGCCGGTCAGGGTCTGATGGCACGTGGGATATCCGAATACCGGGGCGGACCGGGCGGTGATCGTCCGGTCGATGGGGGGCGGACCTGGGAGCGTGCGCCGCGGCGCCGGTTCGGTCCGCTCGGGCCCCCGGCGCCGCGCCGGAAGGCTCTGCAGGACATCGCCCGGCGATGCGGCCACCGCCGACCTACCAGCGGACAGGCCGCAAGGACAGGACTCGGGCGGGCGCCCCGTGCGATCGACCGCAAGAGCCGCGCTCGGATTCGGTACGGCGAGGCGACCCGCCGACAACGCTGCCCTGCATCCCTCGCCTTTTCGTCGCCTTGACGCCGGAAGGCTTTGGCCCGACCTCAGCGTGTCTGTTTCGGAGCCAGAGCCCTGCCCCCGTTCCCGTCCCTGCCCGCCCTCTGCCGGCCCGCCCCCACCGCGCCGCGCCCTCGCCCCGCGCGGGGCCGGCCGGGGGTGCGGGGGTGATGGCGCGCTCCTTCGTCGTCGGAGGCCGCACCGCCCTCGTCACGGGGGCGTCGAGCGGGATCGGCGCGGCGCTGAGCCGGGCGCTCGCCGCGCGCGGCTGCGCCCTGGCGCTGGCCGACCGCGACGGCGAGGGTCTGGCCACGGTGGCCGCGTCGGCCCGGGCCCAGGGCGTCGCGGTGAGCGAGCACGCCCTCGACCTTGCCGATGCGGGGGCCATCGCGGCCCTGCCCGCCGCGGTCCAGTCCCGTCATGGCGGGCTCCATCTGCTGGTCAACAATGCCGGCGTCGCCTTGGCCGGGCGCTTCGAGGAGACCGATCTCGACGACGTGGCGTGGCTGATGGACGTGAATCTCCACGCGGTGATGCGCCTCACCCATGCCTGCCTGCCGCTGCTGCGGGCCGAGCCGCAGGCCCAGATCGTCAATCTTTCGAGCCTGTTCGGCATCATCGCGCCGGCGGGGCAGGCGGCCTACGCCGCCAGCAAATTCGCGGTGCGCGGCTTCTCGGAAGCGCTGGCCCATGAATACGAGGGCACCGGCCTCGGCGTCACCCTGGTCCATCCCGGCGGCGTGGCGACCCGCATCGCCCGCAATGCCCGCCTGCCCCGCACGCTCGATCCGGCGGCCACGACCCAGGGCCTCGCTGCCTTCGAGCGCCTGCTGACGATGGAGCCGGAGGTCGCCGCCGCCGCGATCCTGCGCGGCATCGAACGGCGCGAGCGCCGCGTCGTCATCGGGAAGGATGCCCGCCGGGCGCTGCTGATCCAGCGCCTGATGCCGGTGCGCTACTGGTCGTTGATCCGCCGGGGCATGGACGAAGGGTGAGCGAGGTCGAGCATGGCGAGCCTGCGGGCGCATTTCTACGACATTGCCGTGCGGCTCGCCGTGAAGGCGCGCCTCAGCGGCCAGTCCGACATCGCGGCGATCCGCCGGGCCTTCGACCGTGACACGTTCCGGCCGCCGCCGGGCGTCGCCTTCACCCCGGGCGAACTCGGCGGCGTGCCGGGAGAATGGGCCGAGGGGGAGGACGGGCCGGAGCGGCGCCCCACCCTGCTCTACATCCACGGCGGCGGTTTCATCGCCTGTTCGGCCCGGCTGTATCGCCCCGTGACCGGCCGTTTCGCGCGGGCCGGTTTCCGGGTGTTCGCCCCCGATTACCGCCTCGCTCCGGAGCAGCCCTTCCCGGCAGCGGTCGAGGATTGCACCGCCGCCTGGGCGGCGCTGTCCGGCCGGGGACCGGCCACCATCGCGGGGGATTCCGCGGGCGGCAACCTCGCGCTTGCCACGATGATCGAGGCGCAGCGGCTCGGCCTGCCGCGGCCCGCGGGCGCGGCCCTATTCTCCCCCGCCACCGATCTCATCGGCCGCAGCCCCTCGCTGCGCACGAATGCGCGCCGCGACGCGATGCTCCGCCCCGAGGCGCTGGCCCGGCTGGTGCCGACCTACCTTGCGGGCGCGGATCCGGCCGATCCCCGCGCCTCGCCGATCGAGGCGGACCTGTCCGGCCTGCCGCCGCTCCTGATCCATGTCGGCACCCGGGAGATCCTGCGCGACGATTCCCTGCGGCTCGCCGAGAAGGCCCGCGCGGCCGGCGTGCCGGTCTCGCTCACGGTGTTCCCGGTGGTGCCGCATGCTTGGCAACTCGCCGAGAGCATCCTGCCGGAGGCCCACCGTTCGCTGGGCGAGGCGGCGACCTTCCTCCGCGCTACGCTCGGCGCGGCGCCGGAGGCGGAGGCCGCCGCGTGAGCGCGCCCGTCCTCGATCTGATCATCGTCGGCGCGGGCTTCTCCGGCCTCGCCATGGCGATCCGGGCGGACCGGGCTGGCTTCTCCCGCTTCGCGATCCTGGAGAAGGCCGACCGGATCGGCGGCACGTGGCGGGACAACACCTATCCGGGCGCGGCGAGCGACGTCCCCGCCCATCTCTACTCCCTGTCCTTCGCGCCGCGCTCCGGCTGGTCGCGGCTCTTCCCCGCCCAGGGCGAGATCCAGGCCTATCTCGAAGACCTCGTGGCCGAGAACGGATTAGGGGATCGCCTGCGCCTCGGCACGACCGTAAGGCGGGCCAGCTTCGACGCCGCGTCCTGCCTCTGGCGCGTCGAGACCGACCGGGGCCTCCTCGTCGCCCGGGTCCTCGTCGGGGCGGTGGGCGCCCTGCACCAGCCCGCCCGGCCCGCCCTGCCGGGCCTCGACGGTTTCGCCGGGGCCTGTTTCCATTCCGCCGAGTGGGACCATCGCCGCACGCTGGCGGGCCGCCGGGTCGGCGTGATCGGCACGGGGGCGAGCGCGGTGCAGATCGTGCCGGCCATCGCCGGGACGGCGGCCCATCTCACCGTGTTCCAGCGCAATCCGCCCTGGATCCTGCCCCGCCACGACCGTCCCTATTCCGCGGGGGCGAAGGCGTTTCTGCGGATCGGGGCCCTGCGCCGGCTCTACCGGGCCAGCCTGTTCTGGCGGCGGGAGCTGACCGCGCTCTTCGGCTTCACCCGCGTCTCGTGGCTGACCGCCGGGGCGGAGGCGCTCGCCCGGTCCCACCTCAAGACCGCGATCGCCGATCCGGACCTGCGGCGGCGGCTGACGCCGTCCTACCGGCTCGGCTGCAAGCGGGTGCTCCTGTCGGACGATTTCTACCCGGCGCTCGGACGGCCCGACGTGAGCCTTGTCACCGAGCCCGTCCGCGCGGTGCGACCCGGGGGCGTCGTCACCGCGGACGGGACCGAGCACCCCCTCGACGTGCTGATCCTCGCCACCGGCTTCTCCCCCTCGGGCAGCTACGACCGGCTCGACATTGTCGGGCGTGGCGGCCGGACCCTGGCCCAGGCGTGGCGCGACGGGGCGGACGCGCTCCACGGCGTCGCGATGACGGGCTTCCCGAATCTGTTCCTGCTGCTGGGGCCGAATACCGGGCTCGGCCACAACTCGGTCCTGGCGATGGTCGAGGCGCAGGTCGAGCACGTGCTCGGGGCGCTGGCGTGGCTGCGCGACCATCCGGGCCGGGCGCTGGAGGTGCGGCCGGAAGCGCAGGCGCGGGTCCGCGCGGCGATCGACGCTCGCCTCGCCGACAGCATCTGGGCGCGCGGCGGCTGCGGCAGCTGGTATCTCGACGCGGCGGGACGCAACCGGACCCTCTGGCCCGGCACGGCCACATCCTATCGCCGGCAGACAAAGCGGCTGCGGCGCGGGGATTACGCCCTGATCGGGCCGGCCTGATCCGGCGCTCGAGCGAAGGCTAGACCCGCCATCCCGAGGGATCGACCGGATTGAATTCGAGACACCCGCGTCAGCGCTCCGACGCCACCGTGATCGGGCCGTAGCCCTGATAGACGATGCGCACCGAGCGCCGCTCGCCGGGCAGGTCCGAGAGCGGGATCGCCTTGGCTCCCCGCAGCACCGGGGCAGGGACCGGGGCCAGAACGGGGGCCGAGGCCGGCACGGAAGTTCGGATCGGCCGCAGCGACCAGCGTTCGGCGCCGGACGCATCCGGCCGATCCGAGGCCAGGGCCGAGGCGGCGAGCACCGCGCCGAGGCCGGCGAGCGGCAGGAAGACGGCTCTCGAGAAGGCGCTGGCGGGAGAATGCATGGCTTCGGGCCCTGGGGATGGGGCCATTTCGCGCATCCAAGCGTTGCCGGACATGAATACGCACCACGCCCAGGCGGCGGTTGCGAACAATTGTCTGGATTCAGGGTAAACGGGGGGCCAATGGCGAGCCGAGCGGAAGGTCAGGCCGGGGCTGCGGCGCCCGAGCGGGTGGCGGCCGGGACCGTCATCGACACCGACATCTCCGCCCGGCTCGACCGGCTGCCCTTCGGACGGTTCCACACCCTCGTCATCGTCGCCCTCGGCATCACCTGGGTGCTCGACGGGCTGGAGGTGACGCTCGCCGGCGCCCTCGTCGGCGCGCTCCGCAAGGAGCCGATGGCCTTCACCGAGTTCGACGTCGGATTGGCGGCGAGTTCCTACCTCGTCGGCGCGGTGACGGGCGCGGTCGGCTTCGGCTGGCTCACCGACCGGATCGGGCGCAAGAAGCTGTTCTTCATCACGCTGGCCCTCTACCTGATGGCGACCGCGGCCACGGGCCTGTCCTGGGACATCACCAGCTTCTGCCTGTTCCGCTTCCTCACCGGGGCGGGAATCGGCGGCGAGTACACGGCGATCAATTCGACCATCCAGGAGCTGATCCCGGCCCGCGTGCGCGGCTGGACCGACCTCGTCATCAACGGCTCGTTCTGGATCGGCGCGGCGCTCGGCTCGTTCCTGTCGATCGCCCTGCTGCGACCGGAGGTGATCGATCCGGCCTGGGGCTGGCGCGTCGCCTTCTTCGTCGGCGGCGGGATCGGCCTCGTGATCCTGCTCCTGCGCACCTGGATTCCCGAGAGCCCGCGCTGGCTCGTCACCCACGGCTACGCCGCGGAGGCCGACCGGGTGGTGACCGGCATCGAGAAGCGCTTCACCGATGACGGCATCACCCTGCCCCCGCCCGAGGCGGGGCGACACCTGCGGCTCAAGGTCCGCAGCCACACCCCGCTCTCCGAGGTGGCCGGGGCGATGTTCGTGACGAACCGCCGCCAGACGCTGGTCGGCCTGGCGCTGATGATCGCCCAGGCGTTCTTCTACAACGCCCTGTTCTTCACCTACGCGCTCGTGCTGGAGCGCTTCTACGGCGTGCCCGGCGGCGATGTCGGCTGGTACCTGCTGCCCTTCGCCCTGGGCTCCTTCCTCGGGCCGGTGCTGCTGGGGCGCCTGTTCGACACGGTGGGCCGGCGCCCGATGATCGCGGCGACCTACGGCATCTCGGCCGTGCTGCTGGCCGCCGTCGGCTACCTGTTCCAGCTCGGCATCCTCGGCCCCGTGGGCCAGACCGCGGCCTGGATGGTGGTGTTCTTCTTCGCATCCGCCGCCGCCAGCTCGGCCTATCTCACGGTCGCCGAGACCTTCCCCCTGGAGATCCGGGCGCTGGCGATTGCCGCCTTCTACGCCCTCGGCACCGGCATCGGCGGCGTCTCCGGCCCGCTCCTGTTCGGCTCGCTGGTCGAGACCGGATCGCGCGAGTGGGTGCTGGTCGGCTACCTGGTCGGGGCCGCGCTGATGGCGGTCGCGGCGGTCGTCGGCGGGCTCTACGGCACGGCGGCCGAGGGCAAGTCGCTGGAGGACGTGTCGAAGCCGCTGGCCTCGGCCTGACACCGATCGACGATGCTCCGATCATCGTCGATCGCCCCCGCGCGGAGACACGAAACGGGACCATCGGTCCTGTTTCGTGCAGCTTAGGGAACGGGAAACCTCCGCTCCGCCTCGCGTTGTCGCCGGACATGGCTGGAGCATCGGCCTGAAAGGCGGGAACCGGCTTTCGGAAAAGCCGATGCGGCACAAGAACCCGAAGCATCCTCCCGGATACGATCCAGGACGATGCTTCGGCCCGGAGGCAATCGGTGGATCGGACACGGAGATCGGTCGGGCAGGGCAAGGCCCTGAAGGCCGCCGCCCTGCTGCCGCTCGCGGCGGCGGGTGCCTGGATCGCGTGGAGCCATCTCGGCCTCAATCGGAGCGGCCCCCTCCCCCCGGCGCTGCCGGGGCGGCGGACCCGCCTGCGCACGCGCGCCGGCGGGGTCGGCCTCTACGCGGCGGATGCGCGCGCCGGCCGCCCGCTCCTCCTGATCCACTCGATCAACGCGGCGGCCAACGCCTACGAGGTCCGGCCGCTCTACGAACGGTTTCGCGGGTCGCGGCCCGTCTACGCCCTGGAACTGCCCGGCTTCGGCTCGTCCGAGCGGGCCGACCGCGTCTACACGCCCCGCCTCATGGCCGACGCGATCCTCGACGCGGCGGCCGAGATTTCCGGCCGCCACGGCGGCGGGGCGATCGACGCCGTCGCCCTGTCCCTGTCCTGCGCCTTCCTCGCCCGCGCCGCCCTCGACCGGCCGGCCCTGTTTTCCAGCCTCGGCCTGATCAGCCCGACGGGGTTCGATGCCCGGCTTTCGGGCCGCGGGCCCCTGGACGCGCATCGCGGCAGCGCCGTGACGCGCCGGATCGTCCGCTTCCCGCTCTGGGGGCGGCCGCTCTTCGACGCCCTGGTGAGCGCCCCGAGCATGCGCTTCTTCCTCGAGAAGACCTGGGGCAGCCGCGACATCGACGAGGGGCTCTTCGCCTACGACCAGCTCTCGGCCCATCAGCCGGGGGCCGAGCACGCGCCGTTCTCGTTCATCGCGGGCTACCTGTTCCCCGACGACACCACGCGGGTCTACGAGGCGCTGACGCTCCCGATCTTCATGGTCCACGGCGCGCGGGGCGACTTCGTGGATTACCGCCATGTCGGCGAGGTCGTGGGCCGACCGAACTGGACGGTCCGGCGACTGCCGACGGGGGCCTTCCCGCATTTCGAGCGGACGGAGGCCGTGGCGGGCGCCTACGAGGAGTTCCTGGCGCGAGCCAAGGCCGGCTGATCCGGAAGGTCCCCCTCTCCCCTCGCGGGGAGGAGGACGGCCGGCGCGCTACCGCTCATCCTCCAGGCACCACGCCAGAATCCCCTTCTGGGCATGCAGACGGTTCTCGGCCTCGTCGAACACCACCGATTGCGGTCCGTCGATCACCTCCGCCGTGACCTCCTCGCCGCGATGGGCCGGCAGGCAGTGGAGGAAGATCGCGTCCTTGGCGGCGTGTGCCATCAGGGCGGCATCGACCCGGTAGGGCGAGAGCAGGTTGTGGCGGAAATGCTCGTCGTCGTCGCCCATCGAGACCCAGCAATCGGTCACGACGGCATCCGCCCCCTTCACCGCCTCGGTGGCGTCGGTGGTGGCGTGGACCCGCGCGCCCTCGCGCTCGGCCCAGGCGACGAGGGCCGGCGGCATCGCCAGCTCGTTCGGGGCGGCGACGGTGAGGGTGAAGTCGAAGCGGGCCGCGGCATGGACCCAGCTCGCCAGCACGTTGTTGGCATCGCCCGACCACGCGATCGTACGGCCCTTGATCGGCCCGCGATGCTCCTCGAAGGTCATGATGTCGGCCATGATCTGGCAGGGATGCGAGACCTTGGTCAGGGCGTTGATCACCGGCACCTCGGCATGCTCGGCCAGTTCGAGCATGAGCGCGTGGTCGAGGGTGCGGATCACGATCGCGTCGACGAAGCGCGAGAGCACGCGGGCGGTGTCCGCCACCGTCTCGCCGCGGCCGAGCTGCATCTCCTTGCCGGTCAGCATCAGGGTGTCGCCGCCGAGCTCGCGCATGCCGACGTCGAACGAGACGCGGGTGCGGGTGGACGGCCGGTCGAACACCATCGCCAGCGTCTTGCCGGTGAGCGGGCGCTCCTCGGCCTGCCGGCCCTTCACCCGCGCGCGCTTGATGGCCGCGCCGGAATCGAGGATGCCGCGCAGGGTCTCGGCGGAGAAATCCTTGAGGTCGAGGAAGTGGCGGACATGGGTGGGGGCGGCTTGGGCGCCGCTGCCGTTCAGGGTCGTGCTCATATCGATTTTCGCTCGCGGGGAGGCCGGGACCCCGGGACACGCCGCTTCGGCGCGTTCCGGGAAAAGCCCTTCAGGCCGCGCCGCGCATCTGCGCCTCCAGATCGGTCGCCGCGGCCTCGAGCCGAGTCACGGCCTCGTCCACCTCCGCCTCGCCGACGATCAGCGGCGGCAGCAGGCGGACCACGTTGTCGCCCGCCGGGATCACCAGCAGGTGCCGCGCCCGGGCGGCGGCGGCGAACTCGGTGTTCGGCAGGTTGAGCTTCAGGCCGCGCATCAGGCCCTGCCCGCGCAGCTCGACGAAGACGTGCGGGTGACGGTCGACGAGGCCGGCGAGCTTCTGCGTCAGCAGGAGGCCCATCCGCTCGACATGGGCCAGGAACCCGTCGCCGAGCACCACGTCGAGCACGGCATTGCCCACCGCCATGGCGAGCGGGTTGCCGCCGAAGGTCGTGCCGTGCGTGCCCGCGACCATGCCGCGGGCGGCCTCGCGGGTGGCGAGGCAGACGCCGAGCGGAAAGCCGCCGCCGATGCCCTTGGCCGCGCTCATGATGTCCGGCGTCACGCCCGACCATTCATGGGCGAAGAACTTGCCCGTGCGCCCGACGCCGGTCTGGACCTCGTCCATGATCAGCAGCAGGCCGTGCGCGTCGCAGAGCGCGCGGAGCCGCCGCAGGGTCTCGCCGGGGATCAGCCGCAGGCCGCCCTCCCCCTGGATCGGCTCGATCATCAGGGCGGCGGTCTCCGGGCCGATCACGGCCTCGAGCGCCTCGAAATCGCCGACCGGCACCTGATCGAAGCCTTCGACCTTGGGGCCGAAGCCGTCGATGTATTTCTGCTGCCCGCCCGCCGCGATCGTCGCCAGCGTGCGCCCGTGGAAGGCGCCCTCGAAGGTGACGATGCGGTAGCGCTCCGGGTGGCCGCCGACGGCGTGGTACTTGCGCGCCATCTTGATGGCGGCCTCGTTCGCCTCCGCGCCGGAATTGGCGAAGAACACCACGTCGGCGAAGGTCGCGTCCACGAGCCGCTGCCCCAGCCGCTCGCCCTCCGGAATCTGGAACAGGTTCGAGGTGTGCCAGAGTTTCTGCGCCTGGGTGGTCAGCGCCTCCACGAGGTGGGGGTGCGCGTGGCCCAGCGCGTTGACCGCGATCCCGGCGCCGAAATCGAGATATCGCTCGCCGCGCTCCGTCACGAGCCAAGCGCCCTCGCCGCGCTCGAAGGCGAGCGGCGCGCGGGCATAGGTCGGCAACAGGGCGGAGGTCGCGGTCATCCGGCTTCCTCAGGCAAAAGAACGAAGAGCGTTCCAAACGAAAGTGCCGCCTCGGGATGCGGGCGGCACGGTCGCGATTACACTGGAAAAGGGGGGATCCGCAACGTTGCGGGCGTCTCGACCTGTCGCAACCCTGATCACGCCCCGTCTTTTGCCGGCTCAGTCCTGCTTTTGATCTCGCACGCGATGCGGTGAGACCGGATCAGGCGCCGTGCTACCGCGCCGCCGCCGTGGGCGAGCGGCCGGTGACCTTGCGGAAGGTGCGGCCCATGCGCCGCGCATCGGGGAAGCCCGCGCGGCTCGCCGCCTCGCTGAGCGTGACGGTACCGGAGCGGATCAGGGATTGGGCGAGCGCCACGCGCTCGCGCAGGACGTACTGGTAGGGCGTGATGCCGAACGAGCCCCTGAAGGCGCGCACGAAGTAACTTTCGCTCAAGCTCACCGCCTCGGCCATCTCGCCGAGCGACAGCGGTGTGCCGATCCGATCGGCGACGAGATCGCGAATACGGCGCACCTGCCGCGCCGTGAGCGCGGTCTTGCGCGGCGAGGCGCCCGGCGCCACGCCGCAGGCGCGCAAGACCGCGAGCGCCACGCTGTCGATCAGCAAGGCGTCCGTGGGACTGTCACGGTCGGCGGCCGCCAGGCCGAGGGCGGTCAACAGGTGAAAGACCGTCATCCGATCGGACAGGCTGCAGGTCGTCGTGCCGATATCGAGTTGCCCGACCGGTGCCTCGATCTTCCGCTCGACGGCCTCCGGACTGAAGACGAGGTAACGCCCCCGGCATTGGCCGTTCCATTCCGTCCGGCCGGCGAAGCCGGGCGGACGCAGGACGAACGTGCCGCCTGCATTTTCCTCGTAGATGCCGCTGCCGGCCTTCTCTTCCTGGAAAGTCAGCGACTCGCTCTGCCATGTCCCGACAAGCAGGCCGGTGACGCTGTGCGTGCTGTGCCCGGGCAGGTGAAAACCGAAATCGATGAAGGTGAGACTGTCGATCCCGCTCGCTACGATCTGTCCGAACACGATGTCGGGCAGCGCGCTGATTTCACCATGCACGCTGCCATTGGCGAAAGGCACGCTCATCGTTCGCATCGCTCCGGATCATGGGGCCTACCCAGCGTCCGATGACGCCCGGCACTCCTCGACGGTCTCTGTGGCCGGTACCGATATCCTCTCAGTCTATGGTCCATCGGCGCCGAAGCGAGCGCCCTTAGGAAATCAGTCGGCGCGAACACGGACGAGCGGCCATTGTCGTTAACGTTTGCGGATTCCCGTTTCATCCTTCGCGCTTCATGCGGGTTGGAGAATGGCCAACCAATTGCCGGAACGTACGCCCCATCCGACGGGCATCGGGGAAACCGGAGCGCCGGGCCACCTCGCTCAGGGAAGCCCCGCCGGAGCGAATGAGGGACTGAGCCAGCGCGACGCGCTCGCACAACACGTAATGATACGGCGTCACCCCGAACGATCTCTTGAAGGCTCGTACAAAGTAGCTCTCGCTCAGACCGGCCGCGCCAGCGAGGTCGCGGAGCGTCAAGGGCCGGTCGATCCGCTGGGATATGACAGCACGCAGACGCCCGATCTGTTCATCGGACAGAGCAGGGTGCCGCCCACCTTCTTTCGCAGACCGCTTTGCTGATGCGTCGACGGCAGATCTGACGACCAAGGCATCGCCCTCCGTCTTCCGGAACGGAGGCCGCAACGATCCTTCGCGATGCGACATGCCGTTCAAAATGCGGCTGCGATCGATCTCATGTCTCCCTGGAACCGGCGAATGTCGCCGGTTCCAGGGAGCATCCGAGGCAGGGCGCCTGTCGCCGGAACAGCCAAGTTCGTCGCCGATGGGCCGATGAACTCCGGAGATTCCAGGGGCGCCCAAACCCGCTTTTACTTGCCGAGGAGACCGCCGACAGCACCGAGAACCGTGTTGAGCGTACCGCCGGCAGCCCCGAGGACCGTATCGAGCGCACCGCCGGCGAGACCACCCACCTGATCGATTGTGCCGGACACCGCACCCAACTCTTTGCTCAGGTCGAGATTGAGGCCGAGAGACAGACCGCCGCCGACCTGATCCAGCTCCGCAGCGTTGAGCTCGCGGATGGTGTCAATGTTCTGCTGCATGGTTTTCTCCTGCGTGTCGGAAATTCGTAGAAAGACGTTCTGTATTTTTGTCTTCCTGTGGAATAAGAGCTGCGTGTTGCGCGGCTCTGCTGTTAAAAGTACGGATATTGTCTCGGGAGGCAACCCTTGTCGTCGCCTATAACTGCTCCAGACCGTTCGGAATTACGGCCGGTGGACATATCTTGCTCTTCCCTCTTCGGAGTTTTTGACGGCGGATGCGCTCGGCCCCTGCTGACGAAAGGTCGCGGGCCCCGCATTGAGGGATCAAAAACTGACCTGATCCCCCGCGTCTCTCGCGTAACGGGGCATCGACGAGCTAACCATCTGTTGCATCGTAATTTTTTTTCAGAACTGCGCTATAATAACGCAGGCGCAAAGTGCCGAATCGCGCTCGGGAGCCCCGAGCGATGAACGCGCCCCTCTTCCGCCAGGAGGTCGCCGAGGCCCGTCGCAGCGCGTGGCTGGGCGAGGCGCAGGTCGTCCAGCCGCTGCCGATCCGGATCGTGGTCGGGCTCTGTCTCGGATTCGTCGTGGCGGTCGGCCTCTTCATCTGGCTCGGCAGCTATACCCGGCGCGTCCACGCCGACGGGCTGCTGGCGCCCGATGTCGGGCTCATCACCGTGGCGAGCCCGCTCGCGGGCCGGGTCAGCGCCTCGGGTGTGAAGGAGGGCGACCGGGTCGAGCGCGGACAGCTCCTCTTCACCATCGATCTCGACGCGGTCTCGGCGAGCGGCCCCACCCAGGAGCGGGTGATCGCCCAGCTCGCCCTTCAGCGCGACAGCGTCGAGCGCCAGCGCACGGCCCGTGCCGCCATGGCCGAGGCCGAGAAGCGCGGCCTCACGGAGCAGATCGCCAATCTGGAGGAGCAGGGCGCCCGCGTCGCCGAGCAGGTCGAACTCCAAGAGAAGCTGGTGCCGCCGCTCAAGACCCGCGCCCAGGAACTTGCCGATGCGGTGGCCAAGGGCTTCGCCCGCGCCGCCGATTTCCAGAGCCAGAACTACCTCTATCTCCAGGCGACCTCGCAGCTCGCCCAGTTCCGCCAGAACGGCCTGCAGGTCTCCGGCAAGCTCGGCGACCTGCGGGCGAGGCTCGCGACCTACGACGAGACGCTCGCCCGCGACCTCGCCGAACTCGATCGCACCGCGGCTCAGCTCGAACAGCAGCGGGCCGAGAGCGAGGCGCGCCGGGCCATCGAGGTGCGGGCGCCCGAGCGGGGCATCCTCACCTCGATCCGGGCGCAGGCCGGGCAGACGGTGGCGGCGGGCGCGAGCCTGCTCACGCTCCTGCCGAGCGAGGGGCGGCTTCAGGCCAATCTCTACGTCGATTCCTCGGCCATCGGCTTCATCGAGCCGGGCGCCACGGTGATGCTGCGCTACGCCGCCTTCCCGTTCCAGCGCTTCGGCCTCTATGCCGGGCGCGTCACCGAGGTCACCCGCGCGCCGCTCGAAGAGGGGAACGCCGTCCCCGCCCCGGGCCAGGACGCCGCGAGGCGGACGAGCGGCGGCGTCTACCGCATCGTCGTGCGCCCCGACGCGGACAGCGTGGTCGCCTACGGCGAGGCCCGGCGGCTGGAGGCCGGCATGCGGGTCGAGGCCGATATCGCGCTCGAGAAGCGCCCGCTCTACCGCTGGCTGCTCGACCCGCTGAATCACGTCCAGCGCAGCATCGATCTCGTCACGGGCGGAGGCATCCGGTGAGCCTGATCGCGGATCTCAAATTCGGCTTCGGCCGACGCCTGCCCGTCCTGCTCCAGGCCGAGGCCGCGGAATGCGGCATGGCGTGCCTGGCCATGGTGCTGGGTTACCATGGCCGCGCCATCGATCTCGGCACGATGCGGGCGCGCCACGCCCTCTCGCTGAAGGGCATGACCCTCAGAAACCTGATCGACCTGTCGGGCACGATGGGTCTGTCGACGCGCGCGCTCCGGGTCGAGCTCGACGATCTCGGCCGCCTGCGGACCCCCTGCATCCTGCATTGGGGCCTCAACCATTTCGTCGTGCTGGCCGAGGTTCGGCGCCGGGACATCGTCATCCACGACCCCGCCCGCGGCCGCCGCAGCTTGAGCCTCGCGGAAGCCTCCCGCGAGTTCACCGGCGTGGCCCTGGAGGTGCAGCCGAACCAGAGCTTCGTGCGGGAGAAGGCGGAGCGCCGCTTCGGCATCCCCGACCTGTTCCGGGGATTGGCCGGCATCCGCGGGGCCATGGCGCAGGTCCTGGCGCTCTCGCTCGGCATCGAACTCGTGTCGATCCTGATGCCGATCGCCTCGCAGATCGTCATCGACGAGGTGATCGTGAACGGCGACCGCGACCTGCTGCTCGTGGTCGGCCTCGGGCTCGCCCTGCTGCTCCTGCTGCAACTGGGCCTCGGCGTCGCCCGCACCTGGGCGATCATGCTGACCGGCTCGAAGCTGAACTATCAATGGTCGAGTTCGCTGTTCGACCACCTCTCGCGCCTGCCGCTCGACTATTTCCAGAAGCGCCATGTCGGCGACGTGATCTCCCGGTTCGGGTCGCTCGCGACCATCCAGAGGGGACTCACCACCGACCTCGTCCAGGCGGCCCTCGACGGGATCATGTCGATCGGCATGCTGATCATGCTGTTCGTCTACGGCGGCTGGCTGGCGCTGGTGGCGCTCGCCTCCACCGCGCTCAACGCCGGACTTCGGATCATCGCCTACAAGGCCTATCGCGAGGGCACCGAGGAGGCGCTCGTCGCGGAGGCCCGCCAGCAGAGCCACTTCATCGAGACCGTGCGCGGCATGGCGAGCGTCAAGCTCCTGAACCTGCGCGAGCGCCGCCGCGGCGTGTGGATGAACCAGTTCGTCCAGGCACTCAACGCGCGCCTGCGTTTGCAGCGGCTCGACCTCGTGTTCGGACGCGGCAACGAGTTCCTGTTCGGGGCCGACCGCCTCGTCCTGCTCGTGCTGGGAGCCGGCGCCGTCATCGACCAGCGGCTGTCGCTCGGCATGCTCGTGGCCTTCCTGGCCTATCGCGACCAGTTCTCGACCCGCATCGGCAACCTGATGCAGGCGGGCTTCCAGCTCAGGATGCTCAACGTCCAGACCGACCGGCTCGCCGATATCGTGATGACCGATCCGGAGGAGAATGCTGCGCCGCCGCCGCCCGCCGCCACGCCGGACCCGCCGGATTCCGGCGCACGCCCCCTCCCCGCGCCGGCTTCCGGTGCGGGGCACGGCGCGGCCCTGCGGGCGACGGGCCTGTCCCTGCGCTACGGCGCGGACGAGCCCTGGGTGTTCCGCGATCTCGACCTCGCCGTCCCGGCCGGATCGAGCCTGGCCATCACCGGCCCCTCGGGCTGCGGCAAGAGCAGCGTGATGCGGGTGATGATGGGCCTGATCGCGCCGAGCGAGGGCGCGGTGCTGGTCGATGGGCGCGACATCCGCGCCGGGGGCACCGCCGCCTATCGCGGCCGCATCGCCGGGGTGATGCAGGACGATGGCCTGTTCGCGGGCTCGATCGCCGAGAACATCGCCTGCTTCGACGAGCGGCCCGATCCCGGCTGGATCCGCGAATGCGCCGCCCGCGCCGCCATCCTGGAGGATATCGCCCGCACGCCGATGGGCTTCGAGACGCTGGTGGGCGATATGGGTTCGACCCTCTCCGGGGGGCAACGCCAGCGGGTCATCCTGGCGCGCGCCCTCTACCGGCGCCCGGAAATCCTGTTCCTCGACGAGGCGACGAGCGCGCTGGACGAGCCGACCGAGGCGGTCATCGCGGCGGCGCTCCGCGACCTCAGGATGACCCGCATCATCGTCGCCCACCGCCCGGCGACGGTGGCCCATGCCGATCTGCGCTACGACTTTTCTCAGAGCCGGGCGCCGGCGCGGGACGCGGTGACGGCGTGAGGGGAAGCCCCCTTGCGCCCTGCCCCGCCCCCGTGCTTCGTCCCCGGCGGCGAAGCGGCCCCAAGGAGCGACATGCGCATGAACTCGGTCAAGGAACGCCTGAAGGCCCTGGGGCTCACCCTGCCGAAGGCGGCGGCTCCGGTCGCGAACTACGTGCCGTTCGTGCGCTCGGGCAACCTCGTGATCATCTCCGGCCAGATCTGCTTCGGGCCCGATGGCAAGCTGTCCGAGGCCCATAAGGGCAAGCTCGGCGCCGAGGTCTCGAACGAGGCCGGGATCGAGGCGGCCAAGCTCTGCGCGCTCAACGTGCTGGCCCAGGTCGAGGCGGCGGTGGGCGATCTCGACCGCGGCGTCGTGCAATGCGTGCGGCTCGGCGGCTTCATCAACGCCGTGCCGAGCTTCGCCGGGCTGGCTCCGATCATGAACGGCGCCTCCGACCTGATGGTCGCGGTGCTCGGCGATAAGGGCCGCCATGCCCGTTCGACCGTCGGCGTCGCCGAACTCCCCCTCGACGCCGCGGTCGAGGTCGAGGCGATGTTCGAGGTCGCGTGAGCCGCGCCCTCAACGCGCCCGGCTGGCTGATCGCCCGGCCGATCGCCCATCGCGGCCTGCACGACCGCGCGGGCGGCGTGCCCGAGAACACCCTGGCCGCCGCCGAGGCCGCGGCGGCCGCGGGCTACGCCATCGAGTGCGACGTGCAGATCAGCGCCGACGGCGAGGCGATGGTGTTCCACGACGCGACGCTGGGGCGCCTCACCGGCACCGAGGGCGCCGTGGACGCGACGAGGGCCGCCGACCTCGCCGCACTGACCGTCGCCGGCACCGCCGAGCGCATCCCGACGCTGACCGCGTTCCTCACCCGTGTCGGCGGGCGCGTGCCGGTGGTGGTCGAGATCAAGAGCCGCTTCGACGGCGACCGGCGGCTCACCCGCCGCACCGCGGAGGTCGTGTCCGGGTTCACCGCGCCGATCGCGCTGAAATCCTTCGATCCCGGCATCGTCGGGACGCTGGCCGAGATCGCGCCCTCGGTGCCCCGCGGCATCGTCGCCGAGGCGAGCCAGGACGACCCCGAATACGACCGACTGACGGCCTCGCAGCGCATCGCCCTGTCGGGCCTGCTCCATCTCGACGAGAGCCGGCCCGACTTCCTGTCCTGGCGCGTCGGCGACCTGCCGGGGCCGGTGCCCTATCTCTGCCGCCGCCTCGGCCAGATGCCGGTGATGACCTGGACCGTGCGCAACCCCGAGCAGCGGGCGCTCGCCGAGGCCCATGCCGACCAGATGGTGTTCGAGGGCTTTCGGCCCTGACCGCACGGGGCGGAGGATTGAGCGACCCGCCCCGCACTGCTTATGTTAAGCCGGTATGCCGATGCGCCCGGGCGAGGCGGCGGCCCGGAGATGACAGAGAGATGGCGTCGATCGACGAGATTGCGGCCACGCTGCGCACAGTGGCGGCGGCGGGCATGAAGCCCAAGAACCTGCTGGCCGCCGTGCGCGAGCGGCATCCCGAAGCGAGCAAGAAGGAGGTGGTGCGTGCCGCCTTCTACGCGCTGATCGAGAACCAAACGCAAGCACAAGCCCGAGACCAGGACCCTGCCTCGAAGCAGGCGGCCGATCTCCACGCCTTCGCGATCCAGGCGCGCGCCGCCGACGAGGAGCCGCCGGTCAAGCGGAGCCGGCTGCGCAAGAAGAAGGCCCCGGCGCCCAAGCCCGCCGCGGAGGCGCCGGTCTTCTGAGGCCGCCTCAGGCGGCCCGCACGGTGCCGAGGAAGCGGTGGACTTCGGCGCCGAGATGCTCGGATTGGCGCGACAATTCGGTTGCCGAGGCGAGCACTTGGCTCGCCGCCGCGCCGGTCTCCTCCGCCGCGCTCGCCACGCCGGCGATGTTGGCCGTCACCGCGCCCGCGCCGTTCGCCGCCTGGGCGACGTTGCGGACGATCTCCTGCGTCGCCGCGCCCTGCTCCTCCACCGCCGCCGCGATGCCGGTGGCGACGCCGCTGATCTCGCGGATGCGCCCGGCGATGCTGTCGATCGCCGACACCGCCTGATCGGTCGAGGCCTGGATGCGGCCGATCTGGCCGGTGATCTCCTCGGTCGCCCGCGCGGTCTGGTTGGCGAGCTCCTTCACCTCGGCGGCGACCACCGCGAAGCCCCGGCCCGCCTCGCCGGCGCGGGCCGCCTCGATGGTGGCGTTGAGGGCGAGCAGGTTGGTCTGGCCCGCGATGGTCGAGATCATCGCCACCACGTCGCCGATCCGGGCGGCGGCGTCGGAGAGGTCGCGCACGAGGATCGCGGTCTGTCCGGCCTCGCCGACGGCGGCCTGCGCGAGGGCCGCCGAGCCGTCGACCTGTCGTCCGATCTCCTGGACCGAGGCGCCGAGTTCCTCCGCCGCCGCGGCGACGGTGCCGACATTGGAGGCCGCTTCGTCGGCGGCGGTGGCGACCGTGCCGGACTGGGCCGCCGTCTGGGCGGCGGTCGCGGTCATCTGCTCCGCGGTCGCCTGCAACTCCGTGGCGGCCGCCGAGAGACCGCCGATCACGCCGCCGACGGCGCGCTCGAAGGCGTCGGCCATGTCGCGGGCGGCGGCCTTGCGCTGAGCCTCGGCTCCGGCGCGGGCGAGCGCGGTCTCCTCCTCGAGCGTACGGGCACGGATCAGGTTGTCCTTGAACACCTGGACGGCGGCCGACATCGCGCCGATCTCGTCGCGGCGGTCGCGGCCCGGCACGTCGAGGGTGGCGTCGCCCGCGGCGAGCCGGCCCATCGCCGCGGTCATGTTCTCGATCGGACGCGAGATGCCGCGCCAGCCGAACAGGGCGGCCATGAGCGCCGCGAGCAGCGTCACCGCCATGGCGATCCAGGCGGTGGTGGCGGCGGAGGCCGCGCTGCCGACGGCTTGGTCGACGCTGGCCTTGGCGCCGCGCTTGTTGAGGGCGAGGTTCTCCTGCAACGTCCGCGTGGCGTTCTGGGCCAGGGCGAGGGTGTCGGCCCCGGCGAGCAGGGTCAGCGCCTCGGCCCTGCGCCCGGCCTGCATCAGGCCGACGATCTCCTCCAGCCGGGTCGTATAGGTGGCCCAGGTGGCGGAGAACCGCTCGTAGACCGCCCGCTCCTCGGGCGAGGCGATCAGCGGCTCGTAGGCGCGGCGCAGATCGGCGAGCGTCTTCTGGCTCGCCCGGACGCTCTTCTCGTTCTCGGCGAGCAGCTGCGGCGTGTCGGAGGTCGAGACGTAGCGATAGGTCTTCACCCGCTCGTCGCGGGTCGCGGTGCTGATGTCTCCGAGCAGGCCGACCGAGGGCAGCCAGTTGTCGGCGATCTCCCGCACCTCCCGGTCGATCGCCGATAACCGGACGATGCTGAGGCCGCCCTGAACCGCCGCGACGACGGCGAGCAGGCTGAAGGAGCCGGCCAGGGCCGCTTTGAGGGAGACGCGCATGGAGGATCCGGTCGAGTTCAGGAACAATTCCTGCGGCCGGATTAAGGATTTGAAGAGTTAATTTTCCGTCGCCAGAGCGGCGCTCAGCACTATTATTCTAGAATCCGGAGCATCGAAAACGTTTCATTTGATTGCCATTGACCGCGCCGCGGCTCGGATACCCTCTACGAAGGGGGCGTCGCCGCAGCCGCAGCGCTTTCGAGGCTTGCAGAGCAACAGAGACGGAGCCGAGACATGCCCCGTCCGGCGTCCTGCCCCGTCAGTTCTGATCCCCCGGCCGCTTCGCCGGCCCCTCCGGAGTATTCGGCCCCTCGGTCTTCGCCTCGGGCGCGGCCAGGAACTCGGCCAAGTGGCGCTTCCACAGTCCGGCATAGCGCAGCGACTGGTGACCGTGGGTCTCGGGCGAGGTCGGCACCAGCACGAAGCGGCTGTCCTTCACCTTGGCCAGGGCCGCGTTCATCACGTCGAGCTGGGGCGGATTGAGCTCGTCGTCGGCGAAGTTCACCGCGAGCACCTTGGCCCTGATCTTGTCGAGTTCCGGGAACGGGTCGTAGTCGAACGAGGAGTCGAACCAGCGGAGCCAGTCGTTGGCGTCGGCCTTGTTGTCGTAGCCCGCGACCATCTTGTCGTAGGCCGCGTCCGCCGCGGCGCGGGTGGGCGCCTGTTTCTGGAGGCCGAGCACGCTCTCGGTCATGATGTTGAAGATCGGCAGGATCCGCTCGAAGCTCTTGGGCTGCGTCGTGTACTCGCCCTCCTTCCAGTCGGGATCCGAGCGGATGCCCTCGATCAGCAGGCGCCGCCACAGGGCATTGCGCCCGCTCACGGGGATCGGCTGGCTGGCCACCGCCATGATCAGATCCATCGCCTGCGGGTAACGGATGCCCCACATCCAGGCCTGCATCCCGCCCATGGACGTGCCGAGAACGAGGTGCAGCCGCTTCACGCCGAGTTCCTCGACCACGCGGTGCTGGCCCTCGACGACGTCGCCGTAGCCGTAGCGGGGGAACCGGCCCTTGAGCCCGTCCGAGGGCTTCGACGAGCCGCCGCGCCCGAGCCCGTCGGGCAGGATCACGTACCAGCGGCGCGCGTCGAGGGGGGCGCCCTCGCCGAACAGTTCGGGGCCGAGCGTCGGGATCAGGAAGCTCTTTCCGGTGCCGGTGGTGCCGTGGAGGACGAGCACCGCGTTGTCGATCTCGCCGTCGGCGCCGCGATGGGGCGTGCCGAGGGTGGTGTAGTGAAGCTTGGCCTGTTCCAGGCGCTCGCCACCGGTGAGCCGGAAGTCCCTGACGACGACGTCACCCTCCTGCTGGCCTGGATAGGTCTGCGGTGCGGCCGAAGCCGGGTCCGCCATCCCGAAAGTCATCGTCATCGTCAGGAGTGCCGCCGCGATCCGCCCGTGCCTCATGCCTCGTCCTCCACCCAGCCGAAGGAGCGCTCCACCGCCCGGCTCCAGCCGGCGAACAGGGCCGCGCGCCGCTCCGCGTCGAGATGCGGATGCCAGCGCCGGTCAACCGCCCAATTGTCCTTGAGGTCCGAGAGACTGCCCCAGAAACCGGTGGCGAGCCCGGCGGCGTAGGCGGCGCCCAGGGCCGTGGTCTCCGACACCTTCGGGCGCAGGGTCTCGCGATCGAGGATATCGGCCTGGAACTGCATCAGGAGATCGTTGACGACCATGCCGCCGTCGCAGCGCAACTCGCCGAGTGTGATGCCGGAATCGCGCTCCATCGCCTCCAGCACCTCGCGGGTCTGATAGGCGGTCGCCTCCAGGCAGGCGCGGGCGATGTGACCCTTGTTGGCGTAGCGCGTGAGGCCGATGATGAGCCCGCGGGCGTCGTCGCGCCAATGCGGCGCGTAGAGGCCGGAGAAGGCGGGCACGACGTAGACGCCGCCATTGTCCTCGACGCTGCGGGCGAGCGCCTCGACCTCGCCGGATTCGCGGATGAGCCCGAGATTGTCGCGCAGCCATTGCACCAGCGCGCCGGTGATGGCGATGGAGCCCTCCAGGGCATAGGCCGGGGGTTCGTCGCCGATCCGGTAGGCCAGCGTGGTGACGAGACCCGCCTTCGAGGCGACCGGCTCGGGTCCGGTGTTCATCAGGGCGAAGGCGCCGGTGCCGTAGGTGTTCTTGCCCTCGCCGGCAGCGAAGCAGGTCTGGCCGAACAGGGCCGCCTGCTGATCGCCGAGGATGCCCGCCACCGGCACCCCGGCGAAGGGGTCGCGGGTCTCGCCCACCACGCCGCTCGACGGGACGATCTTCGGCAGCACCCCGCGGGGGATGCGGAACACGCCGAGCATCCCGTCGTCCCAGTCGAGGGTCGCGAGCGACATGAGTTGGGTGCGGCTGGCATTCGTCACGTCGGTGACGTGCAAGCCCCCCTCCTCGCCGCCGGTGAGGTTCCAGACCAACCAGGAATCGATCGTGCCGAACAGGGCGCGCCCGTCCTCGGCCTTCTCCCGCGCGCCCTCGACATGATCGAGCAGCCACGCGAGCTTGGAGGCGGAGAAGTAGCTTGCCAGCGGCAGACCGGTGAGATCGCGGAAGCGGTCGCGCCCGCCGTCCCGGGCCAGCGCCGCGACGTGGCGGTCGGTGCGGGTGTCCTGCCAGACGAGGGCATTGTGCAGGGGCTCGCCGGTCGCGGCATCCCACAGGAGCGCCGTCTCGCGCTGGTTGGTGATGCCGATGGCGGCGAGATCCGCCGGTTCCAGCCCGGCCCGGACCAGCCCCTCGCGCATCACCGTGCGGGTGTTGCGCCAGATCTCGCGCGCATCGTGCTCGACCCAGCCGGCGCGGGGAAAGATCTGCTCGTGCTCGCGCTGGGCCTGCCCCAGGATGGCGCCGGAGCGGTCGAACACGATGAAGCGCGTGCTCGTGGTGCCCTGGTCGATCGCCCCGACCGCTTGCGCCACCGCGTTCCCCATGCCGGACCTCCCCGGCCCGGATCGTCCCGCCCGGGCCATGGCGCGATCCTACACGACGATCGCGCCGCCGGAAGGCGGTCCGGCGACCGGCGCGTCGCCGGTCAGCCCGCCGCCCGTTCCAGCAGGGCCGGGGTCTCCTTCGCGCCCATCTGCCGGGCCAGGTCCGCGGCATTCATCCCCGAGGCATCGCGCCGGGCCGGGTCGGCACCGCGGGCGAGCAGCCGCTCGACGATGGCGACGCGGTCGAACATCGCCGCCACCATCAGCGCGGTGCGCGAACCGTCGCCCGCGCCGTCGATCGCCGCCCCGTGATCGAGCAGCAGCTCGACGATGCCCGCCTCGCCCTTGAAGGCGGCCCCCGCCAGCGGGGTCTGGCCGCGATCGTTGGCAAGTTCGGGATCGCCGCCCGCCTCCAGCACCACCCGCGCGGTCTCGGCCTGGCCGTTATAGGCAGCGAGCATCAGGAGGCTGTCGCCCTTGTCGTTGCGCAGGTTGGCCGGCAGCCCCTGCGCGAACAATCCGGCCAGCTCCTCGGCATGCCCCATCCGGGCATATTGGAAGACGCGGCCGGCGAAGGCGATGGTCTCGTCGTCGAGGGTGGGGGACGCGGCGGGGGATTTAGGAGGGGACTCGGCCTGCATCGCGGATCTCGTCGGGGTTTCCTAGGGCGCTCGCGCATCGGTCCGAAAGGTGGCGCCGGCTCTCGGAGAAAAGCCGATGCGGCCCGATCCTCTCGGGGAATGCCACGGAGGGCGGAGGGCCGTCATGTGGGGCCCTGGCCGGGTTCGTCCAGCCGGCGGGCGGCGCATCCGGATCACCGCGCGGGGCGGAGCGGAGGTCCGGGCAGGCTCAGCGCCGCCGGCCCGAGATCCGCGCCGCGTGTTCGGCATCCTGTGCGGCCCGGGCCTCCTCGATCTTGCGCAGCGTCAGGTAGCGGGTGATGTCGAACTCGACGTCCCGGATCGTCTCCTCGATCAGGTGGCGCTGGAGCACGATGGCGGGATCGTCGGCCGCCAGCCCCTCGCGGTCCTGGAGCCGCTGCACCGCCTGCCGGACCACCGTGTAGACCTGCTCCCGCTCGTCCCGGCTCATCGACGGGCTCACCGCGCGGGCGACGAGGTCCGAGAAGTCCGCCATGGCACGCACTCAAAGCCGGTTGAGGGTCATCGGGTGAAAATCGGAGCCGGGCGGCCCCGGACGGGAATGTGCCCATGGCGGCAGCCCGATCAAGAGGCCCCGCCCGGCATCGCGATGCCGGGGCGGTCCACGACCGGCTCCGCTCGTCAGAGGCGATTGTCGACGACGGCGGCCCGGACCAGGGAGAGCGCGCTCCAGATCATCGTGAACAGGAACAGCGCCACGCCGACGGCGTAGAGGGGGGCCGGATAGGCCGAGTAGGTCGGCAGCAGGGGCTCGATGAAGGTCGAGAGGTAGATCTGCTGCTTCGAGGCCGCGACCCGGGCGCGGTCGAGGAGCATGGTCACCGACGCGTTGAGCTTCTCCGCGATCATCTGCTCGACCATCAGCCCCTCGTATTCGAGCAGGGCCTGGGTGAGGTTGCGCGAAGCGTCGGTGACGAGTCCGTCGGTGGTGAGACGGTTCTGCAGTTCCTTCATCTGCCCGTCGATGGCCGCGACGGTGGCGACGAGCACCTGAACGCCGCGGGTCCGCTCGTCGAGCTTGGAATCGCGCATGACGCGCAGGTCGTTCTCGGCCTTGATCTTGTCCTTGCGCAGCATCTCGATCGTCGTGGCCGTCGCCTTCGCGGACAGCACCGGATCGATGATGCCCCAGCGATTGCGGAATTCCTGCAGCGCCATACGGGCGCGCTTGAGCCGCTCGCCCGCCTTGTCGACCTCCTTCTGCGCCTGGACGAGCATGTCCTCCTGGGCGCGGCGGGAGATCGTGTTCACGAGGCTCTCCGACCGGGTGATCACCTCCTTGGAGATCGCCACGGCGTCCTCGGGCGAGAAGGCCCGCACGGTCAGACGGATCACGCCGGAGACGACGTCGATCTGCGGCTGGACGTGGTGGCGCCAATGTTTGACCAGCTTCTCGACCGGCTGGCCCGCGTCGTAGCGCGCCCAAAAGTCGATCCCGTCATGCGAGAACATCTTTCCAAGATCGAGCTTGGCATCGACCGCCTCCACGAGGGGGCGGCTCTTGATGTAGTCGCGGAGGATGAAGCTGTCCTGGCTGTTATGCTTCTGAATGAGGTCTTGATACATTCCGAGCTGGACGGATCCCATCGGCTCGATGTTGCCGCGCACCGCGAATTGCGACTCGACGATGTATTGCGGCGTGGCCAGGGCGAAGACGTAGAAACTCACCGCCGCCGTCGGCACCAGCACGAAGATGCCGTAGCTGCGCAGGAGCCGCACCATCAGGCGGGGCTGCGGCCGGTTCTCCTCGCGGGGCTTGAGGCCGGGCAGGCGGGTCCAGTCCAGGGTCCGGCGCAGCTGCGCGGCCAGGGCGCCCCTGCGGCTCGCGGGCACGGGCTCGATCGTCTCGGCGTTGCGCCGCAGATCCGGCACGGAGCGGCGGGCGAGATCCATGAGCGACTGGACGCTCGGGCTCGACCGGACTCTCGTCTCCTGCTTGATCTCGTCCGAACTCATCGAAAGGACATCCTCGCGGGGAAACCGCCGCCGGGGCTCGTGCCGGTTCATGCCGGGCTCATGCCGCACCCGGCCGCGAAGCGCCGGGCGAGCCCTCGCGGCCACGGCTGAGGTCACGGTTTTTTCGGCCCTTTTTAAGGCGCGGCGATCCGCCGGGATTGCCGCGCGGGACCGGACTTGCGATAGGCCGCCCCGCACCGGTTGTGCCCGGGGCATGCCGCGGGCAGCCCGGATCCGGGGGGCGTGCCGGATGCACGGCGATCCGGCACCACGGCCGATGCGGATGACGACTTCGGAGGAGCAGTTGGGACGGCGTCAGGAACCGTGCGGCCCGGCCCGCACGGCCAAGGCCAGCTTCGCGGAAGTGGTTCTGGTCTGCGGCAAGTGCGCCAAGCGCCAGGGCGTGGACCGCAAGCGGCTCGGCCGCGCCCTCAAGCGCGTCCTCAAGCGCGCCCCAAGCTCTCACGCCACGGCCGAGATCGACGGCACGCTTCGCAAAGCCGAGACCCGCAAGACGAAAGCCCGAAAGGTGAAGATCGTCGAGACGGGCTGCCTCGGCCCCTGTCCCAAGCGGTTGCTCACCGTGGCGACGGCGGCCTCCCTGGCCCGCGGTCGCGTCGTCCTGCTGGAGCCGGCGCTCAAGGAACTCTCGCCGCAGGCGCTGCGCCTCGACGCCCCCGCCCGCCCGGTTCCGATCGTGCACGCCGCCGATGGCTGATCCCCGGCCCGGCCCGAAGCTTGCCCCGAAGCCTGGCCCGAGCCGGCTCCTGCGCGGCCTCGCCCGCCGCCTGCCGCTCCTCGGGACGCTCGCCGGGCTGGCCCTGGGCACGTGGCTCGTGGTCACCAACGATCTCACGGCGATCGGCGACGCGTTCGGGCGGATCGGCGCGATCGGTCTGATCGGCCTCGTCCTCGTGCGCGCGCTGATCGTCCTCGTCTGCGGACTCGCTTGGGCACGGCTTCTCGCCGGCCTCGCGCCCGCCGGGCCGGGGGGAAAGCCGGTCGAAACCGGCGCCTTCGTGATCCTGCGCTTCGTCCGCGAGGGGGTGAACGTGCTCCTGCCCGTCGCCTCGGTCGGCGGCGAGGTGGTGGGCGGGCGCCTGCTGACCTTCTGGGGGGTCGCCGGCAGCTTCGCCGCGGCCTCGCTGCTCGCCGACATGCTGATCCAGGTGGCCACGCAGGTGGCGTTCACCGTGCTCGGGGCGGGCCTGCTCTGGCGGCTGCCGGGCGAGGCCGCCGCCACCCTGGCCCGCTGGACCGTGGAGGTGGCGGCAGTCGCGGTCGCCGCGGTGGCGGCCTTCTTCGCGCTGCAGCGCCTGGGCTCGACGCGCGGCCTGGAGCGGCGGCTCTCCGGCCTCCTGCGCCGCGTCATCGGCCCGTCCGAGCCCGACGCCGCGGCGCGCACCGGCCCCTCGGTCCGCGATGCCCTCGACGCCGTCTGGGGTCGAGACCGCCGGGGGCCGCTGGCCCAGGCGACGCTGCTTCACGCCGCCGGCTGGCTGCTCGGCGCGGCCGAGATCTGGATCGTCCTCGCCTGCATGGGGATCGAGGCGAGCCTGACCGAGGTGCTGGTGCTGGAATCGCTGTCGCAGGCGATCAAGTCGGCGGCCTTCCCGGTCCCGAGCGGCCTCGGCGTGCAGGAGGGCGGCTTCGTGTTCGTCGGCGCCCTGTTCGGGCTCGATGCCGGAATCGCCATCGCCCTGTCGCTGGCCAAGCGCGTCCCCGACGTGGTCCTCGGCCTGCCCTCGCTCCTCGTCTGGCAGACGCTGGAGGCCCGCCGCGCGCAGGTGCTGGCGCCGCCGGGGTGAGACCCAGGCGAGACTGGTTCGGCATGCGCCAGGAGGCTTCCTTCGGCGAACCAGCATTTGCTTCCGGCGGGAGCGTTCACAGGATCGTATCGATGCCCTTGTGCGCGGCCAAAGACAGGAGCTTGAGCGAGGGGCCGCTCGGGCGGCGCTCGCCGCGCTCCCATTGACTGACGAGGGTGACAGTCACGTTGAGCGCGCGGGCGAAGAGCGCTTGGCTCATCTTCGCCGTCTCGCGCACCTGCCGGATGGCTTCGGGCGAGAGCGGCTCGACCGGGGTGAGACAGGCAAGATCGAAATGGCGCATGGTGGCCTTGTCGATCGCCCCGACTGCGTGGGAGTCGGACGCAGCCTCGTGCAGCGCCTGAAGGGCGTCGCTGCGGGGCGTGGCTCGGGAGCGGGTTGTCATGCGATCTGCCTCCATCCTCGCTCGGCGACCAAGCGGGCGAAATCCGCATCCGTGTGACGGGTCAGGGTCTCGGCGTAATCTTGGTAGGCGGTGCGCTCGTGCACCGTAAGGTTGGCCCGGGCGCTCTTCGGGAAAAGATACAGGAACACGGCGAAGTCGCCGGCCCTGTAGGCGAGGATGGATCGAAAGCCGTGGGCGCGTCCCTGTCCCGGACGGGCGATACGCTGCTTGATCAGGAACTTTCCGATCGGACCATCGATCTGACCGCGCTCGGCACGATCGACCGCTTCCATCAGATCAGCTTCGGAAACGCCCTCCTTGTCGACCAATTTCGCGAAAAGCGAAGTCGTAAAAATCTTCATGCCCTGCCCCCAGTCGGCAGATCAAAAAACCATGAAAATCATCTTGTTATAGCCGCTCGATCGATCCGCGGGTGCGGGCGAACCGAACCGCTGCCCCGATGTCTCAGGCCGAAGAAACCGGCACGACAGCACCTCAAGAAGTACAACGCTCTGCGTTACAATTCAAGTTCGCAGCAGCCCGCCCCTATCCCCCCTGCCCTCGCCGCGCCGTCAGCCACGAGGCCGCCAGCACCACCAGGCCCACCAGGGCGATCATCAGCGTGGAGGCGGCGTTGATCTCCGGGTTCACCCCGAGCCTGACCTGGCTGTAGAGGCGCATCGGCAGGGTCGTGGCGCCGGGGCCCGAGACGAAGCTCGCGATCACGAGGTCGTCCAGCGACAGGGTGAAGGCCAGCAGGAACCCGGCCACCACCGAGGGCGCGATCAGCGGCAGGGTGATGCCGAGGAACACCCGCAGCGGCGCCGCGCCGAGATCGGCGGCGGCCTCCTCTAGGGAGCGGTCGAGGCTTTTCAGGCGCGCGCCGACCACCACCGCCACGAAGCCGGTGGCGAAGGTCGCGTGGGCGATCACGATGGTGGCGATGCCGCGATCCAGCCCGATGCCGACGAAGAGCAGCAGCAGCGACAGGCCGGTGATGACCTCGGGCATCACCATGGGAGCGTAGAGCAGGCCGGTATAGGCGCCGCGCCCGAAGAACCGCCCGTGCCGGTCGAGGGCGAGGGCGGCGAGGGTGCCGAGCACGCCCGCGATGGCGGCGGAGAGCAGCGCCACCTTGAGCGAGACGAGGGCGGCGGCGAGCAGCGGCCCGTCGGCGAACAGGATCGCGTACCAGCGGGTCGAGAACCCGCCCCAGACGGTGACGAGCTTCGAATCGTTGAAGGAATAGACGATCAGCACCAGGATCGGCGCGTAGAGGAAGGCGAGCGCCAGGGTCAGGGCGGAGCGGGCGAAGGGGCTCATCGTCCCCTCCCCTCGGCCGCCTCCTCCCGCCGCAGTTCCGCCTCGCGGAACAGCACGACGGGCACCACGATCAGGATCAGCAGCAGCACCGCGACGGCCGAGGCGAGCGGCCAATCGCGGTTGGAGAAGAACTCGCTCCACAGCACCCGTCCGAGCATGAGCGTGTCGGAGCCGCCGAGCAGGTCGGGGATGATGAACTCGCCGACCATCGGGATGAAGCAGAGCAGCGCGCCCGCCGCCAGCCCCGGCAGGGCGAGCGGCAGGGTGACGGTGGCGAAGGCCCGCGCCCGCCCGGCGCCGAGATCCGCCGCGGCCTCGAGGAGCGCCGGATCGAGCCGGCTCATCACCGCGTAGAGTGGCAGGACCATGAAGGGCAGGTAGGCATAGGTCAGACCGATCAGCACGCCGACGGACGAATCGAGAAGCGGCAGGGGCCCCGCGATCAGCCCGAGCTTCAGGAGCGCCCCGTTGAGCAGCCCCTCGGGCTTGAGGACCGCGATCCAGGCGTAGATGCGGATGAGGAAGCTCGTCCAGAACGGCACGATGACGAGCGCCACGAGGATCGGCTGCCAGCGCGCGGAGGCCCGCGCCATGGCGTAGGCGGTCGGCGTGCCGATCAGCGCCAGGATCGCGGTGGCGAGGGCGGCGTAGCCCAGGGAGGAGAGGGCGGCGTCGCGGTAGAGCGCGTCGCCCGCGATCATGTGGTAGTTCTGGAAGTCGAGCGCCTGCAGGAACTCGCTCCAGCCCTCGAGCCCGCCCTGCCAGTCGATCACCGGCAGATAGGGCGGCTGCGCCGTGGCGGGCGAGGAGAAGCTGATCTTCAGCGTCACCACGAAGGGCACGAGGAAGAACAGCACCAGCCACAGCAGCGGCAGCCCGCGCACCAGGCCGCGCCCGAGCCTGCGGGTCAGGCGCCCGCTCATGCCGGCAGGATCCGCGCCGAATCCGGCGGGATGGCGACGGTCACGGCCGCGCCCACGGCCGGCACCGGCCCCGGCGCGGGCAGGGCCGCGGAGGCGCGCAGCACCGAGCCGTCGGCCATGGCGATCCGGGAGCGGATGCGGTCGCCGAGGAAGGTCGCCTCGACGAGCGTGCCGGGCAGCCCAGCGGCGGCCCCGAGGCTCAGCCGCTCGGGCCGCACCGCCACCACCACGGCGGCGCCGGCCGCCCCCTCCCCGCTCGCGCGGATCGGCCCCAAGGCCGTCTCGACGGTGCGGAGGCCGCCGGGCTCGGCGGGCCCGAGGCGGCCCTCGATCAGGTTCACATCCCCCAGGAGGCCGGCGACGAAGCGGCTGGCCGGGCGCTCGTAGAGGTCGCGGGCCGGGCCGATCTGGACGAGGCGCCCGCGCTCCATCACGCCGATCCGGTCGGCCAGCGCCATCGCCTCCTCGGGATCGTGGGTGACGACGACGAAGCTGGTGCCGAGCCGCCGCTGGATCGCCCGCAGCTCCCCTTGCGTCTCCTCGCGGAGCGTCCGGTCGAGGGCGCCGAGCGGCTCGTCGAGGAGCAGGATCTTGGGCTCGCGGGCGAGGGCGCGGGCGAGGGCCACCCGCTGGCGCTGCCCGCCCGACAGCGTGTCGGGTTTGCGGGCCTCGAAGCCTTCGAGCCGCACGAGCTTCACCAGCCCGGCGACCCGCTCGGCCGCCTCCCGCCGACTCAGGCCCAAGCCCTTGAGACCGTAGCCGATATTGGCCGCGACGCGCATGTGCGGGAACAGCGCGTAGGACTGGAACATCATGTTGACCGGCCGCCGATGCGGCGGGAGCGCGGTCAGGTCCGCCCCGTCGAGCCGGATCGTGCCGGCATCCGGCGCCTCGAAGCCGGCGACCAGCCGCAGCAGGGTGCTCTTGCCGCAGCCCGAAGGGCCGAGCAGGCAGACGATCTCCCCCTGGGCGAGGTCGAGCGAGACCCCGTCGACGGCCGTGTGGGCGGCGAAGCGCTTGGTGATCCGCTCGATGCGGAGCAGCGGGGCGGCGGGAAGGGGCGTGGGCGCGTGCAAGGTGATCGGGTCAGGGGCTCGGGGCGACTCGGTCGCTCAGTATCACGCGTCTTCCCGCAGCGCCTCCTGCACCCGCGCCTCCAGCAGGTCGGGGCGGCGGATGACGAGGGCGCCGCGGGTGCGGTCGATCAGCCCCTCGCCCGCCATCACGGTGAACTCGCGGGTCACCTGCTCGCGGCGGCAGCCGATGCGGGCGGCGAGGACATGGTGATAGGGCGGCGGCGTCACCACCCGCTCGCCCTCGTGTCCGGCCCGCGGCACGGAGAGGCGCAGCAGCTCCGCGTAGAGGCGGTGGCGCAGGTCGAGCAGGGCATGCTCCATCAGCCGCGTGTTCAGCTCGCGCACGCGCTTGGCGAGCAGCCGGAACAGCCGGTCGGCGATGGGCTCCGAGGCGAACACGATCTGGCGGAACACGGCGGCCGGCACCACGCAGACCTCGCCCCGGGTCAGCGCCGTGACGTTGGCCGAGCGGCCGATCCCGTCGAGGGCGGCGAGTTCGCCGAAGAAGGCCCCCGCCCGCATCTCGCCGAGGATGACCTCCTTGCCCGATTGCGAACGGTTGAGGATGCGCACCTCGCCGGTGGCGAGGAAATACACGTCGGTCGAGATGTCGTCGTAGTCGACGAGCGTCTCGTTCTCGTCGAAGCGCCGCCAGTGGCAGCGCGTCTCGTAGGGGGAAAGATCGACACCCGGTTCCTTGAAGAACGGGATGCTCGCCAAACGGCCTGTCGCCACGCCTCGGAAACCTTCTTCGCGCGGACGGGATCGTGGAGCCGGCGCTCCGGCGGGTCAAGCCGTCGCGCCCGGCCGAGACACCTTCGCCGTGGATGAGTGTCCCGACCGTATTCTCGGTGCTGTCGCCACAAGACGCGCCACGCGTACCGGACGACGACATACAACCGAATGACCAGACTCGGAACGAACAAGCAACGACGCTCACGCATTCATGAACTGATCGAGCATGCAACAGGTTTTTTGCCAGCTCTTAAAAAATTTCCGCGTGCTTTCCGGAAATCCTAACCGTATCGTTAATGCATGGAGCCGCTGCGGTCGCGGAGATAGTCGATGATGAGCACGGACCGTGATTTATTTCTTCAAGACGCGTTCGAGGTAGGACTGATTTCGTCGGACGAAATCGCAAGCTCGATTGGTTGTCTCGTGTGGGATTCTTCACCGAACGGCGTCGACGTCGAAGTCGATCCGGGCGCCGTCATCCCCGACACCGTCCATCTCTCGATCGCATCGCTGGCCATCGATCGGCCCTGCGCCGTGGTGGAGCGCGAGGGCTGCCGGCTGCATCTCGCCTATACGCGCTGACGGCCCGGCTGTGAGCGTCCACACGCGCGCCGCCCCCGCACCGCGTTAAGGTTGCCGCCTTCCGAACCGGACGGCCGGCCCCATGGACGACAGCCTTCTTCTCCTTCTCGTCCTGATCGGCCTCGGCCTTGCCGTGTCCGGACCCGCGGGCCTCGTCGCGGCACTGGTGCAGCGCGGTCGCGTCGCCGATCTGGAGCGGCGCCTCGCCCGGCTCGAAGGCGGGGTCGCCCCAGAACCGCGATCGGAAACGATCCCGCCGGAGACGGAGCGGCCGGACGCCGTCCGCGCCGCGGCACCCCGCGCGCAATCGACGCCGCCTCAGCGGAGCCAGGTCCCGAGAATCGCACCGGAGCGCATACCGGCAACACCGGAGCAGGCCGCCGCGCGACCGGGCGCGCCGCGCCCCTCCCTGGAGGAACGGTTCGGCACCCGCTGGACCGTCTGGATCGGCGGGCTGGCGCTGGCCTTCGGCGGCGCCCTGATGGTGCGCTACTCAGCCGAGCAGGGGGTCTTCGGGCCGGGCATGCGCGTCGCGGGTGCCATCGCGCTCGCGCTCGCGCTGCTCGCCGCGGGCGAGGTCCTGCGGCGGCGCCTGCGCGGGACGATGGCGGGCTCTGATTCGCTTCCCCCGTCGATCCCGACATGGCCCGACGTGCCCGCCGTCGTCACGGCCGCCGGCATCGCGGCCCTGTTCGGGGCGCTCTACGCGGCGCATGCCCTCTACGGCTTCCTCGGGCCGCTCGCGGCCTTCTCCGGGCTCGCGGCGACGGGACTCGCCGCCATGGCCGCGGCCCTCCTGCACGGGCCGGTCCTGGCCGGCCTCGGCCTCGTCGGCGCGATGGCGACGCCGCTCCTGATCGGCGGTGGGTCGGCGAGCCTGTGGCCGCTCGCGCTCTACCTGCCCGTGGTGACGGGCAGCGCCTACGGCTTCGCGTGGCTCAGGGGCTGGCGGGCGCTGGCCGTGGCCGGCGGCCTCGGTGCGGCGGCCTGGAGCGTGCTGCTGGCTCTCCACGCCGCGGGGGCCGGACCGGCGCAGACGCATCTCGTGCTGCAGGGCGCGCTCGCGGTCCTCGTCCTCGCCGTTCTGCCGGGCCGGGGCACGGCGGATGCGCAGGCGCGGCCCGACCGCTTCGCCGCGGGGGTGCTCGCCGGCTTCGCCCTCGTCGCCGGGGCGGTGCTCGGCCTGACCGCCGACGAGGGAGCGGGCGCCGGCTGGATCGCGGCGGCCTTCGCCGCATCGGCCCTGCCCGCCGCCGCCGGGTTCCTCGCCGCCCCGGCCGCCCTCGGCCTGCCGGTGGCGGTCGGGGGCCTCGTCGCCACCCTCGCGCTCTGGCCGGAAACGGGCGAACCCGCGCGCGGCCTGCTCGGCCTGTGGCACGGCACCGACGCGCCGGGGACGATGCTGGGCTTCGCCGCCCTCACCGCCGCCACGATCGCCGCCCCCGGAGCCCTGCGGCTCCTCGGGGGCAGCCGCCTGCCCTACGCGACCGCCCTCGCTTATGCCGCGGGCGCGGCGCTCGGTCCGCTGGCGGCCCTGACGCTTGCCTTTCTGCGCCTCTCCGACGGCGCGGTCGCGCCGGGCTTCGCGGCGATCGCGGGCGGCCTCGGCGCCGGCTTCTGCGGGCTGGCCGCCCTCTGCCGCCGGGAGGCCGGACGCAGGCCCTCCCCCGCCCTCACCCTCGGCCTCGGCACCTTCGCGGCGGCCTCGGTGGCGGCCCTGTGCCTCGGGCTCGTCTTCGCCGTCTCCGGCGGATCGCTGACCCCGGCCCTGGCCGCCGCCGCTCTCGCGACGGCGCTGATCGCCCGCCGCCTCGACATCCCGGCCCTGCGCGTCTGCGTGGCCGGGCTCGCCGTCTTGGTGGCGCTGCGCCTCGCCTGGGACCCGCTGCTGACCGGCCCCGGCCTGTCGGCGACGCCGATCCTCAACGGGCTCCTCCTCGCCTACGGCCTGCCCGCGCTCTGCCTGGGCCTTGCCGCCCGCGCGATCCGCCGGGGCGCGGCGGATGGGCCGGAACAGGTCACCCAGGCGGTGAGCCTCGTTCTGGCGGCCCTGCTCGTCTTCCTCGAGATCCGCCACGCGCTCCATGGCGGCGACCTCGCCGCCCCGGATACGAGCCTGCTCGAACAGGGGCTGACCACGCTCTCCGCCCTCGGCTTCTCCCTGGTGATGGGGCACGTCTCGGGCGCGGGCGCCTCGCCGGTCGTCCGGTTCGGGGGAATCGCCTTCGCCGTCCTCGCCCTGGTGCAGGGCGGGCTCGGTCTCGGGCTTGCCGTCAACCCGCTCCTGACCGACGAGCCGGTGGCGGGCGGCCTCCTCGTCAACGACATCCTCCTCGCCTACGGAGCACCGGCCCTGGCCGCCCTCGCCCTGGCCCGGACCGCGCCGGGGCGTCGTCCGCGATGGTTCGTGCGGGCCGCGGGGCTGTTCGGCCTCGCCCTCGCCTGCCTCGGCACGGGGCTGGCCGTGCGCCACGGCTTCCAGGGGGAGCGGATCGGTCTCGATCGCGGGACGAGCCAGGCCGAATGGTACGCCTATTCCGCGGCGGGGCTCACCCTCGGCCTCCTCGCGCTCGCCGTCGGGATCCGGCGGCGCTCGACCCTGCCCCGCCTCGCCTCGGCGGTGCTGATCGGGCTCACGACCCTCAAGGTGTTCCTGTTCGATCTCGCCGGGCTGGAGGGCCTGTTGCGGGCCCTCTCGTTCCTCGGTCTCGGTGCCTGCCTGATCGGCATCGGTCTCGTCTATCAGCGCCTCGTCTTCGCGCGGCCCGCGTCGGCGAGCCCGGCCGGGTGAGACCATCCCATTCCGGGACCGCGATCGAGACGGCGCCTTGAGGGCCGGCTAACCTGAACCGGTCATTCTCTTCCTCGGAGCCGCGTTGCGTATCGGCTCCGTCGTGCGGACACGACACGCCCCGCCGTTCCGAGAGGACGGCGGGGCTGCCCGCCTCCGGCGCGCCGGCTTCCCGACCCATGGCGGATCGGCAGGTCGCTCGGCCCACCCCTGACCCAAGCGGATCGGTTTCATCCCGTCGGCATCGTAGCGAGCGGGCGGGACGCGCCGTCTTGCCTTAAGGTTTCCATCATCTGTCGCCGGAGAAACGATCCGGAAGACGGCGGAACAGGACAGGCGCGATGACGGGTGAGACGGGCAAGCCGGCGGACGAGGACGATCGGGCGGTCGAGCGGCTGACGCTCTACATGCTCAAGGAAACCTACGGCGCGGCGGCCGCGGCGCTGATGCGCATGAACCCGAAGGCGGCGGGGGACCTGTTCCAGGCCTTCGAGCGCCAGATCGCCGAGGCGCTGGAGCGGATGCACATCCACCGCTCCGAGGGGCCGGACTCGACCGCCATCGCCGTGGCGGTCGGCGGCCGCATCGCCGACATCCTCGACCACGCCCATCGCCGCCAATTCGAGGCCCGCACCGCCGCGCCGCCGCCGGCAGAGGATCCGACCCTCAGGGCCGCCCGCGAGGCCGGCATCTCGCAGGACGCTGTCGAGGTCCTGGCCACCCTCCAGCACCGATGGCCGAAGGGTTAGCATTACAGCTGCGTTTCATTTTAGGTTGCGGGAAGGCTGTCCCTGGATGGCTTTTGGCGCTGGCGTTCCCGTTTGGCGTCTGTGATCCGTCGTCAAGAGCGGCCCCCGCTCGACGCACGGCGCCCGCACCACCTCCTCCGGCATCTCTCGCACGAACGGCGTGATCGGGCCGATCTGCTCTCGAATTGCGGGTTTGGGCACTCCCCGGCGCTGTGACCACCGGGCCGATGCGTGCGCTCGGTCCGGTGTGGAGGTAGGCGCGGCCATCCTGGGCTGGCTTTCCCCTCGGGAGTAGGCTTTGGCGATCCAATCCACCTTCAGGCTGCGAGATTGGCCGACGTGGCCACAGGCTGCGCTGGCCCAGTACTCCACCGGGCGAGCGTCACCCGACTCCATGGCCCGAGCCAGCCGGCGACATGGAAGGACACGGCCGCAACGAGGAGTCCTGCAAGACAATCGCAGATGTGGTGAGCACCGTGCGTCACCGCAGAGATTGTCATCGCGGCGTTGAGAGCGGCGATAGCCCAGCGTAGGCGCGGAACCGACCAGAGCGCTGCAGTCCCAAGGTAGGCGACCGCGCAGTGGAGAGACGGAAATGAGATTATGGGACCGACCTCGGCCAACGTGATCGTGCGCAGCGTGCCGTTTCGGAGGGCCAATAAGTCCGGCAGAGGCGTGGCGCCGTGCAAGAGCAATGACTCTGTGTCCGGACCAACCAGCCCGGCTGCCCCCGTAGCGGGCAGGACGGCGCTCACCGCCACCGTTACCAACCCGCAGAGCATGAAGGCCAGCGTGAAGCGGTCCGCACGGCTTGCTGCGCCCAAAGCTATCAAAAATAGCGGCGTGAAAACCAATTGAAAAAAGAATGTACTATAGCACAGCCCCAGAATGAAAATTACCACAGGCCATTCTATAATTTGCTTTTGAAAGGACAGCCACTCAAATCCAAAGGATCGATCTATCGAAATAAATAAATCGTCTTGCAGCGGAAATGCAAACGCCTGGACACTATAGGAAAGGGCGGCGACACATAATGCATGCGTCATCAAGATTGCCAAAAAACCTGTCACAGCGAGTATGCCATGCTCGTGCATGGATCTCACGTGGAAATACACGGTCCCGGCAATAATCACAGCGGGGACCAAACACTCAGGTGCCGATGCATTGATCCAAACACCTGTAAGGCATTGCATACAGAGCGCAGTGGCGAGCGAGAGAACGGGCATTCCATACGTCAGGGGCGACGGCCCAGGCGCGTTGGCTAAACAATTCATAAAATGGCGCATCAGCATAAGTCGTATTATTGAAAGAATACAACTTATGCATGAGTCGTTGATATCAAGTGAAGCGCCTGAAGCCGCATGCGAGCCTCGCGATCGATGACACGGCGTTGCCCAAGAAGGGCGAGCGCTCGGTCGGGGTCGCACCGCAAGACGCCACCGCGCTGGGCAAGAATGGTAACTGCCGATGCGGGCCTTGCTCACGCTCGCCCGCGGTGGGCTCCCCGTTCCGATCGGTCTGTGGCAGTTCCTGCCCGGGATCTAGACGGGCGATCCCGACCGGAGGTGGTACGAGCCGGCGTCCCGGAAGATCTGCGTCGCCCGCGCATCAAGGCAGAGATTGCCCTGTGCGAGATCGACCGGGTGCGGCCGGGGATGCACGCTTCTCGGCGGTGTGCTGGCCGATTCCGATTCCGGGAGCGCCGCTCCGGTTCGGCAGGCGCTGAGCGAGCGCGGCCTGACCTGAGCGGTCGGCATCTCCCAGCGCAGTAAGGTCTGCCCACTCGACGTCGCGAGGGTCTTCCCCGTCGCCGGACGGGGTCGCCCGAACGGCGGATGCCGGCTTTCGGCAAAACGCCGATGCGGCAGAAGAACCCGGAGAAGCGTCCCGGATCCGCAATCCGGGACGCTTCTCCGCAGACACCCCGGCACCCCGCCGAATCGGCGCCCCTTCGGAATCCCGGTCCTATTCCGCCGGCACGGTCCGCGGCGGCGTCGGATCGGGCGCATCGAGGAAGGGGCGTTCCGGGTGCATGGTGAAGGCGAGCCCCGCGCCGAGGATCAGCAGGCCGATCGAGCCGGCGAACGGCAGGATCCAGTTGCCGGTCACGTCGACGATGAAGCCGAACGTCAGCGGCGAGACGATCGCGGCGAAGGCCGAGCCGAAATTCATCAGCCCGCTCGCGGTGCCGGCATAAAGGGGGGCGATGTCCATCGGCACCGACCAGATCGGCCCGATCACGAGTTCCAGGAAGAAGAAGCCGCCGGAGAGCAGGAGCGCCACCAGGGTGAGTTCCTTGGTGAAGAAGACGCCCGCGAGGCAGGCGGCGGCCCCCAGCATGCCGAAGGCGATCACGTTGCGGCGCGCCTTCTGCAGGTCGCCGGTTCTGCGCAGGATGCGGTCCGAGGCCAGCCCGCCCAAGGTGTCGCCGATCACGCCCGCGAAGAACACGCCCGAGGCGAACAGGGCCGAGTTCTTGATGTCGAGGCCGTAGCCGTCCTTGAAGAACGAGGGCAGCCAGTTGAGGTAGAGCCACAGCGACCAGCCGTAGCAGAAATAGGTCAGCATGACGGGGGCCATCCGCACCACGAGGCGGCGCCACGGCACCGGAGGCTTGACCGCGGGTGGGGCGGCGCGGTCGCGGATCGCGAGGCGGGCCAGGTCCGCGTCGGTCACGCCCTTATGCGTGCGCGGATCGTCCCGGTAATAGGCGAACCAGACCACGACCCAGACGAAGCTGACGAGGCCCAGGATGACGAAGGCCCCGCGCCAGCCGACGAAGCCCATCAGCACCACCACGAGGGGCGGCGTGATGGCGTTGCCGAAGCGGGCGAAGGAGTGGGTGATGCCCTGCGCGAAGCCGCGCTGATCCTTGGCCACCCAGGATTGCATGGCGCGGGTCGCGGTGGGGAAGGTCGCCCCCTCGCCGAAGCCGAGGGCGAAGCGGGCCAGGAACAGCGAGACCACGCCGCCGACGAAGCCGGTGGAGATGGTGGCCGCCGCCCAGATCAGGCCGCAGATGAACAGGGTGCGCCGCGCCCCCCATTTGTCGGCCATGGCGCCGCCGACGATCTGGAACACCGCGTAGGGGTAGGCGAAGGCCGAGAAGACGAGGCCAAGCTGGGTGTTGGTCAGCCCGAGTTCGCCTTTGATCGCCGGCCCGGCGGTGCCGACATTGACCCGGTCGACATAGGTGATGAAGTACATCAGGCAGAGCAGGAACAGCACCATGCCCGGCGCCGTCACGCGGCGAGGGATCGTGATCATCGGCGGTTTCCTCCGGTTCTTCGGACAACCGCCCCAGGGCCGTATCGGGTGCACGGCTTTCCCGAAGCGCGGGTGATCGGTCAGCCGTCGAGGCCGGCCCCCAGGCTCGCCATCGCGGCGAGCACGCCGCCGGACCGGTGCGGCACGCGGGACGCGGCGAGCGCCATCTCGACCCCCGACAGGGCCCCCATCAGGGTCAGGTCGTTGGTCTCGCCGAGATGGCCGATGCGGAAGATTTTGTCGGACAGCTTCGACAGGCCGGCGCCGAGCGAGAGGTCGAACCGCTCGAGCGCCACGGCGCGGAAGGCGTCGGCCCCCCGTCCCTCCGGCATCATCACGGCGGTAAGCACCGGCGAATGCTCGTCCGGATTCTGGCACAGGACCTCCAGACCCCAGGCCTCCACCGCCGCGCGGGTCGCGGCGGCGAGCCGGGCGTGGCGGGCGAAGACGGCGTCGAGCCCCTCCTCCCTCAGCATGGCGATGGCCTCGCGCAGGCCCCAGAGCAGGTTGGTGGCCGGCGTGTAGGGGAAGGTGCCGGAGGCGTTGGCCTTCAGCATCTCCTCCCAGTCCCAGTAGGACCGGGGCATCGTGTTGTGGCGGGCGGCGGCGCGGGCCTTCTCCGAGATCGCCGTGAAGCCGAGGCCCGGCGGTAGCATCAGGCCCTTCTGCGACCCGCTGACGGTGACATCGATGCCCCATTCGTCGTGGCGGACATCGACCGAGGCCAGGGAGGAGATGGTGTCGACGAGGAACAGGGCCGGGTGGCCCGCCGCGTCGATCGCCCGGCGGATCGCGGCGATCCGGCTCGTCACGCCGGTCGAGGTCTCGTTGTGGACGACCATCACGGCCTTGATCGACCGGGCGCGATCCTCGGACAGCCGGGCCTCGACCGCGGCGGGATCGACGCCGCGGCGCCAATCGCCGGGCACGAACTCGACCTCGATGCCGAAGCGGGCCGCCATCTGTCGCCAGAGCGTGGCGAAATGGCCGGTCTCGAACATCAGTACCCGGTCGCCCGGCGAGAGCGTGTTGACGATCGCCGCCTCCCAGGCCCCCGTGCCCGAACCCGGATAGATGATCACCGGACCCTGGGTGCGGAACACCCCGCGGATGCCCTCCAGCACCTCGCGGCCGAGCCGGGCGAATTCAGGCCCGCGATGGTCGATGATCTGCCGGTCCATGGCGCGCAACACGCGCTCCGGCACCGGGCTCGGCCCGGGAATATGCAGGAAATGGCGTCCGGTCCGGCCCGTCATGGCGTCTTCTCCCCGGCGCCGGGTTCGTGCTCGGCGCGTCTCCGCGTCAAAATTGCATTCAAAATTGCCTGAGACAAGCCGTATCATGAAGGCAATTCTGCCGTCGACCTCGGTCGAGGCCGCTGCTACCAATCGCCGATGTCCGCCATGACCCTCGCACCGATCGATTCGGACGGCACCGACGCCGCCGCCTCTCCGACCCTCGGCCCGCCGCCGAAGCCGCGGGAAAGACTGGTGCCCTCCCTGCACGACGAGGTGCTGGCGCGGCTGCGCGACTTCATCGTCGAGGGCAATCTCGCCGCCGGGGCGCGGGTGCCCGAACGGCTGCTCTGCGAGCGCTTCGGCATCTCCCGCACCCCCCTGCGCGAGGCGCTCAAGGTCCTGGCTTCCGAGGGGCTGATCGAACTGCTGCCGAACCGCGGCGCGCGGGTGCGCCGGATCGACGAGCGGGAGCTGGTGGACCTGTTCGACGTGATGGGCGGGCTCGAGGCGCTGGCCGGCCGCCTCGCCTGCGAGCGGGTGACGGAGGAAGACTTCGCCGAGATCGAGCGGCTGCACCACGCGATGTACGGGCATTATCTCCGCCGCGACCTGCACGGCTACTTCGCCTGCAACCAAGCGATCCACGACCGCATCGTCGAGGCCGCCGGCAACGCCGCCCTCAGGGCGACCTATGCGGGCTTCGCCGGACGCCTGCGACGGGTGCGCTACTCGGCCAATCTCGATGCCGACCGCGACCGCTGGGGCGAGGCGATGCGGGAGCACGAGGAGATCCTCGACGCGCTCCGCCGCCGGGCGGGAGCGGAACTCGCCGACATCCTGTTCCGTCACCTGCGCAACAAGCGCCGGGCCGCCGCCGACCGCGAAGCCCAAATCTCCGAGTAGCCAGATCCGAACACCCTGACTTTTGCATGCATTTTAGTAGATCAGAATGCCGCGTTTCTCCGCCAATCTCAGCCTCCTGTTCACCGAACGCCCGCTGGTCGAGCGCTTCACAGCGGCGCGGGACGCCGGCTTCGACGCCGCCGAGATCCAGTTCCCCTATGCCGAGCCGGCGGAGCGGCTGGGTGAGTGCCTGCGCGAGAGCGGCCTATCCCTCGTGCTGCACAACCTGCCCGCGGGCGACTGGGCGGCCGCGTATCGCGGCTGAGAAAGCGCGGGTCGCCCCCATATCGAAGGGGCGACCCTCGCAGGCGCGTCCTCGGGCATGTCCTGCCGAAGGGGAGCGCCGGGGACCGCGCGGCCGGCCGGAGCTCTCCTTCGAGGCCGAGCCGATTTTGGCCCCTCAGGATGAGGGATCGGCTCGGAAGTCGTCCGTCACAGCACCGGCATCGCGCCGGCCACGGTGATCAGCGCGCCGGAGGTGTAGCTGCTCTCCTCGGCGGCCAGCATCACGTAGGCCGAGGCCAGTTCCGCCGGCTGGCCGGGGCGGTCGAACGGCACTTGGCTGCCGAAGGTCTTCACCGCGTCCTGGCTCATTCCGGAGGGGATGAACGGCGTCCAGATCGGTCCCGGCAGCACGCCGTTCACGCGGATGCCCTTCTCGGCGAGCAGCTGGGCGAGGCTGAGCACCATGTTGCTGAGCGCCCCCTTGGTGGCGCTGTAGGCCATCAGCGTCGGCATCGGGTGCTTGGAATTCACCGAGGAGGTGAAGATCACGCTGCCCCCCGGCGGCAGATGCGCCAAGGCCGCCTTGGTGGCGTAGAAGCTGCCGAACACGTTGGTGCGGAAGTGTTTCTCGAACACCGCGTCGTCCAGCGCGTCGAGGCCCCGGTTCGGTTCCTGGAAGGCGGCGTTGTTCACGAGCACGTCGAGGCGGCCGAACTCCCGGGCCGTGCGGTCCACGATCTCGCGGGCGAAGGCGGCATCCTTGATGTCGCCGGGCAGCAGCAGGGCGCGCTTGCCCGCCTTCTCGATCCATTGGCCGACCGCTTCCGCGTCCGCCTGCTCCTCGGGGAGATAGGCGATGGCCACGTCGGCGCCCTCGCGGGCATAAGCGATGGCGACCGCCCGGCCGATGCCGCTGTCGCCGCCGGTGATGAGCGCCGCCTTGCCGGTCAGCTTGCCCGCGCCCTTGTAGCTCTCCTCGCCGTGATCCGGCTCGGGCTCCATCTTCGGCGTCTTGCCGGGGAAGCTCTGGGGCTGCGCGGGAAAGGGCGGGCGCGGATATTTGGTCAGCGGATCGGTCATCACGGCTCCTGTCGTGGATTGCCGCGACAACCGGGCCCGCCCGTCCCTGTTCCACCCCGCGCCGCTGGGCCGCGGCTTCCGCCGAAGCGGGGCTTCGGGTGTTTGTCCCCGCTTCGGCTTGCCCGACAGGCCGACGACGGCCCCTCGGACCGATGTCTCAGAGCACGATGCGGAAAAGTGGAATCCGGTTTTCCGAAATCATCTTGCGACATGAATAGATAGATCGTGCTGCTGTTTCCCCGAAACAGCAGCACGATCTAGAGCGCCGCGTCGAGCACGCGGGCGACGTGGATCGCCTCGCGCCCGAGCCCGTCGTGGATCTGATGGCGGCAGCTCGTGCCGTCGGCGACGACGAGGTCGTCGGGCCCGGCCTTGCGGAGGGCTGGGAACAGCGACAGCTCGGCCATGGCGAAGGACGCGTCGATCGTGTCGGCCCGGTAGCCGAAGGCCCCGGCCATGCCGCAACAGCTCGATTCGATCACCCTGACGTCGAGCCCCGGCACGTGGCGCAACACCGTCTCCACCGCCCCCATCACGCCGAAACTCTTCTGGTGGCAATGGCCGTGCAGATGCGCGACGCGGCCCCCCTGCTCCCGGAGCGGCAGGCGGATCCGGCCCGCCGCGAGATCGGCGGCGAGCAGTTCCTCGAACAGGAGACTGCGCTCCGCCAACGTCTTCGCCTCGTCCCCCGGCAGGAGCGACAGGAACTCGTCGCGGAAGGTGAGGAGGCAGGAGGGCTCCAGCCCGACCACGCGCGCACCGGCGCGCACGAAGGGCAGGAGCGCGTCGAGCGTCCGGCGCGCCTCTTCCCGCGCCCGGTCGGTCTGGCCGGAGGCCAGCCACGTGCGGCCGCAGCAGAGCGGGCGCCGGCCCTTATGGGCCAGCACGCGGTGCAGGCGGTAGCCCGCGGCCGTCAGAACCCGCTCGGCGGCCTCGAGATTCTCGCGCTCGAAGGCGCGGTTGAAGGTGTCGCCGAACAGGACGATGTCGCGGACATCGTCCACCACGTCCTGCGGGTGCGCCGGCTCGCCGGCTTCGCGCCAGGGCCGCCGCCAGGCCGGCAGCGAGCGCCGCGCCGAGAAGCCGAGGCGATCCTCGCCGAACTTCGCCAGGATGGCGGAGCGGTTGCGCAGGTTGAGCAGGGGGCTCAGCGCCGCGGCGATCCCGGCGAAGCGCGGCATCTCGGCCACCAAGCGCTCGCGCAGGGGCAGCCCGTGGCGGGCATGGTAATGGTGCAGGAACTCGATCTTCATCTTGGCCATGTCGACGCCGGTCGGGCATTCCCGGCGGCAGGCCTTGCAGGACACGCACAGATCCATCGTGCGCTTCATCTCCGGCGACAGGAACGCGTCCTTGCCGAGCTGGCCGGAGATGGCGAGGCGCAGGGAATTGGCCCGGCCCCGCGTCAGGTGCTGCTCGTCGCCGGTGGCACGGTAGGAGGGGCACATGGCGCCCCCGGCGAGCTTCCGGCAGGTGCCGTTGTTGTTGCACATCTCGACCGCCGGGCCGAACCCGCCCCAATCCGACCAGTCGAGGGCCGTCCGCGCCGGCTCGGTCACCTCATAACCGGGGGCGAAGCGCATCAGCGTGCGGTCGTCCATCTTCAGCGGGCGGACGATCTTGTTGGGGTTCAGGCGGTTGTCGGGATCGAAGGCGTCCTTCACCGTCTCGAAGGCGCGGGTGAGCGTCGGGCCGAACAGCGGCTCGACGAATTCCGAGCGCGAGATGCCGTCGCCGTGCTCGCCCGAATAGGAGCCCTTGTGCCGGCGCACCAGTTCCGCGGTCTCCTCGGCGATGGCGCGCATCGTCGCCACGTCGCCCCCGTCCTTCATGTTGAGGATCGGGCGCACGTGCAGGCAGCCGACGGAGGCATGGGCGTACCACGTGCCCCGCGTGCCGTGCCGGGAAAACACCTCGGTGACGGCATCGGTGTAATCGGCCAGATGCTCGAGGGGGACGGCGCAATCCTCGATGAACGAGACGGGCTTCCGGTCGCCCTTCATCGACATCATGATGTTGAGGCAGGCCTCCCGCACCTCCCAGACCGCCTTCTGGCGGTTGGCCTCGACCACCTCGACCACGGCGTCGGGAAAGCCGTGATCGGCCATGCACTGGTCGAGGCGCCGCAGATCGCGCTGGAGCGCGGCGAGGTCATCGCCCGCGAACTCGGCGAGCAGCAGGCAGTTCGGGGTGCCCTTCGTGATGTCGGCGAGGGTGGTGCGGAACAGCGGGATGTCGGCGCCGAGGACCAGCACGTTGTTGTCGACGAGCTCGACCGCCACCGGATCGAGGCCGACGATCGCCTGAGTCGTCTCCATCGCCGCGCGGAACGAGGGGAAATGGCACACGCCCATGACCCGGTGGGCGGGCAGCCGCGAGAGCTTGAGCGTCACCGCCGTGGTGGCAGCGAGCGTCCCCTCCGATCCGACGAGGAGATGGGCGAGGTTCGGCCGCGGCTCGATCAGGCTGTCGAGGTTGTAGCCGCCGACCCGCCGCTGCACCTTCGGGTAGACCCGTTCGATCTCCCCGCGATGCGCGTCGGCCAGGGCCAGCATGCGCCGGGCGAGATCTTCGGCCCGGGGGCCGCCGGACACCGCGGCGGCCTCATTGCCGGTGAGCCCGAAGCCGAAGGCGCGCCCGTCGTGGAACAGGGCCTCCAGCCCGAGGACGTTGTCGCTCATCTTGCCGTAGCGCAGGGAGCGGGCGCCGCAGGAATTGTTGCCCGCCATGCCGCCGATGGTGCAGCGGGTCGCGGTCGAGGGCTCGACGGGGAAGAACCAGCCATCGGCCCGCAGGCGCGCGTTCAGCCGTTCCAGCACGTGGCCGGGCTCGACCGTGACGGTGCCGGCCTCCGCATCGTAGGCCAGGACCCGGTTGAAGTGGCGCGAGCAATCGACCACGAGGCCGGAGCCGATCGGCTGGCCGTTCTGCGAGGTGCCGCCGCCGCGCAGGATCACCGGAAGCGCGTGATCGGCCGCGACCTTCAGGGTCGCGGCGATATCGTCGGCGCTTTTCGGGAAGACGACGCCGGCCGGCATGATCTGGTAGATCGAGGCATCGGTCGCGTAGCGCCCGCGGGTGAAGGCGTCGAAGCGGGCCTCGCCCTGCAGAACCTCCGCGAGCTTGCGCGGCAGCCCCGCCGCATTGCGGGCCGTCGCCCGCGGACTGGCTGTCGCGCCCAAGTCGAACCTCCCCTCGCCACGCCGGTCCCGACGTTTTTGAATTCATAATTCAGCGAGAGGGGTGGGTCAAACAGCGATCCGTCCGGGGGGCGCGACAAGAGATACCGGCTTTTCTCTCGAGGACGGAAAGCCGGTATCCTCGGGATGAGGCGGTTGGGCAGAAGGGACGGGATTACCCGATCCGCTGCTCCGGACGTTCGTTCGGGGTGGGGGCCTCGCGCCAGACGGCCCAGTCGGGGCGGCGTGCACGGGGCGGCACGGCGTGGCGTTGCGGTTGGGCCAGCGCCGGCTCGACCGGCAGGAGGATCGGGCGCGTATCGACCTCCGACGCCCTCTCCGCGGCCGGGCGGGCCGCCTCCATGCTGCGCTCCATGAAGCCGCGCATCAGCGGCACGATCTCGGCGCGGAAGCGCGAGCCGTTGAAGATGCCGTAATGTCCCGCGCCCGGCTGGAGGTGATAGGCCTTGGCGCTCTCGGGCAGGTTCACGGCCAGTTCCAGCGCGGCCCTGGTCTGACCGATGCCGGTGATGTCGTCCTTCTCGCCCTCGATCGCCATGAGGTGACAGCGGCGGATGGCACCGAGATCGACCTTCCGGCCCCGGTGATGGAACACGCCGCGGGGCAGTTCATGATCGATGAAGACCCGGCGGATCGTCTCGAGGTAGAATTCGGCGGTGAGGTCCATCACCGCGAGATACTCGTCGTAGAAAGCGCGGTGCTTGGCCGCCGAATCGCCATCGCCCCGCACGAGATGGTCGAACATCGCGTGATGCGCGTCCGCGTGGCGCTCCAGATTCATGCCCATGAAGCCGGCGAGCTGCAGGAAGCCTGGATAGACCGCGCGCCCCGCCCCCGGATAACCCGGCGGCACGGTGTGGATGCAGTTCTGCTCGAACCAGGGAAACCCCTTCTCGGTGGCCAGCGCATTCACAGCGGTCGGCGCGCGGCGGGTGTCGATCGGACCGCCGATCACGGTGGCCGAGCGCGGCACCAGCGGATTCCCCTCCGCCTCCATGCGGGCGATGGCGGCCAGGACCGGCACCGAGGGCTGGCACACCGCAGCGACGTGGAGATCCGGCCCCAGCGCCTCGAACAGCTGGATGCAGGTGTCGACGTAATCGTCGAGCCCGAAGCGGCCGGCGGCGAGCGGAACCTGCCGGGCATCCGCCCAGTCGGTAATGACGACCTGATGGGTCGGGAGGAAGCCTTCTACCGTGCCGCGCAGCAGCGTGGCGTAATGGCCCGACATCGGCGCCACGATCAGGAGCTTCGGGCGCGCCTCAAGCTCGGGACCGGGTTCGCCGAAGGCGACGGCGCGGCAGAACGGGCTTTCCCAGACGACGCGCTCGGGCACGCCGAGACGGAAGTCCGGCTTGGCGTAGACGCGGGTGGCGCGCTCGAACATCTCGCAGCCGGCGGCGACCGCGCGGCTCTGCGGCGCGTAGGCCAGCGGGTTGAACGGGTTCTCGCAGGCGATGCGGGTGGCTTCAGCGGCCATGCGCAGGGGCGCAAGCCACAGATGTCCAGCCTCGTAGAGAGGATACAGCAAGCGAGCACTCCCCGGAGCAGCTCGCAGACCCAAGCTGTCCTTATCTTCATGATGCTGAGGATTAAACTCGCATCGCCTGCAGAAAGTTTCCTTTGTTCAAGAGACCACTGGGGAAAACCAGAGTTATTGTGCACCGCCGCATCCCCGGCTGGGGCGCGCTTTCCCGTCCGAACCCCTCGGCCGTCATTCCGGGGCGCGGAGCGAAACCGGAACGACGTCGTGAGGAGCGAAAGCCTCAGGCGCTCGCCTGGGTGACGAACTTCGTCACCAGATAGGCCTCGATCGCCTCCGAGCCGCCCTCGCTGCCGTAGCCGGATTCCTTGACGCCGCCGAAGGGCGTCTCGGGCAGCGCGATGCCGTGGTGATTGATCGAGATCATGCCGGATTCGACGCTCGCCCCGACGCGGGTCGCGCGGGTGGCCGAGCGGGTATAGGCGTAGGCGGCGAGGCCGTAGGGCAGGCGGTTGGCTTCCGAGAGCGCCTCGTCATCCGCGGAGAAGCGGCGGATCGCGGCGATCGGGCCGAACGGCTCCTCGTTCATGATCCGGGCATCGAGCGGCACATCGGTGAAGACCGTGGGCTCGAAGAAATGGCCCCGATTGCCGATGCGCTTGCCGCCGGTCCTGAGCCGGGCGCCCTTGGCCTCGGCATCCGCCACGAAGGCTTCCATCGCCTCGACCCGGCGGCCATGGACCAGCGGGCCCATCCCCGTATCGGGCTCGAGCCCGTCGCCGACCACGAGGGCCTCGGAGGCCGCCACGAAGCCGTCGACGAAGCGGTCGTAGACGGTGTCCTGCACGAGGAAGCGGGTCGGGGCGACGCAGACCTGGCCGGCATTGCGGTACTTGTTGGCCGAGAGCACCCGCACGGCGGTGTCGACATCGGCGTCGTCGAAGACGATGGCCGGGGCATGGCCGCCGAGTTCCATCGTCGCCCGCTTCATGTGGCGACCGGCGAGGGCGGCCAGGTCCTTGCCCACCGCGGTCGAGCCGGTGAAGGTGATCTTGCGGATGACCGGGTGCGGAATGAGGCGGCCGGAGATGGCGGCGGGATCGCCGTAGACCAGGGCGAGGGCATCCCCCGGCACACCCGCATCGAGGAAGGCGCGCACCAGCTCGGCGCAGGAGGCCGGCGTGTCCTCGGGTCCCTTGAGGATCACCGAGCAGCCGGTGCAGAGCGCCGCCGAGATCTTCCGCACCGCCTGGTTGATCGGGAAGTTCCAGGGCGTGAAGGCGGCGACCGGCCCGACCGGCTCGCGCGTCACGAATTGGAGCACGCCCTCCGCGCGCGCCGGGATGACCCGGCCATAGGCGCGCCGGCCTTCCTCCGCGAACCACTCGATGATGTCGGCGGCGACCCCGGTCTCGACCCTAGCCTCCGCCAGCGGCTTGCCCTGCTCGCGGGTCATGGTGCGGGCGATCGGCTCGAGGCGCTCGCGCATCAGGGCGGCGGCCCGGCGCAGAATCTTGGCCCGGTCGAAGGCTGAAATCCGTCGCCACGCGGCGAAGCCCCGCTCGGCCGCCGCGAGCGCCGCGTCGAGATCGTCCTGCGTCGCCACCGCGACCCGGCCGATGGTCTCCCCGGTGGCGGGATTGAGGATCGGCAGGGTGTCGCCGGCCCCGCCGCCGCGCCATTGGCCGGCAATGTGAAGCGAAACGTCGAGATCCATGAGCCGTCTCCTGGGCGGGGAACGGCCCTTATCTAGTCGAGCGGCCGCGGCTTGGGGACCGGGCGGGGCTGAAGGCTGGCTTGCGAGGGGGCGGAGGCTCTTCGAGGCCGGACCATCGCGAGATCGTGCTTTCCAGCCCATCCCCTCATCCCAAGGGGGGATGGGGTAGGCCGATCGAATCGCTCAAGCCGCCGCGCGGCCGGCTTCCGGTCGGCTCACCACCGCGCGGAAACCCCGGCGCGCCCGGAGCGTGCCGCCCTTGGGCACCACCTGCCAGCCCTCGCGGCAGCCGTCGATCGGCTCGGACACGACGGTGAGGCCGCGCTCGCTCTCGCGATAGTAGAGGCTCGGCGGGCGCCCGTCGCAGGCCCAGCGGAAGGCGGTGAGGCTGTCGCCGTCCGTGAGCACGGCGGTGAAGCGGAAGGGCTCCGCGATGCGCGCGGCCTGCATCAGGTCGCGCACGGTGGCGCAGGTCGTCTCCATGGCGGCGACCGGGTCGGTCTCCAGCCCATGGGCCAGGGCCAGCAGGAAGATCGCCTCGGAATCGGTCGTGCCGCGGCGGGTGTCGTAAAGGTCGTCCGGGATCAGCGCCTCCAGGCGCCGCTTGATCCGGTGATAGCCGCCGATCTGGCCGTTATGCATGAACAGGTGGCGGCCATGGGCGAAGGGATGGCAATTCGCCCGCGTCGTGGCCGTGCCGGTCGCCGCCCGCACATGGGCGAAGAAGGTCTTGGCCCGCACCTGCCGGCACAGGTTGACGAGGTTGTCGTCCGACCAGGCGGGACAGACATCGCGATAGAGACCGGGCTCGGCATGCTCGCCGTACCAGCCGATACCGAAGCCGTCTCCGTTGGTCTCGGTCTTCGCTTCCGACGCGTGGAGCGATTGATGCACCAGCGAGTGCGTCGGGGCGCAGACGAGTTCGTTCAGGAAGACAGGCTCACCGAGATAGGCGAGGAAACGGCACATGGCGGAACGTCGGCCTCCTATGTCTCCTGGTTCGAGCGGTGCAAGACTCGGTCCGAAAGGGCCGCTGCCCGTCACCGGCTTGTTACAATCCGATCCGTTGCGTGAACAGGTCGTTAAGAAACATCATTGCGCCGGCTGAACGTGAAGCGACGCCCGGCCCCTGAACCATTCATTCGCGGGCCTGTTGTCGCAGAGCAACCTTCGGCAGCGCTCGTTGCCGTGTGTCGGGTTCAGCCCGCGGGTTCCACCCGTCCGGCGCCGCGTCGTCCCGCGCCGGTCCTTCCTTCGTCGCCAGAGGAGCCATCATGCCCCAAGCCCCGTCCGACTGTCCCGTCGCGCTCGTCGTCGAGAACGACGAGGCCGCCCGCGATCTCGCCGCGGCGCTGATCGAGGAGACCGACCTCGACGTCATCGCCTGTTCGAGTGCGGAGGACGCGCTGGCGGTGCTGGAGCGGGACGACGTCACCGTCGCCATGGTGGTCGCCGATACGCGGCTGTCGGGGAAGATGGACGGGGCGACCCTCGCCCGCACCGTCGAGGATCGGTGGCCGCAGGTGCGGCTCGTGGTGACCTCCGAGGGGACGCCGCGCGCCGACCTGCCGCCCCACGCGGTCTACATGAGCAAACCCTGGCTTCCCCTCGACCTCCTGCGGCAGGCCGAGCGCGCCACCCTCACCGCCCGGGCGGCCTGATCCCGGACACGAAAAAGGCCCCGCTCACGGCGGGGCCTTTTTCGTGTCGGATCCACGAGGAGCCGGGCCCGGAGACCGGGCCGAGGCCGGCCTCAGGAGGCGACGGCGGGCGTCGCGGCGGCGGCCGGCTGCTGCGAGAAGCTCGGGGCGCCGGGGCGACGCGGAGCGCCGGTACGGGGCTTCGGCTTCGGCGCGGCGATCAGGCCCTCGCGGATCGCGGTCTTGCGGGCCTGCTTGCGGGCGCGGCGGACGGCCTCGGCCTTCTCGCGCGCCTTGCGCACGGAGGGCTTCTCGTAGGCCTTGCGCTGCTTCATCTCGCGGAAGATGCCCTCGCGCTGCATCTTCTTCTTGAGGACGCGAAGCGCCTGGTCAACGTTGTTGTCGCGAACGAGTACCTGCAACGGAATCAACCCCTGAGTTCTGCTGTTTCGGACCGCGCCGGCCTCGGATTCCCGGCCGGACCGGGAAAAAGCCGTCAGGCGCCTCGGTCCCCGGTTTCCATTCCGGGGGAGGCGTCGCGACGGCGGCCGAATCGGCGCGAATGAATTGCACCTGGGCGCGCGACTTACACGAAGCCGGCTCCGGTTGGAAGTGTGCGCGGAAGACAAGGCCTTCCGAAAGTTTTTCCCCACACGGATCTCGCCCCTCCGTGACACGTCCGCCATGGTGCGGAACCGGGGGGTCGCGGCGACGGGATCGTCAGCGCCGCGCGCCGCTTCCCGACCGTCCTTCCGGGGCGCAGCAGGCGATACCGGAAAGGCGGTCGAGGGATGCCCGTTTGCCGGCCCGCCTCAGGCGTGGGAGGCGATGAAGTTGCGCACCAGCGGGTAGGTCTGCCCCTCCCACTTGCGGCCGGAGAACACGCCGTAATGGCCCACCCCCGCCTGGAGGTGATGGCTCTTCATATGCGGCGGCAGGCTCGAGCAGAGGTCGTGGGCCGCCATCGTCTGGCCGACCGCGCAGATGTCGTCGCGCTCGCCCTCGACCGTCATCAAGGCGGTGCGCCGGATCGCGCCCATGTCGATCCGCTCGCCGCGATAGGTCAGCTCGTTGCGCGCGAGCGTATAATCCTGGAACACGGTCTTGACCGTCTCGAGATAGAACTCGGCCGTGAGATCCAGCACGGCGAAATACTCGTCGTAGAAGGTCTCGACGGCGCGGGCCTTCTCCGCATCCCCGTCGACATAGTTCCAGAACAGGTTCGCATGCGCGTCCTGGTGGCGCTTGGCATTCATCGCGACGAAGGCCGACACCTGCATGTAGCCGGGATAGACCCGCCGCCCGGCACCCTTGTGCCGCCCCGAGACGGTGGCGATCAGGTTCTGCTCGAACCACTCGATCGGCTTCGAGGTGGCGAGCTGGTTCACCGAGGTCGGACTGATGCGGCAATCGACCGGTCCGGCCATCAGCGTCATGCTGCGGGGCTGGGCCGGGTTCTTGGTATGCGCCATCACGGCGGCGGCGGCGAGCGCCTGCACCGCGGGCTGGCACACCGCCATGAGATGGGCGCCCTCGCCGATCGCCTCCATGAAGCGCACGACGTGATCGACATAATCGTCGAAGCCGAAGCGACCTTCCGAAACCGGCACGTCGCGGGCATTGTGCCAGTCGGTGATGTAGACGTCGTGATCGGGCAGCAGCGTGCGCACCGTGCCGCGCAGCAGCGTGGCGAAATGGCCCGACAGGGGAGCGAGCAGCAGCACCTTGGGCTGGGCGGTGTCGATGTCCTTGCGGAAGCGCAGCAGCGTGCCGAACGGCGTGGCCAGCACCGGCTCCTCGACGACCGGCACCTCGCGGTTGCCCACCGTGACGGCGTTGATGCCGTAGGCGGGGCGGGCGAAGGTGAGACCGGCCCGCATCATCATCCGGGCGCCGGCCGACCACCACTTGGCGCTATCGTGCCAGGGCGTGCGCATCCAGGGCGCCGCCACATCGTGGAGGAGGCTGCCCCACTGGCGCGTCTGCCGGGCGATGTCCGACTGGACATCGAAGGCTTGATACAGCATCGGGTCAAACTCCCAGCACGAACGTCCCGATGCCCGGCGTCGTCCGGTGCACTTTATCCAGTCCGCGGCCGTCGCCCCCGCGCCGCGATTTCGGGCGGTCCAGGCTAAGCCGTTCGAAAAACCGCGCAACCGACCAAAAGTACACAGATGCAGCCTGTGTCGAGATTGCATCACACTGTGTGCACGGTCGTCCGGAGAACATTCGTTTCCCGTGTCGCGCCATCGGCTTGGCCCGTCTCTCTTCCCGTCTCTCTTCCCGTCGCTCTTGGGGACCGTGCCCCGCCGCGAGGCGCGGGTCCGATACCGCCGGGCCGGCGGCGGGCCGGGGATCCGGCACAAGTCTTGGATCGCCGGACCCAAGACCCATGCGGGAGAAAAGGCCATGGCCGAGGCGACGCTCACGATCTCCAGCCGGAACTATTCTTCCTGGTCCCTGCGCGGTTGGCTGCTGTGCCGGATGGCCGGGCTCGACCTCGCCGTGGAACTCCTGCCCGGCAGCGATGCCTCGACCCGGGCGGAGCTGCTCCACCTGTCGCCGTCCTTCCTGGTGCCGCGCCTCGACCATGGCGGCATCGCGGTCTGGGACGCGCTCGCCATCGCCGAATATCTCAACGAGATCCGTCCCGAGGCCGGCCTCCTGCCGGAGACGCCCAGCGAGCGCGCCCGCTGCCGCTCGGTCTCGGCGGAGATGCATGGCGGCTTCATCAACCTGCGCTCGGCGCTGCCGATGAACCTGCGCAGCCTCCACCGCGGCTTCAAGATCTTCAACGGCGCCAAGGGCGACATCGAGCGCATCTGCGCGATCTTCGAGGATTGCCTGTCGCGCTCCGGTGGGCCGTTCCTGTTCGGCGCCCGGCCGACCATGGCGGACGCGATGTACGCCCCCGTCTGCACGCGGTTCCGCACCTACGACGTCGCCCTGCCCTTCACCGCCGCCACCTATCGCGACACGATCCTGGGCTGGGACCTGCTCAACGAATGGGCATCCCTGGCCGAGCATGAGCCGGACGAGATCGAGGAACTCGATATGGAGTTCTGATCCGGCGTCCGCTTGATGCAAGCCGGATCAGCGCGCTCGCGCGGCGCTTGAGCGAAGCCCGCATCCGCCATCCCGTAGGGCTCGACCGGATGGGGCCCGAGGGGCGCCCTCAGCCGCCGCGGCTCGATGCGGCGAGCGGCAGTTCGATGCGGGCGCAGAGCCCCCCTCCCTGGCGGTTCTCCAGGGTCAGGCGCCCGCCATGGCCCTCGACGATGGCGAGCACGATCGACAGGCCGAGGCCGAAGCCGGTCGCCGCGTTGAGGTTGCGGGCGCGGTCGCCGCGCACGAAGGGCTGGAGCATGGCGTGGCGCTCGGCCTCGGGGATGCCGGGCCCGTCGTCCAGGACCTCCACGGCGACGCCGGGGGGCTCGCTCTGTCTCGCGGGTCCCATCAGGATGCGGGCGCCGCCGCCATATTTCACGGCATTGTCGACGAGGTTGGTGAGCGCCCGCTCCAGGTCGTCGGGGCGGCCGCGCACGAGGACGTGGCGGCTGCGCTCCAGGCTCACCGCCGCGCCGATATCGATGAAGCCGTCGCAGACGGTCTGGACCACGGAGGCGAGGTCGATCAGCAGCGGCTCGCCCTCGCTCGCACTCCCCTGTCCGTCGCGGACGAAGGAGAGGGCGGATTCGACGAGGCCGTTCATCTGATCGAGGTCGCGCAGGGTCATCTCCCGGGCGCGATCGTCCTCGATGAACTCGGCGCGCAGGCGCAGGCGGGTGATCGGGGTGCGCAGGTCGTGGCTGATCGCCGCCAGCATCTGCGTGCGGTCGTCGAGGAGCCGCAGCACGCGGGCGCGCATCCGGTCGAGGGCGCGCGCGAGCGCCAGCACCTCCTCCGGACCGCGCTTGGGCAGCGGCGGCGGCTCTTCGGCGGTGCCGAAGGCTTCGGCCGCCGCCGCGAGCCCGGCGAGGGGCGCGGTGAGCGCCCGCGTCGCCCAGAACAGCAGCAGGGTGAGGCTGACGCCGAGGAAGACGAGGGTGAAGATGATGGCGCCCTGCCCGAACAGCGGGCGCGGGTGATCGTCGGGGAGCGCCGCCCGCAGCCGGGCGCCCGCGGGCGTGACGAGCCCGAGCGAGAGGAGGCCGGCCTCGTTCCCCTCGGGGGCGAGATCGACGAGGGCGAGATCGCGTCCGAATCCTTCCCGGAGCCGGACGACCAGGGGATGGCGGTCGATCGCCCGCTCGACGGCCTGCTCTTGTCCCTGCCCCTGCCCATGGCCCGGTGCCGGTCCTCGCGCTCCGGCGGGCGCCGCGCCGTCCCAGGGGGCGATGCGCAGGGTCGGCAGGCTGCGCGCCCCCGCGCGCAGCAGGGCGTCGCGCTCGCCGGGCTCGGCGGCGTCGAGGAGGCGCGCCAGGGTCGCGAGCCGGGTCGCGGCCACGCCGGGATGCCCGTCCGCCCGCCAGGGCTCGCGCAGAACCAGCACCGCGACGGTGGCGAGCACGTGGGCCGCCAGCATTGCCGCCACGACGAGGAGCGCGATCTGCCCCGCCGCGCTCCGCGGGCGCGACCAGACCGGCCATCGCCGGGGCGCCGCGGCGGAGGAGGCGACAGGGGCGACGGCGGGCGTCGCCGCAGGGGACGCCACGGATGACGGCAGGGCGGTGGTGCGGCCGGTGCTCATGAGCGGGCGATCTCCGGCGCGAACAGGTAGCCGCCGGAGCGGATCGTGCGGATGATCTCGGGATTGCGCGGGTCGGCCTCGATCTTCTGGCGGATGCGCGAGACCAGCACGTCGATGCTGCGCTCGAACGGCCCCGCCGCCCGCCCCTGCGTCAGGTCGAGGAGCTGGTCCCGCGAGAGCACCCGGCCCGGCCGTAGGCAGAGCGCGTGCAGGAGGTCGAACTCCGCCCCCGTCAGCGAGAGACGCGCGCCTTCGGGACTCAGCACCTGCCGCAGGCCGGCATCGAGCGTCCAGCCGGCGAAGTGGAAGCGGCGCACCCCTTCGCCGTCCTGCGGCTCGGCGCCCTTGCGCCGCAGGATCGCCCGGATGCGGGCGAGCAGCTCGCGCGGATTGAACGGCTTGCCGAGATAATCGTCGGCGCCGATCTCCAGCCCGACGATGCGGTCGATCTCCTCCGACTTCGCCGTGAGCATCAGGATCGGCACCTGCGAGGAAGCTCTGAGGCGGCGGCACAGGCTCAACCCGTCCTCGCCGGGCAGCATCAGGTCGAGGACGATCAGATCGACGCGGGCATCGGCCAGAACGCGATCCATCTCGCGCCCGTCGCCGGCCACGCTCACCCGGCACTCGTTGGCGCGCAGGTAGCGGGCAACCAGCGCGCTGATCTCGCGATCGTCCTCGACGACGAGGATGTGGGGGGTGGGGGCGTTCGCGCTCATGGCGCGTCCAGTCTTACGCCCGCTCCGGCCCGGGGCGGAAGCGGGTGGACGGCGCGCGATTGTCACCCTCCGTTTCGGCGATGGCGGCCGGACATGTTCGGCAACAGAGTGGCGCCGGTCCGGTGCCCGGCGCCGGGCGCCGTCCCGGCATCGACGGCCGCTCGATTGCCCCGCCGCCCGCGGATTCTTATGTCGGAGCATGCCCGCAACCGTGTCGGGCTCGGGAGAAGAACCCATGCAGAGCTCGAACCGCCTCTTCGACGACGTCGCCCGGATCTTCACCGACGCCGCCGGGGCGGCTCAGGGGGTCCGCCGCGAGGCCGAGACCCTGATCAAGGGACAGGCCGAGCGCCTGATCCGCGACATGGACGTCGCCACCCGCGAGGAGGTCGACGTGCTGCGCGACCTCGTCGCCGCCCTGCGCAGCCAGAACGACGCCCTCGCCGCCCGGGTGACCGCCCTGGAGGCGCGCCTCGGCACCGAGGCCGGCACGGCGGGCAACACGGAAGCGGTCTGACGCTTTCACCGGACCGATCGCTGCGGCGGAAGGAAACCGAAGGCGTCGTTCCGGATTCCTCTCCTGCCGCGGCGGCGCGATCCGGCGCCGTCCCGCACGATCGCAGGAGGCCGGATCGTCCGGATTCGAATGATCTTTGCACAGGAAGCAGCGGTGGACAGCCCTTGTTGCCCACTGCTGATGCCGGGACGACGCTTTGAAGCACGCCGGGGCTGCGGGCTATAAACGTCGGGTAGACGATTCGCCCCGTCGGAACAGACCGACCGGACCGCGGGGCCTCGTGAAATCTGATCGAAACCCTCCGCGGGACGGAGATCGACGGAACTCGTCCGGGTTCCGCCACGGCCCTGCTTTGCCCGCCGGCCCGATCGGACCCGTCCGACCGTGCCGACAACTTGGATCGCCATGACCCAGCTCAGCCTCATCGAAGCCAACGACCGGTCCGAGCACCCGATCGACGTCGTCGAGCGCCTTGCCTCCCTGCGCGACTGGATCTTCGATCGCATCGAGACCGACGAGATGTCGGTCTCGGTCTCGGGGCGCTGGGCCGAATACCATGTCGCCTTCACCTGGATCGAGGAGGTCGAAGCCCTCCACGTCGCCGCCGCCTTCGATCTCAAGGTGCCGGAGCGGCGCCGCGCCGAGATGCTGCGCCTCGTCTCGCTGGTGAACGAGCAGCTCTGGATCGGCCATTTCGACCTGTGGTCGTCCGACAGCGTGGTGATGTTCCGCCACTCGCTCCTGCTCAATGACGGGCTCGCCCCGACGCAGGGCCAGTGCGCGGCGCTGATGAAGGCCTCCACCGATGCCTGCGAGCGCTACTTCCAGGCGTTCCAGTTCGTGCTCTGGGCCGGCAAGTCCGCCCGCGAGGCCCTCGACGCGGTGCTGTTCGAGACCGAAGGCGAGGCCTGATCCGGGCTCGAGCCCGGCGCCGACCCGATCCGCGCGCCGGCACCGACCGCACCCCTTGATCGCGGGGCGATCCGGTGGGATCGAGGGCGCATGACGGACATGCCCGCTTCCCCCCTCGCCGCCGCCTCCCTCGCCACCTTGCCCGCCCCCCTGGTCCTCGTCGGCGCCGGCAAGATGGGGGGCGCCCTGCTGCGGGGCTGGCTCGCCGGGAGCCCCGCGGGCGGGCTCGACCCGGCCGCGGCGGTGGTGATCGAGCCGCACCCCTCCCCCGAGATCGCCGACCTCTGCGCCGCGCGCGGCCTCCGGCTCAACCCGGACCGGCCCGAGCCGGCGGGCGTCCTGGTGCTCGGCTTCAAGCCGCAGGGCCTCGACACCGCCGCGCCCTCGCTCGCGCCCTGGATCGGCGAGGGCACGCTCGTGGTCTCGATCCTGGCCGGCAAGACGATATCCGACCTCAAGCGCCGCCTGCCCGGCGCCCGCGCGGTGGTCCGGGCGATGCCGAACCTCCCCGCCAGCATCGGCCGCGGCGCCACCGGTGCGGTGGCCAGCCCCGAGGTCGATGCGGGCCAGCGCGCGGCGGCCGACGCGCTGCTCGCCAGCGCCGGGCTCGTCGCGTGGCTCGACGACGAGAGGCTGATCGACGCGCTCACCGCCGTGTCGGGATCGGGCCCGGCCTACGTCTTCCTCCTGGCCGAGGCGCTGGCGGAGGCCGGCATCGCGGCGGGCCTGCCGCCGGATCTCGCCCAGAGCCTCGCCCGCGCCACGGTGGCGGGCGCGGGCGCGCTGCTCGACGCGGATCCGCGCGCGGCGGCACAGCTGCGCAAGGACGTGACCTCGCCCGGCGGCACCACCGCGGCGGCGCTCGCCGTGCTGATGCGCGCGGGCGGCCTGCCCGACACCCTGCGCGACGCCGTCGAGGCCGCGCGGGTCCGGGCGGGCGAATTGTCCGGTTGAGCCGCTCCGGGGTGCAACCCCGCGCGACCGCGCCTACATACCGGCGAAGCGAGCACGGAGCACGGATCATGGACGAGGCCCGGAAGGACGAAGCCCAGAAGGACGGGGTCCAGGAGCTGAAACCGGGCAAGTCCAAGTCCGGCAAGACCGGAGCGGACGAGTCCAAGGCGGGTGGAGCCAAGGCAAGCGCGTCCAAGGCGAGCGCATCCGTATCCGGTCCCGAGACCACGGCGAAGAAGCCCGATTCCCGCACGGCCGCCGTCGAGGCCCTGATGCGGCTCGCCGCCGAGCAGCCCTGGAACGACATCGAGATCGGCGACATCGCCCGCGAGGCGGATCTGAGCCTCGCCGAGCTGCGCGAGCTGTTCCCCTCCAAGGGCGCCGTGCTCGGCGGCCTGTCGCGGATCATCGACCGGGCGGTGCTGGACGGCGACACCAGCGACCTCGCCGACGAGCCGGCCCGCGAGCGCCTGTTCGACGTGCTGATGCGCCGCCTCGACGCGATGACGCCCTACAAGGCAGCCCTGCAACGGATCAGCTTCGCGCTGCGCGGCGATCCCCTCTCGATGCTGGCGCTCAACGGCGTGGCGCTCAATTCCCACCGCTACATGCTGGCCGCGGCCGGGATCGACACCGAGGGTCCGCTGGGGCGCCTCAAGATCCAGGGCACCGTCCTGGCCTTCGCCCGCACCGTCGAGGTCTGGCTGGACGACGAGGATCCGGCGCTCGCCCGCACCATGGCCAAGCTCGACCGGGAGATCCGCCGCGGCGAGACCTTCATGGAACGGGCCGAGGATGCCCGCCGCCTCACCGCCCCGCTGCGGGCCATCGGCCGCGCCCTGATGGAACGGCGCCCCCGCCGCGCGCATCGGGAGCGCAGCGCCGACGAGGATCCGGCGGCGGCGATCTGAGTCCCACACGCGGATGTGATGTCCCGGACGGCCTTCCCGCCATAGGTGAATCGGAGGTTCGGCGGCGACGGCCTGTCGCCCCGCGTCCCGGGAGGATGGCCATGGATACCGCCGCCCAACGTGACACCGCCCTTCGCTCCGTCGGCGGCCCCGCCCGCTACGGCCGCATGGCTCAGGCCCTGCACTGGCTCACCGCGCTCCTCGTCGCCGCGGTGCTGCCTCTGGCCTGGATCGCGACGAACCTCGCCAAGGAGGATCCGGCCAAGCCGGTCGTCTTCCAATTCCACAAGTCGGTGGGGCTCACGATCCTGGCGCTGGTGGTCCTGCGCATCCTGTGGCGCGCCCTGCATCCGCCGCCGCCCGACACGGTCGAGCCCGCGGGTCTCGCCCTAATCGGCCGGATCAACCACTGGCTGCTCTACGCGGTGTTCCTGCTGATGCCGGTGAGCGGCTACCTGCTCAGCGCCTATAACGGCAACACGACGCAATTCTTCTATCTCTTCCCGATCCCCGGCTTCGCCAAGGACAAGGCGCTGCAGGAGACCTTCGCCTCGGTGCATCTCGCCGGGCAATACGCGGTCTACGCCCTGGTCGGACTGCATATCGCCGCCACGATCTGGCACGCCGCGATCCGCCGCGACGCCGTGCTCGCGCGGATGCTGCCGGGCCGATCCGGCTGAACGCCCGCGTTCACGCGCTCTCCGCGAGCAGATGGTCCACGAGCTGGCGCGCATGCGCCGGCAAGGCGGAAAACCTGCGGGCGGCCAGGACGAGGTACCGGCAGGCCCAGGGATCGCTCAGCGGCACGATCCGGATCGCCGCCGTCTCCCTGGCGCGGAGGGCCGCGGCCTCGGGGACGATGGCGACGCCGACGCCGCGGGCGACCATCCGGCAGACCGCGTCGAGCCCGCCGAGCCGCACCCGCAGCTTGAAGGGTCGGCCGGCGCGGGCGGCATGGCCGGCGAGATAGGTCTGGAGCGAGCGGCTGTGGCTCAGGCCCACGAAGGGCTCATCCAGAACCTCCCGCAGGGCGACCGCCGCCCGCTCCGCCAGGGGATGGCCCTCGGCCACCACGAGGACGAGCCGGTCGGGGCGCAGGCGCCGGGTCTCCAGATCGGCCAGTTCGGTGGTGTCGGCCACGACGCCGAGATCGGCCAGCCCACCCGCCACCGCATCGACCGTCTCCCGGCTGGTGCGCTCCTCCAGATCGACATCGACGCTCGGATGGGCGGCGAGGAACCCGGACAGGGCCTCCGGCAGGAAGGCCGCGACGGCGGCGGTGACGGAGAGCAGGCGGACATGGCCGCGCAGGCCGCGGGCATATTGCCCGAGTTCCCCGCGCATCTGCTCGAGCTGCGCCAGCACCGTGCGGGCGTGATGCGCCACCGCGAGCCCCGCCGGCGTCGGGCGCACCCCACGGGGGCGGCGCTCCAGGAGCGGGACGCCACCGTCGAGCTCCATGCCGCGGATGCGCTCGCTCGCGGACGCGAGGGCGAGGCCGGCGCGCTCCGCGCCGTGGGTGATGCTCTCGGCCTCGACCACGTGGAGGAACAGGCGGAGATCGGTCAGGTCGAAGCGCAAAGGCTCTGGTCCTCCGGTGGGCTTTGGTCCTCCGGTCGGCCATAATCCTCCGGCAGCGGCCCGCGGGCAAGAACCTTCGGCTCAGCCGAAGGCTGGGACGGGCGACTTCCGCATTGTCGCGCGCGTCCGCTCCGCCGAAGCTCGGCCCATGGCACAGCAGGCACCCACCCTCGTCTCGGGACGTCTCCTTCTGGAGGGCGCCACGATCGTCCTCGCGGCGCTCACCGCCCTGTCGGCCTTCGCGATCAAGACCGAGGCCGCGCGGACCTGCGCGGTCCCGCAGGTGGCGGCTCCGGCGCAGCTGGCCACCGCATCCGATCCCGACCCGGAAACCCTGTTCCGCGATGCCCTGATGCTGGGCGACTGAAGTCTGCCCGGATGCGCCGACCGCACGCAGAGTCTCCGGGCTTTCCCCGCCGGCCCGGCGCGCGGTGCCCTCGGGATGGCGCCCCGCGCACCGGCCTCGTCCCCACCGCGCGACCCGCCTGACCGCACGCCCGCCCCTGCACCGGACACCGTATGCCCCTCCCCCTCGACCCTTCGGCGCTCGCCATCGCGGCCTTCGCCTTCCTGCTCGCCGGCTTCGTCAAGGGCGTGGTCGGGCTCGGCCTGCCGCCGGTGGCGGTGGGGCTGCTCAGCCTCGTCATGACGCCCGCGGAGGCGGCGGCGATCCTCGTGGTGCCGGCCTTCGTCACCAATGTGTGGCAGCTCGTGGCGGGGCCGCGCTTCGGGACCCTGGCGCGGCGCCTGTGGCCGCTTCTCGTGGCGAGCACCCTGACGACGCTCGCCGCGGGGGCGCTGCTGCACGGCCGCTACGGGCGCGAGGCCACCATCGCCCTGGGCGTCGCGCTGATGATCTACGCCGCCTACGGCCTCGCGGCCCTGCGGCTCGCCGTGGCGCCGGCGACCGAGCGCTGGCTCGCCCCCCTGATCGGGGCCGCCACCGGCGTGGTGACGGCGGCGACCGGCGTCTCGTCCTTCCCGGCCGCGCCCTATCTCGGCGCGCTCGGGCTGACCAAGGACGACCTGATCCAGGCGCTCGGCCTGTCCTTCACCGTCTCCACCATCGCGCTGGCGATCGCGCTGACGGGCAGCGGCGTCCTCAATCCGGCAATCGCGGGCGTCTCGCTCGTCGCCCTCCTCCCGGCCCTGGGCGGGATGTTTATCGGCGGCTGGGTGCGGGGCCGGGTCAGCGATCCGGTGTTCCGAAAGGTCTTCTATGTCGGCCTGCTCGGCCTCGGGGCGCACCTCGCCGCGCGGGCGATCCTCTAGAGGCTGTTATGGACCGCAAGCGAGTAGGGCAGCCTTCCTGAGCATGAGGCAGACAAAGGCGACGAGGTGCAGGTCTGCCAATGTGCTTGCATATCGCTCGTAGTCCT
>NZ_BPRE01000018.1 GCF_022179765.1 Methylorubrum suomiense | reverse complement strand
GAGCCCCGAGCCGAGATGGCCGCCGGTGACCGACACCGCGTCGATCATCTCGGCGCGCACCGCGTCCGCCACCTTCTGCAGCTCGCTCTCCGGCAGGAGCCGCAGCCGGTCAGGCGTCTCAAGACCCTCGAGGATCGTCGTGTCCGCTAGTGCCACCGGAGCAGCCTCATGCCCGAAGTGAGAAACAGCGCGCGAACCGTCGCGCGCGATGAGGGTCTTCGCTTTGTGCCAAATGCATCCGCCGCTCAGTCGATATCGAGCGGCGCGGTCCCGGCGGCCCGGCCGTCCGGCCCGATCGCGATGGTCTGGATGCGGGCCTCGGCCCGCTTCAGCAGCGCCTCGCAATGGCGCTTGAGCGCCTCGCCGCGCTCGTAGATCGCCACGGATTCGTCGAGGGGCACGTCGCCGCGTTCGAGCCGGCGCACGATCTCTTCGAGCTGCTCCATCGCCCGCTCGAACGGAAGATCGTCCGGCAGCGCCTCCGCGGGCGCGGCAGGTCGTTGAGCGTTCATCCCGATGTCCCCGGCCGATCCCCCCGTCGCGCGGGTTATGACGGTCCGGCACGGGTCGCACAAGCCCGGATGGATTGCGTGCGACCGATCCAGGGCCACGTTGATGCGAGCGGATAAAGGAGGTCGAAGCCCTCGATGCCGATGGAAGACGCGCGCGGGGCAGCGTCAGCCGAGGCTATTCGGGCATCGGCGGCGCCCCGGAACCGTCTCCAAAACCGATCGCATCGGGACGGGTCACCCTTGTCGTGTCGCCCCTTCTTGCGGCGAACCGGCGTTCTTCGGTGGGAATGTGCCCTCATCCAGCACGAACCGGAAGGGCGTGCCCTCGAACGCCTCGGCGCCCCGGCCGATCGCGGCGATCCCGGCCCTCATGCGGCCGTCCCGCCCGAGCAGACGGTCGGCGATCGCGACGAACAGGCGGTTCGGCGTGGCGCTCGGGGCGAGCCGGCGCAAAGCCTGGGCGAGTTCCGCCGCGTCCCGCTCCGGGGCGAGCGCGCAGGCCACCGCGTAGGCGGCGGCCGTCGAACGGCTGATGCCGGCATAGCAGTGCAGGACCAGCGGGCGCCGACGGTCCCAGGCCGACGCGAAATCGAGGACGGCCCGCACATGCGCCTCGCCCGGCGGCAGGTGGCCCTCCATCGGGGCGACGATGTCGCTGAACCCGACCCGCAGGTGATGCTCCGGGGCGATCCCCGCCGGACGCTCGATGGCAAGTCCCGGGCTCCCGAGCGTCGCCAGGGTGACGAGGTGGCGGGCGCCGCTCGCCGCGAGCGTCTCGGGCAGCCGGGACAGCGGGCAGACATAGAGGCAGGGCATGACGGTCAGAGGCTCGCCTGAAGCGCGCCGAGGCGGGCGAGATAGGCCGCCTCGGCCTCCGCGGTCGGGCGGGGGGTGAGCAGCGCCTCGATCTCCGGCATCGCCGTATCGGAGAAGGCCGGGGGACGCCCGAAAATCTGGTCGGCCTCGACCAGGGAGAAGCCCGCGAGCCGGGTCGCCTCCCAATAGGCCGCGACCCGGTCGGCGCGCTTGACGAGGCGGGCGAGGGCGGGACTTGGCGCGGACAGGCCGATGCGCTGGCGGATCGCCGCGAGCAGGCGCCGCTCGACGGTGCGATAGGCGTCGCCGATGGCGTTCTTGAGCGGCGAGATGATGTCGCCGATCACGTATTCGGGGGCGTCGTGCAGCAGCAATTCCAGCCGCTCCGGCGGGCTCAGCCCGGGAGCGAGGGCGTTGCCGATGGCCTCGACGAGCAGCGAGTGCTGGGCGACCGAGAACACGTGCGGCCCCGCGGTCTGGCCGTTCCAGCGGGCCACCCGGGCGAGGCCGTGGGCGATGTCGGCGATCTCGATATCGAGGGCGGAGGGATCGAGCAGGTCGAGCCGCCGGCCCGACAGCATCCGCTGCCAGGCGCGCGGTTTCTTGGGCGTTCGCGTCGGCGCGTTCACGGGCGGGGGCGCTCGCCGAGGGCGGCGCAGACGGCGTGGCGATGACAGCCGACGAGATGGTCGTTGACCATGCCGACCGCCTGCATGAAGGCGTGGACGATGGTGGGGCCGACGAAGGTGAAGCCATTCTGCTTCAGGGCCTTGCCCATTTTTTTCGAGACTTCCGTCTCGGTCGCGATGTCTGCGCGGGTCTTCGGATTCGTCTGGATCGGTCGGCCGTCGCAGAAATCCCAGAGGAAGCGGGAGAATCCGGGTCCGGCCTCTTCGATGGCGAGCCACGCCTGGGCCCCGGCAATGGCGCCGCGGATCTTGGCGCGGTTGCGGATGATACCGGCATCGCCCATCAGCCGCTCGACATCGGCCTCGGTGAAGCGGGCGACGCGCTCCGGCTCGAATCCCGCGAAGGCGCGGCGAAACCCCTCGCGGCGGCGCAGGATGGTGATCCAGGACAGGCCGGCCTGGAAACCGTCGAGGATCAGCTTCTCGTAGAGGGCGCGGGAATCGTCTTCCGGCACGCCCCACTCGGTGTCGTGATAGGTGACGTAGGTCGGGTCGAGCCCCGGCCACCAGCAGCGCGGGCAGCCGTCGGGATGGGTCGTGATCAGGCCGTCGGGCGCCGTGCTCATCCGGCGGCGGCCGTGTCGGCGGGGAAGGCGAAGGTCGCGAAGGCCGGCTTCTCCACGCCCGCGATGCGGCCGTCGGCCCGCACCGGCTCGCCGGCGGCCAGCGCATCGCCGAGGCGGTCGAGGCGGATCGTGGCGAGCCCCCGCCCACCCGCCATGCTGCCGGTCACCCCGAGGCTGCGGGCGCCCGCCACCACCTCGGTCCCCGGCGCCGGAGCCGCTCCCTCGGCGAAGACCAGGGGCACGATGCGGGTGCGGGCGGTGCCGCGATGCTGCATGCGCGAGACCACCTCCTGGCCGACATAGCAGCCCTTCCGGAAGTCGACGCCGCCGAGCTGGTCCATCAGCGCCTCGTGCGGGAAGGCATCCATGAACGCGAAGTCGCGCCCGCCCTCCGGCACGCCGAGGCCGATGCGGTGGGCGTGGTAATCGTCCTCCGAGGCATCCGCCGAGAAGGCGCCCAGCGCGAAGTAGAGGCGCTCGCCGAGCGCGGGCAGGCGCCCGTCGCGCATCCGGATCGTCTCGGCCGCCGTCTCCGCTCCGTTCCATGCCACGGCGACGCCGAGGGTCGGATCGGCGGCGATTCCCACCTTGGCGCGCAGGCGATAGAGCCCGAGCCGCTTGACGAGATCGGGCACCCGCTCGGCCGCGACATCCAGGCGAAAACCGCCCTCGCGGTCGCGCGACACGAGAAAATCGAACTGGATCTTGCCCTGCGGCGTCAGCAGGGCGCCGAGGCGCGCCTCGCCTTCGGGCAGAGACTCGACGTTGCAGGTGAGGATGCCCTGGAGGAAGGGGGTCGCGTCCGCGCCGGTGACGGTGACGACGGCGCGGTCCGGCAGCAGGGCGATCGGCATGGTCTCTCCTGAGGGCGACCGTTCGGGGCGGCGTTGCATGGTCTCGGCAGCTGACATAAGCCGCGCCTATCCCGGCCTCAATCGCCCGAGCCCCGAGTCGCGCCAAGAACGCCGAGCCAAGAACGGCCGAGCCAAGGAAGAGCCCCGATGGACACCCCCTTCGATCTCGTCCTCGCCGGCGGCACGCTGGTGAACCACGACGGCGCGCACCGCGCCGATCTCGGCATCCGCCAGGGCCGCGTCGCCGCCATCGGCGATCTCGCGAACGCGGCGGCGGCCGAGCGGCGCGATTGCCGCGGCCTGCACCTCCTGCCCGGCGTCATCGACAGCCAGGTGCATTTCCGCGAGCCCGGCCTCGATCACAAGGAAGACCTGGAGACGGGCTCGCGCGCCGCCGTGATGGGCGGCGTGACGACGGTGTTCGAGATGCCGAACACCAACCCACAGACGACGACGGCGCAGGCGCTCGCCGACAAGGTCAGTCGCGCCCATCACCGGATGCATTGCGACTTCGCCTTCTGGGTCGGTGGCACCCACGAGAATGCCGACGAGGTCGCCGTCCTGGAACGGCTGCCGGGGGCGGCGGGCATCAAGGTCTTCATCGGCTCCTCCACCGGCTCTCTGCTGGTCGAGGACGATGCGGGCGTGCGCGCGATCCTGAAGAACATCCGCCGTCGCGCCGCCTTCCATTCCGAGGACGAGCCGATGCTGCGGGAGCGCAAGGGCCTGCGCGTGCCCGGCGATCCGGCCTCGCACCCGGTCTGGCGCTCGCCGGAGGTCGCCGTGAAGGCGACGGAGCGGCTGATCGCGCTGGCCCGCGAGACCGGGGCGCGCATCCACATCCTGCACATCTCGACGGCGGACGAGATGCCAATCCTGGGGGCCGCGAAGGACGTGGCGAGCGTCGAGGTGACGCCCCACCACCTGACGATCGACGGGAGCGAGGCCTATGCCCGCCTCGGCACCCTGGTGCAGATGAACCCGCCGGTGCGCGACGCCGCCCATCGGGAGGGGATCTGGCAGGGTCTAACCTTCGGAATCGTCGACGTGCTCGGCTCCGACCACGCGCCGCATACCCTCGAGGAAAAGGCCAAGCCCTATCCCGACTCGCCCTCCGGCATGACCGGCGTGCAGACGCTGGTGCCGATCATGCTCGACCACGTGGCGGCGGGCCGGCTCTCCCTCGCCCGCCTCGTCGATCTGACGAGCGCCGGGCCGAAGCGGCTGTTCGGCATCGCCCGCAAGGGACGGCTCGCCCTCGGCTACGATGCCGACGTCACGGTGGTGGATCTCAAGCGCCGCGAGACGATCCGCAACGAATGGATCGCCTCGAGATGCGGCTGGACCCCCTATGACGGGCTCACCGTCACCGGCTGGCCGGTGGGCACCGTGGTGCGCGGCGTGCCGGTGATGTGGCAGGGCGAGCTGGTGACCCCGTCGCGGGGCGAGGCGGTGCTGTTCGAGGAGGCCCTGCCGACCGGGTGAGGGCGGCGGGCCCTATTGCGGTTGTGCCCAGATGAGGTGCAGGCCGTTGCGGCTGCGGAACCAATGGGTCATCGGCGGCAGGTCGCAGCCATGCTCCTCGAAGACGCCCGCGAGGCTCCGCACCAGTTTGCCCGCCAAGCGCTGACCTTCGATATCGGTTGCCAAGATCTGGGAGGGATGAACGACTTCCGGGTCGATTCGACGATACTTGATCGCAAAACGCATCACGCTAACCCTACATGCAGTTGGCGAAAGCCATGGAAGACATATCGCTACAATTGCACGACACAACGTCTCGCTGCATACAGAAAATGAGAAACATCGTTTTCGTCCGAGGACGAAAGAATTATCGGCAAAATTTTTTGTATTAACTTGTTGTTGATTTGATCTTTATCGGCATCCGGATCGCTCTGATCGGAAAGCGATGGCCGGCGGATCAAAGGGCGACCCCGGTTGCGCGAATACGCATCACCGGGGCGCTGTGATCTTCGTCAATGTTGCAGAGTCGTCGTGAAGCCGCCGCCGCGAATGCGCTCGGGCAGGGTCTCGGCGTAGCGGGCGGTGGCGTCCTCGCCATAGGTGGCGACGAGCTCTTGGAAGGCGGCGAACAGGGCGGCCTGGGCCATGCAATCGCCGTCGATCCCGTCGAGGCAGCCCTCGGCGAAAGCCTCGGTCACGAGGCCCAGCGCGGCGCGCTTGCTCTCCGGATCGGATTCGAACGGAGCGGGGTCATGGATCATGGCGCAGTCTTCAATTCCCGGCCGACATGATGCCGGCAAGACATCGACACGATACGGCGTCGCGGACGGGCCGGAAAGCAGGGAATTGCGGAGAGGTTAACGCGGACGCTCGATTGCGAAGGTTTTTCGTAAGGGCTCGGGTCTGTGGCACAGGGGTCACAGAGCGCCTCGGACATCCGCCGGGCCCGGGGCGGGTGAGGGGAGGGATCGCCGTCGTGCGGGGACGGCGCCGGATCGACAGCGGCGCTCAGCCGCCGAAGCGGCCGGCGATGGCGTGGGAGAGGCGCTCGCCCTCGGCGAGGTAGCGCCGGGCGGCCTCGCCCGCGGCCGGCGTGCAGATCCGATAGGTCAGGCTGTAGCCGCGAAACCCGCGATTATAGGCGCCGGCCAACCGGTCGCGCCGCGCCGGCGTGACGCCCTCGGTGTCGAGGATCGCCTTCATGCGGCTCGGCCATTCGGCGGCATCCGGGGCGGCGCAGAGATTGCGCAGGAAGGCGAGTGCCCCGACGATCTCGGACAGCCGCAGCAGATCCCGATCGTAGGGCGCGGGCGGCGGCTCGGCCGGGGGCGGGGGTTCCTTCTCCTTCTCGGCCGGCTTGGCCGGTGCGCGGGCGGACCCGCCGCGCTGCTGGGCGAGCGCGTCGGAGGCGACCGTGAGGGGGCCGGGCGCGAAGGCGCCGAACGCCAGAAGCGCGGCCAGAACAAACCTCGCCGGCCCTCTCATGCCGTCTCCTCTCCCGACGGGGATACGCGCGCGAACGCCTCGCGCAGGGTGTCGATCAAGCCCGGCGTGGTCGCGAGGCCCTCGACCTCGTCGAGCCGGGCCCAGCGCACGGCGAGCGCCTCCGGCCCCGGCGCCGGCTCCACCGCGCGCCACCGGGCGGCGTGAGGATGAATCACGTAATGATGGCGCAGGCGGTCGTCCTCGTCGCGCAGGAGGATCTCGGTCGGCGTCAGGCTCGCGCCCACCACCTCGGCGCAACTGCCGACCTCCTCCTCCAGTTCGCGCAGGGCTGCCTCCGCGAGGCGCTCGCCCGCCTCGACGAGCCCCCCGGGCAGGGTCCAGACGCCGCGCATCGGCTCGTTGGCGCGCTGCGCCAGCAGGACGCGCCCATCCCGGATCACCGCGATGGAGACGCCGATCAGGGGGCGGGCCGGAAACAGGCGACCGTCATCGGCGGGCACGCCGGCATCCGCGCTCACGGCGTCACCCGCGCCGTGGCGAGGCGTCCGTCGGCGAGGCCGACGAGGATCGTCCAGGGGCCGGATCCCGCACCGAGCACCGCCACGCCGAAGGCGGCCGGGGCGGGGAGCGGCAGGCGCAGCCGCTCGGTTGGGGCCCCGCCCTTGAGCGAGAGCAGGGCGAGCGCGGTGCGGCCCGCCAGCGGCAGGACCAGCGACGGGGCGGGGTCCGCCGGCAGAACGGCAGCGAGATCCCCCGCCTCGCCGAGCCCCGGCCCGGCATAGCCCGGCCACGCGCCCGCGAGGGTCAGGGCGCCTCCGGCATAGCGCCAGAGCTGAAGCACGCCCTCGCCGTCGGGCGCCCGCAGGGCGGCAATCTCGGACGCACCCGTCCCGGAAAAGGCCGCGATGCCGGCAAGGCTCAGCGGCGCGCCGTCGGGCTTGCCGCCCGCTTGCGGCGGCGTCCGCGCCGACAGGCTCCAAACCGCGCTCTTGCCCGCGCCTTTGGCCGCGCCTTGGGCCGCATCCCCTTCGGAATTCTTCATCGCCATGGCGAGACTCGATCCCGCCGTGCCCTGGGCCGTCACGGCGATCACCGCCGGCCGGCCGTCGAGGGTGGCGATGCGCGGGCTGCGGCCGGCGAAGACCTGGTCCGGCCCCGGCGTCAGCGTCTGGGTCGTCACCGGCACGGGTTTCGGCTCGGCGGTGACGCCCAGCGGTTGGCGCTCGCGGATGGTCAGGCCCGCCGCCTGGCCGGGCGCGCCGCCGAGTGCCCGGGTCGGGCCGGTGAGATAGGCGCTGAGGGGGCCGAGCTGCGCCTGGCGCGAGCCCGGCACCGCCCCGCGGGGCGTCTCGGCGGCGGCGAATCCCTCGATCGCCTCGGCGCCGACCAGGGTGGTGCGCAGGGTTCCGCCATCGAGGCTGATCACCGCGCCGCCGTCCTCGCCCCAGACCACGACGACCGGCACCGGCCCTTCGGCCGGCTTCGGCGCGCGCTTGGGGTCGGCGCCCGCGCTCGCGTGGGCGACGGGCAGGAGGCCCGAGGTCGCTACTGCCAGGGCCACCTCGCTGCCGGGGCCGCGCATCGCCGTCACGCGGAAGGGAAGGGCGAGGAGTTCGACCTGCGGCGCGGCGGGCTCGGCGGAGGCGGGGAGGGCGGCGAGGCACAGCAGGGCGGCGAGGGCCGCCCGGCGGTCAGACATGCTGGCCGCCGTTGATATGGAGTTCGGCGCCGTTCACGTAGGAGGAGGCCTCGGTGCAGAGGAAGTAGATCGCCTTGGCGACCTCGTCCGGGGTGCCGAGGCGCCTCTGGGGGATCTGCTCCACCAGCTTGTCGGTGCCGGGCGAGAGGATCGAGGTGTCGATCTCGCCCGGCGAGATCGCGTTGACCCGCACCCCGAGCGGCCCGAAATCCGCGGCCATCTCCCGCGTCAGCCCGGCAAGCGCCGATTTCGAGGTGCCGTAGGCCGCGCCTGCGAAGGGATGGACCCGCGACCCGGCGATGGAGGTGACGTTCACGATCGAGCCGCGGGCCCGCTTCAGCTCATCGCACAGACCCCGCGCCAGCAGGATCGGCGCGAAGAAATTGACCTGGAACACGCGGGCCCAGTCGGCATATTCGGTGGCGAGGGCGCCGAGCCGCGCGCCGTCGGGGCCCTTCGGCGAGATGCCGGCATTGTTGACGAGCGCGTGCAGCAGCCCGCCCTCGGCGGCCAGCCGCTCGGCCACCTCCCGCACGCCGCGCACGGTGTCGGCGGCGTCGGCGAGATCGACCTGGAGATGATCCTCGGGTCCCATCTCCCAGGGGCAATTCTCGGGAAACGGGTGGCGCGAGCAGGTGATGACGCGCCAGCCCGCGGCGGAGAAGCGCTTCACCGTGGCGTGTCCGATCCCCCGGCTCGCGCCGGTGAGCAGCATCACCCGTCGACGTTCGTTGGATGAGGCCAAGTCTGGTCCCTCGCTACCCCGTTCGCGCGGCGGCGCGTGAGGGGCCTGTCCGCCCCCAGGTCTAAGCTGCGCGAGGGCGGAAATCCAGGGTCGACGCTGCAATGCGAAAGACCCCTCCGGGGCGGATCGGCCCAGGACGACCGGACGGGATTGCCCGGCTGTCATTCCGCGATCCGGGGGCGCGGAACGCGGATCGATGGGGGACGGATCGCCGTTAGGGCAGGTTGTCCGGCCGGGCGTTCCATGCGAGCGCGGAGCCGGGCGGGTCGCGAGCGGCGGGGACAGGAAGCTTGAGCGATGCGCTGCCCGGGCCGACCGTGCTCGTCGTCGAGGACGACACCGTCACGCGCTACGCCGCGGTGACGATGATCGGCGATGCCGGCTTCTCGACGCGCGAGGCCACCAACGGCAACGAGGCGATCCGCATCCTCGACCGGGAGGTGGGCATCCGGATCGTCGTCACCGATATCGACATGCCGCTCGGCATCGACGGCATCAAGCTCGCCGCCTGCATCCACCGGCGCTCGCCGCGGATCGGCATCATCATCACCTCGGGCAAGGTGAGGCCCAAGGACGGCGACGTGCCGTCCCAGGGCCGCTTCATCCGCAAGCCCTACACCGAGGACCAGCTGATCGGCGCGATCCGCGCCCTGCTGGACCTGCCTCAGGGATAGAGGCGCGCGCGGGACCAGCCATCGCCGTCGCGGGTGAAGCGCACCCGATCGTGCAGGCGGTAATCGCCGTTCTGCCAGAACTCCATCCGCACCGGATCGAGGCGGAAGCCCCGCCAATGTTCGGGACGCGGCACGGGACCGTTCTCGTACTTCGCCGAGAGCTCCGCGACGGCGGCCATCAGGGTCGGACGGTCCGCGAGCGGGCGCGATTGCTGGCTGGCGAGGGCGCCGATGCGGCTGTCCCGGTGACGGCTGGCGAAATAGGCATCGGCCTCCGCCGGCGTCACCGGCGCGATCGACCCGCGGGCGCGGATCTGACGGCGCAGCGATTTCCAATGCAGCACGAGGGCGGCCCGCGGATTGGCCGCGAGTTGCTCGCCCTTGGCGGATTGGGCGTTGGTGTAGAACACGAAGCCGCGCCGGTCGAAGCCCTTGAGCAGCACCACCCGCACGTCGGGCAGGCCGTCCGCATCCGCGGTCGCGAGCGCCATGGCGTTGGCGTCCTCGGGCTCGGCGGCCTCGGCCTCCGCCATCCAGACCCGGAACAGGGCGAAGGGGTCTGACGACAACGTGAAGTCGCCTGAATCGACCCCGGCGCCCGCCGGCTCACCCTCTCTTAACCGATCGATGGCCATTTTCACCCCTGTGGCATCCGGGTCGGGGGGCACCGGCACGGGCATCACACCCTAGACGGACCCTTTAGTCTGCCTCGAGTTCAGGTGTAATGCGTCTGCGTCGGTGTAAAGAGCTCGTCCGGGATGTCCCGGCGGCGTTCGCGTGGGTGGCGACGGGTCTCGTCGTCGCGGCCTGCGCCGGATGCAGCGGACCGGTGCTGTCGTTCCAGACGAAGGAGGCGCCGGCGCCCGAACCGCTTGTGACCGGCAGCATCGCCAAGCGGCCGACGCGCTTCGGCCCGGATCTCGGCGACGAGGATTGGCGCCGCGCCCACAGCGCCCTGACCACGGCCCTCGATCCGCAGGGCAACGGGCGTCCGGTGAAGTGGGACAACCCGGAAACCGCCATGCGCGGCTCGGTCAACCCGACCGGCCTGCCCTACGTGGCCGGCGACGAGATCTGCCGCGATTTTCTGGCGACGGTGGTGGCCGGAAACGACGGCGGGACGAGCGGCTCCGGCGGCAAGAGCCGCTTCCTGCGCGGCACCGGCTGCAAGCTCACCGGCGGCGAATGGGAACTGAAGCGGCTGCGCTCCGCCAAATCCTGACTTGATCGGATTGCGGGAGAATTTCCGCCGTCCGGTGGGGGCGCGGAGGGTGTTGCAGAACCGCAACGACCTTCCCACGTTGAAGCGAGGCGGCCAAGGCCGTATCCCTCGACGGTTGACCCCTTCAAAAGATCCCCGATGCGAAACCCCTACGAAGTGCTGGGCGTGCCGAAAGGCGCGAGCGAGGCCGAGGTCAAGAAGGCCTTCCGCAAGCTCGCCAAGGCCTACCACCCCGACAGCAACAAGGACCCGAAGGCCAAGGAGCGGTTCGCCGAGGCGAACACCGCCTACGAGATCCTCGGCGACAAGGACAAGCGCGGCCAGTTCGATCGCGGCGAGATCGACGGCGAGGGCAAGCCCCGCGCGTCCGGCTTCGAGGGCTTCTCCGGTTTCGGCGGCGGCGGCCGGGGCAGCGCCTTCGATTTCGAGGGCTTCACGCGCCGGAGCGGGGGCGGGGGCGGTGCGGGTCCCGGCGGCGTCGGCGAGGACTTTCTCAGCCACATCTTCGATCAGGCGTTCCGCGCGGGCGGCGCCGGTCCCGGGGCGGGCCGGGGCGGACCGGCCCGCGGCGAGGACGTCGCGGCCGAGCTCAGCGTGACCCTGGAGCAGATCGCGGGCGAGGAGAAGATGCGCATCGGCCTGCCCGGCGGGCGGGACGTCGACGTGATGGTCCCCAAGGGGGTCGTCGACGGGCAGACCATCCGGCTCCGGGGCCTGGGCGGTCAGGCCGGCCCGCGCGGCGAGCCCGGGGACGCGCTGCTGACCATCCGCGTGCTGCCGCATCCGGTCTTCAAGGTGGAGGGCGCCGACCTGCGCGCCACCGTCGATCTGCCGCTGGAGGACGCGGTGCTGGGCGGGACCCTGCGGGTGCCGACGCTGACCGGCGCGGTCGAGATGAAGGTGCCGGCGATGACGAGCTCCGGACGCACCTTCCGCCTGCGCGGCAAGGGTCTGCCGAAGAAGGACGGCAGCCGCGGCGACCTTCTAGCGACCACCGCCGTGACCCTGCCGGCGGGCGAGGACGCGGCCCTGGCCGAATATGCCCGCCGCCGTCGCGAGGCGAAGGCGGGGACGGCGTAGGCAGGCCGTCTCGGGCCAAGGCCCCCTCATCCTGAGGGGGATGGGTGGGAGAAGCCGATCCAACGGCCTCTCTCCCGATGGTGACCTTCAGGCTTTCCCCTCCGGCGGGCCTCCGCTAAGGAAGCGGCCTGGCGCGGCGGCCTCCGGCAGGGCCGACCGTTTGGCCGAAGCGAAGGTGACGCATGTCGGATCAGAAGGCGGGCGGATTGCTCGCGGGCAAGCGCGGGCTGGTGCTGGGCGTAGCCAACAACCGCTCGATCGCCTGGGGCATCGCCCGCAGCGCCGCGCAGCACGGGGCCGAACTCGCCTTCACGTATCAGGGCGACGCGCTCAAGAAGCGGGTCGAGCCGCTGGCGAAGGAGCTGAACGCCAAGGTCGTCGGCCATTGCGACGTCACCGACCCGGCCTCGATCGACGCCGTCTTCGCGGCCACCGCCGAAGTGTTTCCGGACGGCATCGATTTCGTGGTCCACTGCATCGCCTTCTCCGACAAGGACGAGCTGACCGGCCGCTATATCGAGACCTCCGAGGGCAACTTCACCAAGTCGCTCCTGATCTCCTGCTACTCGTTCACGGCGATCGCCCAGCGGGCGGAGAAGATCATGCGCAACGGCGGCTCGCTGCTGACGCTGACCTATTACGGCGCCGAGAAGTGGATGCCGCACTACAACGTCATGGGCGTCGCCAAGGCCGCCCTCGAAGCGTCCGTGCGCTACCTCGCCGCCGATCTCGGCCCCAAGCAGATCCGCGTGAACGCGATCTCGGCCGGCCCGATCAAGACCCTGGCGGCCTCCGGCATCGGCGATTTCCGCTACATCCTCAAGTGGAACGAGTACAACGCGCCCCTGCGCCGGACCGTGACCATCGACGAGGTCGGCGAGACCGCCACCTATCTGGTCTCCGACATGTCCAAGGGCATGACCGGCGAGATCCTTCACGTCGATGCCGGCTACCACGTCGTCGGCATGAAGAATCCCGAAGCCCCCGACATCACGCTCGATCGGGACTAGGGCTCGGCCCGAAGGTGAATGCCGGCTTTCGGAAGACGCCGATACAGCACAGCAATCGGGAGAATCGTCCTGGATCCGAAATCCCGGGCGGTTCGCAACGGCGCGCTCCGGAGGGGACTGGCCGGGCCGTCAGGCCGATCCGGCGGCGCTCTCGCGCCGTCCAGCCGGCGCGTCCAGCATCCGCCAGGCGGGCGCGACACGCCCGGTCAGCACCGCCCGGATCGCGATCGCCATCTCCGCACGCCGCGCCCCATGGGCGTCGGCTCTAGCGGAACGCCAGAACCAGCGCTCCCACCGCGATCGCCCAGAGGGCCAGCGTCGACCATACCGCCCGGCGCTGCTCGAGATGGGCGATCCGCTCCAGCGCCTTGACGTCCCGCGAGCCCTCCTCGTCGAGGCGGATCATGATGCGACGGATGCGCTGGGCGATGTCGGGGATGTCCGAGACGACCTCGGAGAGGGTCAGCGCCGCGCGGGCCCCGCCCTCCAGTCGGCCGATGGGGCCGAGATGGCGGGTGATCCACGAGCGCACCACCGGCTCGGCGCCGGTCCACATGTCGAGCTGCGGATCGAGGGAGCGGGCGACGCCCTCCACCACCACCATGGTCTTCTGGAGCATCACCAACTCGGTGCGGGTGCTCATGTCGAAGAGGGCGGTGACGTCGAACAGCAGGGTCAGCACCTTGGCCATCGAGATCTCGTCGGCCCGGCGCTGGTGGATCGGCTCGCCGATCGCCCGGATCGCCTGGGCGAAGTCGTCGACGGAATGGTGGCGGGGCACGTAGCCCGCCTCGAAATGGACCTGGGCGACGCGGCGGTAATCGCGGGTGATGAAGCCGAGCAGAATCTCGGCGAGGAAGCGCCGCTCGGCATGGCCGAGCCGGCCCATGATGCCGAAATCGACCGCCACGAGGATCCCGTCCCGGTCCACGAACAGATTCCCGGGATGCATGTCGGCGTGGAAGAAGCCGTCGCGGATCGCCTGCCGGAGGAAGGACTGGATCACCGTGCGCCCGAGGGCCTTCGGATCGTGGCCCGCCGCGACGATGCCGGCCCGGTCGTTGAGGCGGATGCCGTCGATCCACTCGCTGGTGAGCACGTCCCGCGCGGTCAGCGCCCATTCGGGGCGCGGCGTCCGGAAATCCGCGTCGCCCGCGGTGTTCTGGGCGAGTTCCGACATCGCCGCCGCCTCGAGACGGAAATCCATCTCCATGGTGACGGAGCGGGCGAGGATCTCCACCACCTCCCGCGGGCGCAGACGCTCGGCATCGGGCAGCAGCGCCTGGACGACGCGCGCCATGAAGCGCATCGCCTGGATGTCCTTGGCGAAGCGCTCGCGCACGCCGGGCCGCATCACCTTGACGGCGAGCGTCCGCTGCGTGCCGTCGGCGTCGAGCACGGTCGCCTTGTGGACCTGGGCGATGGAGGCCGCCGCCACCGGCTCGCTGAAGGCGGAGAACAGGGCCGAGACCGGCTTGCCGAATTCCTGTTCCACCACCCGCATGGCCACGCCCTGCGGGAAGGGCGGCACCCGGTCCTGCAACCGCTCGAGATCGCGGGCGGCGGCCATGCCGACGATGTCGGGGCGGGTGGCCAGGAACTGGCCGAACTTGACGTAGGACGGTCCGAGCCGGGTCAGCGCCCGTTCGAGGGGGCTCGCGCCGGGATCGGCGGCGATGCCGCGCCGCTCCAGCGCCCGTCCGAGCCGCAGCGCGAAGCGCAGATGCGGCGGCAGCTGATCCGCGTCGATCAGCGCGAGCCCGCCCTCGCGGGCCAGCACGAAGCCGACATGGGCGCCGCGGGCGAGGTGGAAGACCGCGCCTAGCATGGCCGGACCCCGCGCGGCGGCAACGCCGAAGGGCGGAGGCGTGCGGAAGCCGAGGCACCGGGCGGAGCGAAGGCCGAAGTGAGCTTCACAACCGCGGACACGGCCGCCAGCATCTGAGGCTGGACAGAGATCAAGAGATCTTCCAGGCGGAGTGGATCGCGACGATGCCGCCGGACAGCCGGCGATGGGTGACGTGCGAGAACCCGGCCGCCCCGATCATGGCGGCGAAGGCGCCGGGGGAGGGGAACTTGCGGATCGATTCCACGAGGTACTGGTAGGATTCCCGGTCGCCCGCCACCCGCTCGCCGATGCGCGGGATCACGTGGAAGGAATAGGCGTCGTAGATCTTCTCCAGCACCGGCAGGTCGACGCGGGAGAATTCCAGGCACAGGAAGCGCCCGCCGGGCTTGAGCACGCGGCGGGCCTCCCGGAGCGCCGCATCGATGCGCGGGACGTTCCGGATGCCGAAGGCGATGGTGTAGCTGTCGAAGCTGTTGTCGGGCAGCGGCAGCGTCTCGGCATTGCCGGTGACGAAATCGATGCGGCCGTCATACTTCGCGCCCGCGCGCTCGGCGCCGACCCGCAGCATCGCCTCGTTGATGTCGAGCACGGTGACGTGGGTGTCCGGCCCGCCCGCCTCGAGGGTGCGGAAGGCGATGTCGCCGGTGCCGCCCGCCACGTCGAGATGGCGGTGGGGCCGCGTCTTCGACGGGCGCAGCATGCCGATCAGGTGCGATTTCCAGGCGCGGTGGAGGCCGCCCGACATCAGGTCGTTCATCAGGTCGTAGCGGCGGGCGACGGAGCGGAACACGTCGTCGACCCGGGCCTGCTTCTCGGACAGCCGGACGCGCTCGTAGCCGAAATCGGCGGTGTCCTCGCCGGCCCTGTCCGGGCCGCTTCCGGTGGTGTTGCCGCTCATCCGATTTCGTGCCGCCCGCGCGTCCGATACCCCTGGCCGAGCCTCATAGCGAAAGCGCGCCGGAACCGCCATGCGGCAGGGGGAGCGCCCGTGACGGAAGGCGGCGGTGCGGCGCGCGCCGACACCGCTTATAATCTCGATCGCCTCCCACCCCTTCCCCTCATCCTGAGGTGGCGGCGCGAAGCGTCGCCCTCGAAGGAGGGCCCCAGACCGCGCGGTGCTCTCTGGAGCCCTCCTTCGAGGCCGCTTCGCGGCACCTCAGGATGAGGGGAGGGGTGGGGCATCCCGTTTCCGAAGCCTCGTCCCAGAAAATGCCTGAACTGCCCGAAGTCGAGACCGTGCGCCGGGGCCTCGCGCCCGCGATGGTCGGAGCGCGGATCTCCCGCGTCACCTTACGCCGGCCGAACCTGCGCTTCCCCTTCCCCGAGCGCTTCGCCGAGCGGCTGGAGGGGCGCCGGGTGCTCGATCTCACCCGCCGCGCCAAGTACCTGACGGCGGCGCTCGATTCCGGCGAGAGCCTGATCCTGCATCTCGGCATGAGCGGGCGCTTCGACGTGGCCATGCCCGACGGCTCGAACCTGTCGCCGGGCGATTTCTACCTCGACGGGGCGCTCGGCGTGCCCAAGCACGACCACGTGGTCATGGCCTTCGAGACCGGCGCGACCGTCACCTACAACGATGCCCGCCGCTTCGGCTTCATGGACTTGGTGCCGACGCAGGATCTCGAACGCTGCCGCCACTTCGCCGCCATGGGGATCGAGCCCCTGAGCGAGGCCCTCGACGGCCCGGCCATCGCCCGCCTCTTCCGCCATAAGATCACGCCGCTGAAGGCCGCGCTCTTGGACCAGCGCCTGATCGCGGGCCTCGGCAACATCTATGTCTGCGAGGCCCTGCACCGGGCCGGCCTGCACCCGGCGATGCCCGCCGGCGCCCTGGCCAAGCCCGACGGCGGCCCGACGCCGAAGGCCAAGAAACTCGCGAAGGAGATCAAGGCGGTGCTGACCGAAGCGGTCGCCGCCGGCGGCTCGACGTTGCGCGACTACGCCCGCCCCGACGGCCAGAGCGGCGGCTTCCAGCACGTCTTCCGGGTCTACGACCGCACCGGCTTCCCCTGCCAGGCCCGGGGCTGCACCGGTCACGTGTCGCGGATCGTGCAGGGGGGACGCTCGACGTTCTTCTGTGAGGTGTGTCAGGTGATGCCGAAGTCGTGATCGCCCCCGGAACGGTTTTCCCGCCCCCGTTGTTCGACCCACGGACAACGAACGGAGGAATCGCCCACCATGCGTATCGCCCGGCTTCTGCCCGTCTTCGGCCTCCTCGCTCTCGGCCTCGCCGCCTGCAAGGACGAGAAGAAGGACGCACCCCCGCCTCCGCCCCCACCACCGGCTACGACCGCACCGACCCAGCCGAGCGCGCCGCCGGCTCCGGCCCCCGCGACCCCGCCCGCCAACAAGCCGGCCGGCCAGTAATATCCAAGACGGAGGAGTGTCGGCCGCCCCGGCAGGCCCTCCTCGCATCGCCGCCGGCCGGGGAATCCGGCACCGGCGGCGCGGCGTGAACGTTCCCCGATCGCTCGCGTTGGTTCCCCGGCTTGCACGTGCCGACGAACCGAACGGGTGCCTCCATGAAGCCGCTGTTCCGCGCAGCCCTCGCGCTGCCCCTCGCACTGCCTCTGGCGACCGCCGCCCACGCCCAGGCGGGTCCCGCCGAGATCAAGCAGCCCGCGCCTCCGCGGACCCTGGGCCCCGCCGACGGCGCCACCACGGTCGTCCAGCCCGGCGGCGTCGACAATGGCGGTCCGGGTTCTCTCGGCACGGCCGCGCCGGGCGTGACGGGCGCCACGAACGTCACCAACAATCCCGGCACCGCCGGCAACGCCGAGAAGCCGGAGCAGCCGATCGGCAATGCCGGCTCGCCCGACACCGCCGGCGGCGGCTGAAGCCTCGCCTTACCGCCCGACCACCTGACGCAGCATCGCCGCCAGTTCCTGCGCCGAGTAAGGCTTGCGCAGGAGGTCGAAGCCGTGCGCGTCGTCCTGGGCCAGCACGTGGCTGTAACCGGAGGTGAGCACCACCGGCAGGTCCGGAAAGCGTTCGCGGAGCAGGCGGGCCAGGGCGATGCCGCCCATGCCCGGCATGACCACGTCGGAGAACACCGCGTCGAACGGCTCCGTCGATCCGGCCAGGGCGGCGAGCGCCGCCTCGGCGTTCTCGGTCCAGACGGGGCGGTGGCCGAGATCCTCCAGGATCTGCGTGCAGAAGCGGCCGACCTCCAGATTGTCCTCCACCACGAGGACGCGCAAGGTGCCGGCCTCGCCGCCGGGCGCGGCGTCGCGGCGGGTGGGGGGATCGTCGGCCGGGGCCGGAACCTCGGGCAGGTAGAGGGTGAAGGTGGCGCCCGCGCCGGGCTGGCTCTTCACATCCACGTCGCCGCCCGATTGCTTGGCGAAGCCGATCACCTGGGACAGGCCGAGACCGGTGCCCTTGCCGACCTCCTTGGTGGTGTAGAACGGCTCGAAGATCCGCATCAGGTCGGCGGTCGCGATCCCGGTGCCGGAATCCGTCACCGAGACGGCGACGAAGGCCCCCGCCGCCCCCGCATGGCCGCGGATCGGCGGCAGGGCGATGGGCGCGTCGAGGCGCAGCGTCAGGACGCCCTCGCCGTCCATGGCGTCGCGGGCATTGACCGCCATGTTGACGAGCGCCGTCTCGAACTGGCTCGCATCGGAGCGCACGTAGCAGGCACCGCCGGGGAGATCGGTGACGACCCGGATGCGGGCGCCGGTCACGGAATCGAGCATTTCCGAGATGCCGCGCAGGCGCTCGCAGACGTCGAAGGTCTCGGGCTTGAGCGCTTGGCGCCGGGCGAAGGCGAGGAGTTGGCCGGTGAGCTTCGCGGCACGGTCCACGGTGTCGGAAACCGCGTCGAGGTAGCGGGCCTTGCGCGCCTCCGGCAGCTCGGGCCGGCGCAGGAACTCCACCGAGGAGCGGATGATCGTGAGCAGGTTGTTGAAGTCGTGGGCCACGCCGCCGGTGAGCTGGCCCACCGCCTCCAGCTTCTGCGACTGGCGCAGGGCTTCCTCGGCGTGGCGCTGCTCGGTGATGTCGCGGCCGAATCCGTAGAGCAGGCCGTCCTCCGGCACGATGGTCCACAGCACCCGCCGCGGCTCCGCGACGGCGGAAAGGCAGCTCAGTTCGAGTTCGAGTTCCCGCCGGATCGGCGGACCGGCAGAGAGCCGGGCGAGGGCGTCGGAGAGGATCGCCCGCTCCTCGGGGATCACGAACTCCTCCAGCATCCGGCCGAGCGATTCGGCGGCCGGCCAGCCCAGGGCCCGGGTCCAGGACGGGTTCACCGCCGCGATCCGGCCGTCGGGCGCCGTCACGGCCTTCAGCACCGGCGAGAGCGCCCAGACGCGGTCGCGGTCGCGCCTCTGCGCTGTCACCTCCGCTTCGAGATCGGCGGCCTTGACGTGGAGCTGCTGCTCCATCCGCCTGCGGGCGGTGACATCCTGGAACAGCACCGCGACCCGCCGCAGGCTCGGCGGCTCGATGCGGAAGGCGGCGACTTCCAAGTAACGGCCGGTGGCGACCAGCTCGCGCTGGACCCGGATCGGCCGACCGGTGCGCAGGACGTCGCCGTAGAGCGCGACCCAGCCCTCCGCCTCCTCCGGGGAGACGAACTCGCGCAGGCGCTGGCCGACGACGTTCTCGATGCCGGCATGCTGCGCGTAGGCGCGGTTGGCCTCGACATGGAGGTAATCGCTCGAGGGCCCGTGCGGCCCATCGAGAAACTCGATGACGCAGTAGCCCTCGTCCATCTGCTCGAACAGGGTCCGGTAATGCTGCTCGCGCTCGGCCAGTTCGGTCTCGTGGTCGCGTTCCGCCGTCACGTCGCGCACGACGCCGACCCATCGCAGGGGCCGGCCCGCCGCATCGCGCTCGGCGACGAGCGTGCGCCGGAGGCGGAGCACCGCCCCGGTATCGGCCCGCCGGATGCGGTAGAGCGTGTCGCCGGGTTCCGCGCTCTCGGAGAAGGCGGCTCCGTCCTCGGGGAAGGCCAGGGCCTCCACCGTCGCGACGGGAAACGCCTCCCGCGGGGGCAGACCATGCAGGCGGCAGAAGGCCAGGTTCGGGCGAAGGACAGCGCTCGCCACGTCCAGCGTGAACAGGCCGTGCCCGGCCGCATCCAGAACGCGGGCGAGGGCTTCGGCCTCCGGGGCTGGGGCAGCCGCGATGTTCGATTCTTCGGAGCGGCGCAGGCTGTCGGTCTCGGTCACAGCCGCCATCCTACCACGGCAAAACTGGTGTGTGGCTGACATAGATAAGTGCAGCCACGCTTCCCGACAGCGACCGAGGGGCGCATCCCTCGTCCCTGCTCGTCCGAGGCAGGACCGACGGCACGGTCCGCGGCGACCGGCGGCGCTTATGCGGGATCGAGTTCCGGGTAACGGCGGAAGATGCCTGCCTCGCCGAACGGCCGGCGCCTCTCGCTTGCAAGATATGAGGCGATCCGGGGCTGGCCGGCCATCCGCGCCGCGTGGGCGGCGACGCGGGGCACCGCGTCCAGCGCCCGGGCGGTGGCGTGGGGGAAGGCGTAGCGCAGACCCTCGACCAGTTGGAACAGGGAGGTGTCGGCGTAGGAGATCGCGGCGCCGACGAGATGGTCCGGCCCGGCCGGGTTGCGGACGAGCACCCGCTCGAACCAGCCGAGGAATTTCGGCATGCGGTTCTCGCGGAAATCCCGTGCCCGGCGCAGGGCTTCCGGCTTCTGGTCCTCGTAATACAGGCCGACGCCGACGGGATGGTGGGTGTCGTGGGTCTCCGCCACCATGTCGGCGATGGTGAGCTGGATCTGATGCGTCCAGATCCGGTCGGCCTCGCTCTCACCGACGAGGCCGATGCGGGGGCCGAGATAGAGCAGGATCGCCGCGGTCTGGCCGATGACGCGATCACCGTCCCGCAGGAAGGGCGGGGCGAAGGGCGGGCGGAGCGGTTCGTCCTCCAGCCGATCCATCATCGCCTCGATCCCGCCGCCCTCCTCGTGGGGCAGGCGGGCCACGTCCACATATTCGGCGCCGGCCTGTTCGAGGGCGAGGCGGACGAACTCGCCCCGGCCCTGGATCATCGGCCAATAGTGCAGCTCGTAGGCCATGGACGCCTCCTACCAGCCGCGGGCATCCTCCCGGTTCGGGGGACGGCCCTGCGGCGTGAGGGCGTCGACGACGCCGGGCAGGGCCTGCGCGAGCTGGCCGAGCAGGTCGTCGCGCGACAGGCCGGTCTCGCGGCTCAGCGTCTCGACGGTGTCGGGGCCGAGCGCCTCGGCGAGGCGATTGGGCTGGACCGTCTGGTTCGGCCCGTGGCCGATCCAGGAGCCGATCACGTCACCGAGGCCGCCGCGCTCGAAACGCTCGATCAGGCCGCCCAGCCCACCCGCAGCTTCTTGCCCGGCCTGGTCCGCTTCGTCCCGGTCGAGGCGGGCATAGGGGCCGGCGCCGGGGGCGCGCTCGCCCGGATCACTCCGTCCGTCACCCGGCCCGTCGAGCATTCCGGCCAAGTCGCCGAACTCGCCGCCGAGATCGGAACCGCCCTGGGCGGGAGGCCCGCTGCGGCGGCTCTGGTTGAATCCGCCGAGATCGCCGTCGCCGGCACCGGGGTCGGGCATGGGGTGCCGGCTCTCGGGCCCCTCCTGCCCGCCGAGGCGGCCCAGAATGTCGCCGAGCCCCCCGTTCGCGCCCTTGGCGAGCAGCAGCATGAGCAGCGCCTTGACGATGGGCGAGGACAGAGCACCGCCACGCCCTCCGCCCAAAACCTGTCCGACGACCCCGCCGATGACCTGATCGAGCAATCCCATGCGGCTCTCCCTTGTCCAATCGTCGTCCAACACGCGCGGCTGGGCCGCGGTTGCGAGACACAGCCAACAGGCGCGGCTCGCCCCATCCATCCCCTCATCCTGAGGAGCCGCGCGAGCGGCCTCGAAGGACGGCGCTGGGTCGCGCACGATTCCTGGGGGCCTTCGAGGCTGCGCTTCGCTCCGCACTTCAGGATGAGGGGGAGGGTGGGAACGATCGCAGCATCGATCGAGGCCGCCTCAACAGCCGGAGCGTCCATCCGGTCTCACGGCTGGATCAGTTCTCCTGGTTGGAGCGGTAGCGCGCGGAGAGATGGTCGAGGGGGTTGGTGCGGGTCTTGCCGCCGTCCGGCACCACCGAGGTCGAGGGCCGGATCGCGCTGGGAGCCCGCACGTCGCCGGACGGCCGGTCGGGGGCGGGATCCTGGCGGGGCAGGGTGCTGGTTCCCGACGGCAGGGTGCCGGCGGTGGGCTGATCGTTCGGATTGGCCACGGTCTGGGCGAGCGCGGCGCCGGGCAGGATGGCGGCGGCGAGGCACGCGGCCGCGAGGGGGCGTCGAAGGAGGGCGCGCATCGGGGACTCCATCAGGCAGCACCCGCGCAGCCGATGAAGGGCGGCCCGCTGCGGGCAGGGTCTGACACGCCAATCCGGCGCCAGAGGCCGAGGTTCCGACGTCGGCCTGACCGAGTTTCAGGCAAGGTCCGGTCCCGGCCCGTTTCCGGCCGACCGCCCTCGGCGAGGCCGAGATCGTCATCGCGCGCGGCGGCGACGCGATCCGGTACGATCGATTCCGGACGGCGCCCGCCTCAGCCGCGCTTGCGTCCCCCGCCACCCTTGTAGCGGGGCTTCTGACCGCCCAGCCCCTGCGTCGAGCGCGCCTTGGGCCGCTCCTGCCAGGGCACGGCGCCGGCGGGCAATTCGCGATCGGTGCCGGGGCCCATATTGTCCAATGTCGGCTTGGCGATGCGGCTGCCCTTCTGGCCGTAGCGGCCGGCCTCGCGCTCGACATCGCCCTGGCGGGCCATGGGATCGTCGGAGACCATCAGCTCCGTGGCCTGGAGGCGCTTCAGCTCGTCGCGCAGGCGGGCGGCCTCCTCGAAATCGAGGTCGGCGGCCGCCGCGCGCATCCGCTTCTCGAGATCCGCCATGACGGCCTTGAGATTGTGGCCGACGGTGATGGCGTCCTTGGCGAGCCCGGTATCGACGCGGACATGGTCGCGCTCGTAGACGCTCTCGAGGATGTCCGCGATGCCGCGCTTGACCGATTGCGGCGTGATGCCGTGCTCTTCGTTGTAGGCGAGCTGCTTGGTGCGGCGGCGCTCGGTCTCCGCCATCGCCCGCTCCATCGAGCCGGTGATGCTGTCGGCGTAGAGGATGCAGCGGGCATCGGCGTTGCGGGCCGCGCGGCCGATGGTCTGGATCAGCGAGGTCTCGGAACGGAGGAAGCCCTCCTTGTCGGCATCGAGGATGGCGACCAGGGCGCATTCGGGGATGTCGAGGCCCTCGCGCAGCAGGTTGATGCCGATGAGGACATCGAAGGCACCCAAGCGCAGATCGCGAATGATCTCGATGCGCTCCAGGGTGTCGATGTCGGAGTGCATGTAGCGCACCCGCACCGAATTCTCGTGCAGATACTCGGTCAGGTCCTCGGCCATGCGCTTGGTGAGCGTGGTCACCAGCGTCCGGTAGCCGGCCTGGGCGACCGCGCGAACCTCGCCCAAGAGGTCGTCGACCTGGGAGCGGGCCGGGCGGATCTCGATCACCGGATCGACGAGGCCGGTCGGGCGGATGACCTGCTCGGCGAAGACGCCCTGCGTCCGCTCCATCTCCCACTTGCCGGGCGTGGCCGAGACGTGGACCGATTGGGGCCGCATCGCGTCCCATTCCTCGAAGCGCAGCGGGCGGTTGTCGAGGCAGGAGGGCAGGCGGAAGCCGTACTCGGCCAGCGTCGCCTTACGGCGGAAGTCGCCCCGGTACATGCCGCCGATCTGCGGCACGGTGACGTGGCTCTCGTCGGTGAAGACGAGGGCGTTATCCGGCAGGTACTCGAACAGGGTCGGCGGCGGCTCGCCGGGCTTCCGCCCGGTCAGGTAGCGCGAGTAATTCTCGATGCCGTTGCAGGCGCCGGTCGCCTCGATCATCTCGATGTCGAAGGTGCAGCGCTGCTCCAGGCGCTGGGCCTCGATCAACCGGCCCATCTTCGTCAGTTCCTCGACGCGGAGCTTCAGCTCGGTCTTGATGCCCTTGATCGCCTGCTGCAGCGTCGGGCGCGGCGTGACGTAGTGCGAGTTGGCGTAGACCTTCACGAACTTCAGTTCGTTGATCTTCTTGCCGGTCAGGGGATCGAACTCGACGATCGACTCGATCTCGTCGCCGAACAGGCCGATGCGCCAGCCGCGATCCTCCAAGTGGGCCGGCCAGAGTTCGATCACGTCGCCGCGGACGCGGAACGTGCCGCGGGCGAAGTCGGACTGGATGCGCTTGTACTGGAGCGCCACGAGGTCGGCGATGAGTTGGCGCTGCTCGATCCTCTCGCCAAGCGACACCGTGAACGACATCGCCGTGTAGGTCTCGACCGAGCCGATGCCGTAGATGCAGGACACGGAGGCGACGATGATGACGTCGTCCCGCTCCAGCAGGGCGCGGGTGGCCGAGTGGCGCATCCGGTCGATCTGCTCGTTGATCGAGGATTCCTTCTCGATGAAGGTATCCGAGCGCGGGACGTAGGCCTCCGGCTGGTAGTAGTCGTAGTAGGAGACGAAGTACTCGACCGCGTTGTCGGGGAAGAAGCTCTTGAACTCGCCGTAGAGCTGGGCGGCGAGCGTCTTGTTCGGCGCCAGGATCAGGGCCGGGCGCTGGGTCTCCTCGATGACCTTGGCCATCGTGAAGGTCTTTCCGGAGCCCGTGACGCCGAGCAGCACCTGATCGCGCTCGACCGCCTTCACGCCCTCGACGAGCGCCGCGATGGCGGTCGGCTGGTCGCCTGCGGGGGTGAAATCGGATTTCAGCGTGAATTTGTAGCCGCCCTCGGACTTCGCCGGCCGCTCGGGCCGGTGCGGCACCCAGGCCTCGCCATTCTTGAACAGCGGGTTGCCCTCGGTGAGGAGCCGTTCGAGGGCCTCGACGGTGGCGGACACCCCCTCCGTGGCCAGCGAGGGCGTCTCCTCCGGTCCGTTGCCGGGGGTCGGCCCGTCATCGGGCGGGATCAGGCCGAGGGCCTGGGCCAGGCGCGGATCGACATCGGCCGCATCGCCCAGGGCGAAGCCCGCCTGCGGCGCCTCGGCGAAACCGTCCTGCGCGATCCGCTTCGCGGCGGTCGCCTCACCCGTCCCTTCGCTCTTCGCACGCCCCTTGGCATTTGCCTTCGCATGTGCCTTGGCCTCGCCCGTGCGGCCGCGCTCTTTCCGGGGCGGCTCCGGCAAGGCCTCGGGCATCCGGAGGCGTTCGCGGTTGAGCGCCGGGCTGAGCAGGGCGGCGAGATGCTCGTCGAGCGGCTTCAGCTCGGGCTTGTCAGCCCGCGCAGGGGCGGCGCGCGGTTTCTTCGGTGCGGGCATGGGACCAATATGGGCCGGACCGGGGCTCGGCGGAAGAGTTCAAGGGTATGAACGCTGCGGCTCACGTGGACGCGCTTGCCGGGCCGAATGGCACCGAATACCGTCGACCCGCTCTCATCCATGGAGACCGCCATGAAAACGGTCAGCCTCCGCGAGGCCGAGGCCGATCTGTCCCGATTGGTCGAGGAAGCCGCCCGCGGCGAAGCGTTCGTGATCGCGCAGGACGGCCGCCCCCTGGTCCGGGTCGTCCCGGCCGAAGCGGAGGCCCCGCGCGCCCGGCGGATCGGGTTCCTGGCCGGTCAGATCTCCGTGCCCGACGATTTCGACACGATGTTCCAGGATGAAATTATTCGGATGTTCGAGGGCGCGTACAAGGGCAAGGCAGAGCCGTGAGGCTCCTCCTCGACACGCATCTCTTGATCTGGGTCGCCGAAGGCTCCAGCCGCCTGTCTCCGGCAGCCCGTGTTCTGATCGAGGACACCACCAACGTTCTCATCTTCAGCGTGGCGAGTCTGTGGGAGATCGCGATCAAGCGTAGCCTCAAGCGGCCCGATTTCCGGATCGATAGCCGGATGCTGCGCCACGGACTGATCGCGAATGGGTATGAGGAACTCACCGTCCTCGGATCACACGCCGTGGCTGTCGAAACCCTGCCTCTGATCCACAAGGATCCCTTCGACCGGCTCCTCGTTGCCCAGGCCCTGGTAGAGGGGCTCACGCTGCTGACCGCGGATGGGCTTCTCGCACGCTATCCCGGCCCCGTCCGCCGGGTCTGATCGCTCTCACCCCGCACCGGTTCGGGCAAGTCCCGGTCCCAATCCGGCTCGCCCGCGAAGAGCTGCGTCAGGGCGGCGAGGAAGACCCGCGTCTTGGCCGGGCGGCGGCCCGGCGGCATCAGGGCGTGGATCGGCAGGACGGGCAGGGCGCCGAGGTCGAGGGCCACCAGCGTGCCGGCCCGCAGGGCGTCGGCGACGAGGAAGGTCGGCTGGTAGATCAGGCCGAGCCCCTCGATCGCCGCCGCGACCAGGGCCGCGCCGTTCGAGGCCCGCAGCGTCCCGGTGACCGGAACGGGCGTCCCGTCGAACGTCCAGTGTCCCTCCGCCGCCAGGGTGTAGCCGAGGCAATTGTGCCGGCCCAGATCGGCAGGCCTTCGCGGCAGGCCGTGCCGGGCGAGGTAGGTGGGGGCAGCGCAGAGGGCGAGGCGGCAGGGTGCGAGAGGGCGGGCGATCAGACTCGAATCGGCCAGGGGCCCGATCCGTACGGCCAGATCCCAGCCCTCCTCGATCAGATCGACACGGCGATCGTTGAGGCCGAGCTCCACCGTCACGGCCGGATGCGCGGCGCAGAAGGCGGCCAGGGCCGGGGCGATCCGGCGGACGCCGAAGGAGAGCGGCACGTTGAGCCGGAGGGTGCCGCGCGCCTCCAGGGCCTCGGCGCCGATGCCGGCCTCCGCCTCCGCGATCTCCGCCAGGATGCGCTCGCAAGCCTCGAGATAGGTCCGGCCCGCCTCCGTCAGCGTCAGGCGCCGGGTCGTGCGGTGGAGGAGCCGTGCCCCCAGCCGCGCCTCCAGCGCCGCCACGTGCTTGGTCACCCCGGTCTGCGACAGGCCGAGCGCCCGGCCCGCCGCGGAGAAGCTGCCGAGGGCCGCCACCCGAACGAAGACCTGCATCCCGGTCACCCGGTCGAGCATCGGCCCACCTCACTCTGACGATGTGAGATGAATGGCGAAATCTCCTGATTATCGCAAGAAAGCCCCCGGTGCAGGATCGCCTCATTGCCGACCATGCTCACAGGAGACTGCCATGACCGCCCTGACCGCGCCCCTGCCCGCCCAAGCCGGCGTCGAATCCCGCACCGCCCCCTACGCCGCCCTGCTGCTGCGGCTCACCCTCGGCGGCCTGTTCCTGGCCCATGCGGGCCTGAAGCTGTTCGTGTTCACCCCGGCGGGCACCGCCGCCTTCTTCGGCTCCCTCGGCCTGCCGCCCGCCCTCGGCTACGCGGTGATCGCCGCGGAGGCGCTCGGCGGCCTCGCCCTGATCCTCGGATTCTACGCGCGGATCGTGGCGCTCGCCCTGGTGCCGATCCTAGTGGGCGCCATCGTCACCGTGCACGGCGCCAACGGCTTCTTCGCGCAGAATCCGGGCGGCGGCTGGGAATTCGCCGGCCTCTGGGCGGTCATGCTCCTCGTCCAGGCCGGGCTCGGCGGCGGCGCCTACGCCCTGCGGCGGGACTAAGAGACCAGGGGGAGGGGACCATGACCGGATCGATCCATCCGCAGACCCGCATCGGCCATGTCCACCTGAAGGTGGCCGATCTGGAGCGGGCCCTCGGCTTCTATGGCGGCGTGCTGGGCTTTGCCCTGACGCAACGCTACGGCAGCCAGGCGGCCTTCGTCTCCGCCGGGGGCTACCACCACCATATCGGTCTCAACACCTGGGAAAGCGCGGGCGGGACGCCCCCGCCCCCCGGCACCACCGGGCTCTACCATCTCGCGATCCTCTATCCCGATCGGGCCGCCCTCGCCGACGCCCTGCGCCGGGTCGAGGCCGCCGGCATCCCCCTCGACGGGGCGAGCGACCACGGTGTGTCCGAGGCGCTCTACCTGCGCGATCCCGACGGCAACGGGGTCGAACTCTACCGCGACCGCCCGGAGGCCGAGTGGCCGCGGAACCCGGACGGCACCCTCGCCATGGTCACCCGTCGGCTCGACCTCGCGGCCCTGCGGGCGGAGGCGTGAGCGCCATCCGGCGAGGCGCATGCCGCCTCGTCGGGGGAAGGCGCGGGGAGCCAGGCTCCCCGCGAGGCGGGCGTGCCTCTCCGCACTCGGCCCCCGCTTGACGGCTCTGCCTCCGCGTGTACTTTGCGATGCAAAGTGAATTCGGCCACGGGGGTGGGCGCGTGATGCAGGATCTGGACAGGGCCCTTGCCGACATCGTCGCGATCCGGATGCAGATCGCGCGCGACACCGCCTTCCGCGGACTCGGAACGGCGACGCTGGCGGCGACCGGAGGGCTGGCCTTGGCGGTGGCGGCCGGGCAATCGCTGTTCCTCGACGATCCGACCGGGCGGCCCGTCGCCTTCTTCGGGCTGTGGATCGCCGCCGCCATCGCCGCCTGCGGGCTGATCGGCTTCGAGGCGGTGCGGCGCTCCCGCCAGGTCCATTCGGGCTTCGCCGACGCCATGGTGTTCAACGCCATCGAGGGGTTTCTGCCGGCGGGCGGGGCGGGCCTGTGTCTCGGGCTCGTCTTCGCCCGCTTCGTGCCCGAGGGGCTGTGGATGCTGCCGGGCCTGTGGCAGGTGCTGGTCGGGCTCGGGCTGTTCGCCTCGATCCGCATCCTGCCCCGCCCCATGCAGCTCGTCGGCGCCTGGTACCTGCTCGCCGGGCTCGCCGTGCTGGCGCTGGCCAGCGAGACGCATCACCTCTCGCCCTGGTTGATGGGTCTGCCCTTCGCGGTCGGCCAGGGCGGGCTCGCCGTCATCGTCCACTGCCAGCCGGGCCAGAACGAGGGAGGCATCGATGCCTGACGCTCGCGAAGCGCGCTTCTCCTACGAAGGGCTCGACCGGGTCATCCATGAACGGGCCCGGCTCTCGGTGCTGACCTCCCTGGTCGCGCATCCCCGCGGCCTCGCCTTCCCCGATCTCAAGCGCCTGTGCGGGCTCACCGACGGCAATCTGAGCCGCCACCTCGCGGTGCTGCAGGAGGCCGACCTCGTCGATCTGGAGAAGGGCTACGACCACAACCGCCCCCAGACCCTGTGCCGACTGACGCCCTCGGGCCGAACCCGCTTCCTCGAGTACCTCGCGGTGCTGGAGCAGGTGGTGCGCGACGCCCAGACGGCCGGCGGCAAGAAGGCGGGCGACAAGAAGGCTGCGGGCCTCGCCGAACCGGCCTGACCGGCCGCGATTTCGCACCACCTTAACGGTTTTCTGTTCTCATCGACTGATTGTGCCGCGGAGCTTTACAATGCAAAGCAGTTTCGAGCGCAGACCGAAACTTCATGCCGCGATCATCATGGACGGCAACGGCCGCTGGGCGAGCGCCCGCGGCCTCCCGCGCGGGGCAGGGCATCGGGCCGGCGTCAAGACGATCCAGCGCGTGGCGGAGGCCGCCCCCGATCTCGGCATCGGCACGCTGACGCTCTACGCCTTCTCCAGCGACAACTGGCGCCGCCCGGCCGACGAGGTCGGCGGGCTGATGCGCCTGCTCCGGGCCTATCTGCGCAGCGAGACCGAGCGGCTGGCCCGCACCGGCACCCGGCTCACGGTGATCGGCCGGCGCGACCGCCTGCCCGAGGGCATTCCTGCGGCGATCGAGCGGGCCGAGGCCGCGACCGCCTCGGGCACGCGACTGAGCCTGCGCATCGCCGTCGACTATTCCTCCCGCGACGCGATTCTCGCGGCGGCCGCCCGGCTCGGGCCGGAGGGCTTGTCCCGCGAGGCGATGAGCGAAGCCCTGGGCGAGGCCGGCGACGTCGATCTCCTGATCCGCACCGGCGGCGAGCAACGCCTATCCGACTTCCTGCTCTGGGAGGCGGCCTATGCCGAGCTGCATTTCACCGACCGGATGTGGCCGGATTTCGGGGAAGGCGATCTGGCCGCGGCGGTGACCGACTTCACCGCGCGGGATCGACGGTTCGGGGGCTTGAACGCACCGCGGGTGCCGGAAGCGGCCTGACACGACATTACCGGCACTGCCGAGCCGCCTCGGCGCGGCCGAAACGCGGAGGTGACAGCCTCCGCGAACCCTCCCTCACGTCCGGGAGCCCCCGATGAATATTCTGCTCGTGAACGTGCCGCATCCGGCGATCGGCAGCCGGATTCCCGACGATCACCTGCCGCCGCTCGGGCTGCTCGCCATCGGTGGGCCGCTGATCGACGACGGACACGAGGTCTCTCTGATCGACGGCGAGTTCGGCCCCATGCCGATCCCCGACTTGGTCGCACGGATCGTGGCATCCGCGCCCGAGGCGGTGCTGTTCGGCCATTCCGGCTCGACCTCGGGCCACCCGGTCATCGCTGCGGTTTCCGCCAGCGTGGCGGCGGCGATGCCGGACGTCCACATCGTCTACGGGGGCGTTTTCCCGACATACCATGCACGCGAGATCCTGAAGGCCGAGCCGCACGTCACCGTCATCGTGCGCGGGGAGGGTGAAGAAACCGCGCGCCGGCTCATGGCCGCGCTCGCGGCCGGACAGCCCCTCGGCACCATCCCCGGCCTCACCTTCCGCGACGGCGGCGTGATCCGGGAGACGCCGCCGGCCCCACCGATCCGCGACCTCGACGCCTATCGGGTCGGCTGGGAGCTGATCGACCATGCCCGCTACAGCTATTGGGGTGGCCTGCGCGCCGTCGTCGTGCAGTTCTCCCGCGGCTGCCCGCATCCTTGCACCTATTGCGGCCAGCGCGGCTTCTGGACCCGTTGGCGCCATCGCGATCCGGTCCGCTTCGCGAAGGAACTTGCCCGGCTCCACCGCGAGCACGGTGTCCGGGTGATCAACTTCGCCGACGAGAATCCGACGGTCTCGAAGAAGGTCTGGCGCAGCTTTCTCGATGCGCTGATCGCGGAGGAGGTCGACCTGATCCTCGTCGGCTCAACCCGCGCCGACGACATCGTGCGCGACGCCGACATCCTGCCGCTCTACAAGCGCGCCGGCTGGGTGCGCTTCCTTCTAGGACTCGAGAGCACCGACGCGGCGACCCTCGACCTGATCCGGAAGGGCGCCACCACCACGACCGACCGCGAGGCAATCCGTCTGTTGCGAGAGAACGGGATTCTCTCGATGGCGACCTGGGTGGTCGGCTTCGAGGAAGAACGCGACCGCGATTACTGGCGGGGTCTGCGGCAACTCCTGGCCTACGATCCGGACCAGATCCAGATGCTCTACGTCACGCCCCACCGCTGGACACCCTACTTTCGCACTGTGGAAGAGCGCCGGGTGATCCAGACCGACCGGCGGCTTTGGGACTACAAGCATCAAGTGCTCGCGACCCGCCACATGCCGCCCTGGCGGGTGCTGCTCTGGTTCAAGCTGATCGAGGTCATTCTCCAGGCCCGACCGAAGGCGCTCAGGCGCATCTATCTCAATCGCGACCCGCGTCTGTCGCACGCCATGCGCTGGTACACCCGCATGGGCCGCCGGGTCTGGCCGCACGAGATCCGCTCGTGGTTCCGCGACCCGCTGGTGCGCAACGGGCCCAGCGTCGCGCAGTTCTGGGGCGCAGGGCAGGCGGACGAGAACGCGCTGGCAACCCGGCGGCGGGAGGCCGCCTGACGCCGATTCAGCCGTAAGCCGCCATCGCCCGCACCCCGCCGGGCTCGGCCACGGTCACGCCGGCATCGACGTATTCGTTGAGCTTGTTGCGCAGGGTCCGGATCGAGATGCCGAGGATGCGCGCGGCATGCGTCCGGTTGCCCAGGCAATGGTCGAGGGTGTCGAGGATCAGGTCGCGCTCGACATCGGCCACGGTGCGGCCGACGAGGCCGCGGGTGGCGGCTTCGGCGAGGCTGGCCGCCCGCTCGACCGGGCCGGTCGGGGCGGGCTGGCCGAGCGACTCGCCCTCCGGGCTCAGGATCGCGTCGGGGCCGATCTCGGGCCCCTGGGCCAGCAGCACGGCGCGGTGGATCGTGTTCTCCAGTTCGCGCACGTTGCCGCGCCAGGGATTGCGGGCGACGAGGCCCTGCGCCGCCCGGTCGAGGGCGCGCACCGGCACGCCGTTGATCTCGGCATATTTGCGCGCGAAGTGGGCGGCCAGTTCCAGGATGTCGGCGGGGCGCTCGCGCAGAGGCGGCAGGCGCAGGTGCACGACGTTCAGCCGGTAGAACAGATCCTCGCGGAACGTGCCCTTCTTGACCTCCTCGGCGAGGTTGCGGTTCGAGGTCGCGAGCACCCGGATGTCGACCTTGACGGGGGCGGCGCCGCCGACCCGGTCGATCACCCGCTCCTGCAGGGCGCGCAGCAGCTTGGATTGCAGCCGCACGTCCATCTCGGAAATCTCGTCGAGGAGCAGCGTGCCGCCGTTGGCCTCCTCGAACCGGCCGATGCGCCGGGCCACTGCGCCGGTGAAGGCGCCCTTCTCGTGGCCGAACAGCTCGGATTCGAGCAGCGCCTCGGGGATCGCCGCGCAATTGACCGAGACGAAGGGGCGGCTGCCGCGGTTCGACTTGGCGTGGACGTGGCGGGCCAGCACCTCCTTGCCGGTGCCGCTCTCGCCGGTGATCAGCACCGAGGCCTCCGAGCGGGCGACCTGCTCGGCGAGCTTGACGACGCGCTCCATCGACGGGTCGCGCCAGACGAAGCTGCGGGCATCCGCCGCCACCGCCTCCAGCACCGCCGCGATCAGATCGGGATCCGGGGGCAGGGGGATGTATTCCTTGGCCCCGGCCTGGATCGCCGCCACCGCGGCACGGGCATCCGAGGCGATGCCGCAGGCGATCACCGGCGTGCGGATGCGCTCCTCGCCCAGGGCCCGGACCAGGCGGGCGATGTCGAGCCCGACATCGACCATGACGAGGTCTCCGCCCTTGGCGCGCAGGACCGCGAGCCCCTGCTCGACGCCCTCCGCATGGGTCACCGAGGCGCCCCGGTGCATGGCGATCTTCGAGGCGGTGACGAGCTCGCTCGAGAGCCGTCCGACGATGAGGAGCCGCATGGTGGGTTCTCCGAGTTCTGTTCGCGACGTCCGTTCGGACCGCCCCTTCCCACCCACTCCCCTCGTCCTGAGGTGCCGCGTCAGCGGCCTCGAAGGAGGCCTCCGCTTCGCTCCGGCACCTCAGGATGAGGGGGTTGGATAGGAGAAGCGTCGATCGAAGCGACTAGTGATCGTTCTTGATGATCTCGGTCATGGTGACGCCGAGGCGCTCCTCGACCAGGACGACCTCGCCGCGGGCGACGAGGCGGTTGTTGACGAAGATGTCGATGGCCTCGCCGACCTTGCGGTCGAGCTCCAGAACGGTGCCGGGGCCGAGGCGCAGCAGATCGCCGATCGGCATGCGGGAGGAGCCGAGCACCGCCGAGACCACCACCGGCACGTCGAAGACCTGCTCCAGATCGGCGGCGCTCTTGGGCGAAGTGGGCACGTCGCGCACCGAGCCGGGGCCGCCCTCGTCGTAGGTGAGGTCGGTCTCGTTGAGCTGGGGCAGGCTGAAATCGTCGCTGGACATGGGAGTGGCGGCCTCAGATCTCAGAAGCGGTGCAGGGGGCCAGGGCCTCGGCCAGGGCGGCCTCGATGCGCGCGCGCTCGCGCACCACGCCGCCATCGGCCCATTCGAGGCGGGCATCGCCCGGCGGCATGTCGGGCTCGCCCAGCACGACGAGGCGGCCCTCGAAGCCGTGCTCGCGGGCGAGCCGCCGCATCAGCGTCTCGGCGTCCTCGACGAGGCTCTCGTTCAGGCGCAGCACGAGGTGGGGCACGCCGCGCAGGTGGCGGAGCGCCGCGCGGGCGGCCTCCTCGACGCCGGCGAGGGGCCGGGCATCCAGGGCCTCGCCCGCGATCCGCTTGGCGAGGGCGGTGGCGAAGGCCAGCGCCTGCGCCTCGCGCTCGGCGTCGCGGGCATCGGATTGATGGATCAGGCCGGCGGCCGCCAGCCCCACCCGGGTGAGGGCATCGGCGAGGCGCGCCTGCCCCTGGGCGGCGGCCTCGGCGCGGCCCTCCTGCAGGCCGCGGGCATGCGCGGCGGCGGCGGTGGCCTCGCGCTCCGCGGCGACCTGCGCGGCGGCCTCGGCCTCGGCCGGGGAGGGACCGCGCTGGCGCCCGAAATCGGTGTCGAACAGGAAGGGGCGGGAGGCGCGCATCAATAGACCAGCTCCTCTTCGCCGCCGTTCTTGGCGATCATGATCTCACCCTTCTCGGCCAGCTCCTTGGCGAGCTCGGTCATCCGGGCCTGGGCCTCGTCGACCTCCTTGAGGCGAATCGGGCCCATCGAGCCCATCTCGTCGTTGAGGTTCTTGGCGGCGCGGCTCGACATCTGGCCCATGAAGAAGCCCCGCACCCGCTCCTCGGCACCCTTCAGCGCCCGGCACAGGGTGTCGTTGTCGACCTTGCGCATCAGGGTCTGGACCGAGCCCGGATCGAGCTTGAGCAGATCCTCGAAGGTGAACATCAGCTGGCGGATCTTCTTGGCCGAGCCGCGGTTCGCCTGGTCGATCGCGGCGAGGAAGCGCGTCTCGGTCTGGCGGTCGAAGGCGTTGAACACGTCCGCCATCAGCTCGTGCGCGTCGCGGCGGGTGGTCTGGGCGATGGTGGAGACGAACTCGACCCGCAGGGTCTCCTCGATATGGCGCAGGGCCTCCTTCTGCACCGTCTCCATGCGCAGCATCCGGTTGAGGACGTCGATGGCGAACTCCTCCGGCAGGATGGTCAGCACCTTCGCCGCGTAGTCGGCGCGCACCTTCGAGAGCACCACCGCGACGGTCTGCGGGTACTCGTTGCGCAGGAAGTTCGCGAGGATCTCGGGATCGATCTGAACGAGGCTGCCCCAGACGCGGCGTCCGCTCGCGCCCTTGATCTCCGCCATGATCGAGGAGACCTGCTCGGGCGGGAAGATCTTGAGCAGCAGCGCCTCGGTGCGCTCGAAATTCGAGGTCATGCCCCCGCCCGAGGAGAGGCGCGAGACGAAATCGACGATCAGCTTCTCGACGGTGCCGGCCTCGAGCGAGCCGAGCTGCACCATCGCATGCGAGACGATCTTGACCTCCTCCTCCTCGAGTCGCTGCCAGATCGGCGCGCCCTCCTCCTCGCCGAGCAGCAGCAGCAGGGCCGCCGCCCGCTGCGGCCCCGACATCTGCGCGAAGGCCGCGGAGGAATCGATGCTCTCCATGGCGGCGGTGAAGTTCACGCCCGCGGACACGGCTCACCTCGCTGTTCGTGATGGCTGCTCATCCCGCCCCGCTCAATGATCATGGATCCAGTTGCGCAGCACCTCGACCGTCTCGGTCGGGCTCGCCCGCACCATGTCGACGACGCGCTCGACCGTCTCGGCCTGGACCTGGCCGTTGATCTTGGCCAGCTCCAGGAAGCGGTTGGCGTCGCTGGCCCGGCCCGCTTCCGCGACCTCTCCCCCGACCTCGGCCCCGGCGAGGGCGAGGGCCCCGGCGGGGCCGGCGAGGGCGACCATCGGCACTTCGGACGCCAGCACGCGCTTGAGGAGCGGGCGCACCACCGCCATCAGGACGATCAGGGTGAGGAGGCTCAGAACCGCGAGCTCGACCATCCGCATCACCTCCTCCTTGCTCGGGGACAGGAGGGACTGGAGCAGGCCCGGCTCGGCGAGGTCGGCGGCGACGGGCATCTCGGCGAAGCGCAGATTGACCACCTCGACCTGATCGCCGCGGGCCTTGTCGAAGCCCACCGCCGTGCGCACCAGGGCGGCGATGCGCTCGATCTCGGCGGCGGGACGCGGCTGGTAGGCCGGCTTGCCGTCGGCGCCCGGGGCGTAGACGCCGTCGACCACCACGGCCACCGAGAGGCGCTTCAGGCGCCCGCCCTCCAGGGTCTCGACCCGGGTGACGCGGGAGATCTCGTAATTCGTGGTCTCCTCGTTCTTCTGGCTCGTGTCCTTCTGCGCGGGCTGCCCCTGGTTCTGGTTGGCGCCGGGCAGCTCGTTGCCGACGGTGACCTGCCCCTCGCCGCCCCCGGTCAGCGAATTCTCGGAGCGGGTCTGGGTCGAGCGCACCACCCGGCTCTCGGGATCGAAGCTCTCCGAGCGGCTCTCGACCCGGTTGAGGTCCATCTCGGCGGCGACCTGTACCCGGGCCCGGCCCTGGCCGACGATGCCCGCGACGATCTCCTCGATCTGCGAGCGCAGGCGCCGCTCGATGCCGCTCTGGCGCTCCTCGACGAGGCCGGCGCCCTCGGCCTCGGCGCCGCGGGCGCCGTCGGCGAGGAGCCGCCCGCGCTCGTCGACGATCGAGACCCGCTCGGGCTTCAGGCCCTCGACGGCGGAGGCCGCGAGATGGCGGATGGCGCGCACCTGGCTCGGGTCGAGATCGCCCATCAGCTTGACCACGATCGCCGCCGAGGGCGCCTCGCGGTCCCGCTCGAACAGGCGACGCTCCGGCATGACGAGATGGACGCGGGCGGCCTGGACCCGGCCGATGGCGCGGATCGAGCGGGCGAGCTCGCCCTCCATCGCCCGCAGGTGGTTCACGTTCTGGACGAAGCTCGTCGAGGAGAAGGCGTCGCCCTTGTCGAAGATCTCGTAGCCGACGCCGCCCTGACTCGGCAGGCCCTTGCCGGCGAAATCCATGCGCAGCTTGGCGAGGTCGGCCCTGGGCGCCATCACGGTCTGTCCCGTGTCGCCCCGGGTCTCGTAGGCGATGCCGCGCGCGTCCAGCTCGCGGATGACCGCGGACGAATCCTGCATCGACAGGTCGGAGAACAGCACGCCCATATCCGGGCGCGACACCCGCAGGATCACGAAGGCGAAGAAGCCGACGAGCGTCAGCGTCACGGCCGCCATCGCGGCGATGCGCGCGGGCCCCAGCTTCGTCACCAGTTCGAGGATCGGCTTCACGGTTGGTCGCGGCCCACGGCAGGAGGCGCGGGCGCGACCGGCGCCCACCCGGCAAGAATTGCCCAGGTGGTGGTTAGCGGGGAGTTAATGCGGCCCGACGCGGCCGCCCGAAAACGGCGAAAGCCGCCATGCGTCTCCGCAGGCGGCTCTTGAAGGCTCGGTGCGCGGCCGGCTGCGGGACAAACCCTGCACCGGCGCGTCCGTTTGAAGGAAATCAGTGCCGGTAATGCTGGATGCGCGTGGTGCGCAGGCCGGCGAGACCGTGCTGGTCGATGGAGTACTGCCAGCTGAGGAATTCCTCGGTGGTCAGGGTATAGCGCTGGCAGGCCTCCTCCAGACTGAGCAGACCGCCGCGCACCGCGGCGACGACTTCGGCCTTCCGGCGGATGACCCAGCGGCGGGTGGAAACGGGAGGAAGATCGGCGATCGTCAGGGGGCTGCCGTCGGGCCCAATCACATATTTCACACGGGGCCGGGGGGTCTCAGTCATGATACGCTCTACACTCGACTGACCTGTCGAGAGCCAAGCTACTTGTCTCCGCTTAAAAGTTCTTGAAGTCGGTCCTTCGAATGCGATTCGTCGTTCAAGGGGGGATGTGGAAAAGCCTTGCTGCATTGCATCAAGATCCTGATGCGACAAGGGATTTCACCGCCGACGCCGGAACTCGCGCGGAGCCGATCGTCAGCACCGGTTCAGATCCGCTCAGATCGACCCCATCGACTTGACCGCTCACCTTGGTGTCGACGTCGACCTTCGCGCCGGTGGTATCGATGGCGTCCACGGTGATCGTGTACTGGCCGTCCTTCACGGTGAGGCCGGAGGTCGAGGCCCCGTTCCAGTCGAAGGTCTGGGAGCCGGCCTTGAGCGTCGTCGTCTTGGCGGCGACCACGCTGCCATCCGCGCTCTTGATCGTGATGATCGCCCGGGCCGCCGCGCGGGCCGGATTGAGGGTCCAGCTCGCCTGACCGTCGGTGAGGTCGGTGGTAGCGCCGTCGGCCACCACCGTGCGGCCGATCAGGCTCGAGGCGGAGGCCGTCGCGGAGGCCTTCGAGTTCGCCAGGATCGTGCCCAACTGGTCGTTGGTCTTGAGCTGCTGCTCCACGCCCGCGAACTGCACCAGTTGCTGGGTGAACTGGTTGGTGTCCATCGGATCGAGGGGATTCTGGTTCTTGAGCTGGGTGGTCAGCAGGGTCAGGAACTGCGTGAAATTGCCCGCGATCGCCTTGGTATCGGCCGTGGTGGTGGCCGTGGCGTTCGTGATGCTCGTGCTGGTACTGCTGGCGATGCCGGCGGCCATGGCGTGATTCCTAGATGCGGATGTCGAGGCCGCCCGCCGCGCGCAGGCGGCGGAAGGCGGATGGGTTGATGGCGCTGATGTCCGCCTCGCGGCCGGTCACGGCCCCTGGCCGGCCGCGCGCGCCGGAATCGTTGCCGCGGTCGGCGTCGCGACCGGCATTCTGTCCGTCCTGACCGCCGGTCTCGCTGCGCAGCGACAGGGCGATCCCCTCGTTCGCCTCGAAGCCCGCCTGCGCCAGCGCCTGCTGCAGGACGCCCGCGTCGCGCTGGAGCAGGGCCAGAGTCTCGGGTCGGTCGACCGTGAGATGGGCCCGCGCCCGCCCGCCGGCCCGGTCGAGATCGAGCGACACCTCGATCGCCCCGAGTTCGACCGGGTCGAGGCGGATCGCGAAGCGGCTGGCGCCCGCGAGCGAGCGCAGGCCGATCGTCATCGGCACGGCGCCGAGGGGGATCGGGGCGGGCTGCGCGGGCGCGCTCGCCGTCCCGGTCGCGGTCTCCGCCGAAGATGACCCCGCAGGGCCGCCGGGGGTGGCGGCAGCGGGGGGAGCGGGGGAGGGGGCGCTCGCCGGGGCAAGGTCCGCCTCGCTGCCGCTTCCGGCGGCCGCGAGGATCGCCTCGAACCCCTTCGCATCGGTGCCGGCGCCTCCGGTCACGTCACCCTTGGCGCCCTCGCCCTGGGCGGTCTCGGCCTTCGCCGTCCGACCCGTCGCGACCTCCTCCTTGGCCGCCTCACCCTTGACGATCTCGCCTTGAACCGCGGTTCCGGCCGTGGCCGCACCGGCTGCCGCCGCACTGGGGGCGCCAAGCGGAGCGGCAAGGGCTGCGCCCGGCTGGGACGATGCCAGGGCGGGATCCGTCGCCGTCCCGGCCCCGCCATATCCCGCCGCCTCCGGGGCGGCCTGGATCGAGGCCGCCACGGGGGAGGGGACCAGCAGGAGCACGGGCCCGGCAGCCCCCTCCGGCGGACGGTCACCGATCCCGGCCGCCTCGCTCTCCTTCGCGCGGTCCTCCGTCGCGTCGCCGTCCTGTCCCTCGCTCTCGACCGATCCGGGCTGGGCCGTCCCGGTCCCCGCCGTCGCGCCGAGGCCCGGCTCGTCGGCGACGGTTCCGTCTCCCGTCCCCTTCGCCACGGGATTCGCCGCGCTCGCCGGATCGGTCGCCCCGGTGCCCTTCGTCGCCCCGGTCCGGTCGTCGCTCCGCCGTGTCGTATCGGAGGCCGGGTTCGCCGCGGGCTCCTCGGCCCGTTTCTTCGGGGCATCGGCAGATCCGGGCGAATGCGCGTTCCCCGCGGATCCGGAGGCTTTCGTGCCTTCCTTCGCGTTCTCCCTGACGGTCCTCGCGAGGCTCCCCTCCGCGTCGGGCGTGCGGGCATCGCGCCGCGCCGTCAGAGCGCGCGCCTCCGCGGTCCGCATCTCGGCGCGCCGAGCGTCATCTGCTTGGTCGGCCATCTGCCGTCCCTGTGCCCGCCGCTCCGCACGATCGGTGTCGGCCGCCTCCTGCAGGAGGCTGAAGCGCTCGTGGGATTCGGCCGCGCGGGCTTGGGCGGTCGGCCGCGCCAGCGGCCTGACCGACATCTCCATCTTGTCCGTGCGCGCGACCGTCATGCCTCGACCTCTCTTCGGAGAGCCCGGCGCAAGCCCCGCGCCAGTCAGGCCGGCGCTTAACCCATTCACGGATCGAAGAAATTTCTTACCCCTCGAACATCACCGCGCACCGGCGCAGCGAAAAATGCCGCCCGGGCGGCAGGTTTTGCCGACTCTGCCTGCGGCGACGTCCCTGGAAAGTCCGGACCGGGATCGCTATAGACACGGCAGACGCGCGCGCCGGGGCCCCGGCCCGCTCGCGCCCTCGCGACGGCCCGCACGGGCCCCATCACGGCCATGAACTCGCTCGATCTTCCGAAGCCTCCGCACGAGACGCGCGTCGTCGTCGCCATGTCGGGCGGCGTCGATTCCTCGGTGGTGGCCGGCCTGCTGAAGCGCGAGGGCTACGACGTCGTCGGCGTCACGCTCCAGCTCTACGACCACGGCGCCGCGACCCACCGGAAGGGCGCCTGCTGCGCCGGCCGCGACATCCACGATGCGCGCAGCGTGGCCGAGACCCTCGGCATTCCCCATTACGTCCTCGATTACGAGGACCGCTTCCGCGAGTCGGTCATCGACCGCTTCGCCGAGAGCTACCTGTCCGGCGAGACGCCGATCCCGTGCGTCGAGTGCAACCGCTCGGTCAAGTTCCGCGATCTCCTCGGCATGGCCCGCGACCTCGGCGCCGAGGCCCTCGCCACCGGCCATTACGTCGCGAGCCGGCCCGCCCCCGGGGGCGGGCGCGCCCTCTACCGCGCCCTCGATCCCGCCCGCGATCAGAGCTACTTCCTCTACGCGACGACGCCCGAGCAGCTCGCCTTCCTGCGCTTCCCCCTCGGCGAGCGGCCCAAGGACGAGACCCGCGCGCTGGCCCGCGAGCTGGGACTGACCGTCGCCGACAAGGCCGATAGCCAGGACATCTGCTTCGTGCCCCAGGGCGGCTATGCCGACGTGATCGCCAAGCTGCGGCCGGAGGCGACCCGCCCCGGCGCCATCGTCGATCTCGAAGGCCGCCAGCTCGGCGAGCATCAGGGTATCGTCCACTACACCGTCGGCCAGCGCCGGGGCCTGAAGCTTTCGGTCGGCGAGCCGCTCTACGTCGTGCGGCTCGAGCCCGAGACCGCCCGCGTCGTCGTCGGCCCGCGCGCCGCGCTCGCCACCCGCCGCATCCGGTTGACCGACCTCAACTGGCTGGGGGAGGGCGCCCCCGAGGCGTTGACCGACCTGCCCGTGGCGGTCCGGGTGCGCTCCACCCGCGAGCCGCGGCCCGCGCGCCTGTCGTGGAACGCCGCCGAGGCCTATGCCGAGGTCGAGCTCGCCGCCCCCGAGGACGGGGTCTCACCGGGTCAGGCCTGCGTGATCTACGAAGATGACGGCCCCCGCGCCCGCGTGCTCGGCGGCGGCACCATCCGGCGCATCGGCGCGTTGCAGGCGGGGGCGGCCGAGGCGGCTTGATGGAAGCCGTCGTGGACGTCTCCGTGAGAACCTGCGGGCTTCGCCCGTCGCATTCCGGTTTTCCGACACCTCACATCCCGTCGCACCGTCCCGGCCTCCGCCCGGCTCGAGGCGCGACGGGACGACTGGATAAAGGGTCACGCACGAGATGCTGAGAGAGCGGGCGCCCGAGGCCGGGCCGACCACCGACCTGATGCGCAAGGCCTATGCCCGCTGGGCGCCGGTCTACGACGTGGTCTACGACAAGCTGACCGAGCCCGCCGCCCGCGCCGCCGTCCAGGCCGCCGTCGCCCACGGGCCGCGGGTGCTGGAGGCCGGCGTCGGCACCGGCCTGTCGCTCGGCTACTATCCCCGCGACAGCTTCGTCTGCGGGGTCGATCTCTCCGAGGACATGCTCAAGCGCGCCGGCCGCAAGGTCGCCCGCCGGGGGCTCAGCCACGTCAAGGGCCTGCAGGTCATGGACGTGTGCCGCCTCGGCTACAAGGATGCCAGCTTCGACGCGGTGGTGGCGCAGTTCCTCATCACCCTGGTGCCGGATCCGGAGGCCGCGCTCACCGAATTCCTGCGGGTGGTGCGCCCCGGCGGCGGCATCGTCCTCGCCAACCATTTCGGCCAGTCGAACGGGCCGGTCGCCCGCGTCGAGGAGATCGTCGCTCCGCTCTGCACCAAGATCGGCTGGTCCTCGGACTTCAAGGCGACCCGGATCGAGGCCTGGGCCCGTCGCAACGGCGTCGAGGTGGTGGGCCTCGCCCCGACCTTCCCCGGCGGCTTCTTCAAGATCCTCCGGATGCGCAAGCCCGGGTGATGGACCGTCACGGGTTTCCGAAGGGACCATCCCCTTGGCGAGGCCAGGGGGATCTGCCCTGGGCGGCGCCCCGCTCTCCCGTTCGACCGGGGCTCCGCCCCGGACCCGCGAAAGGACTTGTCCTTTCGACACCGATGATCGTCCGATGACGGAGGCCGGGCCCCGGCGGCGTGCTTGGCTGCGCTGGCTGCCGCTCGCGGTGCTGCTGGCCCTGTCCCTCGGGATCGCCGCGGCGGGCGGCGCGCAACTCCTCGATCTCGACCGCATTTCCGAGGCCCGCGCCTCGCTCCAGGCCGCCGTCGCCGAGGACCCGGTGCGGGCGATCGCCCTCACCGTCCTGGTCTTCGTCTGCGGCGTGGTCGTCTCGATCCCCGCCGTCACCGTCGCCCTCACCGCCCTGTCCGGCCTGCTGTTCGGCACGCTCACCGGCGCCCTGATCTCCGTCGGCTCGGCGACGACCGGGGCGATGATCGTGTTCTCGATCGGGCGGCTCGCCGCGGGCGACCTGATCCGGCGCCGGGCCGGGGCACGCCTCGGCCGCTTCGCCGAGGGCTTCCGCCGCGACGGCTTCGGCTACGTCCTGACCCTGCGGCTCCTGCCGATCTTCCCGTTCTGGATGACCAACCTCGCCCCGGCGGCCTTCGGCGTCTCGTTCCGCAGCTTCTTCCTCGCCACCCTGCTCGGCCTGATTCCCGGCGCCTTCATCTTCTCGGGCCTGGGCTCGGGGTTGGACGAGGTGCTGACCGCCCGGGACACCACCCGGGATGCCTGCCTCGCCGCCGGCGGCAGCGATTGCGCGGTCGGCCTCGACCTGCGCTCCCTGGTCAGCCCGACCCTCCTCGCCGCGCTCGCGGGCCTGGCGGGCTTCACCTTGCTGTCGGTTTATCTGCGCAGACGGGTTGAGCGGCGGACGCTCCGCGCATAAGACTTGCGCACAAGCGAGTGGCGCACACCCTCTAGCCTCAGAGAGCCTCGCCAGAGGCCCCGCAAGGACGCGCCGCTCTCATCGAACCATCACAACTACGGGTAACTCTTGAGACGGCCCCGCTTTCCGTTCTCGCGCCGGGTTGGCACCCCGGAACGAGCGGACCGGCACGAATCGGCGGCTTCCGCCGCCCTTCCCTTGCACTGTGAGGCATCGGCCGGGACTGCATTCAAGGTGGAAGCCCCCGGCTTCCGCCCGCTCTCCCGCCTGCGCCTCGGCCTGTCGGGCCGGCTCTTCCTGCTCACCGTGGCCTTCGTGGTCCTGGCCGAGATCCTGGTCTTCGTCCCCCTCCTGGCGAGCTACCGGCAATCGCGCCTGTCCGATCGCGTGGCGGCGGCCCAGGTCGCGGCCTTGGTGCTGCGCGCCGCGCCCGAGGGCAACGTCTCCGAGGATCTCGCCCGGCGCCTGCTGACCGGCCTGGGCGCCCGGGCCATCGCGGTGCGCGACGGGGAGGCTTGGCGGCTGCTCTCGGTCGATCCCATGCCGGAGTCCGTCGCCGAGACCGTGGATCTGCGGGTGCAGGATTGGGAAGGCTCCATCCGCGGCGCCTTCCGGACCCTGCTGTTTCCCGCCGACGCGCCGATCCGGGCGGTCGGGGGCGGGCAGGGCGGCGTCGGGGCGGTCGAGATCCTGCTCGACGAGGCGCCCCTGCGCAGCCGTCTCATCGCCTTCGCCCTGCGCCTGCTCGCGGCCTGCGCCGTCATCGCCGCCATCGCGGCCGGCCTCGTGTTCTTCGTGCTGCAACGGTCGATCGTGCGGCCGGTCCTTCAGCTCGCCCGCAACATCGCCGCCTTCGCGGACGATCCCGAGCGCTTCGACCGCCCGGCGGCCTGTTCGCGCCGCACCGATGAGATCGGACAGGCCGAGACCGCGCTCGCCCGGATGAAGGCGGCACTCGGCGGCGAGCTGCGCCAGAAGCGCCGGCTGGCGGAACTCGGCCTCTCGGTGAGCAAGATCAACCACGAACTGCGCAATCTGCTGACCACCGCCCAACTCCTCGGCGACCGGTTCGAGACGGTGTCGGACCCGGTGGTGCAGCGCGTCGCCCCGCGCCTCGTGGCGACCCTCGACCGGGCGATCCGCTTCTGCGAGGCGACCCTCGCCTACGGCCGGGCGACCGAACCCAACGCCCAGCGCCGCATGGTCGCCCTGGCTCCGCTCCTCGACGAGCTGACCGATCTCAGCGGCCTGATGCCGGCCGCGGGGGTGGAGGTGAGCGTGTGCGCGCCCGCCGATCTCGAGATCGACGCCGATCCCGAGCAGCTCCTGCGGGCGCTGACCAACTTGGTGCGGAATGCGGTCCAGGCCCATGCGGCGGCGCGCACCACGGACGCGAGCGTCGTCATCGAAGGTCTGCGCGACGGCTCCCGCGGCGCGGGCCAGGTCACGATCCTCGTCGTCGATAACGGTCCCGGCGTGCCACCCCGCGCGCGGGCCAACCTGTTCGCCGCCTTCCAGGGCTCGACCCGCCCCGGCGGCACCGGCCTCGGCCTCGCCATCGCTTCGGAACTGGTGCGCCTCAACGGCGGGACGCTGGGCCTCGACGAGACCGCCAACGGCGCCTGCTTCCGCATCGTCATCCCGGATCGGGCGATCCAGGCGAAGGCCGCCTGACGTCCTCGCCGATCCGGCGAGCGCCGTCCTTCGAGCAGGAACGCGCGGACCCCGCTATCCGGGACGTTGCATCGGCCGAACCGCATGAAGGGCCGGAGCAACGCGCGTGAGGCGCCATTCGCACGCCTCGGCTGTCACCGTCGCGTCAAATACTCTGGCTTCCACCCGAAGGAGCGTGAAAGCCCCTGAGCGGCGGCTACTCCGCCGCCGCGAGCGTCAGGCCCGGCACCGGCACGCCGATGTCGCGGAGCAGTTCGGCATCGGCATCCGCCTCGTTGTTGGCGGTGGTGAGCAGGCGCTCGCCGTAGAAGATCGAGTTGGCGCCCGCCAGGAAGCACAGGATCTGGGCCTCGCGGGTCAGGCTCTTGCGCCCGGCGCTGAGACGCACGCGCGCTCTCGGCATGACGATGCGGGCGGTGGCGCACATCCGCACGAGGTCGAGCGGATCGATCGGCGGGCGGTCCTCCAGCGGGGTGCCCTCGACGGCGACGAGGGCGTTGATCGGCACGCTCTCGGGATGCGGGGCGTGGTTGGCGAGCACCTGCAGCATCTCCGCCCGGTCGCGCACCCGCTCGCCCATGCCGACGATGCCGCCGCAGCAGACGCCGATGCCGGCCTCGCGCACGTGCTCCAGCGTCTGAAGCCGGTCCTCGTAGGTGCGGGTCGAGATGATGTCGCCGTAGAATTCGGGGCCGGTGTCGAGGTTGTGATTGTAGGAGGTGAGCCCGGCCTCCGCGAGGCGTTGCGCCTGGCTCTGGGTCAGCATGCCGAGGGTGACGCAGGCCTCCATGCCGAGGCCGCGCACGCCGCGCACCATCTCCAGCACCGCGTCGAATTCCGGCCCGTCCTTCGGCTTGCGCCACGCCGCGCCCATGCAGAAGCGGTGCGCCCCGTTGGCCTTGGCCGCGGCGGCTTCCTTCAGCACGGCATCGACCGGCATCAGCCGCTCGCGCGGCAGGTTCGCGCCCTTGTGGTGGGCCGATTGCGGGCAATAGGCGCAATCCTCCGGGCAGCCGCCGGTCTTGATCGAGAGCAGGGCGGCCCGCTGGATGTCGGCCGGATCGTTGTGGGCCCGATGCACAGAGCCCGCCCGATGCACGAGGTCGAGCAGTGGCATGTCGTGGATGGCCTGGATCTCGGCGAGCGTCCAATCATGCCGAATGGCGGCCGGGACAGCGGCGGGGGAGGCGAGGGGGACCACGGTGTCGCTCATGCGCACCTTTGAGAGCGAAGGCGGCGGAAAAATCAAGCCTTGCCTTGGGATGCCTGCGGCACAGCACGCCCAGGCGCCACCCCAATCCCGCCGCCCGTCATCGCGGGATGGCCGCGAAGGGCGATCCCGAGAAGCGTCAGGGCTGTTTCAGGCTCATCCGAGGGAGGGAAACCCCAACTGGCATCCGTGACTGAAGCGGGGCCGTATTGCAATCAGAAGGCGTATTTGATACCAAAGCTGCGGTACGGCCGAGACTTTCGATGCGCGCCTCTCCCAGAACCTCCGTTATGATGGCGCTCGTGGTACTACTTCCGCTCCCCGCAGGAGCCCGACAGCTCTGCGGGCGAGAGGTTTTGCCCTTCGAGGATATGGTGGCCACCCTTGAGGCCGAACTGGGCGTGGAGGTGGCGCGCAAGACCCCGACTTATGTCGAGGTCAGCGATCCAAAACGCCTGATGTTGTGGTCCCTGTGGAAGGCGAGGGGAGCTCAACCATCGGCCTATATCTGCCGGAAGATCGTCCAAGAAGACGGGCAGGTAAAGATCGAGATGTTCGCCGAATGTCACGGGCAAACCGCGCAATGCGACGGCGTGGTCGGCCGCCTCCTCGCGGAGCAGAACCGCCGGACGGCGCCGTTTCGGCCATAGCCATCCTGAATCCCTCCGGCCTCCGTACCGACGCCTCCACCTCAAGGGCTGATCATCAATTCGTCGGCTCGCCCGCCGCGACCTTCGCGGTCCAGTCGTCGAAGGCCACGACCCGCTGGCGCTGCTCGCCCAGGCCGGCGATGCGCAGCATCATCTCGTCGTCGCTGCGGAGGAAGCGCGGCGGCTTCATGCCCAGCCCGACGCCCGGCGGCGTGCCGGTGGTGATGACGTCGCCGGGCTCTAGCATCATGAAGTGCGAGACATAGGCCACGATCTGCGCGACGTCGAAGATCATGGTGGCGGTGGAGCCGGTCTGCATCCGCTGCCCGTTGAGGTCGAGGCTCATCGAGAGGTTCTTCAGGTCCGGGATCTCGTCGAGCGTCACCAGCCAGGGGCCGAGCGGCCCGAAGGTCGGGCAGCCCTTGCCCTTCGTCCAGGTGCCGCCGCGCTCCATCTGGAATTCGCGCTCCGACAGGTCGTTGCAGATGCACAGACCTGCGACGTAGCGCAGGGCCTCGTTGGCGTGGACGTAGGACGCGCGGGCGCCGATCACCACGGCCAGTTCCACCTCCCAATCGGTCTTGGCCGAGCCCTTCGGCAGGATCACCGTGTCGTTGGGGCCGACGATGCAGGAGGGCGCCTTGTTGAACAGGATCGGCTCCGCCGGGATCGCCGCGCCGGTCTCGGCGGCGTGGTCGGCGAAGTTGAGGCCGATCGCCACGAAATTGCGGGTGCCGCCGACGCAGGGGCCGAGGCGGGTGCCGGCCGGGAGCAGCGGCAGGCTCCCGGGATCGAGGCGGGCGAGCCGGTCGAGGGATTCGCGCGACAGGCCGGGCCCGGCGAGATCGCGCAGGACGCCCGAGAGATCGCGCAGGCCGCCGCCGTCATCGACGAGCCCCGGCTTCTCCTCCCCGCTCTCGCCGTGCCGGATCAGTTTCATCGCCGGATCTCCTCGCGTCTCTGCCGCGACGGGCCCACGCGCATGGCCATCGTGGGGACGGGGCGCGCGGCCGCTCTTGATCGAGGCAACGCCGACACCGCTCGGTCCGGTTCCCGACCGGCCCCTCGTCAGGCCGCGCCCGCGTCGTTGCCGTCATGACAGACGGCTCCGGGCACAACCGTCGCGCTAAAGTTACATTTGTTTATTATTTGGTAAGGCTGCCATCCGAACCCTCGACAGGTGGCACCGATCGATTCGATCGTCGCTTCCGATGACGAACAAGACACGCGGAGACGGACGACTATGACGGGGGGGACGACCCGGGCGATCACCATCGCCGGGATCATCGCGGCATCGATCGGTGCCACGACGGACGTGCAGGCCGGTGCCTTCGGCTTGCGGGAACAGAGCACTCAGGGGCTGGGCCTCGCCTTCGCGGGCGCGGCATCGGGCGCGGCGGGCGTGTCCTCGATCTTCTGGAACCCCGCGACCGTGACGATGCGGCCGGGCTTCACCTCCGAGCAGAGCCTCACCTTCGTCAACCTGACGGGCGAGATCCGGCCGACGGTCGGCACCGCTCCCTTCCTGCTGCCCTTCGGCGATTCCGGCGAGATCGGCCAGGGCGCGGTGCTGCCCGCGGGCGCGACCAGCTACCAGCTCACCGACCGCCTCTCTTTGGGCCTCCAGACCGGCACGCCCTTCGGTCTCGTCACCAAGCCCCGCCCCGACTGGGCCGGCTCGGTCTACGGACGCTCCTCTCGGGTCTTCTCGCTCGCGTTCAACCCGGTGATCGGCTACCGGGTGACCGATTGGCTCTCGATCGGCGTGGGCGCCAATATCGAGTATTTCCGGCTGACGCTGCGTCAGGCCATCCCGGTGCCCGGCCTGTCCCCGGCGCTCTACCCGCCCTCCTTCGTCAAGGGCGAGTCGTGGAGCGTGGGCTGGACCGCCGGTGCAACCATCACCCCGTGGGACGGCACCGTGCTCGGCATCGGCTACCGCTCCTCGGTTCACCACGACATCGACGGCTCGATCGGCTTTCCCAACCCGGCTCTGGCCAACGTGTTCGGCTCGATCAGGGCCAACCTCAACACGCCGGAGAAGCTCAGTGTCGGCCTGACCCAGGCGATCAACCCGGTCACCCGCATCAATCTGGGCTTCGAATGGGACAACTGGTCGCGAATCGGCGACATCGGCATCGTCTCGAACCTGACCGGCACCACGGTCAGCCACCTGCCGCTCAACTTCAAAGACTCCTACTTCTACTCCGTCGGCCTGGAACATGACTGGTCGCCGAACCTCACGGTCCGCGGCGGCCTCGCCTACGAGGACGGGCCGATCGACACGTCGAACCGCTCGGTGCGCCTGCCCGACGGCGACCGCATCATCGCCTCCGTCGGCGCCAGCTACCGCTGGAACGACAAGCTGACCCTCAATGCCAGCTACGCCCACCTCTTCGTCGGCAAGAACCGGATCCTCGCCGGGCCGGGCCGCAACTTCGATGTCGGCATTCCCTTCGCCGCCATCGCCGATGTGAGCGCCGATCTCGTCTCGGTCGGCTTCCGCTACGCCTGGGACAGCCCGGCGAGCGTCGCCCCGGCCCCGCTGGTGCGCAAGTACTAGGTCATCGTCCGACCAAGTGGATGCCGGCTCACCGGAAGGATTTGCGCCGCCCCGGATCGAAGTCCGGGGCGGCATTTTCATGTGCCGTCGCCACTTGGCACCGCCCCGCTCAACAATCGATCCGAGCACGGCACGGAAGCCTCGATCATTCGAGCGAAGCGATCATCAATAGAGGCGTGACGTTGCGACAATTCCGCCCAGTTACGCGGTATCTTTGAGCAAATACTCGAATTGCGCCGAAAAATTCTCGTGAAGACCCGAATCGTAGCACCGTATTAATGGCCATCCCCGAGAGCTGAGTGGGGGTTCGGGCGATCACGATGGTCCATCTATGTTCAGCATCGTCGCCTGCATCGCGCAGGAGCACGACCTCGGCCTCGTGGCGCTCTCGGCCGGCATCTGCCTGCTCGGCTGCTTCTCGACCGCGACGCTGATGGCGCAGGCCGCGCGGCTGCGCGGGCGCAGGGTCCTCCCCTGGCTCGGAGCCGCCGCCCTCGTCTTCGGCAGCAGCGTCTGGTCGCTGCATTTCGTGGCGATGCTGGCCTTCCGGCCGGGGACACAGGCCGCCTACGCCCTGATTCCGACCGCCGTCTCGATCGCCGTCTCGATCGGTGGAACGCTCATGGCCCTGATGGTCCGGGAGCGGATGGGCGCGACGACGCTCGGGCTCGCGGGAGCCGGCCTCCTCCTCGGGGCGGCGATCGCCGGCATGCATTATCTCGGCGTCGGCGCGATGGGGGCGAACAGCCTGCTCCACTTCGATCCCGGCTACGTCCTCGCCTCGCTGGCGATCTGCGGATCGCTGGCGATTTTGGCCCTCCTTCGGGCCGACGAGCTGTCGCGGCTCGGGCGGCGCCTCGAAGTCACCCTGTGGCTGACGCTCGCGATCTGCGGCCTTCACTTCACCGGCATGACCGGCCTGACCGTCGCGCCGCTGGCGCCGGTGGAAGGCGGCTTCGTCGTGGGCTCGACGCAGCTCGGCCGCGTCGTCGGGCTCGTCAGCCTCGCCGTGCTGGCCGCGGGGCTGAGCGCGCTGCTGACGCAGCGGCATCTGACGCAGCGCCGCCTGGACGAGCTGAGCCGGATGCGCCTTCTCAGCAACCTCGCCCACGAGGCCCTGTTGCTCCATCGCGACGGGCGCGTGCTGGAGATCAACGAGGCCGGCACGCGCCTGTTCGCGATGCCGGCCCAGGCCATGATCGGCCGTCCGCTGTTCGACCTCTTCGCCGATTCCGCCATTCCCGCCCTGCTGCGACGGGAGCGCTGCGACCCGCAGGACCGCTTCCCGGAGGAGCTCGACATCCGCACGCGCTCGGGCGCGCAGGTGCCGGTGGAACTGTCGTGCCGGGCGATCACCTATCTCGGCCGTCCCGCGACCGCGGTGGCGTTGCGCGATCTCAGCCAGCGTCGCCGCGACGAGGCGCGGATCCGCCATCTTGCCCTGCACGACGCCCTGACCGACCTGCCGAACCGCACCCTGCTGGAGGAGCGCCTCGTCCACGCCCTCGGCGTGGCGGCCGACGAGGGCTCGCAGCTCGCCGTGATCTATCTCGACCTCGACCGGTTCAAGCCGGTCAACGACGTCCACGGCCACGCCGCCGGCGACGCGCTGCTGGTCCAGGTCGCCGAGCGGATGCGGGCGGCGCTCCGCCCGACCGACACCCTCGCCCGCATCGGCGGCGACGAATTCGTCGCCGTGCTGCCGGGCATCGCCATGCCCGAACAGGCGGCCGAGATCGCCGGGCGGCTCGTGACCGTGCTCGGGATCCCGTTCCGGATCGCCGGGAACCGCGTCGAGATCGGCAGCTCGGCGGGCATCGCCCTGTTCCCCGGCGACGGCACCACCGCCGGGGCCCTGTTGCGGGCCGCCGACACCGCCCTCTACCGGGTCAAGGACGAGGGGCGCGGCGCGTTCCGTTTCTTCGAAGCGGTGATGGACGTGCAGCTCCAGAACCGCCGGGCGCTGGAGCAGGAGTTGCGCGGGGCCATCGGGCGCGGCGAGTTGCGGCTGTTCTACCAACCGATCGTCAACGGCAGCACCGGGGAGATCGAGACCTTCGAGGCCCTGGTGCGTTGGCAGCACCCGATCCGTGGCCTCATCTCGCCCGCGGCCTTCATTCCGCTCGCCGAGCAGACCGACCAGATCGCGCGGATCGGCGAGTGGGTCCTCGACACCGCCTGCGCCGCGGCCGCCGCCTGGCCGCTGCCCTGGCGCGTCTCCGTCAACGTCTCACCGAAGCAATTCCGGCAATCCGACCTGCCGGCGCTCGTGGCGGCGGCCCTCGCCCGCCATGGCCTGACGCCGAGCCGGCTGGTGCTGGAGATCACCGAGGGCGTGTTCATCCAGGATGCCGACACGGCCGTGGCGGTGCTCACCGACCTGCGGGGGCTCGGCGTGCGCCTCGCGCTCGACGATTTCGGCACCGGCTACTCGTCCCTGAGCTACCTGCAGCGGTTCAAGTTCCACAAGATCAAGATCGACCAATCCTTCGTGCATCGCCTGGGGCAGGACGCGGATTCGCTCACCATCGTGCGCGCGATCACCCATCTCGGGCACAATCTCGGCCTTCAGGTCACCGTGGAGGGCATCGAGACCGCCGAGCAGCTCGGGATGCTGCGGGACTTGGGCTGCGACCAGATGCAGGGTTACCTGTTCGCACGACCGGCCGCGACGACGGCCTCGGAGTTCGACCGCGCCCGGTTGCGGAGCCTCTTCGCCGAGGCGCCGATGAAGATCAGCGCCTGAGCCCCCGGGGCGAGAGCGGAGGCGGAGGGAGCGCCGAACGCGCCGAAGGGGGTGGGATCCGTTCAAATGGCGCAGCGGTGACGCCGCGTCGCTCATGTCCAGGCAACGACCGACCGGACACCGTGCCGATCGGTCGCCTTTCGAGCGGCCTTCACGCGTCGGCGATCCCGTCGAAGGCGAGGCACAGATGCCGCGGCCCCCGCAGCGATGCGCCGGGCCGGTAGGGCGGCGGATCCTCGACGAGGCGCGGGTTCTTCAGCCGGCGGGCCAGGGAGACGAGGGCGACCTCGGCCTCGATCCGGGCGAGCGGCGCGCCGACGCAGTAATGCAGGCCGCCGCCGAAGCCGAGATGACGGTTGTCGGGCCGGTCCGGATCGAACCGATCGGGATCGGCGAAGCGGGCCGGATCGCGGTTGCCCGAGGCGAGCAGCAGCACGACCGGCGCATCCTTCGGGATCGTCACCCCGGCGATCGGGATATCGGCCACCGCCAGACGGGTGCGATACTGGACCGGCGGCTCGTAGCGCAGCATCTCCTCGATCAGGCGCGGGGCGATGCCGGGATCGTCGCGCAGCCGCTCCCAATGTTCGGGACGGCGCAGCAGCGTCAGCACGCTGTTGGTGATCAGGTTCACCGTGGTCTCGTGACCGGCGACCAGGAGCAGGACGGCGGTGGCGATCAGGTCGAAATCGTTCATCGTCTCCGCCCCGTCCTCGTCCGGATCGTCGCCCGAGGCGTTGCCCGGCTTGGTGCCGTTGGCGAGGTCGGTGAGGATGTCGTCCTGCGGCTCCTTGCGCTTCTTGGCGATCAGGTCGCGCAGGAAGTCCGAAATCTCGGTGAAGCACTGCTCGTTCTTGGCTTGCGTCTCCTCGTCGGCGCGCTGGTTCGGCTCCAGGGCGGTGGCGAGCTGGGTCGCCCAGCCCTGGAATTGCGGCTCGTCCTCCGGCGGCACCCCGAGGAGCTTGCAGATCACCGTGACGGGTAGCGGATAGGAGAAGTCGTCGACGAGATCGATCTGCGCCTTGCCTGCGAATTTCCCGATTAGCTCGTTCGTGAGGTCGGCGGTCTCCTCGCGCATGCGCCGTACCCGCTCGGGCGAGAAGGCGCGCATCACGAGGCCGCGCAACCGGTCATGGTCGGGCGGATCGCGGAAGATGAAGGGCTGGTGGCGCCGCCGGATCTCGGCGCGGATCGGGCGCACGAACAGGTCGGTGATCGGATGCCCGGTCCAGCGGAATTTCTGGGGGTCGGGCAGATCCTCGGAGCTGATGCGCGGATCCGAGACGAGCCGGGCGATCTCGGCATGCGTGCTGACGACGTAGGTCCCGTCCTCCTGCCGGCAGACCGGCTGGCGCCGCAACTGCGCGAAGAGCGGGTAGGGGTTCGCCCGGTTGTCGGGGTCGAGCACCTGCTCGAACAGCGTGGTGCAGCTCACGTCACGGCTCCTCAATGCGGAGGCGAGGCTGGTCGATCGCGCCCTCGATCGGCGGAAACGGCGCCCCCTCGCGGATCGCGGCCTCGTAGGCCGGCAACCAGCGGGCGCTGTCGATCGAGGCCGCCGCCACGGTGCGGCCCTCGCGCCCGTAGAGCGCCACGAAGCGGCGCGCGTCGAGCGAGCCGTGGACGACGGCGAGGCTGTCGGCGCCGTCGGCCAGCCCGACGAGCTTGATCGTCAGCCCGAATTGCTGCGACCAGAAATCCGGCAGGTGATCGTGGCGCGTGAGCCCGGTCGCGGGACCGGCCAGCATGTTGCGCGCGGCCGCCTCGGCCTGCGCCCGCGCATTGCCCCAATGCTCGACGGCGACCAGCGCCTCGCCCTGATGCGGGTTCGGCCAGCGCGCCACGTCGCCGGCCACGAACACGTCCGGGACGATGTCGCCGTTCGCGCGGATCGCCCGGCAATAGCCGTCGCAGAGCACGCCGCCCTCGTCCGCCGCGAGGCCCGAGCCTTCGAGCCACGCGACGTTGCGAACGGCGCCGATCGCGGCGACGAGGAGATCGGCCTCGATCCGCTCGCCGTCCTTCAGCGTCACGCCGGTGAGGCGGCCGCCCTCGGAGTCCATCCGCTCGATCTCGGCCCCCAGGCGCAGATCGACGCCGCGCTCCTGCGCGATCGTCCCGACGAGGCCGCCGAGGCGCGGCCCCAGAGCGGCGGCGAGCGGTTGTCCGTCGCGCACCAGCAGGCTGACCGGGATGTCGAGGTCGCGGCAGGTCGAGGCGACTTCGAAGCCGATGAAGCCGCCGCCCACGAGGACGACGCGCTTCGGACCCGCCTTGAACCGTGCCGAGAGCCGGGCCGCATCGTCGCGGGTGCGGAGGGTGAAGACGCCGTCGAGCGACGCCTCCTCCGGGTTCGGCCAGGGTCGCGCCCGGGTACCGGTGGCGATCAGCAGGCGATCGTAGGGGAGGGTCGAGCCGTCGGCGAGCGTCACGGTGCGGGCCTCGCAGTCGAGGCGGCTCGCGGGCGTGCCGAGGCGGAACTCCGCGCGCAGCTCCGGACGGCGCGGGAGGGTGGTGTCCGGCGAGAACAACCCGCGCAGCACCTGCTTCGACAGCGGCGGCCGGTCGTAGGGCGCGTGCGGCTCGTCGCCGACCAGGGTTAGCGCCCCGGCAAAGCCCTCCGCGCGCAGGGCATGGGCGGCGGAGAGGCCGGCAAGCGAGGCGCCGACGACGAGGATCCGCTCGGGGGGGCCGGACGGGCCTGCGGTCACTTCGTCTCTCCGGCCGGGTCGGGCAGGGCGGTGATGGCCCGGACCGGGCAGGCATGGACCGCCCGCTCGATCTCGGCGCGGGCGGCCTCGTCGGGGGAGGGGTCGTAGACCAGTGCCTCGCGCCCATGCAGCACGAAGTGCCGCGGCGCCGCGTAGACGCATTGGGCGTAGGCCTGGCAGCGGTTGAGATCCACGACGACCTTCATGCGCGCTTCGCTCGTGCTCCTGTGGGCGGATTGGGGCGAGCCGGGGGCTCGGACGCCGCTCGACGGGGGGAATGCTTCGGGAAACGCTGATCGCGGCCGGATGTCCCCGTCGCGCTCCACGTTTTCCCAGAGGTGAGCTAGGGCGGGGCAGGGGGCTCCACCATGCCCGCACGGACGCCGCCCGCCGCCGCAAACGCCGCAGGGCCTGCGCCGGGCGGTCCGTTACGGCGCGAGCCCCTCGCGGGCGAGCGCCGAGACGCCGCGCAGGGCCGCGAGCGCGCCCAGGGCCGAGCCGCCGTAGCGCTCGATGCCGGCGCGGCGCAGGATGAGGGCGGAGAGCAGGGCCTTGGGGGCGTTGGCGGCGAGCATCCCGAGGCTCGGGTTCGGCAGGCCGTATTTGCGCGAGACGTAGGCCCGCGACCACGCTTGGTGCCAGCGCGTCCGAAGAACCCGGCCGGGCTGCGGCGCCGAGGAGCGCCCGCGCCCGTGCAGCGCCACGGCGCCGTGGACGTGGATCAGGGCGCGGCCCGCATCCGCCACCCGGCGGCAGAGGTCGTCATCCTCGTAGAACAGGAAGATGTTCTCGTCGAACCCGCCGAGTCGGAGGAAGAGGGCCCGCTCGACCATGAGGCAGGCGCCCACCAGGAACGGGGCGCAGGCATCGCCCTCGGGCAGGGCGCGCAGGCCCTTCGGATTGGTTAGGTAGGGGGCGAGCAGCGAGCGGGGCTGAAAGAAGAAGCGCCCGTCCGGCTCGTGGATGCGCGGGGCGAGGAGACCCGCATCGGGCCATGCCCGCGCGGCCGCGATCAGCGCCGCGGCGGCACCGGGCTGGAGGATCAGGTCGGGATTGAGGATCAGGACGTGGGAGGCGTCCGCGGCGGCGCGCACGCCGATATTGTTGGCGCGGCCATAGCCCTCGTTGCGGGGATGGGCGACGACCCGCGCGCCGTGCGCCCGCGCCACCGCGACGGAGGCGTCGCGGCTGGCATTGTCCACCACGATGACCGGGACGCCTTCGCGATTCAGGGCCGCGAGACAGTCGGGCAGGGCGTCGGCGCTGTCATGGGCGACGACGACGGCGGTGAGGGCCGCCCCGCTTCCTCCCCCCTCCCCCGTGGAGGGGGGAGGGTTTGGAGGCTGCCTCACCCCTTCTTCTCGGGCAGGTTCAGCCGGATACGCAGCTCGCGCAGCTGCTTCGGCGTGACCTCGGCGGGGGCGCCCATCATCAGGTCCTCGGCGCGCTGGTTCATCGGGAACAGCACGACCTCGCGGATGTTCGGCTCCTCGCAGAGCAGCATGACGATGCGGTCGACGCCCGGCGCGATGCCGCCGTGCGGCGGGGCGCCGAGGCGCAGGGCGTTCAGCATGCCGCCGAACTTCTCCTCCAGCACGTCGCGGCCGTAGCCCGCGATGGCGAACGCCTTCTCCATCACGTCGGGGCGGTGGTTCCGGATGGCGCCGGACGACAGCTCGATGCCGTTGCAGACGATGTCGTACTGGAACGCCTTGATCCCGAGGATCTTCTCGGAATCCGCCTCGCCGAGCGCCAGGAAGTCCTCGCGCTCGAAATTGGGCATCGAGAACGGGTTGTGGGAGAAGTCGATGCGCTTCTCCTCCTCGTTCCACTCGTACATCGGGAAGTCGACGACCCAGCAGAACGCGAACTGGTCCTTATCCGACAGGTTCAATTCGTCGCCGATGCGGATGCGCGCCTTGCCGGCGAGGCCGGCGGCCTTGGCCTCGGTCCCGGCGGCGAAGAACACCGCGTCGCCCGCCTTGGCGCCGGCTTTCGCGGCGATCCGCGCCTGGATATCGGCGGGGATGAACTTGGCGATCGGCCCCTTGCCGGTGAGCGCGCCGCCCTCCTCCTCGAACACGATGTAGCCCAGGCCCGGCGCGCCCTCGGAGCGGGCCCAGTCGTTGAGCTTGTCGAAGAACGAGCGGGGCTGGCCAGCGGCCCCCGTGGCGGGAATCGCGCGCACGACGCCGCCCGCCTTGATGACGCCCTTGAACGCCTTGAACTCGACCGCGTCCTCGGCGAACTCGTCGGTGACGTCGGCGATGATCAGCGGGTTGCGCAGATCCGGCTTGTCGACGCCGTATTTCAGCATCGCGTCGGCGTAGGTGATGCGCGGGAATTCCTTCGTGACGCGCTTGCCGTTGGCGAATTCCTCGAACACGCCGCGCAGCACCGGCTCGACCGCCTGGAACACGTCCTCCTGCGTGACGAAGCTCATCTCGATATCGAGCTGGTAGAACTCGCCCGGCGAGCGGTCGGCGCGGGCATCTTCATCGCGAAAACAGGGCGCGATCTGGAAGTAGCGGTCGAAGCCCGCGATCATCGTGAGCTGCTTGAACTGCTGCGGGGCCTGCGGCAGCGCGTAGAACTTTCCGGGATGGACCCGCGACGGGACGAGGTAGTCGCGGGCGCCTTCGGGCGACGAGGCGGTCAGAATCGGCGTCTGGAACTCGAAGAAGCCGCCCTCGCGCATGCGGCGGCGGAGCGAATCGACGATCGCGCCGCGCTTCATGATGTTGGCGTGCAGCTTCTCCCGGCGCAGATCCAGGAAGCGGTACTTGAGCCGCGTCTCCTCCGGATATTCCTGATCGCCGAAGACCTGGAGCGGCAGTTCGCCCGCGGGCCCGAGCACTTCGAGATCGTCGATATAGACCTCGACGGCCCCCGTCGGCAGGTCCGGGTTCTCGGTGCCCGCGGGCCGAGTGCGGACGCGCCCATCGATGCGGATCACCCACTCCGAGCGGACGATTTCGGCCGCCTTGAAGGCCTTGGAATCGGTGTCGATCACGCACTGCGTCAGGCCGTAATGGTCGCGCAGGTCGATGAAGAGCACGCCGCCATGGTCGCGGATGCGATGGCACCAGCCGGACAGGCGGACGCTTCCGCCGACGTCGGACGGGCGGAGCGCCCCGCAGGTGTGGGTACGGTAACGGTGCATGGCGGGCTCTTGAGAATGAGGCCGGCACCATTCACGGGGGAGGGGGGAAGTCAAGGATAAGCGGTCGCGCCGCCGACTTTCGCGCCGTTCACCCCTATTCCGGGACCGCATGGCGGAACCCGGAATCCACGATCGGCCACGACGCCTTTCATAGCCGCGCATCACGGGTCGATCCCGGGTTCCGCTGCGCGGCCCCGGGATGACGTCCGTGGGGTTACGGACGTCACAGTCGCGGGTCTAGGGCGTCCGACAGGCCGTCGCCGAGGCGGTTCAGGGCCACCAGGGTCAGCACCAGAAGGCCCGCGGGCGCCGCGAGCATCCAGGGCGCGGCCTCCAGCGCCCGCGCCCCTTCGGCGATCAGCACGCCCCAACTCGTCGCCGGCTCCTGCACGCCGAGGCCGAGGAAGGACAGGAAGCTCTCGAGGAGGATCACCCGCGGCACCAGCAGGGTCGCGGCGGCGATGATCGGCCCGAGCGTGTTGGGCACGGCGTGGCGCACCAGCACCGTCCCCGTACCGGCCCCGAGCGCATAGGCCGCGCGGACGAAGTCGCGGCTCTTCAGGCTGAGCGTCTGGGTGCGGACGATGCGGGCCATGTCGAGCCACTCGACCGCGGCGACCGCCACCAGCACCAGCCACAGGCCGGCGCGGAAGAACACCAGGAGCACGATGACGAAGAACACGAAGGGCAGGGCGTAGAGGATGTCGACCACGCGCATCATCAGCGCGTCGAGCCCCCCGCCGACGAGGCCCGCGACCGCGCCGTAGGCCACCCCCAGGGAGAGGGCGACCAGCGTCGCGACGAGCCCGATCAGGAGCGAGATCCGGCCCGCGACGAGGCAGCGGGTGAGCAGGTCGCGCCCGAGCATGTCGGTGCCGAGCCAGAAATGGAGACGCCGCACCGGCGCCTCGACGACGAGTCTGGTGTCGTCCGGCGACCGCTCCACGACGGTCGCGGTCCCGAACAGGTCGGAGCGGGGGAGGAGCACGAGGTTGCGCGCGTCGATGGGCTTCGGCGCCGTGAGCGTCAGGCGGACACGATCGCCCTCGGGGCGCACGTCTTCCAGGGTGACGCGCATGCGCAGGGCGAGCCTGTCGAGGGCCGGGCGCACCTCGCCGGGCGTCGGATGAGCCGACAGGCTCGGGGCGGTTCGCACGAAATCGGGATAGATCCGCTCCGGCGCATGGCCGGTGAGGAACGGGCCGATCAGGCAGGCGAGCGCGATGCCGACCAGCGCGATCAACGCCGCCACGGCGCCGCGATCGCGGGCGAGGCGGCGACGGGCGAGGGCGGCCAGCGACGCGCTCACGCGGCGGCCCTCACGCGGGGATCGAGGAGGGCGGCCAGGATGTCGGCGATCAGGTTGAAGACGAGGACGAGGATGGCCACCAGCACCACCGTGCCCATCACCAGGGTGTAGTCGCGGTTGAGCGCCCCATCGACGAAGTAGCGGCCGATGCCGGGCAGGCCGAAGATGGTCTCGACCACGACCGAGCCGGTCATCAGCCCGGCGGCGAGGGGGCCGAGCGTGGCCACGACCGGCAGCAACGCGCCGCGGAGCGCATGGCGGGCGACGCGGCCGCGCGAAAACCCCATGGCGCGTTGCGTCCGGATATGCGGCTGCACCAGCATCTCGGCGAGCGAGGCCCGGGTAAGCCGGGCGATGCCGGCGGCATGCGGGAGCGCCAGCGTGATCACCGGCAGGACGAGGTTTCTCAGATGTCCCCCGCCCCAGCCGCCGACGGGGAGCCATGCCAGCCCGAGCCCGAACCCGATCTGAAGGAGGGGGGCGACGACGAAGTTCGGCACCGCGAGCCCGAGGGAGGCGATGAGCCCGACGCAGCGGTCGGCGAGCCCTCCGCGGCGGAGGGCGGCGAGACTGCCGAGCGCGAGGCCGAGCCCCAGCGCCAGCACCAGAGCGAGCGCCCCCAGCGTCGCCGAGACCGGCAGGCCGCGGGCGAAGAGATCGGCGACGGTGAGATCGCGGAAGGTGAAGGAGGGCCCGAGATCGCCCCGGGCGAGACCGGCGAGGTAGCGGGCGAACTGCTCGGGCAGCGACGCGTCCAGGCCGTAGACGCGGCGCAGATTCTCCATGGCGGCGGGCGGCAGCGGGCGCTCCAGATCGAACGGGCCGCCGGGGGCGAGCCGGATCAGGAAGAAGCTGCCGGCGATCACGAGGAATAGCGTCGGCAGGCTTTGCGCCAGCCGGCGCAGGAGCAGGGCGGTCACGGATCGAGCCAGAGGTAGCGGGTGGGGGCGGCGTTGCGGATGTTCTCGTGCACGCCGTGCAGCCGGGGCGAGATCAGCGCCTTCGAGCGATAATGCAGCACCGGGATCCAGGGCAGTTCGTCGAGCACGATGGCCTCCGCGTCGAACAGCATCCGGGCGCGGCTCGCGACGTCGCGCTCCTGCGCCGCCGCCGTCAGCAGCCCGTCGAAGCGCGGATTCGACCAATGCCCGGCATTGAACCCATCGTTGCCGGTGCGCAGCAGAAACAAGAAGTTCTGCGGATCGGAATAGTCGGCGATCCAGGACATGCGGGCGAGGTCGAAATCGCCGCCGTCGCGCAGATAGGCGAAATGGGTCTTGGCGTCGGTGGCGACGAAGCGGGTCGTCACGCCGATGCCGCGCCAGACATCGGCCAGGGCGATGGCGGTGTTGCGGTTGTTGTCGGTGACGTTGAACCGGTACTCGACGCGCAACGGGTTTTCGGGGCCGAACCCCGCCTCCCTCAGAAGGCGCAGGGCCTGCTCTTCGCGGTCGATCGGTCCATCCTCGCGGCCGGGCAGGAGCGGGGAGAGCAGGGCGTTGTCGAGACCCGGCGGGCAGAAGGAATAGGCCGGGGCCATGGTCTCGCCCCAGACGGCGGCGCTCAGGAACTCCCGGTCTATGGCGAGCGACAGGGCGCGGCGCACCCGCGCGTCGTCGAAGGGCTTCTTGCGCGTGTTCACCCCGATGGCGAGGAGGCCGAGCCCCGGCCCGAGCCGCACCTGTGCGCCGAAGCGCGCCCTCAGCGAGGCGATCTGGTCGGCGGGGAGATCGGCGAGCGAGTCGATCTCCCCGGCGGCGTAGCGGCGCACCGCCGCCGCGAGGTCGGGGGTCGGCACGAAATCGACCTGCTCGATCGGGATCGCGCCCGCATCGCGGAAATGCGGGTTCTTCCGCAGGGTGATGCGGTCGTTCGGCACCCAATCGACCAGAGCGTAGGGCCCGTTGGTGACGGCGCGGCCCGGCCGGGTGAAGCCGTCGCCCCAGCGGGCGAGCGTCGGGCGGTGGACCGGCAAGGCCGTCTGGTGCGTCAGGAGTTCGAGGAAGTAGGGCACCGGCTCGGCCAGCCCGATCTCGACCGTGCCGGGGTCCGGGGCGGACACGCCGAGCGTCTCGGGGGGCGCTTCCCCGGTATTGACGGCGGCAGCGCCGCGGATCGGGAACAGCACCTCGGCGTATTTCGCCGCCGTCTTCGGATCGAGGATGCGGCGCAGGGAATACAGGAAATCCTCGGCCGTGACGGGATCGCCGTTCGACCAGCGCCCGTCGGGGCGCAGGGCGAAGCGGTAGGTCAGGCGGTCGTCGGAGACGCTCCAGCGCGCGGCGGCGCCGGGGATGATGGCACCGCGATTGTCGTAGGTGAGCAGCCCCTCGTACAGGTCGCGCAGGATATGCGCCTCGGCCACCGTCGAGGTCTTGTGCGGATCGAGCGTCTCCGGATCCGCGTCGTTGCCCCGGCGATAGACCGGCGCGTCCGCCGCCCGCGCCGGTCCCGCGGCGAGCGGAGGGAGCACCAGCCCCGCGGCGAAGGCGGCGCCTCCCCGCAGCCAGCGGCGTCGGTCGGGCCGCGCCACGCGGGTCAGGCGCCGGTCTCGGCGGCGAGTCCGGCCGCCTCGATGCCGGCGAGCGCGCAGATCTCGTCGTTGTCCGAGGTGTCGCCGGAGACGCCGACCGCGCCGAGCAGGCGGCCTTGCGCGTCGCGGATCAGCACGCCGCCGGGCACCGGCACCAGGGCGTCGGGTCCGACGAGATGGCTCACCGCGGCCACGAAATGCGGCTGTTCCTCGGCCCGCTTGGCGATGGCCCGCGAGCCGAGGCCGAGCGCCAGCGCCCCGTTGGCCTTGCCGCGGGCGATCTCGGTGCGGCGCAGGGAGGTGCCGTCCTCCGCCGCGAGGCACTTGAGGGCGCCGCGGGCGTCGTAGACCACGACCGCGAGCGGCTTCAGATCGCGCTCGCGGGCGGTCCTCAGCGCGGTTGCCACGATGGTCTGGGCAGCGGCGAGCGTCAGGTCGGTCATGGCGTGTCCTCGAAGATGCGGCGGCCTCAGGACATGCACCGGCGGACGCCGCCACGCCAAGGGCTCATCGCCACAAGGGCGCATCGCGACGAGGACGCAGCTCGGCCCTCAAGCGACGATCACCTCCGCCCGCACCGAATTGGCGATGAAGCAGGCCGCGTGCGCCTCCGCGTGGAGGGCCGCCAGCCGGTCCGCGTCGGGTGCCGACCCGGCCCAGTCGATGGCGGGGTGCAGCACCACCCGCGTCACCGCCTGCCGCCCCGGCGCGATCTCGGCCATGGCCCCCTCCGCACGGTCGCGGTAGGCGCCGACACTGAACCCGGCGAGGCGGGCGACGTGGAGGAAGCTCAGCATGTGGCAGGACGAGAGCGCCGCCACCAGCATCTCCTCGGGATCGACCGCCGCCGGATCGGCCCATTTGCCGACGACGTGGGGCGAGGCCGAGCCCGGCAGCACCACGCCGCCGTCGAAGCGCAGGCGATGGCCGCGGCCGTAGCGGCCGGCGGCGAAATCCTCGCCCTCGCCCAAGGCCCATTCCACCTCCGCGACGTAGCGCGCCATCGGTTCCGTCTCCGCATCGATCTCGAGGCCGGGGAGCCTATCGGAGCCGGACGGGGCGGACCACGTTGTGCCGCCCGCCGCCGCCGGGCATGGTGCGCCCCGGGACTGGCGGGGCGAGAACGACCGGCAAGGTCACCCGGAAGGACGACCCGGAAAACCGATCGGCGAGATCGGCCGAGGTCGAAGAAGAGACTGCGGAAAGCGGCGACGATGCGCTACGGCACGATGAAGAAGATCCTCGTCACGGGGGGCGCCGGCTTTCTCGGCTCGCATCTCTGCGAGCGGCTGCTGGCGCAGGGCCACGAGGTGTTGTGCGTCGACAACTTCTTCACCGGCGCGCGCCGCAACGTCGCCCACCTGCTCGATCATCCGTCCTTCGAGCTGATGCGCCACGACGTGACCTTCCCGCTCTACGTCGAGGTGGACGAGATCTACAATCTCGCCTGCCCGGCCTCGCCGGTGCATTACCAGTTCGATCCCGTGCAGACGACGAAGACCAGCGTCCACGGGGCGATCAACGTGCTCGGCCTCGCCAAGCGGGTGAAGGCGACCGTGCTCCAGGCCTCGACCTCGGAGGTCTACGGCGATCCGGAGGTGCATCCGCAGCCGGAGGAATATTGGGGCCGGGTGAACCCGATCGGCTTCCGCTCCTGCTACGACGAGGGCAAGCGCTGCGCCGAGACGCTGTTCTTCGACTACCACCGCCAGCACCAGGTGCCGATCAAGGTGGTGCGCATCTTCAACACCTACGGGCCGCGCATGCATCCCAACGACGGGCGCGTGGTCTCCAACCTGATCGTCCAGGCGCTGAAGGGCGAGGACATCACCCTCTACGGCGACGGCCAGCAGACCCGCTCGTTCTGCTACGTCGACGACCTGATCGAGGCGATGCTGCGGATGATGGCGACCGGTCCCGAGGTGACGGGCCCGATCAATATCGGCAATCCGGGCGAGTTCACGATCCGCGAGCTGGCGGAGACCGTGCGCGACCTCACCGGCTCGTCATCGACCTTCATCCACCGGCCGCTGCCGCCGGACGATCCGCGCCAGCGCCGGCCCGACATCGCCAGGGCCCGCGCGGTGCTGCATTGGGAGCCGACGATCTCCCTGCGCGAGGGCTTGGCCAAGACCATCGCGTATTTCGAAGCCTATCTTGCCTCGGAGCCCAAGGAAGGCTGAGATCTTCCTTCCACGATGCTTGTCTCCCTCGCACTTGACCTTGCCACGGTAGGAAGGTGCAGCGTCCTCGACGGCGAAGACGCCAAAAATTCCGACGGAGACGACATCGTGAAGACACTCGTTGCGGGTGCGGCCGCCCTGCTGCTGCTGGGCGCCGCGCCGGCCCTGGCGATGAGCTGCTGCGGCGGCGCCAAGGGCAAGGCCGGCCTCTGTGCCAAGGGGGATATGAAGGGGAGCATGAAGAGCGGCATGAGCATGAGCCGCGCCGATTCCAAGGGCGGCAAGGGCTGCTGCTGCGAGGGCATGGCGGGCAAGATGAGCCGCCGCGGCTGACGGACGCGGCTGGGACATCGCTCAGGGTCGCTCTAGTTCAGACGAACCCCGAACCGAGCCGGATCGACGTTTCATGAGCGAGTCCCATCCAGACCGTCCCTATACCGTCTGCCACATGACCACGTCCGTCGACGGGCGCATCAAGGTGCGGCGCTGGAAGACGGTCGATGCGGACGCCCATTACGAGGAAGTCCACGGCACGCTCGGGGGCGACGCCTGGATGTGCGGACGCATCACCATGCAGGGCTACGCCGACAGCGCGCAGCCGCTGCCCGAGGCCCCGCCGGAGGAGCCGGTCTCACGGGAGGACCATGTGGCCAAGGCCGACGCCTCCGGCTACGCGGTGGCGCTCGACGCGCGCGGCGCGATGGATTGGGGCGCGCGCAACGACATCACCGGCGACCACGTCGTCGTGGTGACGACGCACCAAGCCTCCGACGACCGCCTGCGCCGCCTGCGCGCCGGGGGACAGTCCTACATCCTAGCGGGCGAGCGGGAGGTCGATTTCGCCCTGGCGCTGAGGAAGCTCAAGGCCCTGTTCGGCATCGAGCGGCTCCTGGTGGAGGGCGGCGGACGCATCAACGGCTCGCTCCTGAAGGCCGGGCTGATCGACGAGTTGAGCCTGCTCCTGGCGCCGGCCGTCGACGGCGTGTTCGGCACGCCGGCCCTGTTCGACTTCGACGGGGAGGAGGCCGACTCGATGGGGGCACGCCTGCGCCTCACCCGCACGGCGTTCGAACCCTTCGACGACGGCACCGTCTGGCTGCGCTACCGCGTCGAGCCGGTCTGACGGAAGGCCGGGGCTCTGCCCTGGACCCGCGAAAGAACTTGTCCCTTCGAAACCTCGCCGTGGGCTCAACCGAGCCCCTTGACCACCGCTTCGAGCTGGTCGGCGCAGAGGCCCCAGCCCTGGTGAAACCCCATGGCCTCGTGAGTGGCACGGTCCTCGAGCGTCCAGTGGCGGGCCCGCGCGGTGTAGCGGGTGCCGCCGGCCTCGTCCGCGAAGGTGAGGATCACCGTCAGGAACGGCTTGGGGGAGGGCACCCAGGCACGGGTATAGGCATCGGTGACGACGAGGCGCGCCTCGGGCACCACCTCCAGATAGACGCCGGGATTGGGCAGATCCTGTCCCTCGGGACTGCGCATCACGATGAGGCTCGTCCCGCCGGGCCGCACGTCGAGTTCGGCGACCGGGGTCGTGTAGGGTTTCGGGGCGAACCACTGCCGGAGCAAGTCCGGCTCGGTCCAGGCCCGCCACAGGGCGCGGCGCGGCACGTGGATCAGGCGGGTCAGGACGAGATCGCGGGGATCGTCGGCATCCTCGGTCATGCGGGGGCTCCTCGGCTCCAACTCCTCGTGAGCGGGGTCATGCCGGATGGCCGGGTGCGACCGCCGGCGTGTGAGGCGGCGCAGAAGCCCGGTCAGGTCGGCCGCTTCGATTGGTTCATCGCCCAGGTCACGCCGAACGGGTCGCGCAGTTGCCCGTAGACGTCGCCCCAGAACATCTCCTGATACGGCGTCACCACCGTGGCGCCGGCCGCCACCGCACGATCCCACCACGCGGCGATGTCGTCCACCGGCAGCATCAGGTTGAAGGCCTGCGGTGCCTGGAGCGGATGGCCGTACTCGGGAAAGGCGTCGGAGAGCATCAGCGAGCTTCCGTTGAGAGTGAGGTGGACGTGCATGGTCCGCCCCTTCTCGTCCACGGGCATCGCGGCCGCGATCTCGGCCCCGAAGGCCTGCCGGTAGAATTCGGCCGCGCGCATCGCCCCGTCCACCGTCAGGTAGGCGACCACACCGCCCCGGGTCGACGGCAGCGCGTCCGTCATCGCCTCGCTCATCGTCGCATCCTCCCGGATCCTTCGAAGATCGCCATACGGGCAAGCCGACCGATCCTAGCGTGGCGTGCGGGCCACGGGCAAATGCGGGCCCCATCCCGGTCTGATCGCCGCAGCGGCGGGACCGGGCGGAACGATCGTGAACGCCTCCCGTTGGCCCGCGAACTTAACGCAGGATGGCCGCGTCGGCGCCCGCCGGCCGGAAAGGACCTCTCTCATGGATCTCGGTATCAGCGGTCGCGTCGCGGTGATCACCGGCGGCGATTCCGGTATGGGCTATACCACCGCCGAATATCTCCTGCGCGAGGGCGTCCGCGTCGTCCTCTCGGACCTGAAGGAGACGGAATTGCAGGAGGCCGCCCAGCGGCTGTCCGCGCTCGGCGAAGTCAAGGCCTGCCAAGCGGATCTCTCCTCCAACGAGGGCGCCCTCAAGCTGCGCGACTTCGCCGACCGCGCCTTCGACGCGAAGCCGTCGATCCTCGTCAACGCCGCGGGCGTGACCGGCGCCACCGGCGACTTCCTCGACATCGACGACGATGGCTGGCTCTCGACGATCCAGGCGGATCTGATGGGGGCGGTGCGGGTCGCCCGCGCCTTCATTCCCGGCATGCGCGCGCAGAAATGGGGGCGCATCGTGCTCTTCACCTCCGAGGACGCGGTCCAGCCCTATGTCTAGGAGCTGCCCTACTGCGCCGCCAAGGCCGGCCTGATGAACCTGACCAAGGGCCTGTCCAAGGCCTACGGGCCGGACGGCGTTCTGGTGAATTCGGTGGCCCCCGCCTTCATCGCCACGCCGATGACCGATGCCATGATGGAGAAGCGGGCCGAGGAACTCGGAGTCTCGTTCGACGAAGCGATCGAGAGCTTCCTCGAGGAGAAGCGCCCCGGCATGGTCGCCAAGCGTCGCGGACGGGCGGAGGAGGTCGCGGCGGCAGTCGCCTTCCTCTGCTCGGAGCAGGCGAGCTTCATCACCGGCGAGAATGTGCGCGTCGATGGCGGCGCCGTCCTGACCATGTCGGCCTGATCCGATGCGCGAGATCGTCTGCGACGTCGCTATCATCGGTGCCGGCACCGCCGGCATCGCCGCCCATCGCGCCGCCCTCAAGGAGGGCGCGCGCTCGGTGCTGATCGAGCAGGGGCCGGGCGGCACCACCTGTGCCCGCGTCGGCTGCATGCCGTCGAAGCTCCTGATCAGTGCGGCCGAGGCGGCGCATGTCGCCCGGAGCGCGGAGGGGTTCGGCGTGCGGGTCGGGGGCGTTGAGATCGACGGCCCTGCGGTGCTGCGGCGGATGCGCAGCCTGCGCGACGACTTCGTGGCGTCCGTGTTCGAGGGGCTCGACGATCTGCCGGCGGAATCGCGCTTGACCGGCCGGGCGGTGTTCGAGGGACCGGATTGCCTGCGGGTGGGCGACCACACGCGCCTGCGCTTCAAGGCCGCGGTGCTCGCCACCGGGTCGAGCCCGAGCGTGCCCGAGCCGCTGCACGACCTGGGTGAGCGCGTGCTCACCACCGACACCGTGTTCGAGATCGAAGCCCTGCCCGAATCCCTGGCGGTGCTCGGTGCCGGGCCGGTGGGGCTCGAACTCGCCCAGGCCATGGCCCGGCTCGGCGTGCGGGTCAGCGTGTTCGATCCCGGTGACAGCCTGGGGGGCCTGAAGGATCCCGACCTGACGGCTGCGGCCCGCGAGATCTTCTCCGGCGCCTTCGATCTCCATCTCGGCGCGGAAGTCGAATCCGGCGCTGCGGAGGGCGACGGCGTGCACCTGACCTGGAGCGCGAAGGAAGGGGCGGATTCGACATCGGGATCCGGCCGTTTCGCCCGGGTGCTCTCCGCTGCCGGACGGCCGCCGAACGTGCGGGGCATCGGCCTCGAACGCACCGGCGCCCAGCTCGACGAGCGCGGCAGCCCCGCCTTCGACGCCCGCTCCCTGCAATGCGAGGGCACCGCCCTGTTCATCGCGGGCGACGCCAATGCCGATCGCCCGATCCTGCACGAGGCGAGCCGCCAGGGAAAGATCGCCGGACGCAACGCCGCCCGCCTCGCCGCCGGTGCGGGCGTCGAGCGGCCGGAGCGCTGGGTGATGCTCGCCATGGTGTTCAGCGATCCGCAGATCGCGGTGGTGGGCGGCGGCTTCGACGAGGACGCGGGCCACCGCGTCGGCGGCGCGGATTTCTGCGACCAGGGCCGGGCGCGCGCCATGGACCGGGCGCAGGGAGGCCTGCGCCTCTATGCCGAGCCCGGCGGACGCCTCGTCGGCGCCGAGATGATCGGCCCGGAGGTCGAGCATCTGGCCCATCTCGTCGCCTACGCCGTGCAGGACGGTCTCGACGTGGCGGCCTTCCGCGACCGTCCCTTCTACCACCCGACCCTGGAGGAAGCGCTCGACACGGCGCTCGGTCAGTTGATGGATCGGGACGGCTGATCCGCGCCCCGCCCCTTCTGCAGTCGATGAACGATCGGAGCATCTTCATCATTAAGGTTCGGGGCCGCCCTTCGGCGGCGGCCGGCACGGCACCGGATCGGCGTGTGAGCGCATCCGGGGCGGCCTAGGGAGCGCGCGGCCCAACCAGCAGCACCGGGCCGATCATGAGCCGCAGGAGGCGGTCCGCTTCGATATGCACACTCTGTGCGCTTGCATACAAAGTTCCGTGAGCTCAACAACTTGGCCATATGCCGGTTTAGCCTCGCACGGGGGATCTTTCCGACAGAAGGATTGCGCACAAGGCCTGCGGCAGGCATATCGGGCAGCGTAATGGTCGATCCGTCGCAGATGCACACCAAGGGAGCGATCACGGGAGCGGCCAAAGGGACGGCCACGGGGTCGGACTCTGTCTCGATCGATCTGCCCGTCGATCTCGATGCCCTGACGACAGCCCAAATGGACGCGATCGAGGCGGGGCTTCTCGCTCTTGATCCGGCCGGGCTCGTGCTCGCCTGCAACCGGGCGGCGGGAAGCCTGTGCGGCTTCGCCCCCGAATCGATGGTGGGACGCAACTTCTTCCGTGATCTCATGCCGAGCGCCCGCGTTCCGGGCTTCTACGGCCGCTTCCTCGGGACCCAGCGCGGGAGCGTCGGCGCGCAGACCTTCGAGTTCGTGTTCGGCCGACTTCCCGCCCCGTTGCGGGCGCGCATCGGCCTGATGCCCGGCACGGACGGACGCACCTGGCTCGCCATCAGCCCCCTGGAGCAGATCGCCTCCGGCCCCTCCCGCGAGGCGGTGCTGGCGGCCATCGCCCAGCGCAGCCGGGCCGAGCCGGTCGATCCCGGCCTGTGCGAGCGCGAGCCGATCCACATCCCCGGCTCGATCCAGCCGAACGCCGTGATGCTCGCCGCCGACGCGGGCAGCTTCGAGATCCTCGCCTTCAGCGCCAACGCGGCGGACGTGCTGCCGCCCGCCCTGTTCCCGCCGACCGGGCAGCATCTGGACGCGGTGCTGCCGACGGGAATCGTGTCCGCCCTCCGCGACGGGATCGCCGCCCACAGCCTCACCGACGGGCGGGTGCTGCGCCGCACGGTCAGCCTGCCGCCCCGGGGCGAGAGCTTTCATCTCGTCGCCCATGTCCATCTCGGTCGGGTGATCGTCGAACTCGAACTCGCCCCCGAGCGGGCCGAGGACTTTTGCGCCGCGAGCCCCCTCGACACCGAATTGGCGATGACCCGCCTGCGCGCCGCCGAGAGCCTCACCGAGGCGGCCCAGATCGCCGCCCTGGAGATCCGTGCGGTCACCGGCTTCGAATCGGTGCTGGTCTACCGCTTCGACACCGACTGGAACGGCGAGGCCATCGCCGAGGACATGGTGCCGGACTGGCAGCGCCCGCTGATCGGCCTACGCTTCCCCGCCTCCGACATCCCGGCCCAGGCGCGCGCGCTCTACACCAAGGCCAAGAGCCGCTTCGTCATCGACCGCGACTGCGTGCCGGTGCCCCTGGTGGCGGATCGGGCCGCCGGCAATGCGCCGATCGACCTGACCTTCGCCCAGAACCGCACGCTGTCGCCGATCCATCTCGAATACCAGCGCAATCTCGGCGTCGACGGCTCGATGTCGATCTCGATCATGGTCGAGAACCGGCTGTGGGGCCTGATGATCGGCCATCACCGCCGTCCGCACTACGTCGCCCCGGAGACCCGCGCGGCGGCGACCGTCCTGACCGACGCCTTCGCGATGCGGGTGCAGGAGATCGAGGGCAAGGCGCTCTGGAGCGAGCGCCAGCATCATCTCGATATCCAGGGTCAGCTGGTGCGGCGGCTGACCAGCACCGAGGATTTCACCGACACCCTGATGCAGGGCAGTCCGGCGCTGATCGACCTGTTCGCCGCCACCGGCGCGGCGATCGTCTCCGACGACACCGTGTGGCGGGCGGGTGCGGCGCCGGACGAGGCGCAGATCGGAGCGCTCACCGAGTGGCTGCGGGCGGAGTTGCCCGCCGAGGCGCGAAGCTTCGTCACCGACACGCTGGCGCTGCACCATGCGCCGGCCGCCTCCTATACCGAGATCGCGAGCGGCCTGCTCGCGGTGTTCGTCGGGGCCCAGCGGCGCCACCTGCTCCTGTGGTTCAAGCCGGAAGTGCCGAGCACGGTCACCTGGGGCGGCGATCCGAGAAAGCCGGTCCTGCCCGGCAGCGGGCCGGTGGCGGTGCTGCCGCGGCGCTCGTTCGAGCGCTGGGTCGAGGAGCGGCGCGGCCATTCGATCCCCTTCGCCCCGTGGAAGGTCGATCTCGCCCAGCAGCTCGCGGAGGCCGTGGACGGCGTGGTCCTGCGCCAGCGCCGCAAGATCTCCGAGCTGACCGGTCTGCTCGCCGAGAAGGAGCGCCTGCTGGAGCAGAAGGATCTCCTGACCCGCGAGATCGACCACCGGGTCAAGAACTCGCTGCAGATCGTCACGGCCTTCCTGCATATGCAGCGCCGCCAGATCGCCGACCCGGCCGCCCGCCAAGCCTTCTCCGAGACCTCGGCGCGGGTGATGAGCGTGGCCCGCGTCCATGACAGCCTGTACCAGGGCGACAGCCTGGAGGAGGTCGATCTCGGCCAGACCATCCAGGCGCTCTGCGACGACCTCGCCGGGATGGCGGGGGACGAGCACAGCGTCGAGCTGACCGCCGATGCCGGCCTGATGGTGCCCTATCGCCACGCCGTGGCGCTCTCGCTCATCACCACCGAACTCGTCACCAACGCGTTCAAATATGCGAGCCGGCCCGACAAGGGCGCGCATATCACCGTGACGGTGAAGGGCGAGCGGCGGAGCGAGGGGACGGAGGGGGCGGCGCCCGCATCGGGCGAGGGCCGCAGCGGGGAAGGGGCGGTGCGGCTCACCGTCTGCGACGACGGCGACGGCATGCCGCCGGATTGGGAAAGCCGCAAGGCGCAGGGCACCGGGCTCGGGATGAAGCTGGTCCGCGCCATGCTGGAGCAGATCGGCGCCCGTATCGAGGCCGAGAATGCGGGCGGCGCCTGCTTCACCGTTCACGTCTGAGCCGGAGCCGGGTGTGAGCGAGCGCGAGACCCTGCACGCCCGCCTGCGCGAGGCCACGGCGGATGCCCATGCCGCCCTGGAACGCGATCTCGATTGGCAGGACAAGGTGGCGACGCTTCCCGGCTACCGCGCGCTGCTGGCCCGGTTGCGGGGCTTCCACGCCGCCTACGAGCCCGCCATCGCCGCAGGGCTCTCCGACGCGGACTTTCTCGCGCCCCGGCGGCGGCTCGCGGCCCTCGACACGGATCTCGCCGCCCTCGGCCTCGACGAAGCGGCCCGCGACGCCCTGCCCGCGCCCGACGCCCCCGTCCTCGACGGGGAGGGCGCGGCCTTCGGCGCGCTCTACGTGCTGGAGGGCTCGACCCTCGGCGGTCTCGTCATCGGGCGCCATGTCGGGGGCCTGCACGGGCAGGCGGCCCCGCTCGCCTATTACGCCGGCCGGGGCCGCGAGGCCGGGCCGCTCTGGCGGCGTTTCCGCGAGCGGCTGGACGGCCTTCCTCCAACGCAGGAAGCCCCTGCCTTCGCGGCCGGCATCGCCACCTTCGACGCGATGCGGAAATGGCTGACGACGGCGCCTGCCGTTTGAGCGTCCGCGGTCCGACGCGAGCGCCATCGCCGCCAACTTCGGACAATCCACTGCCGTGATTCCGGGCGCCGGAGGCGAACCCGGAATCACGATAGAGAGCGTTCGGCGTCTCCCCCTGCCCGCCACCTGCGCTGTCGCGCCGGCCCACCCTGTGCTAGCCCGCTTTTCATGTCGAGCGATGCGCCGCGGGGCGTCTTCATCACCTTCGAGGGCGGGGAGGGGGCGGGCAAGTCCACCCAGATCGCCCGACTGGCGGCCACCCTGCGGGAACGGAGCGGGCGCGAGGTCGTGACGACGCGCGAGCCCGGCGGCACCCAGCGGGCGGAACGCTATCGCGAGGCGCTGCTCCGGGGCGTGGCCAAACCGTTCGGCCCCTTCGCCGAGGCGCTGATCTTCGCCGCGGCCCGCATCGACCATATCGACGCGCTGATCCGCCCGGCGCTGGAGCGCGGCGCCATCGTCCTGTGCGACCGCTTCGCCGATTCCACCCGGGCCTATCAGGGCGCGGCGGGCGGCCTCGATCCGGCGCTGATCGCGAGCCTGGAGCGGGTGACGCTCGGCGCCCTGCGCCCCGACCTGACCCTGATCCTCGATCTGCCGGCACCGGCCGGCCTCGCCCGCGCCCGCCGCAGGAGCGGGGAGGGGGGCGAGGCGCCGGACCGGTTCGAGGCCGAGGCGCTGGGCTTCCACGAGCGGTTGCGGGCGGCCTTCCGGTCCATCGCCGAGGCCGAGCCGGAGCGCTGCCGGGTGATCGATGCCGAGCCCGGCCCTGACGCGGTGGAGGCGGCGATCCGCGCGGCCCTTGCCGCCCTCCGGCCCGATCTCCTGCCCGGCGAGACGAGCCCGGGGGACCGTGACGGCGATCGGGCAGGGGATCGGGCAGGGGATCGGGAAGGAGACCGCGACCATGCCGCCTGAGGGAGGCCGCGCCCGCAAGGAGGCGCCCGCCGTCACGGAGGCCGAAGCCGGCGATCTCGCCCACGTGCCGCGCCCGCGCGAGCAGACCCGCCTCGTCGGCCACGGGGCGGCCCAGACGGCCTTCACCGAGGCTCTGGCCGCCGGCCGCCTCCATCATGCCTGGCTGATCGGCGGCCCCGTCGGCATCGGCAAGGCGACGCTCGCCTATCGCGTCGCCCGGCGTCTGGTCGCCGATCCGCGCACGCTGCCCGCCCCCGACCGCCTCGACCTGCCCGAGGACCATCCGGCCGCCCGCCAAGTGGCGGCCCTGTCGCATCCGAACCTGATCGCACTGCGCCGGGTCCAGGCGCCGGGCGCCAAGACCCTGCCGACCCGCATCTCCGTCGATGCCGCCCGCGAGGCGCTCGCCCTGTTCGCCACCACCGCGGGCGGGGAGGGGGGCTGGCGCGTCTGCATCGTCGACAGCGCCGAGGATCTCAACGCCAACAGCGCCAACGCGCTGCTGAAGATGATCGAGGAGCCGCCCCCGCGGGCGATCTTCCTGATCGTGTCCCACGCGCCGGGGCGGCTCCTACCGACGATCCGCTCCCGCTGCCGCGCCCTGACCCTGCGCCCGCTGGCCGAAGAGCAGGTGCGCACCGTGATCGAGGGCTTTCCGGCCCCCTTCCCCCGGCCCGATCCGGCGGCGCTCGCCCGCGCCGCGGCCCTCTGCGAGGGCTCGGTGGCGCGGGCGGTGGCCCTGCTCGATCCCGCGACGCAGGGGATCGAGGCGGAGGTGTCGAGCCTGCTCGCCGGCCTGCCCGACCCGGATTGGCGCCGCGTCCTGAAGCTCGGCGAGAGCCTCGCCGCCCGCGATGCCGAGCCCCTGCTCGCGGCCGTGCTCGACGCGATCCAGCGCCATGTCGCCGCCGAGATCGACCGCCGCCAGGGGGAGGGCCCGGCCCGGCTCCTGCCGCTGGTCGAGGCCGCCGAGCGCATCGGCGCCGCCGCCCGCGAGGCGGCGATCTACAATCTCGACCGCCGTCCCCTGGTGCTCGCGGCCTTCGAGACGCTGGCGGCTGCCGGCCGGTAAGCCCCAAACCGGCGCATCACCGGCCGGCCGTCCCGGGCAGCGCGGCCATGCGCCCGTCCTCGTCGACGACAATGGCGAGCGGGACGGCATCGCCCGGACAGGCCGCGCGCGGGATGCGCATCCGGTAGCCGATCCGCTGTCGTCCGGCGCCCTCGAAGCCGGGGCGGGCAGTGAGATCCGCGCGCAGGCGCCGCGGCCGGTCGAGCCCCGCGAGCCGCCCGCCGCAATAGAGGGCGAGTATCATCCCGCGCTCCGGCCGCGCCGGATCGTAGGCGAAGCCGCTCACGATCGCCTCCGTCGGCGAGACCGGCTCGATCGCTTCGAGCGCGCCCCGCAGGGTGGCCGGCAGGCCGAGGTCGCGGCCCGTGAGCGCGGCCTCGGCCGATTCGCGGCCGGACCACGCCTCCGGGGGAAGCCCGGCGAGGGCGGCCCGTGCCCGGCTCTCGCGCAGATCGTTGCGGGCGGTCTCGATGCTGCCCCAGGCGGCACAACCGAAGAACAGCAGGAGGTAGAGGGTGAGGCCCCACCGCAGGCTCCGGGGGGAGGCCGCATCGATGCGGCGGCGCAGGTGCCGGTAGAGCGCTCCGTCGAGGGGGCCGAGCAGGGCGGCGAGGCCGAGCGCCGCGGCAATTCCGACGAGCCCATAGGCGAATCCGGGCCAGGACGCGGGCAGGGCCTGGGCCGTGAGCCACAGCACCGGGACGTGGACGAGGTAGAGGACGTAGCTCCCATCCCCGAGGGCCAGCGCCGCCCGGGACAGGGGCCCCTCGCCCCGAATTTGCGGTCCGGTCGCGGCGGCGCCCACGAGCAGCACTGCGGCGGCCCCGCCGAGCCAGCGCGCCGCGTCGATCTCCACCAGCAGGCAGGCCGCCGCCAGCGGCAGCGCCAGCAGACCCGCGGCGGGCCGCAGCCGACCGGACGTGATGAGGCGCGGCAGGAGCAGGCCGCCCGCGAAGGGGATGCAGGCGCCGGACAGCGGCAGCAGGTAGAGCGGCGGCAGGGTAAGGTCGACCGCGCCCTGCGGCAGCATCACGAAGGCGGCGGCCATGAGCCCGAGCCAGCCGAGCGCCAGCGGCACGATCCGGCGGGCGAGGCCGGCCAGCGCCACGAGGAACAGGCCGGCATAGAAGCTCGTCTCGAAGACCAGCGTCCACTCGACGGTGAGGGGGTAGGCGCGCGGGCCGGCCGGCGCGAGCGACAATGTCAGCGGCGTGAGATTGCCGAAGCCGAGGCCAAGGGCGGCGAACAGCCCGGCGAACAGGGCGACCACGGCGAGATAGGTCGGGAAGATCCGCGCGATCCGGTGGGACAGGAAGGCGAGGGGGCGGTCGCGCAGGACGAGCCCGGCCATCAGGAAGCCGGAGATCGCGAAGAACAGGGCCACGCCCCACAGCCCGAGCATGGCGTCGAGGGCCCGCATCGGCCGCCCGGCGCCGCGCAGGGCCTCGGCGTAGTGGGCCGTATGGTGGACGAGCACGGCGCTCGCCGCGAGCCCGCGCAGGACCTGGATGTTGGAGAGGCCCGCCGCGCGGGTACCGACGGCGACGGGCGCCGCCGGGGCGCGGCCCGTCGCGACGAGCGGCACCGCGGAGCGGGACGACAATCCTCTGACGAGGCGGGTGATCATGGCAGGGGTCTCGGGGACGGTCCGGGGCGGCGTGTCCCCGTGCGCTTCGGATCCCCCGTCCACCAGGAATCGGGCGGTTTTCCGCCGCCAGCGTGCGTCCGGCGCTCTGACAGCACCGCGCTCCGCCTCGCCTCGGTTGCGTCGCGGGACGCGGCGCGCCACAAGGCCCCTCGGTCCATGTTCGAACCAGCCGGGACATCATACGTGAGCGAGACGGCGAGGCAGCCCTTCCTCATCACCACGGCGATCTCCTACCCCAACGGCGCGCCGCATATCGGCCACGCCTACGAGGTGATCGCCACGGACGCGATCGCGCGCTTCCAGCGCCTCGACGGGCGCGAGGTGCTGTTCTCCACCGGCACCGACGAGCACGGTCTCAAGATCCAGCAGACGGCGGCCAGGGCCGGGATCAGCCCGCGGGCCTTCGTCGACGACATGGCCGGGCGCTTCAAGGCCATGGCCGACCGGCTGAACTGCGCCTACGACCGCTTCATCCGCACCACGGAGGCCGACCATTACGCCGCCGCCCAGGAGCTGTGGCGGCGCATGGAGGCCAATGGCGACATCTATCTCGCCAAATATGCCGGCTGGTACTCGGTGCGCGACGAGGCCTATTACGACGAGGCCGAGACCGTCGTGGGCCCCGACGGAAGCCGCCGCTCGATCAAGACCGACACCCCGGTCGAGTGGATGGAGGAGGAGAACTTCCTCTTCCGCCTGTCGAAGTATCAGGATCGCCTGCTCGCGCTCTACGCCGAGCGCCCCGATTTCCTGAGCCCGGAGACGCGCCTCAACGAGGTCGCCAGCTTCGTGCGCTCGGGGCTCAAGGACCTCTCGATCAGCCGCACCACCTTCGATTGGGGCGTGCCGGTGCCGGGGCATCCGGCCCACGTCATGTATGTCTGGGTCGATGCCCTGACGAACTACCTCACGGTCTGCGGCTTCCCCGACGAGAGCGATCCGCGCTTCCGCTTCTGGCCGGCCGACGTGCACGTGATCGGCAAGGACATCGTCCGCTTCCACGCGGTCTACTGGCCGGCCTTCCTGATGTCGGCGGGGCTGCCGGTGCCGGCCCGCGTCTTCGGCCACGGCTTCCTGCTCTCCAAGGGCGAGAAGATGTCGAAATCGCTCGGCAACGTCGTCGATCCGATGGATCTGGCCGAGACCTACGGGGTCGATGCCCTGCGCTACTTCGTGCTGCGCGAGGTGCCGTTCGGCGGCGACGGCAATTACAGCCACGAGGCGATCATCAACCGCATCAACGCGGATCTCGCCAACGATCTCGGCAATCTCGCCCAGCGCTCGCTCTCGATGATCGCCAAGAACCTGTCCGGCGCCGTGCCGCAGCCGGGCGCCCTCAGCGAAGCGGATACCCGCTTGCTCGCCGCCGCCGCGGCCCTGCCGGAGAAGGCGAGGGGATTGATGCGCGATCTGGCGCTGCACACGATCCTGTCCGAAATCTGGACCGTGGTGGCCGACGCCAACCGCTACTTCGCGTCGGAAGAGCCGTGGCGCTTACGCAAGTCCGATCCGGCCCGCATGGAGACGGTGCTCTACGTCACCGTCGAGACCCTGCGCCGAGTCGGGATCATGGTGCAGCCCTTCGTGCCGACGGCGGGCGCGGCGCTCCTGGATCTCCTGGCGGTGCCGGCCGACGCGCGGAGCTTCGCCTTCGCCGACGAGGCCCATCGCCTGACGCCCGGCACGGCGCTTCCGGCACCGGCGCCGATCTTCCCGCGTTTCGAGAAACCGGAGGCAGCGGCCTGACGGCCTCCGTCTCCCTCACGCCCTCCCCGCTCAAAAGAATCCATGCTGGTCGACAGCCACTGCCATCTCGATTTCCCCGATTTCGCCGAGGACATCCCCGGCGTCGTCGCCCGCGCGGCGGCCGCGGGGGTGACGCGGCTCGTCACCATCTCGACCCGGGTCGCCAAGGCGGACAGCTACCGGGCGATCAGCGAGGCCAACCCCGCCGTCTGGTACACGGTCGGCACCCACCCGCACGGCGCGGCCGAGGAACCGGACGTGCCCGCCGACACGATCGCGGCCTTGGCCGAGGCCCCGCGCTGCGTCGGCATCGGCGAGGCCGGGCTCGACTATCATTACGAGGATGCCGCACCGGAGGCCGTGCAGGAGCGGGTGCTGCGCGCCCATATCGAGGCCGCCCGCCGCGCCGGCCTGCCGCTGGTGATCCATTCCCGCGACGCCGACGCGCAGATGGAGGCGGTGCTGACCGACGAGATGGCCCGCGCCCCGTTCAAGGCGGTGCTGCACTGCTTCTCGTCGGGCGCGCGGCTGGCCGAGGTCGGGGTCGAACTGGGGCTGTTCGTGTCGTTCTCCGGCATCGTCACCTTCCGCCGCTCGGACGCGCTGCGCGACATCGCCCGCCGCGTCCCGCGCGACCGCATCCTGGTCGAGACCGACGCGCCGTTCCTGGCGCCGGAGCCGCATCGGGGAAAGCGCTGCGAGCCCGCCTACACCGCCGACACCGCGCGCGTGCTGGCACGGGCCCTCGACCTGCCATTCGAGGATTTCGCCGCGCTCACCACGGGCAATTTCTACCGGCTGTTCACGAAGGCGGCGGCCCTTGAGGGCGTGTCCGCATGACGATCGGGGAGGGCCCATGGCGAGCCTGACGCTCCGCATCCTCGGCTGCGGCTCGTCGGGCGGCGTCCCGCGGGTCGGCTCCGGCTGGGGCGCCTGCGACCCGTCCGACCCGCGCAACCGCCGCCGCCGCTGCTCGCTGCTGGTCGAGCGTCGCGAGCGGCAAGGGGAAGCGCGAGGGGAGGGGGCACCGACGACGGTCCTGGTCGACACCTCGCCGGACCTGCGCGAGCAACTGATCGATGCGGGCGTGACCAGCCTCGACGCCCTGCTCTACACCCACGCGCATGCCGACCACACCCACGGTATCGACGACGTCCGCCCCCTCGTGATTCAGATGCGCCGGCGCATCCCGGTCCATGCCGATCCCCTCACCCGCACGCTGCTGACGGCCCGGTTCGGCTACGCCTTCGAGACGCCGCCGGGCAGCGCCTATCCGCCAATCCTCGACCTGCACGAGTTGCGCGCGGGCGAGCCCGTGACGATCGACGGTGCCGGCGGCACGATCGAAGCGGTGGCCTTCTGGATGGAGCACGGCAACGAGGCCGCCCACGGCTTCCGCTTCGGCCCGGCAGCCTACGCCCCGGACGTGAGCCTGATGCCGGAGGCCGCCAAGGCGGAGTTGCGCAACCTCGACCTGCTCATCATCGACGCCCTGCGCGAGATCCCTCACCCGTCGCATTACTCGGTCTCGGACGCCCTCGCCCTGATCGAGGAGGTCGCGCCCCGGCGGGCGATCCTGACGAATCTCCACACCGATCTCGACTACGCGACGCTGGCCAGGAAGCTGCCGCCGGGGGTGGTGCCGGCGCATGACGGGTTGAGCGTCGCGGTGGATCTGTAGAGCGTCGGCCTGCCCGGTTTCTCACACCCGACCGCCTCACCCCGAGAGGCGGAGCGAAGCGCAGCCTCGAAGGAGGGCTCCAGGGCTCGCGTGCGAGCGGGAGCCCTCCTTCGAGGCCGCTGACGCGGCACCTCAGGATGCGGGCGCGGGTCGGAGCGACTGGGGGGACGGCGTCTCACCGTACGCCCGCGAGATCGGGCCGGAAGAACAAACCCGCTTTGAGGCTGTCGCCGATCCGGTGCGCCCGCCCGGCGATGTCCCCGGCAAGAGGAGCGTCGAAAAACTCCGCCGCAGTTTCCTCGAACAGGCCGAGCCAGCGGGCGAAGTGGTCCGGGGCGAGCCCGCCGATGCCGAGATGGCGGCCGAACGGGTTGCCCTTGTAGCGGCCGGTCTTCAGCAGCACCGAGGACCAGAAATCGGTCACCCGGGCCATGTGATGCGGCCAATCCGCGTCCGGAATCCGGCCGGCGAAGACAGGCCCGATCAGCGGATCGCGGCGGACCTTGCCGTAGAACGCGTCGAGGAAGGCGGCGAGCGCCGCCTCGGTCAGCTCGGTGTGGGGCATGGTGTGCGGGGAGGGGGCTTCGGGACCTCTTGGAAAGAGGTCCCTCCTCCGGTTCAGTTCCGGGCCAGCGTGGGCTGGATCAGGCCGGCGCCGACGAGGATCTGGGCGGCGGCCGCCTTGGCGAGCTGGCGATAGCCCGCATCGGTCATGTGGAGGCCGTCGGGGCCGATCATCTGGGCCGGCGTCATCAGGCCGTGCGTGACCCAGGACTGCATCAGGGCGCGGCGGCGGATCACCGGGACGTTCAGTTCGGCGGCGAGGGCGTGCAGGGCCTCGCCGTAGCGCTCGGCGCCGTCGACGCCGGAGAGCTTGCGGCACCATTGCTGGTCCATCAGCACCACGTCGGCGCCGGTGGCCCGGATCGCCTGGATGCCGGCGCGGGTCAGTTCGACGAAACGCTCCACCGGCACGCCGCGCAAGGGATCGTTGCTGCCGGTCTGCCAGATCACGAGGTCGGGCCGCTCGGCCAGCACGTCGCGCTCCAGGCGCTTCGCCATCTCCTCGGAGGTGTCGCCGCCCTTGCCGCGGTTGATCACGGTGATCGAGCGCCGGCTCGACGCACCGATCTGCAGCCGCTCCTCGAGGTCGCGCTCCAGCAGGGCAGGGTAGGCCATGGCCGGCGAGGACGCGCCCGCCCCTTCCGTGGAGGACGAGCCGAACGCCACGATCCGCACGTCGCCATCCTGCCCGAGCATCGAGGCGAGGCGGGCGAGCTTGGCCGGCACCCGCTCGGCCACGCGCTCGGTCGGCGCCTGCCCCGTGACCGGCGGCGCGTCGGGCTGGGCGAGGGCCGGGCCGATGCCGGCGATGGCCAGCGCGGCGAGCGGCATCAAGCCGAGGAGCGGGCGGAGCGGCATGGAGCGAGGCTCGGCGTGAAACGGGGTGAAGCGCTTGATCGCGATCATCGGTCTGGCCGTGTTGCCCGGGAATTGTGACGATTGCGAGAGTGCGCCGCGCCTACCGCCCAAATTGAATACGTTATGCATGATCATGCCACAAGTGCCGACCTGGAGTTGCCAATCTGCAATTTCATGCAATGTCGCTCTCCGACCGTGAGGCATCATCGGATCGAACCGATCCGATTCCCTCGCAATCTTCGCTCAAATGCGAGGGAATCATGGTTAATGATCTTGACCATACGGCGCCGGGCGACCCTGCCCTCGACATCATGTTCCATAATATATCTTATGCGAACGCCTTTGGTGGCCGTTGGGGCGGAGATCTGATGGGGGCGAAATCGAAAAGTGGCGCTGGGCTGCTATCGCAAAATGGCGTCAGCTTATAGAAAGTCATACACAAATCAGAGACTTAGATAATATTCGGCAGGTACCCAATTGGTAAGGCCCTGCCCCGGGGCGTACCAGCGCCATTTATCGACAACTTACTGATGCGATTTGGTGTTTTGGTCGGGCGCAGTTTCAAGGCTCCGCAATTGGTAGGGTGATTGGTAGGGTAAGAGTCAGGAGCCGATGGTTTCCAGCCAGACCGGTATGTCCGCTTCCTCGACCTCACGGAGAAGCCCTTCGTAAAGGGCCCGCAACTTGTCTGGATCAGCCTCCAATCCAAATCGCCTTTTCAAATAATAATGAAGATTTGCTAATCTAAAGCCGAAATATGTCGCCTCATAATTTGCCAAACCGAACCCGGCATCTGGGTAGGCGAATACCGCGTGCCTTATTAGGGCAAAAATATATGCCTCCCGAAGAGAGATAGCAGACGACAGCTTGGTAGCTCTGCCTGCGCTTTGATCCGCCATGCGGAGTACGCGCATGCGGTATCGTTCTGGGACGCTGCCCCGGCGGCGCCAACCGGCGACCGTGGAAGGGTCCAAGCCCAGTTCCTCTGCCAGCTCGCGATCGAGCTCAACGTTCAGCTCGCGCTTGAGCCGATCAATTTCGGCATCAGCCTCATTTGCCGTATTGCGTGACATTGCAAAAAGTGTCATCCACCATGTCGTGACATGTTGTTGGAGCCTACCATGGACGTTGTGCCGCACGACAGCCTGCTGGCCTACGAAGGTGAGTACAACCGTGTCCGTGGCGCGCTGATCGCCGAAGGAACATCGCTGAACGCTTGGCTCAAGTCGCGGGGCATCAGTCGTCAACTGGCCTACAGTGCTTTGCGTGGTCAGTCTCAGGGCAAAAAAGCCCGAGAACTTCGCGCCAGGATATTGACCGAAGTATTGAGCACGGCTGCCTGATGGTGCTGACACCCATCAATCCTGCGACCGGCCTCATGATCGACTTTAGCGTAGAGGTCGAAGATGTGGCCTTTGCAGCCGGGATAGGTGTCCGCGCAGTTCGCCGTGCAATGGCCAGAACAGCCAAGTCACGCCGCTACAAATGGCACGGCAGGCGGCTTCGATTTTCTCAATTCTATAACCACGATTTAAAACCTACTGGCGTATTTATTATAAAAGTTTCTTCACTTGGCGACAAGATGCAAGCTGCGCTCATCGATGAGCTTCGCAGAGATTTGGCGGTCCGATTGGCAGGATACCGCCCATGAAACATTGGCTTACCACTCAGGAACTTGCCAACTGTGCTCATATCGGCAGACAGAGCGCACACGAAGTGCTTCAGGCAAGCTTGCGGCGCGATGCCTACAAATGGCGCGGCTGCCGTCTATGTGTTGTTGAACAGCATGGCCGTGGCGGCAGAGCGGGGCGTATATACGAGGTCCGCCTCGACAGTCTCCCTCTCGACCTTCAACACCGCTGGCAGGAGCTTCAACAGCGCTTGAAGCCCGAGCCTCTGCGCACCGATGCCGCTCTGGAGCTGCGCGAATGGCGCTTCAGCGTGATCCGCCCTGCCCTCGCGGCCAAGGCCGGAACATCGGAGCGTGCCTCGGCCGTCCGCGAGATCGCCGGGCGCGAGCACTATCACCCTGTCCACCAGCGCCGCGAGCGCGTCCCTGAGCGCACGATCCAGCGGTGGATCGAGCGCTACGGTGACGGCGACATGGCCGCCTTGGGCCGGAGCAAGCGCACCGGCACCGCCCCGAAGCTCATCCTGACCAGGAAATGGGATCAAGCCACGGCGCACCTCGACCCGGAGACCCGTGAGCGGATCGCCGCCGAGGTACGGCAGGACGTGCGCGACCTGTGGGCGAGCAACGCCAGCCTCGGCGACGTGATGCGCCTCGCCTCCGAGCGGCTTCAGGACCTCACCGCCGCCGCTGGCTTCGCCGGCACCGCGACAGCCCTTGTCGAAGCCTGCGCCCTCCCCCGCCCCTTCGTGGAACGGGACAAGCGGGTGCGGCGCGGCTACGAATTCAAGCACGACCGCAAGGCGTTCGAGGATGCCCGGCCCCGCATCCGCCGGAGCACCGCCGGCATCCCGCCCATGGGGCTCGTGCTCGGCGATGTGCACCACACCGACACGCTGATCGAGCGGGCTGACGGCACTACGGCCACGCCGAAGCTGATCGCGTGGAAGGATGTTGGCACCCGCCGCGTCCGCTGGGACGTGGTGTTGTGCGATGCTGGCACCAGCATCCGCAACGCCGACCTGATCGCCAGCTTCCTCAACATGGTCCGTGACCCGGCCTGGGGCATGTCGGCCATGCTCTACCTCGACAACGGGTCCGAATACCTGTTCGCCGAGTTCCTGAAGGACGCGATGCAACTCACGGGGTTCCGCGGCGAGCTGCTGGACCACGGCTCGCCGATCGTGAAGGCCCGCCCCTACAACGCCCAGGCCAAAGGCCTGATCGAGGGAGCCTTCGGCATCATCGAGCGGACCCTGTTCGCCTCGTTGCCCGGCTACATCGGCGGCGACCGCATGAAGTCGAAGACGGCCAACGTCGGCCGGGCGCCGACCCCCTACGGCCTCGGGATCGACGCTTACCGAGACGAAGTGAACGGCCGCCTTGGCTACTACAACAGCCGGCCCCAGTCGGGCGGCCTCAAGGGCCTCTCCCCCAACGATGCCTACCACAGCGCGGTACGGGACGGCTGGACGCGGACCACCGCCGACGAGAACGCCCTGTTCATGGCGTTCTCCACCGCCGAGACCCGCATCGTCCGCCAAGGGAAGATCGAGGCCAAGGGCGGTGTGTTCTACTGCCCCGAGCTGTTCCGGCACGAGGGCGAGCGCGTCACCATCCGCCTGCCGAAGTACACCACGTGGAACGCCGTCCCGGTGTTCACCATGGACAACACGCTGATCGGGGTCGCCCAAGAGGACGCCGCGTTCCCCTTCCTGTCGAGAGACGGCGCCGTCGAGGCATCGGAGCGCGAACGGGCGGCGAAGGCGACCGTCAAGGCCCTGGCTGCGACGGCGCGACCCCTCGACCTTGGCGAGCGCATGCGGCGCTCGGCCGAGCGGGCCGGCGCGCCCAAGCCGGCGCCGATCGGCGCGAACATCACCCTGCGCGAGGAAGACGCCGAGATCGGGCGGGCCGTGCGGGAAGCCCCCGGCGCCCAACACGACCGCGAGCACGCGGCGAAGCAGGCCAGGCTCAGGGCCACCGTCGAACGCCGCGAGCGCATGCGAGGCCTGCTGTGACCGACCTCTCTGACCGCACGCCGCAGATGCAGCGCAACGTCCTCAAGCGCCAGGACGAGTTCGAGCAGGACAAGCGCCGGGCTCGCGAGTACGGCGAACGCCTCGCCAACATCGATCCGAAGTACGCCCACCTCTCCCGCTACATGCAGGGCAACATCATCCGGCACCAGTTGGCGCAGGAAGAGCAAGAGCGCGAAGAGCGCAGGTGTCAGGAGCGCATCGCGCAGATGCGCGCGGAGGCTACCGCCAAGCGCGAGGCCGAGGCTGCTCAGAAGGCGGCATTCAAGGCCCGCCGCCAAGCGCAGGAAGCTCGGGACACCCCGTTCGTCATGACCTCGGCGGCCAGCATCGTGCTGGGCGCGATCGATCAGTGTCTGCGGTTCGGCCACAACGGGCTCGTGATCGGCGCGCCCGGCGTCGGCAAGACGCGCGCGCTGGAAGAGGCTGTGCGCCGCTCCAACGCGATGGATGGGCCGCCCGTAGGCCTCGTGACCGTCACGGGTGTCATGGGCAAAGCGGAGATGGCGGTCCTTGAGGCCGTCGCTCCTCACCTGGGCGTGCGCACGGTCTACGGCGTCGCTCAGACGCACAAGCTTCTCTGCACGCTGGCCAGTTCCTGCCCCGTACTGCTGTTCGACGAAGCGCAGAACCTCAGCCTACTGATATTACGCGATCTGCTGGCGATCAGCGAGCAGGCCAACGTCCAGATGCTGTTCCTCGGCAACAACGAGGCGCTGAAGTTCGTCAACTCGCAGAAGCCCGCCATGCAGCAGATCGCCCGACGTCTGCCGGTGCGGGAGGAAATCGACTGCATCTTCGACGAGGATGCGGATCTGCTGGCTGCTCAGTTCGACGTGCAAGGGCCGGAGGCTCTTCTGCTGTGCCGTGCCTTGGCCAAGGCCCGACACGCGGACGGTATCGGAAAGGTCCTGCCGATCGCGCGTGCCGTCGCCGAGGCCGCTGGCAGCCGGACGGTGAAGGCCGAACACCTGCATGAGGCGCTGTCTCTCTTCCCGCATTTCGTGCGCGATCTGGCGGGAGCCAAGGCGGCTCCGAAGATCGCACGCCAAAGCAGCCTCAAGCGCCTGCCGACACGGCGCTGATCCCCCTTCGTTGCGTACCCCGAGCCGGGGCCAACCCGGCCAGCTTTCCATCTCTCTCGTGAGGCAGGCATCATGGCAGCACAGGCATCTCCCCTCCCCGTCCCGTCGAATGCCGGAGCGCACGCGCAGCCGATCATGAAGATCGGTCCGAACGGCGAGCGCTATCCGCTCTGATCCGCCCCCATTGAAGTGGTCCGCCCTGAGGTATGGCTTTCGAGCCAGGACGAGGACGGACAGATGGGAACGAAGCGACACATGATCGGCCCCCACGCAGTGGTCCAAGGTCCAAGTTAGTGCACGGTGGGCCGCTCCACCACGGGTAGCTTGGCCGGCGGAGCCGGTCGGGTGAGCGCAGCCGGCCAAGCGGACATGGCTGGCACGAACACCTCCGGGGCCGGCGGTCGATAGCCAAGTGTGGCATGCGGGCGCACGCCGTTATAGTGTCGTCGCCAGCTCTCGATCACGATATGTGCCTCCTTGAGCGTGTAGAAGATCTCACCGTTCAACAGCTCGTCCCGTAGTCGTGCGTTGAAGCTCTCGACATAGCCGTTCTCCCACGGCGAGCCCGGCGCGATGTAGGCGGTCTTGGCGCCGACGCCGGTGATCCAGGCCTGCACGGACTTGGCGATGAACTCCGGACCGTTGTCCGAGCGGATGTGGCCGGGCACGCCGCGCAGGATGAACAAGTCGGACAGCACGTCGATCACATCCGCCGCCTTGAGCTTGCGCGCGACCTGGATCGCCAGGCACTCCCGGGTGAACTCGTCGACCACGTTGAGCATCCGGAACTTGCGCCCGTCATGGGTGCGCGCCTCGACGAAGTCGTAGGACCAGACGTGATTGCGATGCTCCGCCCGCAGCCGTAAGCACGAGCCGTCCCCGTCCCAGATGCGGCCGCGCTTGGGCTGCCGGGCCGGCACCTTCAGCCCCTCGCGTCGCCAGATCCCCTCATCCTGAGCCTGTCGAAGGATCCACGCGCTTGTCGTTGACCAGCCAACCCGCCGCCTTCAGCAAGGCGCTGATCTTCCGATAGCCGTAGCGGCCGTACGTCTCGGCCAACGCCACGAGATCGGCGGTCAGTGCCGCCTCGTCGTCTCTCCCCCGCGGCACCTTGCGCTGTGTCGAGCGATGCTGCCCAAGCGCCCGGCAAGCCCGACGCTCGGACACGTCCATCGTCGCCACGATGTGCTCGACACAGGCACGTCGGCGCGCGGGGCTCAGAAGTTTCCCTTTGCCGCCTCCTGCAGGATCAGCTTGTCGAGCGTGAGATCGGCGATCGCCTTGCGCAGCCGCTGGTTCTCGAGCTCCAGGTCCTTCATCCGCCGGACCTGATCCGTCTTCAGGCCGCCGAACTCCTTGCGCCAGCGGTAGTAGGTCACCTCCGTCACGCCGAGAGCTCGGATCGCATCGGCTACGCTCTGGCCCTGCGCGATCAGCACGTCCGCTTGCCGTAGCTTGGCGACGACATCCTCCGGCTTGTGCCGCTTCGTTCCCATCTGTCCGTCCTCGTCCTGGCCCGCATGCCATACCTCAGGGCGGACCACTCACAGGGGGGCGGATCAGACTTGAAGGCGGCCATCCACTCAGCCTTCGACAGCCTCACACCAAAAGCCTGCCGAAGCTGCCTCGCTGCAGCCGGTTACGACAACTTCGATCCAACCTGATCGGCAACAGCTCTAGCGTCCGGACCCATAACGGTGGCGCGGATGGCGCGGGTGTGATTCACGGGTCCCCAGGAGGAGCCGATGGATCAGTTCTGGCTGACGGACGAGCAGTTTGCGAAGATCGCACCGCACCTGCCGACTGACACGCGGGGCAAGGAGCGCGTGGACGACCGGCGGGTGATCAGTGGCATCGTCCACGTACTGAAGTCCGGCGGACGTTGGACGGATGCGCCACGGGACGTCTACGGGCCGAAGAAGACGCTCTACAACCGCTTCGTTCGTTGGGCGGCCAAGGGGATCTGAGTCGGACTGTTCGAGACGCTGGCCCAGGCCGGTGGACCCTCCTCCCAGGTGCTGATCGACTCCACTGCCGTGAGGGCGCACCGCTGCGCCGCCGGGGGTAAAGGGGGGAGCAAAGTCAGGCCATCGGCCGCTCGCGGGGTGGACGCACGACCAAGATCCACGCGCTCACCGACCGCGCCTGCCGCCCGCTCGCCTTCCTGCTGACCGGCGGGCAGGCCGCCGATTGCTCGGCCGGCGCGGTGTTGCTGGAGCGCCTGCCCGCCTGCCGCATCGTGCTGGCCGACAAAGGCTACGATAGCGATGCCATCCGCCGACAGATCGAGGCGGCTGGAGCTGCGCCCAACATCCCGCCCAAGATCAACCGGCGCTGGAAGCCGTGCTTCTCACCCGTGCTTTATCGGGGCCGCAACGCTATCGAACGGATGTTCGGTCGCCTGAAAGACTTCCGCCGGATCGCCACCCGCTACGACCGCTCGGCGACCAACTACCTCGCCGCCATCTGTCTCGCCGCGACCGTCAGCTACTGGTTATGAGTCCGGACGCTAGAACGGTGTCCACCAAACTGGCAGCAGGCCAACCTGCCGCCCTCACACGAGCCTCGGCGGGCTCACCCCGAACGCGTTTGCAGCCCGGTCCAAGCAGGACCAGAACCAGAACGGACACTGGTTATTAACAGGGGTAAACAAGGGGCAAGGTCACCATCTTCCAGAACATTCGCGATGATGCCGAATCCTTGTGCAGCGGCCATATGTCTTACTTCGTGAAACGCTGGTTCGGCCGAGATGACGCCGCGGCGCTCAACCGGGTTATGGAGATCGCCGCCGACATCAAAAGGGATCTTGTACAAAGCGATCTTCTGGGCGTTCCCCCGTGGCACTGGATCGTCGACGAAATGAAATGCCGAAACATCCGGACCTACGTCAATTGCCTCGAAGCGGTTCATGCCGTTCGAGAAAGCGATCCGCAGGGACGTATTCCCAAGGTGGATGTCAGTATCTGCATCCGAATGGAGGAAAGGAGGATCCTGTCACAGATCGCCCAGCAGGCCGGAACAATCTATCTCATCACGAGCCGCACCGATCTGGCCAAGCTGCTGGCAGTCAAACTCGGGGTCACGGTGGCCAAGGCGTATACCATCCCTCCCCCGGCAAGCGATCCAGAGGAGCGGGAAGGTGAGATGCGGCGGGACGGGCATCTGTTCGAGGCTTACGACCGGATCCGGGCAGATTTGAGGAATGTAAGACAGGGGGACGTCTATTTCGTCGCCGCCGGCTTTTTGGGAAAGTGCTATGCCCTCGACATCAAACTGCAGGGTGGGATCGCCATTGACATTGGCTACGTCGCCGACCTTTGGACCGGTTTCGAGAGCCGCCCCGAAGCAGAAGCGCCCGACATCCGGCTTTGATGGGGTTGTAATAGGTGACGCTATCAAGTTGCCGGCAGACAGAGATCCTAGCCCTGATTCAGCGCGAATTGAATGCAGGAAATCAGTTGTACGAATGGGACCAGGACCAACGGAAGCAAACAACCATTATTACCCCATAGCTTAAAATCACAAATCAAGAGTTTCGCACATCTCTCAACGTAGAACGGCCCCGAAATCCGCGGAGGCGTCCGCACAAGGGCACATTACAGAGCGTGCTGTGGCCAAGCAGATCTGATCAACGCAAGCAGTCTCAACGCACCATCCACGATTGGAACTGGCTGCTGACGTCCCCATGCGTCTCACCGGGATCGATGGGGATGCGTTGATGAGCGCGCACGTCGCGGGGGGAGCAACCGTATTCCTTGCGGAATGCAGCCGCGAAATGGGAGTTGGAGGTGAACCCGAGCGAGCGGGCGATGTCGCTGATCGGGCGGGTTTCGCTCGGATGGAGCAGGAGCGTGCGCACGGCCTGGAGGCGTCGCCTCAGGATGAAGGCGGCGATGCCGCCGACCGGCTGGAAGCTCCGATAGAGGCTCGTCCGCGAGAGATCGAGCGACTGTCCGATGGTTTCCGGGCTCAGGTCGTCCGACCCGATGTGGCGATCGATGTAGCGGCGCACTTCGTGCCGGATGCGCGTGGCGCCGGCCTCGCCGGTCGTCGGGCGCGATCGGGCTGCCGGGAGCGCGGCGACCACATGGGCCAGGGTGGCTCGCACGATCGGCGCCGCATCGTTCGTGGTCGCGGCGGGAAGATGGCGGGTGAGCGCGAGGCAATGGTCGGCCAGCAGAAGGCCGGCGGCGCCCTCGAAAACGTGGCCGTGCAGGTCGGGTTCGGCTCGCGCGGCGTCCTGGAGGGTCGCTCGCCCGATGACGATCGAGACGCTCTCGCTCGGTTCGCTCAGGACCGTGAAGGGCCGGCTCAGATCGAAGCCGACGAGCTGGCCCGGTCCGACGCTCAGCGCCCGCCCGTCGACATCGCCCGACCCCGACCCCTGCAGAAGGATGTGAAGATTGTAGGTGTCGGCCCCGTCCGCGCGCAGTCGCTCGGTGCTGCGTGAGAAGCAGACGGCCGACACGGTGGTGTGGGTGACGATGATGTCGCCCAGAAGCCATGCCCGGGCAAAGACGCCGAACGCCGCCTCGGCCCCCTCGATCGGATGGGCGTCGTAGTTCGGGATGGCGGCTCGCCACGCGGCGAGCCGTTGCGCGGGCGGCAACAGGCGGGTGTCGAGGGTCAGGAAAGGCAGCGCAGTCATATCGGAGGTCGAGCACCTTGAGATGCAGCGAGGACTGGGTTCCCGATCGGCCGCACGATTGGGACGCTGGCGACAGTCTTGGGACGCTGACGGCATCGCGATCCAGCGGAACTGCCTTATGACGCCAAGCCTGAGATCGGAGAACGCGCGTCTGCTCAAATCCTGGTTACACGGGCGGCAGGCGATAGGCAGATCCGACGGATGCTGAGGGGGATAAACGCGACATGGCCAACGACACCCCGCGTCTGATCGGCTTGAGCCGTGACGTGACGTTCGCCGAGAATACGGTCAACGCCACGCCCCAGCGCCTCGACACCGATGTCAGCTTGATCGACGTGGACTTCGGCGGCGGCACGCTGACCGTCTCCGGTCTACTTGCCGAGGACCGCGTCGGCATTGCCACGGATGACGTCATCAGCCTGTCGGGCACCGCTATACGCTACAACGGTACCGTCATTGGCCAACTCACCGGCGGTCAAGGTAACACCCTCACCGTGCTCTTCAACGCCGCAGCCACCACCCCGGCGGTCGAGGCGGTGATCGAGCACCTGACCTACGCCAACCACTCTGACGCGCCGACGCCCACCCGCACACTCACCCTCGACGTGGTCGATGCCTTAGGCGGGCGCGCGCTCGCCGGCTTCATCAGATCATCCGACGGCTTCAACATGACGTCCGACGGCGTCAACACGATATACGACGCGCCCAGCCCGTTCGCCGGCATTGACGTTGGCCTTAAAAGCAAACCGGCGTTTGCCGACCTGAACGGCGACGGCCACCTCGACCTTGTCGTTGGGGACCAAGACGGCATGCTGCGCAGTTACCTGCGCAATGTGGACGGCACGTTCACGCAGGCCATCGGCGCTGCCGACCCCTTCGCTGGCATCGACGTGGGCTCTATCAGTAGCCCAGCGTTTGCCGACCTGAATGGCGACGGCCGCCTCGACCTTGTCGTTGGGGGCTTCGACGGCATGCTGCGCAGTTACCTGCGCAATGCGGACGGCACGTTCACGCAGGCCACCGGCGCCGCCGACCCCTTCGCCTTCATCGATGTCGGCGCTGCTAGTGCGCCGGCTCTAGGCGACCTGAACGGCGACGGCCGCCTCGACCTCGTCGTCGGGGAGTCTCTGGGTGCGATGCAGACCTACCTTGGCAACGCGGACGGCACGTTCACCCGAGCCACCGGCGTTGCTAATCCCTCCCTCGGCACAGGTCCCAATATGGCACCTGTCCTATCCGACGTGAATGGTGACGGTCGCCTCGACATCATCGTCGGTAGCACTTTTGGCACCCTACAGACCTACCTTGGCAACGCGGACGGCACGTTCACCCGAGCCACCGGCGCCGCCGACCCCTTCGCCGTCATCGACGTCGGTATATACAGTGCTCCGGCCGCTCCAATCGACCTTAACGGCGACGGCCGCCTCGATCTCGTTGTCGGGGCGTATGACGGCACGCTGCGGAGCTACACCGCAGCTGGGCTCGACATCGGCGTAACGGTAACGCCCGAGAACGAGGCACCTATGCTTACCGGGCTCACCCCCGCTGTGGCCTTCGTCGAGAACACGGTCAACGCCGCGCCGCAGCGGCTCGACACCGATATCAGCTTCATCGACGTGAATTTCGGCGGTGGCACCCTGACCGTCAGCGGCCTGCTTGCCGAGGACAGTATCGGCATCGCCACGGGCAGTTCCATCAGGCTCTCGGGCAGCACCATTCTCTACAACGGCACTGAAATCGCCAAGCTCGATGGCGGCCAAGGCAGGCCCCTCACCGTTTCTTTCAACTCCGCAGCCACCGCACTCGCGGTCGAGGCGCTGATCGAGCGCCTGACCTACTCTAACATCTCGGACACGCCAACCTCGACGCGTACGCTTACCCTCGACATCGTCGACGCAGCCAATGGGCACGTGCAATCCGACATCGTCGTCACCATCACGCCCGAGAACGACGCACGAGTGCTGCGCGGGCTGAACGCAACGGCTACGTTTGCTGAGAACACGGTCAACGCTGCGCCGCAGCGGCTCGACGTCGACGTCAGCTTCGCGGATGCCGACTTCGCTGGCGGCAAGCTGACCGTCTCCGGTCTGCTCGCCGAGGACCGCGTCGGACTAGCCATAGACGACGTCATCGGCCTGTCGGGCACGAACGTGCTCTATCAGGGCACCGTGATCGGCACTGTCGCCGGCGGCCTGGGCAGCGCCCTCTCTGTCGCGTTCAACAGTACGGCGACGGCGGCGGCGGTCGAGGCAGTAATTGAGCACCTGACCTACGCCAACGTCTCCGACACGCCGACCCAGACCCGCACACTCAGCATCGAGGTCGTCGACGCCGCCGGAGCGCGGGCCATATCTAATTTTAGCCCGACATCCGACGCAAACAACCCCTTCGGCCATATCGGCGTCGGTAATCACAGCCTTCCAACGTTCGCCGACATTAACGGTGACGGACGGCTCGACCTCATTCTCGGAGGCTTCTACAGTTCGAACCTGCGCACCTATCTGAGCGACGAAGGCGGCGCCTTCACCCAAGCCCTTGGTGCAGCTGACGACCCCTTTCCGAACATCAACGCCGGGAGGCTCAGCAGGCCAACCTTTACCGACATAGACGGCGACGGGCGGCTCGACCTCGTGCTCGGGGAGTTCGACGGCTTCCTGCGCGCCTTCTTGGGGAGCGAGAAAGGCACCTTCACCAAAGTCTCCGATACGGCCAATCCCTTCGCCAACATCAGAACTCCTACGGAAAGCGCTCCGGCCTTTGCCGATGTGAACGGCGACGGGCGGCTCGACCTCATCGTTGGGGCAGAGGGCGGCAGGCTCCACACCTTCCTGCGCGATTCAGACGGCCGCTTCACGCGTGCCTCCGGCGCGGCCGACCCCTTTGCCGGCATTAACGTCGGAAACTATAGCGCCCCGGCTTTCGTCGACCTCGATGGCGACGGGCAGCTCGACCTCGTCGTCGGGGCGTACGACGGTACGTTGCGCACCTACCTGCGCGACACAGACGGCCGTTACACGCAGGCCACGGATGCGGCCAACCCCTTCGCCGGCATCGACGTCGGCTCCTATAGCGTCCCGACTTTCGTCGACCTCGACGGCGACGGACGGCTCGACCTCGTCGTCGGTGCGCACGACGGTACACTGCGCACCTACACCGGGGTTGCGCCCGGCATCGCCGTCACGGTCACGCCCGGAAACGATGCGCCGGTCGTGGCGATCCCGCTCGAGGATTTCAGAAGCCCGGAGGACACGCACTTCCGCTTCACCGTGCCAGCCGGCACGTTCACGGATCTCGATGGCGACGCGCTGTCGTTGGTAGCCACGTTCCCCGACGGTTCGCCCCTGCCGGACTGGGTCGCGTTCGACGCCAAGACCGGTACGCTCTCGGGCACGCCGCCGCAGGATTGGAGTGGCAGCCTGACCGTCCGCATCACGGCCTCGGACGGTTCGCTCTCGACCTCCGACACGTTCGAACTCGTCGTGACGCCGGTCAACGACGCACCCACGCTGTCCGGAGATGGCGCCATCGCGGTCCTGCAGGGCGGGACCGTGATGTTGACGGGCGCGGACCTGACCGCGACCGACATCGACAGTCCCGACGCGAGCCTAGTCTACGCCGTGACCGGCACCAGCCACGGCGACGTAGTGGTGAACGATGCTGTCGTCACCAGCTTCACCCAGGCACAGCTTGCGAGTGGCGCCGTCGGCTTCCGCCAGGACGGTACCCGGGCGGGCACGGCCGGCTTCACCGTCAGCGTCGGCGACGGTAGCCTCGCCTCCGATGCCAAAACCGTCTCCGCAGCCGTCGATCTGATCCCGGTCGTCACCGGCATCGCCTACGGTACCAACGACAGCACGCTCAAGGCCGGCGAGAGTGTCGAGCTGCTCGTCAGCCTGAGCGAACCTGTGACAATCACCGGCACGCCCGGCCTTACGCTCAACAGCGGGGGCACGGCCGTCTACCTCTCCGGGTCGGGCACGAACACGCTGGTCTTCACGCACACGGTCCTGGCCGGCCAGAATGCGGCCGACCTTACTGTGACCGGCCTCAGCCTCAACGGTGGGACCATCCTCGACGTCGGCAGTCAGGAGCCCACCGCGCTGCCCTCGGGCGGGATCAACCCGGCCGGCATCCTCGTCGTCGACACGCAAGGCCCCACGGCGGTGGCCGACGCGCTGACAGTCGGGGCCAAGGCTGGCCAAGTCGCAGGTGCCGTGATCAAGGGTGCGAGCAGCGTTCTGGGCAATGACAGCGACAACCTCACGCCGAGCGCCGGCCTGACGCTCGTCGGTGCCAAAGCCGGGATCGCGACCACTGCCGGCCTCCAGGCCATCTCCGCCGGCACACCGCTGGTGCTGCTGGGCCAGCAGGGTAGCCTCTCGCTCAACGCCGACGGCAGCTACAGCTACACGCTCGGCCGCGGCTATGATCGGCTCGATGCAGGCCAGAAGGCCAGCGACGTGTTCACCTACGCCGTGGCCGATCTCGCCGGCAACCAGAGCCAGCAAACGCTGTCCGTCGATCTGACCGGCATCGCCAACCCGCCCACCGTCCAGGCCGATCTCGTTGGCGTCGGCTTGCTTGGCAAGACGACGGTCGAGGCCGCCCGCGGGGTTCTGGCAAACGACACCGCCATCGATTCCTCGTTCAAGCTGGCGGTTACAGCGGTCGAGTTCGAGGGCAAGAGCGTCTCGCTCACGTCGGGCAAGGCAGGGGTGATCCAAGGCGAATACGGCACTCTGAGCATCGGCACGGACGGCAGCTACAGCTACGCCTCGACTATCAAAGGCACGATCAAGCAGTTGCTCGATCCTGGGCTCGTGCCGCAGGACAGCTTCACTTACACGGTGAGCGACGGACACGGCGGCACGGCCAAGAGCCAATTGACCGCCACAGTCGTGGCCACGGGCCTGCAGAATTACGTCCAGGGCGGCGAGGGCAACGATACGTTGAGCTTCACCACGAGCAAGACGGTTCTGGGCAAGGTGTTCGGGATCAACGACGCGATGATCCTGGCCGGTGGCAATGGCGACGACGTCCTGCGGGGCGGCAATAGCAAGGACGTGCTAATCGGCGGGGCGGGCGATGACATACTCACCGGCGGGTTGGGCTCGGACACGTTCGTGTTCAACAAGGGCTTCGGCCACGACGTGGTCAGCGACTTCCGGGCACGCGCCGATGAGATCCAATTCGACGATGCGGTGTTTGCCAACTTCGCCGAGGTCCGGAGTAAGGCCATGCAAGTAGGCGCCGACGTCGTGATCACGGCGGGCATCGACGATAGTCTCACCCTGCAGAACGTGGCACTAAAGTCACTGTCGGCCAGCGACTTCCACTTCGCCTGACGCTCTTCCGGCGCCTGCAAGTAAGTTAGCAGGCGCCGAGGAGCTGATCGATCCGCAGCGGGTCAACCCGTCACTTACTGTAATTAAGCGCCTGACCCTCGGCCTGCAGATTCTCATTGCAGGTTGTCTTACCGATACCCTGCTCGATGTTGCCAGCGGCCTCATTGTCCAGACCCTTGATCTTGTCCGTTCTGCTGCTCATGGCGGCTCTCCATGCAGCGGTCGATGTGCGACTGCACCGGGCAACATCCGTTCCGCCGGGTCGCGAAGCGCACCAGATCGTGAAATTAGCCTGTATACAGAAAACGACCGTTCTCCAGCCACTTAGATGCGTGCAGAACCGCTGTAAGGAAATCAAATTCGGAGGCACGCGACCGTTTTGCGCTAGAAGCCAACTCTCGACGCGCCGGCTTGAACCGCTGCTTTCGACCCTATGCGGACCCTTACGATGTCCGCTTTAAGGCCCTCCCACAAGACCAGTTCCCTGTGAATGGTTCGCTTTGCATGGTCCTGGCCGATATCCAACACAGACCAAGGCCGATGGTGCGCCGGGGGGTACATCCAAATCGCATCGGCGAGAGTGGTCGGAGCTGATTTATTGGAGAATCAAGCCTAAATCCCGCCCATACAACCCTGACCCCCAATGGGTGTATTTTGCAAATGGAAACGGTCATTCGCTTCGATGTGGACCGTACGAGCCACCGCCCAACTATCAATTGATAGGGCCGTTTAATGTTATTTAACGATGTGTATTTAAGTGACATGAACCTGTAGATCCTCGCACAGGAACCGAAGATGCTCGATTTTGTGTCATCTGGTGCAGCTGCAAATTTTGGGTCGATCAGCGACTCTCAAGCCGTCATCGCGTTTCGCCCTGACGGCACGATCCTGAATGCCAACGGCAATTTCCTGACCCTTCTGGGATACACGCTGAAGGAGGTACAGGGGCAGCACCACAGCGTGTTCGTAGAGCCGGCTTACCGCGCCAGTCTGGAGTATCGCGCCTTCTGGGATGCCCTGCGCAGCGGCACCTACCAGGCCGCCGAATTCAAGAGGATCGCCAAGGGCGGGCGCGTGGTATGGATCCAGGGGAGCTACAATCCGGTGCGCGACCGGAACGGGCGCGTGGTCAGGATCGTCAAGGTCGCCATCGATGTCACCGTGCAGAAGGCGCTCGATCTCGACCTCGCCGGCCAGATCGCGGCGCTCCACCGTTCGCAGGCCGTCATCTCCTTCGATCCCAACGGAAGCATCCTCGACGCCAATACCAACTTCCTCGCCGTGATGGGCTATGGCCTCGACGAGTTGCGGGGTCGGCATCACAGCATGTTCGTGGACGAGGCCGAGCGAGCGAGTGCCGGCTACCGCGGCTTTTGGGAAGCGCTCGCCCGCGGCGAGTTCCAGACGGCCGAGTTTCACCGCCTCGCCAAGGGTGGGCGCGCGGTGTTCATCCAGGGAACCTATAATCCGATCACTGACGAGGACGGGCGCGTGGTCAAGGTGGTGAAGTTCGCCACCGACGTGACCGCACAGGTGCTGGAGCGGCGACGGCGCGCCAAGGCACAGCGGGCGATTGGCATCGATCTTGATGCGATCGGGCAGGAGGTCGAGAATGTGACGCGGCAGACGGCCGACGCGGCCACCATGGTTGGCCGAGTGTCCGGCGACATCCATGCTGTGGCGGCCGGGGCCGAGGAATTGTCGGCCTCGGTGGGCGAGATCAGCCAGCAGGTAAGCAACGCCGCTCGGATGGCCGGCGAGGCGGTGGAGCAGGCGCAGCGCACCGGGAGCATCGTCGCCGGTCTGAGCGGACAGGCCGCCCAGATCGGGGAGGTGGTGGCGATGATTCAGAACATCGCGAGCCAGACGAACCTGCTGGCGCTGAATGCGACGATCGAAGCGGCGCGGGCCGGAGCAACGGGCAAGGGCTTCGCGGTCGTGGCGGCGGAGGTGAAGGCACTGGCCGAACAGACGGCCCGGGCGACGGATCAGATCCGCGGACAGATCGGCGCCACGCAGACTGCAACGCAGGAAGCGGTCGAGGCGATCGGCTCGATCCAGGGCACGATCCGGGCGCTGGACGAGGTGTCGACGGCGATCGCGGTGGCGGTCGAGGAGCAGTCCGCTGTGACCCGTGAGATGTCGGGAAGCATGCAGACTGCCTCGCAAGGTGCAGCGGGGATCGCTGCCGGGATAGATAGGATTGCGGCAGCCAGCGGGCGGGTCGACATGGCCACGCGACAGGTGCGGGACGCGGCGCGTGCCATCGCTTGAGGGCTGGCGGGTGGATTCCTGCGCTGGCCGCTATAGACGCTCCTGCGTGGAATCAGGAGCATACCACGCCCCACGTTCCTCGATCGGAAGTGGCGTCAGCGCCGTTCGTGCCACGTGGACGGTCGATGCCAGCCCGCGCTTGGTTGGCTACGAGCGCATTCAAACTGGACCGATCTCTACCGGCTCGAACGCCTTGTTTCAGCAGCAGCGCCAAAGCCCGTTTCCTACTCAACTCGGGCGCTCTCCATCTAAAAGGGATGTGCGGAAAACGACCAGTTTCCGCACATGGGTGCAAGCCTCCTCCCCCAGCATCGGAGACGGCACCGTTTGCGTGAAGAAAAAACGTGGCTAGAACTGTTGTGTGAAAAGCCGTTTTTTGCAAAATTCATGAGCTGATCTGCTACGTGTGCTTCGACCACGGTTCAAAGCCTGCAGAGCTGTCCCGCGAAGGTGAATTACTATCTCTGAATTTCTAGGAGTGCGCGGCGAAATCGAGACAGATGCAGCCTAATGGGGCCTGTGGGGCCGCTCGAGAGTAAAGGTGTTTCGTCACAATGGTGTGTCGGCGAGAGGACGTGACCCCTCTTACCCGCTTTTGGGCAGTGCCCCGATTTCGTCCACCGACACTCAAATGAATAGAAATTGGGCGACGCGATCTCAACCGGGCGCTGAGAGTCTGGCCGGAAAGTTTCTAGGGTACCGGCGGGAGGCCGTAACCCCTCCTACCCGCTATTGGGCAGTGTCCCGAATTCAACCACCGGCACGTGGAGAAATAGGGGACAAGCGACGCGCCGAGTGGTGGACCTATTTTCTTCGCACCCCCCTCGCCTGCCCCAAGGGATCGCGCGAACGCGTCGCCGCGATGAAGGCGCTGGCCGGCGTCGAGACGATGGGGCCGAACGGACGGCCGTTCACCCCGAGCATGCGGGACATTGAGCGCAAGGTCAGCAAGGCCACAATCAACGGCATCCGCGGCCTGATGCGTAAGCGTCGCGAGGTGAGGGCGGAAAGCCTGCCGATCCTCACCCGCCGGTGGGACGCGGCCACCACCGCCTTGGACGACGACGCCCGCGAGGCGATCGCCCGCCGGGTCCGCCAGCGCATCCGCGACCTGTGGGGCGGCGGCGCGGCCTACAGCGTCGTCCAGCGCCTAGCCGGGGAGCACCTTGCCGAACTGACGTTGAAGGCCGGGATCGGCGGCGACTTCGCCACGATCATGCCGGCCTGTGAGCTACCCAAGGCCGTCGTCGAAGCTGGCCGGAGTGCCCGCCGCGTCCACGAGTACCGCACCGACCGCAAGGCGTGGGACGACAAGCGCACCCGCACCCGCCTCACCTCTTCCGGGCTCGCGCCGATGCAGCTCGTGTTCGGCGACGTGCATCACTTCGACGTCTATGTGGCGCGCTCGGACGGCTCGCTCGCGACCCCGAAGGGCATTGCTTGGCTCGACGCCGCCACCCGCCGAGTACGGATCGACCTCGTGCTGTGCGAGCCCGGCACGGCGATCCGCAACGCGGACCTGATCGACAGCTTCATCGCCCTGACGCAGGACCCGCATTGGGGCATGCCGGCGATGCTCTACCTCGACAACGGGTCCGAGTACCGCTTCGCCGAGTTCCTACCCGACGCCCTTAAGCTCGCGGGCCTCGACTGTGAGGCCTTCGACCGCGGCAAGCCGCTGATCCGCGCCACCCCCTACAATGCCGCCGCCAAGGCATCCTGGAGGGCGCGTTCCGCACGATCGAACAGCTGATCCTCTCGCCCCTCAAGGGCTACATCGGCGGTGACCGGATGAACGCCCGCTCGGCCAATTTCGGCCAAGCGCCCTCCCCATTCGATGGCACGTTCGAGGACTTCGCCAACGACTTCCGCGGGTTGCTCACCTTCTACAACACCAAGCGGCAGATGGGCGACCTTGCCAGCCGCTCACCCGAACAGGCTTACGCCGTGGCCGTCGAGGCCGGATGGCAGCGCACAGACGTGGATCAGCTGGCGCTGATGACGGCGTTCTCGACCGAGGCCAGCCGGAAGGTAGTAGACGGCAAGATCAGCGTCGGCGGTGAGCTGTTCCACTGCGACGAGCTGGCCCGCCACACCGGCGAGCGCGTCAGCGTCCACCTGCCGAAGTATCATTGCTGGCAGGCGGTGCCGGTGCTGACGGCGAAGGGCGCGCTTATCGGCATCGCCCTCCCCGACCGGGTCTATTCCCGCCTCGATCCAGCCGGAGCCGAGGAGGCCGCCCGCCGCAAGGGCGTGGCCCGGGATGCGATCCGGGCCGAGGCGGCCGACCTCAACTCCATCGACGTAAAGGCGGAGATGATCGCCTCCGGCCGTCGTCAGCCCGCGCCGCCGATGCCGGGGAGCAAGGGCACGATCGAGCTGGGCGGGGATCGCGCCGAGATAGGCCGCCGCATCGTGGAAAACCCGACCGCGCGGCGCGACCGTGAGCGCGAGGCCAAGGAGGCCAAGCTCAGGGCCGCCCTGGATCGCGCCAAACGTACTAGAGGTTTGCTGTGAAGGATCTCACCCCTACGCTCGATCCCAGATACGCCCACCTCCCCCTCTACATGCAGCGCAGCATTCACGAGCGCGAGTTGGAGCGCCTGGAGGAGGAGCGCGCCGAACAGGCTTATCAGGAGCGGGTCGTGCAGAGGCGCGCCGAACTTGCCGCCAAGCGAGAGACCGAAGCCGCCAGGAAGGCGGCGCTCGAGGCCCGCTGCCAAATGCAGGCCAGCCGGGACACCCCGTTCGTCATGACCTCGGCAGCAAGCGTCGTGTTCGCTGCGATCGACCGGTGTCAGCGGTTCGGCCACAACGGGCTTGTGGTCGGGGCGCCCGGCGTCGGCAAGACGCGCGCGCTGGAGGAGGCCGTGCGCCGCTCCGGGACGATGGAAGGGCCTCCCGTCGGCCTCGTGACCGTCACCGGCGTCATGGGTAACTCGACCATGGCGCTGCTGGAGGAGGTGGCTCCACACCTGGGTGTCCCCACGGTCTACGGCGTAGCCGCGACGCTTAAGCGTCTGTGCAGCGATGCCGGTCCCTTCCCGCCTATCCTGCTGTTCGACGAGGCGCAGAACCTCAGCCTGCGCGCGGCGCGCGACCTGCTGGCGATCAGCGAGCAGGCCCGCGTTCAGATGCTGTTCCTCGGCAACGACGAAGCGCTCAAGCTCGTCAATTCGCAGAAGGCCGCCATCCAGCAGATCGCCCGGCGCCTGCCGGTCCGGGAGGAGATCGACTGCATCCTCGACGCCGACGCGGACCTGATCGCCGGCCAGTACGACGTCGAGGGCCCGGAGGCATTCCGGCTGTGCCGCGCGCTGGCGGAAGTCCGCCACGCGGATGGCATCGGCAAGGTGCTACCCACCGCTCGCGCGCTCGCAGATGCCGCGGGCAGCCGCACGGTCAAGGTCGATCACCTGCGCGAGGCGCTGGCGCTGTTCCCACATTTTGCACGTGACCTCGCGCGCACCACGCCGGCCCCGAAGGTCGAGCGTCAAAGCAGCTTCAAGCGCCTGCCGACGCGGCGCTGATCCCCCCTCCGTTGCGTACCCTGTGCCGGGGATAGCCCGGCTGACCGCCTCAGAGAAAAGTCGTCGCCGTGAACCAGCATGTCCCTGCGGGCACCCCTACGATCATGGTCATCGGCCCCGATGGGCGGCCGCGCCCGCTCCATTTCGATCCGGACGGCGTTTTGATCTGATCGGCCCCCATGCGGTGGTCCAAGTTCAAAGTTAGTGCAGTGTCGGCCTCTGCGCCACGGTTAGCTTGGCCGGCTGAGCCGGTCGGTTGAGCGCAGCCGGCCAAGCTGACAAAGCAGGCACGAACACCTCTGGGGCCGGTGGTCGGTAGCCGAGCGAGGAATGCGGGCGCACACTGTTGTCGTGTCGTCGCCAACTCTCGATCACGATCTGCGCCTCCTTGAGTGTGTAGAAGATCTCACCGTCCAACAGCTCGTCTCATAGCCGTGCGTTGAAGCTCTCAACGTAGCCGTTCTCCCATGGTGAGCTGGGTGCGATGTAGGCGGTCTTCGCACCGACACCGGCGATCCAGGTCTGTACCGACTTGGCGATGAGCTCTGGACCATTGTCCGAGCGGATGTGGCCAGGCACGCCGCGCAGGATGAACAGGTCGGACAACACGTCGATCACGTCCGCCGCCTTGAGTTTGCGCGCGACCCGGATCGCCAGGCACTCGCGGCTGAACTCATCAACGACTTTGAGCATCTGGAACTTGTGCCCGTCATGGATGCGCGCATCGACGAAGTCGTAGGACCAGACGTGATCCCGGTGCTCCGCTCGCAGTTGCAGGCAGGAACCGTCTCCGTCCCAGATGCGGCTGCGCTTGGGCTGCCTGGCAGGGACTTTCAGGCCTTCCTGCCGCCAGATCCGCTCCACGCGCTTGTCGTTGACCAACCAGCCGGCCGCCTTCAGCAACGCGCTGATTTTCCGATAGCCGTAGCGGCTGTACTTCTCAGCCAACGCGACGAGATCGCCGGTTAACGTGGCCTCGTCGTCTCTGCCCCGCGGCACCTTGCGCTGTGTCGATCCTTCGACAGGCTCAGGATGAGGGATGTTGGCCGAGCGCCCGGCAGGCCCGGCGCTCGGATACCTTCATCCTCTCCACGATGTGCTCGACACAGGCACGTCGGCGCGCAGAGCTCAAAAGTTTCCCCGAGCCGCCTCCTGCAGGATCGGCTTGTCGAGCGTCAGGTCGGCAATCGCCTTGCGCAGCCGCTGGTTCTCGACCTCCAGACCCTTCATCAGCCGGACCTGATCCGTCTTCAGGCCGCCGAACTCCTTGCGCCAACGGTAGTAGGTCACCTCGGTCACACCGAGAGATCGGATCACGTCGGCCCCGCTCTGGCCCTGCGCGATCAGCACGTCTGCCTGCCGCAGCTTGGCGACCACATCCTCCGGCCTGTGCCGCTTCGTTCCCATCTGTGCGTCCTCGTCCTGGCCCGCAGGCCATACCTCAGGGCGGACCACTTCAGTGGGGGCGGATCAGGTCGAGCGTGCCAGCTGAGATTGCAGTTTCGTGTAGAGGGGGCCCCTGGCCGTCGTGCCAAATGCCAACTTTTTCGTCGCGTGAGCGACAGCGTAGCCGGGGCAGCTATCATCGTTTCAGCTACGCTGTTCCTCCAGGGTATACCCTTAAGAACCGTTATCTGGTCAGCCGAGGCGATGGTGATCACCGCCTAGACTAATGAGAGGCTCACGCTACGAGAAAGTCGACGTAGGTCAGCGTCACCTTCGTGTCGACAATGGTAAACTGTACCGCCGCCCCCGATCCGCTGCCGTCGGCATCGTAGGACAGCGTACCCGTGGTCTTGTTGTAGAGGATTCGGTCGTCGGCATCGACGGTCGCGCCGCTGACGCTTAGGTCCTTGAACACACTCGCCGCGAGCGTTCCACCCGAAAGCGCGGTGAACACGCCCTTGCTGAGGTGGATCGTGTCGTCGGCAGCCGAAAAGTCGGTGATGCGATCGACGTTGCCCGCGCCCAGCGCCGTCGAGAACACAAAGGTGTCTGAGCCGGCCCCGCCGATCATCGTGTCGGCGCCGCCGCCGCCGTTAAGGATGTTGGCGCCG
>NZ_BPRE01000017.1 GCF_022179765.1 Methylorubrum suomiense | reverse complement strand
ACTTGCATGTGTTAAGCCTGCCGCCAGCGTTCGCTCTGAGCCAGGATCAAACTCTCAAGTTGAAGAGTTGATCTCAGCTGATCACAACATAAACGGAGTGCTCACATCCGTGTCATCCACGTTTCCATGAATGACCGGTGAGCTTTCCGAAACGTTAGACAGCTTCATCTCTTACGGTCCAGCCTCTCAGCCGAACCCGCAAGGACTTGAACAAGCCGCCCACGTTTCTCTTTCTCGATATCAACTTGTCAAAGAGCGCGAAGCCTACACCCCAGGGGCGCAATCTCCTGCCGAAAACGCGCCGATGCCCCGGTTGCCCGGCCCATGCAGCCCCGTCCTCAGCGATCGTTCCGCGGCGGCCCCAGCATGGCAGCGATCCGTGTCGCTGCCGGGAAGTCCGCCCGAGCGGTCCGCGGCGTCTAGAGCCGGCGAACCGTCCTGTCAACCGTCCGATCCAACACCCAAGCGCCGATCCGGTCGACCGTTCCGAGACACGAAGGACAGCGATCGCCCGATCCAGTCGCCCGGATCAGCCGTGCCGCTCAAACAGTCCCGAAACCCTCAGGAGCCCCGAACCACCAGAGAAGGTGGACCGCCGCGCCCCGTCGGTGAAAATGCTTCTACGGGACGCCCCAGCTCGCGTCAACCGGAAAAATCCGGAGGATCGACGCGGAGCCCGCCAGCGCCCATCCTGATGCAACGGAATGGCCGTCCGAGGAGTGGGGTGTTCGATCTAGCCCCGGGTTCCCCAGCGGCTTCCCATCCGGCTCGGGCGTGCGGCATCGGCACCGATCGCCGGACCGCTCGCGCGGCTGGGACGATGTTGCGATTCCGGAGCTTCGCTGCGTGACGCGATCAGATCGGGGACCGCCGCCATTGCCTCCGTTCCGCGTCCCTGGGCGAATTGGCCAGCCTTGCGAAAGCGCCAGAGATAGCCGGGCACCACCGCCTCGACGGCGGTCGGCACGATGCCGAGACCCTCGATCGTCCGTCCCTCAGCCTGAGCGGCATCGGACACGACATTGTCGTTCTGGAGCAGCGTCACCTGATCGCGCGTGAGTTTGAGATTGGCCGGCAGCAACCCGAAGCTGAGCGTATCGACGATTTCCATCACCCGTGCCTGGACCCGGGCGACCGGCTCGGGCAGGTCGATCACTGCGCGGCGGCGCATCGTCACCTCGAGCATGTAGCGCACGAAGTATTCGAGCGTATTCACCTCCGGGCCGCCGAGTTCGTAGACCGTTCCCCGCGCCGCATTGCCGTCGACGGCCCGTGCGATCGCCTCCGCGACGTCCCCGACGAAGACCGGCTGGAAGCGCGACTGACCGCCGGCGAGCGGCAGGGCCGGCAGGAAGGTGGCGAGACCGGCGAAGCGATTGAAGAAGCCGTCGCCGGGCCCGAACACCAGGGACGGCCGGAAGATCACGGCGTCGGGGCTGGCACGGCGGACCTCCGCCTCACCGAGCGCTTTGGAGCGCGCGTAGAGCGAGGGCGAGGCCTCGTCCGCCCCGATGGCCGAGACATGGATCATCTTTGCGCCGACGGCGGCAGCGGCTCGGGCGATCTCGCCGGCCCCTTCCGTCTGAAGCGAGGAGAAGCGCTGACTGCCCTGCTCCTGCAGGATGCCGACCAGATTGATGACGATGTCCGCGTGCTCGACCGCCCGCCGGACCGAATCGGGATAGCGGAGATTGGCCTGCACGGCGACGATCTGGCCGACCTTGCCGAGCGGTTGCAGGAACAGGGCGAGGTCCGGACGGCGTACCGCGACGCGAATGCGGTACCCGCGCTTGGCCAGCGCCCGCACCACGTGGCGCCCGAGGAAACCGGAGCCACCGAACACGGTCACGAGCTGCGATTGCGGGCGCAGCGGCGCGCTGTCGATGCCGGGTCCGGTGTGAAGGCTGCTCATGGCCGACGGAAAACCTCTCTCGCGGATCACCGCAAGACCGGCATCACGAGCCGGCCGCGCGGCCGACGGGCCACGGACGGGACCGTCGGCAGACCGCTCCTTAGACCAGTTTCAGGGCGGAGGGCAGCCGTTTGCGGGAACGAAATCGGCGATCTTTCACGCGTCCGTGTTGTCGGCGCTGAACCGGCCCTCCGTCAGGAAGCGCAAAGTCTCCGTCCGAACCCGTGGCGCCCGCATCATCGTTGGATGGGCGACCGGCAGCACGATGTGGTCGGCCATACCGTCCAGGCGGGTGCGGGCAACGGTGACGCGACCGTCATTGGGACCGCGCAACCAGAGCCGCGAGGCGAGCGGATAAAGACTGCGATGGCCGGCGATGATGCCCAGGGGATAATCGACGCGACCGAGACGTGCCTCCAGGGCCGATTCCCGGCGGGTGACGAGCTCGGCTCCCGCCGGTCCGAAGAAGCGGCGGTAGAGGGACAGGCGGTGCAGCGCATCGGCCACCTCGCTGCCCTGGCTCGGGGGCCCGAGCATCACCACCCGTCCGAGATTGTCCGGGCGACAGCGCGTCAGCAGCACCCGGGCGACGAGGCCGCCCATGGAATGGGTCACGATGTGGATTCGCTTCACTCGGGCGGCGAAGGCGGTGAATGCGGAAGCGATTGCCTCGGCGCAGCCGGCCAGGTCGCGGCGGCGGGCGGGATAGCCGAGATTGAGGGTGGCGTAGCCGGCGCTCGCGAGAGTCCGTTCGAGCGGTCGCATCGCGGCGGGGCTTCGGGCGATACCGTGAAGGAGGAGTACACCCTCGCGGGCAGGGTCGTCCGGGCTCATACCGACGGTTCCGCGAGGGGCGCGCGCCAGCGGGCGGAGTGGGGGTCCGTTGCGGGGGAATTCTTCTTCGCAACGTCCAAAGAAGCGCCGAGCGGCATGTCATCATTCCCCGTCTGGGTGCAACCGCCCCCGTTGCACCGGAACAGGGACCGGGCATCCCGATCCTCATGCCTGAGCGGCGGAGGGAAGGTGGCCGAGGCGCCTTCGCGAAACGGCCCGGTTCGATTCCGGTGACGCGACGACACGTCATCTCCGTTTCGGGATGGCGCGGTGGGACGCAATGTTCGCTTCTGGCCGAGAATCCATCGAGAGGTTCGCGAGCTGCCCGACACTGGTGAGGCCCGCTCCCAGGCCGGGTCAAGGGTGGATCGAACGCGACGCCGGAAGGCGCAGGCGATGCGCGCTTCACACCGAGGCTCCACCGCCCTCTTCCGGTGTCATGGTCGGAAGTCCCCTGACACACGGCCGATGGGGCCTGACCGCGGCGCAGCGCGACCCGGCCTAGGAGGATCGTCGCCCCCGCCCCTTCCAGCCAGGACGCGGGGTACCAGATCGAGGGGATCGGGGCGGAGGCGGCCGTGGGCGGGGGAGGCATCGGGCGGCAGATCGCGCTCTACGCGACTCTCTATGGCGGCTACGGTGCCCTCTCGCCGTTCCTGCCGGCCTATCTCGCGTCTCGGGGATGGGACGCGGCGCAGATCGGCGCGGTGCTCTCTATGGCGATGCTGGTGCGTCTGGCCGCCGGTCCTCCCACCGGGCGGATCGCCGATCGGCGGGCCGCCGCGCGGGGATTGCTGGCGGGGGGACTCGCAGGCTCGGCGGGGCTGACCCTGGCCCTTTTGGCCGGCCACCCCGTCGCGTTGCTCGTCGCGCTCGTCCTGATGCAGGCCGCGGCGAGCGCGGCGCTGAGTCCGCTGGCCGATGCGCTCGTGCTCTCCGGCGGGCATGGCGGGGACGAGTACGGGCGGATCCGTGGCGCCGGATCGGCCGCCTTCATCGTCATGACCGTTTTGACCGGATGGCTCGTCGGGCGTCTCGGCAACGGGGCGGGACTTGCCGCCTGCGCCGCCTTGTTCGCGGCCGGCGCCGTTGTGACGATGCGCCTGCCTCCGGCCCCGGCCGCGCCCGCGCGCGAGGTGGAGGGCGGCTATCGCGCGCTTGTCGGTATGCGCGTGTTCCGCCGACTCGTTCTCGCCGCCGCGCTGGTGATCGGCGCGCACGCGATGCACGACGCCTTCGCGGTCATCGCTTGGACCGGGGATGGGATCGGCACCGCCGTCGCAGGCCTGCTCTGGGCCGAAGCGGTCGCGGCGGAGGTGGTCGTCTTCCTCTGGCTCGGGCCGCGCCTCCTCGCCCGGATCGGTCCGGCGCGGGCGCTGGAACTCGCCGCCCTGGCCGGGGCTTTGCGCTGGGCGGTGCAGGCACAGACGACCTGGCTCCCCGCTTTGGCAACGATCCAGGCGCTGCACGGCCTCACCTTCGCGCTCCTGCACCTCGCCTGTCTGCACATCGTCGCGCGGGAGGTGCCGGTGGGGCTGCGCGCCACGGCTCTGACGGTCTACGGAAGCGTCGGGCTTGGCCTCGCCTCGGCCTTGGTGACACTCGCCGCCGGGCCGCTCTACGGGAGCTTGGGATTGCCCGCGTTCTGGGCGATGAGCGCGGTGAGTCTGGCCGCATGGCCGGTAGCGTGGACCCTGCGGCGCGCAGCATGAGGCACGGCGTTCGCCAGCGCCGCCTGGGACATATATAGAACGACGGCGCCGAGAGCCGTGATGCCGAGAGCCGTAATGCCATGACCGTGACGCTATGCCCGCCGTTGCCGAGATCCTGATCCCGCTGGCGCTCGACACCGCCTACAGCTACGCGGTGCCCCCCGGCCTCACCCTCGCAGAGGGCGATGTCGTTCAGGTGCCTCTGGGCCCGCGCGAAACGGTCGGCGTGGTCTGGGGCCTCGACGAGCGGGCTTCGGGCGGAAACCTGCGGCCGGTGACGGGGCGGATCGAGGTCCCTCCCCTCTCCGAGCCGCTCCGGAAGCTGGTCGATTGGCTCGCCCGCTACACCCTCGCGCCGAAGGGCTCGGCGCTGGCGATGGCGCTGCGCCTGCCGGACGAGGGAGCGCAACGGGAAAACCCGCGCATCGGGGTGCGCGCCTCCGGCCGGCCTCCGGCCCGGCAGACGGCGGCCCGGGGAAAGGTGCTGGCGGTCGCGTCCGATGGGGCGGTGCGCGGCAAGAGCGCGCTCGCCAAGGAGGCGGGCGTGTCGGTTGGCGTGGTCGATGGCCTGATCGACGATGGCGCCCTGGAGACGGTGGCCCTGGTGCCGGAGCCGGTGGCGCTCCCGCCCAATCCGGACCATCCGCGGGTGCCGCTCTCGGACGCCCAGCGGGACGCGGCCCACGACCTGATCGCGGCCCCCTCCCCCGCCTCCGCACCCGCGGAAGCCGGTGGAACCATCCTCCTCGAAGGCGTCACCGGCTCGGGCAAGACCGAGGTCTATTTCGAGGCGGTGGCTGAATGCGTCCGGGAGGGCCGGCAGGCTTTGGTGCTGATGCCGGAAATCGCGCTCACTGCGCAGTTCCTCGACCGGTTCGCCGGCCGCTTCGGCGTGCGTCCGGCGACATGGCATTCGGGCATCGGCGGAAAGCGCCGCGAGCGCATCCGCGCCGGGGTGGCCTCCGGGGATGTCTCGGTGGTGGTCGGTGCCCGCTCGGCGCTGTTCCTGCCCTTCAACCGCCTCGGCCTGATCGTGGTCGATGAAGAGCACGAGAGCGCCTACAAGCAGGAGGACGGCGTCCACTACCATGCCCGCGACATGGCGGTGGTGCGGGGGCGTCTCGAGGGCTGCCCGGTGGTGCTCGCCTCGGCCACGCCCTCCATCGAGTCGCGGGTCAACGCCCAGAGCGGCCGCTACCGCCACGTGTCGCTGCCCGGGCGCTTCGGTGGGAGACCTCTGCCGGACATCAAGGCGATCGATATGCGCCTCGACAAGCCGGAGCGCGGTCGCTTCCTGTCGCCGCCGATGGTCAATGCCGTGAAGGCGACGCTGGAGGCGGGCGAGCAAGCCCTGCTCTTCCTCAATCGGCGGGGCTACGCGCCGCTGACCCTGTGCCGGGCCTGCGGTCACCGCTACCAGTGCCGCAACTGCTCGACTTGGCTCGTCGAGCATCGCTTCCGCCGGGCCCTCGTCTGCCACCAATGCGGCTATGCCGAGCGTAAGCCGGAGGCCTGCACCGAATGCGGCGCCTTCGATCACCTCACGCCCTGCGGCCCCGGGGTGGAGCGCATCGCCGAGGAAGCCGCCGAGCTGTTTCCCGACAAGCGCATCGTCGTGCTGTCGAGCGACTTCCCCGGCGGGGCCGAGCGGCTCCGGCAGGAACTGGAGACGGTCGCGGCGGGCGAGTGCGACATCGTCATCGGCACGCAGCTCGTGGCAAAGGGCCACAACTTTCCGCACCTGACGCTGGTCGGCGTGCTCGATGCCGATATCGGATTGACCACCGGCGATCCGCGCGCGGCGGAGCGCACCTTTCAGCTGCTCCAGCAGGTGACGGGCCGCGCGGGTCGCGGCGAGCGACCGGGGCGCGCCTTGGTTCAGACCTACCAGCCCGACCACCCCGTCATCGCCGCCCTGCTCTCGGGCGATGCCGAACGGTTCTACGAAGAGGAGATCGCCGCCCGCGAGGCGGCGGGCTTGCCGCCCTTCGGGCGGCTGGCAGCCCTGATCGTCTCGGCCGAGGAGCGGGAGAAGGCGGAAGCCCATGGGCAGGCTTTGGCGCGGGCCGCCGATCCGCCGCCGGGCGTGATGGTGCTGGGACCGGCGGAGGCGCCGCTGGCGCTGGTGCGCGGCCGCTGGCGTTTTCGCCTGCTCGTGAAGACCGAGCGCGGCATCGACGTGCAGAGCTATCTGCGCGATTGGCTGGCGCGCGGACCGAAGCCACGGGGCAACCTCAAGGTCGCAATCGACGTGGACCCGCAAAGTTTCCTATAAGTCAGGTCTCGCGCGGCCGGCGCGGGATGTCTCGCGCCGGCGCCATCCTGAGGAGCGCCGCGCCTTGCTGACCTACGAGAAGAAGCCCGATTCCGCGATCGCCGAGATCGTCGTCGACGGCAAGATCACCGATGAGGAGATGAACGCGGTCATGACCGCGATGAAGGCCGACCTCGACAAGGGCGGCAAACTCAAGCTGCTTGAGGACGTTCGCGCTTTCGAGGGCATGGAGCCGGCGGCCTTCTTCAAGGATCCGCGCTTCGGCCTCTCGATGATGAAGGGCGTGAGCCACGTGGCCCTCGTCACCGACGCGACCTGGCTCAAGGCCGTCGCCGAGACCTTCGGTTTCGTGTCGCCGGTGCAGATCAAGGTGTTCGAGCGCGCCCGGATCGCCGAGGCGCGGGCTTGGCTCGAAGCGGGGGTCTGAGCCCTACCGGCTTGACAGCGTAGGCGGGGCTTACTCCGCCTGCGCGGTGCGCATGGTGTGGCGGCGGGCGGTCCAGCGGCCGCTGCAGAGACCGCCCGAAACGCGCCAGGTGCCCGTGCCGCTCCGGACCTGAAGCCGGCCCGAGGCGGTGCCATTGGCCGCCGCCGTCGCCACGGTGAGTCCGACGCTTCCATCGGCCCCGACCCGGCCCGACACGGTCGTTCCGTTGGTGGCCGCATTCGTGATCGGGCGGACCTGACCGTCCTGAACGCTCAGCGTGTAGGTATATTGGGCTTCGCACAGCCCGCTCTCGGTCACGAGTTGGACCGACCAGTTTCCGTCGAAGTCACCCGCGACCGCCGGAGCGGCGAGCAGGGTGATCAGGGCGGCGGACAGGGCGAGCTTGGGCATGCGTCATCCGGTGCAGCGACGAGGGTGAGGTGACCGGAGGCGCCGTCGCCTGCGCTCCGAACCGTCAATCCGTGAGATGTCCGCACCATACCCCAACAAGAGGCGATAATATGACGGCAATCCATGATTGGATTGGCCATTCAGCGCCTCTGGTCGTAGGACTTTCTACGCACCAGTCGTAATGAAGTTCCGCGCGGGAACTCGATCTATACAGCCGTATTATGTGGGGAAGCTTGGCCGAGCACAACTCGTCGTCGGTCGCTTCGGCCGCAAGCAATGTCGAGATCGTGCGGATGGGGACTGATCAATTGCCAGCGCAGTGGGCGGGTGGCGATAAGAATTGCTTGCTCGTAGAGCCAGCCGACACGCCAATCGAAGTAGCAGCAGCTCTTCCGCGCCAAGGCGCAAGCCGATTTTAGTCCAAGAGAATATTGCCGTCACCATCAAGACATCAAGCGACATGTTTCAAGCATGTATTGTGGAAGCGTCGCACATGAAGGGACGAGTATATGCGCGGGGCGAAAACGCCGATTGATATGAAGTAACAATCATCACGCCGAAGGTTCGGAGAGGCGCGTCCGGTGCCGGTCGAGGGCATCGCGCAGCAGCGGCATGAAGGGCGAATGGGCATCGAGGCCAGCCACGCCTTGGTCGAGGCGATCGAGGGCCGCGATCTGCGCATCGAGCCCCTGTACGGCCGAGAGATAAGCCCAGATCGCTTCGTCCGCCTCCCCGACCTGAGCCGGCGGCTCCGAGGCGAGCAGGGCGGAAAACACGGCCAAAGTATTGTCGAGGTTCGCCACGGTTCGTCCGTTTCTTCAGGGGCAAATGGAAACGCCCGGCCGGGAACGGCCGAGCGCGATTGCGATCTCGTCAGTGGGTCCGGGGCGTGTTGCCCTTGCCGCCTTCGTCCCTGCGGTGATGGCGATCCTGCTCGCCACCACCACCGGACACTTTCGCATGCGATCCGTTGGTTGCCGCTCCCGGCTGCGGTCCGCTTGTCTCCGTCGGGTCCGGGAGATCGGATCGCTGATGGCTGCTGCCGGGACCGCCATGGTGCCGGTTCGCAGCCGGCGTCTTGCTGGATGTGCTCATGCGCTTGGGTCTCCTGATGGGCATTTCGCGTCGCGTATCGGACGCGAACCGCCGGTCTCATCGCGCCATCGCTCTCATGTGCCGCCGGCAGCCTCCGTCATCGCGAGGGCTGCCGTCGATCCACGCTCAACGGTCCTGCTGATGGCCCTGATGGGTCGTATTGATCTTGGAATTGCCCGCCTGCCCGGTCTTGTCCGGATCGTTCGGGGTGGCCTTGGCAGTGTCCTTCGGCGCGGTCTCGGCGCTGCCGGGGCCCTTGTCGGAACGGTTGGCCGGCGGAACCGGCGGTGGCTTGGTGGACATCGGTGTTCTCCTGTTTGCCGAGAAAGGGGATCAATGGCGGCGGCTGCCGCCGAGGAGGCTGGCCGCGGCGAAGCCGACGCCGGCCACGACAGCGGCGGTCGTCAGGGGGTGAAGGCTTCCGCGGGTGTAGAGGCTGCGGCGCATGACGTATCCGGGATGCCCCCCCTTCACGTTTCCGCCCTCGCGGGGCGCGTAGAGCGCGCCCTCGCGATGCTCCGCCGGCTTGTCCTGCAATTGCTGGCCGATCATCGTGCGGCCGACGCGGTCGAACAGGCGCGGCGCCATGGCCTGCGCGGCGCTCATCATCCGGCCCGCGCCCCCGACATAGATGTCGCGCCGCGGGTTCTCGGCGGCGTGGAGGATCGCCTCCGCCACCTCCTCCGTCCGGTAGACAGGCGGCGGGAGCTTGGGGGCCCGGTCGGTGTAATTCTTGGCATTCTCGGCGAACGGGGTATCGATCGCCGCCGGCTTGATCAGCGTCACGGCGACGGAGGTGCCTTCCTCCTCCAACTCGATCCGCAACGCGTCGGTGAAGCCTTTGATGGCGTGCTTGCTCGCGCAGTACATCCCCTGGAGCGGCAAGGCGACGTCGGAGGCGACCGAGCCGAGATTGATCAGGGTGCCGCGGCTCTCCTTGAGATGCGGGAGCGCGGCGAGGGAGCCGTGCACCAATCCCCAGAAGTTGGTCTCGAACAGGCGGCGGTGATCCTCCTCCGACACCTCCTCGATCCGCCCGAAGATCGAGAGGCCGGCATCGTTCACCCAGGTATCGATGCGACCGAAGCGGTCGACGGTTCGGCGGGCCAGCGCCTCGACCGCATCGCGGTCGGTGACGTCGGTGATTACGGCGAGCGCTTCGCCGCCGCCGCGCTCGATCTCGCCGTGGATCTCGTTCAGCACCCCCTCGTTGCGGGCGGCGAGCACGACCTTCGCGCCGCGGGCGGCGGCCATGCGGGCCGTGGCGAGACCGATGCCGCTCGAGGCTCCGGTGATGACGACGACTTGCTGGGCGAGCGGCTTCTTGCTCGGCATCGGTTTCTCCTGTCGGGTGTTCTTGACGGTGCACGCCGGGGGCGGGCCAACATGTCAGGGTGAACCCGGGAGCGAACGGCGCAGTTTCCGGGCTCTCCGGCTTGGCCGAGACGGAGTCAGCCCGGCCAAGCGTCCAAGATTTCGGCGACCGGCGCCGTCTCGATCTGAGTGCCGAAGCGGCTCTGATAGAGGAACATCATCGCGTCGTAGGTCGGGTCGGCCGAGGAGCAGACGCCGTCGCAGGCGACGATCACACGGTAGCCGCGATCGACGGCGCCCATCACCGTTGCGAGCACGCAGACATCGGTCTCCCCGCCCGTGACCACCAGCGTATCGATGCTCTCAGCCTGCAGGAGGTTCTGCAGTTCGGGGGCCATCCAGGGAGAATAGACACGCTTGTCGACCACCTTGGCCGGGGGTGTGAACCGGGCGAGTTCCGGCAGGAGATCGACCATCCCGGGCCCGAGGGCTTCCACCGTCATGCTCTGCCAACGCTCGTAGTAGCGCCGCCAGGTGCCCGTTCCTTCCTCGGCGCGGCGCGGCGGCACGAACCGCGTGAATACGGTCCGTTCCGCATGCGCCGCGCAGAGGGATTCGAGCTTGGGCAGGATGCGCCCGAGCCAGGGCGTGTGCCAATCCGTCTCTTCCGCGAACAACCGTTGGGCATCGACACAGATATGCACCGCCCGCGCGCCGATGGCGCCGAACTTCAAGCCGTCTTCGCCCGCCATAACTCAACCCCAGCCGCTGCTTGATTCCTCGAATCGTGCGGGAGTCAGAAGGACCCCCGACCGAGTTCAGCCCGGGTGGAAGACGACCTTCACGCAGCCGTCCTTCTTGTCACGGAACGTCTTGTAGAGGTCCGGCCCGTCGGCGAGATTCGTCGAGCGATGGGTGATCAGGGAGGCCGTGTCGAACTTCCCCTCCTGGATCAGCTTGGTGAGGGGCTCGAGATAGCGCTTCACATGGGTCTGGCCGCTCTTGAGCGTCAGGCCCTTCTGCACGATCGAACCCATGTTGACGGGGACCGGTCCGCCATAGACGCCCGGCACCGAGACGATGCCGCAGGGCCGCACGGCTTTGATGGCCTCAGCCAGGGCGTAGGGCCGTTCGGTCGAAGTCAGCTTCTCCTGCAGCGTGGCCATGACGCCCGCGACGCCGTGGCCCGCACTCGCTTCCATGCCGACGCAGTCGATCACGCCGTCGGCACCCTCCCCGTGGCTGATCTCCTGTATGCGCGCGAACACGTCTTCCTTCTCGAAGTCGATGATGTCGGTCGCGCCGTATTTGCGGGCGAGGGAGAGACGCTCCGGCACCGTGTCGATGGCGATGATGCGCTCGGCCCCCATGATCTTGGCCGACTGGATCGCGAACAGGCCGACGGGCCCGGCGCCCCACACGGCGATGATCTCGCCGCCCTGGATCTCGCAATGCTCGGCGCCTTGCCAACCGGTCGGCAGAATGTCGGTGAGAAACAGGACCGACTCGTCGTCCATACCGTCCGGCACCTTCATCGGCGCCACGTCGGCCATCGGAACGCGCACGTACTCGGCCTGTCCGCCCCAGTATCCGCCGGTGATGTGCGAGTAGCCGAACAGCCCCGCGGTGGTGTAGCCGAACTGCGCCGCCGCCATCTCGGCATTGCGGTTCGAGCGCTGGCAGACCGACCAGTTGCCGAGCTTGCACTGGCGGCACTCGCCGCAATTGATGTTGAACGGGACGACGATCCGGTCGCCCTTCTTGAATTTGGTGAAGCCTGGCGCGGTCTCGACCACCTCACCCATGAATTCGTGCCCGAGCACGTCGCCCGACTTCATGGTGGGCATCTGCCCATCCATCAGGTGGAGGTCCGAGCCGCAGATCGCGCAGGAAGTGACCTTGATGATGACGTCGCGAGAATCCTCGATCGACGGGTCCGGCACCGTGTCGCAGCGGATGTCGCCCTTGCCGTGCCAGCACAGTGCCTTCATGGATTGTCCCCGGATTTCGATGGGCGATGCTTCGGTGACATCGCCGCAGGAAACCCGAGGCGCCTACGGCCAAGTTCCGTGCGCGATCCGCTGAACGAACGGCACGGTGGAAGCGCCTACGAGGATCGGATCGCAGGCGCATCGATGGGACGTTCTTTCAGGCGCGGATGCCTGTTGCTGTCGTCGCCGCACATGCGAATTGGCCCGGTGCGACGATCGTGAGCACCGCTTGCCCGCTCAGCTCGCGTGCCTTCGCGGAGGCGTTCTGGAAGGCGGTTCGCGTCACGTCATGGCTCCCGAGGGTGACCCGGACGGTGCCGATGCGACACTGTTCGTTCGCGTGCCGCTTCATCCTGTGCTGTCCTGCCACGAGCCGGTTCACCGGGCGGTCGAAGTTTCGAGGGGGTATGACGAGCGAACACGCTCTTCATGCGCATGTCCGCCTGACTTTCAGGCAGGCCCCGTCGGTCTGCGCGCGACTCACGATCTGATCCCGAGCCACCGGTTCAATCGGGTCACGAGCCAGACCGTCACGATGGCGACGGTGACGCCCCAACCAACCTCCAGCACCCGCGAACCCGCCATCCGCTCCACCGGCCCGAGATGCGGCACCAGCAGGATGATGGTGGCGGTGATCCCGGCCAGCCGGCAGGCGCTCGCGACGTTGACCAGCCAGCAGGCGAGGATCGCGAGCACCACCGTGGCCGCGTAAGTCGGCAGGGTCGGTCCCAGGGTCAGATAAGCGGCGAGCCCGATGATTCCGCCGATCGCCGCACCGCTGAACTGGTCGCGGGCGGTGGATCGGGTCGCGCCGAACTCGGTCTGCGCAACGGCGACCGCAGTGATCGCCGCCCAGAAACCCTCGCGAAGGCCGAGCAGCTGCGTCGGCAGATAGGCGGCAATGGCCGCCACCGCCGACATCACGCCATGCGCCAACCCGCCGGAGAAGCGGCGACGCAGCGGCAGACGCTTTCGCAGCCGGGTCGCCTGATCCCGCAGCCAGCGGATACGGCTGGTATCGCGGTCGGCCCGGCGCGTCTCCACGATTGCGGCCTCCGACCGCACGGCATCCTCGGTCGCCCGCTCCGCCGCCTCCTCTCCCGCTTCCCGGCGTAATATCCGCTCGGCCTCCATCCCGTCCCTCTTCGATCCATGCGGTTCCCCGGGCCAGCACGGCCCCTCGAGCACATCAACGCAGTCAGGAAGAGGAGGGGCTGACACGCCCATCGAAGTGTGGGCTCGGCCTCGATCCTGAGCGGCATCGGGCTCGCCGTGGCCGGCGCTGCGGCGGTGCTCACCCTCGGCGGGGCATTGCGCCGCGTCCGCTTCGGCCGGCGACGGTGAACGGAATATGCCGGGCAAAAACCCCCGGTTAAGGCTAAGCACCTATCACCGGCTTCAGGGCTCCTCGCCAAACGCCTGACCGCCCTCGCTGCCCCTCGGGGGAGCGGCGGTGCGGCGGCCGTGTTGCGGGAGGTGCCAACCGAGCCTGGTGTTGAAAGGAGCGCCGATGACCAGGGAACAACTCGCGACCGAACTCAAGCGCATGGCCTCCTCGCAGGTCAGCGACATCGAGCGCGCGGTCAAGGCGGGACACAAAACCATCGCCCTGAACGAGCTGGCCGATCTCGACCGGCAGCTCAAGGCGCTCGCCGCCGCCCTCAAGGCGAAGCCCGCACTCCGCGCCTGACGATCCGGTCCCGCGGCCGGGATTTCAATTTGGCGTCATCGGTCCGAAAGGCGGCTTCCGGCTTTCGGACCGAGGCGGTGCGGCATATGAACCGGGAGCATCGTCCGGCTCCTGAGATCCGGGACGATGCGCCGAGTCCGGCTTTCAGCCCATTCCACCCTCGGCGGCGACCGCTGCGAGCGGCGCCGTGAGCGCCAGGACCACGCCGCCGCGCGGATAGCGCAACCGGGCGCTGCCACCGAAACTGTGCACCAGGCTGCGCTCGATCAGACGCGAGCCGAAACCGCTGCGGGTCGGCGGCGCGACCGGGGGGCCGCCGCGCTCGGCCCAGCGGAACCACAGCCGTTCCTGCGCCGCCTCGCCCACGATCCGCCAGCCGATCTCGACCCGGCCCTCCGCGTTGGACAGGGCACCGTATTTGGCCGCGTTGGTGCCGAGCTCGTGCAGCATCAGCGCCAGGGTCAGCGCCGCGCGCGGACCGACCATGATCTCCGGGCCCGTGACCCGGAACCGCTCGGGCATCCCATCCCCGTGCAGGCGCACCGCACCGTCCACGAGGCCATGCAGGGACGCGCTCGCCCAAGCTCCCTGCATGAGCACGTCGTGCGCTTGCGCCAGGGCCAGCATGCGCGCCCCGAACGATTCCGCCGCGACGCTGAGCGAGGAGGCGTTGCGAAGGGTCTGCGTGGCGATGGCCTGTACGATGGAGAGCGTGTTCTTGAGCCGATGCTCCATCTCCATCAGCAGGACGCCCTGCCGCGCCTCGGCCTGCCTTTGCTCGGAGATGTCGCGGGCCACCGTCAGCAGACGTGGGGGCGAGCCCGCCACCGGCGTGACCGTCACATCCCACAGAACCGGCCCGGCGGCGGCCCGGAGGCGTGCCGGATGGCCCGCCCGAGCCCGGGTGAGAGCCGCCTCGGCCTCCCCACGATCGTCCGGCGCGTCCCAAATCTCCAGCCAGGATGCGGGGCCGGCCGCGTGCGGCGCCCCTCCCATACGCCCCGCCCGCGGGTTGGTGGCCAGGATCAAGCCGGAGGGATCGAGCAGCGCGACGCCGTCCGGGCTCGCCGCGAAGGGAAGGAGGATGTCGTCGTCGCTGGCCCGGGATGCGAGGCCGAAGCTTTGAGGCGCCGCAGAGGAAAGTCCCGGCTTGCAGACCACACAGCCGGGCCATTCGTCGCTGGCCGTGACAACGACGCCCGGTCTGGACAGCTCGATCGTCGCGGACGGTCCCTCCCGGTCGTCCGGGAGGACCGCATCGCTGCGGGATGGCTCGATGTCGGCGAGCGCGAAGCCGCCGTTCAGGCCGGTTCGCATGGCATTCCCCCTAGCGCTTGCCCTCGACCCGTCCTCGGGTCGAGTCAGCGCGTCGCGCGAGTCGAAATATCCGTGCGATCTGATGTCAGGGCTTCGACGGGGCGTCGGACTGGGAAAAGTCCGCTTCTAGAACCCGGCGCGCCACCCATGCGGGTCGCGACTCGGTGCGTCGTGCGACGATAACAGATCTTGTCGCAGCGACAAGGCGCTGAACCAGTCCAGCGTAGTTTTCGCGCCGGGTGGAAACTTGGCGAATCTGTAGGCGGCGGCCGTTCTCAGCGGTCACGGCTCAGGAGGAGAAGCCAACCGACGCCGAGCATCGCGACCGTCAGGCCGATGATGACGAAGACGGGCGTGCCGAGATCGATCAGCCGGGGCGCGAGCTGGGTGGCGAAGGCCGCCACGACGAGGCCGACCGCGACCCGCGCGGCGCCGCGCTCGATGCCGCGCACCAGCTTGTCCATGCCCTTCAGCTCGATCTCGACGGTGACGCGGCCCTGCTTGAGCCGCACCAGCATGAGGTGGATCAGCGTCGGCAGTTCCGAGGCCGCACCGAACAACCCGGTACCGAGGGACTCGGCCTTGCGCATCAGACCGCGCAGATTGAACTGCGAGCGCATGCTCGCCCGCACGGTCGGCCCGGCGGCGGAGAACAGGTCGAAATTCGGGTCGAGCTGGCGCATCACCCCGTCGGCGGTGACGAGGCCCTTGAACAAGATCGCGAGATCCGTCGGCATCGCGAGGTCGTTCTCGCGGGCCATCGTCATGAAGTCGGTCAGCACCAGCCCGAGATTGAGCGGGATCGACGAATGGGTCTGGACGAAGTTCTGGGCGGATTGCTCCAGCTTGGTCAGATCCGGATTCGAGGTGCCGGTCCAGTCGAGAAGCGTGGCCATCAGCCCGTCGACATCCTGCTTGAGCATGGCGCCGATCAGCACGAGGAGCTGCTGACGCCGCTTCTGCGACAGGCGTCCGACGATGCCGAAATCGATGAACCCGATGCGGTTGTCGGGCATCACCAGCAGGTTGCCCGGATGCGGATCGGCGTGGAACACGCCCTCGATCAGGGCCATGCGCAGGAAGGCGTCGCAACCCTTCTGGGCCAGCGCCTTCTTGTCGGCCCCGACCTCGCGGAGTGCCGCCGCGTCGTTGGGCGAGACGCCGTGGATGAACTCCTGCACCAGCACCCGCTCAGAGCACCATTCCCAGTGGATCTTCGGGATGACGATGTCGTCGCGGCCCGCGAAGATCTCGGCGATCATCTCGCAATTGCGGGCCTCGTTGAGCAGGTCGAGCTCGCCGTTGAGGCCGTTGGCGAGGTGGCGCATCTGCTCCTGCGGCTGGTAGCGCGCCATCTCGGGCCATTCCGACTCGACGATGCGCGCACCGTGCGCCATCAGGCGGAGATCCGCCTCGATCACCTTGCGCAGGCCCGGCCGCAGCACCTTGACGACGACTTCTTCGCCCGAATGGAGACGGGCGCGATAAACCTGGGCGATGGAGGCCGAGGCGATCGGCTCGACGTCGAATTCGGCGAAGACCTCCGACGGCGGCGCACCGAGATCGGCCTCGAGCTGCGGCCCGATCTGGGCCCACGGCACGGGCTTCACCTGGCTGTGGAGCTTCTCCAGCTCGTCGGTCCAGATCGGCGACAGCAGATCGGGTCGGCTCGCCAGGATCTGGCCGAACTTGATGAAGGTCGGCCCGAGGGTCTCGATCGCCCGGCGCAGGCGCTCGGGCTGGGACAGGCGGGTCACGTCGACCCGCGGGGTGCGGCGCGGAATCAGCGGGATGTTGTGCAACCCCAGCCGGTCCACGACCTTGGTCAGGCCGAAGCCGATCAGGACCGAGGCGATCTCGGAGAGGCGCTGACGGTCGCGCGCGGCGACGAAGGCGGTCTTGAGCATTCGGTCTCTGAGCGTGTCGCTCGGCGTGTCGCGCGGGATGCGTCGGCCCCGGATCAGGGATCCGGGACAGCCTTCGCCGGTCTGTTTCGCACTGGCCACGCCCATGGGGCTTTTTTGGGATGGCCCGCCGACCGTTGTCCGGCCGGTGTTTACTCCTCGTCGCGCCGCTCCCGGCGAAGCCGCTCCCACCAAGCGAGACGCTCGCCGAAGCGTGTCTCCATGCCGCGGTCGGTCGGCACGTAGAAATGCTGCCGACCCAGCGCCTCGGGCCAGTAATCCTGGCCGGAGAAGGCATCCGGCTCGTCGTGATCGTAACGGTATCCCTCGCCGTACCCGATCTTGCGCATCAAACCGGTCGGCGCGTTGAGAATGGTGCGAGGCGGCGGCAGGGAGCCATTCGCCTTGGCGACCCGCGTAGCGGCCTTGTAGGCGTTGTAGACCGCGTTCGATTTGGGCGCGCAGGCGAGGTAGATCGTGGCCTGTGCCAGCGCCAACTCACCTTCCGGCGTGCCGAGGAAGTCGAAGGCGTCCTTGGCCGCGTTGGCCACCACGAGCGCCTGCGGGTCGGCGAGTCCGATATCCTCCACCGCCATGCGGACAAGGCGGCGGGCGATGAACAGGCGGTCCTCGCCCGCATCCAGCATCCGGCACAGGTAGTACAAAGCGGCATCCGGATCGGAGCCGCGCACGGTCTTATGCAGGGCGGAGATGAGGTTGTAGTGCCCCTCCTGGGCCTTGTCGTAGATCGGTGCCCGGCGCTGCACCAATGTCTGGAGCGTCTCGGCATCGAGGGTTTCCCCGGGGCGCGCCGAGCGCCAGACCTCCTCGGCCAAAGTCAGCGCTGCGCGCCCGTCGCCGTCCGCCATGCGGATCAGCGCCGCCCGAGCTTCCTCGTCGAGCGGAAGGGGCCGATTCTCCATCTGCTCGGCCCGCGCGAGGAGCCGCGCCAGGGCCGCCCCATCGAGAGCCCGGAACAGGAGAACGCGGGCGCGGGAGAGCAACGCCGCGTTCAGCTCGAAGGAGGGATTCTCCGTCGTCGCGCCGACCAGAGTGATGGTGCCATCCTCCATCACTGGCAGGAAGGCGTCGAGCTGGGCCCGGTTGAAGCGGTGGATCTCATCGACGAAGAGAAGGGTGCCCCGGCCCGTCGCCCGCCGCCGCCGCGCCGCCTCGAACACCTTTCGCAAATCCGCGATGCCGGAGAAGATCGCCGAGATCTGCTCGAAATCGAGGTCGGTCTCGTGAGCCAGCAGCCGTGCCACGGTGGTCTTGCCGGTTCCGGGCGGCCCCCAGAACACCAGCGAGCCGAAGGATTTTCCCGCGAGCAACCGGGTCAACGCCCCATCCGGTCCCGTCAGGTGCTCCTGACCGACGACCTCCGCGAGGCGACGGGGGCGCAACCGGTCGGCGAGCGGACGCGGCGCGCCCGCCTCGAGACCGGCGGAGGCGAACAGATCGGACATGGCCTGCATCAACACCGCCGCCCGCCCCCACGGCAAGGCCCCGACCCCGCACTCCGCGCGATTGCTCCACGGCAATCGCGAAGGCGGCTTGTGGCGCGCCGACCTGCATGCTAGGGCCCATTCCGTCGTCGCGACACCTCTGCGGAGAGGTGGCAGAGCGGTTGAATGCACCGCACTCGAAATGCGGCATGCCTGCAAGGGCATCGGGGGTTCGAATCCCCCCCTCTCCGCCAAGTCGTCCCCAATCTCCATTGATGTCGATCAGTGACGGTCCCACGGCGGTTTCGTGTGGCCGGGCCGGTCTCTGAGTCATTGACCATGCCTGCGTCTGACACCGTCATCGATCGCGGCGACGAGACTGGGCCGACCTGGCTGCGCGCCCTTGACCGGGAGCGGCTCGGAACGGCGATCGGTGCATCCACCGATCCACCCGATCATCGTGTGGACGCAACACGTCGCGGTTGGGTCAGCCCCGTCCGATCGTCGCCTCGATCTGTCCGTGCGGCTCGTCGGTCGGCAGGAACACCGTGCCGGGATTGTCCTCGCCGAAGGGAGCGAGGTTGATCGGGATGTAATGCTTGTTGGGCATCGCGAAGCTGATCTCGGCGATCTCCGGGATCTCGGCCAGCGCCGCCTCGCCCATCCGGTACATGCTGTCCTGCACGCCGTGCGAATAGGTCGTGCCGAACACCGCGATCAGGCGGTCGAGCACCCGGGCATTGGCGTCGGTGTAGTCGGCCGGCGCCCGCGACCAGGTCCAGGTCGCGTCCATGGCGGTGGCGGCGATGCGGTCGGTCGTGTCGGGCAGCGTGCGGTACTGATCGTCGACAAAATCGACCCAGCCCGACTGCGTCGTCTTCATGAAGGTGAAGCCGCGCAGGCCCGATTGCAGGGTCGCGCCGTCGCGGTCCGCCACCAGACGGACATAGCCGGTGCCGTTGCCGTCGAGGGTGAAGGTGTGCCCGTGCGGCTCACCCCCGAAGGCGTGACGCAGCCAGCGCGTCTCCCGGCCCTCGATCTCGACCGATGCAATCTGCGGATAGGTGTCGAGGAACGTCGCGGCGATCGCGCGGACGAAGAGTTCCTTGTCGAGCGAAAGGTTGCGAGCCGCCACCACGTTGCAGATGTTCTTGACGCTGTCGGTGGCGACGCAGGCGCGATTGTCGCCCTCGGTCCAGGCCGCATCGAAACCGCCCTTCATCAGGACGGTTAGCGTCAACTCGCGCGGGGTGTGATGGTCGCCGTCGCGGGTGAGACGCATCACCCGCACGCGGCCCTTGCCGTATTTCGAGGCGATCAGCGGCATCGATCTCTCCGAGGGGGTGAGCCGGGTATCGAGGCGCCCGCGCGGCGCATCAATGGGCTTCCGCCGTCTTGGCCTGACGCAGGGCGGCGTCGCGGGCCTCCGCCGCGCTGCCGAGCCCGTTGAAGAACAGGTTGAGCCCGACCGCCGCGATCGCGGCGAGCAGGATGCCGGATTCGAGCAGAGGGTGCAGCGTATGCGGCATCTGCTTGAAGAAGGCCGGCGCGACGAGCGGGATCATGCCGAAGCCGACCGAGACGGCGACGATGAACAGGTTGTAGCGATTGCCCGCGAAATCGACCCCTCCGAGGATGCGCGCGCCGGTGGCCCCGACCATGCCGAACATCACGAGGCCGGCGCCCCCGAGCACGCATTGCGGCACCGCCTCGACGAGCGCGGCGAGCTTCGGGATCAGGCCGAGCACGAGCATGATGGTGCCGCCGACCACGGTGACGAGGCGGGAGCGCACACCGGTGACGCCGACGAGGCCGATATTCTGCGAGAACGACGTATAGGGGAAGGTGTTGAAGATGCCGCCGACGAGCGTGCCGAGGCCGTCGGCGCGCAGGCCCCGCGTCAGCCGCTCCTCGCCGACCGGATCGGCGGTGATCTCCGAGAGCGCCAGGAACATGCCGGTGGATTCGATCATCACCACGATCATGACGATGCACAGCGTGATCGCCGAAACGAGATCGAAGGTCGGCCAGCCGAAGTGAAACGGCCGGACGATGTCGAGCCACGGCGCGGCGGCCACCTTGGACATATCGACGAGCCCGAACATCGCCGCGACGACCATGCCAGCGACGATGCCCACCAGCACCGAGGCCGAGGCCAAAAAGCCGGTGGCGAAGCGGGTGATGGCGAGGATGACGCAGAGCACGAAGGCGCTGATGGCGAGATAGAGCGGGGCGCCGTAATTCGGGTTGCCCAATCCACCCGCCGCCCAATTCACGCCGACCCGCATCAGCGAGATGCCGATGACCAGAATGATCGTGCCGGTCACGACCGGCGGGAATAGCGGCAACAACCGGCCGATCAGCGGCGCGACGGCGAGGCCGAACAGGCCTGCCGCGATGACCGAACCGTAGATGGTCGTCAGACCCAGATCCGGGTTGGTCCCCATCGCAATCATCGGCGTGACCGAGGCGAAAGTGACGCCCATCATCACCGGCATGCGGATCCCGATTCCCGGCAGCCCCCAGCTCTGGATCAGGGTGGCGATGCCGCAGGCGAAGAGGTCGGCGCTGACCAGGATCGCGATGTCCTCGGGCGAGAGCTTGAGCGCGCGCCCGACGATCAGCGGCACCGCGACCGCGCCCGCATACATCACGAGCACATGCTGGAGACCCAGCAAACCCAAAGCCGCCGGGTGAACCGCCGTGACCGGGGCCGTCGGCGGCCCGAGCGGCACCGGTCCGGTCCCCGCGGCCGGCGCCGCGTTCGCTGCACGATCGTCCATCACCCATGCCCCCCGATCGAACCCGGAGCCCGGCGATAGCGGGGCAAAGCGCGTGCCAGCCCCGGCGGTCGGATGCCCATGGGATGGGTGCGGTCCCGACAGGTGCGCGGCTCGATGCTGCTCGAGCCGCACAACGGGCGGGCGACGCATCCCGTCCTCGGCCCGCCTGCGGGTCCCCTCGATTGGCCCATTGCCTGCTATGAGGGCGCGCGACCGGCGCGCCGGCCGGGACACACCGCCGAGCGAGCCTGACCGCCAATTTTCGTCCAGAGAGCGCGATGCCCCTCCCCCTCTCAACACTCAACACGCTGCCGCCGGCGGACTTCGTCGCGGCGCTCGGCGCCGTGTTCGAGCACGCCCCCTGGGTCGCGCAGGGTGTCGCCGAGGGGCGGCCCTATCCGACGGTCGAGGCGCTGTTCTCCGCGATGCGCGCGACGGTCGAGGGCGCGGGCGAGGAGCGGCGGCTCGCCCTGCTCGTCGGGCATCCCGAACTCGCCGGCCGGGCGGCCCGGTCCGGCCGCATCGCCCCGGACTCGATCGCGGAGCAGGCCGCCGCCGGTCTCGACCGGCTGTCCGAGGCGGAATACGCGCAATTCGAGCGCCTCAATACGGATTACCGCGCCCGTTTCGGCATCCCGTTCATCCTCTGCGTGAAGCGGCACGGACGCGCCTCGCTGCTCGCGACCTTCGAGCGGCGGCTCGGATCGACGCGCGAAGCCGAGCGGCGCGTCGCGGAGGCGGAGGTGATGCGCATCGCCGCGATCCGCCTCGATGCCCTCGTGACCGGAGAGGGGCCGCTGCGGACGACGGGCCGGATCTCGACCCATGTGCTCGACACCGTGGCCGGCCGGCCCGCCGCGGGTGTCGCCGTGGAACTGGTCGAGATTGTCTCCGCCACGGAAGCGGTCCCGGTCGCCCGGGCTGTCACGAACGCCGACGGGCGCACCGATGCACCGCTGATCGGGGGGCGACCGGTCCCAATGGCAGCCTACGAGCTGCGATTCGCCCTCGGCGACCATTTCCGCCGTCTCGGGCTCGACCTGCCCGAGCCGCCCTTCCTCGACATCGTCCCGCTGCGCTTCGGCGTCGGCGAACCGGAGGGGCATTACCATGTGCCGCTGGTCGCGACGCCCTGGAGCTATCAGACCTATCGCGGGAGCTGATCGCGGGAGACTGGCGCGCGCTCCCGGGCGGTCTTCGGCGCCGCGGCGCATCCGGCGCGATCCTGTCGGGTTGAAACTTCTCGGACAGGCTCGCTAGGGGTGGGGCGCTCCTGAAGCCCCGTGGTCGTCTTCGATGATGCTCACATGGGCGGCCACGACCTTCCAGCCATCGGGAAAGCGCAGCCATGTCTGGCTCTGACGGCCGATTCGACCGGGGGCGCCCGCCCGCGTGAACAGGGTCATCGCCACCGCGCAATCGCGCCCGTAAGTGGTGATCACGGTGTCCCTCAAGTCGCGCGCGAGCCCCTGCGGCGAGCGGGCCCGACGGAAGGCGCGGATCGCGTCCATGCCGTAGAGGTTCTCACCCGCCCCGTAGCGGATGGTGCGTGGATCGTCGTGGAACAGCCGTTCGAGGGTTTCGACGTCGTTGCCGACCAGGGCCGTCTCGTAGGCTGCGAAGGCGGCCTCGACCTCGGCTCTCACCTCCGGATCGTCGATGATCATGTCTCCGGCTCCAGCGTCGCGACCGGCGCCCGTACTGCGCCCGCGCGCTCCAGTTCATGCGCGACCCGCAGGGCGACCGCCTCGCGCCAGGGCGCGGCGATCACCTGCACGCCGAGCGGCAGACCGCCGTCGAGCCAAACCGGCACCGCCACGACGGGCAACCCGATGAAGGAGATCGGCTGGGTGAACAGGCCGATATTGGCCCGCACCGGCCATTCGACGCCGTCCAACAGGAAGGTCTTCTGCCCCGAGCGCGGCGCCCGGCACGGTGTGGCCGGCGCGAGGATCACGTCGACCTCGCCGAACAGCTCGAGCACGGCGGCGCGGTACCATCGCCGGAACCGCTGCGCCCGCTCGACGAAGGGGGCGGGCAGCATCGCCCCGGCGATGAGTCGGTCGCGGACGGCGGGGTCGAAATCGGACGCCCGCGTGCGCAGCCGGTCGAGATGGAGCGCGGCGCCCTCGGCTGCGGTGATCAGGTAGGCCGACGCGCGGGCACGCGCCGCCTCCGGGATCTCGACGCGGCGGCTGCAGCCGAGTGCCCGAGCGACGTGATCCACGGCGGCGAAGGCTTCCGGGTGCCCTCGGCACGCGAAGTAGCCCCCCGCCACCGCGATGCGCAGATCCCCGATTCCCGCGTCGAGGCCCGCGACCGTCGGCTCGGGTGGGCGGACAACGCAGGCGGGATCCTCCGGGTCGGGCCCTTGCATCGCGTCGTAGGCCAGAGCGAGGTCGAGACTCGAGCGCGCCATCGGCCCGAGATGATCGAGGCTGCCGACGAAGGGGAAGCTGCCGGCCCGGCTCAGCCGTCCGTAGGTGGGCTTGAGCCCGAAGCAGCCGCAAAAGGCGGACGGAACCCGGATCGAGCCGTTGGTGTCGGAGGCGAGCGCGAGCGGCACGAGGCCCGCGGCGACCGCCCCGCCCGATCCGCCCGACGAGCCGCCGGACATGTGCCCGAGATCGTGCGGGTTCTTGGTGTCGCCGTCGTGGACGTTCTCGCCGGTGAAGTCGTAGGCGTATTCGCCCATGTTGAGCGCGCCGACGAGGCAGGCACCCGCCGCCTCCATGCGCCGGATCAGGGCGGCGTCGCGGGCGGCGGGAGGCCGCTCGCGGTTGATCCGCGCGCCCGCCCGGGTCGGTAGACCGGCGACATCGAACAGGTTCTTGACGGCGAAAGGCACACCCGCCAGCGGTCCGAGCGTTTCGCCGCGCCCGCGGGCGGCATCGACCGCCTCGGCCCGCGCCATCGCCCGCTCGGAAAGAATATCGGTAAAGCTGTTCACCTGCGGATCGATGCGCGCGATGCGCGCGAGCGCGGCGGCCGCCACGTCGCTTGCCGCGACGGACCCCTCTGCCACGGACCGGGCGATCGTGGATGCCGGGGCGCGGCTCCAGTCCGGCCGGTCGCTCACGCCGTGAAAACCGGAGCGGCCTCGGCCTCGTCGGGCAGAGGAAAGGCGCCGACCAGATCCGCGGCCTCGCGCAGGACGCGCAGGTTGGCGACGACGGCCGCCGTCCAAGCGGAGTTGAGGGTCAGGCCCAGCATGTCGGCCGCGTGCGCGGCGAAGGCGTCGAGGTCGGGTGTCGGCGGCTCGGTGAGGGGCGCGGGCATCGGTCCTCGCTTCTCCAAAGGCCGAAGTCCGGCCGCCTCCATCCGTGCAACGGCCGCGCCATCGACGATTTCCAACGGCCGCGAGTACGGCCGGTAAGCGATCCGAGGCGGCGCATTGCCGGAGGGCGGCTTCCTTGCGGCGAACGAAGCTTTCGGGAACGCGCCTCAGCTGCGGCCCAGGGCGGCGACGACCGAGGACGAGTCCGACACCCAGCCGAAGATGCCCCCCTGTGCCGTGATCATGGCGAGACCGGCCTCATGGAAGGCCGGGATGTAGGAACCGCAGGCATCTCCGACGACGACGCAGCGGTAGCCGCGGTCATTGGCCTCCCGCACGGTCGTGTGGACGCAGACCTCCGTCGTCACGCCGCAGACGATGAGCGTGTCGATGCCGCGCGCTTCCAGCACGGCGCCGAGTTCGGTGGCGTAGAAGGCGCCCTTGCCCGGCTTGTCGATGACGGGCTCCCCGTCGCGGGGCTGAAGGTCCGGGATGATGTCGTGACCGGGCTCGCCGCGGATCAGGATGCGCCCCATCGGCCCGATGTCGCCGATCCGCGCGTTCGGCGCGCCGCGTGTCAGTTTGGCCGTCGGCGCGTCGGAGAGGTCGGCCCTGTGGCCCTCGCGCGTGTGGATGACGAGCAGGCCGGCCGCCCGTGCGGCGGCGAGAAGGGCGCGGGCGGGCGGCACGGCGGCGGCGAGCAGCGAGACGTCGTTGCCCAGGCTCGCGCCGAACCCGCCGGGCTCGAGGAAGTCGCGCTGCATGTCGATGACGACGAGCGCCAGCGTCGCTGTATCGATCGGCAGGGGCGACGGCTCGGCGTCCAGCATGGTCGTGGGGCGAGCGGGCATGGTGCGGCCTCGCGGATCATGGTCCGGGTCGTACGGATCACCGCGATCATGCATGCAAGTTGACGGAACACCACGCTCAATCATGGGCTCCGTTGCGCGAAGTCTTGTCAAGATGACGCTCGCATGGGCACGCGATCCGATCTGGAGGCGCGTCGGAATCGCCAGTGCGCGTCCGTCGCAGATCGTGCCGATGGCGACGGACATCCCATGCATTGGGCAGCCCGACCTCGATGAGGATGTCGAAAAGGCTCACGGTACAGATCAAGAGCGCGACACTTGATGCTTCACGATGTCGGGAACGGCATCGATCCGGCGCGGAAATCGCACCGCTGTATCGCGGCAAGGCGATCGCGTGCCGGATCGCCGCCGCCGGTCGATCCTCATCCTGCGATCGCCGATCCGCCGGAACGCGTCGCACCCCGGATCTCAGCGGACTGAGCGCAAATCGTCATCGGACCTGGATCGCGCCGGCATCACGGGCAGAGTCTGCGCAAACTTCCAAAGTTTCGGCAAATCAAAGGGAGTCGCAGCGCCCTAACGAAGACCTCCCACTGCCTGCGGCCCCGCGAGCGTCGTTCCTGAAAAGATGACGTGATGTGTTCACCCGGCGTCAATGCCTGTGGCACGGCCATTCTGTTGCGCTTTTGTGACTCGCTTCTTCGACCGGCAGCTCAAGACGCTGCATGGCATATCGGTTGCTGCCCCTGCTCAATGGCATGCGAATGAGGGGAATAACAATGTTCGCAAGGGGGCTCATGGTCGGATTGGCGTTGTCGCTGGCCGCGGTCGGGCAAGGGTCGGCGGCCGATTTGGCGGCGGACGGGTACAAGAGGCCGCTCGCGCCGGTCGAGGCCGCGCCGGCCAAGCCTGTCTCGTTTTTCCTCTTCTCCGACACCCAGGTCAGCTACCGTTATTCGTTTCCGGCCGCAGAGCCGGGCGTACCGAACAACAATACGGCCAATCCGCTCGACGGGCGCGACATTCCCAAGCACATCCTCAACATCTCTCACGCGGATGCCTGGGAGTACGGAACGAACTTCTTCTCGCTCGATATTTTGAAGTCGGGCAGCCAGGACCCGGCCGGCACCGCGAACGGACCGGGCGGCCAAGCCGTCGTCTACGATTTCGGGGCGACCGAGGCTTACGGCCTGTATCGGGGCTCGCTGAGCCTCAACAAACTGATCGGGACGACGTCCTTCACCTATCCCGGCTTCGTGAAGGACGTGTCGCTCTCCTTCGGTTTCGACGCCAACACGAAGAACACGGTCTTCGGTCCGGAGAAGCGTGACGTGGTCGGCGGTCTCGTCTTCTCGGTCGACGTGCCGGTCGGCTTCCTCAACGTCGCCGTGCACGGCTACAAGGAATGGAACCGCAACGGCTTCGCGGTGGGGCCGTTCCGCAGCGTCGAGTTCGACTGGGTGCCCGAATTCGAAATCGTCTACAGCTTCCCGCTCGACGGCCTCTTCGGCGGCTTCCCGCTGAAGCTCGCGGGCTTCAACAACATCGTCCTGCCCAAGGGCAACGGCGGCATCCCGGGCACGGCCCCGACCAACGTCGAATTCCTCTCGCGCACCAACCTCGTGCTGGACGTCGGCAAGCTGGTCTGGGACCAGCCCGGCAGGCTCGATGCGTTCGTGGGCTTCCAGTACTGGCGCAACAAGTTCGGCGTCGACAAGGATATCGGCTTCGCTCAGGGCGGCGCCGGCCCCGGTGCGGAGGAAAAATCGTTCCTCGCGGGCGTCGCCGTCCATATCTTCTGATCATTGACCGGTTCCGGGGAAGGTCCCCGGAACCTGAAGTGGAGAACCGGCCCCGGATGATGGAAGCGAGCGCCACACCCCGCCGCCTGTGGATCCGCGATCCCCTGGCGATCCTGGCCGAGGGAGCGGGCGGCGGAATCGTGGTCGAAGGCACCCGCATCGTCGAGCGTGTCGCGGCGGGCGCCCGGCCCGTCGCACCGGTCGACGAGACCTTCGACGCGGGGCGTCACGTCGTCATCCCGGGCCTCGTCAACACCCACCACCACTTCTTCCAGACGCTGACCCGCGCCCACCCGATCGCGATCAACAAGCCGCTCTTCCCCTGGCTGAAGGCGCTCTCGACGATTTGGCCGCGATTGACCCCGGAGGCCTTCCGGCTCGCCAGCCGGCTCGCCTACACGGAATTGCTGCTCTCCGGCTGCACGACGGCGGGCGATCACCACTATCTGTTCCCGAAGGGCCTCGAAGCCTCCGTCGATATCCAGGTCGAGGAGGCCCGCGCGATCGGCATCCGCGCCTTCGTCACCCGCGGCTCGATGAGCCTGTCGGAGAAGGATGGCGGCCTGCCGCCCGAGACGCTGGTGCAGGACGACGACACGATCCTGGCCGACAGCGAGCGCGTGCTGTCGCTGTTCCACGATCCCAAACCCGGCGCGATGGTGCAGATCGGGCTCGCTCCCTGCTCACCCTTCAACGTCACCAAGCGGCTGATGCACGAGAGCGCGCGGCTCGCCGAACGTCACGATTGCCGGCTGCACACCCATCTCGGCGAGACGCTCGACGAGAACGCCTACTGCCTCGAGATGTACGGGCAGCGCCCGGTCGACTATCTCGAGGAGGTCGGCTGGATGAGCGCGCGGACTTGGCTCGCGCACGGCATCCATTTCAACGACGACGAGGTGCGGCGCCTCGGTGCCGCGGGGGTCGGCGTCTGCCACTGCCCGACCTCGAACATGGTGCTGGCGTCCGGCCGTTGCCGGACCTGCGAGCTGGAGGCGGCGGGCAGCCCCGTGGGTCTCGGCGTCGACGGCTCCGCCTCCAACGACAACTCCAACCTGATCGAGAGCGTGCGCCACGCCCTGATGCTGGCGCGGCTGAGTTACCGTGCGGAAGACGTCAGCCACCTCGACGCGCTGCGCTGGGCCACGGAGGGCTCGGCCCGCTGCCTGGGGCGCAATGACATCGGCCGGATCGAGCCGGGCCGCGAGGCGGATCTCGCTTTGTTCACCCTGGACGAACTGCGCTTCTCGGGTGCGCACGATCCCCTCGCCGCGCTGGTGCTGTGCGGGGCGCATCGGGCCGACCGGGTGATGGTGGCGGGGAGCTGGCGCGTGATCGACGGCGCACCGATCGGTGTCGATACGGGCGATCTGCGCGAGGCGCATACACGGCTGGCCCGGGAGCTGTTCGGGACGCTCTGACGGACTCGTATCGAAAACCATCATCGAGGCGACGGGCGAGAAGATGTTGCCTCGATGAGGACGGCGCGAGGCCGGAACAGGCTGATGCGAGAGCGTGCAGAGATGGATGTCGTTTCAGGCGCCTGAGCGGAACACGCTGCCACAAGGCCGGAACTTTTGTCCCCTGCTTGGCACGGGACAGGTCCACTTCTTGCAAAGTTCCGGTCTCACATCGTCAAGACGGACCGAACCTCGTGGCAGCCCATTCTCTCTCCCGCAGACATCTTCTCGTCGGCACGTCCGCTGTCGCGCTCGGCTCGCTGCCCTTCGCCCGCGCCCGGGCTGCCAGCCCGCTCACGGTCGGGTTCATCTATGTCGGCCCCAAGGACGATTACGGGTACAACCAAGCCCACGCGCAGGGCGCCGCGGCCCTGAAGGCGATCCCCGGCGTTCAGGTCGTCGAGGAGGAGAACGTCCGCGAGACCACCGACGTCCAGAAGACCATGGAGAGCATGATCAACCTGGACGGCGCGAGCCTGATCTTTCCGACCTCCTTCGGCTATTTCGATCCGCACATGCTGATCGAGTGCAAGAAGAACCCCAAGGTGCAGTTCCGTCACTGCGGCGGCCTCTGGACCGAGGCCAACCCGAAGAATGCCGGTTCGTATTTCGGCTACATCGCGCAGGGGCAGTACCTGAACGGCATCGTCGCCGCCCACGCCTCGAAGTCGAAGAAGCTCGGCTTCGTCGCGGCCAAGCCGATCCCGCAGGTGCTCAACAACGTCAACGGTTTCCTGCTCGGCGCCCGCAGCGTCGATCCGTCGATCACCGTGCAGGTCATCTTCACCGGCGAGTGGTCGCTCGCGGTCAAGGAAGCGGAGGCGACGAACGCCCTGATCGACGGCGGGGCCGACGTGATCACCTGCCACGTCGACAGTCCCAAGGTCGTCGTCGAGACCGCCGCGCGCCGCGGCGCCTTCGTCTGCGGCTACCACGCCGACCAGTCGGCGCTCGCCAAGGGCAAGTACCTCACCGGCGCCGAGTGGAACTGGGCCTCGATCTACAAGAATTTCGTCGCCGACATGCAGGCCGGCAAGGCACCGCCGAATTTCGTGCGCGGCGGCTTGCCGGACGGCTTCGTGAAGATGAGCGCCTACGGCCCGGCCGTGTCCGACGCGGCGCGCGCGAATGCCGATGCGGTGAAGGCCGAGATGATGAAGGGGGGCTTCGCCATCATCAAGGGACCGCTGAAGGACAACAAGGGCAACGAGATCGCCGGCTCGGGCAAGGCTTTCGCCGAGAACGCGATCGAACTCGAGAAGACCAACTACCTCGTCGAGGGGGTGAAGGGCTCCGCCTGAATCCGGCTGGCATGCTTCCTGCCGCGCTGCGGACGAGGACGTGACGCATATGGCCGCTGACACCACCGCCCCCGCCCTACCGCTCGCCGAGCCCGTCCCGGGGGCGCCGAACCGCCCGCCCGCGGCGCTTCAGGCGCGGGCATGGCTCGCCCGTCGGGCCGAGGTGGTGGCGATCCCGGTCGGGGCGGTGGTCGCCGGTTTCGGACTGTTCAGTCTCTTCCTGCTCGTTCTGGGCAAGAGCCCGGTCGATTTCGTCAATCTCGTCTGGCGGGGCGGGTTCGGGTCGCCCTTCGCCTTGCAGAACAGCCTGCAGCGCGCGGCACCCCTGCTCTTCGCCGCCCTCTGCGTGGCGCTGCCGGCCCGCCTCGGCCTGGTGGTGATCGGCGGCGAGGGTGCGATCGTTCTGGGCGGCGTCGCCGCCGCCGCTGCCGCGCAGCCGCTCCAGGGATGGCCGGCGACCCTCGCGGTGCCGCTCATGGCGCTGGCGGCGGCTGGTGCCGGGGCGCTCTGGATCGGCGCCGTCGGTGCCCTGCGCGCCTATCGCGGCGTCAACGAGACCATCGCGAGCCTGCTGATGTCCTACATCGCGATCGCTCTCTCGAATCACCTGATCGAGGGGGTGTTGCGCGATCCCGGAAGCCTCAACAAGCCCTCGACCTGGCCGATCGGCGAGGCGTTCGCGGTCGGTCCGCTGCCCGGCCTCGACGTCCATTGGGGGCTCGGCGTCGGCGCCATCGTCTGCCTCGCCGCCTACCTCCTGACGGAGCGCACGACGACGGGCTTCGCCGCGCGCATCGCCGGCGGCAACGTGCGCGCCGCTCAGATCCAGGGATTGCCGGTCGGGCGGCTCGTCGTCGGTTTCACCGCGCTCGGCGGCGCCTGCGCGGCGCTGGCCGGGTTCTTCGAGGTGGCGGCCGTACACGGGAACGCCAACGCCTCGCTGAATGCCGGATTCGGCTATACCGGCATCCTCGTCGCCTTCCTGGCGCGCCACAACCCGCTCGGCATCATGCCCGTCGCCTTCCTGCTCGGCGGCATCGAGGCATCGAGCGGGCTGATTCAGCGGCGGATGCAACTGCCCGACGCCACGGTCCTCGTCCTCGAAGGGCTTCTCTTCCTCGTCGTCCTGCTGAGCGAGACACTCTACGGGCGCTTCAAGATCTTCAGCCCGCATCTCTGGGCCGAGAAGCGCGAAACGTCGAACGGGGCGGCGGCAGCCGCATGAGCGTGTCCCAGGAATCCGAGCGCGTGAGGCGGACACGATGAACGACGATCTCGGCCTCTGGACAGTGCTGCTCGCCGTCATCGGCGGCGCGATCCGCGTCTCCACGCCGTTCCTGTTCGTCAGTTTGGGCGAGACCATCACCGAGCGATCGGGGCGGATCAATCTCGGACTCGAGGGCACGCTCGTCTTCGGCGCGATGTCGGCCTACGCCACGGCCGTGGTCACCGACAGTCCCTGGGCGGGGGTCGCGGTCGCCGGTCTCGCGGGGGGCGGCTTCGGCCTGCTGCACGGATTCATCTGCCGGTTCCCACGGGTCAACGACGTGGCGATCGGCATCGCCCTGATGCTGTTCGGCTCCGGGCTGGCCTTCTTCCTCGGCAAGCCCTTCATCCAGCCTTCCGCCCCGCCGTTGCCCGCGATCCCCCTCGGCTTCTGGTCGGATACGCCCCAGGTTCAGGCGGCCCTTCGCGTCAACGTGCTGTTCCTCGTCGGTGCCGCCCTCGCCGTGTTCCTGTGGTGGGCCTTCCGCAACACCAAGGCTGGGCTGATCGTGCGCGTCGTCGGCGACAGTGCCGATGCGGCCCGTGCCATGGGGTACGACGTCGACCGGGTACGCCTCCTCGCGACCGCCGTCGGCGGCGTCCTGGCCGGGATCGGCGGGGCCTATCTCTCGCTCTACTACCCCGGCTCCTGGAACGAGGGCATCTCGTCCGGGCAGGGCCTGATGGCGGTGGCGCTCGTCATCTTCGCGCGCTGGAATCCCCTCGCCTGCTTCGGCGCGGCCCTGCTGTTCGGCGGCGCGGGGGCGCTCGGGCCGGCATTGCAATCGGTCGGCATCTCCCAGGGCTATTACCTGTTCTACGCCGCCCCCTACGTCCTCACCCTGGCCCTGCTGATCGCCACCTCCTCGCCCGATCGGGCCTTGGCCGGCGCGCCGGGCGAACTGTCTCTCAAATAGTCACGGAGTTCCCATGAACGGTCTCGGCGGACTGAACAAATCCCCGAACGGCATCGTCATCGGCCTCGTCCAGCTCCAGCTGCCGAACGTGGTCACCCCCGGGGATCTGAGGGCGCAGACCGAGCGCATCGTCGCCATGGTCGGGAAGGCGCGGGCCAACATGGCGACTATGGACCTCGTCGTCTTCCCCGAATACGCGCTGCACGGCCTCTCGATGGACACCAACCCGGAGATCATGGTCTCCCTCGACGGTCCCGAAGTCGCCGCCTTCAAGGAGGCCTGCCGCGCGAACCGCATCTGGGGCTGCTTCTCGATCATGGAGGCCAACCCCGGCGGCAACCCCTACAATTCCGGGTTGATCATCGACGATGCGGGCGAGCTGAAGCTCTATTATCGGAAGATGCATCCCTGGGTTCCGGTCGAGCCCTGGGAGCCGGGCGATCTCGGCATCCCCGTGATCGAAGGACCCAAGGGGGCCAAGATCGGCCTCATCATCTGCCACGACGGCATGTTCCCGGAAATGGCGCGGGAATGCGCCTACAAGGGCGCCGAGATCATGATCCGCACGGCCGGCTACACGGCGCCGATCCGCGAATCATGGCGCTTCACCAATCAGTCGAACGCGTTCTGCAACCTGATGGTGACCGCCAATGTCTGCATGTGCGGCTCGGACGGCACCTTCGACTCGATGGGCGAGGGCATGATCGTGAATTTCGACGGCTCGGTCATCGCCCACGCCACGACCGGACGCGTCGACGAGATCGTCACGGCGGAAGTGCGGCCCGACCTCGTGCGCGAGGCGCGCCTGCACTGGGGCGTCGAGAACAACATCTACCAGCTCGGCCACCGCGGCTACACGGCGGTGAAGGGCGGGGCGCAGGACTGCCCCTACACCTACATGCACGACCTCGCCGCAGGCCAATACCGTGTGCCGTGGGAGGACGCGGTCCAAGTCGTCGACGGCACCTCCTGCGGCTTCGCCGCGCCGACGCGTTCCTACGGCGCGGCGCAGACGCCCCCGGCGCGGGAGGCCGCCGAGTGAGCGCGTCACCATCTCCCCTGCCCGGGACGGACGGGCGCCCGAACGGCACCTACGTCGCCGCCGAACCCTATCCCTGGCCCTTCGACGGTGACCTGCGCCCCGCCAACACGGCGCTCGTCATCATCGACATGCAGACCGACTTCTGCGGGACCGGCGGCTACGTCGACGCGATGGGCTACGACCTTGCCCTCACCCGCGCGCCGATCGGTCCGATCGGGCGGCTCCTCGCGGCGGCGCGGAGGAATGGATACCACGTGATCCACACCCGCGAGGGACACCGCCCGGACCTCGCCGACCTGCCCGCCAACAAGCGCTGGCGCTCACGCCGGATCGGTGCGGGGATCGGCGATCCCGGTCCCTGCGGGCGCGTGCTGGTGCGCGGCGAGCCGGGCTGGGAGATCATTCCGGAACTCGCGCCGCTGCCCGACGAACCGGTGATCGACAAGCCCGGCAAGGGCTCGTTCTGCGCAACCGATCTCGAACTCATCCTGACCACGCGCCACATCCGCAACCTGATCCTGACCGGGATCACCACGGATGTCTGCGTCCACACCACCATGCGAGAGGCCAATGATCGCGGCTTCGAATGCGTGATCGTCTCCGACGGGACCGCCGCGACCGATCCGGGCAACCACGCCGCGGCGCTGAAGATGGTGACCATGCAGGGCGGCGTGTTCGGTGCGGTCGCCGCCTCCGACGCGGTTCTCGCGGCGATGGGCGCCGGCCCCCATGGAGGCTAGCATGGACCCCGCTGCGACGGTCGCCCCACCCGTCGCGCCCGGAACCGGCGCCCTCGCCGTCGAGACGATCGGCATGACGAAGCGCTTCGGCGGCTTCACGGCGCTGGACGACGTCTCGATGCGGATCGAGGCGGGCGGCTTCCACGCGCTGCTCGGGGAGAACGGCGCCGGCAAGTCGACCCTCGTCAAATGCGTGATGGGTTTCTACGCGCCGAGCGCCGGATCCGTGCTCGTGGACGGGCGCGAGGCCGAGATCACGGGCCCCAAGGGGGCGCAGGAGCGCGGTCTCGGCATGGTCTACCAGCACTTCACGCTGGTGCCCTCGCTGACCGGCGCCGAAAATCTCGTCATCGCCCGGGCCGACGCGCCCGCCCTGCTCGACTGGCGGACCGAGCGTGCGGCGCTCTCTGACTTCATGGCCCGGATGCCGTTCCGGCTGAACCTCGATCGACCGGTGGCGGAACTGGCCGCGGGCGAGAAGCAGAAGCTCGAGATCGTCAAGCAGCTCTATCTCAAGGCGCGCTTTCTCATCCTCGACGAGCCCACCTCCGTGCTGACGCCAGCGGAAGCCGAGGAGGTGCTGGGCCTGCTGCGCGGCATGACCGACCGCGGCGCGCTCACCGTGCTGATGATCAGCCACAAGTTCCGCGAGGTCGAGGCGTTCGCCCGCTCCTTGAGCGTGCTGCGCCGTGGGCGGCTCGTCGGCGGCGGTGCGGTCGGCGCGCTCTCGCGCGACGACATGGCGGCGATGATGGTGGGCGAACGGACGGTTCGGACCATCGCCGCGCGGATCGGCGAACCCGACGCGGCAAGCACGGTGCTGAACGTCGAGAAGTTGGAGGCGACCGACGCGTCCGGAATGCGCCGCATCGACATCGCCGATCTGCGCGTGCGCGGACGCGAGATCGTCGGCATCGCGGGTGTGTCCGGCAACGGCCAGAAGGAACTCGCCGACGTGCTCGGCGGCCAGATCCGCGCGCTGGGTGGGCGGATCACGGTACAGGGCGAGCCCTATCGCGGCACCCGGGGCGAAAGCCGTCGGCACCGGGTGCGGTTCATCCCGGAAGAGCCGTTGCGCAATGCCTGCGCGCCGCGGATGTCGGTGGCCGAGAATCTCGCCTTCCGCGCCTTCGACCGTCGCGGCGAGGATCCCGCCGGTTCGCCGACCTTCTGGCTCGATCGACGGGCCATGGGGCGGCGGGCGAAAGACCTGATCGCCCGCTTCAAGGTGAAGACCGCCTCCTCCGAGGCGCCGATCGCCACGCTGTCCGGCGGCAACGTGCAGCGCGCCGTGCTCGCCCGCGAACTGACCGACCCGGTCGATCTCCTGATCGTGGTCAATCCCTGCTTCGGACTCGACTTCGCGGCGGTGTCCGAGATCCGCTCGCGCATCGTCGCGGCGCGCAACGCGGGTGCGGCGGTCCTGCTGATCAGCGAGGATCTCGACGAGATCCTCGAATTGGCCGACCGCATCGTCGTGATGTCGGAGGGCAAGCTCGTCTACGAGACGCCGGCCGCGGCGGCCGAGTCGAGCGTGATCGGCCGGCACATGGCCGGGCATCACTGAGCGCGTCAGACCTCCCACACCGGTCGCTCGAACGGGAGGCCTCGCCGGGGATCAGACGGTGCCGCCCGTCAAACCGATCAGGGGCGTGGCGGCGGCGGAGGCGGCGGCGGCTCCATGCCGGGTCGCGGCGGCGTCTCGACCGGCACCCCGACGCCGGGCGGAGCCGGGATCGCGTCACCGGAGCGGATCGCTTCCCGCTCGTTCGGGATCGCGGCCGCGCCCTCGGTGCCGCCGGGTGCCGTCGCCGCCGGCGTACCGGCCGGGGCGCCGGTCGAGCCCTGAGCGAGCGCGGTGCCGACGACACTGACGAGACCGAGCAGCGCGAGCGCGGCTGTCATCGTAGAACGCATGATCGCTGACTTTCCTGCATCGAGATCGTTGTCGGGACGGGGTGGAGAACCAGGCGGGATCGAGGTGTCGCTCGCGCCGGGAGGTGCCGGACCACGAATGAGGCACGATGCGGCACGGCGGATGCCCGCCGCATTCAGTCCCTCAGCGCCGCTTCCTGGCGGCGCGGGCCGCCTTGCCGCGACGCCCGCCTGGCGCCGTCACCCGTGGCTGGCCCGCCGGAGGCGTGAGCGTCCCCTGCGCGCGCGCGCCGGGCGCGGTCGCGAGGCTGCCCCCGAACAGGCAAGCCGCGACGATCCAGGCGAGTAGGGGTAGACCGAGGCCAAGTCCGGCCCGTGACACGCGCATCGTGAAGGCTCCCGTGGCGCCGCAGCGGCCGCATTTCTGCGAGCAAGGACTGTGCCGCCGATGCCGGCCGATGGGGGCTTCGGGCGACGCCGGGTCCGCTCGATCGAGGGTGGGCAGCACCAGCCCGTCCGGGCGGTCGGTCTCCGACTTAGGAGATCAGGGCGCGCGGCGCGGATGCTTCGAACGGGCTGAGGCGGGGACGGCAGCGGGCTGGGCCCGGAACCGATTGGCAAGCTCCCTGCAAACGGTTCGGCCGATCCGCGCCGGGGCGCGCGCAGGATGCGGGACGGAGGGAGTTCAGCCCATGCTGCATCATCGCCTGCTCGCCTACCTCGACGAGGTGGCTCGCAGCGGCTCGATCCGCCGGGCGGCCACCCGCCTCAACGTCGCGTCGAGCGCCGTCAACCGCCAGATTCTCTCCTTGGAGGAAGAGATGGGCATGCCGCTGTTCGAGCGGTTGCCGCGCGGCCTGCGCCTCACGGCGGCGGGTGAGGTGCTGGTGCGACATGTGCGCGACACCCTGAACGATCACCAGCGCATGTTGGCTCAAGTGGCGTCCCTCAAGGGGTTGACCCGCGGTGAGGTGACGATCGCGACGATGGCGAGCATCGCGGGCAGCGTGCTGCCCGGCGTGATCGGCGCGTTCCGCGAGTCCAATCCACGCATCGTCGTTAAGGTCTCCATCCTGTCGATCGACCGGATCGTCGCGGCGCTGCTCTCGGGCGAGGCCGATCTCGCATTGGCCTATAAACTGCCGGCGGATCCGCGCCTGCGCTGCATCGCCGAGTTCGAGCACCGGCTCGGCGCGGTGATGGCGCCAGACCACCCGCTCAGCGGACGCTATCAGGTGCGGATGGCCGATTGCCTCGAATATCCCCTCGTCGTCGCCGACCACTCGATGACCCTGCGCGGCGTGCTCGAAGTCCTCGTCCCGGAAGGCGCGAGCTTCACGCCCGCCGTCGAGACGAACTCCATCGAGCTGATGAAGCGCCTCGCCCAGACCCCGCCGCACGTCACCTTCGTGAATCTCTTGGATGTCGGCGACGAGATACGCCGCGGTGTCCTGGCCTTCACGCCGCTTTCCGACGATCGCGCCATCACGCAGCGCGCCTCGTTGGTCCAGCGTGCCCGTGCCCCGCTCGACGGCCCCGCCCACCTGCTCGCGACCCGGATCGAGGCCGAGTTCGAGCGCCAGAGCACCGTCGATTGCGTGTTCGAGTGATCGTCCCCCGCAGGAGCGCGACATGTTCGGATGTAACGAGCGCGAGCACGACAGGCCGGAGGGTTCGTTCCTGCCGTCGGCGCCGGCTTTCCGCCTGCTCAACGCGCGCGTGCCCGCCGCCTTCCTGACGGACGGTGTGCCGGCCGGTGCCCCCCTCGACACCGACGACTGCGCGATCGTCGACATCCTGATCGCGCATGGACGCTTCGGCCCGATCCGGCCCGCGGGACAGTCAACGGACGCCGCTCCGGCCACGCTGCCCGCCGCCGACCTCGCTGGCCGGCAGGCCTGGCCGCGCCTCGTCGACATGCATACGCATCTCGACAAGGGACACACGGTCGCCCGAACGCCCAACCCGACCGGCGACTTCCCCGGGGCCCGCGACGCGACGAGCGCGGATCGCACGGCGCACTGGGACGCGGCGGATCTGCGCCGCCGCATGGAATTCGGGCTCGCCTGCGCCTTCGCCCATGGGACAGGGGCGATCCGCACGCATCTCGACAGCCAGGATGGCGGCCGCTTCCGCGATCAGGCGGCCATCACCTGGGGCGTGTTCCGGGAGGTCCGGGACGCCTGGGCCGGACGGGTGGCGCTCCAGGGCGTCGGTCTGACCCCAATCGACGCCTACGCCACCGATCACGGGCGCCGGCTCGCCGACCTGATCGCGACTTCGGGCGGGTTGATCGGCGGTGTCACCCGGCCGACCGGTGGCCTGCACGGGGCCGCCCTCGCCGAGATCGACAGCCTGCTCGACCGGCTGTTCGACCTCGCCCGCGAGCGGGATCTCGATATCGATCTGCACGTGGACGAGACCGGCGATCCCGCCGCGACCTCGCTCGACGCCGTGGCGCGAGCCACCCTCCGCCACCGCTACGAGGGGCGGGTCACCTGCGGCCATTGCTGCAGCCTCGCGCTCCAGCCGGCGGAGCAGGCTGCGGCCACGATCGCGCGGGTCGCGCAGGCGGGAATCTGGGTCGTGACCCTTCCGACCGTCAACATGTATCTCCAGGATCGCGCCCATGGCCGAACCCCGCGCTGGCGCGGCGTGGCGCCGGTTCAGGAACTCATGGCGGCGGGCGTGCGCGTCGCGGTTGCCGGCGACAATTGCCGGGACGCCTTCTACGCCTACGGCGACCACGACATGCTCGACACGATCCGGGCGGCGGTCCGCATCCTTCATCTCGATCATCCGCTCGCTGGGGCGCCCGCCCTCGCCGGTCCCGTGCCCGGCGCGACCATGGGTCTTGCCCATGCCGGCACGATCCGTGAGGGCGGTCCTGCCGACCTGATCCTGCTCCCCGCGCGCAGCCTCAACGAGGTCGTCTCGCGGCCGAACGCGGATCGACTCGTGATGGTCGAAGGCCGCCCCCTCGCGGCGCGGATCCCCTCTTACGAGGCTCTGACCGGCGGGTCGGCGCCCTGGTAGCTCACGGAACCGCCCGTCTGACCGTTTTGCGTGTGTGAAAAAGCACGTTTTGCGAAAGAAACATGCTAGCTCCGGCGTGAAGCCGAAAAAACACGCAAAGTTTGCCCAAACAATTGATCATAAAAGGAAACCTGATCGATGGCCTGGGCCTGATCCGTCGCGCTCCGGCGCGTGTGCTGTGTCTATGTGCACACCACCAAGGCAGAAGATGTTGTTTTCCGCAGCACCGTTGCTCAATTTCCGACTAATCGGCAGCCGCAGATGCGCGCGGCTTCGAACTCAATTTTCGGAGATTGTGCCATGAGCCTCAAGATTGTTGCGGGCGCCGCTCTCGGCCTCGTTCTGTCCACCACCGCCTTCGCGCAGAGCTACAACGCTCCGAGCGGCATCCCTGCCGCCACCGCCCCGGGCGGCCTCGAAGGGATTGCCGGTCCCGGCAACGTGCAGCGCTACGTCGATCGCTACGGTCGACCCGGCCCGGCCTCGGTCGATGGCGTCTACGCGACCGGTTCGATCGTCCACGCGCCGCGCGCCGATCGTTCGCGCTGAACTCTGCCGAACGTGACGCCTGTCGACGGTTGAGAGGGCCTGCCGCTCCCGGAGCGGTGGGCCCTTTCTCGTTGCGCCAGCGCTGCGGAACGGGTCGCCGGCATCATCGCATGCGGCATTGCCCCTGCGCTCGACTGTTCAATTTCATCGAACGTTTCGTTCGATCTTATTCCAGTTTTCAGAAAGATGATCCGGGACCATCTTCACTCCATCAGCTGACGGCCGAAGCGACCGTCTCCGCACCGGACCGATGGAGTTCACCATGTCCCGTCTTCTCACCGCCGCCGCCCTCGCCCTCTCACTGACCGCCGGCCTGACCGGTGCCGCTTCCGCGCAGAGCTACAACGCCCCCGCCGGCATCCCCACCGCGACCGCCCCCGGCGGCCTCGACGGAACCCATCACGGGCAGCGTCTCCAGCAGTCCGGCGCCGCGGCGACCGACACCGTCTTCACGACCGGCTCCATCCGGCGCGCGCGCTCCACTCGCTGAGCCGGCCCCCGGCGCAATCGATCCGACCGAATACCGGGAAGCCGGCTCCGCCCCACGGAGCCGGCTTCCCGCTTGCTTGCTCGGGGAGAGGCGGCCCGGAGGGACGCCTCGCTCTGGGAGGGCGGCATGCAGGGACCGGGAACACCGACGCTCGACCAGTTGCGGGTCTTTCTCACGGTGGTCGAGAGCGGCAGCTTCGCGGCGGCCGGGCGACGGCTGAACCGCGCCACCTCGGTGGTGAGCTACACGGTCGCCAACCTGGAACTCCAACTCGGCGTGTCCCTGTTCGACCGCGAATCCACGCGCAGGCCGCAACTGACGGAGGCCGGGCGTGCCGTGCTCGCCGAGGCACGCACGATCGCCCACGGCATCGACGGATTGCGCGCCAGGGTGAGCGGTCTGCTCGGGGGATTGGAGGCGGAGGTCGCCTTCGTATCGAGCGTCCTGTTGCCGGGCGCCCGGCTCGTCGATGCCCTCACCGCCTTCCAGGTCCGCTTCCCGACCGTGGCCCTGCGTCTGAATGTCGAGGCGCTCGGCACCGCGCAGGATTTCGTGGCGAGCGGCAAGGCCCAGATCGGCATCAGCGTCGAGTTCTGGAACCGCGAGACGGATCCGCTCGAGCGGATCGCCGTGGGTGAGGTCGAGATGCTGACCGTCGCTGCGCCCGGCCACCCGCTCGCGCGGGGGGAGCAGCCTCCCGGCGCCGCCCGGGAGCAGATCCAGCTCGTCATCACCGACCGTTCGCCGCTCTCGCACGGCCAGGAATTCGGCGTCGTCGCCAGCCGGACGTGGAGGCTCTCCGACCTCAGCACCAAGCACACGCTCCTGCTGGCCGGGATCGGTTGGGGCAGCATGCCCGCCCATATGGTCGAAGCGGATATCGCGGCCGGTCGCCTCGTCGAACTGCGCCTGCCCGAGGCCACGCGCCGCCGCCTGCCGCTCACCGCGATCTACCGCACCGATCATCCTCCCGGCCCGGCCGGGCGCTGGCTGATCCGACGCTTCGTCGAGCAAGCCGAGGCTCAGTCTCTGTTTTCCGAAACGCCGACCGCCGCGACGGCGTGAACCACCGCGTCACGGGCAGGGCAGTCCCTTGTGCTCGGGTCGGTCCGAGGCTCGTGCCAATCAGGCTATGCTACGCCGCCTCGAACAACGGCACCGGGCACATCTCCGGCACCAGCACGAGACCCTTATCGGTGATGCGGATCTGCGGGATCACCGAGAGTGGGATCAGGTTGAAGCCCATATACGGGATGGCGCAGCCCGCCTCCGCCCAAGCCGCCTTGAGCCCCCGCATCGCCTCGGCGACGACGCCCACGCGCTGGTCCGAGAGGAGCCCGGCGATGGGAAGCGGCACCATCGCGACGACCTGACCCGCCTCGACGACGCAGACCCCGCCCTGCGCCGCAGCGATCGCGTCGAGCGCCACGCGCATATCGGCCTCGGTGAGGCCCGCGACGATCACGTTGTGCGAATCGTGCCCGACACTGCTCGCCACCGCTCCACGCTTCAAGCCGAAGGCGGAGAGCAGCCCATGCGCGACCCCGCCGCCGAGACCGTGTCGCTCGACCACGGCGACGTGGCAGAGATCGTGCGCCGCCAGCGTCTCGGGCCAGTCGGTCGCGGGTGTCAGCGCGACGCGCTCGTGGATCAGTTCGATGCCGGGCAGGGTCGTCCGGATCGCGTTGACGGTGCAGGGGCCGGGCGGCAGCGGCGGCACCAGGGCGGGCAGTGGGTCGGGCAGGCGCACCGTGGCATAGGCGGCCGCCGGATAGCGGTAGGGCGTGGCGAGCGCCGCCTCCAGCCGCGGCGTGGCCTTGCGGCCCTCCACCACCAGTTCGCCGCCGTACCACGTCGCTTGAGGCACGAGATCGTCGTCGAGCAGCACGAGGTCGGCGCGCCGCCCGCCGCCCAAGCCGCCGATCTCGCCGTCGAGCCCGTATCGGGTCGCCGGGTGCAGCGAGCCCATCGCCCATGCTGCGGCTTGCGGGATGCCCCGTGCCGCCGCCTCCCGCACCACCCAATCCAAGCCGTAGGCGAGGAGATCGTCGGCGTCGCGGTCATCGGTGCAGGCGCAGATCCGCTTCCAGGCCGCGCCGTACTCGGTGATCGTGCCGATGGCCGCCGGCAGGGAGTGCCAGGGCGTCGTCGGCGGTCCGCCGCGCAGGAAGATCCAGAGGCCCGCCTCCAGGAGATCGTCGGCGATGTCGCGGTCGATCGCCTCGTGCGTGTCGGTGACGCCGCTCGCCGCGTAAGCCGCTACGAAATCGCGGCCATAGATGTGCCCGGAGACGGGCCGGCCCCGCTCCAGGGCGACGGCGATGATCGCGTGCGCCCGCTCCTCCCCCGCCGCCACCGCGACGAAGTCCATCTTCTCGCCGAGCGCGATCGCCTCCGGCCACGCGTCGAACAGGGCGGCGATCTTGTCCGGCGTCAGGTCGCCCCCCGCGGTCTCGATCGCTGGCGTCGTCGCGGGCACCGTGCTCGGGACGGTGAGGTAGATGTTGAGCGGGGCTGCGCGGGCATCCTCCAGCATCCATTCCACGCCCTTCGCGTCCAGCACGTTCCCGATCTCGTGGCTGTCGCAGACGATCGTGGTGGTGCCGTTGATGAGCGCGGCCTCCGCGTAGGCGCAGGCCGTCACCATGCTGCTCTCGATATGCAGGTGCGGATCGACGAGACCCGGCGCGATCAGGCCGCCGCCGGCGTCGTAAACCGGCGCGGAGCCCCGGTAGCACCCGGCCGGGAGCACCGCGGCGATGCGTCCGCCCGCGATCCGGATCTCGCGGTTTTCGAGAATGCGCTCGGAATAGGTCGAGAGCAGCCGCGCGCCGGTGACGACGAGGTCGGGCTCGGCCCGGCCGGCGGCGACGTCGGCGAGCCGGCGGGTCATCCGGGCGAGCGGTTCGACGGTGAAGCGGTTGAGCGGCGCTGGTTCGGTCATCGAGGCCTATCCGTGGGGACGGGAACGCGCGGGCACGCATCGTGCCACGCCTGCTCGCCACGAGAGAAGACCGCGCTGCAGGACCGGTCGTCCGGACGGGCCGGTCACGGCTGCGTGAAAGCTTGGCCGTTGCCTTGCATAGGGCCCTGCCGGCTCTTTCTGGTCGAGGAAACGCGAATATGTGCCTGGGCGACGATCCCACCTGCGCGGCTTTCGCCGAACACCGTCTGCGCTATCGGCGCGACATGGAGCCGGAGCGGCGCGCCTTCCTGAAGAGCGGCTTCGTCGCCACGGGCGGCGCGGCGGCCTGGGCGGCGGGCGGCCTGTCGCTCGTGAGCCCGGCGCTCGCCGAGGCCAGCGCCCAGACGGCCGTCGGGAAGGCCGCGCATTACCACCTGCCGGCCTCGGCCGAGACCGTGCATTGGGGGTATTTCAGCAAATTGCTGAAACCTCAGATCGAGATCGCGTCGGGCGATTTCGTGACCATCGAGACGCTGACGCACCACGCCAACGACGATGCCGAACGGATGGTCGCGGGCGACCCCGGCGCCGAGAGCGTCTTCCTCTGGACGAAGGACCGGAAGGCGGTCTCCCGCCGCGGCGCGGGGCCGGACGACGCGAAACTCGGCCCGGGCGGCGGTCTCGGCGTCCATATCTGCACGGGGCCGGTGGCGGTGCGCGGGGCCGAGCCCGGCGACGTGCTGGAGGTGCGCATCCTCGACGTCGCCCCGCGTCCCGCCGCCGACCCGAAGTTCAAGGGCCTGACCTTCGGCAGCAACGCGGCGGCGTGGTGGGGCTACCACTACAACGACATGCTGGAGGGGCAGAAGCGCGAGGTGATCACGATCTACGAAGTCGACGCCACGGGGGGGCGCGACTGGGCCAAGGCGGTCTACAGCTTCCGCTGGCCGGGCGTGACCGACCCGAACGGGGTCGCGCACCCGACGATCGACTATCCCGGCCTGCCGGTGGATCACACCAAGACCGAGCGCCGCTTCGACGTGCTGAAGGGCATTCGGGTGCCGATCCGCCCGCATTTCGGCACGATGGGTCTGGCGCCGTCCGAGGCCGACCGGGTGAACTCGATCCCGCCGAGCTATACCGGCGGCAACATCGACAACTGGCGCATCGGCAAGGGGGCGACCCTGTACTATCCGGTCGCGGTGCCGGGCGCGCTGTTCTCGGTCGGCGATCCGCATGCGAGCCAGGGCGATTCGGAACTCTGCGGCACGGCGATCGAGTGCTCGCTCACGGGCACCTTCCAGTTCATCCTACACAAGAAGGCGGACTTGGCCGGCACCTCGCTGGAGGCGCTGGACTTCCCGATGATCGAGACCAAGGACGAGTGGGTGCTCTCGGGCTTCAGCTACCCGAACTACCTGCGCGACCTCGGCGCGGACGCGCAGGACGCGATCTTCTCCAAATCGTCGATCGACCTCGCGATGCGCGACGCCTTCCGCAAGATGCGCCAGTTCCTCATGCACGCGAAGGGGCTGACCGAGGACGAGGCGATCTCGCTGATGTCGATCGCGGTCGATTTCGGGATCACCCAGGTCGTCGACGGCAATTGGGGCGTCCACGCCATCGTCAAGAAGTCGATCTTCTCCGAGCGGACGGTGTGAGACAGGAGGCGGGCGCCGATCAGGCGCCCGCCGTCTCCCGCACGGCCATGACGCTGCGATAGATCCGGTCGGGCGCGAACGGGGTCGCAGTGAGGCGCGCGCCGGTGGCATCGCGGATCGCGTTGCCGAGCGCCGCGGCGACGGGATTGTAGGGCGCCTCGCTCATCGACTTGGCGCCGAGCGGGCCGACGGTGTCGTGCGTGTCGGCGAACAGCACCTGCGTGGCCGGAACGTCGGCCAGGGCGGGGATGTGGTAGTTGCGCAGCGTGCGCGTGAGGACGCCGCCCTCCGCATCGAACCGGTAATCCTCGTAGAGGGCGGCACCGAGCGCCTGCGCCACGCCGCCCTCGACCTGCCCGCGGCACTGCATCGGGTTGATCACGACCCCGGCATCGGCGGCCTGGATACTGCGAAGGATGCGGGTCTCGCCGGTTCGCGGATGCACGGCCACACGGAATGCCTGGACGTTGAAGGACACCGAGCGCGGCGTGCCGTCGGCGTCGCCCGTTGCCTCGAACCCGTCGCCCCGCGCGAGCTCGGTCAGGGGAATGACGCCGGACGGCGTCTCGACGCCGTCCCGGGTGAGGCGGCAGGCTTCGGGTTCCGTGCCGGCCTGAGCGGCTGCCGCGGCGAGGATCCTGCCGGCCAAAGCCGAGGCCGCCCGGTGATTGGCCTGGCCGGCGACCACGGTTCCGGTGCTGCCATAGGCGCCGGTATCGTGGGTCACCGCATCGGTGTCGGCCTGGATCAGGCGGATGCGGTCCGGCGTCGTGCCGAGCGCCTGCGCCGCGATCTGTCCGTGCACCGTGCTGGTGCCGTTGCCGAACTCGGCGGTGCCGATCGCCAGCGCATAGCCCCCGTCCGGTTCGAGGCGGATGCGGGCATGGGCGAAGTGGCCGCGCGGCGGGATCGTGTCGATCATGCCCATGGCCATCCCCTGCCCGACCAGCCATTCGGGACCGGGCGGCGGCTCACCGGGATCGTCGGCCAGGGCGCGCTCGGCGAGGTCGAGGCACTGATCGAGCCCGTAGGAGCCGTAGACGACGTCGTGCGGTTCGAGGCTCGTCGCGACCATCGGGTCGCCCGGCCGCACGGCATTGAGGCGTCGCATGGCGAACGGGTCGATGCCGAGGCCGCGAGCCAGCTCGTCGATCGCCGACTCGACGGCGAAGATCGTCTGGCTCAGCCCGTAGCCGCGGAACGCCCCGGCCGGCAGGGTGTGCGTGTAGACCGCGTAGCCCTCGACCCGCTTGTTCGGGCAATTGTACGCGGCCAAGCTCTCGTTGCAGCCATGGTGCAGCACGCCGCCGGCATGATTGCCGTAGGCGCCGGTATTCGAGAGCACGCTGAGCGCAATCGCGGTGAGGCGGCCGTCGGCCCTCGCCCCGACCTTCACCCGCACGCGCATCGGATGCCGCGTGGTCGCCGAACAGAAGTTCTCCTCGCGGGTCATCTCGTACTTCACCGGCCGACCGGTCGCCAGCACGGCCAAGGCGACGAGATCCTCGGTCAGCATTTCCTGCTTGCCGCCGAAGCCGCCGCCGACCCGGCCGCAGAGCACCCGCACCCGGTCCCGGTCGAGATCGAACAGCGCGCAGAGCGCGTCGCGGGTGAGGAAGGGCACCTGTGTCGAGGAGCGCAGGGTCAGCCGACCGTCGGCATCGAGCCAGCCCAAGGCGCCGTGGGTCTCGAGATGCACGTGCTGCACGCGCTGGGACACGTACTCGGCCTCGTGGACGCGGTGGGCCTGCGCGAAGCCCGCCTCGACATCGCCGATGGCGCCGTGTGCCTCGGCCGCGAGGTTCGGATGGGCCAGGAGCGGCGGCGCGTCCTCGCCGGCCCTGTCTCCATCCCGGCCGGTCGGGTCGCGGTCGGCGGGATCGTGAACCAGCGGCGCGTCGGGTTTCAGCGCCATCCTCGGGTCGAACAGCGCCGGACGCACCGCGTAGGTGACCCGCAGCGCCCGCACGCCCGCCATCGCTGCGGCCTCGGTCTCGGCCACGACCGCCGCGACGCGCTGGCCCTGGAAGCGGATCACCGGATCGAGCAGCGCCGTGTCCGCCGCGTCGTCCAGGGGGTTCTCGTGACGGCCCGTCGAGAAGCGGCGCCGCGGCGCGTCCTCGTGGGTGAGCACCGCGACGACGCCGGGCACGGCCAGGGCCGCCGCGCGGTCGATGTGCAGGATACGGGCATGGGCGTGGGGCGCGCGCAGCACCTTCAGGTGCAGCAGGCCTGGGATCGTGCAATCGAAGGTGTAGGCCGCCCGGCCCGAAACGACGGCGAGGCTCGCGGGAGCCGGGAGGCTGCGCCCGACCGGGCCATCATGCCCGGCATCGGACGCCTCCGCGTGCGCGAGCCCGGCCACCGCATCGCGGATCGCCCGGTAGCCGGTGCAGCGGCAGAGATTGCCCTTGAGCGCCGTCGGCAGATCCTGCCGCTGCGCCTGATTCAGCGCGGCGGCGGTCATGATCATGCCCGGCGTGCAGAAACCGCACTGGAAACCCTGCGCGTCGCGGAACGCCGCCTGCATCGGATGGAGGGGTGTGGATGCGGCCCCGTCGAGGGTGCAGGATCCGGCCAGCCCCTCGATCGTCGTGACGGCCCGCCCCTCGGCCTGGAATGCCGGGAGCAGGCAGGAATGGATCGGCTCGCCGTCGAGATGAACCGTGCAGGCCCCGCAATCGCCCGCGTCGCAACCCTTCTTCACCCCGAACCAGCCGAGGTCGCGCAGCATCGTGCGCAGACACTGGCCGGGCTGCGGCGCGGCCTCTTGGACCTGACCGTTGACGGTGATTCTCATCGGGCGAGCTCCTCCCGGATCTCCTCGGCGAGCAGCCCCGTGACGTGGCGCCGCCAATCCGGCGCACCGTGCACGTCGTCGTACCAGCCGCCTTCGGGGATCGCCGCCTCGATCGCAGCCCGCAGCGCGGCCGCATCTGGGAGATCGGCGAACGAACACTGGACGGGACGCGGCGTCGCGGCGGTCACCGTGAGCGCGAAGCCTCCCGCCCGCCCGCGCGTGCCGATGAGCAGCGCCCCGGAGCGTCCACCGGGGGAGAGCGAGATGCGGCGGAACGCCGTGCGCCGTTGCAGCGCCGCGGCCGGCATGTCGATGCGGCGCAGGATCTCGCCGGGGATGAGCGCCGTGCGCTGCGGACCGAGGACGAAGTCGAGCACGGGGACGTGCCGCTCGCCCCCGCCCGGCCGCAGGATCACGCAGGTGCCGTCGAGGGCGACGGCGAGCGCGATCATCGGCCCGGCGGGCAGAGCCGTGCAGAGATTGCCCCCGACCGTCGCGCGGTTCCAGATCTTGAACGAGCCAAGCAGCGCCCGGCAGCACTGACCGACGAGCGGCGCGGCAACCCAGTCCCGCGGCAGGGCAAGCCGGTCGAGGGCGGCGATGGTGCCCGTCGCCGAGAGGCTCAACCCCGTGTCGGAGATCTCGGCGGCCGGCCAGTCGAGGCCCGACAGATCGATCAGCCGGGCAAGCGCCGGTTGTGGCTCGGAGAACAGCCACGTTCCCCCCGCGAGCCAGGCATCGCCTTCCCGCCACGCCGGCAGGTCGTTCGTTCGGCGCGGTTGCAGGACGCTGGTGATGGTGTCGAGGTCCATAGCGGGGATCGGCTCGCAAGACTCCGTCCAAACCGTGGACGAACTATTCGGACATCGTATCGAGTTCGATCGTCTCGGGCCCTGCGCCGCATCGGCCCGCGTCCGACGACCTCCGCCACCGCTCGGGCTCGTGCGATCGAGATCCGCCAGGTCCCATCGCCGCCCGGGCTATGGGCTCCCGGCCGCCGTCACCGCGTGCGTCCAGGCGCCCTCGGGCTTCCGGGTGATGACGGGCTGATCGGTTCCCCCAGAGAGCAGGATGGCGACCGTGCGGTCGTAATCGGCCTGCGCGAGCTTGCCCCCCGACCGGTCGAGCAGCTTGGCGATCTCGATCATCATGCGCTTCTGGTGCTTCTCGGTCTGTGCGCCGCTGGCATCGTTCTCCAACACGATCCCGGCCGCCTCGTCCGGGTGCTCGGCCGCATAGGCCCAACCCTTCTCAGAGGCGGCCACGAACTTGGCGAGCCGGGCCACGAACGCCTTGTCCTTGAGCTTCGATTCCAGCGCGTAGAGGCCGTCCTCCAGAGTGGCGACGCCCTGATCCTCGTAGCGGAAGACAACGAGCTGATCCGGCTTGAAACCGGCGTCGATCACCTGCCAGTACTCGTTGTAGCTCATCGTCGAGACGCAGTCGGCCTGGCGCTGGATCAGCGGGTCGACGTTGAAGCCCTGCTTCAGCACCGTCACGCCGCCGGGCGAGCCGTTGGTCTTGAGCCCGAGCTTGGCCATCCAGGCCAGGAACGGATACTCGTTGCCCGAGTACCAGACGCCGAGGGTCCGGCCCTTCAGGTCGGCCGGGACCTTGATGCCGGTCTCGGCCCGGCAGGTCAGCATCAGGCCGGATTTCTTGAACGGCTGCGCGATGTTGACGAGTGGCACGCCCTTCTCGCGCGAGGCGAGTGCCGAGGGCATCCAGTCGACGACGACGTCGGCGCCACCGCCCGCGATGACCTGCGGCGGGGCGACGTCCGGCCCGCCCGGCTTGATCGTCACGTCGAGTCCAGCCTGCTTGTAGAAGCCCTTGGCCTGCGCGACGTAGTAGCCCGCGAACTGCGCCTGCGGGACCCATTTGAGCTGGAGCGTCACCCTCTCGGCCGCCTCCGCCCCGCCCAAAGCGAGTCCGAGCAGCGTCGCGCCCGCGCAGACCAGCGCGCGCATGTGCCCCTCGATTCCTGCCATCCCCGTCTCCTCTCGTGTCAGTCCCAGGCGGCCTTCGGCGGCGCCGCGATACCCCGTCAGCGACCCCGCATCGCCGGATGCCAGCCGGTCGTGGCGCGCTCGATCAGAGCGACGAGACCGTAGAAGGCGGAGCCCGCCAGCGCGGCGAGCGCGATCTCGGCCCAGACCATGTCGAGGGAGAGCCGCGCCGCCTCGATCGAGATGCGGAAGCCCATGCCGACGATCGGCGTGCCGAAGAACTCGGCCACGATCGCCCCGATCAGCGCCAGCGTCGCGTTGACCTTGAGGGCGGTGAAGATGAAGGGCAGCGCCGTGGGCAGGCGGAGCGCGAGCAGCGTGCGTCCGTAGCCCGCCGCGTAGGTGCGCATCAGGTCCCGCTCGATACGGCCCGTCGCGGCCAGACCCGCGCCCGCCTGCACGAGCATCGGGAAGAAGGTCATCACGGCGACGACGGCGGCCTTCGACGGCCAGTCGAAGCCGAACCACATCACCATGATCGGCGCGATGCCGACGATGGGCAGGGCCGAGGCGACATCGGCCACCGGCAGGAGGCCGCGCCCGAGGCCCGGCACGCGGTCCGCCAGGATCGCCACGGCGAGGCCCGACAGGCAGCCGATCGCGTAGCCCGGCAGGGCCGCTTTCAGGCAGGTCTGGACGAAATCCGACGCGAGCACGGGCCCGGCGGCGGCGAAGCGCGCCGCGACGGCGGAGGGCGGCGGCATCAGCACGGCCGGAACGCCGGCTCCGACGACGACCGTCTCCCACAACACCAGGACGAGGAAACCGAAGTGCAGCGGCACGGCGAGACCGACGGCACGTCGACCCGTAGGGCTGCGCGGCGTCAGCGCGGCGAGGTCGCGCGCGGCGAGCGTGGCGGCGAGCCAGACGAGGGCTGCGGCGAACCAGATGCCGGCCCCCGCCTGCCCGGCGAGGCCCGGACGATGGACGCTCAGCGCGAGAGCGAGTCCGCCGGCCAGCGCCGCGGGGCCGAGCAGGGCGATGCGGGCGGCACGGTGCGTCATCGGCCGCTTCCTGCCGCCGGCCGCCCCCGGGGGGGCTCCCGGTCGCCCGCAGGGTCGCCGCCTCGGCGAGGCCGACCACCCGAACCAGCAGCGCCGAGAGCACGGCCGCCGCGATCAGCGCCGCCCAGATCTGGATCGTCTGCCCGTAATAGGAGCCGGCCAGCAGCCGCGCTCCGAGACCCGCCTGCGCGCCCGTGGGCAGTTCGGCCACGATGGTGCCGACGAGGCTCGCCGCCACGGCGATCTTCAAACTCGCGAACAGGTAGGGCAAAGCCGCAGGCCAGCGCAGGCTGCTCAGGATCTGGGCCTTCGAGGCCGAGTAGGTCCGCATCAGGTCGCGATGGATGGCGTCGGGCGCGTTCAGGCCCTTCACCATGCCCACCGTGACCGGGAAGAAGCAGAGATAGGCGGCGATCACCGCCTTGGGCAGCAGCCCGGTCAAGCCGGCCGCCCCCAACGCCACGATGACGATCGGCGCCACCGCCAGGATCGGAACGGTCTGCGAGGCGACGATCCAGGGCATCAGGCTCGCCTCGACGCTGCGCAGATGGACGATCGCGACCGCCAGCGCGATGCCGAGGGCGGTGCCGATGGCGAAGCCCAGCAGCGTCGCCGAAAGCGTGACCCAGGCGTGGTAGACGAGGCTGCGCTTCGAGGTGACGGGGAAGCCGAACACGCCGCGCCACAGTTCGGCGACCACTTGGTGGGGGGCCGGAACGACGGGCCGCTCCATCGCCATCGTCGTCGCGGCGATCCGGCCGCTCTCCGGTGCCTCACCCGCCCGGATCAGCGCGTCGGAGGCGCCGGACCAGTTCGCGACGAGCGCGACGAGGGTCCAGGCCGCCAAGATCGCGAGCACGACGCTCGCCACCGGCCCGGCCCGGCCCGGTTCGGCCGCGCGCCGGCTCCGCGTCGCCGACGGATAGGGCGCCGCCTTACGCGTCATAGGCGTGACCGGCGCGCAGGCCCTCGCGCACCCGCTGGCCGAGGCGCAGGAACTCGGGCGACTCGCGGATCTCCAGCGGCCGCTCCGGCCCGAGCCCGGCGCAATCGACGATGTCCACGATCCGGCCGGGCCGCGGCGACATCACGACGACGCGCGTCGACAGGTAGACGGCTTCGGGGATCGAGTGGGTGACGAACAGGACTGTCTTCGCGGTCGCCCGCCACAGGGCGAGCAATTGCGCGTTGAGATGGTCGCGCACAATCTCGTCCAGCGCCCCGAAGGGTTCGTCCATGAGGAGAAGCTTCGGGTCGAAGCACAGCGCGCGGGCGATCGAGGCGCGGCTCTGCATGCCCCCGGAGAGCTGCCAGGGAAACTTCTTCGCGAACCCGGAGAGCTGGACCAAATCGAGGTAGCGGGCGACCCGCTCGCGGCGCTCGGCCCGCGGGACGCCGAAGAGTTCCAGCGGCAGTGCCACGTTGCGCTCGATCGTCCGCCAGGGATAGAGGGCGGGCGCCTGGAACACGAAGCCGTAATCGCGCCGCAGCCGCGCCGCCTCGGCACTGACCCCGTTGACGGTCAGTTCCCCGCCGGTCGGCTGCTCGAGATCGGCCACACAGCGCAGCAGCGTCGTCTTTCCGCAGCCGGACGGCCCGATGAAGGAGACGAACTCCCCCGGCGCGACGTCGAGATCGACGTCGGCAAGCGCCCGAACCGGCGCGTCGGCGGCCTCGTAGGTGAGGCACAGGCCGCGCGCGGAGACGACCGGCCGGGGCGCCGCCGCGCGCAGGGCCGGCCGATCCGGCTCGGGAGGCTGTTTCAGGGCGAGGGCGCCGGCGCGCGACATGGCAGATGTTCGTTCCGAGGATGCCGGCGCCGCGGAGCCGGAGGATGCGGGCGAGGCCGCGTGGCGTGCCGATGACGGTTCATGCCATCGGCGTTCGAGCATTTTCCGTGCCGCCCGCCGCGGCTCAGGCGCTGCCGACGGCGGGTGTTTCGGCGGGGCGCGGGACGCGGGGCAGCCTGCGATAGCGCCGCTCGCCGTAGAGAAGGGCGTCGGCCTCCCCGACCGACGCGACCGCCTCGACCGCGCAGTACAGCACGTCGTGCGTGCCGACCGCGTGGCGCGCGACGATGCGGCCGTCGAAGGCGGCGAGCGCGTCGGCGAGTGCGGGCGCGCCGGTGCGCAGGGTCCGCCACGTGCCGGTAGCGAACCGCCGCTCCATATCCGTTCGCCCGCCGAACAGCGCCGCCAGCCCCTCGTGATCCGCGCCGAGCGTGCTGACGCAGAGGCTTTCGTTGCGGCTGAAGGCTCCGTGCGCGGACGATCCGCGATTGATGCAGACGAGCAGCATCGGCGGCGCGTCGCTGACGCTGCACACCGCCGAGGCGGTGAAGCCGGCCCGACCGCCGGGCCCGTCGGTGGTGACCAGGTGGACCGCGCCCGCGAGACGGGACATCGCCTCGCGATACTCTTGGCCGGACAGCGCATCGGAGCAGCGGCTTGGGAGAGTGGCCCGGCCCGGGATGGGCGGGTACGCCTCCCGGTCTCGCACGGTGGTGCTCTCGGTGACGGTCATGACGGCGACCTTTCGCGAGGGGGAGGCATCCTCAGGGTTGCCCGAGGAAGTCGAGGAGCGTGGCGTTGAACGCCGCGGCGCGGGTGACGCTGTGGGCGTGGCCGCCATCCTCCGCGAGGACGAGCCGGGCGTTCGGCAGCCCGGCCGCCAGCGCCTGCGAGGCGGTGAAGGGCACGAGCACGTCGTCGCGCGCGGCCATCAGCAGGGTCTCGTGCGGGATGTGCACGAGCGCGCCGGTGGCGTCGAACGCTTCCAAGGCGGCGATGCGCGTCAACACCGTCGCCGGGTCGGGACAATGCGCCAGCGCCCGCGCCTCGTCGGCCGCGACGCGCTCCGCGTGCTGGGAAAGCCAAGGGGCCGGGTAGAGGAAGATGGCCTGCGCCTTCACGTAGGCTTCGGGGCCCACCCGCGTCAGCAGCGCCTTGCGCGCGGCGAAGCAGCGGCGCGTCGCTGGGTCCATGGCGGCCCAGCCGTTGACGATGACGAGGCGCCCCACCCGCTCCGGATGCGTCAGCGCGAGTTGCAGGGCGATCAGCCCGCCGAGGGCGTGTCCGACGATGTCGGCGCGCGGGATGTCGAGGTGGTCGAGCAGGTCGAGCGCGTCGCGGGCCATCGCCGGGACGTCATGGTCCGGCGCCACGGGGCCGGCCGAGCGCCCGGTGCCGCGATGATCGTAGGTGACGACGCGCAGGTGTTCGGAGAGGACCGGCATTTGCGGAGCGAAATACTCGGCCGAGCCGCCGAGCCCGGGCGAGAGCAGCACGGTGCGCCCGTCGGCCCGGCCGTGCACCGCGTGGTGGACCGGAGCGCCCATGATTCAGGCGGGCCTGCCGAGATGGGCGATCGAGGCGATTTCGACGAGCGCGTCGGGTTTCACCAGCCCGCATTGAATGCAGTAGCGCGCCGGTTTCTCCCCGGGGAAGTATTCGGCGTAGATGCCGTTGATCGCGCCGTAATCGGCCCAGTCCTTCAGAAAGATGTGGTTGAAGACGACATCCTCCATGGTGCCGCCGGCGGTCTCGACCACGCCCTTGATCGTCTCCAGCACGTGGCGGGTCTGCGCGGCGGCATCGCCGACGTGGACGACATTGTTGTCCCGGTCGAATGCGAGGGTACCCGAGACGTAGAGCACCCCGTCGGCGAGCGTGCCGGGCACGTAGGGGGCGAGCGGCTTGCCCGTGCCGGGCGGGATCACGACGGATTTGGGCATGCTTCGAGACTCCGGCGTTGCGGTTCGGCCTGCGGTTCGGGCGGGGGAAAGTCGCTTATTCGGCGGCGGTCGCGCGCGGTTCGGCATGGGCGAGCGCCGCCTCGAAACTCGCCACGTCCGAGACCCAGCCGAAGAAGGTCTCGATGTTCAGGAGTGCGCCCGCCTGCAGGCTCGGCGGGCCGGCCTGATGGGTCGCGTCGGCGAGCACGATCCCAAAATATTCGAGGAAGAAGCCGTCGCGCAGGGTCGATTCCACGCAGACATTCGTGGCGATGCCGGTGAAGACCAGCGTTCGGATGCCGCGCGCCCGCAGCATGCTGTCGAGCGGCGTGTTGAAGAAGCCGCTGTAGCGCGTCTTGCCCAGCACGATCTCGCCGGGCTCAGGCGTCAGCGCGTCGACGAGCGCGTAGTCCCAGGTGCCCTTCGCCAGGAGCTGCTGATTCATCTCCGGCCGGCGGCGCATCGTCTTGAGCGCGTTCGACTTGTGCCAGTTCGGCGAGCCGGGGCCTCCGGCCTCGACGTAATCCGGGTCCCATCCATTCTGGAACCAGACCACGCGGATGCCCGCCGCACGGGCCGCGGCGACGGCCCGCGCGATCTGCGCGATGACCGGCCCCGTCTCCGAGACGTCGAATCCGGCAAGATCCAGGTAGCCGCCCTTCGTCGCGTAGGCGTTCTGCATGTCGACGACGATGAGCGCGGTGGCAGCCGCATCGAACGCGATCGGTTCCGGCCGGGCCGGCAGCATCAGTCCGCCGTGGCGGCCGGACGGGTCGCGGTAGCCCGCAGGCGCCTCCTCCATCACGCCACCTCCGCGAGCGACGCCGCGCTTCCGGTGATGTGCCGGCGCGTGCGCATCAGCGGTTGGATGCGAGTGCCGAAATCGTCCATCCCCTTCAGGAAATCGTCGAAGGTCAGCAGCACGCCGCCGGTGCCCGGCACCGTCACGACTTCGTCGAGCAGGCTCGCGACCGTGGCGTAGGAGCCGACCAGCGTGCCCATATTGATGTTCACCGCCGAGGTCGGATCGGCCATCTGCCGAATGTTGGTGTCGGCGCCGGACTTGGTGTCGGCGGCGCCCTGCAGGCCGAGCCAGGCGATCGCCGCCTCGTCGGCCCCGGCCTTGTAGTGCTCCCACTTGGCGCGGGCCGCCTCGTCGGTCTCGTCGGCGATCACCATGAAGAGGACGTAGGAGGATACGTCCCGGCCGGTCTTCGCCCGCGCCTCCTCCAGCCGCGCCACCGTCGGCGCGAAGGCGGTCGGCGTGTTGACCCCCTTGCCGAAGCAGAAATTGTAGTCGGCATAGGTCGCGGTGAAGGCCATGCCGGCCGCGCTCTGGCCGGCGCAGATGATCTTCATATCGGCCTGCGGGCGCGGGCTGAGACGGCAATCGTCCATCTGAAAGAATTCGCCCTTGAGGTCGCTGCGACCCGTTCCCCACAGGTCGCGCAGGACCTGGGCATATTCGGAGAGGTATTCGTAGCGCCGCGCGAAGTAGTCATCGCCGGGCCACAGGCCCATCTGCGAGTATTCCGGCCGTTGCCAGCCCGTCACGAGGTTGATGCCGAAGCGCCCGTTCGAGATCGAGTCGATGGTCGAGGCCATCCGTGCGACGATCGCGGGCGGCAGGCACAGGGTCGGTGCCGTGGCGTAGAGCTTGATCCGGCTCGTGACGGCGGCGAGACCCGCCATCAGGGTGAAGGATTCGAGGTTGTGGTCCCAGAACTCCGTCTTGCCGCCGAAGCCGCGCAGCTTGATCATCGAGAGGGCGAAATCGAGCCCGTAATGTTCCGCCTTGAGCGTGACCTCTCGATTGAGTTCGAAACTCGGTTTGTACTGCGGTGCGTTCTCCGACAGGAGCCAACCGTTGTTGCCGATCGGAATGAAGACGCCGATATTCATGCGCTCGGTCATGCAAACCTCGCCCGCTGCGTCCGATCGCCGATGACGAAACCTTGCGATCGACGATGACGGTACTTGATCGGACCGTTTGGTCAAACTTCGAGACGCGAAATTTGACCGTTTGCACAAACTCTCCGCGCCTTGCCTGCGGCTTACACCTCTCATGCTCAAGGGTCGCGCGTTTTGACGCTCACCGAGCGCGGTTCGGGGGCGGATGACGGCGAATCACGACAGCCCGAGACTGCCCAGGATCAGTTTCTGGGTGCTCGCCACCGTTTCCTCGAAGAACGCCTCGTCGGTCAGGTCGCGACCGGTGACGGCCGATACCTGCACGGCGAAGTCGGCGTAGTGCTGGGTGATCGCCCAGATCGCGAAGACGAGATGGTGGGGGTCGTGTGACCCGATCCGGCCCTCGGCGATCCAGCCGCGCAGCACGGCGGCCTTGGCCTCGACCAGAGCCCGCAACGGGCCTTCGAGTTCGGGGCGCAGAAGGTGGGCGCCCTGGACGATCTCCAGGCAGAACAGCCGCGACGCCTGCGGTGCGTCGCGCGACAGGGTCACCTTGGTCCGGATGTAGCGTTTCAGCGCCTCGGCCGGCTCGCTCCCCGCGTCGAGCGCCTGAAGCGGATCGAGCCAGACGTCGAGCACGCGCCGGAGCACCGCAACGTAGAGATCCTCCTTCGACGGGAAGTAATAGAGCAGATTGGTCTTCGAGAGTCCGGCGCGCTCGGCGATCTGATCGAGGCTCGCGCCGTGCAGACCGACCGTCGAGAACACCGCCAAGCCGGCATCGAGCACCGCCGCGCGCCGCAACGCGCCGTCCCGCCGCTGCCGCCGCGCCGGTGCCGTACTCCCGCTCTCGGTCACGCCGTCCCCTCTCTTCGCGTCGTCATCCATGGATCTGCCACGGCTCCGCCATCCTCCGCGGCATGGGCGGCCGATCTGGTGCGATTATAGCAAAGGAGCGGGTTCGTATGCCGCCAAGCGCCCCGTCGGCACGCCATCCGGGGCCGCTGAGGAGAGAGCCGTGTCCCGTCATCACGAGATTCCCGCCGTGCCCGAGACGATGGTGCTCGGCTACTTCGACGCCGCCCTCCCCCCGGTGCTTACGGTGGAGTCCGGCGATACCGTGACCCTGCACTCGCACCCGGCGGGCGGGCGTGAGGCGCTGCATCCCGATCCCGCCCGCATTCCCGCCGATCTCACCGCCGCCCTCGACGCGCTGCCGCCCGGCCCCGGCCCGCATTTCGTGACCGGGCCGGTCCATGTGCGCGGCGCGGAGCCCGGCGACATGCTGCAGGTCGACATCCTCGACCTGAAGTTCCGTCTCGACTGGGGCTTCGTCGCGATCCTGCCGCTGCTCGGCACCCTGCCGGACGAATTTACCGACTACGAGACGATCCATGCCGATATCGACGCGGCGCGCGGCATCTGCCGGCTGCCCTGGGGGCTGGAACTGCCGCTCGCCCCCTTCTTCGGCATCCTCGGAACCGCCCCGCCCGCCGCCTGGGGCCGCGTCGGCACGCCCGTGCCTCGCGCCTTCGGCGGCAATATGGACAACAAGGAGATGCGGGTCGGTACCACGCTGTATCTGCCGGTCTTCAATGCGGGCGCCGGTTTCTATGCCGGCGATGGCCACGGCCTGCAGGGCGACGGCGAGGTCTGCATCACCGCCCTGGAGACGGGGCTGACCGGCACATTCCGGCTGACTTTGCGCAAGGATCTCGGCGGCCGGTGGCCGTTCGCGGAGACGCCGACCGATCTGATGTCGATCGGCCTGCATGAGAGCCTGGACGAAGCGATGCGTCAGGCGGTGCGCGAGATGGTGCGCCTCGTCTGTGCCCGCACGCGCCTCACCCGCAACCAAGCCTACATGCTCTGCTCCCTCGCGGGGAACCTGCGCATCACGCAGACGGTCGACGGCAACAAGGGGGTGCATATGCTCATGCCCAAAACCGCGCTCGTCTCCGAAGCCCCGGCGCAGGCCCGATGAGCGCGACGTCTCACTCCGGTCCGCCCCCGGCCGAACCGCCCTTCACCGGACATTCCTGGCCCGTCGACGTCGCGGGGCTGACCGTCGATCTGCCGATCGTGGCGATCAAACCCGATTTCGCGATCTCGCTGATGATGGTGATCGATCTCGGCGTGCGCTTCGGGACGCATATCGGGCAAAAGCTCGCGGAACGGCTCGCGCCGCTCGAACCGGAGGTCGTCGTCGGGGCGGCGACGCTCGGTATCCCGGTGGCCATCGAGACCAGCCGGGCGCTCGGCCTCGACGACTACGTCATCCTGCAGAAATCGCCCAAACTCCACCTCGCGAACGCCCTGACCCGTCCGATCCGCTCGATCACCTCTCAGGGCGAACAGCGTCTCCTGCTGGACCGCCGCGCCTTGCCTCTGCTGAAGGGCCGGCGCACGGTTCTGGTCGACGACGTCGTGGCGAGCGGGGGCTCGCTGGTCGGCGCGCTGGCACTGGCACGGGCGGCCGGCGCCGACGTCGTCGGCATCGGGATGATCCTCACCGAGGCGCATGACTGGCGGGCCGCGCTCGGAGCCGATGCCGGGCTCGTGCACGGCCTCGCGCATATCCCGCAATTCGAGCCGGACGGCGCGGGCTGGCGGCCGATCCCGGCGAGCTTGGGGTGAAACCGCGCGTCAGGACAATCCCAGCGTTCCGAAGCGCAGTCCCTTCTCCTTGAGCCACCGCCGGTAGACCACCGACGATTTGTCGGCCCGTGTCGGGATCTCGCCGCGCGGTTCCAGCGGCAGGCGCAAGGGCCGCTGATTCTCAACGATGATGCGGTCCTGCAGGAAGATCGTCTGCTCGAAGGCGAGCAGAGCGGTATGGGTCGAGACAGTGTCGACGAGGTACATCACGGCCTGCGCCCGGCAGAGTTCCTCCTCCATCGGTTGAATGAACAGCGCGATGGCATCGAGCCGGGACGGCGCGCTCGGGCAGACGCGGTACAGCATCACCGTGAAGGGCGAGGGCACGCGGTAGGTCAGCCGCACGAAATCCCCCGCGCTCTCGGTCGCGGCGATGCGCGGCTGGAAGAAGGTGCAGTTCGTCGCCCAGACCTCGTCGACGTCGCGCCGGATCTCGGAGGCGTAGGCCGGCACTTCGGTATGCGGCTCGGCGCCGAGGATGTCCGTATGGACGAAGGGGAAATGGGCCATGTCGAGGAAGTTCTCGACGACGCGGGGCCCGGAGGTGCGCAGCGTGACCCAGCCGCAGGGCACGAAGCGGCGATCGGTTTCCTCCGCCTCCTCGATCGTCGGAACGTCTCGATTCGGGTGCCCGAGGGTGGTCCACAGGCAGCCGTAGCGCTCGCGCACCGGCAGCGGCGGGCCGAGTTCGCCGTCGCGGGACCGCTCCCGTGCGAGCGGCGTGCCGTCGCCCGAGCGCGTCACCTCGATCTCCTGCCCGAGCAGGCGCGTGGTGCGGGCCTGCCGCGTCACCTCGGAGGCGGTCGCGACCGCGTACCAATCGTCGAGCGCGACCCGATCGTCGGTTTTGCCGGTCCCGTTTCCCGTCCCGTTTCCCGTCCCGTTTCCCGTCCCCTGGCCCATCCTCAGGCGCCCGGTCCGGTCCACTGCACGCTGCCGGTCTCGTGCTCGGCGAGCCACGCGGCGCGACGCGCGAACAGGCCGGGCGCGAGCCCGCGCACGTGGTCGATCAGCGCGCGCAGATCCGCGGAGAGCAGGCGGCCCTCCTCCACGACCACGCGGCCGGCGACCATGGTGAGGTCGACATCCGAGCCGCGCACGGCGTGGACGAGGTTGTGCTGGAGATTGAAATAGGGGCCATCGCCGAACAAAGGTGTCATCCGTGGCGTGTCGGTGCGGACCGCGATGAGATCGGCCTGCTTGCCGGGCTCGAGCGAGCCGGTCTCGGCCTCAAGCCCGAGCGCCCGGGCGCCGAGGATCGTCCCCATGCGAAGCGCCTCCCAGGAATCGAGCGCCGCCGCGTCGAGGCCTTTCAGCTTGCCGAGCAGCGAGGCCGTCTTCATCTCCTCGAAGACGTCCAGATTGTTGTTCTCCTTCTCGCCGTCGGTGCCGAGCCCCACGGCGACGCCCGCCCGCAGCATCGCTTCCACGGGGGCGATGCCGCTGGCGAGCTTCATGTTGCTGACGGGATTGTGGGCGACCGCCACACCCCTGCGCGCCAAGAGCGCGATCTCCTCCCCGTCGAGCCAGACCGCGTGGGCGATGAGGGCGTGCGGCGCCTCGAAGAAGCCGAGCCGATCCAGCGCCAGCATCGCGCGGCAGCCGTAGCGGCGCTCGAACTCGGCGACCTCGACCTCGGCCTCGCTGCAATGGGTATGGAAGCCGGTGCGGTGCCGCTTGGCCATTTCGATCGCACGCTGCTGGCCGGCCTCGTCGGCGTAGAACAGGTGCTCCAGTCCCACCCAGACCGAGATGCGCCCATCCGCGCTGCCGTGGCGGGCCTCGATCAGCCGCTCGTTGTCGTCGAGACGGTCGAAATAATCGTAATCGGGATGCTCGCCGACATAGGGCACGCAGATGAGGCGGTTGCCGAGCGTCTCGGCCGCCCGCGCGCTGCCCTCCATGAAGCGCCACATGTCGAGCATCGTCGTCGTGCCCGACAGGAGCCCTTCGGCGTAGCAGAGCCAGGAGGCGGCCTCGGCCTCCTGCGCGTTCAGCATCCGGTGCATCGGATTGATGTGGAGCCGCAACCAGTCCCAGACCGGCAGATGCTCGGCGGTGCCGCGCAGGAAGCCCGAATGCATATGCGCGTTGACGAGGCCCGGCATCAGGAGCCGGTCGGGCAAGTGCACCAGCGTCGCGTGCGGGTGCGCGGCGGCGAGCGCCTCGCGCCGACCCACGGCGCCGATGCGGCTCCCTTGGACCAAGACCGCCCCGTCGGTGACGACGCGGTTCTCCGGGTCCATCGTGACCACGAGGTCGGCGGCGAGGATGCGGTCGGTGCTCATGCGCGTTCCATCCTCGTGTCACGCGGCTTGCCCGGTCCGCCCTGTGCGATCCACTCGGCGGCCCGCTCGGCGATCATCACGACGGGGGCCTGCGTGTTGCCCGTCGGAATGATGGGCATCACCGAGGCGTCGGCGATGCGAAGGCCCGGGACGCCATGCAGGTTCAGGGCCGGATCGACCACCGCCTCCGAACCGACGCCCATCGCGCAGGTGCCGCTCGTGTGGAAGAAGGTCGAGCAAGCCGCCCGGACGAAGCGCTCGCTCTCCGCCTGCCCGAGGCGGCCGTGCGGGATCAGCGGTGCGGCGCCGAGGGCCCGGAAGGCGGCGGTCTCGGCCAGATCGAGGATGGTGTCGACCGAGCTGGACAGAGCGGCGCGGTCGGAGGCTTCCGCGAGGTAATGGGGCTGGAGCGTCACCGGATCTCCGGGCTCGGGGCCCTCCATCCGAAGGTATCCGACGCTCTTCGAGCCCATCAGACCCGGCGAGACGGCGAAGACCGGCCCCGTGAGATCGGCCGTCGCCGCGAGGTCCGGCCCGGCATGGGGGCCCTGCACCACGAAGGCGTGGAGGTCCGGCGCGGCAAGGCCGTCGCGGCTGCGCCAGTTCAGGAGCGCGCCGCCACCGTTGTCGCGAACGGGCCCGAGCGGCGCGCGCGCGGAAAAGTTGATGCCCATCAGGAGCGGATGGTCCTGGAGGTTGCGCCCGACGCCCGGCAGGCCGAGACGCGTCGGAATCCCGAGCCGTGCAAGTTCGGCCGGATCGCCGATGCCCGAACGCATCAGCAGGCACGGCGTCTCGACCGCGCCCAACGCCAGTACGGTCTCGTGCCCGGCCCGTGTCTCGACGACGCGCCCGTCGAGCGCGTGGCGCAGCCCGACGCAGCGCCCCGCCTCGAACAGCAGGGACAAGACGGTCGAGCCGGTCAGCACGGTCAGGCGCGGGTTCCCGGCATGGGGCCGGATATAGCCATCGACCACGCTCCAGCGCCGCCCGTCCCGCATGTTGAGATTGGCGAGCGCCGCGCCCTCGTTGTCCGGCCCGTTGGCGTCCGCCAGCACCGGCCACCCCTTCTCGGCGGCGGCGGCGATCAGGGCGCGGGCGACCGGGTGCGGATCGGGCGGGGTCTCGATCCGCAGCGGCCCGCCCGCGCCGCGAAGCGGGGTCTCGCCGCCCTCCCAATCCTCGGCGCGCCGGAAATAGGGAAGGACCGAGGCGAAGTCCCAACCCACCGCGCCGCTCTCGGCCCAGCCGTCGTAGTCGGACGGGTGGCCGCGGTTCCACAGCATCGCGTTGATGCTGCTCGAGCCGCCGAGCACCTTGCCCCGCGGGATGGCGATGATCCGGCCATCCACGTATGGGCCCGGCGCGTAGGAGAGACCCCAATCGCAGGGCCCGCCGAGCAGGCTCGCCCAGGCGCCCGCATCGGCGATCGCAGGATGCCCGTCGCTCGGCGGGCCGGCTTCGATGAGCAGCACCGATAGTCCGGCTTCGGTAAGGCGCCCGGCCACGACGCAGCCCCCGGTGCCGGCGCCGGCGACGAGCACGTCGTAGGCGGGTTTTAGGGCATCGGCGTCGGCCAGCATCAATTGTGCTCGCTCGGGCCCATGATGGTGATGCCTTCGGTGGCCTCGACATGGCGCACGAAGATGTACTTGTCCTCGCGCCCGTCGCTGTGCTTGCGCCGGATGCCGGCCCGCACGCTCCCGTCGACCTTGGCGACGACGAGGTAGGGTTCCTGCGCCGCGAGCCCCTCGACACAGTGCCGGTCGAATGCGTCGAGATCGCGCGCCGTATGAGCCTGCTCGATCCCCGCGCCGCGGGCCATCGCCGCGAGGTCGACGAGGCCTTTCGCGGTGTGTGTCGGCGGACCGCCGATCGACTGGTAGCGCTCGTTGTCCCAGACGACGACGAACAGGTTCCTAGGCCGCTCGTTGGCGAGCGTGGCCAGAATGCCGAGGTTGAACAGCAGCCCGCCATCGGTGTCGAGCGAGACGATCCGTCGGTGCGGCAACCCGGCCGCAAGCCCGAAGGCCTGCGGCGTCACGCAGCCCAGCTGTTGCTGAAACAGGCTCGCCGCTCGCATGTGCGGGGCCGCGTCGTACCACTCGTCGACGCTGCCCCCGAGGGAGAGGATGATGAGTTCGTCGCTGAGCCGCGCGGCCAACGCCCGCATGCAGTCGTAGCGCGTCATCATCGCACGAGCCTCCCGCCGAGGACGATGGCCGTGTGGTAGTAGGAGGCGTAGGCGGAGGCGTAGGCCGCCTCGATCGTCCGCTCGATCTCCTCCTCCTCGCGCACGACCGCGTAGGGCACGCGCAGCGCCTGGAGCACCGGCTCCATGGTGATGCCGTGCGGGATCGCCCACCAATTGTTCTCGCCGAGCTCGCCCCGGTAGCTCATCAGCATGACGACGGGGATGCCGGCGCCGAGCCCCATCCGCGCCAGCGGCTCGACGGAGGCGCGGAGCCCCGAATTCTCCATGACGAGCACCGCGCGCTTGCCCGAGAGGAACACGCCGCCGCAGATCGCGGCGCCCTCCCCCTCGTTCGTCACCGGGATGGTGCGGATATCGGGATCGGCGTCGAGCGCCGGGTAGAGCGGGCGGAACAACGAGTCCGGAAGGTAGCAGGCGATCGACACGCCCGCCTTCTTCAGACCTCGGATCACCGCGTCGACGGTCGCAGGCGTCATGCGAAAGAGCCCTTCTTCACGGCAAACCCTCGATACGGTCCGATCAGTGGTAGTCCGGAATGCCGGGCATCGTCCGAAAGCCCGGGAGGGCCCGCACCCGGCGCGCCCAGCGGCGCAGGGCCGGGTAGGCCTCGTGGTCGATGCCGTGGTCGCGCGAGAGGGCGAAGGCGGGAAACAAGGCCAGATCGGCCAGCGTCGCGGTCGCACCCACGAAGAAGCCCGCATCCGCGATGGCCTGGAGCACCATGTGATCCTCCATGGCGCGGAAGGCGTCGCGCGATGCGCGCTCAAGGGCGATGGCATCGCCCGGGACGTCGAACATCGCCGTGCGTCGCGCGAGCGTCGCGGCATGGAGATCGCGCGCGGCGAAGACGAGCCATGCCATCGTCCGCCCGAACGCGTCCGGCTCCCGCGGCAGCCATGGTCCGCCCGGGTCGAACCTCTGTGCGAGGTAGAGGAGGATCGCTTCCGCCTCGCGCAGGACCGTCTCCCCGTCGACGAGAATGGGCAGCGTGCCGAGGGGATTGAGGTCGATCAGCGGCGCCCGCGTCTGCTCGGCCCCGGGGATCATGTCGACGGCGACCGTCGCGTGCGGCAACCCGAGGGCGCCGAGCAGCAGCCGGACCTTGTATCCGTTCTCGTCGAGTTCGTAGTCGTAGAGGGTCAGGCTCACGAGGCGGCCCTCTCCCCGCTTCGTGCCTCGACCGACCGGCGCCAAGCCATGCAAGCGCTCGCGACACGCGCTCGGTCCGAGCGCGTCAGGGCATCGCTTGGCCGATCGATGAGAAAGTGGGCGGCGCAGCGATCATCGGCGAGCGGCTGGACGGCCACCAAGACCGGTATCTCGGCGAGCGTGGTGCGCAGGAGGCCGGAAGCGAGACCGCCTTTAGATGCGTCCGCGAATGCCGTCCGGACCCTGGCGGCGGGCCGATCGAGATAGAGACTGCGCAGCGGCGTCAGGCTGTCCGCACCGGCATCCGGCGGTGGTCCCGGCTCCTCGCCCCAGGCGGCCCAGACGAGACCCAGGCGCTCCAGAGACGCGTAGGTCCGAGCCCGGATCATCGGGCTGACCGCGAGGTCGGGATGGGCCGGAATGTAGCGGCATTGCCCGGCCGCGTCGTACTGCCAGCCGTGATAGAGGCAGGCGATGTGATCGCCGCGCACGAAGCCGAAGCTGAGGCGCATGCCGCGATGGGGGCAGCGGTCCTCCCACACATGGGCGGACCCGGCCGCGTCGCGCCAGACGACGAGTTCGGCACCGAACAGGCGCGTGCCCGCGGAGGTGCCGGGATCGAGGTCGGCAGCGAGCGCCACCGCGTACCATCCCTGCGGCTGGCCCGGATCGCTCATGCGCCCTCCTCTTCCCGTGTCGCGGGCGGTGGAACGCTCGCCTCGGCGAGTTCCGCGACGTCGAGGACGAGGCAGTCGATCGGCCCGAGGCTGCAGGCCATCTCGAACATGCCGATCAGGGCGTCCTCGCCGTCGACGATCACCTCCACGCGGTCCGGGCCGCTCCGGCGCGGGCGCAGCACCAGATCGAGCAGCCGCGCCCGTGCATCCATGAAGGCCAGGAAACTCTCCGGCCGGAATCTGCCGCTGAAGGCGAGCAAAGCCTGCCGCCGCATTAGCACGCCGCTCTGGCGGCGGGCCGACCGGATGCGGACCCGGCCGCGCCCTCGTTCCGGCGGGCGAAATCGGCCCCCTGGACCAGGGCGATCCGGCCCGAAGCCGGTGACGTCTCGCCTGCGGAGAGATCGCGGGCCGGTTCGGGGCCCCGTCCGCGAATCCGGCTCACGAGTGACGTCGCGCGCATATCCAAAACTTGAGCAGACCCCATTCCGTGCAGCCGGTGGAATCCGGCACGCTGCGAACCGCATCGGGACCGATACGCCCCGCGCAGGCTTCGGCTCACGATCGTGGCGGCTTGCATCATTCGCGCCACCCCCGTCGGCTTCCGCGCCGATGGCGTGGCAGCGGGTAAAAGGCGCTGTGGCCGCCGAGGGAGACGCGTGCCTACCAACCTCCTGCTTGCCGCATTCGACGAAGCCCGGGCGCCGGGCCGGGTCTCCAGATGCGCACGCACCGGTCCAGCGAGATCGGCCGAGCCGCCAGGATGGGACGGTTCACGGGCCCCCTGCCGTGCTTGGGCACGGAACTTGCGGAAATTCGCGGGGGCAGAGCCGCATGCCCGGATGCAGAGGGCGCATCGCCGCGTGCGGGACCGAAGGAGAACAGTGGTGAAGAGTGCACTGTCGATCGATCGCCGACGCCTCCTCGGCCTCGGGACCGCCGCTGGTGCGGGGCTCCTCCTCCCGCCAAGTCTCCGTGGGGCGCAGGCCGCCAGCTTTCCGGCCGTCGCCGAGAAGGATGCGGTCATCGCCTTCGGCCATGTCGGACCGGTGAATGACGAGGGTTGGACCTGGAGCCACGACCAGGGAATGAAGGCCGTCCAGGCCGCGTTTCCGAAGGCCAAGACGCTGTTCGTCGAGTCGATCCCCTACTCGGCGGATGCCACCCGCACCTTCCGCCAATTCGCGACGCAGAAGGCGAACCTGATCTTCGCCACGTCGCAATACGGCGACTTCTACAAGGACGTGACCAAGCGCAACCGCGGCATCGCCTTCATGGAATGCAACGGCAGTAGCCTAGAGGAAAACCTCGGCTGGTATTACTTCGCCCACTGGTACCCGACCTACGTGATCGGCGTCGCGGCGGGCCTGATGAGCAAGACCGGAAAGCTCGGTTACGTCGCGTCCTTCCCGGTGACCTCGTGCTACGCTTCGACCAACGCGTTTCTCATGGGCGCGCGCTCGGTGAAGCCCGAGGCGACGCTTCAGGTCGTGACGATCAATTCGTGGTTCGATCCGCAGGCGGCCACCCAGGCGGGCGTGGCGCTCGCCAATAACGGCTGCGACTTCCTGTTCGGGATCATGGACGAAGCCGGCTACCTCCAGATCGCCGAGCAGCGCGGCATCAAGGCGGCGATGTGGAACACCGACATGCGCCGGTTCGGCCCGAAGGCCTATGTCTCTTCGGTCGTCATCGATCTGAAGGCGTACTACGTCGATCAGGTGGCCAAGCGGCTCGCCGGGACCTGGGAGCCCAAGGCCACCATCCTGCCGCTCGGCAAGGGCGTCGATCGCGACGTCTGGGGCGAGACCGTGCCGGAGGCGGTGGCCAAGCAAGCCGATGCCGTGCGCGAGAAGATGTTGAGCGGCGGCTTCAATCCCTTCGCCGGTGAGATTCGCGACAACAAGGGCAAGGTGCGCGTCCCGGCGGGCCAGACGATGAGCGAGATGGACCTCTACAAATGGGATTGGTCGATCGAGGGCGTGGCCGGGCTCGGCGCGTGACCGGATCGCCGGGTTCAAGCCCGTGAGCGCGCCCGCTCTCGCCCGCACCGAACGCGTCGAGACGGGCGCGGAGGTCGTTCCCGAGACCGGCGGTCGGTCGGACCTCCCGCCCGGCACGCCGCCGCTCGTCGCGCTTCAGGGCATCACCAAGACGTTTCCCGGGATCGTCGCCAATGACGGCGTCGATCTCGATGTGATGCCCGGCGAGATCCACGCCCTGCTCGGCGAGAACGGCGCGGGCAAATCGACCCTGATGAACGTGCTCACGGGCATCTACCGGCAGGATGCGGGCCGTATCATCCTCGACGGTTACGCGCGCGATCTCTCGAGCCCGCAGGCGGCGATCGCCGCCGGGATCGGCATGGTCCACCAGCATTTCAAGCTGGTCCCGGCCTTCACCGTCGCCGAGAACGTCCATCTCGGCTGGGAGGAGACGCCGTGGCGCGCCTCCGCCTCCGTCCTCGAAGCGCGCACCCGCGCGCTCGCCGAGCGCTTCAGCCTCAAGGTGCGCCCGGACGCCCGCGTCGGCGATCTCTCGGCGGGCGAGCAGCAACGCGTCGAGATCCTGCGCGTACTCGCCCGCGCCGCGCGCATCCTGATCCTCGACGAGCCGACCGCGGTTCTGACGCCGCAGGAAGCGCAGGATCTGTTCCGCGCGCTCCGGGCCTTCCGCGCCAACGGCAATGCCGTGATCTTCATCAGCCACAAGCTCGACGAGGTCATCGCCATCGCCGACCGGATCAGCGTCCTGCGCGGCGGCCGCAAGATCGCGACCCGCGAGGCGGCGGGCGCGACCGAGCGGGGCCTCGCCGCCCTGATGGTCGGTCACGAGATCACCCTGCGGAAGGTGCGCCCGCGGCGACCGGGCCTGCCCGTCTCGCCCGAGCCCGTCGTCGCGATGGAGGGCATCTCGGCGCTCGATGATCGCGGTCTGCCTGCGCTCCACGACATCTCGCTGCGGCTGCACGGCGGCGAGATCCTCGGCATCGCGGGCGTCGCCGGCAACGGTCAGCGCGAGCTGAGCCAGGTCGTCACCGGCATGCGCCCGATCACGGCCGGCGTGATCCGCATCGATGGAAGGCTGGCGAAGCCCGGCGACGCGGCGGGCTTCGCCGGACGCGGCATCGGCCATATCCCCGAGGACCGGCTGCGGGCGGGCCTCGCGCCGTCCCTGAGCATCACCGACAACGCGGTTCTGCGCGAGTATGGCGGTCCGCCGGTCGGCGGCTTCGGACTGTTCCGGCCCTGGGCCGCGGGCCGGCTCGCCCGCGCGATCGCGGCGGCGGCGGAGGTCGCGGTCCCGAGCTTCGAGATGCCCGCCCGCAACCTCTCGGGCGGCAATCAGCAGCGGCTCGTGGCGCGGCGCGAGACGCGCATCGCCGAGCGGGTGCTCGTCGCCGCCTATCCGAGCCGTGGCCTCGACGTCGGCGCGATCGAGACGCTTCTCGCGCTGATCGCGCGGCTCCGCGACGAGGGCAAGGCGGTGCTGCTGTTCTCGGAGGAGCTGTCGGAGCTCATCGAACTCTCCGATCGGATCGCCGTGCTCTTCAACGGGCGGATCATGGGAACGCTGCCGACGGCGGAGGCCGACGTCGAGACGCTCGGCTTGATGATGGGCGGTCAGCGGCAGGACCGGTCGGGACGGGCGCCATGACGGGAGGGATTTAGGATGGGTTGGCGCCTGCAGCGGACGCCCTCCGCGCACAGAGCGGCGGCCTTGACCGGCCGGATCCTCGCCATCCTCGCCGCGCTCGCCTGCGCCGGCATCGTCCTGGCGATGACGGGCCGCGCGCCGATCGCGATGGGCGCCGACTTCTGGGACACGGCGACCGGCTCGACCGCCGGACTCGAGGATGTCGGATTGCTCGTCACGCCGCTGATCCTGACGGGGATCGCCGTGGCGCTGACGACGCGGATCGGTCTCTGGAACATCGGCGGCGAGGGGCAATTCGGCATCGGCGCCCTCGCCGCGGCCGCCGTCGGTCTTCATCTCGACGGACCCGAGCCGGTGATGCTGCTCGCCATGGCCGCCGCCGCCGCCGTCGCGGGGGCGCTCTGGATCCTCGTGCCGACGATCGCCCGCGCCTATGCCGGCGTGAACGAACTCATCACCACGTTGCTCCTCAATTTCGTCGCGGCGCTGCTGATCGCCTGGGTCGCCACCGGTCCTTGGCGCGACCGCACCGGCGGCGCCCTCGCGGCCACCCTGCGGGTGCCCTACGAGATGCCGCCTCTCGGCGAGGCGGGGCATTGGGGATTGCCGATCGCGGTCGCGGTTGCGGTCGTGGCGGCGGCGGCCCTGACCTTCACCCGGTTCGGCTACGAGACCCGCGTGGCCGGCGCGAATCCCGGAGCGGCGGTCTATGCGGGCATTCCCGTGCGGGCCCGCATCGTCGCGGTGATGCTGCTGTCGGGCGCGGTGGCGGGAATGGCCGGAATGATCGAACTGGCCGGGACCGCCCATCGGCTTCAGGGCGGCATTTCCAACAATTACGGGTATCTCGGCATCATGGTCGCGGTCCTCGCCCGCGGGTCATGCCTCGCCGTGCTCGCGACCGCCGCGCTGATGGCGACCCTGCTCAATGCCGGCATCATCCTCTCGGCACAGGGGCTCAACACCAGCGCCGTGCTCGCGGTCACCGGGCTGATCCTGTTCTTCACGGCGATCGGCGACGAACTGGCCCACTACAAGCTCGTGCGTCGACCGGCGCCGACCGGCTGAGGGAGCGCGCGCCATGGAGATCGTCACCGGCATCCTGGCCACCGCAGTGCTCGCGGGCGGCGTGCTGGCGCTCGCCGCCCTCGGGGAGGTGCTGGCCGAGCGGGTCGGCGTCGTCAATCTCGGCGTCGAGGGGCTGATGGCCTTGGGCGCCTTGACCGGCATCGCCACCGTCTCGGCGACCGCGAGTCCGACGCTCGGCTTCGTCGCGGCGCTCGGCGTCGGCTTCCTGTTCGGCTGCCTGTTCGCGCTCGCGACCGTGCTTCTGCGCGCCGACCAGGTCCTGTGCGGCCTGGCGCTCACGCTGCTCGGCACGGGCCTCGCCGCGACGGCCGGGCGCCCCTATGCCGGCTCGCCCGCGAAGGCCACGTTCGAGCCGGTGCCAATTCCTTACCTGAGCGAGCTGCCGGTCGTGGGGTCGGCGCTGTTCTCCCAGAATTGGCTCGTCTACCTGATCTATTTCATCCTCCCGATCGCCATCCATTGGCTGATGTTCAAGACGCGCCACGGCCTAAATATGCGGGCGGTCGGCGAGAACCCTGCGGCTGCGGATGCCTCCGGTATTCCGGTCACGGCCATCCGCTTCTGGTACGTGGCGTTGGGGGCGAGCCTCGCCGGGGGCGCGGGCGCCTACCTGACGCTCGCCTTCGTTCCGTCCTGGTCGGAGGGCGTGGTCGCGGGCCGCGGCTGGATCGCGGTGGCGCTCGTGATCTTCGCGGGTTACCGCCCGCTCACGGCGGTGGCCGCCGCACTGGTCTTCGGCGTCATCACGGCTTTGGGCTTCGTCGGCCAAGCCCGCGGCTGGCCGGTGGCGCCCGCGATCCTGTCGATGCTGCCCTATCTCGGCACCATCGCCTTCATCATCCTGCCCGTGGTCGCGTGGCGGCGGCTCAAGCCGTTCTTCGCCGAGCCTGCGGCGCTCGCGCGGCCCTATCACCGCGACGTGCGCTGAGATTTCGATGCCGACGCTGCTCGTCCGAAACATCGCCCTTCTCGCGACCTTCGACGATGGCGGTCGCGAGATCGCCGACGGGGCGATCCTCGTGCGTGACAACGTGATCGAGGCGGTCGGCACGACGGCGGAACTGGCCGGACGACAGGCGGACCGGATCATCGATCTGTTTGGTCACCTCGTCATGCCGGGCATGATCAACACCCACCATCACATGTACCAGAACCTCACCCGGGTCATGGTACAGGACGACACGCTGTTCACCTGGCTCACCACGCTCTACCCCATCTGGGCGCGCCTCGACGACGCCGCGATCGCGGTCTCGGCCAAGGTGGCGATGGCCGAATTGATCGCCTCGGGCTGCACCACGAGTTCGGACCACCTCTACATCGCCCCCAACGACGTCACGCTCGATTCCACGATCCGCGCCGCGGGGGAGATCGGCCTGCGCTTCCATGCGGCGCGGGGCGCGATGTCCCGCGGTCAGAGCCAGGGCGGTTTGCCGCCCGATTCCTGCGTCGAGCGCGAGGAGGCGATCCTCAAGGACGCCGAGCGGCTGATCCACACGCATCACGATACGCGCCGCCACGCGATGACGCGGATCGTGATCGCGCCCTGCTCGCCCTTCTCGGTGACGCCGGGGCTGATGCGGGAAGCCGCGCAGCTGGCCCGCGCCCACGATGTCCATCTCCACGCCCATCTGGCCGAGGATCTCGACGAGGAGGCGTGGTGCGAGGCCGCTTTCGGCATGCGGCCCGTGGCGTTCGCGGAATCGGTCGGCTGGCTCGGCCCCGACGTCTGGTTTGCCCACGCCATCTTCCTCGACGCCGCCGAGATCGCGCAGTTCGCCCGGACCGGCACGGGCATGACGCATTGCCCCTCCGCCAATATGCGCTGCGGCCAGGGCATCGCCCGGATTCGCGAAATGCTTGATGCGGGCGTGACATGCGGGCTCGGCGTCGACGGCTCGGCCTCGAACGACACCTCGAACCTGTTCCTCGAAGCGCGCCTCGCCCAACTCCTCCAGCGCGTAGCGCCGACGCGCTACGGCTCGGAGAAACCCGGTGGGCGCGGCGGCTTCGGCGGCTCGCCGGGCGCGCTCTCGGCCCGCGAAGCGCTGACGATGGCGACCCGCGGCGGCGCGCGCCTGCTCGGGCGCGACGATGTCGGCCACCTCGGACCGGGCATGAGCGCCGATTTCATCACGGTCAAGCTCGACCAGCTCGGGCTGTCCGGCACCCAGCGCGACCCCCTCGCCGCGATGGTGATGTGCGGCCCGTTCCGGGTCTCCCACTCGTTCATCGACGGTCGTCAGATCATCGCGGACGGGGCCTTCTGCAGCCTCGACGTCGAGGCGTTGCTGGCCGAGCACGCCGCCACGATGCGGCGAATCTGGCAATGACGGAGGAGATCGCCATGGCGACCGGCTCGGATCTCGAACCCGCGGTGCGGGACGATTGGTACGTCGTCGGCGCCCTGACCGAGCTCGACCGGGGCTGTTGGACCACGCGGCTCCTCGGACAGAACGTCGTCGTGGAAGCGGGCGCGGAGGGCGCGCCGCCGAATGTGCGCGATGCAAGCGGGCGGGGCCTGCCCGTGCGTGAACTCTATGGTTGCGTCTGGACGAGCCTCGGAGCGCCGCGGGGCGAGCCGCCTCCGATCCCGGAGGCCGACGAGCCGGACCGGCGACACGTTGTCTGCGGCGCCGTCTCGGTGCGCGCCTCCGGCCTGCGCCTGGTCGAGAATTTCCTCGACATGGCGCATTTCCCCTTCGTCCATACCGACATCCTCGGCGCCGAGCCGCACACCGAGGTTGCGCAGTACACGAGCGAGATTCGGCGCGACGTCGACGAGGTCTGGGCGACGAATTGCACGTTCTTCCAGCCGCAGGCGGCAGTCTCGGCGACCGGGGGCCTGCTGACCCGCTACGAGTACCGCGTCGCCGCGCCCTACGTCACGATGCTCTACAAGACTTGCCCCAATGCGGCGAACCGCTGGGACGTGATCTGCCTGTTCGTCCAGCCGCTCGATCCGGGCCGCTCGCGGGCCCATCCCGTGATGTTCCTCATCGATGAAGCCTCGCGCGACGCCGACCTCCTGGCCTTCCAGCAGATGATCTTCCTGCAGGATCGCATCATCCTCGAGAATCAGCGGCCCGTCCTCCTGCCGTTGGAGCCGCGGGCCGAAATCCCGACGCGGGCCGATTCGTCGTCGGTCGCCTACCGGCGCTGGTTGAAGGAGAAGGGCGTTCGCTACGGCACGACGGCGCGCATCGCGACGTCGGCGGCGTAACGGCCACCGCACACTCCTTCCAGCGAAAGCGATAGCGGGCCGGCGTACACGGCGACGGGCTCAATCGAGAGGGGGCGGATCCGCCGGGGTGCATTCTACGTCTCACCGACGGCTGCAAGTGGTGAGGCTGGACCGACTCGAAGCGTCGCCCGCTGAAGCTGCCGGTGACCCTCGTCGGACTAGGCTGTGCGGCGGCCATGACCGATGGGGTTCCCTCGTGCAGCGGAGCGCCGTCAAGCTTGTCCCCGGCCACAATTGCGCCTACGCCTGATCAGCCCATGATCACAACAGATTTGATTTTTGGAATGATAATAAATCCGAAAATAGCTGCGTTCGCCAATGCCTGAAATATCGGGGAATGATCCTGTCTCGATCATCGATCTCCGTCTCACTGCGGCAGGATCGAGCCGAGAAACCGAACCGATGATCGAACCCAGAATCGCGTCGGATGCGCTCATGCAGGGGCGGCGCGAGATCGTGATCGTCCATGACGGGTCGAGCTACCGCCTCCGCATCACGAGCAACAACAAGCTGATCCTCACCAAATGACTGCTGATCCCTCCATGCCCGCCGTTTCGCGTCGTTCGATCCTTGGCGCCCTCGCCGGCTTCGGCCTCGGCGCGGCGATCCGACCGACCCGTGCCGCGGCCTCGGCCACGCGCATCGCCTCCCTCGGCGGAGCCGTCACCGAAATCCTCTGGCGCCTCGGTGCGGGCCCGCGGATCGCGATCGTCGACACGACCAGCGTCTATCCGGCCGAAGCTTTGCGCGAGAAGCCGAATGCCGGCTATCTCCGCGCATTGTCGGCGGAGGGCCTCCTCTCGGTCGGTCCGGACCTCGTGCTCGCGGCCGAGGGCGCGGGGCCGCCCGCGGTCCTCGATCAGATCCGAGAAGCCGGCATTCCGGTCGCGATCATCACCGATCCGCCGACGGCGGAAGGGGTGCTGCACAAAATCCGGACGATCGGCCAGCAGGTCGGACTCGAGGCGGCAGCCGAATCCTTGTGCCGAACGGTCGAGGCCGAATTCGCCGCCCTATCCCAACGGCGCGCCCGGATCGCACGGCCGGCACGCGCCCTCGTCGTGCTCTCCCTCGCCAACGGGCGCGTCATGGCCGGCGGTCGCGACAGTACGGCGGACGGCATCCTCGCCCTGGCCGGTCTTCACAACGCCGCCGAGGGCCTCAGCGGCTTCAAGCCGATCACCGACGAGGCCATCATCGCCGCGGCGCCCGACGCGGTGATCGTGATGGCGAATGGGGGGCACGCCCTCGCCGCGGACACGGTGTTCGCCGCCGGCACGGCGCTCGCGCAGACGCCCGCTGCCGCCAGAAGCTGCCTCGTCGCCATGGATGGCCTCGCCCTCCTCGGCTTCGGCCCACGCACGCCGGAGACGGCGACCGCTCTGATGCGGGCGGTCTATCCGGACCTGCCCCGTGACTGAGGATCGCGGGAGGGCGGTCTCGGTCTTCGCCGGGCTCGGCCTGCTCGTCTCGGCAATCCTTCTGCTTTCCCTCGGCCTCGGCGCGATCTCCATCCCGCCGATGCGCATCCTCGACATCCTGGGGGGCGGATCGGGGTCGTCCGATCCGACCTGGGCCCGGGACGCCCTCGTCGTCCTCAACCTGCGCTTGCCGCGGACCCTGCTCGGCCTGATGGTCGGTGCTGGGCTCGCCGTCTCCGGTGCCCTCATGCAGGGGCTGTTCCGCAATCCCCTCGCGGATCCGGCCTTGGTCGGCGTCTCGGCCGGAGCGGGTCTTGCCGCGGCGGCGGTGATTGTCCTCGGCGACCGCGTCCTGGCCGCCCTGAGCATCCCCGGATCGATGCCCTATCTCGCGCTGCCGGCGGCGGCCTTCCTCGGCGGCCTCGCCACGACCTACGGCCTCTACCGTGTCGCCACCCGGTCCGGGCGTATCTCCGTGGCGACGATGCTGCTCGCCGGCATCGCCCTCGCGGCTTTGACCGGGGCCCTAACCGGGCTTCTCGTCTTCGCCAGCAATGATCGGCAATTGCGCGATCTGACCTTCTGGTCGCTCGGCAGCCTGTCCGGCGCCACTTGGACCAAGGTGGCGACCAGCGCCCCGGCGATCCTGCCGATTCTCTTGACGGTTCCGTTCCTCGGCCGCGGTCTCAACGCCCTGGTTCTCGGCGAGGCGGAGGCGTTCCACCTCGGGATCGCCGTGGAGCGGCTGAAGCGGATCGTAATCGTGCTGGTCGCCCTCGCGGTCGGGGCGGGAGTTGCGGCGGCGGGGGTGATCGGCTTCGTCGGTCTCGTCGTCCCGCACGTGCTGCGCCTGCTGATCGGTCCGGAGCATCGGCGCCTGCTGCCGGCCTGCGCCCTCCTCGGCGGTGCGCTGCTGGTTCTGGCGGACATCATCGCCCGCCTCGTGGTCGCGCCGGCCGAATTGCCGATCGGCATCGTCACCGCGATCGTCGGAGCGCCCGTCTTCCTGTGGCTGCTGCTGGGCCGGGGCGCGCTGGCCGATGCCTGAATGCCTTCGCGCCGACGGTCTCGCCTACGCGGTGGCGGGGCGCCACCTTGTGGAAGACATTGATCTGACGATCGAGCCGGGCCGGATCCACGCCATCGTCGGGCCCAACGGCGCCGGGAAATCCACCCTGCTGCGGCTGCTGAGCGGCGAGCTGACGCCGAGCCGCGGCGGCGTCCGCTACGGAGGCGAGCCGATCGGCGCGATCCCGCCCTGGCGGCTCGCGGTGATGCGGGCGGTGATGCCGCAGGCCCAGAGGCTCGCCTTTCCCTTCTCCGCCGCCCAGCTCGCACGGATCGGCCTCGACGGCATCGGCCGCGGCCTCAGCCGGCGCGCGCGGGACGCTATCGTCGATGACAGTCTCCGCCGGGCCGATGCGGATCATCTCGCGCATCAGGCCTATCCGACGCTCTCGGGCGGCGAGCAGGCGCGGGTCCAGTTCGCCCGGGCGCTGTGCCAGCTTGCCGCTGGCCGGACGCTGGCCATGCAGCAGGTGCTGTTCCTCGACGAGCCGACCGCGAGCCTCGATCTGCGTCACCAGACGGCACTTCTCGATGTCGCCGCCGAACTGGCCGCGACCGGTACGGCGATCGTCGCGATCCTGCACGATCTCAACCTCGCCGCGGCCTATGCCGATACCCTGGTGGTGATGCAGGCGGGCCGGATCGTCGCGCGGGGCACGCCCGCCACGGTGATGCGCGACGAACTCGTCGCCGCGGTGTTCGGCGTTCCCTGGCGCGTCGGACAGGTGCAAGAGGGCGGGCGTCCGTTCATCCTGCCGCGGAAAACAGCATCCGCCCGATCATGAGATAGGGCATCTCGGATCGAAGCTGCGCCTGCATCCATCGTCCGATAGAAGCGCCGTCGAGGCGAGAGCAGGCAGAACCCAAAGAGCGACCGGGCCGAGAGACAACTGTTGCCTAACATCGCCATCGCCGAGCTTGAGATGCGAGCCTCGCACCGCCTGTGCTATGGCCGCCCGTGAGGTTGTGCCGTCGCTCCGGCGGTGCGCCTCGATCGGATGCGCCTGGGCTGTGCAGGCGAGGCGAAAGCGAAATCGGTGCGTGACCTCCTGACCGCGCTCGCGGGCGCCGTCGTGCTGATCCTCGTGGCGGCGCTCGCCGTGCCGCCCTTCATCGACTGGTCGGGCCAGCGCGCGCTGATCGACCGGGCGATCGCGCAATCCCTCGGCACACCGGCTTCCAGCGCAGGCGCGATCGATCTGCGGCTCCTGCCCTCCCCGCATCTCCGCCTCGACCAATTGCGCCTCGGTGCCGAGGACGGACCATCCCTCGAAGCCCGGCAGGTCGATGCGGAAATCGCCCTCTCGCCCCTGCTCAAGAGCGAGGTGCGCTTCACGCGCACGTCCATCGAACGGGCCCGCGTCACCCTGCCGGTGGCCGACGACGCCCTGCTTCTGCCGCGCGGCGGCGAGACGCCGCGCCGGGACGTGGTCATCGAGGCGCTCACCGTCCGTCACCTCTCCGTCGCGACGTGGCGCGACGGCGCGGAGCCGAGCGAGATCTGGGCCGCCGATGACGTGCGGCTGCGCGCCCCCAACTTGGCCGGGCCGTGGCTCGCCGAGGGGATGGTGGCGGGAAGCCCATTTCACCTCGCCACCGGCGTCGTGACGTCGGATGGCACGCTCAATCTGAAGTTCACCGGCGGCGGCGACACGCTGCCGCGACTCGAGGCCGATGCCCGCCTCACCTTCAAGCCGGAGGCCGTCGAGGGGGGGGCGCAGGCCCGCCGCGGCCTCGTGCCCGAAGCCGAGGGCTCGGCGAAGCTCACCGTCGGTCCTCCGGTCCAGGCGGCGGGCGATTACCTCCCGTTGACGCTTGCCGGAAAGTTCGAGGCGCGCGGCACGGTCGTGAACGCCAAGAGCGTGGAACTCGAACTCGATCCGGGCGGCAAGGCGGCGCGCCTGTCGGGCACCGGTCGGATCGATTGGCGGGCGGCCCGCGCCGGGCTGGACCTGCGCACCCGCCGTCTCGACCTCGACGGGCTGCTGCTGACGCCGGGCGGCCGGGCGCTGCTGTCGCGAGGCGCGGGCGGCCTCGCCCCTTCGCTGCCGATGATGCTCGACCTCGATCTCAAGGCCGAGAGCGTGGCGCTCGGTCTCGAAATTTGGTCCGACGTGGCGTTCCGCGGCACGTTCGATCGATCCGGCGGATTGGTGCTGCGCCGCTTCTCGGGGCTGGCTCCGGGCGCCGCCACCGTCTCGGCGACCGGAGAGATCGATCTCTCCGCCTCGGCCCGCTTCACCGGCCATCTCGACATCGCCGCGCGCAACTCCGAGGGTCTCGGGCGCTATCTCGGGCGGCTCGGCGCGGAGGATGCCGTCGCCTCGCTGCTCGACGGGCGGGCGCTCGACCTCGGGGCCGACCTGTCCTCCACCGCTACCGACCTGTCCCTGCGCAATCTGCGCTTGGCGCTGGGCCCGGTGCGGGTCACGGGCAACGCCGCCTACACCCGCCCGCAGGCCGGACGGCGCGGTCGGCTGGAGGCGCAGATCGCGGCCAACGGCATCGATATCGCCGAACTGCCCCCGGCCAGCCGTCTGATGGAAAGCCTCGACCGGCACGACCTCGGCCTGACGCTCAGCGCCCGCGACGTCCGCTACGGCGCCTCGGGTGGGGCGGGCGGCACCATCATGGTGCGGCTGCAATCCGATGGGGCGAGCCTCGTCGTCGACAGCCTGGAGATTGCCGATCTCGCCGGGGCCAGCGCCAAGCTCGCCGGCCGCATCGCCCCGGACGGTTCGGGCAAGATCGAGGGCCGGGTCTCCGCACCCAAGGCTGCCCCCCTCCTGGCGCTGCTGGAACGCGGCTTCCTGGCGGAGGCGCGGCTGGTGCCCCGCGCCTTCCGCGAGGCCGGGCTCGATCTCGATCTGACGCTCGAGCGGGAATCCGGCGAGGCCGATGCCTTGCGCGCCCAGGCCCGCGGCAAAGCCGGCGGCGGCGAGATCGAGGCTTCGGCTCTGATCCGGGCCGGACGGATCGACAATCTCGCCGCCCGGCTCGACGTGGCCCGGGCCGGCCTCTGGTTCGGTCGCGACGACCTCGCCGCGTTGCGCCAACCCGCCCGCCTGCGCTTGTCCGGCACGCGGTCGCCCGGGGCGGAGACGACTCGGCCGAACGAGGAGCGCCTCGCGCTGGAGGTGGCGCCGGTCATGGCGCCGGTCGTGGCACCCCTGGCCCTCACGATCGAGGGAGCGTTTCCGGGCCTGAGCCTCGCCTCGCAAAAGCCGATTCTGCTCGATGTGTCCGGTCGCCCCCCGCTCTCGGGGGAGGTCCGAATCGAAGGCACCGACCTCACGCCCTATCTAGCCCTGACCGGTGCAGCGGTGTCCGGCGCCGGACCCTTACCCGCTTCGGGCACCCTTGCCCTGTCGCGTCGGGGCGAGGCGCTGCATCTCGATCTGACGGGTCAGGCCGCCGGATCCGACATCACCGCTGCCCTCGACCGCCATCAGGATGGGGCGGTGACGGGCGCGGTGTCCCTCGGACGGCTTTCCCTGCCGGCCCTGACCACCGCCCTGATCCTGCCCACGGACCCCCGGGGCACCCGGTTCGCCCCGGCGCCGGATCTGCCGCGGGCCAATCTCGATCTCAAGATCGGCCGACTGGATCTTGGCCGCGGATATGTCGCCGAGGCGGCGGCCTTCCGGTTGCTCCGCGAGGGCGATGCCCTTCGCATCGGCGACCTCACCGCCGGCCTCGGCGGCGGGCGGATCGGCGCGAGCGTGACGGTGACGCGGCCGGCCGGTGCCGCCTCGGTCTCGGGGGAAGCCACGCTGTCGGACGTGAACCTCGCCCAGATCGTCGAGGGCGGACGCCTCGCCGCGACATTGTCCGGGGGATTGCGCTTCAGCGCCTCCGGCCCGAACCCCGCTGCGCTCACCGACGATCTCTCCGGCAATGGCGACATCCGGCTTTCACAGATCCGCCTGCCCGAGGCCGATCCTGCCGCCCTCGACCGGGCGCTCGTCCGGGCACTGGCCGAGGACGATCCCCTGCGCGACGGCCGCCCCCAGGCGCTCGTCTCGGAAGAGTTCTCCGCCGCACCGCTCGTCGCCAAGGGACCGGCGACCGCCGCCGTCACTCTGGTCGGCGGCATGCTGCGTTCCGCCCCGTTCGGGCTCGATCTCGGACCCGCCCGCTGGAACGGCACCTTCGGGGTCGATCTGCGCAGCGGAAGCCTCGACGCCAAGGGAATTCTCACCAGCCTGTCGGCGCCGAAGGGCTGGTCCGGTGCGCCGCCTGCCGTCCAGCTCGGCTTTTCCGGTCCGCTCGGCGCTCCCGAGCGCCGCGTCGATGCCGCCCCGTTGACGACGGGCCTCGCCGCCCTGGTGCTCCAGCGCGAGCTCGAGAAGATCGAGCTGTTCGATGCCGACCAGGCCGAGCGCCAACGCCGCCGCGCCCGCATCGAGATGGACCGCGCGCGGGCCGCGGCCGAGGAGGCGGCGCGTCTGGCGCGTATCAAGGCGCAGCAGGCCGCCGAGGAGGCCGCCCGGCGTCAGCGCGAGGCCGAGGATACGGCGCGCCGCCAGCGCGAGGTGGAGGATTTGGCCCGTCGCGCCCGACAGGACGCGGAGCCGTCACCGGAGACTCCCGCGCCCCTCGACATCACGCCGCCGGGCGTGCGGCCGTAGGCGTCGGCGGCCTCACGCCGCCGCCGCGCCCTTGATCCGCACCGGGCCGACCGTCGCATCCCCGATGCGCAGGCGCAGGCGCTCCACGTCCTCGGGATTGTTTGAGATCAGGTCGGTGATGTCCCCGTCGACCAGCGCGTCGACGTGGCGGCAGCGGCGACGATGGGTGCCCGCCGGGCAGGAGCAGCGCAGATAGGGTCCGCCCGCGCTCTCCTCGAACACCACCACGTAGCGGTTGCCGGTGCTGCCGCGCAGGGAGAAGCGTAGATCCGCCGCCGCGACCGGGGGCGTGACGCCCGCCACCCGCAGCGCCCGGGCCGAGGTCGAGCGGACGAGGTCGCGGCGGGGCGCGTTGATGGCGCGGATCGGGGTGAGGCCGAGACCGCGGACGAGGTCGGGCACATCGCGGGCGCCGGTCTCGCGCACGGCGGCGAGGGCGATCTCGGCGCAGGCAAAGGCGTCCTCGCCCGCATCATGGTGCTCGAAACGGATGCCGAGGCGGCCCGCGACCTTCGACAGCCCACAGCCGGCCGGATCCGGAAAGATGCGCCGGGCGATCTGCAGCGTGCAATGGCCGGTCAGGGTCGGCACCGGCTCGCCGTAGGCGCCGAGCGAGGCAGCCAGCACGCCCATGTCGAAGCCGGCATTGTGGGCGAGCACGAGGCCGCCCGCGAGATCGGGCAGGAACGGCGCCATCGCCTCCGGGAAGGTCGGCGCGTCGCGGACGTCGGCGGGCAGGATCCCGTGGATGCGGATGTTGCCCGGGGAGAACCGCATCTGCGGCGGCCGGATCAGCCGCGATTCCCGCCGCACGACGCGACCGCCCTCGATCCAGGCGAGCCCGACCGCACAGGCGCTGTCGCGCCGCTCGTTGGCGGTCTCGAAGTCGATCGCGACGACGTTCATCGCGGGAGATTAGGGGCCGAGGCGGGGCGCCCGCAAGATATGGGCGTGCAACCATCGTCGTGGGCAGCCTGCGCCGGATGTCGTGATCGGCCCCCGTCGATCCGGCGGCGGTCCGCGCCGTTACCCCGGACCACAGGGTTCATCCGGGGACCGCCATGACCGATGTTTCACGCCGCAGCCTCATCGCCGCCGCCGGTGGGGTCGCCAGCGGAATCGCGTGGAAAGCCGGCGGCGCACGGGCCGCCGAGAGCTCGAAAGGTGCCGACATCCTCGGCCCGCGCAACCCGTCCCGCGAGGCGCAGGAGCCGTTCACCCTCCACCCGCCGCAGACCGATCACGGCACCATGCCGAACCTGAAATGGTCGTTCGCCGACAGTCATATGCGGCTGGAGGATGGCGGTTGGGCCCGGCAGACCACCATCCGCGAACTCCCGATCTCCAAGGCCATGGCCGGCGTGAACATGCGGCTCAAGGCCAATGCGGTGCGCGAGATGCACTGGCACAAGGAGGCGGAGTGGGCCTACATGATCAAGGGTCGGGCCCGCATCACCGCCATCGACCCGGCGGGACGGACCTTCGCCGACGATGTCGGCGAGGGCGACCTCTGGTACTTCCCCAGCGGTATCCCGCATTCGATCCAGGGTCTGGAGAGCGAGATCGACGGCTGCGAGTTCCTGCTCGTGTTCGATGACGGCGGCTTCTCCGAGGATTCGACCTTTCTCATCAGCGACTGGCTGGCGCATACGCCCCGCGACGTCATCGCCAAGAATCTCGGGTTGCCGGAGAGCGCCCTCGCCGGCCTGCCGGAGAAGGAACTCTACATCTTCCCCGGGCCGAAGCCGGGACCGCTGGCGGAGGACCGGATGGGTGGGGCCGGCCCGGTGCCGCAAAAGTTCAGCCATCGCATGCTGGCGCAGGAGCCGATCCGCAGCCGCGGTGGAACGGTACGGATCACCGATTCTTCGGTCTTTCCGGCCTCCGCGACCATTGCGGCGGCCTTGGTGGAACTGGAACCGGGGGGCCTGCGCGAGCTGCACTGGCACCCCAACGGCGACGAGTGGCAATACTACCTCTCGGGCCAGGGGCGGATGACCGTGTTCGGCTCCGAAGCGAAGGCCCGAACCTTCGACTATCGCGGCGGCGACGTCGGCTACGTGCCCTTCGCCATGGGCCACTACATCGAGAACACCGGCACCGAACCGCTGGTCTTCCTCGAGATGTTCAAGAGTCCGCGCTACGCCGATCTCTCCCTGCGGCAATGGATGGCGCTGACGCCGCACGCCTTGGTGCAGGCCCATACCCGGATCGACCGCGCCTCGATCGACGGCCTGCCCACGGACAAGTCACCGGTCCTGCCAGGCTGACACTCCCGCCTTCGTCTCACCCCGGCCTGCCGAGGCGACGGTCGAAGATGGCGCGGACCTCGAGCCGCTCGGCCTCCAGCTGAGCCGCGAGGGCCTTCGCGTCGGGAAGGTTGGCCGCGCGGGCGAGGCGCGCCATCGCCACGGGGGAGGCTTGGGTCGGATCGCCCTCGACCATCAGGCGCTGCCAGTGATGCACGTCGTCGAGAAGGCGGTAGGCGCGGCCCAACGCCTCCGCCTCGCCGCCCTCGAGCAGGCCGGCTTGCGCCGCCCGCTTGAACAGGGCGGGGGCGTCGAGGCCGATCAGATCGGGATGGTCGTGGGCATGGGCGAGCACCAGGGCTTGGCCCAGGAAATCGAGATCGAGCAGGCCGCCGGGAGTGAGCTTCAGATCGAGGGGGCCGTGATCGCCCTTCTCGCGCTCCACGGTGGCGCGCATGTCGCGCACGGCACGATAGACGCTCTGCGCGTCGCGGGGGCGGCGCAGGGCTTCGTCGATCACCGCCGCGGCATCCGCGGCAAGCGTGGCGTCGCCCGCGATCACCCGGGCACGGGTGAGCGCCATGTGCTCCCACAGCTCCGCCTCCTCGCTCTGATAGGCTTTGAAGCTGCGGAATTGCGTCGCCGTCGCGCCCTGGCCGCCGCCGGGCCGCAGGCGGAGATCGACCTCGTAGAGCAGGCCGCGCCGGGTCGGGGCCGTCAAGGCGGCGACCAGGCGCTGCGTCAGCCGATTATAGGCCACCGCCGCGTCCAGGGGCTTGGGGCCGGCGCTGGTGCGGTCGTCCGGGTCGAAATCGTAGAGCACGACGAGATCGAGATCGGACTCCGCCGTCAGCTGTCGGCTGCCGAGGCGGCCATAGCCGATGACGACGATCCGCCCCCCCGGCACCGCGCCGTGCTCCGCGAGGAACTTCGCCGCGACCGTTTCCAAAGCCGTGGCGATCGCCGCGTCGGCAATGGCCGAGAAGGCCTCGCCCGCGCCCTGGGGTGTCAGGATGCCGGAGAGAAGCCGGGCACCGGCCACGAAGCGAAGCTGACGCGCCGCATCGCGGCTGCGGTCGAGAAAGATCTCGTGGTCGTCCGGGCGGCCGAGCAACGCCCGGTAATGGGCGGCGATGCCGGCGGGATCGATGACGGGATCGCCGAAATCCGGGTCGATCACCGCGTCGAGCACGTGTGGGCTGAAGGCGACGGTGCCGGCGAGCCGCGGCGCGCTGCCCAGGAGGTCGGCGAAGAGCAGCCGCAGCCGCTCATGCTCGCGCAGGATGGTGAGGAGTTCGACGGCCGCCGGCATGCGGCCGAAGGCCCGGTCGAGATTGGCCAGAGCCGCATCCGGATCCGGCGTGCCGGACAAGGCCTTCAGAAGCGCGGGCACGAGTTCCGTGAGCACCTCGCGGGCGCGGGGGCTGCGCACCGCGGCGCGGCGGCCGAAATGCCAGCCGCGCACGGTCTCGGCCACCGTCTCCGGTTCGCGGAAGCCGAGGCTGCGCAAGGTCGCCAGGGTTGCCGGATCGTCGGCCGCGCCGCTGAAGACAAGGTCGCCCACCTCCGACGACAGGTCGGGGGCCGCCTCGAACAGCAGGGCGTAATGGGCCTGGACCCGCCGCGCATGACCGAGCAGGGCGGCCTCGAAGGCGGGCCGGTCGGGAAATCCGGCGAAGCGGGCAAAGGCGTCGAGCTCGGCCGGATCGGTCGGCAGGCGCTGGGTCTGCTCGTCGCGCACCATCTGGAGCCGGTGTTCGATGGTCCGCAGGAAGGTGTAGGCCGCTCCGAGTTCGTCGCGCGCCTCCTGCGAGATCCAGCCATCGTCGTGGAGGCGCGCCAGCATCGGGACGGTGGAGCACCCGCGCAGGATCGGGCGCCGTCCGCCGAAGACGAGCTGCTGGGTCTGCACGAAGAACTCGATCTCGCGGATGCCGCCGCGCCCGAGCTTGATGTCGTGACCGGCGACGGCGAGCGCCTCGTGGCCGCGCACGGCGTGGATCTGGCGCTTCATCGCGTGCACGTCGGCGATCGCCGCGAAGTCGAAATACTTGCGCCAGATGAAGGGCGTCAGTTCGGCCAGGAACTGTTCGCCCGCCGGGATGTCGCCGGCGATCGGCCGGGCCTTGATGAAGGCCGCCCGCTCCCAGTTCTGCCCGGTCGTCTCGTAATAGACATAGGCCGAGGCGAGGCTGAGCGCCGTCGGCGTCGAGCCGGGATCGGGGCGGAGCCGGTAATCGACCCGGTGGACATAGCCGTCGCGGGTCCGCTCCTGCAGGAGCTTGGCCGCGCCCTGCGCGAGGCGGGTGAAGAACGGCGTCGGCTCCAGACCCTCCTTGAGCGGCGCGATCTCGGGATCGAAGAAGACGATCAGGTCGATATCGCTGGAGTAATTGAGCTCCCGCCCGCCGAGCTTGCCGAGGCCGAGCACCACGAGACCGGAGCCGGCCTGCGGGTTCTCACGGTCGGCCGGGTGGAACCGTCCGGAGGCGGCGGCCTGGAACAGGAGCGCGTCGAAGGCCGCCGTGACTGAGGCATCGGCGAAGTCCGAGAGCGCCGCGGTGATCCGTTCCAGCGGCCACGCCCCGCCGATATCCGCGAGCGCCACCAGAAGCGCGTGCTCGGCCCGGTTCCGGCGCAGGATCTCGCTGACCGCTTCGAGATCGGGCGCTGCGCCGTCCTGTCCGCGTCCTGCAATCCGCTGCTCCCGGAGGATGCGTGCATCGGATTCCTCGGGCGGCGTCCGAAGCAGTCGGGCGAGGCGGTCGGGGTCGCGGGCGGCGAGCGACCACAGGAACGGCGAGTGCTCGGCCAGGGCCAGCATGAGACCGCGCGCCGGCCCGTCGCGGAGTTCGGCCGGCAGGGCCTCGGCCACCTCAGCGAGGCGCGCCTCGGCCGCCACCGGATCGGAGAGCGGCGGCATCGGCCCGAGGCACTGGATCCACGGAGCGCGGCTGCCATCGCGCTGGGCAATCTGCCCGTTTTCTGGCCTGCTCATATCGGTCCGCCGCGCCCGTGCCCGCCGCCGCCTCGCGGCCCTGCCCATCAAGCGCGCAATGCGAGTGCCTTCAAGGGGCAGAGGCGTCGGCACCCGGCAGCATCAGGGTGACGGCGAGGCCGGGGGCGTTGTCGCTCAGCGTCAGGCTGCCGCCGTGGAGACGCGCCACCGCGTTGACGAGGCTGAGCCCCAGGCCGAAGCCGGGACGGGAGCGGGCCGCGTCGAGGCGAACGAAGCGGTCGAGGACGCGGGCGCGTTCGGCCTCGGGTACGCCCGGTCCCTGATCGGCGACGCGCAGAGCCACCGCCTCGCCCGCTCGGCGCGCCGAGACGGTGATCTCCGGTCCGCCGGACACGCCGTACTTGATCGCGTTGTCGATGAGGTTGGCCAGGGCCTGCCCGACCAGCTCGCGATTGCCCCTCAGCGGCAGGTTCGGCGCGACGTCGAGGGCGATGTGCAGGCCCCGCTCCTCGGCCAGGGGCTCGTAGAGTTCGGCCATCTCCCGCGCCACCTCGCCGGCGTCGAAGGATGTGCCGGCCGCGTCCGGGGTGTTGCCGGCCTCCAGGCGGGCGATGGTGAGGAGCGCGTTGAAGACGCGGATCAGCCCATCGCCGTCCTCCACGATCCCCTCGATCGCGGCCCTGAGCGCCTCCGGGGTCTCGGCCGTGCGCAGGGCTTCGTCGGCCCGATTGCGCAGGCGGGTGAGCGGGGTCTTCAGATCGTGGGCGATGTTGTCGGAGACCTCGCGCATGCCCCGCATCAATTCGCCGATGCGTTCCAGCATGAGGTTGAGGTTCTGGGCGAGGCGGTCGAGTTCGTCGCCGCTGCCCGAGACGCGGAGGCGGCCGTCGAGGTCTCCGGCCATGATGGTGCGGGTCGTCTCGGTCATGTCGTCGACGCGCTTGAGCACCCGGCTCGCCACGAACCAGCCGCCGACGACCCCGAGCACCAGAACCAGGGCGAGCGACGAGCCGAAGGTGTTGCCGATGGCGTCGCGGAGGCGGTCGCGCTCCTCGGTGTCGCGGCCGACCAGCAGGCGGAAGCCGCCGGCCAGGGTGTAGACCCGCATGATCGCCCGGTGCTCCGCATGGGCGGATTCCGAGCCGCGACCGTAGGGGCCGTCATACTGGCCGGGTGTCGACAGGATGCCGCTCGGCACCCGATTGACGTTCCCGACGATCTGCTCGCCGGCAGGCGTGGTGACGAGGTAGAGCGAGGCGCCGGGCTCCTTGGCCCGGCGCTCCACCACGGCGATGAGGCGGCGCAGGCCCCCGGCCGTGTACTGCTCCGACAGACCGTTGATCTCGGCCTCGATGGTCGAAACGATCTGATCGTCGAGGACGCGGCGGGCGTTCCAGGCGACGTAGCCCAGCCCGATGCTCGCCAGCAGCGCGAACAGGACGAGATAGGCGAGCGACAGCTTGAAGGCCGTCGTGCGCAGCACCTTCTGCAACCGGGCGCGCAGGCCCTCGCTGGGTCGGGCGTTGGGCCGATCGACGGGCCCGGTCACGACCCGCCGGGCTCCTCCGTCCGCACGACGTAGCCGGCACCGCGCACGGTGTGGATCATCGGCCGGTCGAAGCCGCGGTCGATCTTTCCCCGCAGGCGCGAGACGTGGACGTCGATGACGTTGGTCTGCGGGTCGAAATGGTAGTCCCAGACATTCTCCAGCAGCATCGTGCGGGTCACGACCTGGCCGGCATAACGCATCAGGTATTCGAGCAGGCGGAACTCGCGGGGCTGAAGCAGGATCTCGCGCCCGCCCCGGCTGACCCGGTGGGAGAGCCGATCCAGTTCGAGATCGCCGACCCGGTAGGCGGTGGGCTCGGCCGCACCCGCGGGACCGGCCTGGCGGCGGGCCAGCACTTCGGTGCGGGCGAGCAGCTCCGAGAAGGCATAGGGCTTCGGGAGATAATCGTCGCCGCCCGCGCGCAGCCCCTTCACCCGGTCGTCGACCTGGCCGAGAGCGGAGAGGATCAGCACCGGCGTCGCGATGCCCTGCTCGCGCAGCGACCGCACGAGGGACAGCCCGTCGAGCTTCGGCAGCATCCGATCGACGATCAGCACGTCGTAGGCGCCCTCGCGGGCGAGCGCGTAGCCGTCGAGGCCGTCAGCGGCCTGATCGACCGTGTGCCCGGCCTCGCGAAAGGCCTTGGCGAGATAGGCGGCGGCCTCGCGGTCGTCCTCGATGATGAGCAGGCGCATCGGGCTTCGGTCGATCAAGCTGGGGTGCCGGGGCCGAACGAGGCCCGACCCGGCACCCTTCGATGTAAGGCGGCCGCCTCAGGAGCGGGAGGCGCCGACGGTCAGTTCCGGCTTGTGGTTGAGCGTCTGGAACACGACGCAGTAGCGCTCGGTGAGCTTGAGCAGCTGGTCGAGCTTCTCCTGCGGGGCGTCGGTGTCGAGGTCGAACCGGAGGCGGATCGCCCGGAAGCCGACCGGGGCCTCCTTATCGACGCCGAGCGTACCGCGGAAATCGAGGTCGCCCTCGGCGCTGACGGTGCCGGCCCGCAGCGGGATCTCGAGGGCGGTGGCGACCGCCTTCACGGTCACGCCCGCACAGGCCACGAGGGCCTCGAGCAGCATGTCGCCCGAGCACAGTTCGGCGCCCGAGCCGCCGGTCGCCGGATGCAGGCCCGCCACGGCCAGCGCCCGACCGGTCTCCACCTTGCAGGCGATGCTGGTGTCGTCGAGGGCGCCGCGCGCCTTGAGGGTGATGACCGCGGAATCCGGGTTCTCGCGGTACTGGCCCTTCAGCGGGGCCTGGAGAGCGCGCAGGGCGTTGGCGTCCATGGGGTTCCTCCGATCGTTCTTGGCGTTCTGATCGCGGCGATGACGCTGCCGCTTAACGGGTTTTGCGCCCGTGCGACAGTCGCGCGACGGCTCAGAACGAGCTGCCGCCGGCCAGTTCCGGCGCGCGCGAGGCTTCGCGCGGGCGCAGCGACCGGTCGAGCGCACCGAGGATCTTCCGGGTGGCGGCCTCGCTCGTCGGGGCGGCCGGGTCGCGCGGGCGGCGCAGGTCGAGGGCGATGCTCTCGTCGAGCCGGCCCGGTTTCGGTCGCATCACGATGGCCCGGTCGGCCAACGCCACCGCCTCCGCCACGTCGTGGGTGACGATCAGGACCGTCGGCCGCACCTCCTCCCACAGGGCGAGGAGGTGACGGTGCAGATCCTTACGAGTGAAGGCGTCGAGGGCCGAGAACGGCTCGTCGAGGAGCAGCACCCGGGGATTGGCCACGAAGGCGCGGGCGATGGAGACCCGCTGCTGCTGACCGCCGGACAATTCCCGCGGCCAGCGCCCGGCATGCTCGGCAAGGCCGACCCGTTCGAGGGCGTGGGCGACCCGCTCCGCCCGCTCGCGGCGGGGCAGGTCGCCGATGCCGAAACCGACATTGCCGGCCACGTCGAGCCAGGGCAGCAGGCGCGACTCCTGGAAGACGAGGCCGACGCCGGGATGGGGGCCGGTGATCGGCTCGCCGTCGAGCGCGATCGATCCGGCGCTCGGGCGGTCGAGGCCGGCGATGAGGCGCAGCAACGTCGTCTTGCCGCAGCCGGAGCCGCCGATGAGGGCGACGATCTCGGCATTGGGCACGGCGAGATCGATCCCGGCGAGGGCGCGGGTGCCGTCGGCATAGGTCTTGGAGAGGCTTTGGAGGTTCAGCATCGGGTCCTCACAGCGTCTCCCGCGCGGTGTCCTGCCAGCGCACCAGCGGGGTGGTGAGCGCCACGAGGGCCGTGTCGGCGAGCTTGCCGACGATGGCGAAGCAGATGATCGCCGCCAGGATCTGGTCGGGCTTGCTGAATTGCTGGCCGTCGACCAGCAGGTAGCCGAGTCCCTCCGAGGCGCCCATCAGCTCGGCGGCGACCACGAACAGGAAGCCGAGGCCGAGCCCGGTGCGCAGCGCCGTGAGCGTGGCGGGCAGGACGGCGGGCAGGAGAATGCGCCGGGCGAGGGCGAGCTTCGACAGGCGGAAGATGCGCCCGACCTCGATCAGCTTGCGATCGACCGAGGCGATGGCGCCGGCGACGCCGACATAGACGGGAAAGAAGACCCCGACGGCGATCAGCGCCACCTTCGGCGTCTCCAGGATGCCGAACCAGAGGATGAACAGCGGCACCCAGGCGAGCGAGGGCACGGCGCGCAGGGCCTGGAGGCTGGGATCGACCAGCCACCGCAGGGCCGGCAGGGTCGCGGTCAGCGTACCGATCAGGATGCCGGCACCGGCGCCGAACGCGAAGCCGAGCCCGACGCGGATCAGCGTCGCCTCGACATGCATCCAGAGTTCGCCGGAGGCCGCGAGCGACCAGAGAGCGGCGCCGATCCGGCTCGGCGGCGGCAGCAGGCGCCCGGTCGCGAGGCCGCTCGCCACGGCAATCTCCCAAGCACCGGCCAGGATCACGGGCAGCAGCAAGCCGAGCGCGGCGCGCCCTCCCCCGCCCAAGAGGGCGGCGCGACGGGGCGATGCCGTATCGGCCGGGGCGGTGTCGGGCAGGACGGTGGAACCGCTCATGGGAGTCTGTCGGGGCGGACGAACATCGGGGCGGCCTATAGCATCGACAGCGCGCCGCGAAACGACTCAGCGCCGCGCGTCGGTTGCCATGCGCAGGGCGAGGCCCGCCAGCACGGTTCCGAGAAGCCAGCGCTGCGCCAGGAGCCAGAGCGGGCGTCCGGCAAGGAAGGCGGCGACGCTGCCGGCGGCCAGCACGATCCCGGCATTGACCGCGAGGCTCACCGCGATCTGTGCCGCCCCGAGCGCCAGGGACTGGACCAGCACCCCTCCCCGCTCCGGGTCGAGGAATTGCGGCAGCAGCGAGAGATACATTACCGCGATCTTCGGGTTCAGCAGATTGGTCAGGAACCCCATCGCGAACAGCCGGCCCGGCCCGTCGGGACTCAGCCGGCGCGGCGCGAAGGGGGAGGTTCCGCCCGGCCGTACCGCCTGCCACGCGAGGAACAGCAGGTAGGCGGCGCCGGCGAAGCGCAGCGCGTCGTAGGCCACGGGCACCGCGACGAGGAGCGCGGTGATGCCGAGGGCGGCGCAGAGGAGGTAGACGAGGAAACCCGCCAGCACGCCGAGCAGGGAGACGAGCCCGGCCGCACGCCCCTGAACGAGCGTGCGCGAGACGAGATAGACCATGTTCGGGCCCGGCGTCAGCACCATCCCGAGCGCGATCAGGGCGAAGGCGGTCAGGTGGGTGAGGTCGGGCATCGCTTCAGCGCCCCGGGGCGGGATTGAACTGCGGGTCGATCAGCGCATCGACCGCCGCCGTCACATCGGTGCCGGCCGGGACGACGCCGGCCTGTTGCAGGGCGAGGCCCGCCGCCTTGATGCTCTCCGCCTGGGCCGGACCGACCGCGGGCTGGCTCAGGTCGGTGCGCTCGATCTGCTTGGCGATGACGGCATCGGGAAGCTTCGTGGCGTTGACGAGCGCGCTCTTGAGGGCGTCGGGATTGGCCAGGGCGAAGGTGCGGGCCTGCTCGTAGGCGGCGATCACCGTCTTCACCAGATCGGGATGCTCCTTGAGGAAGTCCTCGCGCACGTCGAGCACGCCCCAGGTGTTGGCGGCGGCATCGCGATGGAACAGCACGGCGCCGCCCTCGATCTCGGAGGCCGCCATCATCGGGTCGAGGCCCGCCCAGGCATCGACATCGCCGCGCTCCAGCGCCGTACGTCCGTCGGCGTGCTGGAGCAGGACGAGCTTGGCGTCCTTCTCGGTGAGGCCGGCGCTCTGAAGCGCACGGATCAGGAAGATGTGCGGGTCGGTTCCGCGGGTGACGGCGACGCGCTTGCCCTTGAGGTCGGCGGGCTTGGCGATGCCCGTGTCCTTGCGGGTCACGAGGGCGGTCCATTCCGGCCGGGAGAAGGCGTAGACCACCTTGATCGGATTGCCGTTGATGCGCGCCAGCAGGGCCGCCGCTCCCGCCGAGGAGCCGATATCGATGGCCCCTCCGTTGAGGAATTCGAGCGCCTTGTTGGAGCCGAGCGACTGGGTCCAGCGCACCTTGATGCCACGGGGCTTCAGGGCCTCCTCGAGGAAGCCCTTCTCCTTCAGGACGAGGCTGACCGGGTTGTAGGTCGCCCAATCGAGGCGGATCTCGGCCGGATCCGCCGCTTGCGCCGCCGGAACCGCCAGCGTCCCTGCGAGCGCGCCGGAGAGGACGGACAGAAGCGCGGTCAGAAGGGTGCGGCGGTGCATCATGCGGCTCTCTCCATGCGAGGGCGGGCGCGGTGTCGCGAGCGCCTTGTGCTGCATGGCTAGAACACGACCGTTCGTTTCGTCAAACAAAAATCCGCGAAACAGAACGGTTGAGTTGCGCATAACCCAGCGCTGCCCAAGCCGACGTAACATGCTAACGGATCGGCCATGTTCGATCCTGTGATTGTTCTGGAAAAGGTCGTCGACGGCCTCGATCGCGACGCGCGCGAGCCGACCAAGCTGCGCAGTCTTCTCGTGCCCGAGTTGAAGAAGGTGCTGGAGGCGGGCCACAAGGACGCCGAACGCCTTCTCCTGAAGGAGCGCGACGGCCTTGCCTGCGCCAAACGCATCAGCCGGCTCACCGATGCCGTCGTGCGGGCGATCTACGACGCGGTGGTCTGGCGGCTCTACCCGAACGACAACCCCTCCACCGGGGAGCAGCTCGCGGTGGTGGCGACCGGCGGCTACGGCCGGGGCACGATGGCGCCGGGCTCGGACATCGATCTCCTGTTCCTGCTGCCCTACAAGCAGACGGCCTGGTCGGAGAGCGTCGTCGAGGCGATGCTCTACGTCCTCTGGGACCTCAAGCTCAAGGTCGGCCACGCCACCCGCTCGGTGGAGGAATGCCTGCGCGAAGGCCGCGCCGACATGACGATTCGCACCGCGCTCCTCGAATCGCGTTTCCTGTTCGGTTCGCGCGCCCTGTTCGAGGAGCTCGTGACGCGATTCGATTCCGAGCTGGTAATCGGCACGGCCCCCGAATTCGTCGATGCCAAGCTGCGCGAGCGCGACGGGCGGGTCAGCAAGGCGGGCGCCTCGCGCTACCTCGTCGAGCCCAACGTCAAGGACGGCAAGGGGGGCTTGCGCGACCTCAACACGCTGTTCTGGATCGCGAAATACACCTACCGGGTCCGCGACCCGATGGAACTCGTCCATGCCCGCTTGTTCACGCCGGACGAGTACCGCCTGTTCGAGCGCTGCGAGGAGTTCCTGTGGCGGGTGCGCTGCCACATGCACTTCGTGACCGGGCGCCCCGAAGAGCGTCTCTCCTTCGGGCTCCAGCCGAAGATCGCCGAGCGCTTCGGCTACGGCGCCCGCGGCGGCCTGTCGGGCGTCGAGCGCTTCATGAAGGCCTATTTCCTGATCGCGAAGGATGTCGGTGACCTGACCGCCATCGTCTGCGCCGAACTGGAGGCGCGCCACGCCAAGCGCACGCCGGTCCTCGACCGCTGGATCGGCCGCTTCCGCGACCGCTTCCGCGCGACCGCGATGGAGGCGGAGGATTTCTGGATCGATAACGGGCGGGTCAATCTGCGCGGCGAGGACGCGTTCGAGCGCGATCCGGTCAACCTGATCCGGTTGTTCTGGCTGGCTGACCGGCACAACCTGCCGATCCACCCCGACGCGACCCGCCTTGCCAGCCGCTCGCTGCGGCTGCTCACCCACGCGGTGCGGACCGATGCGGAAGCGAACCGCCTGTTCCTCGACATCCTCACCTCGAAGAACGCCCCCGAGACGATCCTGCGCCTGATGAACGAGGCCGGCGTGCTCGGCCGGTTCATCCCGGATTTCGGGCGCATCGTGGCGATGATGCAATTCAACATGTACCACCACTACACGGTGGACGAGCATCTGCTGCGCTCCCTCGGCGTACTGGCGGCGATCGATTCCGGCCGGGTGCGGGAGGAACATCCGCTCGCCACGCGCCTGATCGACACGATCCACAACCGGCGCGCCCTGTACGTGGCGATCCTGCTGCACGACATCGCCAAGGGCCGTCCGGAGGATCACTCGATCGCGGGGGCGGCCATCGCCCGCAAGCTCGGGCCGCGCTTCGGCCTCTCCCAGGCGGAGACCGAGACGGTGGCGTGGCTCGTCGAGCACCACCTGCTCATGTCGATGACGGCGCAGAGTCGCGACCTGTCGGATCACAAGACCATCGAGAAATTCGCGAGCGTCGTGCAGAGCCTGGAGCGGCTGAAGCTGCTGGCGATCCTGACGGTCGCCGACATCAAGGCGGTCGGCCCCGGCGTCTGGACCGCGTGGAAGGGGACGCTGCTACGCACCCTCTACGACGAGACCGAGGTCGTGCTCTCCGGCGGCCATTCCGAGATCGCCCGCACCGACCGGGTGCGGCTGATCCAGATGGGCCTGCGCGAGCAGCTCGCCGATTGGAGCGCGGAGACCTTCGACGCCTACGCCGCCCGCCACGGCCAGGCCTACTGGCTCAAGGTCGACGGGACGCGCCAGTACAAGAACGCCCGCTTCCTGCGCACCATCGTCGAGGAGGGCCGCACCAGCGCCACCACCTACGAGACCGACCCGGTGCGCGGCGTGACCGAGTTGACGGTCTACTCGCCCGACCATCCGCGTCTGCTCGCCATCATCACCGGGGCCTGCGCCACGAGCGGCGGCAACATCGTCGACGCGCAGATCTTCACCACGTCCGACGGCTTCGCCCTCGATTCGATCTTCATCTCGCGTGCCTTCGAACGCGACGAGGACGAACTGCGTCGCGCCAAGCGCATCGCCACGGCGATCGAGCGGGCGCTCAAGGGCGAGATCAAGATCGCCGAACTGGTGGCCGACAAGCATCCGAAGGAGCCGCCCAAGACCTTCCTCGTGCCCCCCGACGTGTCGATCGACAACGCCCTATCGAGCCGCGAGACCGTGGTCGAGATCACCGGCCTCGACCGGCCAGGCCTGCTCTACGAGCTGACGACGGCGCTGAACCGCCTGAGCCTGAACATCACCTCGGCCCATGTCGCCACCTTCGGCGAGCGCGCGGTCGACGTGTTCTACGTGACCGACCTCACGGGCACGCGCGTCATGCAGCCGGATCGCCTGGCGACGATCCGCGCGGCGGTGATGGAGGTGTTCGCCAGCGACGTCGCGGCGCTCCGCGCGGAGGGGCTCGACGCGCTCGTCGATTCACCGCCGCCCAGGGAGCAATAGGCCCTATCGCCTGAGCTTCACGGGTGATGCGCCGTATGGCCGGGCACGGAAGGCGCTTCGCGCAGCGGCTCAGCCGAGGCGTCTGGCGGAGTCAAAGCGTGAGCTGGCGGAGGGGGGCGCCGGCGACTGGACCGACAAAATTGCGGCGGTAGCGCCACGCTTGTCCGGGCTCGGTGCTGCTCCAAACTTGATTTCGGCATTTCGCCGAATGATATCAGCGCTCACCCCGACACGAGAGCGCAACCGATCGCACGATGATGGCTGACGACACGGAACATCAGAACCGGACGAACGGCGCCGAGGCGAGCCCGGAGACCGCGCAGGCCTCCGTCCAGACCGCGGGTGCCGACGCCGAGGCGCTGGCGGCGGCGATCGCCGAGCGCGACGAGTTCAAGGACCGGCTGCTGCGCACGCTGGCCGAAATGGAGAATCTGCGCCGCCGTACCGAGCGCGAGGTGACGGACGCCCGCACCTACGCGGTGACGAATTTCGCCCGCGACATGCTCAACGCCGCCGACAACATCCGCCGCGCACTGGAGAGCGTGCCGGCCGAGGCCCGCGCCAGCGCCGACGGCGCGTTCAAGGGCTTGATCGAGGGCATCGAGCTGACCGAGCGCGATCTCGCCAAGACCCTGGAACGCCACGGCGTGAAGGTGGTCGAGCCCCAAGGCCAGCGCTTCGACCCGAACCGCCACCAGGCGATGTTCGAGGTGCCGAACGCCGAGGTCCCGAACGGCACCGTCGTTCAGGTCGTGCAGACCGGATACGTCATCGGCGACCGGACGTTGCGCCCGGCCCTTGTCGGTGTCTCGAAGGGCGGCCCCAAGCCCGAAGCCGGCAAGGACAAGCCCGCCGACGCGGCTTGAGGACAATCACATCGGGCGCGTCGTCGGGAGCGTGATCTCGAACGCCGCGCCCTCTCCACCGGCAGGGAGCAGCGCGATGGTGCCGCCATGGGCGCGCAGCATCGCGCGGACGATGCCGAGCCCCATGCCGGTGCCTCCGCTCTCCCGACGCGTGGTGAAGAACGCATCGAACACGCGGGCGCGGTTGTCCTCTGGAATGCCGTTGCCGTCATCCGACAGTCGGATCGACACGGCGCCCTCACCCGTCTGCACAGCGATAAGGAGCTTCCGTGCTCCGTGCCGAACGGCGTTGTCGGCGAGGTGGGTAAACACAATCTCGGCATTTTCGGCCGAGATCGCGAGAGTGTGGTCCAATGCGGCGTCCACCTCCACGACGAGCCTAGGAAAGGCTTGTTGCAAGGCCGCGAGCACGGTTTCGAGAGGGGCCGAGCCGCGGATGTCCGGATTGTCGGCCCGAGCCAGTTCGCGCAGGCGCACGAGCAAAGCCGTCAGGCGGCCCGTATCCGACAGGATATTGTCGAGGAACCGGATCTGCTGAGACGCAGTCATGGCGTCTGCGGGGTTCCTCTGCGCGTCGCGCAACAGCTCGGCCGCGCCTTGAATTGCGGTTAGCGGTGTTTTCAGCTCGTGCGAAACATGCGCCGCGAAGGTGGCAATGTAGTCGGACCGTTCGTGCAACTGATGCGCCATCCGGTCCACGCCGAATGACAGCAGCGCGATCTCGCGTGTCCCGAAGGGACCGGGTTTCGCCAGGACGGCACGGTTGCCGCGGGCGATATCTTGGCTGCGCGCGACGAGAGCAAGTATCGGCCGGGTGATCGCCCGCGAGAATATGGCCGCAATGGCGATCACGGCAGCAAGGACCGCTGCGGCGGCGAGGGCCAGTTTGACGCGCTCGCCGTAGAGATGGCGTACCACGTTGCTGGGGGTGCGCGAGGCGTAGACCACGCCCGCCACCCGCTCACCGACGAGGATCGGCATGGCGGCGAACAGGCGTACGCGAGTGCCGCGACTGATCGATGTGAGCGCGGGCGGCGGCTCGTCGGAGACGCGCCGCCGGAGGACTGAAGTGAACCTGCCCTCGAGCGCCGCGGCAACCTCCGGCAAGCCGGCCAGCGAGCGCCCGATCTCGTTGCGCCCAGCAATCACGGTGCCGTCCCGGTCGGTGATCCGGAAACCCGCCAGCGTCACCGCCTGGGTCCGCTCCAGCACCGGCAGCAGCCCCGCGCCGACCGCCAGGAGGGCGGGATCAGGCGGGGTGGCCGGTTCGGTCGCGTCCGGGCGGCGATCGAGGATGTCGGCCACCGCGAGGTCGAGGCTCGGCTGGATCGGCCGGTACCGGTTGTCCAGCGCTTCTGCCGGGGGCGGCGCGACGGTGCCGAGCAGCCCCTCGTGGTCCGGTAGCGCCTCGATCGTGCGGGCCATCACCGCTGCGAGCGCGGCGCTCTGTGCGATCAGTTCGGCCTCGGCCTCGCGGATCGGCCCGTTCTCGTAGACCCGGATCAGGAAGAGGCCGAACAGCGGCAGAGCCGCGACGATACCCAGCACGCCGAGTACCACGAGGCCGAGGCTGGGGCGCCACTTGCCGCGCGGCATTCCCTGGCTCACGCGAGCGGCTCACAGGCGCTGAGCCGGAAGCCGATGCCGTGGACCGTCGCGATACCCTCGCCGCATCCGGCTGCGGCGAGCTTCGCCCGGATGTTGCGCACGTGGCTGTCGATGGTCCGATCCGAGACGTGGACACGGCCGGAATAGGCCGCATCCATCAGCTGGTCGCGGCTCAGCACGAGGCCCGGTCGTGCGGCGAGCGCCGCCAACATCGCAAATTCGGTCGCCGTGAGCGCCAGCTCCTCCGCGCCGAAATGCGCCTCGTACCGCTTCAGGTCGAGGGTGAGGCCGCCATGAACCAGCACCGGATCGGGCGTGACCGGGAAACGCGGGGTACCCCGGCGCAGGATGATGCCGACCCGAGCCACCAGTTCGCGTGGGCTGAATGGTTTGGTGACGTAATCGTCCCCGCCGATCTCCAGCCCGAGCACCCGGTCGATCTCCTCGTCGCGCGCGGAGAGGAACAGGATCGGTACCTCCGACGTCCGGCGGACTTGCCGGCACAGCTCCAGCCCGTCCATGCCCGGCATCCCGACATCGAGGACAATCAGGCGCGGCGGCTGCGCCGCGATCCGGGCGAGCGCCTCGTGTCCGTCACGGGCGATGGCCGTGGCGTAACCGGCCTTGGTGAGCGCGAAGCAGATCACGTCACGGATATGCGGGTCGTCATCGACGACGAGGATCGGGCCGGCCATGGTTCGGCCCTACCGGATGTCAGGCGCGTTGAACATCGGGCTCACGTCGACGGGCGCGAAGGGCTGGCGCTCCAGATAATGCCGCAACCTTTGCGCGCGAAAGCTCCATCCGCGCCAATTGCCGCCCCGACGAGCATGCTCGACCTGAGCGGCACGCCACTGCGCGGCGATCGTCAGATCCTGGCCGAAGGCGTGAGGCAGGTAACGGTCGACCGCTCGGACTGCATTCGGCCCGAGGCTCATGGCGTACGGGAGATCGAAGGCTTCGCCCGTGCCGCCGAGTTCGCGGCTCTGCGCGATGTTGAAATTACTCACCAGCGCGGAGAAATTGGCGAAGGCGCAGCCATAGAGGACGACGAGGAGTACGAGGCCGTTCGCGGCCACGAGCCAGCGATTCGAGCGCCGTAGCGCAATGCGGGCCACGATGAGCAGCAGGCCTACTGCCACGAGGCCCATCCAGACGAAGGCTGCGGCGCGCACCAGCGTCATCGAATAGACCGCGACGTAGAGGTCGAGCCGCAAGGCCGCCGAGACCACGAGCAGGACGTTCTGGGCGATCCAGAGATAGACGAGCCGGCGGATCTTCGGAGAATGCTCCCCGGCCCCGCCGGGGCTCATCGCGATCAGGACGAAGGCGGCGGCGAGGAGGGCGGTAGCGACCAGCGGATAGGCGCCGCGATGGGCATAAGCCGCGTAGGTAAGTCCCTCGGGAAGACTGAGGCCGCCCCAGAGATAGAGGATGTCGAGTCCGCTCTGTACGGCGAAGAGCAGATTGAACAGCACGAGGCAGCGCCGGACGATGGTCGGGTCGCGGGCAACCTGTGGCGCCGTTTGGAGCACGGCCGGAGCTTTGCGGGCGCGGTGGCGCAGGCGTAATGCCACGAAGGGCCATGCCAGCGCCGCGAGGAGAGTCCAGGCGAAGACCCGTCCGAGGGCGACGTTCGGATAGAGCGACAAGCTCGGGATGCGTTTGAGCCACGCATCGATCAGCGGGTTGGCCGAGACGAACAAGGCGGCGAAGAGACCGGTGAGGACGACCGGCAGGATCCAGCCCACGACCGCCCCGACGCGCCAGCGCCGAACCGCGCCGACGGAATTGGTCAAGCCGACGGCGGCATCGAAGACGATCTGGAATGGGCCGGCGATCAGCATGCATCGCATGGCGTTCAGCGTTGCGCCCCAGCCCGGCGCCAACCCGCCGGTGACGATGACGGCGAAGGCCAGCAGGCCGCCGATTCCGAACAGGATGGCGAGCCAACCGGTATCCTCGACAAGCGGCAGCAGGCCGAGCACGAGCAGCGCGAGGGCCATGCCGAGACTGCGAGCGTCCCGCTGCACCTGATTTGCCAGCGGCACGGTGGCGGCCAGCGCAGCCAGGAACACCGCGACTGAAATCCCTAGCGAATATCCGTAGAAGAGCTGATCGCCGAGGGCCACCAGGGCGGGCAGAAACAGCCATCGTGGTGGCCGATGGGTCAGTCGCGACGGAGAGACGGTGCGTAGAGCGAGCATCGGCGGGCAACCTCAAGGGCGGAGCCGTGCGCGTTCCCCTTGAGCGGTGCGCGGCTTCCGTCTGCTGAGATTGACCCGGCACACGGCAGTAGCTTTGGAGCTCGTGCGCAGAGGTTCAGGCATTTCGTGCAGAATTCGTGCAGGCGGGGCTTCAGACCCGCGTCGCGATCCATACCACGTGGCGCGGGCCGCTCGTGCCGTTGGCGGGCATGCGCGTCTCCTCGACGGCGAACCCCATCCGCTGCAGCCGGGCCTTGAACTTCCGGTCGGGTGTCCCGGACCAGACGCCGAGGATCCCGCCCTGTGTCAGGGCCCATTGCGCCCGCTTGAGGCCCCAGGCGTCGTAGAGGCGGTCGTTCGCCCGCCGCATCAGGCCCTCGGGGCCGTTATCGACGTCGAGCAGGATCGCGTCCCAGGCCTCCGCGCCCGATTGCACGAGACGGTTCACGTCGACCTCGCACAAAGTGACCCGCGGGTCGTCCAGGCAACCGCGGAAGATGTCGGCGAGGGGACCCCGGGCCCAGGCCGTCACCGCCGGCACGAGTTCGGCCACGACGATCCGGGCATCCGCCGGGAGCGTCCGCAGCGCCGCCCGCAACGTGAAGCCCATCCCCAGGCCGCCGATGAGCACCCGCGCGCCGGAGCGTCCCGTCAGGCGCGCGCAGGTCAGAGAGGCCAGAGCCTCTTCCGAATGGCCCCGGGTGCTGTTCATCAATTCCTTGCACTCGACGACGATCGAGAACTCGGCGCCGCGCTGCATCAGGTCGAGGCTTTTGCCGCCGCCGGGCACGTGCCCGGTGTCGAGATGGACCCAGGCGTTCATCGCTGCCCTTCGAACCTTGCGCTGGACGCAACCCCGACCGCGGCGGCCGCCGTTGCCCTGCACATCGAGCCGCGTCTATCAGCGCCGATGGCCAAGCGCATCAAGTCTCTGCCGCAGCAACGCGGCTTCGTGAGTTTCGACGTCGTCTTCGCTGACGGCTCGCGTGCCTCGAACCGGCGCGTCCCGATGGAAATCCTGGGCGGCCTCGACGGCGATCTGCCCGCCCGCGAGCTTATTGCCGAGCAGGAGGCGGAGATCGCCCAGAAGGCCGGACGCCCGCCGCGGGAAATCGAGAGCCTCACCCGCTCGCCGCCGCCGAGCCAGAAGCCCGCTGCCCTGGGCTAAGGCGGGCGCATGACGGGGCGCGGCGAAACGCGTCACCCCTCCGCCGCGATGCGGATCGCAATGGCCTGAGGTGCCGCCCGCTCCAACGGGAGGGCGAAGCGCCGTTCGGCCGCTTCCTCGCGGCCGAAATCGTGATCCACGAAGCCGAGCCGCGGATACAGATCGCGGACCATGCCGTTCTTCAGACTCGGCCGGTAGAGGCCGATGAGGCGGTCGACGCCCCGGTCGCGCGCCGCCGCGACCAGCACATCGCACATCGCCGCCTCGACGCCCCGGCCGATCACCCGGCAACTCATCAGCCAAGTCTCGACGATCAGATCCGTCCCGCTCCGCCGCCCGATGATCGCGCCGATGATGCCGTTATCGGCGAGCCGGTCGATCAGCCGGAAGGACAAGGCGAGCGTATCGGGATCGGTCAGCAAGGCGGCTGCCTCGCCTTCATCGATGCGCCGGGTCGTCAAGTTGAACTGATTGGTTTTGTTGATGAGCTGGACGATGCGGGGAAGATCCGCGGGCGTGAAGGGCCGCCACAGCAGGCGCATCTCGAGACCGGCGAGATAGGCCGGCAGATCGCTCCCCTGCGCCTCGACCTCTCGGCGCGCCGCGTAATGGCCGCTGCGCGCACGATCTTCCGATGTCACGCCGAGCGCCTCGAAATAGCCGGCCTGGGCGATGCGGTCGGCGTAGCCGCTCACGTCCGGCGGCAATTCGGGAACGGCGACCTCGGGAAGGGCCGTGCGCACCCGGTCGCGCTCGTACGGGTTGTCGTCGACGAAGACGAGGGCGTCGAGGCCCAAGCCCAGCCGCTCGGCGACCCGGCGCAGATTGGCCGCCTTGTCGTCCCAGTTGGCCACGAAGGCGGCGATCTCGCCCGGCCGCAAGACCATCTCGGGATGGTGTTCGAATGCCTCCAGGGCGTTGGCCGCATCGTTCTTGGAGACGACCGCCAGCACGATGCCCCGCCGCGACAGATCGCGGGCATAGGTCTGGAATGCGGCGAAGGCTTCGCCCTCGGCGCTGCCCGGCCCGAGCACCAGATTCGCCGGACCATCGTCGCCGACGACGCCGCCCCAGACGGTGTTGTCGAGATCGAGCACGAGGGCCTTGCGTGAGAGGCCGCGCCGGGCCGCCAGCATCCGCGCGACGAGATCCCCGTAGAAGGGCGCCGCCGCCGGGGCGATCTCCTGCTTGGCGCGCAGCCACCAAACGGTCTCGTGCCACGCGGTCAGACCATGCCGCAGGATCGCGTTCTCCATGGCGAGCACGTCGACCCCCTCCTCCGCGGCCATGCCGTGGAGGGCGGCGTTCAGGCGGGCGACGCAGGCCGCACGGGAGCCCGGCAATCTCGCCTCGCCCGATCCGAGCAGGGGCACCGGCGTCGGCAGGAGTGTCTGCTGGATCAGCCCGCAGCCGAATCGCGCCCGCGCGGCGCGCCAGAGATGACGCCAATCCGCGAGCACCGCCTCGTCCGTCCGGCGGACATCGTCTGCCTCCTGCCCGATCGTGAACCCGGCGGTCGCGTGCGGCGTATCGAGAGCGAGCAGGATCTCGTCCGGGCGGAAGGCGTGAAGACCTGAGGACGGATCGAGGATCTCCTGGCGATAGGCCCCGAAGGCCCCTTCGTATATCTCGATCCAGAGCCCGCGCCGAAGCCCGGCAACGCGGATCCCGGCCACGAGATGCGACACGGTGGCCGAGCCGAGGACCGCGAGCCGCAGCGGGGGACGGGCCAAGCCCGGCGGCGCTTCGGCAAAGACCGCGTCCAGGGCTCGGGCGAGAGCATTCGTGCGCACGGCGTTGAGGCGCGTGTTCGCGAGCGCGACGAAGCCGTCCCACGAGGGTATCTGGCGCAGGGCCGCCACGCGTTCCGCCCACGGGCCGGGATCGGGCAGCCAGTCGAGATCCGGCACGCCGTCAGGCTCCGGCCCGCTTGCGGGCGATCGTGTCCGCAAGATCGCCGACGCTGGCGAGGGCATCGACCTCCCGCGTGGTGAAGGTGATTCCGAACGCCTCTTCGGTGGCCATCAGGATTTCCACCATCCGACCCGAATCCCATCCGGCGACGTCGCGGGCGGTCATATCCGGCCCCAGGGTCATGGCCGGATCGTCGAAGACCTCACGAAAAATGTCGGTCAGGCGGGTATCGATTTCGTCCGAGGTCATGGTCGTTCCGGGTCCGCTCTCGGCGATCGCCGCCGACGATGATGGTAAACGGTCTCGCCGGTCCTTATCAGGCTGCCGGGAGCCGCGGCACCTCATGTCGCTCTAACCGCGGATCATCAGCCGAGCTGCCAGCGGTGCGCGTGGGGCAGCATCGGGTTCGGGGTTTTCCTCGAAACGCCAGCCGGCGGACCAGAACGCTCCGGCGCCGGGACCGCGGGCGACGAGGCCGACCCGCAGCCGGCGATGGTCATCCGGCAAGGTCGCGGTGACGTGGAGCTTCTGCCATTGGTCCCGAAGGCCGAGATCGGCCTCGCGCGAGCGAAGACGCCGGTCGCCGATCGCGGCAGAGATGCCCTCCCCGCGATAGGCGCGCGGAACCCAGACCCAGCAGGTCAGGGCGTGGACCGCCTTACGGTCGAGCGGCTGCAGATCGACCAGGGGCCCGAACACGGTCTGCTCCGCGTCCGGATCCGGCCGGTGCCGTCTTGGGCGGCCGCTGAAGGCGGACAGCAGATTGACGGGCGGCCGGTGGCTCGCAGGCCGGTCAGCCATCGGAAAGCCGTCGACGAGGGCGGCGGTTCGGCGGCACAGGTCGAGCCAGGGCGGGAGATCGACCGAGGCGACCTGATCGTAGGGCGCGAACCGTTCGACCCGCCCCTCGAGCCAGCCGCCCTCGTGACGGCGCAGGCGCGGTCCGCCCTCCCCCGCCCTCACCGACAGCAGCTCGCAGGACCCATGGCGGCGCACCGCCCGCAGCAAGGCGGCAACCGCGTCGGAGCCCTCGTCCGCCCCGGCTTTGCGCAGGAGGATCTTCTCGCCAAGCCGGAGGTCTTCCAGGAAGCGCCGCTTCAGATAGGCGACCTTGCGGCTTTCCCGCTTCAGCACGGCGGCGGGATCGTCCGACCCGGCCAGATGACCGGTATTGTACTCGAACACGTACCGATGGCTGCGACAGAACAAGTAATTCGAGGCGTGCGGATAGACGAACAGATCGTTGCCCTGGCCGTAAAGTTCGAAATCCGAGTCGAGCGCGTGGATCAGATCGTCGATCCTGGAGGCGGAGAATCGGAGCAGGCCGAGATTCTCGACGCCGCAATACCGTTGGACGAGGCCGAATTCGCAATTGTCGCCGATGCTCTCGAACCGGCCGAGCAGCGCGTGGAGGGGGGGATGCAGTCCGGTTCGCATGTTGGTCCGGGCTTCGTCGTCCGCCCCTTAGGCGTATGCACCTTCGGCCATTCCGTCCGGGCTTGAGGTACTGGATAGGTGGAAGTGGGTGGGATAGTGCCGCTAGAGCGTATCGAGCGCTCGACCTCATCACCGAAACGGTTTCTGGCCGATCCTCTAGGGTCGTTTGCACGCCACGCGCAACCCGTTCCGCGCCGAAAGCGCTCACGCGACTGGAGCCGTGCGCCACTCGTACAGCCAGGGGAGGATATTCGGCACCGAATTTTGGCTGACGATATGATCGCTCGTGCCGGAAGCGCCTCTGAAACTGCGCGCGGCCGGCGACCGCCCAACCATATCCTATCCCGTCCTTGTCGATGGAGGCTGCACCGGGCGCATCGACTCCCACCCGTCGCCTCCTGTCGCGCTTCACGTTCGCCTTCCCATGGGGGGCGGTCGACCTGAAGCTCTGTACCAACCCCGCCAGGCTCGGCCGAGGCGGGGTTTCTCGATCAGCTCGTAAGTGCCGGCTTGAACGTTCGACTGCGCGCTCGAACCTAATTCCGTTGTCAATTCTGTATCAGCGGAAGGCGTGTATCAGCACGCGACGACCGTTTCGTTCAGCGCGATCCGCGATCAAATTCACTGTCTTGAACCCATGCCTCTGACAGATTGCAATGAGATCTTCAGTTCGCAGCCATTTGGCGTGATCGCTCAAGCCTGCGAACGGATTGATCTCGATGCCGGCCTCGATGTGTTTTTGATAAGCGTAAGTTTGGTTGCCGACAGTATAAGTGAACTTTGCTTTTGCGTCGTCCAGCGCCACGTGGGTATCGAGCATCAGCGCTCCTCTTGTCCTCGGAAGAACCACGTCCAGATGCTCGACCGGATTGGTCAGATGATAGAGGACCCCGATGTGGTGAAGCATATCCCAGTGTTCCGGGATCGTGTTTGGCACTTCTTTCTCCAGGTCCCAAAGAAGCAACTCTGTGGTCTGGTCGTAGGCCCATAGTCGAGCCATGGTTTTGAGAATATTTTCAATTCTGCCGTCTACACCAGTGACCCGAGCGGCCCCTAAGAGCAGCGCTGCGAGAGTATGAATGCCTTCAAAGCAGCCAACTTCTAGGACGTGCTTGCCTTCCAGAGGCCAAATTCTGTCGAAGTCGCGCAAGCGCGGATCAATCAGCGCGTTGTAATATGTACGTTTGGTGGAGCTCCAAGCATTGCCGACTGAACGACCTTTGTTGTCGACCGTCATAGCTGCCCAAGGCAGCAAGCGGTTGAACGAGGCCAGCAACTCGTCGCTCAATAATCCGATATTCCTCCCGCTTCTGCTCAGGGCGATGTGATCCCGTTCGAGCGCCTTGCCCGCATCCGGCTGATCGGCATCCTCAAACGTTGCGGCGAAATTTAAAGCAATCGTATTGAGTTCATTGGCTGCTTGAGCTCTTGCCTGACGATCCGGTGCCTGCATCAGATTAATATAGGCTTTGTGCAGTTCGGCTTTTGGTTCCATTGGTGGTCTCTATGCTCCGATTCACGGCTTCATCGACGAGTCGAATTCCTATCAATCAATCATCCCGCAGTACTTATTCTACAAAAGCATATTACAAGTATTATGATGACAAATTAGGTTTTAGATAGTACATTATTTGCGGTGGCTGAATTAGCATTGTATGGAAGATGAAGCAACGCGTTGCGTAGGGTCGAGGTCTAATACCTGCCGAGCCTACCCGAAGGTTTTCATGGACGCATCAGAAATTGCTCGACTTGTTGGTTCCTCCATCGCCATCGGTGAATTCGATTGGCTGTGCGACGGCGCTGGCTGCTTCAGCCGGTCTCGCGCTCGGCGACAGAGGCGTCCTGCGCGCAGCGCCTAGGGGCCCGTGTTCCGCCCTCGCTGTCCGGCTCGACATCGATTTGGCCAGCCGACCTCTCCTCGTCGCCTGGCTCGAGGGCGATTGTGTCGTCGTCAGGCCGGGAGGGGCGATCCGCTTCTCAGTGAAAAGCCGACGGCAAAGGGCGATTCCGCTCCTCGTCGGCCATGATGGACACGGCTACTGAGTTGATGAGAAAAATCTGAAATGGAACGAGCTGATCGATGAGCTCATGTCGAGCTGCGGGGAAGACGCACGCTCATGATATTCTTCGGGGCGACGGGAAGGTCGTTGGGATAAATGGTGCTGCGAGAGAGGATTGAACTCTCGACCTCCTCATTACCAAAAAGGCGCTTCGCCCGGTCTTCATCGTTTGTTTCCGCGCTGTGCGCAACCTGTTCCGCGCTTGAAGCGCTCTCCGACCCCTGAAACCCTGCGCAGGGGTTCACCGGAACCTGAGAGCACATCATAACCTCACCGGGCCCGCCGCGGGCCGCCGACCTCGAGGGCGCTTGCGGCGTTCCGGAGGTGGCTGGGCGAGAACCGAGCGTAGACCCGCTGGGTGATCTGGTCGTCGGAATGCCCGAGGAAGGCGGCGATCTCGCCCATGCGGTGCCCGGCCTCGGCCATCCAAACAGCGGCACTGTGCCGGAAAACGTGCGGCGTTACGCCACTGAGCGCCGCTCGCTTTGTCGCCTTCGTGAGTGCGGTGCGGACGCTCGCCACGGGCTCGCCAGCCCATTCGATGACGCGATCAGTCCTGCGGTGCGCATGGGCGTTGGCCAGGGCCGCGCGCAGTCCGTTGGTCATGGGGACGGTCGCCCTGCCCTTCTGGGGCCGGAGCATGTTGCGCTCGCCCAAGAAGACGAGTCCGCGCTCGAAATCGATCCGGTCCCAGGTCAGTTCGAGCAGCGCCGCGTTCCGTCCGGCCGTCGAGATGGCGAGGAGCAGGTAGAGCCGCAGGTGCGGGGTCTCGGCAGCGTCGAGCAAGCGCTCGAACTCGTCGCGGGTCAGATGGCGCTCGCGCGGTGCCGGCGCGCTCGGCATCTCGATCGCCGGAGCTTTGACGATGATCTTCGCCTTCTCCGCCCATAGCAGCGCGGCGCGGAGCTGGTTCAACTCCGTGCGGATCGTACCGTCCTGCACGCCGGTCCACTGCGCGGACGGTCGCCCTGCGGCGCGCCATCGGGCCTGCTGCGCGGCGGAGCCCCTGGGCGCCGCCCGGCGCTGAGCGGCATAGGCGCGACAGAGCTTCGTCGTGATCTCCTCTGGCTTGTGATCGCCGAAGAAGCCAAGGACGGCCTTGGCCGACCAGCCCATGTTCCGCACAATTCGCCGCCCTTCCCGATCAGCGCAGTAGGCGTCCCAGATCGTGCGGATGTCGGGGTCTATCGGCCGGGATGCGTCCGCAACGATTCGGCTGAACTCCGCCGCCGCTCCCGCTGCGTCGCTGCTTTCAAGGCCTCGGCGGCTGACGCGCTTGCCCCCTTCGTAGAGGCAGATGGCGTACCCGCCGCGGAATTTTTGGAGCTTGTATTCCGGCATGCCTCGTACTCCCGGACGGCGCGTGCCGTGATCCGTAGCAACTTGCCGCCGACCCGGAACGCCGGCAACTCGCCATTGTCGATCAAGCGGCGCACGAACGACGCGGAGCACTTCCACCGGGTCGCTACCTCGGCGGCGGTGAAGACTTCGTCCTCTCCATCGGCGGCAGACAGGCTTAGGGCGCTCATCAAAAGTCCCCCGGTGCGACCTGGCAGCAGACGATGCCGCGCGACCGCCACATCGCCACCATGGAAGCGCGATCCTCGAACACGAGGGCGGGCTTGCGCCCCTCGTCCATCCACTCGGCCTTGAGCACCGTGTCCGGGCGGTGGTCGCCAGTGCGGCGGGTCCGGATCGGAATGTGCCCCAGCCCGTGCTCCGCGAGCCACGCCGTGGTTTTGTCCTTCACCTCATCGGACCGGCCGGACCAGATCTCGACTTCGGCGCCCGTATGGTGGAGCGCCAGCAGGGTCCGGATGATGGGGTGGCAGGGCTCGTCCTTGTCGCAGGCCGCATAGAACCCGCGCCAGTCCTTGTCCTTGCCGGGTCGCTTCAGGAAGTGCGCCCGGTGCTCGGTCAGGGCGAGCGTGCCGTCCAGGTCGAACACGACGAACATGGTCTTCCTCATCTGCGCTGTGAGTTGATCGGTGAAAGCTGTCATCGGCTGACTGCTCCCTGGTTCGTTGCTTCGGTCGGCCGCACTCCGCGCTCGGCCAGCGCTTCAAGGTCCGGGATCATCTCGGCCAGGATCTCGGCCCGCCTGTAGGTCCACCCCGGCAGGCAGGCGTGCGAGTAGTGCCCGCCGTATCCGTTCACACGCACGAAGCCGGGGAGGTTGGCCCACATCGTCAACCACTCGCCGCGCCGTGGGCGGGCAAGGTCGATGTGCGCTGTCGACTCGGCGCCCCTGGTGTTGGGGTCGGCGATCGCCGCGCGGAGGGCGCGGGCCGCCTCTCCGGCGATGCGGCGCTCCTCGTCGGTCGGCGGTGGGAGAGGCTTCGGAGCGCGGGTGGCCCTCTTCGGGGCTGGCTTCGCCGGCTGCCCCTCGACCGCTTTCCAGTTCCGGCAGGCGGGCGCAGTCGTCAGCACGTCGGTGCCCTTCCCGCCGGTCCAATGACGCTCCATGAGACCGCACTTGCGGTACACCTTGGCGAGTCGCTTCCGGACGAGATGCTCGCACGAGCCGCAGGTTTCGCCCTTTGGGCCGGTGCCGGGCATCGCGGCATAACCCTTCGCCTGCGTGCCGCCTCGCAACCGTCGGCGCTCGCTCGGCGTGAGTGCGTGATCGACGCTGAACAGGTCACCCACGGGCGGCCTCCGCCTGCGTGAAGGCGGCATCGGGCGCGCGGCGAATCCAGGGTTGCCGGCGGTCTGGGCCTGGGCGCATCTCGTTCTCGACGGCGCCCTTCTGGCGAAGGGTCATGATGGTGAGCCCGATCTGCCGCCCGAGTTCGGCGCCAACGCGCGTCCGGAAGTCGTGAAGCTCGATCCACTCGGCCGGGATGCGCTCCAGGATCTCCGCCTCTTCCCCGGTGAGCACTGGCGGCACGTTTAGAGCCACGATCGCCTCATCGAGGCTGCCGGCCTTCCCGCCGTCGACACTCCATTCCCGGAGCCGCGAGACGCCAAGGCGCTTCGTCTCCTCGTCGCTGAGCGTCGGGCGATCGATCGCGGACAAGCGCGGGATCGTGGTGTGCTGCCAGATCGTACCGCCGCCGCGCTTGCCGTAGTTCAGATGCCCGGCGTCGCGCAGGCCGCCGGCCATGACGGTATCGCGCGTGATGGTGCTGTGTTCGGCCATCGTCACCGGCTCCCCTCGGGTTCGGCGCGCGTGTACGGAGCCTCCGGAAGGGGCCGCCAGTGAGTTGGGATGCTGCCGAGGCCACGAGCCGTGGCCGAGTTCCACCAGTCCCCATCAGCCTGCGTGACATCAGGCCTGTCGAAGCGCCCGCCGAACACGATGATGGGGGTCCCATCCTTCGGCGCCGTGCTGATCGGCTGCCAGCCATCCCCGCCCGCTACGGGCTCGGGTGCGGTGGGTGCGGGCTTCGCGAGCGGCAGGCGGATCGCGTCGGCGATCTGGTCCAACGGGACCGGGGTCACCATCACCCGGCGCTGTTCGTCAATGGTGTGAGCACCGCCCCAAAAAAACTCGCCGCTCTCCACGATGTAGGCGTCAACGCGCCCTTCGTTGTCGGCGTATTCCGTCTTGAGGCACAGCGCACCGCCCACCGCCAGGAACAAGCCGATCGGGCAATCCGCGAGCGATACGCGCCTTTCCTCGGCCGCCCGCTCGGACGGCGGGTCGTCGGCGAGGAGGGCCAGGGCCCATGCGATGCCCGCCTTCCATCCCTGCCGCGCAGCGTTCGTCTTGGCGTCAGGAAACAGGTAGTGAAGCGGGTGCTCGTGCATATCGAGGCCCGCGCGCTGCCCGTAGGCTTCCCACGCCGCGATCTCTTCCTTTGAGCAAGGCGACAGCTTCTCAAGTACGCTCGATTTCTCGGCCATGGCGGTCACTCGGCTGCGATGGGGAGGGCGGGGGCAGCTACAAGCGGCTGCCAGCGGATCAGCACGCCCTTGAAGGCGATGCGGTCGCCCTCCTCCGGCGGGTGCTCGGCCCACCAAAACCGGGCCATGTCCTCGACGTCGGCGAAGCCGTCGGCGCGGGCGAACGCATCCATCGCCGTCGGGCCCAGATGCTCGCCGCCCACCTCGAACAGTTCGGTCGCGCTGCGCTCCGAGAAGCACAGGCGCACGGGCATCACGGAAAGGCAGGTCGGGCGGCCGAGCAGCGTGCAATGGCGCGTCCGCATCCCGGTGTAGAGCTGCAACTCCTCACCTTGCCGCGCGTGGCGCTTCCGGTCGGTGCGGATCGTCTGCGCCTTGGTGCCGGCGAGGATGGGCGGGCCGAACCGCTTCTTGAAGGAATAGGCGACCATCACGCCACCTCTGCCGTCGGCGTGCCGGCGAGGCGCGCCCAGCACCGGGCCATGATGCCGGCCCGCGATGGCTCCGGCCGGGGCGAGGCGGCCGGCGGCTCGGAGCGGGGGACCAGGCGCAGGACCGGCGCGGGCCGGCGCTCGTTCTGGTCGGCGAGGAAGGCGAGGATGGCCTCGAACACCTCCGCGTTGGCCGAGAGCATCGCGGACGCCTCGTCCATGGTCGCGACCGAACGCTCGATCGCGGGGAAGTCGCCGGGCTTGATGACGTGCTCGCCGCCCGCAGGCGTCACGTATTTCTGTCGGAGGATTCGGCGGCTCTTCCGGTGGCTCAATCCGAGGCAGGCAGCCATCTCGACGTTGCGCCGGATGAGGTCCGGGGTGACGAGCCCGGCGATGTCAGCGAGGTTCAGCATCGAACGGGCTCCTGGGCGGGGGCGGCGGGCTGGGACGCGGGATGCCGGCGCCGGAAGAGCGCGCGGAACCACGTCGGCAGGCGGTGGTAGAGGGCGAGCCAAGCGGCCTCGTCGGGCGCGAGGGGCTCGGACGGGAGAGCCGGCGTCTCCGGCGCACTCAGGAGGGCCGGATCGAGACCCAGCGCCTCGGCGAGAACCTTGTGGCGCGAGACCGGCACGCTGCTGCGGCCGCACTCGTAATCCTGGAGCGTGCGGACCGAGATGCCGACCGCGACAGCAACCTCGCTCTGGCGGAGGCCGCGACGGCGGCGCGCTTGGTGGAGCGCGCGGCCGACGAGAAGATCATCGACGAGGGTGGGGCGGGCCATGTCAGGCAGCCTTCCTGGGGCGATAGGTCTGGGCGTGCCGCACGACGTCGGCGTAGGCGGCGCCCTTGAGGGCGAGCCACGCGCGGCGGCACCATTCGATGTCGAGGCGATCGACCGCGGCCTCGGCGATCGGCAGGCGCAGCTCGTGCGCGAGGAAGGACGCGACGCGCTCCTCGGCGATGGCGCGACCGTTGGGGGTCTGGCGCAGGGCCTCCCCGATCAGCCGCTCGACCTGCCGCTCGCGCAGGACGGCGCGGGCGTTGCGGGTGTCGGGGCCAGCCGGGAGGCCGATAGCGGCGCCGTCGGCTGCGCACGGGGCCCACGCCTCCGGGCAGAGGGAGCAGGCCCAGACCTGGGCGTCGATCAGGTCGGGGTCGCGGGCGCCGGCCTCGCGACCGGTGACCTGCTCGCATTCGGTGCCGCAATCGGCGCAGTAGATGGCGGGGTTGGCCATGTCAGGCGGCCTCCCCGTCGAGATCCGCCGGACGGTCGTCCGCATCGGTGGCGATGTCGCGAAGCTCGGTCTCGATTTCGCGGACGGCCTCGCGCTGCGCGGTGTTCAGGCGTGCGAGCCAGCCATCGAGTTCTGCGGTGCCGAGCACAGCCTTGCCGCGGGCGGCGCTCATGAGCGCGGCCTTGCGATCCACGGGCGGCGACGGGGAGCGTTCGGCGGCCAGCGGCTTGACCGTGAATGGCTTGCGGCTCGCCCGGGTCACCGTGAGCGGGAGCGTCACGTTCTCGTCGATGTTCGACATATGGCTGATGCGGATGCCGCCGACCGCCACGCCGCCGAACTGTACGGAATCGTCGCGATAGAGCGTCATGCGGCGGCCGGCGTAGGCGGTGCCGTCGTTGCCCCAGACGCGCACGAGCACGCGCCGCATCGACTTGCCGGGCTTGTAGGGTTTCCCACCGTCGCCCTCGAAGTAGATGGCGATGGGCTGGTCGGGCTCCCGCATCGACGAGACGCGGGTGACCTTGATGGTGCGGGGGCCGCCGATCAGGTCGTCGGCGTTGAGCTGGTCGCTCTTGGGAGCGATGGTCTGCGAGAGGTCGGTCACGCGAGGATCTCCCCCTCGGCGCGACGCTGGGTCGGGATGTTACCGGCCTTCTCGACGGCTTCGAGGTATCGCCCGTGCGCCTCGGCCAGCCGCTCCTCGAAGCCCTCGGCGGCCTCGACGATCGCGGCCTGAACCTTCGGGTCGGGATAGGCGCGGATGCAGGCCAGCGGCAGGCCGCCGGAATACGAAATCAGGTCGCACCACGACCGTTCGCTCACGAGGAGCCCGGTCTGGATCTGGATCACGTAATCGGCGGGGATCGTCTCCGCGAGCACGTGAACCACGAAGGTCTCGATCTGGTACTTCTGCCGGCGGGACTTGGTCTCGACCAAGCCGTCGGGGCCGACCAGGGCGTCGGGCGAGTAGCCGAGCGTGAAGCCCCATTTGTCGTTCGTGATGAAGCCGACGGCTTCGGTCGGTGCGAAGTGCTTCGCGTAGAGGGCGAGCGCCTCGATCTCGTCCTCGTGCCCGCGCAGCATGTCGTTGCTGACGTAATGGGGCTCGACGTAGCCGCCGATGCGCTGGGCGAGCAGCTCGTAGAGGTGAGCCTTCTCCTTCTCGTTCTTGGCGACCTTGAGCGTCGGGGTGACGATCAGGCTCATTTCGCTCGCGGTGAGCATGCCGCACCGGGCGGCCAGCCACTGCTCCGAGCCCTGGTGCAGATTGTGATGGATGCGCACGGTCGGCCGCATCCCGGCCTTGTCGATCATCTCCATGGGGATCACTCCGCAGCTTCGGAGGCGACGGCCATCGAGCCGCGCACCTGCCCGTCCTCGATGACGACAGCGGTGGAGCGCCCGGACTGCACCACCTCGATCCAGACCTGGCAGTCGGCGGCGTCCGCCATCTCCGCCAGGATCGCCATGGCCTCCTCGTCGAGGAGCGAGCCGTCCTGCACGCGGATCACCCGCAGCTTCGGGTTGGCCGCGATCGCGATGGCGACGGACGTGCGGAGTTGCTCGGCTGAGGAAGCCTGCTCGAACGGCACGCCGTTCAGCAGGATCTCGTCTTCACCGAAGGCGATACCAGCGACCGGAAGCTCCGCCTTCGCGATGGCTTCGCGCTTGGCCGTGTTGCGCCCCTCGATCGCCTGGGTGAGCGCGGATGATGCCTCTTCGGCCTCGCGCACCTTGGCCTCGATGGCGGTGCGCTGCTCACGCAATGCGACGGCGTGGTTCAGGCTACGAGCCTCGTCGATCCGGACCCGTAAGGCCGCGGTATCGACCGTCTCCGGCAGCTTCTCGGCGCCGTCTAGCCTCCTTTTCAGGTCGTCGGCGACGCCGTCCTCGACCCGTGCGCGGGCTTCGGCAGCTTCGGCCTGCGCGCGCAGATCGGCTGCGATCGATCGCTCCCGCTCCGCATCCCGGCGCTTCGTGGCGATGTCCTGTGCTGCCTGCTCGCGACGCATCTTGCGCCGCTCCAGGTCGGCGTTGTGCTCGCCGGCCCGCTCCATCTCCTCGACCAGCGCGGACTCGTCGATCCGTTCCGCAGGCGCGTCGGCCGGCACAACGATGACGCCGGCTTGAGCCCGGAGCGTCTTCGCCTGCCGGTTTACGTCGGTGCGCCGGTCGAAATCGGCCTTGTTCGCCTTCTCGATGCCGGCGAAATCGACGTCGGGCACGAAGCGCTTCAGGGCTTCGAGCTGCTGGCGCCCCTCCATGCGGCTGAAGGCCAGCGGGTCGAACGACAGTTCGCCGAGCAGGCTGTCGAGCATCCGCTGGGGCGAGGGGAATCGGGCCCCTTCCTGGCTCTCCACCACAATCGACGTGGTGAAGGTCTCATCCTCGCGCTTCTTGAAGGTGCGGATCACCTTCAACTCGCCAAGGTCCAGGCGAATGCGGGCCTCGGTCGCGCCCTTCCGGATCGGGACGGATTGGATGTGCGACGTGCCCGACAGGGCCCACCAGATCGCGTCGAGGACGGAACTTTTGCCCTGCCCGTTCCGGCCGCTGATCTCGACCAGGTTGCCATCCGGCCGGATCGCGACCGCCTTCAGCCGCTTCACGTTCTCGGCGGTCAACTCGATGATCTTCATGTCGGTCACTCCGCAGCAGAGCGGCGCCGGGCCAGCCGCTCGCCAAGGGCGCGGCTTTGCTCGGACACGGCTTCAAGGTGGTCGGGATCGAAGCCGTTCGTGACGCGGCGCGCCTCGGCTTCGAGCTGGGTGAGGCTCGCGGCGAGCAGTTCCGCCAGCTTGCGGCGGATGACGGGGCCAGCCTCGGCAGCGGCGATGACGACGACGCCGTGGCCCTCGCGGTCCAGCACGCAGGCGGTCCGGTGCGGGTCGACGTGGAATGGCCCGTAGGCGCCGACGTCGTGCAGGTCGGCCAAGAGGCCGGCGGGCGCGAGCCCGGTGAGGGTGACGCGCTCAACCGACATGAGATGACTCCGCGATTTCGGGGCAGAGGCCGACCGCGCGCCGGGCACGCCGCAGCGCCCCCTTCGTCAGGTCGATCTTTGGCGTGTGGTTGGGATGGATGCCCGCGGCGACGGCGCGGGCGATGGCGGCGCGGTGCTGGTCGGGCGAGGCCGCTCCGCGGGTGATGTTGCAGAGGTGGCAGGCGATAGTGAGGTTGCGACGGTTGTCGCCTCCACCGTCCGCCTTCCGCACGATGTGCTCGCGCGTGGCCGTTCGGCGGCGCAGGGCCTTCTTCACGCCGGGCTGCCCGAGGGCGAGGCCGAAGCGGGCGGCAACGACCGCGCGGGGCTCGCTGCGCGGCAGATAGGTCTGGCAACCGCAGTAGCAGCAGGTGCCGCCGGTGAGGTCGAAGAGCTTCTCCAGCGAGATCATGACAACGCCTCGGCGTTGCTGATCGCCAGATCCGGGGCCAGCCACGCCGCAGCCTCGGCGCAGTACGAGCCGAAATCGACGGCGGAGGTGTCGAGGCGGATGCGGTTTTCCGGTCGCTCAAGCTGGCCAAGCGACAGGACGCCGGTGCGGCTGACACCGGTGATCCGCCAGTTCATTCCGTAAGCCGTGATCAGGCAGTGGTCGTCGTGGTCGGCGCTGTGCCGCCGCATACGGAGATGCTCAGCCACGGTCGCGGCCCTCCCCGTCGTCGGTTGCCTGCTGGCGGAGACTGTCGCGACGGGCGGTCGCGGAGGCGCACAGCGAGGCGATGAGAAGAATGAAGACGATGCCGGCGAGGCCGGCGGGGATCTGGTCGGCGCTCATGGCCGACCTGCCGCGACCTGGATGCGGTGGGCCGCGAACAGCACGACGTTCGCGGGCGGGTCGCTCAGGTCCGGGTGGGCGATCGCCTCCATGAGGAAGCTGGCGCCACGGCGCGCGGCGCTGGCGGCAAGCTCGATCGCCTCCTCGAGGCTCGCCTCGGTGTTGCGGTGGATGCCTTGCGCCACTGCCTCGTGATCGAAGGTGAGGGCGTAGACCTGCCCGTACCGGAGCGCGGCCAGTCGCTCGAGGTACTCGATGCGGGCGACGAGGTCGGAGTAGGAGGCCCAGCGGATTTGGGCGAGCGCGCGGTCGCAGAGGTCGACGATCCGCGCCGATTGGGCGGTAGACACGGGTTGGGCTTCGGGCGCGCTCATGGGGCGCTCTTTCATGACGGAGGAGGAGGTGCCGGGCCGGCGGGCGACCCGGCGGGCGGGTCAGAACTCGAATTTCGAGAGATCCACGCCGAGGCGGGTCGCCAGCTTCTTGAGGACGACCTCTTCCTCCGGCTCTAGGGTGCCGTCGGCCATCGCGACGTCGAGCGCGACGAGGTAGACGTCCTCAGCCATCGAGCCTTCGCGGCCCTTGATGTCGTCGAGTTCGCGGGCGAGCAGCTGACGGCCGGACGCGTCCTTTGCCCGCTTGAACATCGCATCGACCGTGCTCTCGATGACGTCAGCGCGGTACATCTCACCGAGCTTCGGGTGCTGGGTGATCGTGCGAATGGCCTTGGAGCGCTCCGAGTCCTCAAGCTCGCCGTCGGCGTAGGCGACGAGGGCGGAGGCTGCGCAGACAGCTTCGAGATAGTCCTTGTTCTGCGAATAGTCGGCCTTGATTTCCTTGGCCCCGGCGCCGAATGCTTTTTTCAGTGCTCCAAACATCGAATGCTTTCCTGTGATGTGAGACGAGGCTATTCCCGGCCCGTCATCGGGATCAGCGACCGCGCGAACGGCGGTTGATGAAGGTGGTGAAGCGCACGACCGCCCAGATGCAGGTGCCGAAGCCGATGACGGCCAGCAGGTCGGGCAGGCGGGTGATGAGAGCCCAAATCATCAGGCGGCTCGCTGGCTGGGGGTGGCGGAGGCGTTCGCGATGGCGCCGACCATGGCCGCGAGGCCGAGCAGCTCGGCGTGCAGGTTGGCGGTGCGGGCGAGGTGGTCGGGGCCGCCGAGTCCGGACGCGATCCCCTCGAGGATGGCCTCGGCGTCGTAGGCGGCTTCGGTGATCCGGGTCTCGATGCGCCGGAGCGCGTCGCTGATCTCGCCAGCGGAGGCGCAGGGGATGATGGCGGCGCTCACGGCAGGCTCCGGAGGAAAGCGAGATGCCGCTCGGCCTGCTCGACCCGCGCGGGATCGTCGGGGCTGACGAGTTCGGGGCGGCGACGGATGGTGGTGGCCGCGACGAAGCGGCCGAAGGCGGAGCCGGGCGCGGCGGAGCGCGGGACGGTCCCCGGCGCGATCCGAACCGACGCGATGCGGCCCGGATGCTCGGCCCGGAAGGCGTCGGCCAGACCCTCGGCCGCAGCGTTGGCGGCATCCGCTCCGTAGAGGCCGGAGGCCACGACGATCGCGAGCTCGCCAGTCTCAACGACGTGCGGGCCGGTCATTTCCAGCACCACGTCGAAGGTGAGTGGGGTGCGCTGGCGGACCCGAAAGACGGTGGTCGCCGGCTGAAGCGCGATCGCGACCGCGTCGGAGCGGAGGGGCGCGTTCATCACGCCCGCCCGAACAGGTGGTGAGCGACGCCCCACAACACGGGGACGAGGCTCAGGGCGATAAGGGTGGTCTGGAAGGCGGCCATCTTAGGCGGCCTTCGTGGGTGCGGCGTCGACCAGCGAACGCACCAGCTTCACGATATCGCCCACGGTGCGGGCGCTCTCGACTTGATCGTCGGGCACCTCAATCGAGAACTGCTCTTCGACGGTGATGGCGATCTCGACAAAGTCGAGGCTATCGGCGCCGAGGTCCTGGACGAGCCGGGCATCGTCGATGACGCGCGCTGCGTCGTGCCCAAGGTGATCAGCGAGCAACGCGCGAACGCGGTCCTCTACGGGTGCGTCGGCCGGCAGGCGTTCCGTGACAGTGTCGTGGGGCAAGGGTGGCTCCATCGCTGGGGAGGCGATGGAGAAACGCTACGTGACGTAGCGATTTCAGTCAACACATGGTGTAGCGATTTCTCGAAACGCTGCGTCTGATGCACGGACAGCGCTATCCACACTCATCCACAGCCTCGAATTTTGTTCTTGTAATGTTCTGAACCGGCCACTCATCCTTACGTTGTCGAATCACGGAGGGCCGAATGGCATCGACGTCGCGTTACGCAGTTCAGACGTTCGTCCGAGACCGGCGAGGAAGTATATCAGCGGGCCGCGCTATCGCATGCAAAAACGCAGATGAGGCCCGAGCACGAGCGCAGAGACATTGCGAAGGTAAAAGCGGGGTTGGAGCGGCAGCTTTTCTTCTGCGTGGCGATGAGGATATCGGCGATACGGAGGCGCCAATTGCAATTGCTGTGTTTGGCCATGTACCGCCTGATATAAATGACGATATACCGTTCTAATCCGATTTCAGTTCGGTGAGTTGGCGCCAGTGACGCGCATGAACGGTTGTGATGATACCAGAGGCCCAGCGTAGCCGAGCATCCATGATGAGGGGAGCGTTGAAGCTTTCGAGGTGATATGCCCCCTTCTTCGACCCCTGGAGAATCCGTTTCAGGTATCGGTCACCCGTCTTAGTTATGACCGCTGCATATGCGCCCACTAAGCGTTCTGGGTTTTCACCGTGCTTTGAGCAGAGCACGACGTCGTCCTCATCGTATTTCGGATAGCCCGAATTGCCGCTGACCCGGAAGCCGATCACACCTTCCTCTACCGGGAACGGCACCGCGATCTCGTAAAGGCTGTCCCCCTCGGCGATCTGCTCTGATGCCGTCTCGATGACACCCCCGGCCGCAATCAGCCCCTTAACGCCAACCGTGCCAGCGCCTGAAATCACCTGCTCAGAGGCATCGGCGTCGCCGAACAGGATGCCGCGAGCCGTGACTTCCACACCATCGAAGCGAAAACGGGCTGCGTAGCGCTCTGCATCGTCCTGACCGATCGTCCGGGTGCCCCCCTCGTGTGCTCGGAAAGTGCTTTCCGGCCATTCGTTTTGCAAAGCGGCCTCACGCGCAGAACGGTAGCCGGCCGCCTTTCGGGCGGCCTTAAGCCGTTGGCCCTGCGCCTTCCTGATCTTCTCGTCCGTCATGCTACGCAGCGTAGCGAGTGAAGCGCTACGTGCTGTATTGACCGTAATCGCTACCTGATGTAGCGATTGCTCCATGAACTCATTCGCCGAAGTCATCGACCGGCTCGGTATTGGGCCGACTGCCGCCGCCCTTGGGCTGAAGGACAGCCATGTCCGAACCTTGAAGGCGCGCGATAGCATTCCGCCCACCTACTTCGGCGCGCTGGTGGAGTCCGAGGACGGAAAGAAGCACGGCCTCACCTACGAGTTGCTGCATCGCCTTCACCAAGAAGCCGTCGCTCGGCGCGCTCGCCCCACGGACGCTTCCGAAGCTCGGAGCGTCGCGTGATGTCGCCATCGCATCCCCTAAGGCACGATTTTCCCGTGCTTGGCCTCGAATGCCTCCACTTCGGCCACCCCCCGCAAATGCTCTTTCATACGCGGCGAATTGTCGAATTGGTGGAACAGAGAGTAGATAAATACTGCCTCCATTCTGTTTTGGCTTTGGTCCGACAGGCTTTGACGCATTTCGGCAAGCCTTGTGTCGTTGATCAGCCCATAAAAGTAAAAGTGCGAGGCAAGCTCTACCCAAGCGCGCTCCATAACATTCAGGCGCGCGCGAAATTCTTGCGTATCGTCGGTGCTCATGGGTTCTTGACCTGTCCACGTGGGCGTCGGCGCGGAGGGCTGGGTGCCAGCCCGGCCCTCCACCTTCACGTTTTCGGCGCATCAGCGGACTCTCGCAATCCCGCGGAGGCCGCATGAGCGCGCCCCGCTTCACGATCCGGCATGACGATCGCCCGGCGGTCGAGCTGCAGAACACTTCGGCCGGCATCCTCGTCACGACGTTCGGCTGGCCCCGGACGCTGAGCGGCGACGAGGCCGAGCGCCTTCATGCCGCCCTCGGTGGAATGATTGCGGCGCGAGCTAACAAGCCAAGTCCGAACGCGAACGGGGAGGCCTCCGAGGCTTGCTCGCGCGGCGGCAACTGGATGGGGGCTTAGCCGATGCGGCCCGCGCTCTTCACCGTTTCGATTAATTCGCGGAAGCGCTTCTCGACTTCGTCCGCCACCAGACGTCGCTCTGCATCCGTCAGCGTTTCCGTTCCTTCTCCGGCGCTCGAGTATATTCGAGCCAGCAACTCGCGCTGTTCCTCGATGAAGGTGAGGGTCTGTTCGGGTCGCATCATGGCCGCGATTTCTGCGCCCAGCCAAGCAACACGTTCCGTTACCGCAATGCGGGCTCGCAGGGTCAGTAATTCGACCCGTTCGGGCGTGATCTCTGTCATTCCAAGCTCCATCGGTCTTCGCACTTCCGATGGTAGCGGCCCGGGCGGGACTGTCGAGCGCGCGTCTCGACGTCCCGTCCGTGCTTGCCTCGCCCTCCTCCCGCTCCTGGCGCTCGGCGCCTGCGCGATCGAGCCCCAGGCCGCTCGCGAGGCCCTGCGTGACGAGGGCTTCGAGCACGTCGAGACTTCCGCCGAACCCGTGTTCGGTCGCCCCTGCGACTGGTCGCAGCCCTTTGCCAGGCACTTCGTCGCCACGCGCGACGGGCGGCGCATCTCCGGCGTGCTGTGCGCAGTGTCCGAGGGCGCTCACGACGCGCAGGTCCGCGGCGGCCGGATCGTCGCCAGCCGGGCCCCGACCTGGCACGCGTTCGGGGCCGGGCGATGAGCAGCGCGGCCGCCCTCTACTTCGCCGCCCTCGCCGCAGGCATTGCCCAGCGGGAGCATGCGACCCGCTTCGGCGGCGCGGATGGTCGTCCGCCCGCTGCGGCCTGCGCTTGCTTCCTCGCGGCGGGCTTCGCCTGCCTGATGTTGCGGGGCGCTTGAGATGGCCCCGCTCGCCCTCGCCGCTTCCGCTGTCGTCTGCATCGCCCTCGCGGTGAAGCATGGCGCTGCGCTGCCGCTCGTGCTGGGCGGCGTCGAGATCCTGGCGGCGGGCGCGCTCTGGTTCGTCGAGCGACTGCCATGAGCGTCGCCCTCCCCTTTTCCCCATCGGGCGGCTTCGGCCTCCCGTGCGCGGCGGGTGCGCTTAAGCCCCCAAGCGTCCGCCGCGCTCCCCTTTCGAACCGAAGCGATAGCGTTCGCCTGCCGATTAAAGGTGGCATCGAGATAATCCTCGACGCTGATCTGCCGGCCGCTTTTTACGTCGCCCCATGGTATCCCTGGCTCAGCGGCACGGGCATTTACTACATCGGCGCTAAGTTTGGTTCTGGCAAATACCGGATCAGTGTATTGCTGCACCGCTCGGTAATTGGCGCGCCGATTGGTTTCGAGGTTGATCATATCAATCGCGACACGCTGGATAATCGTCGAGCAAATCTGCGGATCGCGACTGCATCCCAAAATGCGGCCAATCGGGGCGTATCTTCCCTCAATCGATCTGGCTATCGCGGTGTCCATCTCAAGAATGGCAAGTACTGGATAGCTCAAATCGGCGCAGGTCGGGTGAAGCGGTATCTTGGATGCTTCCCTTCGGCCGAAGATGCTGCTCGCGCATATGATCGCGCTAGCCTGGATCTTCATGGTGAATTCGGTGTGCTGAACTTTCCGGAGGCGCATCAATGATGGCCTCCGGTTTCTCTCATTCGCATCGTCCCCACGATGCGTCCGTGGCCCGCGAGGGCGCATCCACATTGGATGGAATCCTCCGCGACTGCCGGAGCCTTCGGGCTCCGGCCCCTTCTCGTCTCCACGACTGCCCGCGCCGGCAAGCTTACGGCGGTCGTGATCGTGTACCTGCGTTCCCCCTCCACCTCCTGCATCTGTCTTGTGCCTCCGTGACACCGATTGTGTCGCACGGGGGACTGACCGAATGCGGTCAAAATTCGGGGCCCGACCGATGATGGTCACGGCCGACCAAGCGCTGGAAAGTATCCGGCCCGATCTCGCCAGCGTGATCGCCGCTCAGGAGCGCAACCTCGGATCGAGGATGCTCGCCTACGAGTCGCTGGGCTCCAAGATCGGCCGCTCGCCGACCTGGATCAGGAAGGTTCTCGGCCGCGCCGAGGACGTGACGGTCGGACTGCACGACGCCTTCAACATTCGCACCGCCTACGAGCGCCTCTGCGCACGGGTGGAGCATGCCGCCGACGCCCTCGAGGCCGGCAACGAAGAACTCCGGAGGGAACTCGATGCGGCTCTTGGCGGCGATCGGTCGGGTGCTGCGCGCCCTGGGAGCCAGGATCGGTCTCAAGGGGCAGCTGCGCTCCGTCCGCGAGCGGCGTCCCTTCCGGCATCTGTCCCGACGCCTGCTGCACCGGTTCGCCTCGGTGCGAAGCCCGCGCGTGATCTGACCGATCTGCCGCTGTTCCGGGCGGCCGACACGCGGCCGTGAGCCGCCGAACCTGAGGAGAGAACCGTGTACGCAGCTACAAGCGCAGCAGGCCAAAGCCTTACGTCGAAGATGGGAGAGGCGAACGCCGTTTCTGTCGCCCGCATTGGCGAGGCGGCTCGCCCTACTCTTCAGCGTGCAATCGAGAACGCACACCGCGTCGGCGGTCGTCTGGACGAGACCGGCGCACGCCTCGCCGCTATGGCGGAAGTCGCCGAGCAAATGGCGACGCGCCTCTGTGGTTCTTACCCGACCGAGGGGCCGAACAAGGTCGCCTCGAACGGACCAAGCGAGCGCGGCCCGCTGTCTACTGTGGAGGCGATCGACGCGGCTATCGACGGCCTGCATCCGCGGATCACCGGCTTCGAAAGCCCTCTGAACCGTATCGCTCGCGCCTTCGAGATGATCGAAGCGGCCAACGGCTGATCCCGCCCCTTCCGGGCGGCGGTCAGCGCCGTCCGGCTTCCTGAGAGGAGCCGACCATGGGCCAATTCACGAAAAAGCCGGTGACGATTGAAGCTGTGCGCGTCACTGCGGCCGACTGGAACGGCGATAGCTTCGACGGCTCGCCATTCTCTGAGGCTCCCGAGTGGGTACGGGTCGCCATGGCACAGGATGTCCTCGTGCCGGTGACCCAGGACACCGATTATGCGGTGTGGGACGTCCGTACGAACCACGGTGTGACGCGCGCTGAGCCCGGCGATTGGATCATCCGGCAAGTCGACGGTGAGCTCTATCCCTGCAAGCCGGACGTCTTCGCCGCGACTTATGCCCCAGCCTCGCGCGAGCCCGACAGCAGGGGCGAGCCGGCGCTAAGCCTCGCTGAAACGCAGGCGGTGGTGGAGACGAAGACAGCCCCGCGCGTCACCGAGGCGTCGATCAAGGCCAAGATCGCGGACGTCGAGTATTTCCGCGTTCGGCACCTGACCATCTGCCTCATCACCCTGCACACCGGGTTCTTCGTCACCGGGGAAAGCGCACCGGCTGCACCGGAGAACTACGACCAGCAGGTCGGCGAGCGGTACGCCTACGAGAACGCGTTCCGGAAGCTCTGGCCGCTCGAGGGTTACCTTCTGCGGGAGCTGCTGGCGCAGCGCGAAGCTGAGGCCCGCGGCCAAGACACCGCCGTTCAGGCCGCCTGACCATGTCCGGCGCCTCGCCCTTCGCCGCCATCGCGGAAAAGGTCTCTGGCCTCCGGGACGAGGTCCTGTGCCGCTGCGGTGAGCTGCACGGGTGCGAGGCGCCGGCAGCCCGGAGCGAACGGGCGAACCTCCAGGAAGCCCTCCGTCTGCTCTCCGCGGCCGAAGATCGAATCCGGATGTGCGGCACCGGGACCACGATCCCCGCTGCGGCTGCCGCCACCCCCTGAAACGCGAACCGCCCGGCCTGCTGGGGAGCGGGTGCCGGGCGGTCGAATACCGAAGTCATGGTGAGCCAAATGAATGCCAAATCTACGGCCCTGCCGCAAGTCGATCCGTCATCCGTTGCGGCCGATCAACTGAAAACCATCATCGAGCGCATTGAACGGCTCGAAGAGGAAAAGGCCGGCATCGCGGGCGACATCAAGGATGTCTATGCGGAGGCCAAGGCCAATGGGTTCGATACAAAGATCATCCGCAAAATCATCGGCCTCCGTAAGCGCGACTATGACGAGCGTATGGAGGAGGAGGCAATCCTCGAACTCTACATGCAGGCCCTCGGCATGCTGGCGGACACGCCGCTGGGCAAGGCCGCAATCGACCGGGAAACCTCTCGTGCGCGGGCCAGCGAGCGCGGCCTTCGCCAGCAGATCGGACAAAAGCTGTCCGACGCTTTCGCCGGCATGGAGGGTGTGACCGTCACCATCGGCCGCGATGCTGGGCCGGTCATGCGGGAGGCAGCGAGGAAGATGCGCGCGGCTGGCGCGCAGGTCGACCTCGAAGACGCGATCGCGGCGCGGGGCTGAGCCATGAGCTACGCGCGCCACGATCACGCGGGCTGGGTAGAGCGCCAGATCCCGCACGCCCGACCGGCCCGCAAGCCTCGCCGCGACAACACTCGCGGGTGGGCGGCCGCACCCCTGAAGCTGACGGGGTTTCAGGCGAAGGTGTTCGACATCCTCGGCATGTCGCTCGGCGGCATCCACAACGCGCCGATTTGCTGGGACGCGGTTCAGTGGCGCGGCGACGGTCACGGGATCGCTGTGCCCGTGAAGGGCTGGGCGATCTTCTCGACCTTCGACAGCCCCGGCCTGACCTGCCTTGTGTTCCTCTGCCATGAGGCGCGAATCCGCCTCGACATTCGCCCGAACGGGCCGCGTGGAATGCTGCTGCGCTTCCATCAGCGGGGCGTGTGGGACGGCGGCTTCAACGGTCATCCAAACCTCGACGAGGCTGTCGCGAAGTTCCGCGCCTACCTGCCGGCTGGGCACCGCATCCTGTTCGACAGGGACCCAGTTGCGCCGGACGAGGTGGCGGCATGAACCGGCGCCGTCCTCCAACGCACGGACCGCTATTCGCCCCCGCGCCCCGCCGCGTAGTCGACGAGCTTACCGTCCTGCTCCCGGTCCCGCCGTCGACCAACGCCCTGCACGGTCATGGTGCTGGTCGGCCGGTGCGGTCGAACGCCTACAAGGCATGGATTGTCGCCGCGGGATGGCGGCTCCAGGCGCAGCGCCCCGGTCGCGTGCCGGGCGCCTACATCCTGCTGCTTGCCGTTCCAGAGGCCGAAACGAAGGCCGATCTCGATAACCTGTCGAAGGCCACGAGCGACCTTCTCCAGAAGCACGGCGTCATCGACAACGACCGGAAGGCGCGGCGCGTAGTGCTCGACTGGCACCGCGAGCACGCCGAGCTGGCGGCGACTGTTCGTGTTGTACCGCCAGGCGTCATCCTCGAATCCGTCTCCCCGATCTGGCCGCGCACGGGCGCGCTGGAGGCGGCATGAGCTACCGCGAGAACAAGGCTCATCCGCACGCTGAGCGCGGAAACGACCTGTACGAGACCCCGGCCGTCGCGGTCCGGGCACTGCTCGCAACCGAGTGGCTGCCGCAGCGGATCTGGGAGCCAGCCTGCGGGCCCGGCGCCATCGTCCGCGAGCTGGTCCAGGCTGGCCACGAAGTGGTGCCGACCGATCTCGTATCATACGGCTGCCCTGGTCAGGTCGCCGAAATGGACTTCCTGAAGCTGCACGGCGCCCCGTTCGGCGTCGACTGCATCGTCACGAATCCTCCCTACAAGCACGCCCGCGCCTTC
>NZ_BPRE01000016.1 GCF_022179765.1 Methylorubrum suomiense | reverse complement strand
TAGCAGGCCAGTGATGGCATGGGCGTATGTGTCGGTCATTTTGCCATCATAGACGATGGCATACGCCTTGACCTAGCGTGCTTTTTGGTGCATTTGCTCCATAAGGCCGCATTTCCGCACCCGCGTGCTGCGGGCGCTGCACGGATGGGACTCGTGGAATGTCACCGAGGATGCCGATCTCGGCCTGCGTCTGGCGCTCGCGGGCTACCATGTCGGCGATCTGCCGAGCGCGACCTACGAGGAGGCGCCGAAGCATCTCAAGGCGTGGCTGCGCCAGCGCACCCGCTGGATGAAGGGCTTCCTGCAGACGAGTTTCACCCATGGGCGCGATCCCGTGGCAGCGTGGCGCCGCCTCGGGCCGGTCGAGAGCCTGTGCGCCCTGGCGCTCCTGCCCGGCACGGTCGTTTCGGCCCTGTTCTACCCGTTCATGATGGGGCCGGGGCTTATCGAACTCGTGCTCGGCGCCCCCGGCCCCGATGCCGGCCTCCTGGCCCACGCGACCCATGCCGGCGCCTGGACGGTGTTTCTCGGAGGGCTGATGGCGATCCTGATCCCCGGCTTCGTCGGCTGCCATCGCCGGGGCTGGCGCGACCTGATGTTCCTGGTGCCGCTGCTGCCGCTCTACTTCGTGCTGGTCAGCCTCGCGGCGTGGCTCGCCGTGATCGAACTCGCCCGGCATCCCCACCGCTGGAACAAGACCGAGCACGGCCTGTCGCGCAGCTCGCGGACCGGGGCGCTCGGCCGCAGGCGGGCGGCCGACGCTACAGCCGCTTGCCCAGCTCCGCGGCCGTCTCCTGCGCCGGCCGGTTGATGTTGACCGCGCCGACGAAGCCGTTCTGAGCGTCCATCAGGTAGACCAGCGCGGTGTGCTCCATGGTGTAATCGTTGCCCTGGCCCGGCACCTTCTTGGCATAGGCGCGAAACGTCTTGACCGCCGCCGCCACCCGCTCGGGGCTCCCGGTGAGGCCGACGATGCGCGGATCGAAGCTCGACAGGTAGGTCTTCAGGGTGTCCGGGCGGTCGCGCTCGGGATCGACGGTGACGAAGGCGACCTTCAGGCGGTCCGCCTTCGGGCCCATCGCGGCCAGGACATCGCTGATCTGCTGCAGCGTCGTGGGGCAGATGTCCGGGCAATGGGTGAAGCCGAAGAAGGCGAGGTAGGGCGTGCCGGCGAAATCGCGCTCGGTCACGGTCTGTCCGTCCTGATTCACCAGGGTGAAGGGCCCGCCGATGCCGCTCGCCGCCACGCCCTGGCGCGCCTGCGGCACCAGCGTGATCACGGCGGCCGCCGAGAGGGCGACGAGACCCGCCACGAAGGCGGCGATGGGCAGGAGGACGCGGCGGGACGGGCGCATGAGGTCTTCGCGTGTGGAGCGGGTTTGGCCGCGCATCATCACGGCCTCACCCGACCCTGCAACCCCCCTGGGCGTTAGGGCGGCGCATCGCCGCCGCGATCACGCAGCCTCAGAGGCTGTTGGTTCGGGCCCTCGGAGGCCGGAGGGATGGGACGTTTCCGTTCCTTCCCGTCCACACCCCCATCCCGAGGCGCGAAGCCTCGAAGGCGGGTTTTGGGGATCGCGCGACTTCCGGAGCCCTCCTTGGAGGCCGCTCGCGCGGCACCTCAGGATGAGGGCCCGGGTGGGAGCAGCGATCAAACGGCTCTTACGACGCCGCCGCCTGCAATTCCGGCCCCGGCAATGCGGTGCCAGCCTCGCGTCGGCCGAGCGCCTCGCCGACCATCAGGATCGCCGGTCCCTCGAAGCCCGCGGCCTCGACCCGGTCGGCGAGGTCGGCGGCGGTGCCGGCCACGGTCTGCTGCCCGGGGCGGGTGGCGTTGAACACCACGAGGGCGGGCGTCGTCGGCGCGAGGCCCTCCGCCACCGCCCGGGCCAGCAAGGCGCCGAGGGTTCGCTTGGGCATGTAGACCACGGTGGTGACGCTGCCGTCGGCCAGCGCGCCCCAGTTCAGGTCTTCGGGGAGCGCGCCGCGCCGGTCGTGGCCCGTGACGAATTGCAGGCGCCGCGCCGCGTCGCGATGGGTGAGCGAGACGCCGAGCGCGGCGGCCGCTCCCTGCGCCGCCGAGACGCCGGGCACCACGGTGCAGGGAATGCCGGCGAGCCGGCAGGCCTCGATCTCCTCGCCGGCCCGGCCGAACACCAGCGGGTCGCCGGATTTCAGCCGCACCACCTGCTTGCCGGTCTTGGCGAGCGAGACCATCAGGGCGTTGATGTCGTCCTGGCGGCAGGAGGGGCCGTGCCCGGTCTTGCCGACGAGCATCGTGCGGGCCTCGCGGCGGGCGTAATCGAGGATCTCGGGAGCGACGAGGTCGTCGTAGAGGATCACGTCGGCGTTGCGCAGGGCCCGCAGCGCCTTGAGGGTCAGCAACTCGGCATCGCCCGGACCGGCGCCGACCAGCGTCACCGCCCCGCCCATCGGCAGCGCCTCCGCTTGGCCCATCAGTTCGTCGAGATCGGCCTGATTCGGTGCCCGGTCCGGCTCGGCGAAGGCGCGGTCGGTGAACCGCTCCCAGAAGCCGCGCCGCTCCGAGAAACCGTGGAAGCGGGCCGAGACCGTCTCGCGCCAGTCGCGGGCGGCCGCGACCCAGTGCTTGAAGCCGCGCGGCAGCATCGCCTCGATCCGCGCCCGTACGGTCTGGCCGAAGACCGGAGCGGCGCCTTCCGTGGAGATGCCGACGACGAGCGGCGAGCGGTTGACGATGGCGCCGAACTTCACGTCGCACAGATGCGGCCGGTCGACGGCGTTGACGATGGCGCCCGCGGCGCGCGCGGCCGTGACGAAGGCGACGCAATCGTCCTCGTCCTCCATGGCGCCGATGGCGAAGGCGGCGCCGTGCAGGTCCTCGGGCGTCCAGCGTCGCTCGTGGAGCGTCACCGAGCCGGCGGCGATCTCGGCAGGCACGCCGCGCAGCTCCTCGCTCGGCTCCTCGGCGTAGACGTCGACGCGGGCGCCCGCGGCGGCGAGCAGCTTCACCTTCCACGGCGCGCCGCCGTTGGAGCCGGCGAGCACCGCCCGCTTGTCCTGGAGCGGCACGAAGACCGGCAGAACCGCCAGCGGCTCGAGGCCGGCGCGGGTTTCGCGGGGTTGACGGGGTGTGCTCATGGGCTTCGACGCGTCACTCGATCCGTGAGGCCGGGACAACCGGCTCGTTCCATCTCCGCCCTCATCCTGAGATGCCGGAGCGAAGTGGAGGCCTCGAAGGAGAGCTCCCGTTCGCGCAGCGATCCCTGGAGCCCCCCTTCGAGGCTGCTTCGCAGCACCTCAGGATGAGGGCGAGAGTGGGACGGATAGGGGAAAACTTGCGCTCAGGCGGCGTTGCGCGCAAGCGCTCCGGGCAACAGCTTGCGAATCTCGGGGATGCACGAGCCGCAATTCGTCCCCGCCTTGCAGGCCGCCCCCACCGCCTCGACCGAGCCGGCGCCGCCCGCGATGCAAGCTGTGATAACGTCGAGCCCGACGCCGTGGCAGGCGCAGACCACCGGACCGGCCGAGGCCCCGGCCGCCCGACCGGACAGCAGCGTGCGCCGGTCCACCGCGTCGATGTCTCCTCGCGAAAAAACCTGCTTGGCGAGTTCCCAGTCGGGCCGGCTTTCGCCCGGCGCGAGGGAAAGCGCTGCGACGAGCCTGCCCTCCGTGTAGACGGCGCAGCGGTAGAGCCCGCGGGCGTGATCGACGTATTCGGCGAGTTCCTGCCCCGGAAACATCCCGCGGATCGCGAGCGCCATCTCGCGCGAGCCCTCCTGGGTGGCGAAGAGCAGGCCGGAGCCGCCGGAGACGGTGGCCCGCGCCCACCACCAGCCGGCCGGTGCCGCGAGCGGCGCGCGCGTCAGCAGGTAGCCGCGGGAGCGGTAGGCGACCGGTGCGATGCCCGCCGGCGTCGCTTTCAGCTCGGGCTGGCCGGAGACCGGATCGGTCACGCCGCGGGCGAGCGCGGCCCCGCGCCCGTCGGACGACGTCATGTCGCTCCAGTGCATCGGCACGAAGATCGCGCCCGGCCGCACCCCGTCGGTGACGGTGACTTCGAGAATGGCGGTGCCGACCTCCGAGGCCACGCGGGCGAAGCCGCCGTCCTTGAGCCCGAAGCGGGCCGCGTCGTCGGGATGGACCTCGACGAAGGGCACCGCGCGGTGGGCCGAGAGCCGCTGGCTCTTCCCGGTGCGGGTCATGGTGTGCCAGTGGTCGCGCACGCGGCCGGTGTTGAGCACCAGCGGACGCTCCGGGCTGACGCCCTGCGCCAGCGCCGGGGGCTGCACCGCGACGAAGCGGGCGCGCCGGTCGAAGGTGAAGAACCGCCCGTCGGCGAAGAGCCGGGCGCGGCCCTTCGCCTCCGTGCCGCGCTTCGGCAGCGGCCATTGCGCCGGCAGATACCCGTCGTAGGCGCGGTCGCTGAGGTCGGCGAGGCCGCCGATGTCGAAGTCGCGGGCACCGTCATTTTCGAAGGCCGAGAGCGCGGCGTGCTCGCGGAAGATCTCGGCCGCGGACCGATAGGCGAAGGCGTCGCCGTGGCCGAGCCGGCGGGCGACGTCGCCCATGATCGCCCAATCGGCCCGCGCCTCGCCGGGCGCCTTGAGGAAGGCGCGCTGGCGCGAGATGCGCCGCTCGGAATTCGTCACCGTGCCGTCCTTCTCGCCCCAGGCCAGCGCCGGAAGCAGCACGGTCTTCTTGCCCGTCGCGCAGGCGCTGTCGCTGGTCGCGATCGCCTCCGACACGACGTAGAGGTCGAGCTGGCGAACCGCGTCCCGGATGCGGTCGGCCCGGGGCATCGAGACGAGCGGGTTGGTGCCCATCACCCATAGAGCCTTGATCTTGCCGCGCTCGATCGCCTCGAACAGGGCCACCGCCTTCATCCCCTCGCCGGTGATGATGTTGGGCGCCTTCCAGAAGCGGCGGACGCGGTCGACCTCCTCGGGAGCGAAGTGCATGTGGGCGGCCAGCATGTTGGCCAAGCCCCCGACCTCGCGCCCGCCCATGGCGTTGGGCTGGCCGGTCAGCGAGAGCGGGCCCATGCCGGGCTTGCCGATCCGCCCCGTGGCGAGGTGGCAGTTGATGATGGCGTTGCCCTTGTCGGTGCCCTGCGCCGACTGGTTCACGCCCTGGCTAAACCCGGTGACGACCTTCTGCGTGGCGGCGAACAGATCGAAGAAGGCCTGCACGTCGCCGGTGGCGAGGCCGGTGGCCTGGGCGGTGGCCTCGGCGCTGGGCGCGATCTGGCGGGCCCGCTCCAGGGCGCCGTCGAAGCCGGCGGTGTGCTCCGCGACGAAGCGCGCATCGAGCCGCCCGGCCTCCGCGAGGTGGACGAGGAGGCCGGAGAACAGGGCGGTGTCCGTGCCGGGCATGAGGCCCAGATGCAGATCGGCCTCCTCGCCGGTCTGGGTGCGGCGGGGATCGATCGTGACGATCTTCGCGCCGCGCTTCGCCCGGGCGTCGATCATCCGGCGGAACAGAATCGGGTGGCACCATGCGGCGTTGGAGCCGACCAGAACGATCAGGTCGGCCTCGTCGAGATCCTCGTAGCAGCCGGGCACCGTGTCGGAGCCGAAGGCGCGGCGGTGGGCCGCGACCGCGCTCGACATGCACAGGCGCGAGTTCGTGTCGACATGGGGGGTCCCGAGGAAGCCCTTCGCGAGCTTGTTGGCGACGTAATAATCCTCGGTCAGCAACTGGCCCGAGAGGTAGAAGGCGATCGAATCCGGACCGTGCCGCTCGGCGATGCGTTTGAGGCCACCGGCGACGGCACCCAGCGCGCCCTCCCAGGAGGCGACCTGCCCGTCGACCATGGGCTTGAGCAGCCGGTCCTGAAGGTCGACGGTCTCGCCGAGCGCCGAGCCCTTGGAGCAGAGCCGTCCGAAATTCGCCGGATGCTCGGGATCGCCCGCGATGGCGACGCCGCCCTGCCCGTCCGGCGTGGCGAGCACGCCGCAGCCGACCCCGCAATAGGGGCAGGTCGTCTTCACCGCGGGGGCGGCGAGAGCGGGAGACGGTTGGGTCATGGCGGATCCTCTGCGGATTCTTCTCGGTCACCGGACGGGACGAGGTCGAGCAAGGATCGGGCCGGTGGCCATGCGTATTGCGGCCGCACGGGCCGGGGCCGGCACATCGCGGGAGGGTGACGAAGGTCAGGAAGCTTGGGCCCAAGGACGAATGTTCGCGGCTGCATCCGCTCTGCTAATCTTGTCGCAAGTGACGGATTCGTGCGCCGAATTCACGACCGGTTTCGTCCGGGGTTCTTGGACTTCCACCGGGACGGGCTCAGATAACGACAACGCGATAAACAGGGAGACGCGACGATGAGCGAGCAGGTGTCCAACCCGGCCGAGACCATCGATCCGGTGACCGCCGAGCAGGCCGACAATGCGGGCACGCCCTTGCGGGTGACGGCGACGCCCGCCGCCCTCGAGCTGATCGCCGAGCTGAAATCCGACTACGGCCCGGTGATGTTCCACCAGTCGGGCGGGTGCTGCGACGGTTCCTCGCCGATGTGCTACCCCGTGGGCGACTTCATCACCAGCGACGGCGACGTGCATCTCGGCCAAGTCGGCGGCGCGGATTTCTTCATCTCGCGGTCGCAATTCAGCGTCTGGAAGCACACCCACATCATCCTCGACGTGGTGCCCGGCCGCGGCGGCATGTTCTCCCTGGAGAACGGCCGCGAGAAGCGCTTTCACATCCGCTCGCGGTTGTTCTCGGCGGCGGAGAACGAGGCTCTGGCCGGCGCCTGCCAGCTTTGAGGACACGGGTTTGACGCAGCCGTCATTCCGGGGCCGCGCAGCGGAATCCGGAATCGACCCGTGATGCGACGCCCTTCACGCCCTCGCGGCCCGTCGTGGAATCCGGGTTCGCTGATCAGCGCCCCGGAATGACGAGCGCGTCGCGTAACGAGGATCGCTCCAACCCATCCCCCTCATCCCGAGGTGGCGGCGCCCAGCGTCGCCCTCGAAAGAGGGCTCCAGCCGGCCGCGCCATCTCTGGAGCTGCCCCTTTGGGCACTTCATGATGCGGGTTGGGAGAGCGGATAGAGAAGAACCTCAGCGCGCGCCGAGCGTGACCCGCGCCTCGTCCGCGGCCAACCGAAGCCTATTCTCCCCCATGGCATCGATCGGGGCGAGGTCGGCCCGCTCGCCCCGGAGCACGGCGCCATCGCCGCTGAAGCGACCGACGAGCAGGCCCGGCCGGAGACGGCCATCGGCGGTCGTCACGCGCCAAGTCAGGGTGCGGGCGCCCTCCCCGTCCGTGCCGGGCGGCAGGAGGGCGGCGTAGCCCTGGCGCTGCCCGTCGGCCGTCACGAGGTGGCAGGCCGCGCCACGGGTCTGACCGAGGACGAGGCCGAGATCGGGATTCGTCCGGCAGGTCAGGGTGCCGACGGTCCGGCCGGGGCCGGCCTCGTCGAGGCCGTGCGCGTAGGCGATGGTGGCGGCGGCGGTACCGAGGGTGAGGGCGACGAGGATCGAGCGCATGGGACGGGTCCGGGAGCAGGTCTTCGGGGCGGCGGTCCGTCTCGAAGGCGGACCGCCCGCTTCCGCGGGGAAGCGTTGCCGTTAACCATGATCCCGGTGCATTTCCGGCCGATGCCGTCGCGCGAGCGGATTGTTGCGTCGTCGGCCCGTGCGACGCAACGAACGATCAGCCGGCGCGCCGCAGGGCGTGGACCGAGAACAGCCCGTCCGTATCGGTCCAGGCGTCGAGGGCCGACCAGCCGGCCCGGGCCGCGAGAGCCCGGAAGCTCTCGATCGTGTACTTGCAGCTGTTCTCGGTGTGGATCGATTCGCCCTCGGCGAAGGGGAAGGCACGGCCCGCGACCCGCACCGTCTGCGCGACGCGGCTGACGAGATGCATCTCGATGCGCGATTCCGCTTCGTTGAACAGGGCGCGGTGGGCGAAGCTCGCCGGATCGATGTCGCCGCCGAGTTCGCGGTTGATCCGATGCAGCAGATTCAGATTGAACGCGGCCGTGACGCCGGCAGCGTCGTCATAGGCGGCCTCCAGCACGTCCCGGTCCTTCACCAGATCGACGCCGAGGATCAGGGTTGCGCCCTCCCCCAGGATGCGCCCGAACACGTCGAGGAGGCGGGCCGCCTCGGCGGGCTCGAAATTGCCGATGGTCGAGCCGGGGAAGAAGCCGGCCAGCGGCCGTCCGGACAGGCTCGGCGGCAGGGCGAAGGGCCGGGTGAAATCGGCGGCCACCGGCTCGACCGGGAGATCCGGGAAGTCGGCCCGCAGCACCCGTGCCTGCTCGGCCAGGAATTCCCCGGAGACATCGACCGGTACATAGGCCGACAGGCCGGGCAGATGCCGCAGCAGGCGACGCAGCTTCACCGTCGAGCCGCTGCCGAACTCGACCAAGGCGGCGCCCTCGGGCAGGCGGGCCGCGATCTCGGGCCCGCGCTCGTCGAGAATGCGCAGTTCCGTTCGGGTTGGGTAGTATTCCGGCAGGACCGTGATCTTCTCGAAGAGGGCCGAGCCGGCAGCGTCGTAGAAATACTTGGCCGGCAGGGACTTCCGGCGCGCGCCGAGCCCGTCCCACACATCGGCCAGGAACAGCCCGTTCTCGGGAAGCGGCGAAGCCGGAGCGTCGGCGCTCAGGCGGGGATCGATCGTCAAGGTGACACTCCGTCTGAGCGGCGGACAGGTAAGAGACAGGTCTGGAAGGCGTCAGGCGATCGCGTCCGCGAGCCTCAGGCCCGTGAACTGCCAACGCTGATGGGGGTAGAAGAAGTTGCGATAGCCGACCCGGGCATGGCCCTCGGACGTGGCGACCGAGGAGCCGCGCAGCACATATTGGCCCGACATGAACTTGCCGTTGTATTCGCCGAGCGCGCCGGAGACCGGGCGGTAGCCCGGATAGGGACCGTAGGCGCTGCGGGTCCATTGCCAGACGAGGCCGAAGGCATCGTCGATCAGGCCGTCGCGGGCCGCGACCTCCCACTCAGCCTCCGTCGGAAGGTCGCGCCCGGCCCAGCGGGCATAGGCGTCGGCCTCGAAATAGCTGACATGGCTGACGGGGCCGTCCGGATCGACGGGCTTGCGGCCGGCCAGCGTCATGATCGACCAGCCCTCGGCCTCGCGGCGCCAGTAGCCCGGCGCCTCCCATCCGTCGCGCTGGACGCAGAGCCAACCGTCGTTGAGCCACAGTTCGGGCCGGGTGTAGCCGCCGTCCTCGATGAAGCCGAGCCAATCGCGATTGGTGACGAGGCCGCGGTCGATGGCGCCGCCGAGGATCAGGGTCTCGTGACGGGGGCTCTCGTTGTCGAAGGCGAAGCCGGTCCCGTCATGGCCGATCCGCGTAATGCCTTTTTCGAGGGCAGCCTTGCCCGGTGTTGCCTTCGGCGTAGGCATCGCCCAGGCGGCGTCCACCACCGGATCGAGGGGATTCTGCGAGAAGGCGTGCAGGATGTCGGTGTGCATCAGCTCCTGATGCTGCTGCTCGTGGTAGAGCCCGATCTCCAGAACCGGCAGGATCTTCGCGAGGGCGTCGTCCGAGGCCTCGCGCAGGAGCACCGTCACGGCGCGATCGACATGGGCACGGTAGCCCGCGGTCTCCTCCGCGGTCGGCCGGGTGATCATGCCCCGCAGGAAGCGGGGCTGCCGGGGGCCGGCCTGCACGTAGTAGGAATTGAACAGGTAGTGCAGCCGCTCGTCGTAGGGCCGGTAGCCGGGCAGGTGCTCGGCGAGGAGGAACTGCTCGAAGAACCATGTCGTGTGGGCGCGGTGCCACTTGGTCGGGCTCGCATCCTCCATCGACTGGATCTGCTGATCCTCCGGCGAGAGGGGGGCGGCGCGCCGCTCGGTCTCGTCGCGCACCGTGCGAAAGGCGGCGATCCAGGCATCCCGGTCCGCGGGCTTCGCATCGAGCGGCGGCGGCGGGAAGGCCGCGCGGTGGGCATCCGAGTGAGAAAGTGCTGCGCTGGCGGCCATGCGTAAAATCTCTTTCCCCGTCCAGCTTCGGAAATAGATGTCGTTTGCTACAGGGCAACGCTCGAAGGCGGCGGCCCGTTCGTCGCACCCCGCCGCCGCAGGCAAGCGAAGCCTTTTTGCAGCCCCAGTGAGATGTCCTTAACCGTCGCGCCCGGAGACTGGGCTTTTCCATGCGTCGCGAGCGGGCCCGGGTGACGGTCATGCGGATCGATCTGATGGCAGGGGCGACCAACTCCGCGACACACTCCGCGGCTCGTCCCGTGATGCCTCCGGTGCGGCAGCCGCAGCCGGTCATCCTGGTATTCGATTCCGGCCTCGGCGGCCTGACCGTGCTGGAGCAGGTGCGCCGTGCCCGGCCCGACGCGGCCTATCTCTACGCCGCCGATGACGCGGCCTTTCCCTACGGCCGCCTCAGCGAAGCGCAGCTCGTGGACCGGGTTCTGGTCGTGATGGAGCGGCTCGTCGCCCTCCACCGGCCCGACCTCGTGGTGATCGCCTGCAACACCGCCTCGACCCTGGTGCTGCCCGCCCTCCGCCAGCGCTTCACCACGCCCTTCGTCGGGGTGGTGCCGCCGATCAAGCCGGCCGCCGCGCTGACCCGGTCGGGGCTGGTCTCGCTGCTCGCCACCCCCGGCACGGTGGCCCGGGCCTATACGCGCGACCTCGTGCGGGACTACGCTGCGGCCTGCGAGGTCAGCCTCGTCGGCTCGGTCAACCTCGCCCGTTACGCCGAGGCCGAGATGGCGGGCATGCCGGTGCCCGACGCCGACATCCTCGCCGAGATCACCCCCTGCTTCGACGAGCGGGCGGACGGGCGGCGCACCGACGTGGTCTGCCTGTCCTGCACCCACTATCCGCTGCTCCTGGCGCGCTTCGAGCGCCTCGCTCCCTGGCCGGTGACCTGGATCGATCCGGCGCCGGCCATCGCCCGCCGGGTGGTGCAGCTCCTGGGCGAGCCGGAGGCCGGGCCGGCGCATGTTCCGGAGGCGCTCGCGATCTTCACCGGCGGGGCCGGGCTCACGCCGGCCCTGGCCCGCTCGCTGGCGGATCGGGGCCTCTCCGAGACGGCGGTCGAGGCGATGCCGCTCTCGGCGGAGTGACGGCCCGATCCACGGGGCGGCCTCACGCCGCGAGCAGGATTACGCCGCCGATCAGCAGGGCGCAGCCGCCGAGGCGCCGGGGACCGACCGGCTCGCCCAGGACGACGAGTCCCAGCAGGGCACCGACCATCATCGACATCTCGCGCATCGGGGCGACGAGGCTCAGCGGGGCCCCCCGCCCCAGGGCGTCCAGCACGAGAATGTAGGCGAGGGAGGACAGCAGGCCGACACCGACCGCGAGGGGCCACGCGCCCCGCATGGCGGCACCGGCGCGGCGCGGATTCGCGACGGCGAGGGGCGCCAGGACGACGAGGCGCAGCAGGTTCGAGAACCAATCGAGCACCACCGGCGCGATGCCGAGAACCTTCACCGCATAGGCGTCGGTCACCGTGTAGGCCGCGATCAGGCCTCCGGTCGCCATGCCCCAGAGAAGGCCGATAGGCCCCTTCGGCCGGCCGAGACCGGACAGCCTGCCGTCCGTCGCGATCAGGCCGATGCCGGTCACCACGAGGGCGAGGCCCAGCACCCCGCGCCCGGTCGGCATCTCGCCGAGGAGAAGGATCGCTCCGAACGTCGACAGCATCGGCCCGGTGCCCCGCGCCACCGGATAGACGACGGAGAAATCGGCCTGCCGATAGCCTTCCTGAAGGCACAGGCTGTAGGCGAGGTGGATCAGCCCGCTGAGCAGGATCAGGCCCACGGCCGCCCCCTGGACCGGAACGGCGCCCTCGAGCAGGATTGCCACGGCCCAGGGGGCGTAAACGATGCAGGCGACGAGATTGTAGGCCGCGACGAAGACAGGGCCGATCGGGGCCGCGCGCTTGGCCAGAAGGTTCCAGCTCGCGTGGAGGATGGCGGCGAGCACTACGAGAAGGAGCGGCGCAGCGGACATCGAGATCCCTCCTGGCACCGTCCGGTGCCGGTCGATCTCGACCTCTCCTCCCCTGGGCTTTTGTCCCTTGGGTGCAGCCGCAGGAGGAGCCCACGGTTTCCGCAACGCTCGGTCCAGCGACGGCTTGGCCGCCCGGAACCCTAGTTGCCACTCGGTCGATGGCCGAAGGCTAGCCGTAAACGCCGCCCGCGATCAAGCCGACGCCGTCTCAGAGCCGATCGATCAGGGCCGCGGCCCAGACGAGCGCGGCGATCCCCTGCGTGAGGAAGGCTCCGGCCGAGGCCAGATCCTTCACGATGCCGATGCGGGCATGCCGGTCCGGGTGGAGATGGTCGCACAGCTTCTCGATGGCGGTGTTGAGGAACTCGGCGCCGAGCATCAGGAGCAGGCTCGTCAGCAGCGCTACCCGGATCCAGAGCGAGCCGCCGAGCCAGAGCGCGGCGGGCAGGCCGAGCGCCAGCAGGACCAGTTCCAGCCGGATCGCCCGCTCGGTGCGCGCCCCGAAGACGAGGCCGCGCCACGAATTCAGGAAGGCGAGCCAGAGCGCCCTCACCGGGCGCCCTCCCCGGCCGGGGCGGCGCGGGCGATCCACCGGGCGAGGATCGGGCCCGTGAGCAGCACCACGAACAGGCGCAGGGTCTGCACCGCGAGGACGAAGGGCACGTCCACCTTCGAGCCGACCGCGATGATCGCCACCGAGTCGAGCCCGCCGGGGCTCGTGGCCAGGAAGGCCGTGAGATAATCGATCGACAGGAGGCCGGTCAGGCCCCAGGCCCAGGCGGCGCAGATCAGCACGATCGCCACCGTGGCCGCGAGGATGCCGGGCAGCGCGTGGATCACGGTCCGCAGGGTCTGCCGCGTGAAGCGCAGGCCTACATACCAGCCGATCCCGGCATAGGCCGCGGCGAGGAGCGGCTCGGGCAGGGCGAGATCGGCGAGCCCCGCCGCGTGCAGCCCGGCCCCGAGCAGCATCGGCCCGATCAGGGCGGCCGAGGGCAGGCGCAGCAGGGTGGCGACGCCGGCGCCGACGAGGGCGACGGCGAGCGTCGCGGCGACCGAGGTGAGCGCGGGCGTCGGCGCGGCGGGGGCCGCCGCGAGCGCTCCGACATCCGCCAACAGGCGCGCGGCCAGCGAGGCCGAGATCACGACGACCGCGACCCGCACATATTGCATGAACGCGACGAGGCGGGCGTCGGAGCCGTATTCCTCGGCCATCGCGACCATGGCGGCGGCCCCGCCCGGCGAGGAGCCCCAGGCCGCCGTCGTGCCGGGCAGGATCTGGAGGCGGGTGAGCACCACGCCGACCACGCCGCTCACCGCCACCGTGACGAGGACGACGGCGAGGATGACGAGCCCGTCGTCGTGCAGGGTCGCGGCGATCTCGCCCGTCGCCGAATGGGCCACGAGGCACCCGACGATCGCCTGCGCGGCCAGGAAGCCGAGGCGCGGCACCCGGATCGGCGCGCCGCGCACGCCGAACAGGATCGCGACCAGCATCGGCCCGAGCAGGAAGGCGGCGGGAAAGCCGGCATGGCTCAGGGCCCAGCCGAGCAGGCCGGAGGCCGCGACGAGGGCCGCCCAGCCGAGAAGTTGCGGTCTGTCGATCAAGGGGGATGCAGGGTGGGTGGCGGTGGGCCCGGCGCTACACCGGTTCGGGCCGCCTGTCACGGCGGCCCCTGCGGGTCAGGCCGCCTTCATGCCGGACAGGAAACGATGCAGCTCGGTCCGGAGATGCTCGGATTGGCGCGACAGCTCGGTGGCCGAGGCGAGCACCTGGGAAGCGGCGGCCCCCGTCTCCTCCGAAGCCCGGGCGACGCCGGCGATGTTGCCCGTCACCTGCGCGGTTCCAACGGAGGCTTCCGCGACGTTGCGGACGATCTCGTTCGTCGCCGCGCCCTGCTCCTCGACCGCGGCGGCGATGCCGGTGGCGACCGCGCTGATCTCGCGGATGCGGGCGGTGATCGCCGCGATGGCCCCCACCGCCTGGCCGGTGGCCCCCTGGATCTGGCCGATCTGCGCGCCGATCTCGTCGGTGGCGCGGGCGGTCTGGCCGGCGAGTTCCTTCACCTCGGTTGCGACGACGGCGAAGCCGCGTCCCGCCTCTCCGGCCCGGGCGGCCTCGATCGTGGCGTTCAGGGCGAGGAGATTGGTCTGCGCCGCGATGGTGGAGATCATCTGCACCACGTCGCCGATCCGGCTCACGGCGCTTTCCAGAGCGTTCACCATCGTGGCCGCCTGATCGGCCTCGGCCACCGCCTGCTGGGCGAGGTCGGAGGAACTCGCGACCTGCCGGCCGATCTCGCTCACCGAGGCGCCCAGTTCCTCGGCGGCCGAGGCCACGGTGTTGACGTTGACGGAGGCCTCCTCCGCCGCCGACGCCACCGTGATCGACTGGCCCGCGGTCTGCTGCGCGGTCGAGCTCATCTGCTGGGCGGTCGCCTGCAGCTCGGTCGCGGCCGAGGACACCGTTCCGACGATGCCGCCCACCGCCCGCTCGAAGCCGTCGGCCATCTCGGCCATGGCCGCCCGGCGCTGGACCTCGCTCGACGCCCGCGCCAGGGCGGCGTCCTCTTCCAGTTGTCGGTTCCGGATCAGGTTGTCCTTGAAGACCTGAACGGAGGCGGCCATGCTGCCAATCTCGTCCCGCCGGCCGGCACCGGGGACCGGCTGGGTCGCATCGCCGGTGGCCAATCTCCGCATCATCGCCGTCATGGCGTGAAGCGGAGCGACCACGCCGCGCAACACGACGATGAGGGCGAAACCGGCGGCGATCGCACCCAAGACCAGGGTGGTCAGGCGCAGAGCCTTCAAGGTCTCCGAGAAGGCGACGTAATCGTCGAAGATCTTGTCGCTCTCGTCGATCTGGAGGTTGATGAGCGCCAGCATGGCGGTGCTGACCGGGTCGATGCTCTGATAGAGCCGGTTCGTCACGAAATCCCTCAGCGCCGCCTTGTCGCGGCGGGCGATGAGGGCGGACAGCTCCTTCACCGCCGCATTCGCCGCGATCATCGCGCGTTCCGTCTCGGCGACGAGCTGCTTCTCCGTGTCCGTCAGCTTCGTGGCCAGGTAACCGGACCAGATCTTTCCGATGCGCTCCTGGGCTTCATCGATCAGCGGCGCGCCCTTGGACCACGCGATGTTGCCGTTGTTGAGCTTGTGGGAGGTGTCCACGATGTTGACGGCATACAGGTCGGCCACGATCTTGAGATCGCGCAGGGGGACGATGCGATCGCTGTAGAGGCTGCTGATGCTGGCACCCGTCCGGGCGGTCGAGTACAGACCAAGCGTCACGTTGAACGCGAGAGCAACGATCAAGGCAATGATCGCGGCGACAAGCCGGAAACGGATCGAGTTCATCCCTGCAGCCCATATTAGTTGTGCATGAAATATCACATAAGTTATTTAATAAGAGCCTAACGCGCTGGCATTCGTAAACATATGACAGTGCCATGGCGTGATCGTTCGGCTCGAACGTTCGAGCCGAATGCCGAATTGATGCCGAAGCACAACCAGGGCGACGGTTTGGTCGGTTGCGTCGCTCACTGCGCGATACGGCGCGCCCTGAGACCGAACTCGTAGCGATCATCGGCGCAGTCCCCCCTTCTTTACCGTAGGGAAGACGATGGGACCGTCATCGGAGGCCCGTCGGTGCCCGGGATCGCGCCGGTCCCCGCACCTGGAACGGAAGCCAGCGCCTCGCCGTCACCCCGCGACGCTTGCCGTGCGAGCCCCGCTCGCCGAAACGCCGCCCGCCAGAACCTCACCCTCGCGAAACGCCCGCGTGCTCGCCGGGGCGTGCGTGCGGAAGAACGCCGCCAGATGGGCGAGCCCGGCCGCCCGGGGGTCGCTGGAGCGCCAAGCCAGAGCCACCGTGCGGCCAGGCCCCTCCCCCTCGAAATGTCGGGTCACGGTCAGCCCGCTCGGATCGGGCCCCGAGGGCACGGCCAGGGCCGGGATCAGGGTGTAGCCGGCGCCCGCCGCCACCATCGAGCGCAGGGTCTCCAGGCTGGTGGCGTGGCGGCCTGCGGCGCGGGGCGCCCCGCAGGCCGCGATGGTCTGGTCGCGCAGGCAATTGCCCTCGTCGAGCAGCAGCAGGTCGGGGCCGCCCACCGTCTCCGCTCGCGGCGGCGCACCCTGCGCGAGGGGATGGTCGGCCGGACAGGCAAGGCGGAACGGCTCGACGAAGAGCGGCGACAGGGTCAGCCCGGAGGTCGCCACCGGCAGGGAGACGAGGGCCGCGTCGATGCGCCCGTCGCGCAGGCCGTCGAGAATCTCGGCGGTGCGTGCCTCGGACAAGGCCAGCGTCAGGAGCGGGAATTCCTGGCGCAGGAGCCGCAGGATCAGCGGGAAGAAATAGGGGCCGAGCGTCTGGATCGCGGCCAGCACCAGACGGCCGGTCAGCGGCGAGCCGCGCCCCTCGACCGCGAGCGCCAGGAGGCGCTGCGCCTCGGCCAGCACCACGCGGGCCTGCCGCACGATGGCTTGGCCGGCCATGGTCAGAAGCACGCCGCGGTTCGAACGTTCGAACAGGGCCAGCCCCAGCGCGTTCTCCAATTTGCGCACCTGCACCGAGAGCGTCGGCTGGCTGACATTGCAGCGCTCGGCGGCGCGGCCGAAATGCCCCTCATCGGCGATGGCCACGACGTATTCGAGGTCGCGAAGCGAGAGACCGGACAGGTTCATAGGCTCTGTCTATCACGGTCTTTGTGACGATGCATTTGCCAATGGGTCATTGGCGGGTCATACCTTCGAGCCAGAATGGTTCCAGGCAACGGGCCGCCCTACCGGGCCGGTCGCCTGCGCCGTTGGATTTCCAGGAGAGAGTACCGCATGAGCGAGAACCGCCCGATTCTGACGACCCGCCAGGGCCATCCGGTCCGTGACAACCAGAGCACGCGCACGGTCGGCGAGCGGGGACCCGCGACGCTCGAGAACTACCAGTTCATCGAGAAGATCACCCATTTCGACCGTGAGCGGATTCCCGAGCGCGTGGTGCATGCCCGCGGTGCCGGCGCCCACGGCTATTTCGAGGCCTACGGCAAGATCGGCAACGAGCCGGCCTCGACCTATACTCGCGCCCGCGTGCTGAACGAGACCGGCGTGAAGACCCCGGTCTTCGTGCGCTTCTCCACCGTGGCCGGCGCCAAGGAATCGCCCGAGACCGAGCGCGATCCGCGCGGCTTCGCGATCAAGTTCAAGACCGTCGACGGCAACTGGGACCTCGTGGGCAACAACCTCAAGGTCTTCTTCATCCGCGACGCGATCAAGTTCCCCGACATGATCCACGCGTTCAAGCCGGATCCGGTGACGAACCGCCAGGAGGCGTGGCGCTTCTTCGACTTCGTGGCCCAGCACCCCGAGTCGATCCACATGGTGACGCACCTGAAGTCGCCCTGGGGCATCCCGGCCAATTACCGCGAGATGGAAGGCTCGGGCGTCAACACCTACAAGCTCGTCAACGACCAGGGCGAGGCGGTGCTGTGCAAGTTCCACTTCGAGCCCAAGCTCGGCGTTCGCAACCTGACCTCGCAGCAAGCGTCGGAGATCCAGGCCAAGGATGTCGGCCACGCCACCCGTGACCTCTACGACAACATCCAGGCGGGCAACTTCCCTGAGTGGGAGTTCTGCGTGCAGATCATGCCCGACGGTCCGAACGACCATCTGTCGTTCGATCCGCTCGACGACACCAAGCTGTGGCCGGTCGAGGACTTCCCCCTGCTGCCCGTCGGTCGCCTGGTGCTCGACCGGGTGCCGGACAACTTCTTCGCGGAAGTCGAGCAATCGGCCTTCGGGACGGGCGTGCTCGTGGACGGCATCGACTTCTCGGACGACAAGATGCTCCAGGGGCGCACGCTGTCCTACTCGGACACGCAGCGCTACCGCGTCGGCGCCAACTACCTCCAGTTGCCGATCAATGCGCCGCAGCCCGGCGTGAAGGTCTACTCGAACCAGCGCGACGGCCAGATGGCCTATGCGGTGGACGGCACGGGCCCGAACAAGCACATCAACTACGAGCCTTCGACCCTCGGTGAGGGCCTGCGCGAGGCGCCCAAGCCCGCGAAGGATTATCACCAGCCGGTCGAGGGGCGGCTCGGCCGCTATCAGGCCTCGCGCACCGAGGACGACTACACCCAGGCCGGCGTGCGCTACCGTTCCTTCCAGGATTGGGAGCGTGACGACCTGATCGCCAATCTCGTCGCCGACATGAAGCAGTGCCCGGAGCCGATCCAGCTGCGGATGGTCTGGCACTTCTGGCATGCCGACGAGGATTACGGCCGCCGCGTCGCGGAAGGCGCCGGGATCGATCTGGAGAAGGCCAAGGCCCTGCCGCCGCTGCCGGGCCGCGCCGCTCCGGGCAAGCGCCTCCAGGCCGAAACCTACACCGACGGCTCGCAGGCCCATAAGGTCGCCGCCGAGTAAGGCCAACCGACACCCTCGGGCGGTTCATCCCGCCCGAGGCACCGAGCACCGGCCTGAAGGGGGGCACCTTTCGGGCCGATGCGGCACAACACTCCCGTCCAAACGAAAACCCCGCCGGACCGTGAGGTCGGCGGGGTTTTTGTCGGACAGGAGGCCGGGATCGACCGGCCTCCTGATTGACCCGTTACGGGCAGGAGCGGCGGACGCCGCCCTTGCCGATATAGGTGCCGGTCGCCGGGTCGTAGGTCTTGAAGCGGCGGGCGCAGTACTCGTCATCGCGCGCGGGCGCGGCTTCCACCACGGTCTCGGTGCCGTAATAGCCGGCCGGAGCGTAGTAGCCGTTGTCGTAGTAGCCACCGTAACCGTAGCCCGGATAGCCGTAGCCGCCGCCGTAATAGGAGCCGCCGGCGAGGCCGAGCCCGAGGCCGAGACCCAGGCCGCCATAACCGTAGCCATAGCCACGACCGCGGTTCCAGCCACGGCCATAGCCGTAACCGTATCCCGGGCGGTTATACCCGTATCCGCCGCCGTAGCCCGGGCGGTTGTTGCCGTAGCCGGCCCCGTAGTCGGGGCGACCGCCGCCGATGGCGCCGTTGCCGATGCCTGGGCGTCCGCCACCGATATTCGTGCCGACGGGGTAGCCGCCCGCGCCGATCGCGCCGCCATTCGGGTTGATGCCCCCGCCGGTCAGAGCGCCGCCGCTATATCCGCCGCGGCCGAGGCCGGCCCCGCTGAAGCCGCCACCCAAGCCGGCCGCACCGATGCCGGCGCCGCCGCCCGCGCGGACGGCCCCGCCGCCGAACCCACCCCCGCCGAGGCCACCGCCACGACCGATACCGCCCGAGCCCAGGCCGCCACCGATACCGGCCGCACCGATGACGGGGCCGCCCGGACCAGCATTGGCCGCCGCAGGCAGGAAGGCGAACGCGCCGACCAGGGCCGCCGAGCCTAAGAGAATGCGCTTCATTGTGTCGTGTCCGTGTTCGAGGTCCGAGCGAGTCCGGTCCCGTGACCGGCCGCGAACCGTTCTGATCGTTCAAACGTCCCAGACCGTCACTGGCTCCACGACTCAGTGTCTCAGGGGATTGCTCAATGTTGGGATTAAATTTGACGCTGCCACAATTGTGTGCCGCGTAGGAGCCGAATCCGAGTATTGTCGCCGATTTCCGGTCGGGAACAGGACGTTCAGTCTGTGTATCGAACCGGTATTCTCAGGATAGCCGGTTTCCCTTCTGGCCGAAGCTCCCCCCACGGTCGGAGCGCCCGATGAGAGCGGCCGAGAGGGCGGCGAGGCACATCAGGGCGAAGGGCAGGTCGCCGAAACGGGCGTAGAAGGTGCGGCCCGGGAGCCGCTGCGGCAGGGCTGAATCGAGCACGCCCTCGGTGCCGAGCGGCAGGCTCGCCAGGATGCGGCCGTGGCCGTCCACCACCGCCGAGATGCCGGAATTGGCGTCCCGCACCAGCGGCAGACCCTCCTCCACCGCGCGCAGGCGCGCCTGGGCGAAGTGCTGGCGCGGCCCCGGCGTGTCGCCGAACCACGCGTCGTTGGTGAGGTTCAGGATCAGGCCCGGCACCGCGGGCGCGGCATCGTCCGGGACGGGCGGCAGGATCGCGCCGGGAAAGATCGCCTCGTAGCAGATCGTCGCCGCCACCGGCGGCAGACCCGGCACGGCGAGGATGCGCTGGCCCTCGCGGCTGCCTGCGGTGAAGCCGCCCGGTACCGCCACGAACTGGCGCAGCCCCACCGCCCGCAAGGCGGCGTCGAGCGGCCCCGGCAGGTACTCCCCGAAGGGCACCAGATGGACCTTGTCGTAGACCTCGCCGATCCGGCCGCCGGGGCCGATCGTCAGGATGGAATTGTGGAACACCGCGTTCTCGCGGGTCAGCGGCTCGCGCCCCCGCGCCGCGCCGGTGACGAGCTGCTTGCCCTCGGGAAGCGCCGTGCCGATCCGCCCGAGCGCCTGCGGGTCGCGCTGGATCAGGAAGGGAAAGGCCGATTCCGGCCAGATCAGGTGGGTCACGTCGCTGATGCCGGTGCGCTCCGGCGAGAGCGCCCGGTCGCTCATCTCCAGATACTTGCCGACAATCTCGTCGCGCATGTCGGCGCGGAAGCGCGCGTCCTGGGGCACGTTCGGCTGGATCAGCCGCAGGCGCACCCCCGCCACGGTCGGGTCCGGGCTTGAGGGAATCCGCGCGGCGCCGTAGCCGGCGAGCAGCGCCAGAGTTGCCAGCGCCGCGAGGGCGGGGGCGAAGCGTCCGCGCGTGGTGGTGCCGGTGGCGAGGGTCGCGGGGGCGGCGGCGATCGCCACCGCCAGCAGCGTCAGGCCGTAGAGGCCGACGAGGGAAGCCGCCTGCATCGTCCACAGGTTGCTCCCGAGCGCCATGCCCAGCGTGTTCCACGGAAACCCGGTGAACAGGTGTCCGCGCAGCCACTCGGCGGAGGCGAGAGCGACGGCGAGGGCGGCGATCCGGCCGGAGCCGCGCGACCAGACCAGCCGCGCGGCGGCGAAGCCGGCGGCGAAGAACAGGGCCAGCACGGCGGGCAGGCCGAGCACGCCGAGCGGCATCGCCCAGGCGAACTGGTCCGCCTCCACCAGGAAGGCGGCGCCGAGCCACCACAGGCCGGCGGTGAAGTACCCGAAGCCCCAGGCCCAGCCGATGCCCGCGCAGCTCAGCAAGGTACGCCGGAGCGAACCGCCGACACCCGCGCCGTCGATCAGCCAGACGGCGAGGGCGAGCGAGACGACGAGGGCCGGGAACAACCCGTAGGGCGGCATCGCCACAGCGCCGAGGGCGCCCGCCGCCACCGCCCAGGCGAACCGGCCCCAGCCGTGGCTGAGGATGACCCGATGGGCCAGGGCGTCGAGGAGGCCGGTGCGCGCCGCGGCCGGGCGCGTGCCGTCGTCGGCCGTGCCGACGGAGGCCGTTCTCATAGGCGTCCTCTGGTCGTCCTCGTGGGCCGGGTCATGCCCGGCGGGATCGTCGCGGGATCAGTGACCCGATTCGGCGGCCTGAGGTCCCTCCGGCGGGGACGGCGCGCGGGGCGGCGGCAGGGCGAGGGGCACGACGGTGCCGATCTTGGCCGGCGCCCGCTGGAGCTTGATCCGCTTCACCCGACGGGGATCGGCGTCGAGTACCTCGAACTCGAGATCGCCGGGGCCGGCGATCACCTCGCCGCGGGACGGCACGCGGCCGGCGAGCGTCACGATCAGGCCGCCGATCGTGTCGATCTCCTCGGCCATCTCGCCCACCGCCGCGACGAGATCGACGCCCGTGGTCTCGGCCACTTCGGCGAGGCCGGCACGGGCATCGGCCACGAAGGCCTCCGCCTCGCCCTCGAGCCGGTGGACGAGGTGACCCTCGGCCACGTCGTGCTCGTCCTCGATGTCGCCGACCACCATCTCGATCAGATCCTCGATCGAGATCAGGCCGTCGGTGCCGCCATACTCGTCGATGACGAGGGCCATGTGGGTGCGGGTCGCCTGCATGCGCACGAGCAGGTCGATCGCCGGCATGGAGGGCGGCACGAACAGCACCGGGCGCTGGATCCGGGTGGAGGCGAGGGTCGCCGAGAGATCGACCTTGCCGAGGTCGAGCCCGCGCAGGGCCCGGGATGCGCTCTGGCGCCGGGGCCGCGGGGCGGGCTTGGCCTCCGCCGCCGCGTCGGGCGCGGCGGCCGTCGCCTGCGCCGCGGCCTGCGGCGATGCGCGGCGCGGGCCGGCCTCGGCCTTGGTGGCGAGGTACTCCACGAAGTCGCGGATGTGGACCATGCCGCGGGGATCGTCGAGCGTCTCGCCGTAGACCGGCAGGCGCGAATGCCCTGCGGTGCGGAACAGCTTGAGCAGATCGCTGAGGCTCGTCTCGACGGCGACGGCAACGATGTCGGCGCGGGGCACCATCACGTCATCGACCCGCACCTTGTGCAGGCCCAGCACGTTCTTGAGCATGGCCCGTTCGAGGGGCGAGAACGCATCCTCGCCGGTATCGGGCTCGGCCAGCGCCTCCTCGATGCCGGCACGCAGGGAATCGCGCGGGCGCAGGTGGAAGACGCTGAGCAGACGATCATACCACGCCTCGCGGGGTGGCGATTCGGCGTCGGCGGTCGGCGCGGCAAGGGCCGCGCCGCGACTTCGGTCGTTGGTCATCGGTCTCTGTGTTGAAGGGGTCGGGACGGCCGGACCGGCCGCGATTCACCCGTCGTAGGGGTCGGGGATGTCGAGAGTACGAAGCGCGGCGATTTCGAGCGCCTCCATGGCCTCGGCCTCTGCCTCGCCGGTCTCGTGGTCCTGTCCGAGGAGATGAAGGGTGCCATGGACCAGGAGATGGGCGAGATGATGCGCCAGCGGCTTCGATTGCTCGCCAGTCTCGCGCACGAGCGTCTCATACGCAAGGACGACATCGCCGAGCGGGCGCGGCGCGCCGGGATGGGAGGGTTGCACGGGCGCAGGGAAGGAGAGGACATTGGTCGCCTTGTCCTTGCCACGCCATGTGCGGTTCAGCACCCGCACGGCCGCGTCGTCGGTCAGCAGGACGCTGACTTCCATGGGGCCGGAGGGCGAATCGGGAGCGATGGCGAGCCCCGCTTCGACGGCGCGGATCACGAAGGCTTCGAGGTCGGGCAAAGCTTCTTCCCAGCGGGGATCCTCGACGGCGACGTCGATCTCGGCTTCGGGTCGGCTCACGGAACGCTCGGCTCGCAGGACAGGGATCCCGTCTATCATTGCCGCGCGCCGGGCGCGACAGCCCGTGTTGCTCGCGTCCGGCTTCGATGGGCAAGGCTCGAATTCTTCGTCTTCCCTGAGATTCCATGGATTTGTGCGCCGCAATAACTGCGCTGCACAAAGTGGGTATCAATCATTATCGTTCAACTTCGCGGTTGAAGCGGTTCCAAGCTGCGCGGGACGTTTGCGCTCCACGCTGAAGTTTGGCAATCAAGTTCCGCTCTTTCAGGGAGGGCGCCTCAAAGAACCGAGCAACACGTCCCGTGGCCATCCCGGCCAAGCTCGGCAACCATCATCACAATCCAAGGACGCACGAATGACCGCACTCTTGCTGATCATCGTGGGCGGGCTTTGCGCCGTCGCCTACGGTGTCGTGACCATCCGCGACGTGATGCGACGGGACGCGGGAACGCAGCGCATGCAGGAGATCGCCGGCGCCATTGCCGAGGGTGCCCAGGCCTATCTCAAGCGCCAATACGCCACGATCGGCCTCGTCGGCATCCTCCTGTTCGCCCTTCTCGCCTACTTCCTCGGGATCAAGGTCGCCATCGGCTTCCTGATCGGCGCGGTGCTCTCGGGCGCGGCGGGCTTCATCGGCATGAACGTCTCGGTGCGCGCCAATGTCCGCACCGCGCAGGCCGCGACGCAATCCCTCGGCGGTGGTCTCGACGTGGCGTTCAAGTCGGGCGCGGTCACCGGCATGCTGGTGGCGGGCCTCGCGCTGCTCGGCGTGGCGCTCTACTACCTCTACCTCACCCGCGGCGCCGGGCTGGCGCCGGGCAGCCGCGAGGTGATCGACGCGCTGGTGGCCCTGGGCTTCGGCGCCTCGCTGATCTCGATCTTCGCCCGGCTCGGCGGCGGCATCTTCACCAAGGGCGCCGATGTCGGCGGCGACCTCGTCGGCAAGGTCGAGGCGGGGATTCCCGAGGACGATCCGCGCAACCCCGCCACGATCGCGGACAACGTGGGCGACAATGTCGGCGATTGCGCCGGCATGGCCGCCGACCTGTTCGAGACCTACGCGGTCACCGTCGTCGCCACCATGGTGCTCGCCGCGATCTTCTTCGCCGGCAATGCCGCGGTGCTCGAGAGCATGATGCTCTACCCGCTCGCCATCGGCGCGGCCTGCATCGTCACCTCCATCGCCGGCACCTATGCCGTCACCCTCGGCGCCAACCAGTCGATCATGGGGGCGCTCTACAAGGGTCTGATCGCGGCGGGCGTGCTCTCGGTCGCGGCGATCGCGGCCGTGAACTTCGCGCTGTTCGGCGGCTTCTCGACCACCTTCACGACGAATACCGGACTGACCTTCTCCTCGGGCGGCCTGTTCGGCTGCGCGGTGCTCGGCCTCGTCATCACGGCGCTGATCGTCGTCATCACCGAGTATTATACCGGCACCAACTTCCGGCCGGTGAAGTCGATCGCCGAATCCTCGGTCACCGGCCACGGCACCAACGTGATCCAGGGGCTGGCGATCTCCCTCGAATCGACGGCGCTGCCCGCGATCATCATCGTGGCCGGCATCATCGCCACCTACGCGCTGGCCGGGCTGTTCGGCATCGCCATCGCGGTCACCGCGATGTTGGCCTTGGCCGGCTTCATCGTGGCGCTCGACGCCTTCGGCCCCGTCACCGACAATGCGGGCGGCATCGCCGAGATGTCCGGCCTGCCCTCCGACGTGCGCAAGGCAACCGACGCGCTCGACGCGGTGGGCAACACCACCAAGGCCGTCACCAAGGGCTACGCCATCGGCTCGGCCGGCCTTGGAGCGCTGGTGCTGTTCGCGGCCTACACCTCGGACCTGAACTACTTCATCGCCAATGCCAGCCCGACGCAGTACCGCTTCTTCCAGGGCGTCACCGTCGATTTCTCGCTCTCCAACCCCTACGTCGTCGTCGGCCTGCTGCTGGGCGGCCTGATCCCGTTCCTGTTCGCCGGCATGGCGATGACGGCGGTGGGCCGCGCCGCGGGCGCGGTGGTCGAGGAAGTCCGCCGCCAGTTCCGCGAGAAGCCCGGCATCATGCAGGGGACCGACCGGCCCGATTACGGCCGGGCCGTCGACATGCTGACCCGGGCGGCGATCAAGGAGATGATCATCCCCTCGCTGCTGCCGGTGCTGATGCCGGTCGTGCTGTTCTTCGTGATCCAGGCGATCGCGGGCAAGGGCCAGGCCTTCGCCACGGTGGGCGCCTCCCTGCTCGGCGTGATCCTGACCGGCCTCTACGTCGCGATCTCGATGACCTCCGGCGGCGGCGCCTGGGACAACGCCAAGAAGTACATCGAGGACGGTCATCACGGCGGCAAGGGGTCCGACGCCCACAAGGCGGCGGTGACCGGCGACACCGTCGGCGATCCCTACAAGGACACGGCGGGGCCCGCCGTGAACCCGGCGATCAAGATCACCAACATCATCGCTCTGCTGCTTCTGGCGATCCTGGCGCACGCCTGATCCCGGCGACCGAGAACGAGGGGGCTGCCATCGGAGCGGCAGCCCCCTCGCCTGCATCCGGACACGAATCCCTCATGGGAACCGCCCCGCCTCCGGTGGCCGGCCCGCCGTTTCGACGAATGGCAGGACCCCGGACGGAGATGACGGTCCCTCCGGGCCGTGGCTCTCCGGTCAGGTCTCGCGGGAGGCAGTCTTCAGGGACGCTCTCCTGGTCGCGGCGCCCCGCTCGTACCAGCCCTGGCTCCGGTTCACGATCCAGACGACCGAGAGCATGACCGGAACCTCGATGAGGACGCCGACCACGGTCGCGAGCGCCGCGCCCGAATGGAAGCCGAACAGGCTGATGGCCGCCGCCACCGCGAGCTCGAAGAAGTTCGAGGCGCCGATCAGCGCCGAGGGGCCGGCGACGCAATGCTGCTCGCCCGCTGCGCGGTTCAGGAGGTAGGCCAGCCCCGAGTTCAGGTAGACTTGGATCAGGATGGGCACCGCCAGCAGTCCGATCACCGCCGGCTGCGCCAGGATCTGCTCGCCCTGGAAGCCGAACAGCAGGACCAGGGTGGCGAGCAGCGCCACGAGCGACACGGGGCCGAGCCGGGCGAGAAGCCGGTCGAGGCCGGCCGGCCCGCTCGAGGCGAGGAGGCTCCGGCGCACGAGCTGCGCGATGATCACCGGAATGACGATGTAGAGTACCACCGACAGCACCAGCGTGCCCCAGGGCACGGTGATCGCCGAGAGCCCTAGCAGCAGGCCGACGATGGGCGCGAAGGCCACCACCATGATGGTGTCGTTGAGCGCCACCTGGCTCAGGGTGAAATGAGGTTCCCCTCGGGTCAGGTTCGACCAGACGAACACCATGGCCGTGCAGGGCGCCGCCGCCAGGATGATGAGCCCGGCGATGTAGCTGTCGATCTGGTCGGCGGGCAGGGAGGGCCGGAACAGGACGCCGATGAACAGCCAGCCGAGGGCGGCCATCGAGAACGGCTTCACGGCCCAGTTGATGAAGAGCGTCACGCCGATGCCGCGCCAGTGCCGGCCGACATGGCGCAGCGAGGCGAAGTCGATCTTCAGCAGCATGGGAATGACCATGAGCCAGATCAGGATCGCCACCGGCAGGTTCACCCGGGCGATCTCGGCGGCGCCGACGGCGTGGAAGACGCCCGGCATGACGTGGCCGAGTGCGATGCCGGCCACGATGCAGAGGGCGACCCAGAGGGTCAGGTAGCGCTCGAAGGTGCTCATGGTGCCTCAGGCGGTGGCGACGCGGCGGCCGTGCTCGTCGACGACGCGCTCGCCGTCCTCCTTCACGAACGCACCCTGCTGGGCCGGGAGCAGGTCCAGCACCGCCTCGGACGGTCGGCACAGGCGCACGCCCTTCGGGCTCACCACCAGCGGGCGGTTGAGCAGGACCGGATGCGCCGCGATGGCATCGAGAAGCTGGTCGTCGGTCAGCGCCGGGTCGGCGAGGCCGAGTTCGGCGTAGGGCGTGCCCTTCTCGCGCAGCGCGTCGCGCACCGTGAGGCCGGCGCGGGCGAGCAGTTGCCAGAGGAGCGCGCGGTGCGGCGGTGTCTTCAGGTACTCGACCACGTGCGGCTCGATGCCGGCGTTGCGGATCATCGCCAGGGTGTTGCGGGACGTGCCGCAGGCAGGGTTGTGGTAGACGACGACGTCGAATGCCTCAGGCATGGGCGGTGTCTCCGGTCGTGCAATCGCAGGCGGACAGGGCGGCGACGGCCGGGGCGCAGACTTCCGGCCGGCCCCCGCAGCAATCGCGCATCAGGAAGGCGATCAGGTCGGACAGGGAGGCATAGGCGGCGCTGTAGATGACCGACTTGCCCTCGCGCCGGGAGGTGATCAGTCCGGCATGCGAGAGTTCCTTCAGATGGAAGGACAGATTGGTGCTCGCGATCCCGACCTCGGCCGCCAGCGCGCCGGCGGCGAGACCGTCCGGCCCGGCGGTGACGAGGGCGCGCACGACCCGGAGCCGGTGCTCCTGACCGAGGGCGGCGAAGGCCGCGAGGGCTTGCCGTTCATCCATGGATGATCCATCAATCCAACTTTTGTTGAAACGTATGGGATGACCGCAGCGTGGACAAGCCCCAGCAGCCGTTCGCCGACGGGATGCCGAATCTTTCCGAGGCACATGTCGAGGTGCCGACTTCGGAGCGGGTGGAGGCGTCGGCGCCGTTGGCGCACGCACCCCGCTTCTTGATCCTCTACGGCTCGCTTCGGGAGCGGTCCTTCAGCCGCTTTCTGGCCTACGAGGCCGCGCGACTGCTGGAAGCCATGGGCGGCGAGGTGCGCATCTTCCACGCGGACGGGCTGCCGCTGCCCGACGACGCCACCGCCGAGCATCCGAAGGTCCAGGAACTGCGCCAGCTCTCGATCTGGTCCGAGGGGCAGGTCTGGGTCAGTCCGGAGCGGCACGGCACCCTGACCGGCGTCATGAAGAGCCAGATCGATTGGTTGCCTCTCAGCGAGGGCTCCGTGCGCCCGACGCAGGGTCGTACGCTGGCGGTGATGCAGGTCTCGGGCGGCTCACAGAGCTTCAATGCCGTGAACAGCCTGCGCATCCTCGGGCGCTGGATGCGGATGATCACCATCCCGAACCAATCATCGGTTCCGATGGCCTTCAAGGAGTTCGACGATGAGGGCCGGATGAAACCGGGTCCGCTCTACGACCGGGTCGTGGACGTCTGCGAGGAACTGATGAAGTTCACGCTCCTGACCCGCGGACGGGCCGATTACCTCGTGGATCGCTATTCCGAACGGAAGGAGCGCGAGCCGGAGCAGTTGAAGGCGGTCGCCGCGGATATCGGCTTCGCCAAACGCTGATGGCCTGACCGTCCTGGCGCGGGGCCGCCGCATAACCCAATGATGGGACAGGCCTGAACAGACAAGAACCCGCCGCGGTCCTCCGCGGCGGGTTCTTGTCCGTCAGGACGCAGGACGTCCCGAAAGATCAGTCGCAGGATTCCTTGGTGACGGTCTTGCGGTCGCCGACGTCGTTCTCCTTCGTCACCGTCTTGCTGGAGCAGCCGGTGCTGGTGCTGTCGCGGCGCTCGACCGTGGTCGAGGAGGTGGTGGCGGGGCGATCGACCACGACCCGATCCGGCGCGTCGCGCTCGATCACGGTGGTCTGAGCGCTGGCGCCGGTGAGGCCGGCGAGGGTCAGGGCGGCGGCGGCGAGAAGAGTGTTCCGCATAGCGTCCTCCGAGAGGGGTGAAAACTGCGCTCTCAACGACGCGGGAACCTCAACCGTTCCAGCCTGTTCGCATCGTCCGTACGCTCGCCCGTCCCGGTCTGTTGCAGCAGGAGGCCTCGGGCGTGGCGCGGCGGAGCGATGCCGACGATCTCCGCCCGTTCCGCCCGGCCTGCAGCCTCGCGGCGCAGCCCCGTCGGGCGCCCGATACGGATGCGTCCCGTGCCCTGTCAGGCCCCCGTTCGGCTCCGCCCGGAGCGCAACCGGATGCGCGAGCGGGGGCTGGGCTCGATGGATCGGATTCCGGTCCGGCGGATGCCAACGCTATCGTGAAGGAGCTTGGCCGGAGAAGCGCCGGTTGCTGGGACGAACGACGTTCCCGCTTCGAGGCTTCCCGCCATGATCAGAACCTCCCTCGCCCTCGCCGCCCTGCTGCTCGCCGGCACGGCGGCCTCCGGTCCGCCCGCCTACGCCCAGGGCGCGGCGGGCGGGGCGCAGCTCACCAAGGTGGCGGGTTTCGAGCATCAGGTGACCGGCGTCACCGTCGCCCGCGACGGGCGCATCTTCGTGAACTTCCCCCGCTGGAGCGAGGACGCCCCGGTCTCGGTCGCCGAGCTGAAGGACGGCAAGCCGGTCCCCTATCCCGACGAGAGCTGGAATTCCTGGCGCAACGCCCGCGCCGACGAACTCTCGCCCAAGGACCATTTCGTCTGCGTGCAGAGCGTGGTGGCGGACGCGCAGGATCGGCTCTGGGTGGTCGATGCGGCCTCTCCCGCCATGGCCCATGTCATCAAGGATGGTCCGAAGCTCGTCGGGATCGATCTGAAGACCAACAAGGTCATCAAGACGATCCCCTTCGACACGAGCGTCGCGCTTCAGGGCTCTTACCTCAACGACGTGCGCATCGCGCCCGACGGCAAGACCGCCTATCTCACCGATTCCGGCGCGGAGGGCGCCCTGATCGTGGTCGATCTCGACAGCGGCGCGGCCAAGCGCCTGCTCGCGGGCGATCCCTCGACTATGCCGGACAAGTCGGTGACCGTGACCTATGACGGCAAGCCCCTGCGCCGGCCCGACGGGCGCGGCGTGAACTTCTCCGCCGACGGCATCGCCCTGTCGGGCGACGGCAAGACGCTGTACTGGCAGGCGATCAAGGGCAAGACGCTCTACAGCCTGCCGACCGACGCCCTCACCGGCTGGGCCGCGTCCTCCCTCGTGCCCGAGGCGCTCTCCGACAAGAGCCTGTCGGGCAAGGTGACGAAGGTCGGGGAGAACGGCGTCGCCGACGGCCTCCTCATCGGCCGCCGCGACGGCCGGATGTACGTGACCTCGCCGCAGGACGATTCCGTGAAGGTGCGCGACCTGTCGAAGGCGGATGCCCCGCTGACGACGCTGGTGAAGGATCCGCAGCTGCGCTGGCCCGACACGTTCAGCGAGGGGCCCGACGGCACGATCTACGTCACGACCTCGCACATCCAGGATTCGGCCGATTACAAGCCCGGCGCCCCGGTGAGCCTGCCGACCGAGCTGTGGGCGATCAAGCCGGGGGCGGGCGACGCGACCGGTTCGACCGGGCCGGCACGCTGATCGCAGGGGGCTCGTCCCCTCCCCCTTGCGGGGAAGAGAAGGCGGACGGTGGCTGCCTCATACGGCCACCGTCTCGCCCGCCCCGACCAGCCGCGCCCGCAGCGGCTGCGCCCGGCCCGTCAAGGTCACTTCGGTCAGGTCGCCGGGCTCGATCCCGGCGGCGCGGTAGACCGCCTCGGAGACGATGGCCACCTGCCCCATCGGCTTGGTCAGCGCCTCCAGCCGTGCCGCGACATTGATCGTGTCGCCCAGCGCGGTGAAGCGGGCATCGGCCTCGTCGCCGAGTTCGCCGACGATGGCGGTGCCCGCATGCAGTCCGATGCCGTAGCGCAGACGCTCGCCGAGATCGGCGGCGAGCGTCCGGTTCAGCCCCTCGAGTTCCGCGGCGACGGCATCGACCGCGTCGAGGGCGGCGCGGGCGGCCCGGCGCGGGTCGCCGTCGAGGCCGAACAGGGCCATCAGCCCATCGCCGAGATGCCGGTTCACGCTGCCGCCCTGCGCCCGCACCGCGTGGCCGACGGCGCCGAGGAAGCGGTTGATGACGAAGACCGTATCGTAGGCGAGCCGCTCCTCGGCCAGCCGGGTCGATCCGCGCAGGTCGGCGAACAGCACCACGACGAAGCGTTCCTCGCCCGCCCCGGCCCGCTCGGGCGCGCCCGCCTGCGCGCCCTGGGACTGGGGCGTGAACAGGGGCACCACCGTCAGGTCGCGATCCGGCCGGAGCTGGCAGGCGAGCCGGATGCCGGGGCTCGCACCGATCCGGTCCAGCACCGCCCGCTCGGTCCGTTCGGGCGGGGGCAGGAACCGACCGCGCTCGCCGTCGACGACGCGGATGCGGCAGGTCGAGCAGCGCCCCCGCCCGCCGCAGATGCTGGCATGCGGGATGCGCCCGCGCCGGCTCGCCTCCAGCACGCTCGCCCCCCGCGGCACCCGCACCATCCGCCCGTCCGGATAGGTGACCCGCACGAGGCCGCCGCGCGCCTCCATCAGCGTGCGCAGGCCGCGGGCGAGGAGGACGAGGACGAGGGCGCCCGCATAGGCGCCGAACACAAAGCGGCGGATCGCGGACAGCCGCTCGGCCTGCGCCGCATCGCCGATGTGCCGGGCATCGAACACCCGCTCGCGCCAAGCCGGATCGGCGGCGGCGAGCGCCACGGCCCGTCCGCCCTGCACCGCCCCGAGAAGCGCCAGCACCGGCACCAGCACCGCGCCCGCGAGCAGCCAGGGGGAGAAGCGCGGATAGGCCGGCTTCAGCCGGAGCCAGAAATGGAGGCCGAGGCATCCGTGCAGCCAAGCGGCGAGCAGACCCAGCGTCAGCGAGACGCCGCTGCCCCCCGGGCTCGCGACCCAGAACGCCCAGAGCACCTGCGGGTAGTCCCGCTCCAGTCCCTCGGCGCTCCAGGCGATGCGGGTGCCGACGACGTGGTTGAGCAGCAGCAGCGGCACCGCGAGTCCGAGGATCAGCTGAGCCGTCTCCCCCGGCCGCAGCCGGAACAGCCGCCGCTCGTAGAGGGCCCGCAGACCGAGGGCGAGATGGGCGAGGAGTGCGCCGTAGAGCAGGAACAGGGCGGGCGGGTTGCGCCAGAGGGCGACCTTCACCGCCAGTCCCGCCTGAAGGGCGCCGAGCGAGACGTTGCCGAGCGCGTGGCAGAGGAGATGGCTGAGCACGTAGGCGAACAGCACGAGGCCGCTGGCCAGGCGGATCTGGCGAAGGGTCGGGCGCCAGGTCGGACGAAGGACGCGGCGCGCCGAGGCTGGCCGTCCGCCCGCCGCGTCTGCCACCTGCCCCACGGCGAAGAACTCCCCTGCCCCTAACCCCCCGTCTGCCACGACCGGCCGGCCCGCGCGAGGGGGCGATCGCGCGGGCCGGCATCCCGCGCGATCCGAGCGGATGCGCGTGAGCTGTCCGCCTCTAGTGAACGCTCGGGGCCGGATGGGACACGGGCGCCTCGTCGCGCGGGCCGACGAAGCGGCCGAGCCCGCGCCCGATCAGGCTCCCGAGGCTGTCCATCAGCAGGAACACCGCCGGCACGAAGACCAGCGAGAGCAGGGTCGAGACGATGAGGCCGGCGATCACCGCCACCGCCATCGGCGCGCGGAACTCGCCGCCGATGCCGAAGGCCATGGCCGAGGGCACCATGCCGGCCGCCATGGCGATGGTAGTCATCACGATGGGCCGCGCCCGCTTGCGGCCGGCATCGACGATCGCCGTGACCCGATCGACGCCCGCCCGCATCTCCTCGACGGCGAAATCGACCAGCATGATCGCGTTCTTGGTCACCAGCCCCATCAGCATCAGGATGCCGATGACCACCGGCATCGAGATCGGCATCTTGAAGATCAGGAGGCCGAGGATGGCGCCGCCGATGGAGAGCGGCAGCGAGAACAGGATGGTGAGCGGCTGGAGGAAATTGCCGAACAGCAGGACCAGCACCGCGTAGACCATCATGATCCCGGCGCCCATCGCCATGAGGAAGCCGGAAAACACCTCCTGCATGATCTCGGCATCGCCGACTTGGCGGATCGTCACGCCCGGCGGCAGGTTCTTCGCCGTGGGCGTATTCAACGCTTGCTCGATGAGCGAGCCCAACGCGTCGGAGCCCTCCATATTGGCTTCCACCGCCACGCGCACGACGCGGTCGTAGCGCTCGATGGCGCCCGGCCCCTGGTCGAGTTCGATGTCGGCCACCGCGGCGAGGGGCACGGCGGTGCCGTTCTTGGCCGGTACCTTGAGGTTCTCCAGCCGCGCGACCGCGCCGCGGGCGCTCTCGGGCAGCTGCACCCGGATCGGAACCTGCCGGTCGGCGGCGTTGAACTTGGCGAGGTTCAGGCCGATGTCGCCGATCGTGCCGACGCGCACGGTCTCGGCGATGGTGTCGGTCGAGACGCCGAGATCGGCCGCCGCACCCTCCTTCGGGCGGATCCGCACCTCCGTGCGGTTGAGGGGGGCGGTCGACATCACCGAGACGAGGTGCGGGATCGCCGCCATGTCGCGCTGGAGCCGGGCGGCGACCTCGCTGACCACGGTGACGTCCGGCCCGCCGACGACCAGGGCGAGATCGCGCTGGCCGCTGTCGCGCAGGGTCCAGGAGCGGATGTCGGGCTCGTCGGCGAGCAGGCCGGCGATCTCGGTCTCGAGCGTCCACTGGCGCTTCACGCGCTGGTTCTTCGGCTTGAGATTGACGATCAGCGTCGCGAGCCGCGTCTCCTTCTTGCCGCCGGCCTGCCGTCCGCCGTCGACGAAGACCGAGACCACCTCGGGCAGCGCGCGGATCCGCTCCACCACCCGGTCGGCGACCGCGATCGTATCGGGCAGCCGGGCGCCGGGGGCCAGTTCGAGCATGAACAGGGTGCGGGCGTTGTCCTGCTTGGGGATGAAGCCCGAGGGCAGCAGCTTGGTGGAGGCGAGCGAGCCGACGAACAGCGCGAGCCCGACGAACAGCGTGATCCACTTGTGGCGCACCGACCAGCCGACGAGGCGGCCATAGGCGCGCATCACCGGGCCTTCCTTCTCGTCCGCATGGCCGTGGTCGCGCAGGAAATAGGCGGCGAGCAGCGGCGTGATCAGCCGCGCCACCAGCAGCGACATGAACACCGACACCGCGATGGTGAGGCCGAACTGGATGAAGTAGCGCCCGGCGATGCCGCCCATGAAGGAGACGGGCGCGAACACCGCGATCAGCGTCGCCGTGATGGCGATGACCGCCAGCCCGATCTCGTCGGCGCCCTCGATCGCCGCGCGATAGGGGGATTTGCCGAGCCGCATGTGCCGGACGATGTTCTCGATCTCGACGATGGCGTCGTCGACGAGGATGCCGGTCACCAGGGTGATGGCGAGCAGGCTGATGCCGTTGAGCGTGAAGCCCAGCGCATCCATCGCCCAGAAGGTCGGGAAGACCGAGAGCGGCAGGGCGATCGCCGCGATCAGGGTGGCGCGCCAGTCGCGCAGGAACAGGAACACCACGATGACCGCGAGCAGCGCCCCCTCGATCAGGGTGTGCATGGCGGAATCGTAGCTGCCGATGGTCGCCGCGACCGAGGAATCGATCGTCTCGAAGCGGATATCGGGATAGCCCTCGCGGAATTCCGCGATCTTCGCTTCCACGCCCTTCGCCACTTCCGCGTCGCTGGCGCCGGAGCCGCGGGAGACCGAGAAGGCGACCACCGGTTCGCCGTTGAAGCGGGCGAAGGTGCGCGGCTCCTCGATCCCGTCCTCGACCGTGGCGAGATCGTCGAGGCGCACCTTGCGACCGCCGGGCAGGACGATGGAGGTGGCCTTGAGGTCGCGGATGGTGCGCGAGGCGGCGAGGGTGCGGATCGACTGTTCGCGCCCGCCGATCTCGCCGCGCCCGCCCGCCATGTCGGCGGAGGTGGCGCGCACCTGCCGGTTCACTTCCGCCGCGGTGATGCCGAGCGCCAGCAGCCGGTCGGGCTGGGGCGTGATGCGGATCTCGCGGGCGACGCCGCCGACGCGCTCGACGCCGCCGACGCCCTTCACCCCCTGGAGCGTGCGGGCGACCTTGTCCTCGACGAACCACGACAGCTCGGCCGGCGTCATCGCGGGCGCCGTGACGCCGTAGATCAGGATCGGCAGGCCGGTGATCTCGACCCGCTGGATCACCGGCTCGTCGATGGTGCGCGGCAGGTTGATGCGGATCTTCGAGATCGCATCCTTCACGTCGTTGACGGCGCGGTCGGTGTTCACCTCGAGCCGGAACTCGACCGTCGTGACCGAGGAGCCTTCGGTGATCGCCGAGGTGATGTGCTTGACGCCCCTCACCCCCGCGATCGAATCCTCGACCCACTTGGTCACCTGGGTCTGCAATTCGGAGGGCGCCGCGCCCCCCTGCGTGATCGTGACCGAGACGATCGGCACGTCCACGTTCGGCATGCGCGTGACCGCGAGCCCCCGGAAGCTGACGAGGCCGAGTACGATCAGCACGAGGAACAGGACGAGGGGCGCGATCGGGTTGCGGATCGCCCAGGCGGAGACGTTCAGGCGCATCGGGGCGACCCGTTCAAGGATTCAAGACAGGGGCGGACGCGCGTCAGCGCGCGTCGGCGGTGGCCTGCGGCGCGGGGGCGGCGGCGACTGTCGGCGTTCGTGTGGTGACGGAGATCGGACGGACCCGGTCCCCATCCCGCAAGAAGCTGCCGGCGCGGGCGACGACCCGCTCGCCCTCGTTGAGACCCGCGCGGATCTCGATGTCGTCGTCGTCGGACAGGCCGGTGCGGACCTCGCGGGATTCCACCCGGTCCTCGGCGACGACGAGGACGGAGCTGCGCTTGCCCCCGCCATAGAGCACGGAGGCCTGGGGCACGGTGACGCCGCGGGTGCGGGCGAGTTCGACCGCGCCGCGCACGAAGGTGCCTATGCGCAGGCGCGGATCGGGATCGAGGCGCACGCGCACCTTGCCGAGCCGGCTCGCCCGGTCGACCTCCGGATAGACGACGCGGACGCTGCCCGCGATGCGCTCGCCCTCGCCGATCTCGATGAAGGCGGGCGAGCCCTCGCGCAGGAGCGGCAGCTTGGTCTCGATGACCTCGCCCTCCAGCTCGATCTCGCCGCGGGCGATCAGGCGGAACAGCGGCTCGGCGGACGAGGATGCCGACATGCCGATGCGGGCTGTGCGGCGGCTGACGATGCCGGCCTCCGGCGCACGGATTTCCGTGCGGGCGAGGCGCAGTTCGAGCTCGGCCTTCACCGCCTGCGCCTGGGCGAGGTCGGCCCGGGCGATCGAGAGGCCGTTGCGGGCGAAGGTCAGCTTGCCCTCGGCCTGGCGCAGCAGGGCGGTGCGGTTCTCCATCACGGCCGCCGTGGCGTTGCCGGTCTGCATGAGCGACTTGGCCCGCTCGAACGAGAGGCGCGCTTCGGTCTCGGCGGCCTCGGCCTGCTCGATGCTCGCCTGAGCCTGCGGCAGAGCGGCGGACGCCTTCTCGACGAGCGCCGCCTGCTGCGCGAGCTGGCGGTCGATCAGGTCGCGGTTGAGGCGGGCGAGCACCTGACCCTTGGCGACGCGCGTGCCCTCCTCCACCAGCAATTCGACGATGCGGTAGCCGTCGATCTCCGGGCTGACCAGGATCTCGTCGCGGGGCACCAGCGTCCCGGTGACGACGACGCGCTCGACGATCTCGCGGCGCGCCGCCTCGACCACGCTGACCGCGGGCAAGCGCGGCGTCGCGGGTGCCGGCACCTCGGCGCGCGCGGCGGGTGCGGCGGCGATGGCGAGCGCCGTCGCGGTGAAGAGAAACAGGCGGCGGGCGGCTCTCATCAGGCAGCCTTCTCGGCGGCGGGGACCGGACCGGCGAAGCCCGCATCGATCAAGGCGAGCAGTTGCCGGATCGCCGGACCGGCATCGTAGTCGGGAATCAGCGCCCGGCTGACGATCAGCCCCTTCATCAGGGGGGCGACCGCCTCGAACAGGCCGACAGCATCGCATCCCGGCGCGATGGCCGAGAACGTCTCGATGAGCCACATGCGGCCCTCTTCGTCCCCGCGCGCGATCATGGCGCCGATGGCCGGATTGCGCGTCGCCTCCCCCCAGAGGTCGAGGCGCAGGATCGCCGCGCCGCGGGTCATCTCGGAGAAGTAGGTCGCGAGGATGCCGTTGAGGACGCCGCGACGGTCGCCGGCCCGCTCCAGCATCTCGACTAGGACGGCACCGCGCTCACGGTCGCGCTCGGCGAGGCCCAGGACGACGGCCTCCTTGGAATCGAAGTAGCGGTAGATGTTGCCGGGGCTCATCGCCGCCTCGCGGGCGAGATCCTGCATCGTCGTCCGGTGGAAGCCGTTGCGCACGAAGCAGGCTTCCGCCGCGTCGAGGATGTGCGCCCGCCGCGCCGCCTGCGCGGAGGTCGGCTCGATCGGAGCCGCGGTGACGGCGCCCAGGCTCATGACGCCCGCGCCAAGTCGAGGCCGGCGCGGTCCGCGGCGCCGGGCAGCACGGCGCAGGCGCGGGGCTGGAGGTCGAGATCGGCGCAGAGCCGGGCCTGCCAGCCCGTGGCACCCGCGCCGGTCCAGCCGATCAGCGCCAGCCAGCCGAGCGCCACCACGGCGCAGAGGGCGAGGTTGGCCGGGGTGCAGACGTCCCGGACCACGCGCAGGGCCAGCATCCCGAGACGGTTCGGGCGGGCCGAGGGCATTTCCCAACGATGATCGAGAGACGGGCTCACCGGCACCTCCTGCGCTGTGAAGATTGATAGTGAACGTTCATTCTCATGTCAATGAACGTTCATTCTCATGCTCGGGCATGCGGTGCGGCCGAGCACGTTCGGCATCAGCTGTGGCCGCGATGCGACGCCGGATGAACCCTCGGCGGCAGGCGGGCGGAGCAGGGCCGCCCTCCCCTTTCGCATCGGGGCCGCGTCGGGTTAGGCCGTGCCATGGCGACCTCGGAATGGCGCTCGTCGCGCAACGCATCGGCCCGCGCCCGTCTGGAGCGCTCCCTGCGCCCGGGCTTTCCGGCCCATGTCCTGCACCATGCGCTCAGCCGGCCGCTGACCCCGCCGACGCCGAGCCGGGCGGTGGCGAGCTATTGGCGCCATCACGTGCTGCGGGCCGACCGCCTCGCCCGCGCCCTCGCCGCCCGTTCCGGTGCGCCCGAGGGCTGGACGTGGCAGGTGGGACGCGGCGAGGGGTTGCCGACGAGCTTCCGGGTGCCGCCCGCACCCTTTCGCGAGGAGCGTCACGCCCCCGGCCCCGGCGCCTGCCGGATCTGCGGGCAGGCGGTCTTCCGCTTCGGCTGGCATCGAGACCTCGCGGGCGACGGCGCGCCGAGCCGCCGCGCATCCTGGCACGCCGCCTGTGTCGTGGCCTGGGAGTTCTGGTGCGCGCCGAGCGACCACCTCAAGGAATTGAAGGCGCGCCAGCGCCATCGCTGCGCTGTCTCCGGCAAGCGCCTGCTGCGGGGCGCGGAGGTCGATCACCGGCTCCCGCTCTACCGGGTCTGGCGCGAGGAGCGCGACCTGCCCTGGCCGTTCCTGCTGGCCTATTGGGGCGCGCCGAACCTCCAGGTCGTCAACCGCGCCGGCCATGTCCTGAAATGCCGCGAAGAATCGGACGAGCGCGCCGCCCTGCGCCGGGGGGCGCTGCTGGCCGCGCCGGACGACGATCTGCCCTGATCGGCAGGACTGCGAGTGCAAGCCCCATCCTCGCCGTCATGGCGAGGCGCTGACGAGCGGCCTCTTCAGGACGACGGAGGGAGGAAGGCCGGCCTTCGGCCCATCATGCGGCGGCCGGCGCCCTCCCCCGATCCGCTTCCGCCTTGCGTCTCGCCGCCAGCGCCTTATCCCCGTGGCCCCGACGAATCTGCCGCCGCGATGGAGAGCCCTGGATGGCCGTGACGAAGACCGTGAACGGGCTCATCGCCGAGGAACTCGGGGTGCGCGAGGGACAGGTCGCAGCGGCGGTCGAACTGCTCGACGGCGGCTACACCGTTCCCTTCGTTGCCCGCTACCGCAAGGAGGCGACCGGCTCCCTCGACGATGCGCAGCTGCGCACCCTCGCCGAGCGCCTCGGCTACCTGCGGGACCTCGCCGAGCGACGCGCCGCGATCATCGAGAGCGTCCGGTCGCAGGGCAAGCTGACGCCGGAGCTGTCGGCGGCGATCGCGGGCGCCGAGACCAAGGCGCGGCTCGAGGACATCTACCTGCCGTTCCGCCCGAAACGCCGCTCCAAGGCGCAGTCCGCCCGCGAGGCCGGCCTCGCGCCCCTGGCCGAGACGCTGCTGGCCAAGCCCGAGACGCCTCCCGAGCGGGCGGCGCAGGGCTACGTCGCCGCCGACAAGGGCGTCGAGTCCGCCGAGGCGGCGCTGGAGGGCGCCCGCGCCATCCTGATCGAGCGCTTCGCCGAGGATGCCGACCTGATCGGGCGCCTGCGCGAGGATTTCTGGAAGTCCGGCGAGGCGGTCTCGCGGGTGCGCAAGGGCAAGGAGGCGGCGGGCCAGAAGTTTTCGGACTATTTCGACTGGCGCGAGCGCCTGGAGCGGATGCCCTCGCATCGGGTGCTGGCCCTCTTCCGCGGCGAGGCCGAGGAGGTGCTGGAGATCGGGCTCGCGGCGGAAGGCGAGGATTCGCCGTCCGGCATCCCCGGCCCGTTCGAGCTGGCGATCTGCCGCCGCCACGCCGTCTCGGCCCGTGGACGCCCGGCCGATGCGTGGCTCATCGAGACGGTGCGCGTGGCGTGGCGCACCAAGATCCGCACCGGCATCAAGGCGGACCTGCGCACCCGCCTGTTCGAGCGGGCGGAGGATGCCGCCGTGAAGGTCTTCGCCGGCAATCTCAAGGATCTGCTGCTGGCCGCCCCCGCCGGCGGCCGGGCGACGCTCGGGCTCGATCCGGGCTACCGCAACGGCGTGAAGGCGGCGGTGGTCGATGCCACCGGCAAGGTGCTCGCCGTCGAGACGACCTATCCGCACGAGCCGCAGCGGCGCTGGAACGAGGCGGTCGCGGCCCTGTCGAAGCTCTGCCGCCGCCATAGGGTCGAGCTGATCGCGGTCGGCAACGGCACCGCCTCGCGCGAGACCGACAAGCTCGCCGCCGAGATCCTCTCGGCCAACCCCGATCTGTCCATGGCCAAGGTCATGGTCTCGGAAGCCGGCGCCTCGGTCTATTCGGCCTCCGCCATCGCCTCCAAGGAATTGCCCGACCTCGACGTGTCGCATCGCGGCGCCGTCTCGATCGCAAGGCGTCTTCAGGATCCGCTGGCCGAACTCGTGAAGATCGACCCGAAATCCATCGGCGTCGGCCAGTACCAGCACGATATCGGCGAGCAGAAGCTGTCGCGCTCCCTCGACGGCGTGGTCGAGGATGCGGTGAACGCGGTCGGCGTCGACGTGAACACCGCCTCGGTGCCGCTGCTGGCGCAGGTCTCGGGTCTCGGAGAGTCGGTCGCGACCAAGATCGTGGCCCATCGCGACGGCAACGGCCCGTTCCGCACCCGCGCCGCGCTCAAGAAAGTGCCGGGGCTCGGGCCCAAGACCTTCGAGCTGGCCGCGGGCTTCCTGCGCATCCCCGACGGCACCGATCCGCTCGACCGGTCCGGCGTCCATCCGGAGGCCTATCCGGTGGTGCGGCGCATCCTGGAGGCGACGAAGAGCGACATCAAAGTGCTGATCGGCAATGCGGCCGTTCTCGGCGGGCTCTCACCGGAGCGCTTCGCCGACGAGCGCTTCGGCGTGCCGACGGTGCGGGACATCATCGCCGAGTTGGAAAAGCCCGGCCGCGATCCCCGCCCCGCCTTCAAGACCGCGAGCTTTCAGGAGGGGGTCGAGAAGATCTCCGACCTCAAGCCGGGGATGCAGCTGGAGGGCGTCGTCACCAACGTCGCGGCCTTCGGCGCCTTCGTCGATATCGGCGTCCACCAGGACGGGCTGGTCCACATCTCGGCGATGGCGCGCCGCCGCATCGCCTCGCCCTCCGAGGTGGTGAAGGCCGGCGACGTGGTGCGGGTGCTGGTGCTGTCGGTGGACGTGCCGCGCAAGCGCATCGGCCTGTCGATGCGCCTCGACGATCCGGTGGACGGGACGCCGGCGGCGCCGCGGAGCGCCGGGCCGCGGCCGGCTCCGGTGGCGCAGCGGCCCGCGCCGCAGGCCTCCCAGCCGGAGCGCGGTGGGGCGCTGGCCGATGCGTTCCGCCGGGCGAAGGGGCAGCCGCCCGGACGCTGAGGCGCGTCTCCTCCCCACGAGGGGGAGGAGAGACGCGCCCGTCAGTTCGAGCGCGAGACCTCGACGAGGTTGTCCGAGAACGACGGCGCGTGGCCCATGTCGGTGAAGGCGCCCGAGGAGATGCTGTTGACCGTGCCCTCGTTGAGCTGGCGCCAGTAGCCCAGCGTCGCCACCACGATGCCGGCATTCACGTCGTCGGTGATCCGCGCCACGCCCTTGAAGGCGCCGCGGTCGTTGCCGACCTGGACCCGGTCGCCGTCACGGATGCCGCGGGCGTCGGCGTCGGCTTGGTTGATCATCACGAACTGCTCGCCCTGGCCCTTCTGCTTGTCCTCCATATTCGCGTAGCAGGAGTTCAGGAAGTAGTGGCTCTTGGGCGAGACGATGTTGAGCGGAAAGCGCTTGGCGAGCTCCGGATCGTTCGTGTGGGACTCGCGCGGTCCGAGATAGTCGGGCAGCGGGTCGAGCGCCTCGCCGGGCTGGAAGCCCTCGTACATCTGCCGGAACGGGGGGGCGACGAAGTTCGTGGCGCCCTCGACCTTCAGCATGCACTTGCCGGTGGGCGTCGGGAAGTTGCCCTCCTTGTGCGGCGCGCGGTCGTCCGGCGTGCCCACTTTGAGGCGGGCGAAGCCGTGCTCGCGCATATAGGCGAGGTCGATGCCCTCGCAGGCCGGCGACGACCAATCGACGTAGTGCTCGAGGCACTCGCTGTCGCTCCACTTGAAGTTCTCTTCCTCGAAGCCGAGCCGCGCCGCGAGCTGGCGGAAGATCTCGTTGTTCGGGATCGCCTCGCCGGGCGCCTCGGCGCACTTGGTGTTGTAGGTGAGGTAGAGGTGGCCCCAGGACAGGATCATGTCCTCCATCTCCGCGCCCATCGTCGCCGGCAGCAGGATGTCAGCGTAGGAGGCGGTATCCGAGATGAAGTGCTCGGCCGAGACCATGAACAGGTCCTCGCGCATCAGCCCCTCGACGATCTTGTCGGTCTCGGGTGCCTGCGTGACGGGGTTCGAGTTCCAGCACATCATCGACATGATCGGCGGGTCGAGCTGCATCTCGCCGGTCAGCGCCCGGCCGATCTGCAGGTTCGAGACGACGCGGGTGCCCTCCGGGATCAGGTCCGGGCGGCAGATGACGTCGAACTTGTAGGGATGCTCCCAGACGCCGAACTGGGTGATGCCGCCGCCGACATGGCGCCATGCGCCGGTCAGCGCAGGGATGCAGGCGACCGCCCGGATGGTCTGGCCGCCGCCGTAATGCCGCTCCAGCGCCACGCCGATGCGGATGCCCACCGGCTGCTCGGTCGCCATCTCCCGGGCGAGCTGACGGATATCGTCGGCGGAGACGCCGGTGATCTCGGCGGCCCATTCGGGCGTGCGGGTGGCGGCGCGCTCCTTCAGCTCCTCGAAGCCGACCGTGTGGTTGTCGACGTAATCCTGATCGACGAGCCCCTGCTCGATGATCGAATTGATGAGCGCCATGGCGAGCGCGCCGTCGGTGCCGGGCTTCGGCGCGATGTGCCAGTCGGCGGCCTTGGCGGTGCGTGAGGCGTAGGTGTCGATCACGACGACCTTGGCGCCCTTCTTCTGGGCATCCTTCACGATGGCCCAGTGGTGCAGGTTCGTGCTGATCGAGTTGCAGGCCCAGATCACGATGTATTTCGAGTGGATGTAGCTGTCCGGATCGAGGCCGGCGGTCGGGCCGACCGTGAGGAGCCACGCGGTGCAGGAGCCCTCGCCGCAGAAGGTGCGCTCGGTCACGGTCGCGCCCAGGCGGTTGAAGAAGGCGTCGCCGCCGTTCAGCCCGTGCACCAGACCCTGGTTGCCGAGATAGCTGTAGGGCGCGATGGCCTGCGGACCGTACTGGTCGATGATGGCCTTCCAGCGCGTGACGATGGTGTCCAGCGCCTCGTCCCAGCTGATGCGCTCGAACTCCTTCGAGCCCTTCGGGCCGACCCGCTTCATCGGGTAGAGCAGCCGGTCGGGATGGTAGTGGCGCTTCTCGTAATCCTTCAGCTTCACGCAGAGGCCACCGCGGGTCATCGGGTGGTCCGGATTGCCGCGCACGCCCTGAAGCTGTCCGTCCTTGACGTCGAACAGCATCGAGCAGGTATCGGGGCAATCGTGCGGGCAACCTCCGAAGAACGTTTCCGTCAGGCTCTCGGCCTCGGCGACGATCAGGGAGTCCGGCTTGACGATCTCGTTCATGTGTCCTCCGCGCTCGGGCCGGGCCTCGTTCGACGGGCCGGTTTTCGATGGCAGGAGGCAGCATGCCTCATTTCAAGAATAATTCAAAACGGGCATCCGGCGCCGGCACGATAGCGCATGGTGACGTGACGAGGATCGGGACCGCGGCGACGCGGTCCCGGAGCGTGACGGGTCAGCCCTCGCGCACGAGGATCAGCGTGGCCAGCGGCGGCAGGGTCAGGCGGAGCGAATGGGACTGGCCATGGCTCGGCTCGGCGTCCGCCTGGACGCCGCCCATATTGCCGACATTGGAGCCGCCGTAGCGCTCGGCATCGGAGTTGATCGCCTCGCGGTAGCGCCCCCCGCTCGGCACGCCGACGCGGTAGCCTTCCCGCACCACGGGGGTGAAGTTCGAGACCACGATGGCGATCTCGCCCTCGTTCTTCCCCTTGCGGGCCCAGGCGATGACCGAGTTGTCGGAATCATCCGCCACCAGCCACTGGAAGCCGCCGGGCTCGACGTCGCGGCTGTGGAGGGCCGGCGTCGACGTGTAGACGTGGTTGAGGTCGCGGATCAGATCCTTGAGGCCGCCATGGAGCGGATCCTCGAGCAGGTGCCAGTCGAGCGACTGGTTGTGGTTCCACTCCCGCTCCTGGCCGAACTCGCCGCCCATGAAGAGCAGCTTCTTGCCCGGATGGCCCCACATGAAGCCGAAATAGGCGCGCAGGTTCGCGAATTTCTGCCAGCGGTCGCCGGGCATCTTGCCGAGCAGTGAGCCCTTCCCGTGCACGACCTCGTCGTGGGAGAGCGGCAGCACGAAGTTCTCGGAGAAGGCGTAGAGCAGCCCGAAGGTCAGGTTGTGGTGATGGTAGCGCCGATGGATCGGATCCTCGGACATGAACTTCAGGGTGTCGTGCATCCACCCCATGTTCCACTTGAAGCCGAAGCCGAGGCCGCCGGTATAGGTCGGGTGCGAGACCCCGGGCCAGGAGGTCGATTCCTCGGCGACCGTGATCGTGCCCGGGGCGTGGCTGTAGGTCGCCTCGTTGGTCTTGCGCAGGAAGTTGATGGCGTCGAGATTCTCGTTGCCGCCATACTGGTTCGGGATCCACTCGCCCGCCCGGCGCGAGTAGTCGAGGTAGAGCATCGAGGCGACCGCATCCACGCGCAGGCCGTCGAGATGGTAATGCTCCAGCCAGAACCGGGCGTTGGCGGTGAGGAAAGCCGAGACCTCGTCGCGGCCGAAATTGTAGATGTAGGTGCCCCAATCCTGGTGGAAGCCCTGGCGCGGGTCCGCATGCTCGTAGAGATGCGTGCCGTCGAACAGGCCGAAGCCGTGGGCGTCGAGGGGGAAGTGGCCCGGCACCCAGTCGAGCAGCACGCCGATACCGGCCTCGTGCGCGGCGTCGACGAAGGCGCAGAACTCTTCCGGCGTGCCGAAGCGGCTGGTCGGCGCGAACAATGAGACCGGTTGATAGCCCCAGGAGCCGTCGAACGGGTACTCCGTGATCGGCAGCAGCTCGATATGGGTGAAGCCGAGTTCCTTGACGTAGGGGATCAGGCGCTCGGACAGCTCCTTGTAGGTCAGGTAGCGGTTGCCCTCGCCGGGCACCCGCGCCCAGGACCCGAGATGGACCTCATAGACCGACATCGCGGAGTGGCGCGGATCGCCCTTGCCGCGGGATTCCATCCATGAGGCATCGTTCCAGGCTGGCTCTCCCAGACCGTGCAGGATCGAGGCCGTCTGCGGCGGATGCTGCGCCCGGAAGGCGAGCGGATCGGCCTTGAGCGGCTGCAAGGCGCCGTCGGGACCGCGGATCTCGAACTTGTAGTTCTGACCGGCGGTGAGGCCCGGCACGAACAGCTCCCAGATGCCGCCGTTGCGCCACAGGCGCATCGGGTGACGGCGCCCGTCCCAATCGTTGAAGTCGCCGACCACGCTGACCCGGCGGGCATTCGGCGCCCAGACCGCGAAGCGGTAGCCGTCGATGCCGTCGAGGGTGCCGGCATGGGCCCCGAGCACGCGGTAGACGAGGTTGCTGCCGATCTCGCGCAGGCCGTCGATCTCGTGCTGTTCCAGCGAGGGACCGAAGCCGTAGGGATCGTGGCAGCGCGCCGTCGAGCCGTCCCAGGCCTCGACCTCGATCTCGTAGAGCGGTCGGCCCTCGCTCTTCACGCTGGCGACGTAGAATCCGTCGGGATGCACGCGCTCAAAGGGCAGGCTCTGGCCGCCGGTGAGCAGCCGGGCGCCCTTGGCCTCGGGCAGGATCGCGCGGATCTCCCAGGCGCCGGGACCGACTTGATGCGGTCCGAGCACGCCGAAGGCGTCGCCGTGATCGGCGGCCATCACCGAGGCGACGGCCTCGGGGGACAGGTGCGTGTCGCGGGGCTGGGAGACGGGGCGACCGGCGCGCGGTGCGCCGCCCTCTCCGGCCAACGATTCAGGAGACCGGGGGGCTGACGCCGCCTCGGCCACGCCTGACCTGTTCGGGACGTCGGCGGCCGCGCGGCCCTCGTTCGAGGCTGCCGCCGGGGAGGTCGCCTTGTCGTCCAGAGCCGTCATGCAGTCACCTCTTCCGATGCGCCGTCTAGGTCTGCTTCGATGTGACAACGAGCCGGGGGGCTTCGCGCTCCGCCCCGCCCGTCGCTTCGTTCATTCTCTTGAGCCGGACCGGCATGGGGCCGGTCCGGCCCTCACGCGGCAGAGATTAGGCCGAGGCGCGGTCGCGCTTGGCCTCGTCCAGCATGTTGAGAACCCCGCGTGCCGGGATTTCGATCCAGTCGGGTCGGTTGTTGACCTCGTAATCGACCTCGTAGAGCGCCTTCGCCAGGAGGCTCAGACGCAGCAGCCGCCGATGGGTGTCGGCGTCCTCGACCGCCGCTTGGCTGCCAGCGACGGCCTGACCGTACCCGTCGAGGAACGCTGCATCGATCATGCCGCGCCACGCGATCGAGGCGTTGCGGGCCCGCTCCGCGCTGTCGCCGAAGCGGGCGGCGATCTCGCGCACCACCGTCTCGGCCCCGTAGGCGAAGGAGCGCAGCATGCCGGCCACGTCCCGGAGCGGCGTCGATTTGGCCCGGCGCTGCTCGACCGGTCGCGAGGGCTCGCCCTCGAAATCGACGATGATGAGATCCCCCTCCGAGGCCAGCACCTGGCCGAGATGGTAGTCGCCGTGGATGCGCGTCTTGGTGGCGCCCCGCAGCGGCCCGGAGGCCAGGTCTCCGATCAGCGCCTCGACCTCGCCGCGCCGCGCCGCGAGCGCCTCGGCGGCCGAACCCGGCGACCAGGCGGTGATCGCGTCGAGCCCGCGGAAGGCGCGGGAGGCCTGATGGCGGGCGTCGTCGGCCAGGGCCTTGAGATCGGATTCCGTGAACGGCTCGACCGCGAAGGCCGGGTCGTCGGTCGGGGTGGCGAAGGCCTTGTGCAGCTCGGCCGTGCGCTGCCCCAGCAGGATCGCCCAGCGCAGATGCGAGGCGAACGCTTCCTCCGGCGTCGGCGCCTCGCTCTCGGGTGCGAGCACCACGGTGTCGAAATCGCGCCGCAGCCCCTCCAGCATCAGGGTCCAGGCATCGCCCTGATTGAGGACGAATTTCTGAAGGAGCGCGAGCGCCGTGCGGGTGCCGTCCTCGGCAACGTGCTCGACCACGCCGAGCAGCGCCGGCGTGTTGGCGAAATGGGCCTCCTCCGTGAGGAAGCGGCCGATCTCGATCTCCGGATGCGTGCCGGGCTGGAGGCGGCGCAGGAGCTTGAGCATCATCCGGGCGCCGATGGCGATGGAGGTGTTGCTCTGCTCCGCCGAGAGGCGGCGCACGTCGGCGGCCTCGAACGGCACTTCCGGATCGTAGGCCGAGGTCGTCGAGAAGACGATCTGGCCGCGCTCGGAGGGGATCGTCGCGCCGTCGCGCATCGCCTCGATCAGGGCGATCGCGAAGGGCGCGGCAGCGGCGGCCTCGTAGAGCAGGCCCGTGCGCGGGCCCCGCCGCACGCGGGCGACCGCGTGATCGAGCAGGGACTCGTCCTCGCGGCCCTCGTCGACGGCGAGCGGCACGAAGTAGTCCTGGCGCTCGCCGTTCGCCAGTGTCACGGCGACCCGCGGCAGCAGGAACTTGCCCTCGCCCGCATCGTCCTTGACGATCGCGCTGTCGTCGACCTGCACGGCCTTGATGCGCGAGCCCTTGGCCCCGAACCAGCGGCGCGAATTGATGAAGGCCGGGGCGACGGTGCGCTCGAAGGCGGTGCGCTCTCGACCCTTGATCAGGGTCTCGACGCCGCCGGTGAGCACCAGCGTGAACAGTTCGGGCGTCGCCGGCTGCGGGCCGATCTCGCCGGTATTCGCCGCCGAGAGCGAGAACCAGTAGAAGCCGTAGGCCGGCAGCGTCAGCAGGTAGGGCAACTCGCCGATGGCCGGGAACTGGCTGCCGCCGGTGAGCTCGACGGGGATCGCGCCGCGCAGGTCCGACAGGTCGAGCTGCACCGCCTGCGGCGCCCGCGAGAGGTTGGCGACGCAGAGGATGCGCTCGCCCTCGTGCTCGCGCAGCCACGCCAGAACCTTGCGGTTCGTCGGATACAGGAACTGGATCGCGCCGCGCCCGAGGGCGACGGAGTTGTTGCGGATCGCGATCATGCGCCGCGTCCAGTTCAGCAGCGAGGTCTGGGCCTGGGTCTGCGCCTCGACGTTGATGGCGTCGTAGCCGTAGATCGGGTCCTGGATCGCGGGCAGGAACAGCTTCTGCGGATTGGCCCGCGAGAAGCCGCCGTTGCGGTCGGGCGACCATTGCATCGGCGTGCGCACGCCGTCGCGGTCGCCGAGATAGATGTTGTCGCCCATGCCGATCTCGTCGCCGTAATAGAGCACCGGCGTGCCGGGCATCGACAGGACGAGGGACTTCATCAGCTCGATCTTGCGCCGGTCGTTCTCCAGGAGCGGCGCGAGGCGGCGGCGGATGCCCAGATTGATCCGGGCGCGCCGCTCGGCGGCGTAGAACGACCAGAGGTAGTCACGCTCTTCGGCCGTGACCATTTCGAGCGTCAGCTCGTCGTGGTTGCGCAGGAAGATCGCCCATTGGCAGCCCTCGGGGATCTCCGGGGTCTGGCGCATGATGTCGGTGATCGGGTGCCGGTCCTCGCGGGCGATCGCCATGTACATGCGCGGCATCAGCGGGAAGTGGAATGCCATGTGGCATTCGTCGCCGTCGCCGAAATACTGCGCGGTCTCCTCCGGCCACTGGTTGGCTTCCGCCAGAAGCATCCGGTCGGGATAGCTCTCGTCGAGGGCCGCGCGGATCGCCTTGATGACATCGTGGGTCTCGGGGAGGTTCTCGCAATTCGTGCCGTCGCGCTCGATCAGGTAGGGGATCGCGTCGAGGCGCAACCCGTCCACGCCCATGTCGAGCCAGTAGCGCATCACCTCGATCACGGCCTCCAGCACGGCCGGGTTGTCGAAGTTGAGGTCGGGCTGGTGGCTGTAGAAGCGGTGCCAGAAATACTGCTTGGCGACCGGGTCCCAGGTCCAGTTCGAGGCCTCGGTGTCGAGGAAGATGATGCGCGTGTCGCCGTACGGCTCGTCAGTGTCCGACCAGACGTAGAAATCCCGCTCCGGCGAGCCGGGAGGGGCCTCGCGGGCGCGCTGGAACCAGGGATGCTGGTCCGAGGTGTGGTTGATGACGAGCTCGGTGATGACGCGCAGGCCCCGCTCATGCGCCGCCGCCACGAAAGCGCGAAAGTCCTCCATCGTCCCGTAGGAGGGATTGATGTCACGGTAATCGGCGATGTCGTACCCGTCGTCGCGCAGGGGCGACGGGTAGAACGGCATCAGCCAGATCGCCGTCACGCCGAGGTCGCGGACATAGTCGAGCTTCTGGGTCAGGCCCTCGAAGTCGCCGATCCCGTCATTCGTCGAGTCGAAGAACGACTTGACGTGGATCTGGTAGATGATGGCGTCACGGTACCATTGCGGATCGCTGCGATCGATCATCGCGTCGCTGCCTCACGTCACTTCGAGAGCGGGGCCGGCGCGCACGGCGCCGGGCTGCGAGCCTGCTGAGCCCGCTTCTTGGCGAGAACGCGACGGACACGCCGCTTTCTGCCGATCTCACGTCGGAGCCGGTTCAAACAACCCGGCGCGGGCGGATGCGCCAGACGATCGCCGAGCGTTCGGCGGGGTCCAGCGCGATGCGGTGGCTCTTGCCGTAGAGCTCGAACGTGTAGCCCTGCAGCAGATCCTCGACCTCGACGGCACCGTCGTCGGGCAGGCCGAACAGCCAGAGCGGCACCTCGTAGGTGCATTCCTGGCGGTTCTTCGGGTCGAGATTGACCATCACGAACACGCAATTGTCCCGCTCCGGCGTCACCTTCGCGTAGGCGATGATGTTGTCGTTGAACGCGCCGGTGAAGTGGATATTGCGGAAGTCCCACAGGGCCGGGTTGTCCCGGCGGGCCTGATTGAGCTTGATGATGTGCTCGCGAATGTTGCCGGGGCGGTGGTAGTCCCACGCCTTCAGCTCGTATTTCTCCGAGTCGAGATACTCTTCCTTGCCCGGATACGGCGCGGCCTCGCACAGTTCGAAGCCGTTATAGATGCCGTAGATCGATGAGAGCGTCGCCGCGAGCGTCGCCCGCACGATGAAGCCCGGCCGGCCGCTCGTCTGGAGATAATACGGATTGATGTCCGGCGTGTTCGCGAAGAAGTTCGGGCGGTAGTACTCGCCCATCTCGCCGGCGAGTTCGAGCGCGTACTCGGTCAGCTCGGCCTTCGTGTTGCGCCACGTGAAGTAGGTGTAGCTCTGCTGGTAGCCGGCCTTGGCGAGCTTCTTCATCATCTTCGGCCGGGTGAAGGCTTCGGCGAGGAAGATCGCGTCGGGATAGGCGGCGTTCACCTCCCCCAGCATCCACTCCCAGAACGGGATCGGCTTGGTGTGCGGGTTGTCGACGCGGAAGATGCGGGCACCGTGGGCGCACCAGCCGAGCACGATGTCGCGCAGCTCGATCCAGAGCGAGGGCAAGGCCCCGCCGTAGAAGTGGACGTTGGAGATGTCCTCGTACTTCTTCGGCGGATTCTCGGCGAATTTCAGCGTGCCGTCGGGCCGCCACTCGAACCATTCGGGATGGTTCTTGATCCAGGGATGGTCCGGCGAGCACTGGATCGCGAAGTCGATCGCGACCTCCATGCCGTGGGCGTGGCTCGCCGCGACCAGCTGGCGGAAATCCTCCAGGGTGCCGAGTTCCGGGTGGACGGCCTCGTGGCCGCCCTCCTCCGAACCCACCGCGTAGACCGAGCCGACATCCCCCTCCAACGCCTTGAGGGTGTTGTTCTTGCCCTTGCGGTTGGTCTTCCCGATCGGGTGGATCGGCGTGAAGTAGAGCACGTCGAAGCCCAGTTCGCGGATCTCCGGCAGGCGCGCGATCACGTCCTTGAAGGTACCGTGGCGGTTCGGGTCGCCCGATTGCGAGCGCGGGAAGATCTCGTACCAAGCGGAGAATCGGGCGGCCAAGCGGTCGGCGATGACCGGCACATGCACCGGATAACGCGAGAGGTTCACCCGCTCGGCGTTGCGCCGGACCAGCGAGGCGGCCTCGGGCGCCAGGATCTTCTGCAGGATCGCGGGCGAGCCCTCGGGCTCCGCCGCGAGCGACGCGATCAGGGCTTTGAGCCGCTCCTTGTCGCGGCCCTCCGCGAGGTCGGCGGCGATCTGGACGAGCTCGACGCCCTCGATCGTCTCCAGCCGCACGTCGACGCCCGCGTCGCGCTTCTTCAGCGTGTCGCGGACCCAGGACGAGAAGCCGTCGCGCCACGCCTCGATGGTGAACTCGTAGCGGGCGTTCTTCTCCAGCGGGAAATGGCCGGCCCAGCGGTCGTTGTCGACGAAGATCATCGGGTCGCGCCGCCACGTCGCCGCGCCGACGACGCGGGAGAGGATCGCCGCGTTGATGATCTCGTGGCCGTCGGAGAAGATGTCGGCCTCGACCCGCACCTGCTCGCCGACGACGCGCTTGACCGCCGAGCGACCGCCGTCGATCTCGGGACTCACCGCCTCGATGACGACGCGGCCCCGGCCGTCGGGCGTGGTGGAGGGCGGGGGCGCGGCGACCTTGGCGCGCTCGACCACGAGAATGCGCAGCTCGCCGGGCGTCAGATCGATGCTGGCGCCGGGATGGAAGGCGATCGGCTCGGCATCCGGTGTGCGGTCGAGGAAGCTGCCGAGCAGGCCGCCGGTTCGGGCGATCAGCGCGCCGGCATCGACGGGCGCGGGCGTCTCCCCGGGATTGTAGAGCACCAGCGTCGCCGAGTTCGCGGAGGCCGCGTGGCCGGTATCGGTGCGGAACAGGGCGACGAAGGGGGCGTCGGGCGCCGAGAGACGCATCTGCGCCCCCTCGACATTGGCCGCCGGGACCTCGGCCTTCAGGGCGTTGATCGCGGCGATGGTGCCGGAGATGTCGATGCCGGTCTCGTGCTCGCGCGAGCCGGGGCTCGTCTCGACCACGTGGAGCGCGCGGCGATAGCCCCATTCGTAGCCGATCGGCATCAGCACGCCCGCCGAGAAGAAGGCGGCGAGCGCGTAGCGGGCCTTGAGCCGGGCGGCCACGGCCTCGGGCCCGCCGGGGATCTCGGCGGCCAGCCGCGCCATGTCGTGATTCTCGGGGAAGGCGATGGAGGGCGCCACCACCCGCAGGCGCTCGTACTGCTCCAGGGCCCAGGGCGCCTTGAGGTTCCACCAAGCGAAGGAGTTGAACAGGTAGTCGAAGCCCGCGCCCGCCGTCGCCTGCGCCTCCTCGAAGGTGCAGCCGAGCGTCTCGGCGGCGAACAGGGTTTGCGGCTCGCGCGCCTTGGCGGACCGGATCAGGGCGCGCCAGACATCCGGCGGCACCTTGTAGGCGGCGTCGCAGCGGAAGCCGCGCACGCCGAGCGTCTGCAATTTGGCGATGTAGCCATCGAAGATATGCGTCAGCTCCGAGCGCGCGTGCTCGGAATGATAGTCGAGTTCGATCAGGTCGCCCCAGACCGTGCGCTTGCTCGGATCGTCGGGATCGATCGCCGCCGGACTGACCGGCTTGCCCTCGTTGTCGCGCACGAACAGGTCCGGCCGCTCGTGGAGCAGGCGGGCGTTGTCGGCGGTGTGGTTGATGACGAGGTCGCTCATCACCGCGATGCCATGCGCGGCGGCTTCCCTGCAGAAGCGGGCGATCTGCTCGTCGTCCGGTGTCCCGTCCTGATCGCGGAAGCGGTCGTCGAGGCGGTCGAGATCGGCCACCGCGTAGAGGCTGCGCGAGCCGCCGGTCTGGTGGAAGGGGTTGAGGTAGATCCAGTCGAAGCCGAGCCCGGCGATCCGCGGCAGCTCGGCGGTCCAGGCCGAGACCGTGCCGACGAGGAGCGGGAACAGGTTGTAGATGCGCGGTCCCTCGGCGCGGGGCGCGAAGGCGGCGGGCAGCGCCACGGTTCCCGCGTCGGTCCGCGTTGCGGGCGTCACGGCGGTGTTCGGTGCGTTCATTCTCGCCTCCGTCTTCTGGCTCGGGCGTCGTTTCGCGTGATGGTCGGCGGTTCAGTCGTGAGACGGGCCGTCAGGCGGTCCGTCGCAGCACCAGATAGGGCAACGTCCCGAAGTGCCGACCGAGATCGAGCCGGCCGTCGGCCGCCTCGACGGTTTCGCCGCCGATCACGTCGGTCCAGCGGCTGCCCTCGGGCACGGTCAGCGTCGTTCCGGCGAAGGCCTTGCCGTCCCACGCGCCCTCCGGCGTCAGCCGGGCGACGAGGCGGGGCACGGCCACGATCAGGTCGTCCTCGCCGGAGGTCGCCGCCGAGCGGGTGAAGGCGATCACGTGCTCCGCGCGCTCACCCTCGGCGGCGAGCGGCCGGTAATCGGCATCGGCGTAGAAGGCGGGCCGCGCGGCGCGGTCGATGAGGAGCCGCGCCAGCGTCGCCTGCTTGACCCGGCCGTCAGCCCAGGATGCCATCAGCGCGGCGGGCGCGGTGCCCGCCTCCAGGGACCGTTCGCGGGCCGGATAATCGACCGGCCGTCGGTTGTCGGGATCGACGAACGAGAAGTCCCAGAACTCCGTGCCCTGGTAGGTGTCGGGGATGCCCGGCAGGGTGCATTTGAGCACCGTGCGGCCGAGGCCCGCGATCATGCCGAGATAGGCCAGACGGCGGGCGAAGGGCCGCAACCGCGCGAGGCAGTCCGAGCCCGGGGCCACCAACGCGGCGAACAGCCCGTGGACCGCCCCCTCATAGGCCTCGTCCACGTTGACCCAGCTCGACCGGCGCTTGCTCTCGCGGAGCGCCTTCTCGGCATAGGCGTCGAGGCGCTTCCGGAAATCCTCGATCTCGCCCGCGTCGTCGCCCTCCAAGAGTTCCAGCGGCCATGCGCCGAGGATCGCCTGGAGGAACATCCACTGGTCGTTGGCGTCGGGCGCCGCCTCGCCCTCGACCTGGCGGATGTGGGGCGCGGAGGCGCGCCGCCACGTGTCCCAGGCGCGGGCCCACTCCTCCGGCAATTCCGACAGGGCGAGCTGGCGCGAGCGGGCATCCTCGCCGCGCTTGGTGTCGTGGGTGGCCGTGGTGATCATCGCGTTCGGCCAGTCGCGCGCCCGCGCCGTCTGGAGCGCGTGGAAATGCTCCAGATCAATCCCGTACTCGCCGGGATCGCCCCCGACCTCGTTGAGCGCCAGCAAGGGCACATAGCGGTAGAACAGGGTGTCTTCGAGGCTCTTGGCCATCACCGGGCCGGTGAGCTGCTGGAAGCGGCGGCGGAAGCGCAGGACCACGCCCGGGTCCGGCTGGCCGGCGCCGCCGACATCGATCCGGCCGAGCAGGGCGTTCGCGGCGAAGTCGTGCACCGAACGGTCCGGCAGGGCGCTCCAGCGCTTGGCCTTGCGCACGGCGCCCTCGATCAGGGCCACATCCTCGTCCTCGACTTCGGTCTCGTCGAGATCCCCCGGCAGATACGAGCGGTAGACGGGGAAGCGCGCCACGATCTCGATCAGCGCCCGGCGGATGGCGTTGGTCGAGAAGTCGCGGGTGCGCCGGTCCGCATCGGCGATCTGCTTGAGGTCGCCGGTCATCACCTCCAGTTCGGAGGCGAAGCTGATCTCGAGGATCTCGGCCTTGGCGGCGCGGAACTGGAAGCCGTAGGGCTCGTCCACCTCCGTCGCCCAGGCGTAGAACTTCTCGATCCGCGATCGCAGTTTCTGATCGACGAGGATGCCGTCGAGCTGGTTCAGAACGTCGTAGCCGGTAGTTCCGGCGACCGGCCAGTCCCGCAGCTTCTCGCCGGGTTCCAAGATCTTCTCGACCACGATGTAGAAGCCGGGGCCCACCGCCGCCTGGAGCGCGCGGGCATAGCCGAGCGGATCGGCCAGCCCGTCGATGTGATCGATGCGCAGGCCGTCGATGCGGTCCTCGCGGATCAGGCGGAACAGCAGTTCGTGCGACTTCTGGAAGACGTCCGACAGCTCGACGCGCAGGCCGGCCAGCGAGTTCACGTCGAAGAAGCGGCGGTAGTTGATGTCGCTCGACGCGATCCGCCAATGGGCCAGTCGGTAGCTCTGCTGCTCGAGCAGCCGATGCAGCGGCCCGAAGGAATCCGGATAGTCGCGGTTGCCGTTGAGCAGGTGCAGCGCCCGGTCGATCGCCGCGGCGATCTGCGGCGAGGCGCGCACGGCCCCGGCGAGGTCGCGCTTGAGCGCCTCGGCCGCCTCGGGCAGGGCGCGGCGGCGCTCGGGGTGCGTCTCCTCCCCCATGGCGCGCAGCTGCTCGGAGATCTTGAGCACGTCCGCCGACATGTCGTCGCCGATCTCGCCGAGCGCGGCGAGCGCCCGGTTGAGGATCGTCGGATAGTGGAGCGGGCAGATCGGGAACTGGTGCTCGTAGTGCCAGACGCTGAAGGCGCCGGCCGCTTCGTCGAACTTCAGTTCCAGCGTGCCCTTCTCCAGCGCCTCGCCGTAGCGTTCGCCGAGGAAGGGAATGACGAGCTTGCCGTTGGCGCCGAGGCGCTCCCAATCGATGTCGTAGGCGTTGGCCTCCGGCGACAGGCCGCCCCATTCGAGGACCGACAGCCACCAGGGATTGTCCGCCCCGCCGACGCCCATGTGGTTCGGCACGATGTCGAGCAGGAGCTTCAGGCCGTGCGCGTGCAGGGCGTCGGTGAAGCTCCGGAATCCCTCTTCGCCGCCGATCTCCGGGTTGATCTGCGAGTGGTCGACGATGTCGTAGCCGTGGGTCGAGCCGGGCCGCGCCCTCTGGAGCGGCGAGGCGTAGACGTGGCTGACCCCGAGCTTGGCGAGATAGGGGACGATCTTTTCCGCGTCCGCGAAGGTGAAGCCCTCGTGGAATTGCAGCCGGTAGGTCGCCCGCGGCGGGGCCGAACTGAGCCGTGCGGCGCCTGAGCGGGGGCCCCGTTCCTCGGCGGAGAGGGCGGCGGCCAGCTTGGCGAGCGGCCCGCCCGGCGCGGCGATGGCCTCCAGATTCCGGTCGAGCTTGCGCCGCCAGTTCGGGTAGCCCTCGGTCGAGCCCGGCACGTTGGCCTGGGACAATTCCCCGACCACGTCCTCGTACTGGACGGCGGTGAGGATCGAGGGCGCGCGGGCAAGGTAGCGCGCGGCGGCCTCGAAGGGGGCGTGCTCCGGCGGCTCGGCGCTGGGGAGAAGCTGCTGCGAGGCCAGGGCCTCCGCGAGGCGCCAACGCTCGGTGACGCGCTCGACGCGCTCGGCCTCAGCCCGTTCGGCGTCGTAGAGGCCGAGCGACTGGCGCGTATCGGTGTCGACGCCGCGCCACCAGCCGACGAAGGTCGGCAGATCGTGGGTGGTGATCGCGGTGAGCGCGTCCTTCGGGTAGGCGTCCGGGCTCTTGAAGGCGCCGCCATGCTCGCGCTCGAAGGCGAGGATGCGATAGCTGAGGATGCCGGACGCCATCAGGGCGTCGGAGAAGCCCTCGGGCGCCGTGCCGAGATCCTCGGCGATGACGAGGCACTTGGCGCGGTGGCTCTCCAGCCGCAGGACGGCGAGCATCGGCTCGAACGGCATCAGGACGTAGGCGCCTTCACGGGCCGATTTGCCGAGCGGGATCAGGAACAGGCGGGCGAGCTGGAAGGCGTGGTCGATGCGGATGGCGCCGGCATGGCGCATATTGGCCTTCACCAGCGCACGGAACGCCTTGAGGCCGTCGCGCTCCATCTCCAGCGGATCGAAGGCGGGCAGGCCCCAATCCTGCCCCTTGGGCGCCAGCAGATCCGGCGGGGCGCCGATCGACACGCCGTTGGCGAAGCGCTCAGGGTGAGACCAGATCTCGGAGCCGCCGCGATCCGCGCCGACGGCGAGGTCGCGGTAGAGGCCGAGCCGCATGCCGGTCGCCAGCGCGAGTTCGGAGGCCGCCTTCAGCTGGCTGTCGGCGAGGTATTGCAGGAAGACATGGTAGCCGATCCTGTCGGCGTTCTCCGTGGCGAAGGCCGTGACGGCCTCCGTCCCCGCGCGGCGAAACGGCTCCGGCCAGTCGCCGAGCCAGTGGGCGCCGTTCTGACGGAAATGTTCGGACAGGGCGTCGAAGGTCGCGTGCGATTCGAGATCCTCGCCGCCCTCGCGGCGGAAGGCGGCGAAGTCGGGATCCGCGCCGCGCCGGGCGTCCGAATCCTCCCAGTAGGTCTCGAGGATGGGGGCCAGCACCTCCCAGACGCCGGCATGATCGACGAGGGCAGTGTCGCGCAGGGTCTCGATCCGGGCGCGGTGGGTCTCCAGAATCTCTGCCGCGCGGCTCCCGGCGAACCCCGGCAGGACGCCGGGCTCGATGTAGAGCGTCTCCAGGAACAGCCGCGAGGACGGCGAGTAAGGGGAGATCTTGCCGCGATCCGACGGAAACAGCGCGTGGGCCGGGCTCAGACCCAGGAACGAGGCCCCGCGCAGGCCCGCGTCCCGGGCGGCGCGCCCGGCATCGGCGTACGTGCCGATGCCGAGATTGTCGGGCGAGCGAAGGCCGTAGAGCTGGGTCGCGAGGCCCCAGTCGCGGGCCCCGTCCTCGGCATAGGCGCGCGGGCGCCAGCAGCGCTGCGGGGCCGAGACGATCCAGGTATTGGCCTTGCGCTCGCCGAAGGACACGGTGAGACGATGATAACCGGGCGTCAGCGGCGGGAGATCGAAGCCGATTCCCTCCGCGCCGGGCGTCAGCGCCGCGCGGCCCTCGCGGGCACGGTCATGCTCGTCCACGAGGCGCCACGTCACGGTGCCGCCGGTGGCCTCGATCCGAAGCGGCACGCGCAGGGTCCGGCGCGCCTCCGCCGCGAGCAGCGGCGGCGCGATGGCGGCGCGCACCGCCTCCACCGATTCGAGGCTGCGCGCGATCGCGCCGTCATCCCCCGCGGGGAAGCCGAGGGCTTCGAGCATCCCGCGGCGGACCTCCAGCGGCGTGTCGACCCGTTGCCCGAAGGCGTCGGTGAAGCCGTCGGCGATGCCGACGAGGGCGGCGAGTTGTTCGAGGAGACTCACGTCGGACACGCCCACCTTCTCTGTCGCTTGATCAGTCACGCTGGGCCGCTCCGAGAAGGAACACGCCCGTCCAGGATGGGAGCTGGCCGGATTGCCGCGAAAGGCCGTTCGACCAGATCACCTGCTCGCCCGCGAACGTCACGGCGTGGTCGTCGTCGCCGAAATTGGCGATGAAGCGCAGGGTGCCGCCCGCGTAGCGCCACGCGACGTCGATCACCCCCGGTGCCGGCAACGTCGCGGTCGCGCCGCGATAGGCGGTCTTGGTCAGCGGCACGACGTTCTGGTGGCGGATCTGGAGCAGATTGCGGGTGTCGGCCCAGACCGCGCGATGCGGCTCGCGTTCCGCCTCGTCCCAGTCGATCTTCGAATCCGTGAAGGTCTTCTCCTCGGTGGGATCCGGGATCACGGAGGTGTCGTCGGCGAACGCCGCGAAGCTCTTGAACTCGCGCCGCCGCCCCTCGCGCACCGCCTTGTTCAGCTCCTCGTCCGGCGCGAAATCGACGAAGAACAGGAACGGCGCCGAGGCCGACCATTCCTCGCCCATCCATAGCATCGGGATCTGCGGCGCGAGCAGCAGCCCGGCCCGGGCCAGCGCCAGCCTCGCGGGATCGGCGAGGTGGTTCAGCCGCTCGCCGAGCGCGCGGTTGCCGACCTGATCGTGGTTCTGGAGAAAGGTGACGAAGGCCGAGGGCGGCAGATGCGCCGAGGGCTCGCCGCGGGGATGGTTGTCGAGCGTCGGGAACGGTTCGCCCTGATAGGCGAAGCCCTCGGCGAGGCTGCGGGCCAAGTGTTCCAGCGGCCTGTCCGCGAAGCTCGCGTAATAGCCCGCATCCTCACCCGTCAGCAGGACGTGCCAGCCGTGATGCAGGTCGTCGGCCCATTGCGCGCTGTGCAGGATCGGCTTGGCCGACGCGTCGCGCTCCAGCCAGGAGGCTTGGTTCGCCTCGTTCTCGAGGATCAGGTGGACATGCCGGTCCGGGAAGGTCTTCCGGATCGTCTCGCCGAGCTCGGCCAAGAAGTGCCTCTCGGAATCGTCGAGGATGGCGTGCACCGCGTCGAAGCGGATGCCGTCGAAATGGTACTCCTCCAGCCAGTACAGCGCGTTCTCGATGAAGTAGTCGCGAACGATCCGGCCCGATTCCTTGCCGTCGAAATTGATCCCGGCGCCCCAGGGGGTCTGGTGCCGCTCGGTGAAGAAGGTCTTGGCGTAGGAATGAAGGTAATTCCCGGCCGGACCGAAATGGTTGTAGACGCAATCGATCAGCACCATCAGCCCCTTGGCGTGGGCGCTGTCGATCAGGCGCTTCAGATCCTCCGGGCGTCCGTAGACGGAATCCGGTGCGTAGGGCAGCACGCCATCGTAGCCCCAATTGCGGGTGCCCTTGAAGTCGGCGAGCGGCAGCAACTCGATGGCGGTGATGCCGAGATCGGCCAAGTCGTCGAGGCACTTCTCCAGTCCGGCATAGGTGCCTTCCGGCGTCGCGGTGCCGACATGCACCTCGTAGACGACGGCCTCCTCCCAGGGGCGCCCGGTCCACGCCGCATCGGTCCAGTCGAAGGCGTTCGGGTCGATCACCTCGGAGAGGCCCGAGACGTCGTCCGGTTGGAAGCGCGAGGCAGGGTCGGGCACGACGAGATCGCCGCCGATCCGGAAGCCGTAGCGGGCGCCGGGCTTCACGCCGGGCAACGTCGCCACACGCCAGCCCTCGCCGGCCTCCGGAATCGGGTGATCCGATCCGTCGACCACGAGGGTCACGTCGTCCGCGGTGGGGGCCCAGAGGGCGAACCGCACTCCGTCCTCGGCAAGCTCGCTGCCGAACCGCATCGCATGGGCGCGCCGCATCAGGCCACCGCTCTCCGCTGGAAGGTCAAAGGTCATCCGGCCCGGCGGGCGTGTCCTCGTGTCTCACAAGGCGCCGCGCCAACGCTTGTTCCCAGAAGCGGCAGTTATGGCGGTCCCGGCCCGCGACAACCGGGCATGGCCCGGGAATCGCTGCACTGCACGCAAAATGCTTCAGACATGCGAAGGGCGCCCCGCCGGTTCCGGCGGGGCGCCCTTCGCGAAGGCCACGCTCTCGATGGAGGGGATTACGCCTCGATCGTCGGGCCGCCGCCCTCGGAGCGACGCTTGGCCATGAACGCATCGAACTGCTCGCGGTCCTTGGCCCGCTTCAGCTCCTCGACGAAGTCGGCGAAGGCCTGGCTCTCCTCTTGGAGCGCCCGGCGGCGCGCCTCGAGCCGATCCAATTCGGCCTTGCGGTACTCTTCGAAGGCCCAGTTGCCGCTGGGGGCACGGTAACCGGTGCCCCCCTTCGCCGCCTCGAAAGCGCGGGCAAAGCGCGACTGACCGTTGGTGCTGCCCAGGCTCCAGGCGCCGCTGCGGGCGAATTCCCGCATCTGATCGAGGGCGGGATAGCCCGCGATCTTCCAGGCCACGTAGGCGACGGCGACCGGCCAGAAATAGATGAAACTCACCACGATCGCGCCGATCTCGATCGAGCGCTTCGGAAACGGGCCGTTGCGGTGCGATGCGCCGCTGGACCAGGGAGACGTAGAGGACGTGTTCACGGCTGAAGGCTCCGGGGTGTGAATGTGAACAACATTCACATGCGGGGCCGCCTCGGCGGTTTCAAGGGGTGGGCTTCACCCTTTCGCCGGCTCCGTGCACGAGGGCGAGCACGCCCGCGCGCAGCAACTCGTACTTGTCCGGTCCGCTCTTGGGCAATTGGCCGGCGGCCGAGAGGGTGGCGATGCCGTGGGAGAGCGCCCAGACCTCGAGCGCGAGGAAGCGCGGATCGACGCCGTTGAACCCCTCGGGGAAGGTCGCCCGCAGGGCCTCGACCAAGAGGTCGAACGGGTTCGGCCGATCGGGCGCGTGCGCCGGGGCGGCGGCACCCCGCACCTCGAAGATCGCCGCGTAGTAGCCCGGCTCCTCCTCGGCGAAGGCCAGATAGGCTTCGCCCATCCGGGTGAAGCGCTCCAGCGGCGTGCCCCGGCCGGCCAGCGCCCGCGCCAGACGCTCGGCGAGGTCGGAGAAGCCGCGGCCGGCGACCTCTTCGAGCAGAGCCTCGCGCCCGCGGAAATGGCGGTACAGGGCAGCGGGCGTCACCCCGACGAGACGGGCGGCGTCGACCAGGGTGAATCCGCCGATGCCGCGCTCGGCGATGAAGCGGCGCGCGGCCTCGATCAGCGCCTCCTTGAGGTTGCCGTGGTGGTAGCTGCGCCGGTCGCCCGGTCCCTCGCGCCAGGGTCGCACCCCGTTCCTCCTCGCTCCGCCGGCCACCGGGGCCGCTCACGGGTACGCGCGTCACCCGTTCTCGGTTTCGGCAGGGCCGCGCGAAAGCGCCTTTTCTCGCGACTCGGCCGGTGAGTCGACCGCTTTCCGGGTCCGTACCAGCCACTGACCGCTCCGGATGACCGATTGCCCGGCCCATGGGCGCGTTTGAGGCTTGACGTGGCTAGGATATGAAACGTTATAAAGTTACATATCACAGGAGTTCCAATGTCCTCGACCGACACCCGCCTCCCCGTCACGGTGCTGTCCGGCTTCCTCGGCGCGGGAAAGACGACCCTGCTCAACCACGTTCTCAACAACCGCGAGGGCCGCCGCGTCGCGGTGATCGTCAACGACATGAGCGAGGTGAATATCGACGCCGACCTCGTCCGCGACGGCGGCGCGAACCTGTCGCGCACCGACGAGCGGCTGGTGGAGATGACCAACGGCTGCATCTGCTGCACCCTGCGCGACGATCTCTTGGCCGAGGTGCGCCGCCTCGCCGGTGAGGGCCGCTTCGATTACCTCCTGATCGAGGGGACCGGCATCGCCGAGCCGCTGCCCGTGGCCTCGACCTTCTCGTTCCGCGACGAGACGGGCCGCGCACTGAGCGACGTCGCCCGGCTCGACACGATGGTCACCGTGGTCGACGCGATGAATCTCCTGAAGGATTACGGCTCGAACGCGTTCCTGCGCGATCGCGGCGAGATCGCGGGCGAGGACGATGCGCGGACCCTGGTGGATCTCCTCGTCGAGCAGATCGAGTTCGCCGATGTCGTCGTGATCAACAAGGCCGGGGATGTGAGCCCCGCGCAGCGCGACCTCGTTCGCTCGGTGGTGCGCTCGTTGAACGCCGATGCCCGCATCGTCGAGGCCACGCAGGGCCGGGTGCCGCCGGAGGCGATCCTCGATACCGGCCTGTTCGACGAGGAGAAGGCCCAGGAGCACCCGCTCTGGTTCAAGGAACTCTACGGCGCGCACGAGCACGTCCCGGAAACCGAGGAATACGGCATCACCTCCTTCGTCTACCGGGCGCGTCGGCCCTTCGACCCCGCGAAGTTCCAGGCCTTCGTCGACACGACCTGGCCGGGGCTGATCCGGGCGAAGGGTCATTTCTGGCTCGCCACCCGGCCCGACTGGGTCGGCGAGTTCTCCCTCGCCGGCGCGGTGGCGCATGTCGGCGCCATGGGCTTCTGGTGGGCGGCGGTGCCGCGCCGCCGCTGGCCCGAGGAGGAGGTGTTCCGCGAGCGGCTGCATTCGGTGTGGACCGACAATTGGGGCGACCGTCGTCAGGAACTCGTCTTCATCGGCCGCGAGATGGATCAGGCGGCCATTCGATCGGCGCTGGATGCCTGCCTCGTGGGGACGGAAGAGGCCCGGTTCGACGCAGAGGCCTACCGCACCCTGTCCGACCCGTTCCCGGCCTGGCGCCGGGAGGCCGCCTGACGCTCGATGGGCTTCGTCAGCCTCAAGGATTGGCGTGCCCGCTCCGCCGCGCTTGCCGAAGCGGCGCGGCGGGCCAAGGCGCTGCTCGCCCCGGCGCTCGGGCTGACCGAGGAGGATGCGCTCTCGGTCAACGAGATCGCCTGTAACCATTCCACCTGCCCCGGCGTCGAGACGGTGGTGCTGATCATGCGCTGGGGCGAGCCGACCCGTGCCCTGCGCCGGCCCTGCGGTCTCGCCGCGATCACCGAGGCCGACGTCGCGGCACTCGTGGCGGAGGAGGCGGCGCTGCGCGGTGCGTGAAGGCGGAATGCCTCAGCGCCCGCTGCCGGCACGATGTCCGGCATCGTCCGGTTCCGGGAGCAAAGCCGGCTTTCATCATTCCGTCGTGGGCGCCGTGGGAGTAGGCCTGGGCGAACGCTCCCGCAGCAGCCCCGGCCGAGCACGGACATGACCATCAAGCTGAGACCGCTGGAGCGCGAGGATCTCCTCTTCGTGCATCAGCTCAACAACAACGACAGCATCATGCGCTACTGGTTCGAGGAGGCCTACGAGTCCTTCGCCGAATTGGCGCAGCTCTACGAGCGCAACATCCACAACCAGACCGAACGGCGCTTCATCATCGCCACCGAGCGCGGCGAGCCCGCCGGGATGGTCGAGCTCGTCGAGATCAACCACCTGCACCGGCGCTGCGAATTCCAGATCGCGATCCACCCCGATCATCAAGGAAAGGGCTACGCCAAGCGCGCGACCCGCATCGCCATCGACTACGCGTTCAAGGTGCTCAACATCCACAAGCTGTACCTGCACGTAGACAAGGACAACAAGCGCGCCGCCGGCATCTACGAGAGCTGCGGCTTCCGCCCGGAGGGCATCCTCAGGGACGAGTTCTTCGTGAACGGCCGCTACCGCGACGCGGTGCGCATGTGCCTGTTCCAACCGCACTATCTCGCCGAGCGCGGCGCCGGCGCGGTGACCGAACCCGTGCTCAAGACCTGAAAACAAGATCGGCCCCCACCCGGAACGGATGAGGGCCGACATCACGAAGAGTGGTGGACGCCGCGCCCCAACCTTTCGGAGGGGCGCGACCGTGAGGGCCCGTGTTACCGGCCGCCGCCGCCGCCGCGGCCGGCTTCCGAGCCACCCGTCGAGCCGCCGCTCTTCATGCCGCCGGCCTCACCGCCGCGCATGTTGCCGCCCATCGAACCGCGGTCGGCACCCCGGTCGGCTCCGCCCTTGTCCGAGGCGTTGCGGATGTTGTTGCCGCCGCGATCGCCCGACTCGCCACCGCGCATGCCGGCATTGCGCATGCCGTCGCGCTCCATGCCCTTGTTCTCGCCCCGGGCCTCGCCCGTCGCCTTGTTGCGCGCCTGCTCGTTGCCGCGCATCTCGTTGCGCTCGTTGCGCTCCGCCCCGCGGGTCTCGGAACGGCTGGAGCTGCGCACGTCCGTGCGGCTCGAACGGCTCTCGCTGTAGCCGGCATTGATCGCCCCGCCGCTCCGCTCGGTGGTCGAGACGGTGGTGGAGAGACGGCGGTATTCCGGCGAACCGTAGAGGACGCGCTGGCCGCGGATCGTCACGTAACGGCGCTCTTCGCTGACGCTGACGAGACGGCGGTATTCCGGCGAGCCGTAGATCACCCGCTGGCCGCGGATGGTGACGTAGCGGCGCGGACCGCTCGACCGGCGCTCGGTGACGATCAGGCGACGATACTCGGGCGAGCCGTAGACGACGCGCTGGCCGCCGATGAACACGTAGCGGCCCTCGCGGCGGTAGCCGCCATCGACCGTGGTCGAGGTCGAGCGCACGTCGGTGCGGCTGCTGACCCGGCTGCGGTCGCTGTCGCGCAGGCTGGTGCGCTCGCTGCGGGACTCGCCCCGCATCCGCTCGCCGCGATCCCCCCGCTCGGCCGTGTCGCGTCCGGCGCGCCCGTCCATGCCGCGCTCGCCGCGACCGTCGCGGGCCATCGCGCCCTTGCTGTCATCCTTGCCCGACTCACGGCCGGCCGTCTCGCCCCGTCCGGCCCTGTCGGCGCCTTTGCCCATCTCCTTGCCGGACATGGCATCGCTGCCGCGGGCTTGTGTGTCGCCGCCACGGGTTTGGGTGTCGCCGCCGCGGTTCTGCATGCCGCCTGAGGACGCGCCCCGCTCGCTGCCCGCCTGCATGCCGCCGCGCTCGCCCGCACCGGCCGCGCCCTGCGCGTAGACCGAAGTGCTCATCAGCAACGCAGCAAGACCAAGTGCAACCGTTCTCATTGGCGTAACCTCCGAATTCGAAAGACGCCATCAAACGCGGCAAGTGTCGAAACGGTTCTCCGAAAAAACTCAGTAGCCATGGAATGATCTTCGCCAGCACTCGCGGCAATGTACGTAGCTGAAAGCTTGGCCGTAAGGATGCGATGTCGAGTACAGGTGGGTTGCATACTGTCCGGGCAGCGTCTTCGAGGGTGACGGCGGGCGGGCGTGGCCGCCCCGATGCGTTCGCGAACGGCATCGTTTGCGGGGTCCGCCGCGCGTCCACCGGGGCGCGAAAGGTCGAATCGGTCCAAAAGTCTTGCATCCGCCCGATTTTCTGCCGATGAGGCGCCCTCACCGGGCAGGGTCGCCGGATCGAGCGGCAACGGCCGCGCACAGTATCGTTGAGCGGGGAGCGTTGAGACCGATGAGCGAAGCGCCGCGGGAGTTGGGATCGGCCGATATCCAGAAGGTTCTGGAGCTGCTGCCCCACCGCTACCCGTTCCTGATGATCGACAAGATCATCGAGATCGATCGCGACGAGAGCTGCATCGGCATCAAGAACGTCACCGCCAACGAGCCGCAATTCACCGGACACTTTCCGGGCATGCCGGTCTTCCCCGGCGTCCTGCTGATCGAGGCCATGGCCCAGACCGCGGGCGCGATCTGCTGCCGCCACATCATCGGCGACCGCGCGGCGGAGCTGAAGACCAAACAGGTCTTCTTCATGACCATCGACAAGTGCAAGTTCCGCAAGCCCGTCGTCCCCGGCGACCAGGTGCGGCTGCACATGACCAAGATGAAGCAGCGCAAGACGATGTGGTGGTTCCGGGGCGAGGCCCGCGTCGACGGTGTCCTCGTCGCCGAGGCCGAGATCGGCGCCATGCTGGTGACGGAGTGAGCGCCTTGGTGAGCCCTTCGCGAGACGGCATCCACCCGAGCAGCGTGATCGAGGACGGCGCCCGCCTCGGCGAGGGCGTGCGGATCGGCCCGTTCTGCCATGTCGGCCCCGAGGTGACGCTCGACGATGGCTGCGAACTGATCAGCCACGTGGTGGTCGCCGGGCGCACGACGATTGGCGCGCGGACGAAGATCTACCCGTTCGCCTCGATCGGTCACCCGCCGCAGGACCTGAAATATCGCGGCGAACCCTCGACGCTCGCCGTCGGCTCCGATTGCCTGATCCGCGAGGGCGTCACCATGAACCCCGGCACCGCGGGGGGCGGGCTGGAGACCACGGTCGGTAATCACTGCGCCTTCCTGGCCAACAGCCATGTTGGCCATGATTGCCGCGTCGGCGACCACGTCATCTTCTCCAACAACGTGATGCTGGCCGGCCATTGCACGGTCGGCAACTACGCGATCCTGGGTGGGGGCGCGGCGGTGATCCAGTTCGCCCGCGTCGGCGACCACGCCTTCGTCGGCGGGCTGTCGGGCCTGGAGAACGACTGCATCCCCTACGGGATGGTGCTGGGCAACCGTGCCTATCTCTCGGGTCTCAACATCATCGGTCTGCAAAGGCGCGGCTTCTCCCGCGAGGACATCCATGCCCTGCGCCGCGCCTACCGGCTGCTCTTCGCCCAGGAGGGCACGCTGATGGAGCGCGTGGAGGACGTGGCCGCCGAATTCGACACCCATCCGGCGATCCACGAGATCCTGTCCTTCATCCGCGAGGGCGGCAAGCGCTCGATCTGCACGCCCCGCGCCGTCGCTGCGGCGGTCTAGGGCATCGGCCCGAACCGTGGGCACCGGCTTTCGGGCAATGCCGATGCGGCACGCTGACTCCGCCATGCAGGGGACGGCCCGACCGCTCGCGCTGGTGGCCGGGGCCGGTCGCCTGCCGGAACTCGTCGCCGCGTCCCTGGAGCGCGCGGGGCGACCATTCCGGGTGCTCGCCGTGCGCGGCTTCACCGAGCGGTCGATGCGGCGTCGGGCCGACGCGGTGGTCGATCTCCTCGACATTCCGGGCACCCTGCGCATCCTGAAGGACTGGGCCCCGGAGGCCGTGGTGCCGGCGGGCGGCGTGGCCCGCCCGAGTCCGGCGGCCTTGCTGAACGCCGCCCATGCCGTGAAGAACCGGGACATCCTGCGGGGGCTCGCGGGCGGTGACGACCGGCTGCTGCGCGCCGTGCTGTCGCTCCTCGAAGAGAACGGCCACCGGGTGCTCGGCGTCCACGAGGTCGCCCCCGATCTGCTCGGCCGGCCCGGTCGCCTCGGCCGGCACGCTCCCGACCCGGATGCATCGCTATCGATCGCCACCGGCCGGGCCATGCTCGGCGCGCTGAGCCCGTTCGATGTCGGGCAGGCGGCGGTGGTCGCCGCCGAGCGGGTCGTCGCCGTCGAGGGCCCGGAGGGCACCGACCGGATGCTGATCCGCGCCCGCGCGCTCAACCGCAGGCCGCTCGGCTACGGCAGGGCGCCCAAGGGCGCGGTCCTGGTCAAGCTGCCCAAGCTCGGCCAGGACCTGCGCATCGACCTGCCGGCGATCGGCCCGCGCACGGTGCATCGGGCGGCCGCGGCGGGCTGCGTCGGCATCGCCATCGGCGCCGGCTACACCTTGGTGATCGACTCGGAGGAGACGGTGGCGGCCGCGGATGCGGCCGGTCTCTTCCTGATCGGCCTGGAGGTGACGCCGTGAACCCCCACCAAAAAATCTGGCTGGTGGCGGGCGAGGATTCCGGCGACCAGCTCGGCGCCAAGCTGATCCGGGCCCTGCGCGGCCTCTCGCCCGCGCCCCTGACGCTGGGCGGCGTCGGCGGCGAGGCCATGGCGGCGGAAGGATTCGGGTCGCTCTTCCCGATCGACGACGTGGCGGTGATGGGCTACCTGCCGGTGCTGGCCCGCGCCCGCACCCTGCTGCGGCGCATCCGCGAGACGGTCGAGGACATCGTGGCGGCCCGGCCCGACGTTCTCGTCATCATCGACAGCCCCGGCTTCACCCACGCGGTCGCGACCCGCGTGCGCAAGCGGCTGCCCGGCCTGCCGATCGTGGATTACGTCTCGCCGAGCGTCTGGGCATGGCGGCCGTGGCGGGCCAAGGGCATGGTGCCCTTCATCGATCACGTGCTCGCCCTGCTGCCGTTCGAGCCGGAGGCGCATCGCCGCCTCGGCGGCCCGCCCTGCACCTATGTCGGCCATCCGTTGATCGAGCGCCTTTCGGACCTGCGCCCCTCCCCCGAGGAGCAGGCGATCCGCGACGGGCGCCCGCCGGTGCTGGCCGTGCTGCCGGGCTCGCGCCGCTCCGAGATCGAGCGGCTGATGCCGGTCTTCGGCCGTGCGACCGCCGAGCTGGTCCGGCGGGTCGGCCCGTTCGAGATCGAGCTGCCGGCGGTGAGCCGCCACCGGGCGCTGATCGAGCGGCTCGCGGTCGCCTGGGAGCGCCAGCCCCGCATCGTCCACGGCGAGCCCGCCAAGCACGCGACCTTCCGCCGGGCGCGGGCGGCGCTGGCGGCCTCGGGCACGGTGACCCTCGAACTCGCCCTCTCCGGCGTGCCGATGGTGGTGGCCTACAAGGTCTCGCGGGTCGAGGAGGTGATCGCGCGCCGCCTGATCCAGGTGCCGACCATCGTCCTGCCGAACCTGATCCTCTCGGAAAATGCCATGCCGGAATACGTGCAGGCCGACTGCACCCCCGAGCGTCTGGCCGATACCTTGGCGCCGCTCATGGCCGGTGGCCCGGCCCGCCGGACCCAGCTCGACGCCCTCGGCCGCATCGACGACAGGATGCGTCTGCCCGGCGACGAGGAGCCTAGCCGGGCGGCGGCCCGCATCGTCCTGTCCGCGAGGCGAGCGGCATGACGACGCCCGACCCGATCCGCATCTACGTCGATGCCGATGCCTGCCCGGTGAAGGACGAGGTTTTTCGCGTGGCGGCGCGCTACGGGCTTCACGTCTTCGTCGTTGCGAACGCCTTCCTGAACCTGCCGCGCGAGCCCTGGATCGAGCGTGTCGTGGTCGGGGACAAATTCGATGCCGCCGATGACTGGATCGCCGAGCGGGCGAGCCCCGGCGCCGTCGTCATCACCGCCGACGTGCCGCTGGCGAGCCGCTGCGTGAAGGCCGGTGCGGTGGCCCTGAGTCCCACGGGCAAGGCCTTCACCGATGCCTCCGTCGGCATGGCCCTCGCCACCCGCAACTTGATGCAGGAGTTGCGCGAGGCCGGCGCCATCACCGGTGGCCCGAAGCCGTTCTCGAAGAGCGATCGCTCGGCCTTCCTCGGCGCCCTCGACCGCGCGATCGTGCGGTTGCGGCGCGAGCGGGGTTTGTAGCCCGGCCCGGCGGGCCGGGCAGGATTCAATGCCGGTCGTCCGGCGCGGACGGCAGCGGCATGACCGGGATGCCCTCCTCGGCAAGTTCCTGCGCCTCGTTCAGGGTCGCCTCGCCGTAGATCGGCCGCCCTTCGGCATCGCCGTAATGGATCGCCCGCGCCTCCTCGGCGAAGCGGTCGCCGACATGCTCGGCGCTCGCGACCACCTGCTCGCGCATCGCGTTGAGCAGGGCGCGCAGACGTCGCTCCGGCTCGGCAATCATCGGCACGGGCGCGGCGGGCGGCGGGCTCGGGACCGCCGGGAGGCCGGCCGCGCCGGGGGGCTCGGCGGCGGGCCGGCGCTCGCGGTCGGTGCGCGCCACCGCCGGGGCCATCGGCGCCTTGGTCACCTTCGCCGAGTTGCAGAACGGGCAGGTCACGAGCCCGCGGGCGGCCTGCTCGTCATAGGCCGAGCCTGAGGGGAACCAGCTCTCGAAGTCGTGACCGGAATCGCAGACAAGGGTGAAGCGGATCATGGGGCATGGGCCTCGGGTCCCGGCTCGGGGCCGCGTCCGCAGGCGAGAGGTGACGGGAGATCAGACGCGGCGCACGTTGAAGGGGCGTGCGTGCGACAGGGTGGGGATGCGCGCGCGCGCCTCGGCGACGCGGGCAAGATCGATCTCGGCGAGGATCACACCCGGCGCGTCGCCCTCGGCCTCGGCCAGGATCACGCCCCAGGGATCGATGATGAGAGAATGGCCGAAGGTCTCGCGCCCGTCCTCGTGTCGCCCGCCCTGCGCCGCCGAGATCATGAACGACCCGGTCTCTATGGCGCGGGCCCTCTGGAGCACGTGCCAATGCGCCTCGCCCGTCTGCCGCGTGAAGCAGGCCGGGGCCGTCAGGACCGTGGCGCCCGCCTCGGCCAGGGCCCGGTAGAGCGCGGGGAAGCGCAGATCGTAGCAGATGGTGATGCCGAAGGCGGCGAGCGGCGTCTCCGCCACGACGGCGCAGGCACCGCCCGAATAGGTTGCCGATTCGCGCCAGCTCTCGCCGTTCGGCAGATCGACGTCGTAGAGATGCAGCTTGTCGTAGGCCGCCCGGATCTCGCCCTCGGCATCGATCAGGAAGGCGCGGTTGGCGATTTTGTCCCCTTCGCGGATCGCCAGCGACCCGATCTGGAGGACGATCTTCTCCGTCCGCGCGACCTCGCGCAGCGCGGCGAGCGTCGCGTCCTGATCCTGCGGCCCGACATGGGCGAACAGGGCGGTCCGGTCGCGCTCGATCAGCGAGGTGGTCTCGGGTGTCTGGACATAGGCCGCGCCCGCCCGCGCGGCCTCGCGCACGGCCATCACGGCCGCCGCGCGGTTGGCGGCAGGATCGCGCCCACCCCGCATCTGGACGCAGGCGGCGATGAAGCGGGTGCCGTCGCTCATGCGGCGAGCAGCGGATCGAGTCCGCCCGCCCGGTCCAGGGCGTAGAGGTCGTCGCAGCCGCCGACATGGCGGTCGCCGACGAAGATCTGCGGCACGCTCGTGCGCCCGCCGGCCCGCTGGACCATCGCGGCCCGGGCGCCCGCCGTCTTCTCGACGTCGATCTCGGTGAAGGCCACGCCCTTGTCGCGCAGCAGGCTCTTGGCCGCCGAGCAATAGGGGCACCAGGCCGTTGTGTAGAGGGTGACCGGCTGCATGGTCGCTCGCGCGCCCGAGGAGAAGAAGCAGCCGATATAGGTGAGCGGCGCCGATCTTCCTACTGCGGGGAAGACACAGCGCTCATTCGACCCTCCGCCCTCATCCTGAGGTGCGGAGCGTGGCGAAGCCTCAAAGGAGGCTCCGGCGTATCGCGCGATCCCTGGAGCCCCCTTCGAGGCCTGCTGGCGCGGGCACCTCAGGATGAGGCGCTGGTGGGAAGAGCCCGATCCGGCCGCGTCTCAGGCCGCGGCGAGCAGCTTCTCGACCTCGTTCACGAGCTCGCGCAGGTGGAACGGCTTGGAAAGGACTTTCGCGTCCTTGGGAGCCTTGGAGTCGGGATTCAGCGCCACGGCGGCGAAGCCCGTGATGAACATCACCTTGATGTCCGGATCGAGTTCGGTGGCGCGGCGCGCCAACTCGATCCCGTCCATCTCCGGCATCACGATATCTGTCAGGAGAAGCTCGAACGGCTCCTCGCGCAAACGGTTATAGGCAGAGAGCCCGTTGTCGAACGACAGCACGTCGTAGCCGGCGTTCTGCAACGCCTTGGCCAGGAACCGGCGCATGTCGTTATCGTCTTCCGCGAGCAGGATCTTCATCGAACGGCGTCCCGGTGCCTATGCGCCCTGTGGTGTTCATTCCATAAAGCCGCCGCATGGTAAACACGGGGTTAAGGTCGCGGCCACGGCCGGACCCCCATCGATGGCGCGGGACGCAGTAGACAGGTCGGCTCCGCCGCCCCAAAGTGGTCCGATGTCCTCCATCCGCCACAGATCGGCGTCCGCGACGCGATGAGCCCCCTCCCCGCCGACGGCTGCGAGACGTTCGATCCGCCTTTCCTCGTGGACGAGCCCGCCGAGCACGTCTTTCCCTTCGTGTTCAACGCGCCCCATTCCGGGGCGCATTATCCGCCGGCCTTCCTCGCCGCCTCCCGCCTCGACGCGCTGACGCTGCGCCGCTCGGAAGACGCCCATGTCGACCGATTGTTCGCCTCCGTGGTCGGGCTCGGCGCGCCGCTCATGCGAGCGTGCTTTCCCCGCGCCTATCTCGACCTGAACCGCGAGCCTTACGAGCTCGACCCCCGCATGTTCACCGGGCGGTTGCCGTCCTACGCCAACACCCGGTCGATGCGGGTCGCGGGGGGCTTGGGCACCGTGCCGCGCATCGTCGCGGACGGGCAGGAGATCTACCGGGAGCGTCTACCGGTCGAGGAGGCGGTGACGCGGATCGAGACCCTCTACAAGCCCTATCATCGGACCCTGCGCGGCCTGATCCAGCGCACGGCGCGGACCTTCGGCAAGGCGATCCTGATCGATTGCCACTCGATGCCCTCGTCGAGCCTCGGACGCGACGAGAGCGCTCAGGCGGATTTCGTGCTCGGCGATCGCTTCGGAACGAGCTGCAGTCCCGGTCTCACCGAGAGCGTGGAGGATCGTCTGCGGGCCCTGGGGTACCGGGTGGTGCGCAACAAGCCCTATGCCGGCGGCTTCATCACCGAGCATTACGGCGAGCCCGGTCTCGGACGGCACGCGCTTCAGATCGAGATCAATCGGGCGCTCTACATGAACGAGCAGTCCTTGGCGCTGACCGCGGGGTTCGCGCCCCTCAGCCGTCACCTCTCCCAGGTGATCGCCGAAGTCGCCGCCGAGACCATCGACACATCGCCCCTCCGCATCGCCGCCGAGTAGACGGACTACGGCCCGACGGGGTCGGGCGGAAGGATCGAGAACAGAGTCGAGGTTCAGGCCACAGGTGGCGCGAGACGCGGCGTCCAACCGCGGGCATCACCAAGAAAAAAGGCCGCCCCGATGGAGGGCGGCCCGAAGTCTAGGGAGGAAACGCCCAAGAAGGGCTGCGGGACCGCGACGCCATCGCGATCTCGCAATGCACAATTCGCATCGCGACGCACAAAACGCAAGAGCTGTGAGATCGTTTTCACCTGCGCTGTGTGCATAGCTCGCACGCTCTTGCGCATGGAACCGCTTAAAATTGGTGGAATCTGGAATGTGGAATCCCAGATTCTTGTCTTAACGTCCTGATCTCACTCGATTTTCGAGATTCAGAGAAAATTCGCCGGTTTCGAGCGCTTACCCGAGAAGCGCGCGGATTTCAGCCTTCAGCGCCTCGGACAGTTCCGGACGTTCCAGGCCATAGGCGAGATTGGCGGTGAGGAAGCCGATCTTCGAGCCGGTGTCGTAGGTACGCCCGTCGAAGCGCATGCCGAAGAACTTCTGCTGCTCGGCCAGCCGGATCATGGCGTCGGTGAGCTGGATCTCGCCGCCGGCCCCCTTCTCGCCCCGCTCCAGGATCGAGAAGATTTCGGGCTGGAGGATGTAGCGGCCGGAAATGATGTAGTTCGACGGCGCGGTGCCCTGCTTGGGCTTCTCGACCATGCCGGTGATCTCGAAGGTCTGACCGAAGGTCTCGCCCACGGCGACGATGCCGTATTGGTGGGTCTCTTCGGGCTTGACCTCCTCGACAGCGATGACGTTGCCGCCATGCTGCTCGTAGGCCTTGAGCATCTGGCCCATGCAGCCGCGGCTCAGCATGTCCGGAAGCAGCACCGCGAACGGCTCGTCGCCGACGATCTCGCGGGCGCACCATACGGCGTGGCCGAGGCCGAGGGGGGCCTGCTGACGGGTGAAGCTGGTCTGTCCGGCCTTGGGGAGGTCCCGCTTCAGCTCTTCGTAAGCCGCGGTCTTGCCGCGCTCCTGCAGGGTGTGATCGAGTTCGAAGGCGATGTCGAAATGGTCCTCGATCACCGCCTTGCCGCGGCCGGTGACGAAGATGAAATGCTCGATGCCGGCCTCGCGGGCCTCGTCCACCACGTGCTGAACGACCGGGCGGTCGACGACGGTGAGCATCTCCTTAGGTACCGCCTTGGTGGCCGGCAGGAAGCGCGTGCCGAGGCCGGCGACGGGGAGGACGGCCTTGCGAATCGGTTTCATCTGACGGAACCCGTGGATGGTGTGGGGCGGGGCGACCATCGTCGGCCGCGCTGTCAATGAAATAGTACACGCGCGTCCGGCAACAGCCCCGCTTGCGGCATAGCATGACACTTTTCGCGATTAATCGGACCTGAAACTTTATCCGCTAGAGCCTCCGGCCCGAGAGACGGCCGCCGGTTTTCGAAAATTATCAATAAGACTCAAGAGCCTGGGGCATCGCCACGGATACGGTATTTCGGGCGGGGCTTTCGCGTTCGGGGCGATCATCAAGGGGAATATTCATGGCGGTTCTGGTCACGGGCGGCGCCGGTTACATTGGCAGCCACATGGTGTTGGCGCTGGTCGATGCCGGCCACGAGGAGGTGGTCGTGCTGGACGACCTCTCCACCGGCTTCGATTGGGCCCTGCCGCCGGAGGTGCGTCTCGTCGTCGGCGACGTCTCGGATCAGGCGCTCGTCACCGAGACGATCTTGCGCCACCGGATCGACGCCATCGCCCATTTCGCGGCCAAGATCGTGGTCCCGGATTCGGTGTCCGATCCGCTGGGGTACTATCTCGCCAACACGGTGAAGACGCGCGCTCTGATCGAGACCGCGGCCCGCACCGGCGTGAAGCACTTCATCTTCTCCTCCACCGCCGCCGTCTACGGCGAGCCCGAAACCGTGCCGGTGCCCGAGACGCTGGCGACGAACCCGATCAACCCGTACGGCCGCTCCAAGCTGATGAGCGAGTGGATGCTGGCCGATGCGGCCAAGGCCCACGGCTTCTCCTACGTGGTGCTGCGCTACTTCAACGTCGCCGGTGCCGATCCGCGCGGGCGCACCGGCCAGTCGACGCCCAACGCCACCCATCTCATCAAGGTCGCGACCCAGGCCGCTCTCGGCCAGCGGACGCATCTCGAGGTGTTCGGCACCGATTACCCGACCCGCGACGGCTCGTGCCTGCGCGACTACATCCAGGTCTCCGACCTCGCCGAGGCCCATATGGTGGCCCTCGATCACCTGCGCCGCGGCGGCGACAGCCTGACCCTGAATTGCGGCTACGGCCGGGGCTACTCGGTGCTGGAGGTGATCGAGGTGGTCAAGCGCATCTCCGGCCGCGATTTCGAGGTCCGGCTCTCGCCCCGCCGTGCCGGTGACCCGGCCCAGATCATCGCCGGCGCCGACCGCATCCGCAGCGAGCTCGGCTGGGCGCCGAAGCACGACGATCTCGACGCCATCGTCGGACAGGCGTTCGCCTGGGAGGATGCCCTGTCCAAGCGGAACCGCCGGTGAGGGTTCGGCTCGCCGCGCTCCTCACGGCCCTCCTCGTCGCCACTGCGCCCGCGCGGGCGCAGGAGGGCGATTTCCCTGGATTCCTTGCCGGGCTGCGCCCGGAAGCCAAGGCCCGCGGCATCTCCCAGGCGACATTCGACGCGGCCTTCGCCGGCGTGACCGCGCCCGATCCGGAGGTGATCGCCCGCACCCGTCGCCAGAATGAGTTCAGCCGTCCGGTCTGGGACTACCTCGTCGGCGCGGTTTCCGCGGGTCGCATCGCGCGGGGCAAGGCGCAGGCCGCGCGGCTCTCGGGCACCCTCGCGGCGATCGAGGCGAAGACCGGGGTGCCCCGCTCCGTCATCCTCGCCTTCTGGGGCGTCGAGTCGGATTTCGGGGCGAGCGCGGGCAGCCTGTCGGTCCTGCGCTCGCTCGCGAGTCTCGCCTATGCCGGTCATCGCGGCCGGCTGTTCCGCGACGAATTGCTCGCCGCTCTCCGGATCCTGGAGAACGGTGACGTGGAACCGCGGAACATGGTCGGCTCCTGGGCCGGCGCCATGGGTCAGGTGCAGTTCCTGCCCTCGGTCTATCTGCGCGAGGCGGTCGATTTCGACGGCGACGGGCGGCGCGACATCTGGCGCTCGGAGGCCGACGCGCTGGCCTCCATCGCGCATTACCTGCGCTCGCTCGGCTGGAACCCCGCCGTGAGCTGGGGCTACGAGGTCAGCCTGCCGAAGGATTTCGACCTGACGCGCTATCGCGGTCCGCTCTCGGATTTCGCCGCCCGCGGCGTGCGCCGCACCGACGGCAAGCCGCTGCCTCTGAGAGGCGAGGCGAGCCTGTTCCTGCCCGGCGGCCTGGGCGCGCCGGTCTTTCTCATCACCGAGAATTTCGAGGCGATCCGCGGCTACAACACCAGCGATTCCTACGCCCTCGCGGTGGGCCATCTCGCCGATCGGCTGGCCGGCGCCCCGGCGCTGGCCGCCCCCTGGCCGAACAACGCCGCGCGCCTCGACGGGGCAGGACTGAAGCGCCTGCAGACCGGGCTCGCCCGCGAAGGTTTCTACGACGGCGAGGCCGACGGGCGGGCCGGGCCGAAGCTGCGCGAAGCGGTCCGGCGCTACCAGATCCGCGAACACATCCCGGCCGACGGCTATGCCCGACCCGCTCTGCTGGAACGTCTGGAGGGTGGCCGCTGATCGCGGATGCCGGGCGGGGCGACAATCCCACGCGCGGCGGCCTTAGACGGATGCGCCGTCTCGCGTTATCCTCGTTCCTTCGAACCGGGTCGGACATCACCCGGTCCGCGTGTCACCGATCGAGGTTTCTGGATGGCCCGTTGCCCGACCGATCGCCCGGCGCTGCCGCGCCCTGCCGCGATCCTCGGCCTTCTCGCACTCGGCGCCGCTTGCCTCGCCGGCCCCTCGCCGGTCTCGGCCCAATGGGGCGACACCTACGACGCGCCGCCGCAGGATCCCTATTATGCCCCGCGCCGCCCCCGCGGCGGCTACCGCGACGACGGCTATGCCCGCCCCCAGCCCCGCCGTCCCGCCCCGCAGCCCCAGCAGGAATCGCGCTCGTTCTACTGGCCATGGGAGGATCAGCCGCGCAGCCCGCCGCCTCCGCCGCCGGGCCAGGCTGCGCCGGGCGCCGCCCCGCCGCCGGGCTATGCCCGTCCCTCGCGCCCCCGCGCACCGGCGGTGACCAGCCGGTCGGAGGAGGAGCGCGCCGCGCGCCGCCGTCGCCCGAGCCCGCCGCCCGCCGTCGCCCAGCCCAAGCCCGCCGTGCCGAAGGCGGCTCCGACCACGCAGGTCGCCGTGTTCGGCGATTCGCTGGCGAGTTATCTCGGCAAGGGGGTCGACGAGGCGTTTTCCGACAGTCCCGATGTGGCGGTGGTCGATCGCTCCAAGGGCGATAGCGGCCTCGTGCGCCGGGACGTGGTCGATTGGGCCAAGAGCGCCGAGGATTTCCTCAAGGCGAACGCGAACCTCTCCTACGCCCTGATGATGGTCGGCGTGAACGACCGGCAGGCGATCCGCGAGGGAGATCAGAGTGTCGAGGCCCTGTCCGACCGCTGGCGCGAGCTCTACGCCGCCCGGGTCGATGCGGTGGTCAAGGTTTTCGCCGACGCCAAGGTGCCCCTGGTCTGGGTCGGCCTGCCGCCGGTGCGCAGCGAGAGCCTGACCCGCGACTTCGCCAGCATCAACGATCTCGTGCGCGAGCGGGTGCAGAAGGCCGGCCAGACCTATGTCGACATTTGGCAGGGCTTCGTCGACGACCGCAACCGCTTCACCGCCAGCGGCCCCGATGTCGAGGGTCAGGAGGCGCGGTTGCGCACGGCGGACGGCATCCACTTCACCAGCGCCGGCGCTCGCAAGGTCGCGCATTTCGCCGATGTGGAGCTGAAGCGCCTCATGGGCGCCCGCGGCGGCCAGCCCGCCGAGCCGCCGACCGCCGCTCCGGTCGCCACCAACAACCCCGCCGAGGGCACCCCCGCTCCCGGCCTCGACGACACCGCCGCCATCGACCGCAAGATCACCGCGATGCTGCCGAGCCTTCCCGAGCCGCCCGGCATCCCGACGCTTCCGGTCAAGCCCGCGGCGGGCCCCGTGGTGCCGCTCGGCCGGGCCGAGACCGCGCCCGGCGGCACGCTCCTCAGCGGTCGCCCCTCCGAGGGCGATGCCACCGGGACCCGCGAGCGCAGCCTCCAGCGCGGTGCCGCCCCCCTGCCCCAGCCGGGCCGGGCGGATGATTTCCGATGGCCGCCGGGGTGAGGCAACGGGCTGACGGCGCTGACCGTCGTTCCCTTACGAGGCCTCGGGTGGCAGCGCCGCGAACGGATCGAGCGCGATGACCCCGAGCGGGCGGAAATGCCGAAGGTTGCGGGTCAGCAGGGTGAGGCCGTGGCGCTGGGCGGTCGCGGCGATCGCGAGATCCGCCAAGCCGGGAGCGTGACCCTGTCCCCGCGCCAAATCCGTCATGACGCCGATGCGCCGTGCCGTGTCGAGATCGAGCGGCAGGACCCTGTTCGCATAAAGGTGGAGTAGCGTACCCAACCATTCCGCAAGCCGACCCGCTTTGCGGCTCGCACCCTCTCGCCGGCATTTGGCGATGCCATCCTCGATCTCGGCGATGGTGATGACGGAGAGGAACAGGCCAGCGCTGTTGCGTTCCATCCATCCCGTCACATCCAGCGCCGGCGCGGGTTTGGATGGCGCTCCGGCCGAGAGGACGTTGGTATCGACGAGGTACAAGCGTCAGAGTTCCGGGTCCCTGACTCCGCCCTGACGCTCCGGCAGATCGCCGTCGTCCAGCGGAGCAGCCATCAGCAGCTTGCCGAAAGACGGCACCTGCGAGAGGCGCTGCCACTCCTCGAAGCCCAACACGACGGCCTCCGGCCGCCCGTGCCGGGTGATGATCGAAGGCTGTCCCTGCCGGGCTTGGTCGATGACCGAGGACAGAGTCGCCTTTGCTTGTCGGAGCTGGATTTCCTGCATTCAACCCACCGTGACCCTTGTGGTCACGATAGGCGAAGCCAGCGTTCTTGCAAGCGATCCGCACTGGCCTGTCCGGCGGTCTGCTCAACAAGAAAGGGCCGCCGCTTGCCAGCGACGGCCCCTCGATCGGTCCGGGCGATGCCGTCAGCGCGGCAACACCGAAGAACCCATCAGCGCCTCGTCGATCGACCGGGCGGCCTGGCGGCCTTCGCGGATCGCCCAGACCACCAAGGACTGGCCCCGGCGCATGTCGCCCGCGGCGTAGATCTTCGGGTTCGAGGTCCGGTAATCCTGCTCGTTGGCCGAGACGTTCCCGCGACGATCCACCGTCACGCCGGATTCGGCGACCAGACCCTTCTGAACCGAGCCGGCGAAGCCGATCGCCATGAACACGAGATCGGCGGGCAGCACGAACTCGGAGCCCTCGATCGGCTGGCGCTTCTCGTCCACGCGGGCGCAGACCACGCCGGTGAGCTGGCCCTTGCGGTTGCCCTCGAGCCGCAGGGTCGCGGCCTGGAACTCGCGCTCGGCGCCCTCGGCCTGGCTCGACGAGGTGCGCATCTTGGTCGGCCAGTAGGGCCACACCGTCAGCTTGTCCTCACGCTCCGGCGGACGCGGGCGGATGTCGAGCTGCGTGACCGAGAGTGCGCCCTGGCGGAACGAGGTACCGACACAGTCGGAGGCGGTGTCGCCGCCGCCGATGACGACGACGTTCTTGCCGGCCGCGAGGATCGGCAACTCGCCGTTGCCCGGCATCGGCTCGGCACCGACCCGGCGGTTCGATTGGACGAGGAAGGGCATGGCGTAATGCACGCCGTCCAGTTCCTGGCCCGGCAGCTGCGGGTTGCGCGGATCCTCGGCCCCGCCGCAGAACAGCACGGCGTCGAACTTGGCGGTCAACTCCTCGAGGGGCACGTTGACGCCGATATTCGCCTTGTAATGGAAGACGACGCCCTCGGCTTCCATCTGCTTCACGCGCCGATCGATGTGGCGCTTCTCCATCTTGAAGTCGGGGATGCCGTAGCGGAGCAGGCCGCCGGCCTTGGGCTCGCGCTCGTAGACATGCACGTCGTGCCCAACCCGGGCGAGCTGCTGCGCCGCGGCCATGCCGGCCGGGCCGGAGCCGATCACCGCCACACGCTTGCCCGTGCGGGTCTCGGACGGCTCGGGCTTGACCCAGCCCATGTTCCAGGCGCGATCCGCGATGGCCTGCTCGATCGTCTTGATCGCGACCGGCTGGTTCTCGAGGTTGAGCGTGCAGGCTTCCTCGCAGGGCGCCGGGCAGATGCGGCCGGTGAATTCGGGGAAATTGTTGGTGGAGTGGAGGTTGCGCGCGGCCTCCTCCCAGTCCGACTGGAACACGAGGTCGTTCCAGTCCGGGATCTGGTTGTGCACCGGGCAGCCGGTCGGCCCGTGGCAGAACGGGATGCCGCAATCCATGCAGCGCGCCGCCTGCTTCGACAGGTCGTGCTCGTCGAGCGGCAGCGTGAACTCGCGGAAGTGCCGAACCCGGTCCGCGGCGAGCTGATACTTCTGCTCCTGCCGGTCGTATTCGAGAAAGCCCGTGACCTTGCCCATCGATCAACCCTTTGCAGGCGCGGATCCCTCGACCACGCGGCCTTGCCGTCGTTCCGTCATCGCTGTGAAGCGGTCGGCGGCCATCGCCGCCGACCGTATGGTCCGAAAGAACGCAGCCGTGTGACGCTGCCTACTCCGCCGCCACCGGCATCCGCGCCATTTCCATCTCGCGCAGGGCCCGGCGGTACTCGACCGGCATCACCTTGACGAACTTGGTGCGGAAGCCCGCCCAATCGTCGAGAATCTGCTTGGCCTTCGGCGAGCCGGTATACTTGAGATGGTTGGTGAGGAGCTGGCTGAGCCGCTCCTCGTCGTGGCCCGACATGTCGGCGAGGATGTCGACCCGGCCCTTGGTCTCCAGATCGCCGTCCTGGTGGAAGCGACGCATGATGTCGTCCTCCTCCTCCACGGGCTCCAGATCGACCATCGACAGGTTGCAGCGGTCGCGGAACGAGCCGTCCTCGTCGAGGACATAGGCGAGACCGCCCGACATGCCCGCCGCGAAGTTGCGGCCGGTGACGCCGATGGAGACCACGACGCCGCCGGTCATGTATTCGCAGCCATGGTCGCCCATGCCCTCGACCACCGCGATGGCGCCGGAATTCCGCACGGCGAAGCGCTCGCCGGCCGCGCCGCGAATGTAGCATTCGCCCGCGATGGCACCGTAGAGCACGGTGTTGCCGGCCATGATCGTGCGGGCGGGGGGCGCCTTCAGCCCCTCGCTCGGACGGATGATCAGCTTGCCGCCGGACAGGCCCTTGCCGACATAGTCGTTGCCGTGGCCGGTGAGATCGAAGGTCACGCCCGCGGCGAGCCACGCGCCGAAGCTCTGTCCGGCGGTGCCGGAGAGCTTCACCACGATGGTGTCGTCCGGCAGGCCATCGTGGCCATGCGCCTTGGCGACCGCCCCCGAGAGCATGGCACCCGCCGCGCGGTCCGAGTTGCGGATCACGTCGGTGAGGGTCACGGCCTCGCCCGTCGCCAGCGCCTGCTCGGCGCCCGCGATCAGGCGGCGGTCGAGCACCGTATCGATCGGGTGACTCTGCTTCTCGACATGGCGGATCGCCACCTCCGGCCCGACCTCGGGACGGTGGAACAGCTTCGAGAAGTCGAGCCCGCGGGCCTTCCAGTGCTCGATCGCCTCGCGCTTGTCGAGGAGATCCGAGCGGCCGATCAGGTCCTCGATCTTGGTGAAGCCCATCGCCGCCATCAGCTCCCGCAGCTCTTCGGCCACGAAGAAGAAGTAGTTGACGACGTGCTCGGGCGTCCCCTTGAAGCGCTTGCGCAGCACCGGATCCTGGGTGGCGACCCCCACGGGGCAGGTGTTGAGATGGCACTTGCGCATCATGATGCAGCCCGCCGCGATCAGCGGCGCGGTCGAGAAGCCGATCTGGTCGGCGCCGAGCAGCACCGCGATCATCACGTCCTTGCCGGTGCGGATGCCGCCATCGGCCTGCAGCGCCACGCGACCGCGCAGGCCGTTGAGCACCAGCGTCTGCTGGGTCTCGGCGAGCCCGGTCTCCCAGGGGCCGCCCGCATGCTTGATCGAGGTGAGCGGGGCGGCACCGGTGCCGCCGTCGAAGCCCGAGATCGTGATGTGGTCGGCGCGCGCCTTGGCGACGCCCGCCGCGACCGTGCCGACGCCGACCTCGGAGACGAGCTTCACCGAGATGTCGGCCGCCGGGTTCACGTTCTTCAGGTCGAAGATCAGCTGGGCCAGATCCTCGATCGAGTAGATGTCGTGATGCGGCGGCGGCGAGATCAGGCCGACGCCCGGCGTCGCGTAGCGCACCTTGGCGATCTTGGCGTCGACCTTGTGGCCGGGCAGCTGGCCGCCCTCGCCGGGCTTCGCGCCCTGCGCCACCTTGATCTGGATCATGTCGCCGTTGACGAGGTACTCGGTCGTGACGCCGAAGCGGCCCGACGCCACCTGCTTGATCGCCGAGCGGCGCGAGCGGCCGTCCGGACCGGTGACGAACCGGCGCGGCTCCTCGCCGCCCTCGCCCGAGTTCGAGCGGCCGCCGAACGAGTTCATCGCGATGGCGAGCGTCTCGTGCGCTTCCTTCGAGATCGAGCCGTAGGACATCGCGCCCGTGGCGAACCGCTTGACGATCTCGGCGGCCGGCTCGACGGCCGAGAGCTCGACCGGCTCGCGGCCGAGATCGGCGGCGGTCTTGATCCGGAACAGGCCGCGCAGGGTCTTGAGGTGGTTCTCCTGCTCGTTCACGAGCCGGGCATATTCGCGGTAGCGCTCGTCCGCACCGAGGCGCACCGCGTGCTGCAGCGTCGCCACGGTGTCGGGCGTCCAGGTATGGGTCTCGCCGCGCAGGCGGTAGGCGTATTCGCCGCCGACATCGAGGGCGTTGCGGTAGATCGGCGCGTCGCCGAAGGCGTCGCGGTGACGCTCCGCCGTCTCGCGGGCGACTTCGGCCATGCCGATGCCGCCGATGGTGGTGGCGGTGCCGAAGAAGTCCCGCGCCACGAAATCGGCGTTGAGGCCGATCGCGTCGAAGATCTGCGCGCCGCAATAGGACTGGTAGGTCGAGATGCCCATCTTGGACATGACCTTGAGCAGACCCTTATCGATCGACTTGATGTAGCGGTAGACGATCTCGTCGTCGGTCAGGTCCGGCGGGAACTCGTCCTTCATCGCCAGCAGCGTCTCGAAGGCGAGATACGGGTTCACGGCCTCGGCGCCGTAGCCCGCGAGGCAGGCGAAGTGATGCACCTCGCGCGGCTCGCCCGACTCGACCACGAGGCCGACCGAGGTGCGCAAGCCCTTGCGGATCAGGTAGTTGTGGACCGCCGCGGTCGCCAGCAGCGCCGGGATCGGGATGCGGTCCGGCCCGACCATGCGGTCCGACAGGATGATGATGTTGTAGCCGCCGCGCACGGCGACCTCGGCCCGGTCGCACAGGCGGTCGAGTGCGCCCTCCATCGCCGTGGCACCGGCCTCGGCGGCGTAGGTGATGTCGAGGGTGCGGGTGTCGAAGCGGTCCTCGAAATGCGAGATCGAGCGGATCTTCTCGAGGTCGCCGTTGGTCAGGATCGGCTGACGCACCTCGAGCCGCTTGCGGCGGGAGGCGCCTTCCATGTCGAGCAGGTTCGGCCGCGGCCCGATGAACGAGACGAGGCTCATCACGGCCTCCTCGCGGATCGGATCGATCGGCGGGTTGGTGACCTGCGCGAAGTTCTGCTTGAAATAGGTGTAGAGCAGCTTGGGCTTGTCGGAGAGCGCCGAGAGCGGCGTGTCCGATCCCATGGAGCCGACGGCCTCCTGGCCGGTCACGGCCATCGGGGCCATGAGCAGCTTGAGGTCTTCCTGGGTGTAGCCGAAGGCCTGCTGGCGATCGAGCAGCGACACGTCGGTGCGCGAGGCGCGCGGGCTGATCGGGTGCAGTTCCTCCAGCACGATCTGGGTGTTCTTCACCCACTCGGCGTAGGGGTGCGCGCCGGCCAGCTCACCCTTGATCTCCTCGTCGGAGACGATGCGGCCCTTCTCGAGGTCGATCAGCAGCATCCGGCCCGGCTGGAGACGCCAGGACTGGACGATCTTCTCGTCCGGGATCGGCAGCACGCCCATCTCGGAGGCGAGCACGACGAGGCCGTCATCGGTGACGATGTAGCGGGCCGGACGCAGGCCGTTGCGGTCGAGGGTGGCGCCGATCTGGCGGCCGTCGGTGAACGCGACCGCGGCCGGGCCGTCCCACGGCTCCATCAGGGCGGCGTGATACTCGTAGAAGGCGCGCCGCTCCTCGCTCATGAGCGGATTGCCCGCCCAAGCCTCGGGGATGAGCATCATCATCGCGTGGGCCAACGAGTAGCCGCCGGCCACGAGGAATTCGAGGGCGTTGTCGAAGCAGGCGGTGTCGGACTGGCCCTCGTAGGAGATCGGCCAGATCTTCGAGATGTCGTTGCCGAACAGCTCCGAATCGACGCTCGCCTGACGCGCGGCCATCCAGTTCACGTTGCCGCGCAGCGTGTTGATCTCGCCGTTATGCGCGACCATCCGGTAGGGGTGCGACAGGCGCCAGGTCGGGAAGGTGTTGGTGGCGAAGCGCTGGTGGACCAGGGCCAGAGCCGAGACGTAACGCGGGTCCTTCAGGTCGGTGTAGTAGTGGCCGAGCTGGTGCACGAGCACCATGCCCTTGTAGACGATGGTCCGGCTCGACACGGAGACGGGATAGAACTCCATCAGTCGCTGGTCGCCGTGGCCGTAGACCTTCCCGGAGATCACCTTGCGGGCGATGTAGACCCGCCGTTCGAAGGTGTCCTGCTCGGTCACGCTCGACGGGCAGCCGATGAAGACCTGACGGTGATGCGGCTCCGTCTCCTTCACGGCCTTGCCGAGATCGGTCGAGTCGACCGGCACGTCGCGCCAGCCGAGCAGCGGCAGACCCTCGTCCGAGAGCGTCTTCTCGACGATCTCCTCGATGATCGCGCGGGCCTCGCCCGCCTGCGGCATGAAGAACTGGCCGATGGCGTATTGGCCGGCGGGCGGCAATTCGAAGCCCAGGCGCGAGCATTCCTCGGCGAAGAAGCCGTGCGGGATCTGGGTGAGAATGCCGCAGCCATCGCCCATGGTCGGGTCGGCGCCGACCGCCCCACGATGGTCGATATTCTCCAGGATCTTCAGGCCCTGCTCGACGATCGCATGGCTGCGCCGGTCATGCATGTCGGCGACGAAGCCGACGCCGCAGGCGTCGCGCTCATGGGCCGGATCGTAGGCGCCCTGCGCCCGCGGCAGGGCGGGATCGCGCAGGATCAGCGGCGCGGGACCAGCCCGCGAGGGAGCCGGAGCCGCCATGGAGGCTTCTTGCTCGACCACCGACAGTTCAGACGGAATTCCACTCATCGTCCGCCAATCTCCGACCCTGCTCGCATGCGAGCATGTTTCGTGCCCGAACACCAACGGTGACCGGGCCGCGCGCTTCTTTAGCCGATCGGATCCTGTCGGGGTCTTCCTGCCGGAATCGCCCGCGAGACCCGCGGGCTGCAGCGTCCGGCTTCGCTCAGCCGTCGCTCGCCCGGATCGCCTTGACGGTCGCCGGTTTGTCAGCTCGTTCGGACGTCACGTCGATCACGTGAGGAATCCCCAAAGCTCGCCCGGCGGCCAGCGCGACAAATGGGACAGTGTTGCTGTCCTATAGGGGACGTTGCCAGATTTTAGAGTTTCCAGCAAGGGGCGTGGAGCCGCAGCCGCGCGCCTTTCAATCATGCGCCGGAGCATGCCCCCAATTCGCCCGACGCGCCCCTCTGCTCCGGCTTGCGCCGCCGCCCGCCATCGGTCGTCGCACGGGGCGGTTGCTTCCGCTTCGCAATCTCGCCCCATTCGGAGTCTTCAACCCACGGCGCCGACACGGAGGGAATGCGGGGATCGCGACCACCCGTGGCGCCGGGAGACCTGCGACCAACAGCGGGCTCCCGGGCTCAAAGTCTTTTCCCGTTTCGCTCTCGCGAGGTCCGTATGGCTCCGAGCCGTCCCGTCCCCGGTCGTGCCGCGAGGATTCTGCGCCGCGCGGGCGTCGCCGCGCTCCTCCTCGGCGTCGGCCTGGAGGGAGCCGCCGCCCAAGGCTTCGCCAGACCCTACTCTTGGGGTCACTCTTTGGGGCACTCTTGGGGTTACGGCCCGGAGGACGTCTACGACGACCGCGCCGAAGCGCCGCTGTCGCCGCGCGCCGTGGCCGACAGCCTGCAGGATCGCGGCTTCACCGAGATCGGGCGCCCGCGCTTCGACGGGCGTGCCTATCGGGTCGAGGCCACCGGTCCGCGCGGCGCCCGGATGCGTCTCCTGGTCGATGCCCGCGACGGCGCCGTGATCGGCCGCGAGGCTCTCGGCGAGGCCTATTATCCCTCCGCCCTGCGCCCGCGCCCCGTGGCGCCGGGCTATGGCTGGACCGAGGAGGACGACCGGCCCCGTCGCATCCGCGAGGCCGAGCGGCTCGTGCCCCCCGCCGACATCCCCTCCATGGCCCCCTCCGCCGCCCGCTCCCCTGCCCCCTTGGCGCCGCGCGGCCCGTCCCTCGACGACGGCCGTATCCGGTCCGAGCGTGCGGCACCGTCGCGCCCCGTGCTTCCGCGCCAGGAGGCCAATGCCGGTATCGCCCCGCAGATCGCGCCGGACGCCAACCCCTCCGGTCTCAACCCCGACGCGGCCTCCCGCCCGGACGCACCGCGCCGGACCGCGAAGGTCGCGCCACCGGCCAAGCCCGCGGCCGCCCGCACGGCCCCCCTCGCCCCTGCCCCCAGCCTGCGCCCGGCCGAGGCGGCGGCGCCCCGGGAGATGACGCCGGCGGCGAAGACGGACGAGAAACCCGTGGATGCGGCGCCTGCGAAGAGTGCCGAGCCCACGGGTCAGCCGGCGGCGGCCAAGGCCGCCGAGTCCGCGCCTGCGCCGAAGGACCGCGCCTGGCAGGATCCGCCCGCCGACGGCGCACGCAAACCCGTCCGGGTGATCGGCGGCGCGACGATCGTCCCCGGCGGCACCGGCGAGGCCGGCGCGAACTAAGCGACGGCCCGAAGAGTCGGGGCCGGCTGTCGCGAAAAGCGAATGCGGAACAGAAGCCGAAAGATTCGTCCTGGATCTGACAGTCAGGACGATTCTCGGCGGCGTCAGCCTTCCTCGCCCGCGAGGATCAGGCGTTCGCGTCCGGAAAACACCGTCAGGGTGTCCGACCGGGCGATGGCGCAGAGCGTCATGCCGTGGCAGCGCGCCCGCTCGATGGCGAGCGAGGTCGGCGCCGAGATCGCCACCAGCACCGAGGCGCCGAGGGTGGCGGCCTTCTCCGCCATCTCGAAGGAGCAGCGGCTGGTGATGACGAGGAAGCCCTCGTCCGGACGCACGCCCTCCTGCATCAGGGCACCGATCAGCTTGTCGAGGGCGTTGTGACGGCCGACATCCTCGCGCACGGCGGCGAGCGTGCCGTCGAGCCGGGCCCAGGCTGCGGCATGCACGGCGCGGGTTTCCCGGTTGAGAGCCTGCCGGTCGGATAGGGCATCGAGCGCCGCCTGGATCGCGCCGAGGGCGACCCGCGGGCCGCTCACGGCACCGTCCTCCCGCACCCGTGCCATGGGCAGGGCCGCGAGGTCGTCGATGCCGCAGACCCCGCAGCCGGTCCGACCGCTGATGGCGCGCTTTCGGGCGAGATGCTCACGCAAGCGCCCCGGCGCCAGATCGACGAGCAGTCGCAGGCCGCCCTCCCCCTCCTCCACCGAGACGGCGCGGATCTCGTCGGGCGTCTCGACCACGCCCTCGGTCAGGCTGAAACCGTAAGCGAAATCGGTCAGGTCGGCGGGCGTCAGCATCATCACGGCGTAGGGAACGGTCCCGTACACCACGTTGACCGGCGTCTCGACGGCGAGCGCGCGCGAATCGGCTTTCGGCGCCGGTGCGTCGTAGGCCAACACCAAAGTGCCGACCCTGACGGAAGACGGCGGAAACGCCGCACCCGTGCCCGCTCCGCCCTGATCCATCGTCACGCCTTCATAAACCGCCGAATGTCATGCCAGTACCATTGACCCGCGTCCAACCGACGCGAAGCGACGCCGTTGCGGTTGCGGTTTTATGATCAGTATGGTTCTACGTCGCGATCGCCCGTCCGGCAGCGCCAGGTCAAGCCGAAGAACTCGGCTTGGCACGTCACGGTCGGGTCGCCCGCGGGATTTGCGACCACGCTGCGCGAATTCAAGGGCTAAGAACTCAACAGGTATTTTGGGGAGCCAGGCGGGGAACATGCGGAAGACGCAGGCGCAACATCGGTCATCGTGGGGGGCCGGCGCGCTCGTCGCCCTCCTCTTCACGTCGTCCTCCGCCCTCGCGGCCGGGATCGGCCAGCCCGAGCCGTGGCAGATGGACCGTCAGGTGGCGGTGACGGCGGAGGCCGCCGACCTTCATCTCTTCGAGAACGGGCTGCATTGGCTCGCGTTCGGCATCTCGCTGTTCGTGCTGGCGCTCATCGTCTACGTGATCTTCAAGTTCAACGAGAAGGCGAATCCGACGCCCTCGCGTACCACCCACAATACGATGATCGAGGTCGCCTGGACAATCATTCCGGTGCTGATTCTCGTCGCCGTGGCGATCCCGTCGTTCCGCACCCTGCGCACTCAGCTTTCCGATCCGAAGGCCGACGTGATGGTCAAGGTGATCGGCCACGCGTGGTACTGGTCCTACGAGTACCCGACCGCGGGCGATAAGGGCGGCTTCACGTTCGACGCCAACGTCGACGAGGACAAGCAGCCCAAGCTCCTGGCCACCGACAACGACATGGTCGTGCCGGTCGGCAAGGTCGTGAAGGTGCAGGTCACCTCCGGCGACGTGATCCATTCCTGGGCGGTTCCCTCCTTCGGCGGCAAGATCGACGCGATCCCCGGCCGCCTGAACCAGTGGTGGTTCCGGGCCGACCGCGAGGGCGTGTACCACGGCCAGTGCTCCGAGCTGTGCGGCGCCCGCCACGCCTACATGCCGATCACCGTGCGCGTGGTCTCCGAGCAGGCCTATGCCGAGTGGCTGACCGAGGCGAAGACCAAGTTCGCCGCGATCGACGACGGCTCGCGCCTCGCGGACGCCCGCTGACGCTTCGACGGGCCGGGGCCGCCGCTCCGGCCGACCCTTCAATCGCCAGAGGCGACAGACATCTGAGCAAGGCATAGAGATGGCCACAGCCGCAGCACATGCCGGGCACGACGCCCACGACGACCACAAGCCTTCCTTCTTCGCCCGTTGGTTCCTCTCCACGAACCACAAGGATATCGGCACCCTCTACCTCGTGTTCGCCTTCATGGCGGGCACCATCGGCGCGTTCCTCTCCTTCGGCATCCGCATGGAGATGGAGGAGCCGGGGCTCCAGTACTTCTCGAATCCGGCCACCTACAACGTGTTCGTGACCGGCCACGGCCTCATCATGGTGTTCTTCATGGTGATGCCCGCCCTCATCGGCGGCTTCGGCAACTGGTTCGTCCCGCTGATGATCGGCGCGCCGGACATGGCCTTCCCGCGGATGAACAACATCTCGTTCTGGCTGACCGTGTCGGGCTTCGCCTGCCTCGTCTGCTCGCTGTTCGTCGAGGGGTCGCCCGGCGCGCAGGGCGCAGGAACCGGCTGGACCGTCTACCCGCCGCTCTCCTCCTCGGCCGGCCATCCGGGCCCGGCGGTCGATTTCGCGATCTTCTCGCTCCACCTCGCCGGTGCGGGCTCGATCCTCGGCGCGATCAACTTCATCACCACCATCCTGAACATGCGCGCCCCCGGCATGACGCTGCACAAGATGCCGCTCTTCGCCTGGGCCGAGCTGGTCACCGCCTTCCTGCTGCTCCTGTCGCTTCCGGTTCTCGCCGGCGCGATCACGATGCTGCTCACGGACCGTAACTTCGGCACCACCTTCTTCGCCCCCGAGGGCGGCGGCGATCCGGTGCTCTACCAGCACCTGTTCTGGTTCTTCGGTCACCCCGAAGTGTACGTGATGATCCTGCCGGCCTTCGGCATCGTCTCGCACATCATCGCCACCTTCTCGCGCAAGCCCGTCTTCGGCTACCTCGCCATGGCCTACGCCATGGTCGCCATCGGCGTCGTCGGCTTCGTCGTGTGGGCCCACCACATGTACACCGTCGGCCTGTCGCTCCAGACGCAGTCCTACTTCGTCTTCGCGACCATGGTGATCGCGGTCCCGACCGGCGTGAAGATCTTCTCCTGGATCGCGACCATGTGGGGCGGCTCGATCCGCTTCACCGCCGCGATGCACTGGGCGGTCGGCTTCATCTTCCTGTTCACGGTCGGCGGCGTGACCGGCGTCGTGCTCGCCAACTCGGCGGTCGATAAGTACCTGCACGACACCTACTACGTCGTCGCGCACTTCCACTACGTGCTCTCGCTCGGCGCCGTGTTCATCATCTTCGCCGGTATCTACTACTGGTTCCCGAAGATGACCGGCCACATCATCCCCGAATGGGCGGGCAAGCTGCACTTCTGGCTGGCCTTCGTCGGTGCGAACATCCTGTTCTTCCCGATGCACTTCCTCGGCCTCGCCGGCATGCCGCGCCGCTACGCCGACTACCCGGAGGCCTTCGCCGGCTGGCACAAGGTCGCGACCCTGGGCGGTCACGTCTTCGCCCTCGGCATGGTGGTCTTCGTGATCGGCATCGCCCTGGCGTTCCGCTCCAAGGCCCGCGCCGCGGACAATCCGTGGGGTGAGGGTGCCACCACCCTCGAGTGGACGCTGTCCTCGCCCCCGCCCTTCCACCAGTTCGAGACGCTCCCCAAGATCGTCGACGAGCCGGCCCACTAAACGACAGGATCGCGAGGACCGCCCCGGCGGTCCTCGCCCTTTCCCGGAATTCTTCCGCGCCGCGGGAGGCTTCCGGCAAGGGGCGGCGCCGAACTTGCCTCATGACATTGTCCGCCGGCCGGGCATGGCGTGAGGGTCGCAGACGGCGCGATCCGACATCCCGGACACGCACGCGTTTCCACTCCAAGCGTTCAGAACACGGTTTTCATGACGAGCCTGTCGAACAGCCTCACGGTCGACACCAAAGCCGCGTCGTTCGCCCCCGCCGTCGGCGGCGAGGTGCGCGACTTCTTCGCCCTGCTCAAACCGCGGGTGATGGTGCTCGTCATCTTCACGGCGCTCGTCGGCATGGTCGTGTCGCACGCCACCGTGAACCCGGTGATCGCGGCGATCTCGCTCCTGATGATCGCCGTCGGGGCCGGCGCCTCCGGCTGCCTCAACATGTGGTGGGACGCCGACATCGACGCCCTGATGACCCGCACGGCCAAGCGGCCGATCCCGGACGGGCGTATCCGCCCCGACGAGGCGCTGACCTTCGGCATCGTGCTCTCGGTCGGCTCGGTGCTGATCCTCGGCCTCGCCTCCAACTGGCTCGCCGCGGGGCTCCTGGCCTTCACCATCGTCTTCTACGCCGTCATCTACTCGATGTGGCTGAAGCGGGCGACGGCGCAGAACATCGTCATCGGCGGCGCCGCGGGGGCCCTCCCCCCGGTGGTCGGCCAGGCTGCGGTGACCGGCCATGTCGGCATCGAGTCGCTGATCCTGTTCGCGATCATCTTCATCTGGACGCCGCCGCATTTCTGGGCGCTCGCGCTGGTGAAGAGCGGCGAGTACGCGCGGGCCGGCATCCCGATGATGCCGAACGTCGCCGGTCCCGATTCCACCCGCCGCCAGATCGTCTGGTACACCCTGCTGCTCGCCCCGCTCGGCCTCGCGCCGGTCGTCTTCGGCTTCGGCGGCTGGCTCTATGCGCTCGTCGGCGTGCTCGGCGGGCTCGGCATGCTGGCCAGTTCCGTGCAGGTGTTCCGCCAGCGTCAGGGCGAACCTGAGCGCAAGGCGGCCATGGGCCTGTTCGCCTTCTCGATCCTCTACCTGTTCCTGCTATTCTCGGCGCTGCTGGCCGAGCAGGGGCTCGGCCTCTACCGCGCAGTCCTGGCATGAGGCCCGCCGTGAGTGATCTCCCCGACGGCCTACGTCCGCTGACGCCCGAAGAGGCCCAGACCCGCCGCAAGCGCTCGCTCGCCATCGCGCTGACGCTCGGGGCCCTGGTGATCCTGTTCTTCGTGCTGACCATCGCCAAGCTCGGACCGCAGGTCCTTCAGCGTCCGCTCTGAGGAGGCCGGTGCGATGAGCGGCAGCCAGGACGACGGACGGCAGCGGGCGGCCCGCGGCGTACGCCGCACGGTGGCGGCCTGCGCCGGCATGGTGCTCGCCATGGGCGGCCTCGCCCTGGCCTCCGCGCCCCTCTACGACATGTTCTGCAAGGCGACCGGCTTCAACGGCACGCCGCTGGTGGGCGCCGCCCCGACGGCCGCGACCGGCGAGGCCCTGGCCCCGGTCACGGTCCGCTTCGACACCAACGTGTCCAAGAACCTGTCCTGGCGCTTCCGGCCGGAGCAATCGAGCGTCGAGGCGGTCCCGGGCCAGACCGCGACGGTGTTCTTCAAGGTGACGAATGTCGGCAAGGAGCCCGCCAAGGGCATCGCCGTGTTCAACGTCCAGCCCGACCTGATGGGCAGCTACTTCGTCAAGGTGCAGTGCTTCTGCTTCGACGAACACCTGCTCCAGCCGGGCGAGTCGGCCGAATTCCCGCTGGTCTTCTACGTCGATCCGGCGATGCGGAAGGATCCCGACATCGGCACGCTCTCGGAAATGACGCTGTCCTACACCTACTTCCCGTCGAAGAACGGGGCGCCGGTGGCGGAAATCGCCAAACCGGCACGGACATCGAATTTCTGAGGACGTCGGTATTTCTGGGACCCCAAGCGTGACAAGGGCGCGGGGGCCGCAGTAGAGCTTCACCGGGACCGGGCGTCGAAACCCGATCCTCAACAAGGCACACAAGGCCCGGGCTGTCGATGCGACGACGGGTACGGGCGAAGGGAGACCAGTTGCGATGGCCGGGGCGCACGCCAAGAACCACGACTACCACATCATCAACCCGAGCCCGTGGCCCCTCCTCGGTGCGTTCTCCGGGTTCCTGATGGCCTTCGGCGCCGTCTTCTGGATGAAGGGTCTCTCGGCCGGCGGTCTCGCCATCGGCCCCTACGTGTTCGGCGCCGGCACGCTCGGCGTGCTCTACACCATGCTGTCGTGGTGGAAGGACGTCACCCACGAGGCCAATTCGGGCGACCACACCCGCGTCGTGCAACTCCACCACCGCTACGGCATGATCATGTTCATCGCCTCCGAGGTGATGTTCTTCGTGGCGTGGTTCTGGGCCTATTTCGAGGCCGCGGTCTACACCGCCGACCCGATCCAGGCGACGCGCGTCGAGTTCACCGGCGGCGTCTGGCCGCCGAAGGGCATCGAGGCGTTCGACCCCTGGCACCTTCCGCTGCTCAACACCCTGATCCTGCTCACCTCCGGCACCACCGTGACCTGGGCTCACCACGCCCTGCTGCACGGTGACCGCAAGGGCCTGAAGATGGGCCTGTGGCTGACGATCATCCTCGGCGTGCTGTTCACCGCCTGCCAGGCCTACGAGTACGCCCACGCCCATTTCGGCTTCTCGGGCTCGATCTACTCGTCGACCTTCTTCATGGCGACGGGCTTCCACGGTGCCCACGTCATCATCGGCACGATCTTCCTCGCCGTCTGCCTGCTGCGCACCTACCAGGGTGACTTCACCCCGAAGCAGCATCTCGGCTTCGAGTTCGCGGCCTGGTACTGGCATTTCGTCGACGTGGTGTGGCTGTTCCTGTTCGCCGCGATCTACGTCTGGGGTGCGGGCGCCGGCGGCGGCGCCCACTGAGGCAACCGCCTTTTCGCTGCCCGGGCGCAAGGCGCGGGCGGCGATCTCGAAGGGCGGCGTGAGCCGCCCTTTTTCGTGCGCTTTCGCCACCGGCCCGCCATATCCGGGGGGACGCGAGGATCGAGCCCGTGAACCGAGTTGCCTCCCATCCCTCCCCGATCCCGACCGGCCTGCGCGGACGCTGCCCGGCCTGCGGCGAGGGCCACCTGTTCCGCGGCTTCCTCGCGGTTCGGCCGGCCTGCGAGGTCTGCGGCCAGGATTTCTCGCGCTTCGATTCCGCCGACGGTCCCGCTTTCTTCGTGATGTCGATCACCGGCTTCGTCGTGGCCGGGACCGCCCTGTGGATGGAATTCGCCTACGAGCCGCCGATCTGGGTCCACGCCCTCGTCGCGGGCACCCTCGCCATCGGTCTGAGCCTGTTGCTGGTGCGACCCCTGAAGGGGCTCCTGGCCGCCGTCCAGTTCGCCAACAAGGCCGAGCAGGGGCGCTTCCGCGCATGACCGCCGCCGACCGCTCCGCCCGCCTGCGCGGCCTGATCGCCCCCGGCCTCGCCGCCCTCGTCTGCCTGGCGATCCTCGTCGGCCTCGGGGTCTGGCAGCTCGCCCGCAAGGGCGAGAAGGAGGCGCTGATCGCCCGGATCATCGAACGCTCCCATGCCGAGCCCCCGGCCGCTCCCCCGCCCTTCGCGGATTGGGATCCGAAGGCCGACGAGTTCCGCCGGGTGCGGGCGGGCGGCATCCTCCTCCATGACCGGGAGACGCTGGTCCACGGCCTCGCGCCGGGCGAACCCGGCCGGGCACTCCAGGGCTACTACGTGCTGACGCCGCTCCGGCGGGAGGACGGCACCACCATCCTGATCAATCGCGGTTTCGTGCCGACGGAGCTGAAGGATCCGCAGTCGCGTGCGGCGGGCCAGGTCGGGGGCGAGACGTCCGTCACCGGCATGCTGCGGGGAAGCGAGGTCCGCACGATGTTCGTGCCCGAATCCGACCCCGCCCGCGATGCGTGGTTCACCCGCGAGATTCCGGCCATCGCGGCGGCGCGCGGGCTCACGAATGTCGCGCCCTACCTGATCGAGGCGGACGCGACGCCCAATCCCGGCGGCTGGCCCCGCGGCGGGCAGTTGCGGGTCGATCTTCCCAACAACCATCTGCAATATGCCTTCACGTGGTTCGGCATCGCCGCCTGCCTCGTCGGCGTGTTCTCTGTCTTCGCGTGGCGGCGCCTGCACGATCCGATGGAGCCCGGCGCGGCCTGACCGCGTTGGCCCGCCGCCTGCTTCTCTTCGAGCAGGCCGCGCCGGCACCGAATCGTCCGGCGCGGGAAGAACGGAGTGCCCCGCGATGCGCACCGCTGCCGTCCTGATCGCCCTCATCCTTGCCGCCCTGCCCGCCCGGGCGGACGACACCGCCCAGAAGGCCGCTCGCGCCACCATCGAGCGCCAGATCGAGGCGTTCCGGCGCAACGACTCGGCCGGTGCCTACGCCGAAGCCGCGCCGCAGATCCGCAACCTGTTCCCTTCCCCCGACACCTTCCTCGCCATGGTGGAGAAGGGCTACGCCCCGGTCCTGCGTCCGCGCAGCTATCGCTTCGAGACCGCCGAGGAGACGGCCGAGGACGAGATCGCCCAGGGGGTGAGCCTCCAGGACGAGGCCGGGATCGACTGGGTCGCGCTCTACACCCTGCAGCGGCAGGTCGATGGCCAGTGGCGGATCACCGGCTGCCAATTGAAGAAGGCACCGGGCGACGCCGCCTGACGGACGCCGCGGATACGGGGTCTCGATCGGGGACCTACCGCGCGGCCTCGACCCGCTTGTCCGAGGCCGCGCTCGTTGCCGTACGGTCCTGAAGCCGTTCGACCGCCGCCGCGATGAGATCGCGCGAGGCGTGCAGGGTCCCGAGTTCGACCGCCGACATCGCTCGCATCACCGGCAGGAGATTCTCCCCCGCCCGCCCGTCCTCCCCGAACAGCCGCAGATCGTCCTCGGGGCCGACGCCGACGCTGCCCGCGATGCGGGCGGCGTAGTTGCGGATGCGCGTCTCGTCGCTGGTGCAGAGCGGGGCCGGGATGGAGAGATCGAGCAGGCTGCCCTTCGGCAGGGAGGCGGCGAGCGGCGGCAGCGATGCGGATTCCACCACGAGCCGGCTCGGGGCGAGGAGCGCGGCCGGATCCGCCGCGGCGCGCGTCACCGGGCCGGCCGAGGCCGCAGTGAGCCCGGTGGCGATCTCGGTCGCGGGCCTCAGCGCGGGAAGCGCCGCCGCGCGGGGAACGGGGACGCGCCCCGGATGGCCGGCGAGGCGTGCCCGCGCCGACCAGGGCTGTACCCGCAGGCCGCCCGCCACGGGGGCCGCCGCCCGCGCCACGCCGCCCCGTCCGTGGCGCGCCAGGAAGCGGGCGCGCAAGGTGCGGCCGATGCCCTGCGGTGCGATCCCCGCCGAGATCGCGGGCCCTGCGGCGGCGCGGGCGATTGTCCCGGCTTTCGGGGCCGCCGCGCGGTTCAGGGGACGCGGCCCTCCGCACTCGGCGGGTGCCCAGCGTCGGACGATGGCGAGCGCCGTGCGGCGGCCGTAATCGCGATAGTAGCGGCGTAGGAGCTGGGCCGCCGCGTCGGCGCCGTCGGCGGCGGTGGCGAAGCCGGTATGCCCCTCCGCGTCGCCGCCGAGCTCCCCCGTCCAGCGGGCCTGCTTCACGCACCAGTAATTGTTGAGCCGCACGCAGCGGGCGACGAAGCCGGGCTCGGCCGCGGCGTAGCGCACCACGAGGGCGAGGGAGGTCGGGGCGAGGTTGTCGCCGGCTTGATCCCGCCAGTTCGACACCGCCCGGGCGACGAGGCTGAGGCTCGGCGGCAGGGCCGGGGCGATCGGCGCCGTCGGAACGCTCGGGAGGCGTGCCTGGATCGCCTGCCCGGCGGCCCGCCCGGCCGTCTCGGCCTCGCGCGGCAGCATCGACAGGACGAGGAGGGCTTCGAGGAGCAAGGCATTCCCCAACGGGCGACCGGGCGGTGCGGCCCGTCTGACGGAGGCCGGCCCATCGGAAACGGCGAGCGGGGCCGGAGGGTTCTCCAGCTTCCGACCCCGCCGCGAGACCGCGCCCAGCATCGAATGCGGGAGGTCGCCCGAAGCGATCGGGCCGGATGCGGCGCGCGCGTCAGTCGTCCTCCATCTCCGCCGCGAGCTGGCGCGGGCGCACGTAGCGCAGGAGCGTCCCGGCCCCGTCGGTGATGGCGGACCAGTTCTCGATCTCGAAGGTGATCACCGCCAGGGCCGCGGTCGGAAACTTCTCCCGCAGATCGCGTCGCAGATCCTTCGGGCCCTCGCCGACGAGGCGCAGGGCCGCGTCGCCCAGTCCCGGATTGTGGCCGATGATCAGGAGCGTCGCGGCCTCATCCGGTGCGGAGCGGATCGCGTCGAGGATGCGGGCGGAGGGCGCCTCGTAGATCGAGGGCACGGTCTCCTCGCGCGTACCGTGGAGGAAGGGCCGCACGGCCTCCCAGGTCTCCTGCGTGCGCCGCGCGGGCGAGACCATGGCATGGTCCGGCCGAAAGCCCTCGCGGGCGATGTAATCGCCCATCAGGGGGGCGGCGTCGCACCCGCGGGGCGCGAGCGGCCGATCGATATCGGCGACGCCCTGCGGATAGCCGGATTTGGCGTGACGCAGCAGCAGCAGGCGACGCATCAGCGGAAGCCCACCACGGCATGGGGCACGTAGGGCGCTTCGAGCGCCGCGATCTCCTCCGGCGTGAGGGCGAGATCGAGGGCGGCGACCGCATCGTCGAGATGCTGCGGCTTCGAGGCCCCGACGATCGGCGCGGCCACGCCCGGCTTCTGCAGCACCCAGGCCAACGCGACTTGCGCCCGCGGCACGCCACGGTTTCGCGCGATCTCGGCCACCGCCTCGACCACCCGGCGGTCCGCCTCGACGGTCGCGTCGTAGAGACCCTTGCCGACGAGGTCGCTGTCCTGCCGGGCGCTGCCCTCGTCAAAATCGCGGGTCAGCCGGCCCCGGGCGAGCGGGCTCCACGGCAGCAGCGGAATGCCCTGGTCGGCGCAGAGCGGCAGCATCTCTCGCTCCTCCTCCCGATGGAGCAGGTTGAGATGATTCTGCATGGTGGCGAACCGCGTCCAGCCGTTGAGGTCGGCGGTGTAGAGCGCCTTGGCGAACTGCCAAGCGAACATCGACGAGGCGCCGATATACCGGGCCTTGCCGGCCTTCACGACGTCGTGGAGCGCCTCCAGCGTCACCTCGATCGGCGTCTCGTAGTCCCAGCGATGGATCTGGTAGAGATCGACGTAATCGGTGCCGAGCCGCTTGAGCGAGGCGTCCATGGCGGAAAAGATCGCTTTTCGCGAGAGGCCGCCCGCGTTCGGCCGGTCGGTGAGCGGATAATAGACCTTGGTCGCGAGCACGATGTCGTCGCGGCTGGCGAAATCCCGGAGCGCGCGGCCGACGATCTCCTCCGAGGTGCCGTCGGAATAGTAGTTGGCCGTGTCGAAGAAATTGATGCCGAGATCGATCGCCCGGCGGATCAGCGGCCGGCTCTCCTCCTCCCGCAGGGTCCAGGGATGAGGCCCGCGCTCGGGCACGCCGTAGGTCATGCAGCCGAGGCAGAGGGGCGAGATGTCGAGGCCGGTGCGGCCGAGCTTTTTCGTCTTCATGGAGAAGCACCGCGCGGGGTGGGCGACGCGCCCTTATCTGGGGCGGCCGGCGCCATCGTCACGGCGGCCCGGCTCTGTGACGAGCGCGGGGCTCGGTGGGATCTCGGCCCGGGCTTGGCCGAAACAGAGCCTTGCAGGAGGATATGACGCACCCGTGACGGCCAAGCTGCTTGCAAAAGGATTGCGCACAATTCAGGAGGGAGCATGCGCTCCTTGGCGCGATTCCAATGTGAGAGACGTGACGATCATGAGCCGAACCCGCGCGCTCCTCGGCGGCCTCGCCGCGACCGCCTGCCTGCTGACCGCGGCCCATGCCGAGGAGACCGATCCGGCCGCCATCGTCGCCGGGCAGTTCGCGGCGGGCGGCAACCACAAGGGCGTGCGTGCCAGCGGCGCCAAGGGCGTCTGCCTCAAGGGCAGCTTCGCGCCGTCCGCGGGCGCCGCAGCCCTCTCGAAGGCTCCCCACTTCGCGCGTGAGGTGCCGGTGACCGCCCGCTTCTCCATGGGCGGTAGCAACCCGAAGGTGTCGGACAAGACCAAGCCGGTCACCCGCGGCCTCTCGGTGCGCATGAGCGCGGATGCCGGCGACATGGTGTTCGTGACGATCTCGGCGCCGGTCTTCTCGACGAAGACTCCGGCCCAGCTGCTCGAATTCGTTCAGGTCCGCGCCCCGGGCCCGGACGGCAAGCCGGATGCCGAGAAGGTCAAGGCGTTCGCCGCCGCCAATCCCGAGACGACGCGGCAGGCGGCGTGGCTCAACGCCCGCCCGGTGCCGGCGAGCTACGCGGGTGTCGATTACTGGGCGGTCCACGCCTACACGCTGACCAACGCCAAGGGTGAGGCGAAGACGGCCCGGTTGAAGTTCGTCTCCGCCGACAAGGCCGGTCTGACCGATGAAGAGGCGAAGGCTAAGCCCGACAGCTTCTACGCCGACGAACTGAAGGAACGTCTGGCCAAGGGCCCGGCCAAGTTCGACCTCGTCGCGATCCTGGCCGAGGCCGGCGACACGTTGACCGATCCGACGGTGGCGTGGCCGGAGGAGCAGCGCAAGGCGGAGACGCTCGGCACGCTCTCGATCACGGGGATCGAGCCGGACGCCACCTGCGACGCCCGGACCTTCGACCCGGTGGTGGATCTGCCGGAGGGCATCGCCGGCCCGAGCGACGATCCGATGTTCGCGATCCGCTCGCCGGCCTACGCGGTCTCGGTCTCGCGCCGGGCGAACTGAGACGCGGACGGGAACCGGGTCGGGGCGCGCTCAGCCGCCCCGTCCCTCCCGCCGCATCATGAAGGCGAGCTTCTCGAAGAGGCTGACATCCTGCTCGTTCTTGAGCAGCGCCCCGTGCAGCGGCGGGATCAGCTTGCGGCCGTCGCGCTCGCGCAGGGTCTCGGGGGAGATGTCTTCGGCCACCAGCAGCTTGAGCCAGTCGAGGAGCTCGGAGGTCGAGGGCTTCTTCTTGAGGCCCGGCACCTCGCGGGTCTCCAGGAAGACCCGCAGGGCCTCCTCGACGAGGCGGTGCTTGATGCCCGGATAATGCACCTCGACGATCGCCTGCAGCGTCTGCGCGTCGGGGAACTTGATGTAGTGGAAGAAGCAGCGCCGCAGGAAGGCGTCCGGCAGCTCCTTCTCGTTGTTCGAGGTGATGATGACGATCGGGCGCTTCTCCGCCCGCACCGTCTCGCCGGTCTCGTAGACGTGGAACTCCATCCGGTCGAGTTCGGTCAGCAGGTCGTTGGGGAACTCGATATCCGCCTTGTCGACCTCGTCGATGAGCAGGACGGGCCGGGTCGGGGCGGTGAAGGCCTCCCACAGCTTGCCGCGGCGGATGTAGTTCGCGATGTCCGACACCCGCGGGTCGCCGAGCTGCGAGTCGCGCAGGCGCGAGACCGCGTCGTACTCGTAAAGTCCCTGCTGCGCCTTGGTCGTCGACTTCACGTTCCAGGTCAGGAGCGGCGCGCCGAGCCCCTTGGCGATCTCCTCGGCCAAGACCGTCTTGCCGGTGCCGGGCTCGCCCTTCACCAGCAGGGGGCGCTCCAGAACGATCGCGGCATTGACCGCGGTGGTGAGGTCTGGCGGCGCGACGTAGCTGTCGGTTCCGGTGAAGCGCATGAGACCTTCCGGTGCGAGGATGATCCGACCTGAAAGGCAAAATCCCTCGTGTCAACCGCGCGCCGCCGACGGGTCGCCGGCGGTTACAGGGCTTTTCCGTCGTGCCACACGCAGTTGGTGGCCAGGATCCCGAGATTCACGTCCGACTTCTGCGGCTGCGGCAGCGTCCGCCCGTCCATGGCGAGATCGATCTTGATCTCGACCTGCCCCTTCGACTCGTTCGAGCGCCGGGAGAAGTAGCAATATTGCTGATAGGGCCGATCCTCGGCGGCCTTGAAGTTCCAGCCCGTCACGATCTGCCCGTCGAGATAGGGCACCTGCTTGAACACCGTGAAGGTGGTGTTGACCGGCGCCTTCGAGGCCGGGGCCGCCTCGGCGCCGAGCTGCGCCTTGGTCGGCGTCGGCACGGCGTCGGCCTTCTGGGCCGGCAGTCCCTCGAGCTTGAGGGTGTTGTCGGTGAGCGTGACCTCGCCCTTGGTCTTGAGGGTCACGTCGGCCAGGGCCGTCTGCATCGCGGCGGCGATCTTCTCCGCAGCCGTGTCGAACTGGTTCATGGTGGCGTAGCCGTAGGAGGCGGCGCCGAAGCCGGCGCCGGCCAGGGCGAGGAAGGCCCCCGCCCCGGTCGCCCGCAGCAGGAACGCCCGGGCGAAGGCCATGCGGGCCTCGGCCCGGAGCCGGCCGTTCACGTTCTGCGCCAGCACGAGGTTCTCGTGCGTCCCGTCGGTGAGGATGCTCATGGTCGAGGACTCGTCGAGAGGCTAGGCGCCGGCGCTGGCGGGCATGGGCATCGCGGCGGGCGGGCCCGGCGGCACGACCGGCGCGGTTCGCCGGTCGAGCGGGATGACCGAGCCCTCCCGGTTCGCCGGCTTGAGGGGATTGGTCGCCATTTCCTGGCGCACGGTCTCGGCCACCGAGGCCAGCAGGTAGGGCGCGGCCTCCGCGCTCACCGCGGCGCCGAGATCGTCCTCGTCCATGAAGGTCTTGCGCACCGAGACCGCCGAGAGCGCCAGGATCGTCGAGGCGAAGGCGGCGCAGAGCGCGGGCACGAACACGAAGATGCGCAGGAAGGCGTGCACCTGCGCGTCGCTCACCTCGATCGGATCGACGCCGTAGACCATGGCGGTGAAGGAGTGTAGCTGCGAGCGGTTGACGGCGTTGCGGTAGGCCTGCTCGGCATCGGCGACCTTGCGGTCGGCGGCGCCCCGGTCGAGGAGGCCGCGCCCTTTGCGGGCTTCCTCGAGTTCCTTGACGACGGTGCCGCGGTCGGTGCCCGCCTTGGCCACGGCGGCGTTCAGCGTCGCGGTGCGCGGGTCGGTGACGCATTTCAGGTTCGAGTAGCGCATGCCCCGGCTGTTGGTGCCGTAGACCCGCTCGCAGCGTTGCGCCGGCAGGCCGGCGAGCTGCGAGGCGTTCTCGGCGGAGCGCTTCTCGATCTGCTCCAGCTCGTTGGCGTATTGCTCGACGCGGGCATTGGCGGCACTGATCCGGGTGTCGATGCTGTCGCGGTCGGCCTGGGCATCCTTGAGGGCGGTCTTGGCCTTGGCGGCGTCCATCAGGCGGGGATGGAACATCATCTCACCGAGCTGCGACACCGATTTGGTGGTCACGCCCGCCGCGAACAGGATGCCGAGCATGGCGAGCGCGCGCACGAACCACGAGCGCTGCGTGCGCGCCAGGATGCCGAGCGGCACGCGGCACAGCTCCACCGCGGCATAGACCAGCGGGGCGAGCAGCATGAAGTAGAAGGCGCGGGCGTCGCCGTCGCTGTAGTAATCCGCGAACAGCCATGCGCCGGCGAGGGACGCGCCGATCACCATGAATTCGACAAGGTAGGCGATTCCGACATAGCCCCACTTGATGCGGTAGCCGCGCTCGACGTCGCGCTCGTGCTTCCAGCGGGTCTGGTCGAGTGCCCATTCGCGCCGCTCGCGCTGGGCCTCCCGGTTCGGCAGCTTCCTGAACATCGATCTCGACGGGCCTCTGCGGGGGCGGCGAACGGGCCATTCCCTAACATCGCGTTACTCAAGCGTAAGCTTGCATTGTGCCGAAGTTGTGCCGGCGCCTGCCTTCCGCGGTGGATGGTGGGGTCGCCGATCGTCGCAGTCGAAGATCGCACCTCGCCGAGTCCGTCCAACGCGTCGAGCCGGGATGAAAACGGTTGCCCCGGCGTGTCCTCGCCGCCCATGATGGCGGCGTCCTCCCGGCTGCTCGGGGGCCCTCTTCCTCAGTGACAGGCGTTCCTCGAACCGAATGACCGTTCCCGTGCAGGCCGCCACCCAGATCGCCGCGGAGGCCGGCGCGCAGGCAGGCGGCTACAAGGAAGCCATCCTCTTCCTCATGACCGCGGGCGTGGTGGTGCCGCTGTTCCACCGCCTGCGTGTGAGCCCGGTGCTCGGCTTCATCGGCGCGGGCGCCCTGCTCGGGCCGTTCGGCCTCGGCCGCCTCGCCGAGAGCCATCCCTGGCTCGGTGCCGTCACCATCGGCAGCCGCTCCGAAATCGCGCACCTTGCCGAATTCGGCGTCATCTTCCTGATGTTCATGATCGGGGTCGAGCTGTCCTGGGAGCGCCTGCGGGTGCTGCGCCGCCTCGTCTTCGGCTTCGGCTCGATCCAGGTGATCGCGTCCGCCGCCATCATCGCCGTGATCCTGGTCGCCCTGGAACAGCCCGTCGCCGGCGCCGTGCTGGTCGGTCTCGCGCTGGCCCTGTCCTCCACCGCCGTGGTGCTTCCGGTCCTGGCCGAGCAGAAGCGGCTCGGCACGCCCGCCGGCCGCACCAGCTTCGCGGTGCTGCTGTTCCAGGACCTCGCGGTGGCGCCGATCCTGTTCGCCATCGCGGTGCTCGGCCGCAACGACGGCGGCAATCTCGGCGCGGCCCTCGCCCTCGCCCTGGGGCAGGCGGCGGTGGCCCTGGTGCTGATCGTGATCGCCGGTCGCGTGGCCCTGCGACCGCTGTTCCACCTCGTGGCGCTGACCCGCTCGCCCGAATTGTTCATGGCGGCCTGCCTGCTCGTCATCGTGGCGACCGCTCTGGTCGCCGCCGCGAGCGGGTTGTCGATGACGCTGGGCGCCTTCGTGGCCGGGCTCCTGCTCGCCGAGACCGAGTATCGCCGCGCCATCGAGGCGACGATCGACCCGTTCAAGGGGCTTCTGCTCGGCGTGTTCTTCGTCTCGGTCGGGATGAGCCTCGACCCGGCCCAGCTCCTCGCCGCCCCCGGCGCGATCCTCGGTCTCGCCCTCGGCCTCCTCGTCATCAAGGGCGGGGTGGTGCTGGCGGGCGCCCGCTTCCTGAAGATCCCCCGGCCCGTCGCCCTGGAGACGGCCCTGCTGATCGGCCCCGGCGGCGAGTTCGCCTTCGTGCTGATCGGCGGCGCAATGGCGGCCGGGCTGGTGCCGGAACCGGTCGGCGGCGCGGCCCTGATCGTCACCACCGTCACCATGATCGCGATCCCGGCGCTCGCGGTCCTGGGCCGGCGCGTCGGTCGCCGTGTCTCGACGGCGCAGCTCGGCCGGGCCCGCGCCGAGCCGGCGCCGGAAGCGGTGCAGAACCGGGTGATCGTCGCGGGCTATGGCCGCGTCGGCCGCCTCGTCGGCGAGATGCTCAAGCGCCACGCCATTCCCTATCTCGCCCTCGATGCCGACCCCGCCCGGGTCGCCGAGCATCGGCGGCTCGGCAGCCCGGTCTATTTCGGGGATTCGGCCCATCCCGACATGCTGCGCCGCTGCGATATCGCTACCGCCCGGGCGCTCGTCGTCACCCTCGACAATCCGAGCGCCGTCGAGGCCGTGGTGCAGGCCGCCCGCGCCGAGCGGCCGGACCTCACCATCGTGGCCCGCGCCCGCGACGCGCGCCATGCCACGCAGCTCTACGAGATGGGCGTGACCGACGCCGTGCCCGAGACCATCGAGGCCTCGCTTCAGCTCTCGGAGGCCGTGCTGGTCGATGTCGGGGTGCCGATGGGGCTCGTGATCGCGTCGATCCACGAGCGCCGCGACGAGTTCCGCGCCATGCTCAAGCGGAAGGAGGCGGATCAGCGCCCGGCCTTCCGCGCCCGCCGCACGATCGGCAAGGAGGGCGGCAAGGGGGGCGGCAAAGGCAGCGCGCATGCGGGCGGCCCGGCGGATGGGCAAGCCGCGAATCCCGCCGACGGTTCAGGCGATGGCCGGGGCGGCGACCCCGCCGGGGCGCGGGAGTCGCCGGAGCCGGTCGGCCGGAGCGCGTGACGCGACGGATTCGCGGCCGCTCCGTCTCCCGGTGGCGCGGGGCGATCCGATCGCGCCATCGTCGCCCGATCGGGCCTTGGACGGCCCGCCGGGACCCTATCGGGTCGGGACGGCGGCCGGTCCCCGGTCGGTCCAGTCCGGCGGCAGGCCGATCAGGTCGCCGACGATGCCGTCGACGCCCGGCGCGCGGCCGAAGGCGTCGCAATCGGGATCGAGGGGCGCCTCGCCCAGGGTGGTGATGCGGACGCGGTCGTAGGTCGGGATCTGCAGCTCGCCCCGGAACGGGTCCTTGGTGGTGGCGAGGTAGGAGCCGAAATCCTGGCCGAACTCGCCCGCCAGATCGTAGGCATCGGACGCCGCCGAGAAGCGGGCCTGGTTGGTGAAGGCGTTGGCCGCGCCGCCCCAGATCATCGCGGCGCGCTGACGGTTGCGGGCGTCGAGCGCCTCCGCCTCGATGGTGAGGCTGCCGAGACCGATCGGCACGCGCGGCACGGGGATCTTGCCGACGGTGTTGGCGAAGCCCACGCCGACCTGTCCGGCGATGGAGATCGCCGCCGAGGCCCCGATGGTGGCGCCCGCCGCCGGAACGTTGGTCAGATCGATGCGGGTGATCGCCGAGCGCACCGTCAGATCGGCGCGTCCGGACGAGACGATGTCGTAGCGCAGGGAGAGGTCGTAGCAGAGCGCCCGGTCGGCGGCGTTGGCGATGAGCCGCCGCTCCACCGCATTGAGGCCGGGCCCGGACACCGCCTCGGTGAAGACGGTGGGCACGATCCGCACGGTGCGCACCGTCGTCGGCAGGGTCGGGTCGATGAACAGCTTGGACTCGGAGGCGACCGCATCGCTCGTCGCGAACTGGTCGCTGCGGGAGAGGGAGCGCCCATCGGTCAGAACCACGTCGCCGCAGCCGGCCAGCAGGCCGAGGGCGGCAGCGGCCAAGCCGAGGCGCGCCGCCCGGACGGGCGGGCGGGAAGTTTGCAACCGCAGCATCATTCTCTTTCGCGGATGGACGGGGCCGGCGCACACGGCGTCGTCCCCCCAGGGGCGGAAGTGTGGTGTCGTCTCGGACGGCAAGCCTAGCCGTAGCGGCCCGCCGCAGGAAGGACGCCGTCCCCGCCCGCGGTCTCTACCGGGGCGTATCCGCGGCCCTGTGACCGTTCAGCAACGTTGTTTCCAGTCACTCTAACTCGAAGCATGGGCGCGAGCCGGCCCGCAGGCCGCCCGTCGATCCTGTCGCGCATTCCCGTCGCGCTTGCCTCGATGCCTGCGGCGGTGCAACCGATCCCCCCGCCCCGCGCTTGTCCCCGCCGATGCGTCCCGCTCAGATCGTCCCCCTCGTCGTCGCGACCGCGCTCTTCATGGAGAACACCGATTCGACGGTGATCGCCACGGCGCTTCCGGCCATCGCCGCGAGCCTCAACGAGGACCCGATCGCCCTCAAGCTCGCCCTCACCGCCTATCTCGTGAGCTTGGCGATCTTCATCCCGATTTCCGGCTGGGCCGCCGACCGTTACGGCGCCCGCAACGTGTTCCGCGCGGCGCTCTGCGTGTTCATGGCGGGCTCGCTCGCCTGCGCCGCGTCGAACTCGCTCCTCGGCTTCGTCGCCGCCCGCTTCCTGCAGGGGATCGGCGGCGCCATGATGGTGCCGGTGGGGCGCCTCGTGATCCTGCGCTCGGTGCCGAAATCGGAGCTCGTCGGGGCCTTGGCCTACCTGACGATCCCGGCGCTGATCGGCCCGATCCTCGGTCCGCCGCTCGGCGGTTTCATCACCACCTACGCGGATTGGCGCTGGATCTTCTTCATCAACATTCCCATCGGTTTGGCCGGGATCGTTCTGGCGACGCTCTATATCGGCGACATCCGCGAGGCGGAGCGCCCGCCCCTCGACGTGCCAGGCTTCCTGCTCTCGGGAACCGGGCTCGCCCTCCTGATGCTCGGCTTCGCCGCCACCGGGCGCCATCTCTTGCCCGATGGGGTGTCCTGGGGCTGCATGGGCGCGGGAATCGTCCTGATGGCGCTCTATCTGCGCCATGCCCGGCGCACCGCGCATCCGCTGATCCGCCTCGACCTGCTGCGCTACCCAACCTTTCGGGCCGCGGTGACGGGGGGCAGCCTGTTCCGCATCGGCACCGGGGCCATTCCCTTCCTGCTGCCGCTGATGCTGCAGATCGGCTTCGGTCTCGATCCGCTGCATTCGGGCCTCATCACCTTCGCGGCGGCTGCGGGCGCGCTTCTGATCAAGATCGTCGGACCCCGCATCCTGCGCGCCTACGGCTTCCGCCGGGTGATGGTGACGAATGCGCTGATCGCCTCCGCCTTTCTGGCGGTGAACGGGTTGTTCACCGCCGGGACGCCGCATTGGGTGATCATTGCGGTGCTGCTGCTCGGCGGCTGCGTCCGCTCGCTCCAGTTCACCTGCGTCAACGCCATCGCCTATGCCGACCTCGAGTCGCGGGAGATGAGCGCGGCCACCAGCCTCGCCAGTGTCGCCCAGCAGCTCTCGCTCAGTCTCGGCGTCTCCATCGGCGCTCTGGCGCTCGAGGGCGCGGCGGCCTGGCACGGCCATTCGGGCATCGAGGCGCGGGATTTCTCCCTCGCCTTCCTCGCGGTGGCGGTGATCTCGGCGGGCTCGTTCTTCGTGTTCCGGCGTCTCGCGCCGGATGCCGGGTCCGAGGTGTCCGGTCAGCGACGCGTCCGCGGCGCCGAGGTGGGGCCCGGCGCCGTGCCGCGGCCCGCCAACGGCTCGGTCTCGACGCTTCAGCCGCTCACGCCGCCGCCCGCGCCGGAGCCCGACCGCCCGCGCGCTTGACCGGCGCCTTCTTCGCGGGCGCCCGCGCCGGGGCCCGCACCGGCTCCGAACCGCCGCCCGAGCGGGCGAAATAGCCCTGCCAGCTCCAGGCGCCGGGGCCGGTCATGGCGTACATCAGGAACGCGCCGGCGAGGCCCAGATCGGCCAGGAAGAAGCTGCGCTCGGTCACGGCGCTGCCCCCGACATAGACCCAGAACGGGTGGAGCAGGGCCGCCATCGCGGCGACGAAGAGGGCCATGACGAGCCCGGTGATGCGCGGCATCACGCCGAGGATCAGGGCGAGGGGCCCGAACACTTGGACGATCACCGCCGCCGTCGCGACCGCGTTCGGGGCCGGGCAACCCGCGCCGGCCAGCGTCAGGGCGAAGCCCGACACGTTGAGCGCCCGCGCGATGCCCGTCGGCAGAAGCGCCGCGGCCATGAGGAGGCGGGCGGCGAGAAGGACGCCGTTCTGGGCAGAACCGAACACGGGGGACGCTCCGAGGCAGGAAAGCTGTCCGCGGAGCGTGTGGCCACAGGCTGAATCGGCGGTTAAGCGGATCGGCCCATCAACCGGAAATCCCTGCGCGATACAGGCGCCCCCGCTCGGTCCAGGCCACGACGAGGAGCGAGAGGCCGCCCAGCACCGCGTAGCCGATCGCCACCGGCATCACCGTTCCGTCGAAGGCGCGCCCGATCAGCCAGCCGCACAGGGCGCCGAGCATGGTCGTGTAGAAGCCGAGGAACGAGGAGGCGGTGCCGGCGATGGCGCCGAGCGGCTGCAACGCCAGCGCGTTGAAATTCGGCATGACGAAGCTGATCAGGAACTGGTTGAGCGCCAGCACCGCGAGGAACAGCGCGATGGGCGGCTGCCCCTGATAGTGCAGCCCGATCCCGACCTGGACGAGGCCGACCGCGGTGAAGGCGGTGACCCCCGCATGCGAGAGGCTGCGCATGCCGAGCCGCCGCACGATCCGGGAATTGACCAGCGTCGCCGCGCCCATGGCGCCCGCCACCAGCCCGAACGCGACCGGGAACAGGCTCCCCAGATGGTAGAGCCCGGTGTCGAACACCTGCTGGGCCGAGCCGACATAGCCCATGATGCAACCGGTCATCAGCCCGAGCGCCGTGGCGTAGCCGATGGCGACGCGGGTGCGTAGAACCGTGCCCAGCGCCTGCACCGTCGCCGCGAGGGAGAGCGGGCGGCGATATTCGGGATGCAGCGTCTCCGGCATGCGGGCGGCGAACCACAGGGCCAGCACGCCGCTGAGGGCCAGCATCGAGACGAAGACCCAGTGCCAGGAGCCGAGCAGCAGCATCGTCGCGCCGATCGCGGGCCCCAGCATCGGCACGATCAGGAACACCATCATGATGAGCGACATCACGCTCGCCATCTCGCGGCCCGCGAACCGGTCGCGGACGATGGCGGTGGAGAGCACCCGGCCCGCCGCCGCGCCGATGCCCTGGATGACGCGGGACGCGAGCAGCCACTCGAAGCTCGGGGCCACCATCGCCATCACGCAGCCCGCGGCGTAGATCGCGAGGCTCGCGAGCAGGACCTTGCGCCGTCCGAGCGCGTCCGAGACCGGCCCGTAGACGATCTGCGCCAGCCCGAAGCCGATCATGTAGACGTAGACGAGGAGCTGGAGGCTGTTGGCGTCGGCGACCGCGAAACGGTTCTGGATCAGCGGGAAGGCCGGCAGCAGATTGTCGATCGACATGGCGGTGACCGCCATCATCAGCGCGACGATTCCGACGAACTCGGCAAAGCCCGGTCCCGACCAGGTGGGCCCGGACGCGGGTGCCGCGCTGCCGGGATCGGGCCGGGGGGAGGATGTCACGATCGCGATGCCTTGAGACCGCCAGGCGTGAAACGGCCGGGCGCGGGAATCCCGCCGCTTGTGGTGAGGGGTTGGAGACGGGTCGGTGCGGAAAGGCACCCTGCGCCCCGATCGTTCCCAAGCCGACACCCGGCCCGGCCACCGCCCCCGGGTCGCGTCCGCCGCCTTCGCCGCGCGGCCTACTTTCGGCCGGCCGCCCTGTCGGCAGGTGTCTCACCGGCTCTCTCAGTCGCCGCCTTCTCGTCACCCCCGGCATCCGGCCCCAGCGCCGCGTTCAGCCGGTCGTAGTTCTGCGTCACCAGAGCGATGTTGCCCTCCGGCGGCTTGCCGCCCGGCTCGCCTGCGGCGATGGCGCCCTTCAGCTCCTTGACCGCCGCCGCCTTGTCCTTGGCCGGCAGGGTCGTGTCCGCTTCGAGCGCGGCAAGCTGCTTCCTGAGTAACGGCGTCACGCCGACATAGGTCTTGGTCTGCGGATCGACGCCCTCGAGCACCGCATCGATGCTCTCGCTGGCGTCCTGGAACGCGTCGAGCGACGCGAACCCGTTGCGCTTCACGATTGCCTCCGCCTCCTCCTGGGCCCGGGCCTCGGCCTTCGGATCGGGCTGGTCGGCGGAGCCGGCATCGATCTTGGCGAGTTCGGGCTGCGCCGCGAGCACGCCGTCGATCTGGGCCTGGGTCAGGACGACGGGTTTCGCGGCCTCCGCCTGGATGGCCTTCTCCGCAGGCGCGGCCTTCTGGGCGAGCGCGGGCGCGGCCTTCTGGGCGAGCGCGGGCGCGGTCGCCAAGAGCGCGGATGCAGGCAAGCCCGCACCGACGAGGGAGGCGGCAAGCAGGATGCGCGCGGATGTCGTCATGAATCGTCTGCCTCTGCTGTGTCATCGCCCGCCCGGGGCCGAGGGCCGTAAGGGGCCGCCGATCGGAGGTTGCCGGCCCGGACGCGCCGTGGGATCATTTCCCCGGGTCGCGGCGAAACCGTGATCGCCGATCGATGGCGACCCATGATGCGACCCGCCACGTCCGGAGCCCGGAACCGTTGCACGCCGGTCCCCTCGCCGCTCTCCTCGCCGTCTTCGTACTCCTGCCGGGCCCCGCGGGGGCAGCGCCGGCCGAGTATGCCAAGCGGGCGGCGGCCCTGATCGAGCCCTATCGCGAATCCGGGCTGATGAGCGGCGTGATCCTGGTGGCCAAGGACGGCAAGCCGGTGTTCCGGCAGGCCTATGGATGGGCCAATCGCGAGTGGAACGCGCGGAACACCCCCGACACGCATTTCCGTATCGGCTCGCTGACGAAGCAGTTCACGGCGGCCGCGATCCTCCAGCTCGTCGAAGCGGGAAAGCTGTCCCTCGACGATCCGGTCGTCCGCTTCTACCCGGAAGCGCCCAAGGCCTGGGAGGGCGTGCGGCTGCGCCACCTGCTCAACCATACCTCCGGGATCATCAACTACACGGCCTTGTCCGATTACCTGCCGGCGATCTCGCGCATCGAGCGGCCGCCCAAGGCCCTGGTCGAGCTGGTGACGGCCGAACCGCTGCTGTTCGAACCCGGCGCCCGGGTCGAGTACAGCAACACCAACTATCTGCTGCTCGGCCTCGCGATCGAGTTCGCCTCGGGCGAACCCTATGCGCGCTACCTCTCCGACCACATGCTTTCGCCCCTGGGCCTGAAGGACACCGGCTACGACGACGCCACCGTGCTGCTGCCGCGGCGCGCCGCGGGCTACCGTTTCGGTCAGGGGCAGTGGCGCAACGCGGCGCCGATGGCCTCCTCCGTCGCCTACGCGGCGGGGGGGCTCTACTCCACCGTCGACGATCTGCTGGCCTGGGACGAGGCGCTGTTCTCGGGGCGCGTCATCTCCGACGCCTCGCGTCGGATGATGTTCGACGATGGCGGGCGCGGCTACGGCTTCGGCTGGTATGTCGGCACGGCCCATGGGCGCAGGCTGTGGTCGCACGGGGGCGCGGTCTCGGGCTTCCTCGCCATGACTGACTACTATCCGCAGGAGCGGCTCGCGGTGATCGTGCTGGCCAACAGCGAGAACGCCCCGGCCCAGAAGATGTCGCGCGAATTGGCGGCGCTCTGGTTCGGCGCGCTCGATCTCCCCGAACCGATCGTCCTCGAGGACATGATCCTGGAGCGCTACGCCGGCATCTACCGGCTGGGGCCCCGGTTCTTCCTCGAACTCCGCCGCGACGGCGGGCGGCTGATGGTGCAGGGCACAGGGCAGCCGGCCAACGCCTTCGTGCCCGAGAGCGACCGCACCTTCTTCTCACGGGTGATCGACGCGCGCATCACCCTCGACACCGAGCCCGACGGACGGCCGAACGGTCTGGTGCTGCATCAGAACGGGCGTGATCGCATCGCCCCGCGCATCGATCCGGCCGAGGCCGCGCGCATCCTCGCCGAGCCGCGGCGGAGCTTCGCGGAGGTTCCGGTCGATCCGGCGCGGCTCGCTCCCCATGCCGGACGCTACGCGCTGGCACCCGGCCTCGTCCTGACGATCGGCCTGGAGAACGGGCGGCTCTGGGCCCAGGCGACGGGCGAGCCCCGCCACCTCCTCCACCCGGAGGACGAGCGCAGCTTCTTCATGCAGGATCTCGACGCGCAGGTGACGTTCGAGGGCGACGGGGCCGGGCGGACCACCGGACTCGTCCTCCACCGCGGCGGGCTGGACACCCCCTGCCCCCGGATCCCGGAGAGTCGCCCGTCCCCCGGGCGCGACGCCGTGCCCGGCCGGGTCAAGCCGGACGCCGCCGGGACCTCGTCCCGCAGCTCCGGGGTCGCCAGACGATCGGATCGGGAGTAGAACGCAGACGCACCGGTTCACGGGAAATCTGGAACGGTTCCTTTCTTGATTCGGAAACGCCAAGATCTTCCGTGTCTTGCCGCGCTGCATCTTCGTTTTGGCCTAAAGTCCACCTTGATCCGATGGACCGACTGGCCTTCTCTCCCGCGGAACGCCGATATCGGCGAACCAAGAACGCCACGGAGGAAACGCGATGAACAAGCCGGAGTTCTTAGCCGACGCCAAGACGAAGTCGCCCTTCTCGGCGCGCTACGACAACTTCATCGGCGGCCAGTGGGTTGCCCCGGCGAACGGCCGCTACTTCGAGAACACCTCGCCGATCACCGGTAAGGTGATCTGCGAAGTCGCCCGCTCCGACGCGCAGGACATCGAGAAGGCCCTCGACGCGGCGCATGCCGCTAAGGAATCCTGGGGCCGCACCTCGCCCGCCGAGCGCGCCCGCATCCTCAACAAGATCGCCGACCGGATGGAGGACAACCTCGATCTGATCGCCCTGGCCGAGACCTGGGACAACGGCAAGCCGATCCGCGAGACCACCGCCGCCGACATCCCGCTCGCCATCGATCATTGGCGCTACTTCGCCAGCTGCGTGCGGGCGCAGGAAGGCGCGATCTCCGAGATCGACCACGACACGGTCGCCTACCATTTCCACGAGCCGCTCGGCGTCGTCGGCCAGATCATCCCGTGGAACTTCCCGATCCTGATGGCGGTGTGGAAGCTGGCCCCCGCGCTGGCCGCCGGCAACTGCGTCGTCCTCAAGCCCGCCGAGCAGACCCCGGCTTCGATCCTCGTGGTGATGGAGCTGATCGGCGACCTGCTGCCGCCGGGCGTGATCAACGTCGTCAACGGCTTCGGCCTGGAGGCCGGCAAGCCGCTCGCCTCGAACCCGCGCATCGCCAAGATCGCCTTCACGGGTGAGACGACCACCGGCCGTCTCATCATGCAGTACGCCTCGCAGAACCTCATCCCCGTCACGCTGGAGCTGGGCGGCAAGTCGCCGAACATCTTCTTCGGGGACGTCGCCAACGAGGACGACGACTTCTTCGACAAGGCCCTCGAGGGCTTCACGATGTTCGCCCTCAACCAGGGCGAGGTCTGCACCTGCCCGAGCCGCGCGCTCGTGCACGAGTCGATCTACGACCGCTTCATCGAGCGCGCCATCAAGCGCGTCGAGGCGATCACCCAGGGCTCGCCGCTCGACCCGGCGACCATGATCGGCGCCCAGGCCTCCTCGGAGCAGCTCGAGAAGATCCTCAGCTACGTCGATATCGGCAAGCAGGAAGGCGCGGAGTGCCTCACCGGCGGCGCCCGCGGCAACCGCGACGGCGAGCTCGCCGACGGCTTCTACATGCAGCCGACGGTGTTCAAGGGCCACAACAAGATGCGGATCTTCCAGGAGGAGATCTTCGGCCCCGTCCTCTCGGTCACGACCTTCAAGGACGACGAGGAGGCGCTCTCCATCGCCAACGACACGCTCTACGGCCTCGGCGCCGGCGTGTGGACCCGCGACGGAACCCGCGCCTACCGCTTCGGCCGCGCCATCCAGGCCGGTCGCGTCTGGACGAACTGCTACCATGCCTACCCGGCCCACGCGGCCTTCGGCGGCTACAAGCAGTCCGGCATCGGCCGTGAGACCCACAAGATGATGCTCGACCACTACCAGCAGACCAAGAACATGCTGGTCAGCTACTCGCCGAAGAAGCTCGGCTTCTTCTGAGAGATCGGCCCGATCGGCGCCGCAACGGCTTTCGGGTCGAGGCGGCACCGCGGCCGCGAGCATTTCGAGCCCGAGACCACCTCCAGCCCCGGCCGCAAGGCCGGGGTTTTTTGTGCCTTTGCGAGCGGGCGCCGCTGAGAAAACCCTATTTCCGTGGAGGGGAGAGGGACGGTGCTCGGCTCAGTCTCCCCGTGACCGGATCGACGCGGCTTGTCCCCCGTCCACCAGCACTTCGGCGGGGGGCGGATGGCTCAGGAAGCCGGTCGGGCTGGCCGTGAGCCCATAGGCGCCCGATTGCAGCACCGCGACGAGATCGCCCTCGGCCAGCGTCGGCAGCATCGCCGCGCGGGCGAGCACGTCGAGGGGGGTACAGAGCGGCCCCGACACGGTGCAGGGCGAGACCCCCTCCCCGCCTGAGACGGCCACCAGGGGAAAGTCGCGCTTGACGATCTGGCCGAGATTGCCGCTCGCCGCGAGGTGATGATGCATGCCCCCGTCGGTGATGACGAAGCGGCTTCCCCGCGACACCTTCACCGCCAGCACGCGCGCCAGGTAGACGCCCGCCGGCCCGGCCAGGTAGCGGCCGGGTTCCAGCACGACGCGGGCGCCCGCCAGGAGCGGATTCGTGCTGACCGTCTCGATCAGCGGCGGCAGGCCGGCCCGCAGCGCGTTGAGGTCGAGCGTCGCATCGCCCGAAAAGTACGGGATCCCGAGTCCGCCGCCGAGGTCGATCGTCTCCAGCGGACGCGCGATTTTTCGGGCGATCTGCGCCGCGAGATCGAGGCCATAGGCCCATTGACCGAGCAGCGTCTCGGCCTTCAGCCCCTGCGTGCCCGCGAAGAGGTGGAGCCCGACGAGGTGGAGGCGCGGCTCGGCCTCCACCGCATCGACGGCCTCGGACAAGTCCTCCTCGTCGAAGCCGAAGGGCGAGGGCTTGCCGCCCATGCGCATCGCCCCGCCCTGCGCCGTCGCCCCGGGATTGATCCGCAGCGCCACCCGCACGGTCGTGCCGTGCCGCTCGGCCGCCGCGGCCACGCGACAAAGCTCCTCGCGGTTCTCGAGATGGATCTCGCCGATGCCGCCGCCGATCACCCGGTCGAGATCGGCGGCCGACTTGCCCGGCCCGGCGAACAGGATCTTTTCGGGAGGGACGCCGGCCTGCATGGCTGCGTCGAACTCGGCGCCCGACGCGATCTCGGCGCCGGCCCCTTCAGCGTGGAAGACGCGGATCACCGCCGGATTGGGATTGGCTTTGACCGAGTAATCGACCTCGGCGAAGCCGGCGACCGCCTGCTTCAGCGCCCGGTAGGCCCGGCGCAGCCCGTCGGCGTCGTAGACGAAGAGCGGCGTGCCGTAGGTGTCGGCGAGTGCGGTCAGCGGCAGGCCTCCGACATGGAGAACACCGGTCGCATCGCGCGAAAAGTTTTCGGCGATCAGGGTGGCGGCGAGATCGGGGGTAGCGGTGTGGTTCATGATACGTTGCCGCCGCTCACGACGCCGCTTCCCACCCTCCCCCTCATCCTGAGGTGCGGCGCGAAGCGCAGCCTCGAAGGAGGGCTCCAGAAGCCGCGACGATCTCTGGAGCCCTCCTTCGAGACCCGCTGGCGCAGGCACCTCAGGATGAGGGTGGTGGTGGGATGAGCGGGAGAAGGCGCCTCACCCATCGGCCCGGATCTCCGCCGCCGCCCGCTCGGCGGTGAGGCGCTTGTAATCGACCTTGCCGTTGGGCGTGGTCGGCAGAGCGGCGACCGTCTCGATGCTGCGCGGCACGAGGTGGGGGGCGAGCGCCTTGCGCAAGGATTGCAGCACCTCGGACGTCGTGGGCGCCGTCTCGGCCGGAACGGTGACGGCGTGGATGCGCTGGCCCAGGCTCGGATCGGGCAGGCCGATCACCGCGGCCGCGCGGAAGGCGCCGGTCTCCATCAGGGCGGCCTCGACTTCCGTGGGGCTCACCCGAAAACCCTGCGTCTTGATCATCGCGTCTTCGCGGCCGATGAAACGGAAGAAGCCGTCCGCATCCTCCACCGCGAGGTCGCCCGAGCGGCAGACGAGGCCGGGCGCCGCGCCGTCCGGCGGGAACGGGTCGGGCACCAGCACGCGGGCACTGTCCTCGGGCCGCTTCCAGTAGCCCATCGAGACGGTGGGACCGCGGTGATGCAGGATGCCGGGCTCGCCGGGCTTGGCGCGCCGCCCATCGGGGGTGACCAGGAAGATCTCTGTCTCCGGGATGGCGCGGCCGATCGAGTCGGGCCGCCGGTCGATCTCGGCGGGCGGCAGGTAGGTCGAGCGGAAGGCTTCCGTGAGGCCGTACATCAGCACGACCTCCGTCTGCGGCAGGCGCTGGCGCAGGCGCACGATGGTCGGCACCGCGAGGCTGCCGCCGGAATTCGTCACGTAGCGCAGGGCCGACAGGTCGGCCTTGGCGAGATGGGGCGCGGCCCGCGTCAGCAGCGTCCACAGGGTCGGCACGCCCGCCAGGCCGGTGATGCGGTGGCTCTCCAGGGCACGGACGACGTCATCGCCGAGCCGCGGCGTCAGCAGCACGATCCGAGCCCCCTGCTCGACGGTCGTGAGGAGTTGGTTCAACCCGTAATCGAACGAGAACGGCAGCACCGAGAGGATGCGGTCGTGCGCGTCGATCCCGAGATAGGTCCGCACGATGCGGGTGCCGGCGAGCAGGTTGTCGTGGGAGAGCATCACCCCCTTGGGCAGGCCGGTCGAGCCCGAGGTGTAGAGGATCGCGGCCAATTCCCTAGGCGCCGGCTCGCCGGGGATGAGTGGCGCCTCGTCGGCCTCCGCCGCTTCCCCCGTGAGAATGCGAACGGTCGGAAGATCGTCCAGCGCCCCGTCGAGGCCCTCGGCATGGCCCGGATCGGTCAGCAGCGCGCGGGCACCGCTATCGGCGACGATGTGGCGGACTTGGCGCGGACGAAGACTCGGATGGATCGGCACGAACACGCCGCCGGCCGCGGCAACGGCGAAGATCGCCACGCATTCGCGGATCGATTTCGGCAGCAGGATCGCGACCCGGTCGCCGGTCCCGAGGCCGAGCCCCTTCAGGCGGTCGCGCAGAATCGCGACGCGGCCCCGGAAGGCGCCGTAGGTGAGATGCTCGGCGCCGTCCACGACGGCGACCGCCGTGTCCGCGCCGGCCCGGTCGAGCAGGTGGTGCAGCAGGCTCGGCGCCATCGCGAGGATCAGGCGGCGCGCCGGTCGTCGATGAAGTGGGCGAGCGTGTCGACGCTCTCGAAATTCGCGAGGTCGAAGCTGTCCTCGTCGATCTCGACGCCGAAGCGATCGCCGAGATGCATCATCAGGTCGAGGATGCCGATCGAATCGAGCGCGTCGCTCGTGACCAGGGAGGTCGTGCCCGTGACCGAGCCCGGAGGAAGGCCCGGGTTGCGGGCCGCAATGAAGGCGAAGATCGCCTCCTTCACGTCGGCCATCGACTGAACCACGGCTGTCGCCTTCCCTCGTACCTCGCGGCGGATCGGGCTCGGGGCTTACGCCCAAACGGGGGGGCAAGTCCATCGCGCGCGAGCCGGTTCACCCCCGGCACCCGCAGCTTACGGCTTGACGCGGCCGGGCAAACCCGTGCCGATTCCCTGCGCGTTTCGGGGGCGGACCGGCGACATGAATGCGGATCGAGACACCGCCCCGGGGCCGCGCCGTGTCCTCGTGCTCGGCGGGACCGGCACGATCGGCCGTGCCACCGTGCGGGCCCTGGTGTCCCGCGGTCACAGGGTCGTCTGCCTCGTCCGACCCGGCGCCCGCGCCGATGCAGGCCTCCCCGCAAGCGCGGAGATCCGCTTCGCGGACGTGACCGATCCGGGCTCGCTCGCCCGCGACGGCTTTCGCGGCGAGGCGTTCGACGTCCTGGTCTCGTGCCTCGCCTCCCGCACCGGAGTGCCCGAGGATGCCTGGGCGATCGACCACGACGCGCATCTGAGCGCGCTCGCGGCGAGCCGGGCGGCCGGGGTTGGCCACGTCGTCCTGCTCTCGGCGATCTGCGTCCAGAAGCCGGTTCTGGCCTTCCAGCACGCCAAGCTCGCCTTCGAAGCGGCCCTGATCGCCTCGGGCGTCGCCTACACGATCGTCCGGCCCACGGCCTTCTTCAAATCCCTCTCGGGGCAGGTCGAGCGCGTGAGGCGCGGCAAGCCGTTCCTCGTGTTCGGCGACGGTGTGCTGACGGCGTGCAAGCCGATTTCCGACGACGACCTCGGCGCCTACCTCGCCGATTGCCTCGACGCCCCCGGGCGGCGCAACCGGGTGCTGCCGATCGGCGGACCCGGCGCGGCCATCACGCCGAAGGCGCAGGGCGAGGCCCTGTTCGCCCTGCTCGGGCGCGCGCCGCGCTTCCGGCACGTCCCGGTGCGGTTGCTGGACGGGATCGTCGTGGTCCTCACCGTGCTCGGACGGTGGGTCCCCGCGCTCGCCGCCAAGGCCGAGCTCGCGCGCATCGGGCGCTACTACGCCACCGAATCGATGCTCGTCTTCGATCCGGCCACCGGCCGCTACGACGCCGACGCCACCCCCTCGACGGGCTCGCAGACGCTGTTCGAGCATTACGCGCGGCTGATCCGGGGCGAGGTGACGGCCGAGCGGGGCGATCACGCGGTGTTCTGATGTCTTGGTTCGTTAGGCAGGACCTTTGACAAACTTTGCCATCCTCCGGCATCCTGCTCGGAGGAGGCACGATAGCGACCATGAACGTTTCTCTTCCCGATCCGATGAAGGATTGGGTCGAAGCCCAGGCCCGGACAGGCCGCTACAGCAATGCCAGTGACTATGTACGCGACTTGATCCGCCGTGATCAGGAGCGCCACGCCACGTTCGCCGAGTTGCAGGCCCTCATCACCGAGGGCGTCGCGAGCGGCATCAGCACACGCACCAAGGACGATCTCCGGCAATTGTCCAGGGAGACGGCGGCGGCGCGCAAAGCGTGACGTACCGGACGACCGAAGCCGCCGATCGCGACATCGCCGGCCTCTATGCCGATGGCGAGGCGCAGTTCGGAACGCCGCAGGCGGAGCGCTATCAGGACGGCCTTTTCGATCTCTTCGATCTGCTGGCGGACAACCCCAGGCTCGCGCGCGAGCGGCCGGAATTCACGCCACCTGTTCGTATCCATCCCTACGGCGCGCATCTCGTCGTCTACCCCTCGACGACGCGGGCATCCTGATCGTCCGTGTGTTGCCGGGGCGTGCGGACTGGGAGCGTTGGCTGGCGTAGAGGTTGTCGGATGGGCTTATCCCATCCAACCCCCTCCTTCGACGCTCCGCACCTCAGGATGAGGGCGTGGATGGGAAGAACCGCGTCGAGCAGGCTGTCAGAACGCCTCCTCGTCCTCCGGGATCACGTCCACCTCCACCGTCAGCTTCTGCGCGCCCGCCGAGGAGACGATGCCGTCGATGGGGGCGACGTCGCCGTAATCGCGCCCGCGCGCCACGACGATATGGTCGTCGCGCACCACGCAATCGTTGGTCGGGTCGAGGCCGATCCAGCCGAGTTCCGCCCCGCACCACAGCGCGACCCAGGCGTGGCTCGCATCGGCACCGCGCAGGCGCGGTCGGCCCGGTGGCGGGCGGGTGCGGAGATAGCCGCTGACATAGGCCGCGGGCAGACCCAGACCGCGCAGCCCCGCGATCATCACATGGGCGAAATCCTGGCAGACGCCCGCCCTCAGGGCGAAGGCTTCGGCGAGAGGCGTCGAGACGGTCGTGGCCTTGGCGTCGAAGCGAAAATCCGTACGGATGCGGGTCATCAGCTCGACGGCGCCGCCATAGGCGCTGCGGCCCGGCGCGAAGCTCGCGCGGGCATAGTCGGTCACCGACGGATCGAGGGGCACGCGCTGGCTGCGGAACTGGAAATGGGCCGGTCCGTCCGGGCCGAGGCTCGGCAGCGCCAGCGCCGCGTCGCGCACGGCCTCCCAGGACGGGCCGGATTCCGGCGGCGGCGGCGGCGGACGCTCGACCGAGACGCGCGAGAAGGCCTCGACCGTGAAGGTCTCGTGCGGCTCGTCGAGGACGAGGCTGATCGTGTCGAGGCCGAAGAAGTCGCGCCGCTCCAAGCGGCTCTTCGGGGCGGGGCTGACCGCGACATTGCTCTCCAGCACGGTCTGCCCGCCCCCGTCGCGGGGGCGCAGGCGCAGGGTGCAGCGCGCGTAGCGGACCTTGCGGGCGTAGCGGTAGGTGGTGAGGTGGCGAAGTCCGTAGATCACGCGAGACCCGTCAGCTTCTCGGGTCGCAACGCCTCGGCGCCGCTGGGGAAGTAGCGGCCGGCGATGCCGTCGGCGAGGCGCTCCAGCTCGTTGGCGAGACGCTCCAGGGCCGGGCCGTCGATCTCGGCGGCCTGCCCGGTCTGGAAGGTGCCGGCGAGGGTCAGGGCTTGGCGGCGATGGGGCTCGGGCAGGCCGTCCGCGGCGATGGCCGGGAGCGCGTCGAGATGGGCGACGATCGCGGCGACCTGGAAGGCGGCCGAGCGCGGGTTGTAGGGATCGAGCACGCCCATGTCGCAGACCGCGTCGCGGCTGACGCCGGCGAGGTAGCGGGCGCCGTAGGCGATCTGCGAATCGACGAGGGCGAGCATCACGCCGAGATCCTCGGCGGTGGCATCCTCCCCGCAGAAGGTGGCGGCGAAGCTGCAAGTGTTGATCGCACGCTCGACCCGACGGCCCATATCGACGAAACGCCAGCCCGCCCCGTGGTTCATGTTCTCGTGGGCGAGGCCGGTGAGTGCCGAGAGATGGCCGAGCGCCCGCTCGGCCCGGCCGCGCAGCTGCGCTTCGGTCGGGGTGAAGACCTCGCTGAAGACCAGCGTATCGCGCAGGTCCGCGAGCGAGCGCCACGCCTCCGCCGGCAGCCGCTCGCGCAGCGAGGCGGCGATGCGGCGCGCCTCGAGGGCGTGGTTGAGGGCCGAGCCGTAATGGGCGCGCCCGCTCAGCGCCTCCTGGGCCAGGATGGCGGTGGGAAGATCGGCGGCCTCGACGCTGTGCCATTCCATCAGCAGGGCGCGGATGCGCTTGGCCGTCGGCGCGTCGTCGGCGGCGCAGGGATCGGCGGTGATCGCCTCGCCGAAACCGCCGAGATGGGCCTGGACGAGGCGGATCACGGCCTCGGCGCGCTCCAGGTAGCGCCCGAGCCAGAACAGGTTGTCGGCGGCCCGCGACGGCAGGTGCCCGGCGACGCGGCGGATGCGGGGCGGCGTCGAGAGCACCAGGGTCGGCGCGTCGACGGGGGTGTCCGACAGGATCCAGACATCGGCCGCGCGGATGCCGGCCCGCATCTCGCTGGGATCGGCGTCCTCGCGCTCGGCGACGCGGCAGAAGGCGCTCGGCAGCACCCGCCATCCCTCCGGCGTCGCGGCGGCGAAGACCCGCATCACGAAGGGCCGCGCGACGAGGCGGCCGTCCTGCCAGGTCGGCATGGTCGAGAGGGGCACCGGCTCCTGGGCCACCCAATCGAAGGCGCGCTCGTTCAGCGCGGCGAGCGCCGTCTCGCGGGCCGCGCCGAAGGCGACGGGCGCGAGGATCGCGTCGCGCTCGGGGCCGCGCACGGCGGTCGCGGCCGGGCGCAGGGTCAAGGCGTCGAGATGCGCCAGGGTGTGGGCGAGGCCCTGGGGATCGCCGCACCACCAGGTGCGGGGGCCGGACAGGCGCAGGCTCTCGCCGGTCAGCGCCTCGGCGATCCGGGGCAGGTAGGGGCTGAGCGCTGCGGATTCGAGCACGCCGGCACCCGGCATGTTGCCCATCACCACGCCGCCCCGGCGCATCACCTCGAGAATGCCGGGCACGCCGAGGCGCGAATCGGTGCGCAGTTCCAGCGGATCGAGATAATCGGCGTCGATCCGGCGCCAGAGCGCGTCGGCGCGCTTCAAGCCCGCGACGGTGCGCACGTGGACGAGGCCGTCGCTGACCACGAGGTCGTCGCCCTCGACGAGGAGGAAGCCGAGATAGCGCGCGAGGGCGGCCTGCTCGACATAGGTGCTGCTGTAGGGGCCGGAGGTCAGCAGGCAGATGCGCGGATCGCTGCGATCGCAGGCGGCGGCGAGGCCGGAGCGGAACGCCTGGAAGAAGCCCGGCAGGCGGACGACGTGGAGGTCGGCGAACAGGTCCGGGAAGGCCCGGGCCAGCACCATGCGGTTCTCGAGGGCGTAACCGAGGCCCGACGGCGCCTGGGTCCGGTCGGCCAGGACCTGCCAGCGCCCATCCGGTCCGCGGCCGATATCGGCGGCATAGATCGGCAGCCAGCGTCCGCCCGGCGGGCTCATGCCCTGGGCCGGGCGTAGATATTCCGGGCTGCCGGCCACGACGCCGGCGGGCAGCAGCCCCTCGGCCACGAGCCGGCCGGGCCCGTAGATGTCGGCGACGATGCGCTCCATCAGCCCGGCGCGCTGGACGATGCCCGCCGACAGCTCCGCCCATTCGGCCGCGCCGATGACGAGCGGCAGCGAGCCCAGCGGCCAGGGATGCTCCTGCTTGTCGCCGTAGACCCGGTAGGAGATGCCCGCATCGCGGATATGCCGCTCGGCGGAGAGGAAGCGGGCGCCGATCTCGCGGTCGTCGAGGCGGCCGAGCCGGTCGAGGAAGCGCGGCCACGCTCCGTGAAAGCGACCGTCCGGGCCGACGAGCTCGTCGGCGAGGCCGGAGCGCGGGGCATAGCCCTCCGTCCAGCGGCGGATGCGCGCCGCCGCATCGTCGGCCGCCCAGGCCGGGTCGGGCCGCGCGGGCCCGTCCGCGAGGGCGGCCGAGGCACTCATCGGGGCGCGGGGGTGCGCAGGTCGAGGGTGAGCGGGAACTCGGTCGTCCGCTCCTCGGGCGGCATCGCCACGGTCCCGGGGGTGTGGCCCATGGCCTCGAAGCGGGCCAGGCGCCGGCCTTCCGCCTCGTAGGCGTTGACCGGGAAGCTCTCGTAATTGCGCCCGCCGGGATGGCTCACATGGTAGCGGCAGCCGCCGAGCGAGCGGCCGCTCCAGGCGTCCAGGATGTCGAAGGTCAGCGGACCGTGCGGCGGAATCGTCGGGTGGAGGGAGGAGGCCGGCTGCCACGCCTTGAAGCGCAGGCCGGCCACCGCCTCGCCGCTGGCGCCGGTCGGCGTCATCGGCAGGCGTCGCCCGTTGCAGGCGATCACGTGCCGGCCGGGCACGAAGCCCTCGACCTTCACCTGAAGCCGCTCGACGGATGCGTCCACGAAGCGCACGGTCCCCCCGGCGGTCCCTTCTTCGCCCAGCACGTGCCAGGGCTCCAAGGCCTGGCGCAGCTCCAGGCCGACCCCGCCCTGCTCGACCCGGCCGAAGACGGGGAAGCGGAACTCGCGCTGCGCGACGAAGGCCTGGGGATCGAACTCGTAGCCGCCCGCGCGGAGGTCTTCCAGCACCGAGAGGAAGTCAGCCCAGAGGAAATGCGGGAGCATGAAGCGATCGTGGAGCGCCGTGCCCCATCTGACACAGGAACCCGTCTGCGGCTCGCGCCAGAGCCAGGCCACGATGGCCCGCAGCAGCACCTGCTGGGCGAGGCTCATGCGCGCGTCCGGCGGCATCTCGAAGGAACGGAATTCGAGGAGGCCGAGCCGCCCCGTGGGACCGTCCGGCGAGAACAGCTTGTCGATGCAGATCTCCGCCCGGTGGGTGTTGCCGGTCACGTCCGCCAGGATGTTGCGGAACAGCCGGTCGACCAGCCAGTGCGGGATGTTGGCCTCCCCCGGTCCCGGCACCTGGGCCATGGCGATCTCAAGTTCGTAGAGACCGTCGTGGCGCGCCTCGTCCATGCGCGGCGCCTGGCTCGTCGGGCCGACATAGAGGCCCGCGAACAGGTACGAGAGCGAGGGGTGGCGCTGCCAGGTGAGCACGAGGCTCTTGAGTAGATCCGGCCGGCGCAGGAACGGTGAGTCCGCCGGGCTCGCGCCGCCGAGCACGACGTGGTTGCCCCCGCCCGTGCCGGTGTGGCGCCCGTCGATCATGAACTTCTCGGCGCCCAGCCGGGTCTGGCGCGCCTCGTCGTAGAGACCGCGGGTGATGTCGACCGCCTCGCGCCAGGAGGCGGCGGGATGGACGTTCACCTCGATCACGCCGGGATCGGGCGTCACCTTGATGACGGAGAGGCGCGGATCGTAGGGCGGCTCGTAGCCCTCGATATGGAGGGTCCGGCCGACCGTCTCCGCCGCCCGCTCCAGATGACCGACGAGGTCGAGATAATCGTCGGCCCGCTCCAGCGGCGGCATGAACACGCAGAGCACGCCGTCGCGCGGCTCGATGGCCAAAGCCGTGCGCACGGCGACGCCCGTGATGCCGGCGCCGTTGGCGCGGTCGGCGCCCTTCGGCAGCGGCGCCCCCGGCTCCCTCGGCAGGTCGCCGCGATCCTCGAGCGGGTCCTGCGGGTGGTAATAGGGGTAGGAATCCGGAGGCACGTAGGGCAGCGAGCCGAGCGGCAGGCGGAAGCCCATCGGCGAGTCGCCGGGGCTGAGATAGGCCCCGCCCCGGCGGAACGCCCAGCTTTCCGAGATCCAGGCCCGCCCCTCGCCCGCGGCGAGGTTGGCCAGCGGCAGCACGTAGCCGACCGGCTCGCCGAGGCCGCGCTCGAAGACGCGCTTGAAGCGGGCATCGGCCTCGACGCTGCCGGTGCGGGGCGCCGTGGTCGTGACATTGACCGGAAGCTCGCTCTCGCGGCTCTTCCAGTAGACCGCGTCCTCGTAGGCCGGAAAGATGAAGCGGGCGAGGTCGAGCCGCTCGGCGAGCGCCCCGATCAGCGCCTTCGCATCCGCGATGGTGGCGCCCTTCGGGCCGTTCTCCGCCGCGATCAGCGCGGCATTCTTCCAGATCGGAAGCCCGTCCTTGCGCCAGTACAGGGCGAAGGCCCAGCGCGGCAGGCTCTCGCCCGGATACCATTTACCCTGGCCGTAATGCAGCATGCCGCCCGGCGCGAACCGGTCGCGCAGGCGCCGGATCAGCGTATCGGCGCGGCCGCGCTTGGTCGGCCCCACCGCCGCGACGTTCCACTCGGGCGATTCGAAATCGTCGATCGAGACGAAGGTCGGCTCGCCGCCCATGGTGAGCCGCACGTCCTGGGCGGTCAGATCGGCGTCGATGCGCTCGCCGAGGGTGTCCATGGCCGACCAGACGTCGTCCGAGAACGGCTTGGTGATACGCGGGGCCTCGGCCACGCGGGTGATCTTCATCTCATAGGAAAAGTCGACCTCCGCCGGCTCGGCGAGGCCGGAGATCGGGGCGGCCCCGTGATAATGGGGCGTGGCGGCCAGCGGAATGTGGCCCTCGCCGGTCAGCAGCCCGGAGGTGGCGTCGAACCCGATCCAGCCCGCGCCCGGCAGATAGACCTCGGCCCAGGCATGCAGATCGGTGAAGTCGGTGGTGGTGCCCGCAGGTCCATCGACCGCCGTGGTGTCCGGCACGAGCTGGATCAGGTAGCCGGAGACGAAGCGGGCCGCGAAGCCGAGGCGGCGCAGCACCTGCACCAGCAGCCATGCCGAATCGCGGCAGGAGCCGCTGCCGAGCGTCAGCGTCTCGGCCGGCGTCTGCACGCCGGGCTCCATCCGCACGCCGTAGGCGACGTGCGCGCGCACCAGTTCGTTGAGCGCGACGAGGAAGGTCACCGTGTGGGTCTCGTCCGGCACCCGCTTCAGGAAGGCGTCGATCTCCGGCCCCCGCGCATCGTCGAGAGCGAGATAGGGGGCGAGTGCGATCCGCAGGTCGTCGTCGTAGGCGAAGGGATGTCGCTCGGCGTAACTCTCGACGAAGAAGTCGAACGGGTTGATGACCGCCAGATCGGCGGTGAGATCGATCTCGACCCGGAACTCGGTGGTCTTCTCCGGAAAGACGAGGCGGGCGAGCCAATTGCCGCTCGGATCCTGCTGCCAATTGATGAAGTGGTTTTCGGGGGTCACCTTCAGCGCGTAGGCCGGCACCCGGCTGCGGGTATGCGGCGCCGGACGCAGGCGGATCGTCTGCGGCCCCAGCGCGATCGGCCGATCGTAGCGATAATGCGTGACGTGGTGCAGGGCGGCTTGGATCGACACGGAATCTCCGGGCGTCTCGTCTGATCTCGAACGGTCTCGCGGCGCGGCCGGCCGAATGGGTCTGTCGCGCTTATACGCCCGCAGCGGGGCGGAGCGTGCGGGAAAAGCAAGAAGCATGCATCGGAGGCTGCCGGAGCGACATCGGTGGAACCGCTGCCGCGATCGGCTCTTTGAGTCCTGCAGGGGCCCGATCCTTGCGGGACCGCAAGTCCTGCGGGGCTCTGCGCCTCACCGGATGCCCGAACGATTCACGCTCTCGGCGGGAGCGGAACCCATGAAAATCTTCCAGTGTCAGGCCTGCGACCAGCCGGTCAGCTTCGAGAGCACCGTGTGCGAGAGCTGCGAGCGGCGGCTCGGCTATGTCTGCGACCGGCATGCCGTCTCGGCCCTGGAGCCCTGCGGCGAGGACGGGCGCGGGCCGCTGTTTCGCGCCTACGCGCATCTGGGGCGCAAGTACCGCTTCTGTGCCAACGCTGCCTACGATGCCTGCAACTGGATGGTGCCGGAGGAATCCGACGAGCCCTACTGCGTCACCTGCCGCCACAACCGCGTGGTGCCGGACCTGACCGTCTCGGCGAATGTCGTGCGCTGGCGCCAGATCGAGGCCGCCAAGCATCGGCTGTTCTACTCCCTGCTGCGGCTCGAACTGCCGCTGGTGACGCGGGTCCAATATTCCGACGGCCTCGCCTTCGACTTCCTGGTCGATCCGGCCGAGACGCAGTCTCCCGGCCCCCCGGTCATGACCGGCCATCTCGACGGCCTCATCACCCTCTCGATCGCGGAGGCCGACGACGTCGAGCGCGAGCGGCGGCGCAAGCTGTTCGGCGAGTTCTACCGGACGCTGCTCGGCCATTTCCGCCACGAGATCGGACATTACTTCTGGAATCTACTGGTCCGGTTCGATGCGAGCCTGCCGCTCTTCCGCGCTCTGTTCGGCGATGAGAGCGTCGATTACGGCCTGAGCCTGCAACGCTACCACGCCAACGGACCGACGCCGCGCTGGGAGGAATCCTTCGTCTCGGCCTACGCGACCGCCCATCCGTGGGAGGACTTCGCCGAAACCTTCGCCCATTACCTGCACATCGTCGACACGCTGGAGACGGCCAACGCCTTCGAGATCCGGGTGCGCCCGAAGCTTCGCACCGGCGGCGACGGGGCGAGTGCGGTGACGGTCGATTTCGACCCCTACGAGACGCCGGACTTCCAGCGCGTGATCGAGGCGTGGATGCCCCTGACCTACGCGGTCAACTCGCTCAACCGCTCCATGGGCCAGCCGCCGCTCTACCCGTTCACCCTGACGCCCGCGGTGATCGCCAAGCTCGCCTTCGTGCACGAGCGCATCTACGCCGCGCGCATGCCCGGCGGGATGGAGATCGCCAGCGCCGAGATGCTGAAGGCGGTCATTGCCGGCCTGCGCCAACGGGTGGCGGCGCCGACGCTCTGAGCGGCTTTCAGGCTCTCCCCGTCATCGCGAGGCGGAGAGCCGGAGCGATCCGGGGCGCGCCTCCCCTCTAGAGGCGGGACCGTGCCGTTGGGACGGTCTCCGCGCGCCCTTCCTGAACCATGCGGAGCACGGGTGTGCTTCAGCCCCGCCCCGCAATCACGGGGAAGGGTTTGATCCCCCTTCCGCGATCACTCCACCGGCGCTGCGGCCTTCGGTGCGGCGGGCTTGGGCGCGGCGGGCTTGGCGGGAGCCGGACCGGTGGTGCCCGTGGCGGTCGGGCCGTTGGCGCTCGCGGCGGCCGGGGGCTTCGGCGCCCATTCGGCATCGGCGCGCGGACCGTTCGGGCCGTTGGTCGGGCCGGCAAGCTGACCGGGCGCCATATCGGAGACCTTCTTCCAGGTCTGCGATTGGCACAGGAAGGCGATGAGGCAGCCCTTGACGGTCAGCTCCTCCGGCTCCTCCGACCAGATCGTCACGTCGTAGAACTTGCCGTCCTCGGCGTTGTAGATCTTGCCCTCGTAGCGGGCATCCTCGTTGAGCTTCAGTCCGAGGATGAGCTGATGGCCGAGCGAGGCGCGGGCGCGCTTCTTGGGATCGGGATTGCGGAAATCCACCCGCGGCTTGCCCTCGTCGTTGTTGGGCACCTTCAGCCACACGGCGTAGCCGCACAGATTCTTCTCCTGCGGGCCGCATTTCTCGACGCGGATGCGCGCCTTGCCGTCCTGGGTCAGCCACGTGCCGGAGGGATCGCGATGCGGCGCGGCCGCGGCGGGCGCGGCCATGACGGCCGTCAGGGCGGCGAGCGCGGCCGCGCCATAAGCCGTGCGAAAGGAGGCTAGGGCCGCCGAGAGTCCAAAGATCATGAAGTCATCCCCGTTTCGGCACGGCGGCCTGCGCCGCCCGTTCCGACATCAGTCCGGCCGCGATGGGTCCGGGTGGCGAGGGGCTCGATTTCCGTAGCCCGTTGCCGTCTGGCCGCAGCCATCGAACGGGAAGGTGACCGGATCATGACCGTATGGCGGCGTCCGGAAGCAATTCCCAGCACCATCCGCCGCGGCACAGCCGCAGCGAGGGTTGCGGCCAAGCCTTCAACGAGAAAGGGGCCGGCGCGTCGGCGCCAGCCCCATTCGTTCCACGCGAGACGTCTCCGGCCGGGTCATTACCCCGGCGCGAATTACTCCGCCGGGGTGATGTCGGCGGTGAAGTGACCGCACCAATCCTTGGAAGCCACCACCGGCCACAGGCCCTGGCTCTGCGGCTCGGGCTGGCTCACCGGCGGGTTGAAACGGCACAGGCCCACATCGCCCGAGCCCTGGCCGGCATTGGTCTTGTGCTCGTCGAAGAAGCGGCAGCTCTGGCAGGCGGCGCTGGTGTTGCTCGACATGAGGTCACTCCGTTGGTTCTAGCGGCGTCCGGCACGGAACCGGCTGCCTTCGAGTTTGTAATTAGAGTGATTCCAATGAGGCGTCAAGCAGCTTAGAACGATTCTCGTTTGTGAGCCGGACACACGATTGCGTGCGCAGCCGATGCGCCGGTTCGATCCGGACATGCAGGAAAGGCATTGCTGCGCGCGGACGCCGCGCGCGGCGGACAGCGGCGCCCGCGACAAGAGGTTAAGATCCGGTTAACGTCGGCCCCGCTCTTGCACGATGATCCGTGTCGGAGCCGGAGTGGCGAGCATGGATCGATCCAGGACGCGGGACAGTGCCGAAACGGATCGCGTTCGTGCCGATGCGAAACCGGCGGGTCGTTCGCTCGTCGTGGTGGCCCAACCCGGTCCGTCGTCCCGGATCCGGGGCGGACGCCCGCTCGCGGAATTTCTCACCCAACTGATCGTCAGCGCCGATCCGGCCCTGCGTCCGGCCCGGTCCGAACGCACGAAGGCCGCGGTCGCGCTTTACGCGCGGACCGCGGCCTTCGAACGGGGCTGACGCCCTTGAGACCTTGGAAGTCCGAATAGGCGCCGAGGCGCCGGGCCGATCAGGCTTCGGCCGACTTCACCTTCAGCACCTGGCGACCGCGATACATGCCGGTCTTCAGGTCGACGTGGTGCGGACGACGCAGCTCGCCGGAATCCTTGTCCTCGACATAGGTCGGGGCCTTCAGGGCGTCGGCCGAGCGGCGCATGCCGCGGCGGGAGGGGGAAGTCTTTCGCTTCGGAACGGCCATGGGAGTACCTCAGGCTAATAGGGCGCCCGAGGGATCCTCATCCGAGGATCGCCGACGGCACCGCGTGCGTGACGGAGATTCGAGGCGGGCTGTATAGCGACACCGATGGCGACTGGCTAGTCGTTCCGGGCGGGTGTCCTACGCAGGCTGCCGAGGGGTGGATCAGGGCGTGCCGGGGAGGGCCGAGGCTTCGAGAACCGGGGCGGCGGCGGGCTTGCGGGCGACGGTCACCGGGCGAGCGGCGGCGGCCAGCACGATTTCCGAGGGACGGCGCGGGGGCAGCGGAACCTCGACGGCATCGTTGGCCGCAAGCGTGTGCGGATCCGCCTGAGTCGGGGAGGTGACGGCCGGGGCGGCGGTGTAGGCGACGGGAGGGGTCTGAACGAAGGCGCCCTGAGTCGCCGCGAACTGAGTCGCCGCGAACTGGGCCGAAGCGACTTGGACGGGCTCAGAGGCGCCGAAAAGGGCGGCCGGCCGGCGCGGGGGCAGCGGCACCTCGACGGCATCGGCCGGCGCGGTGCCGGGCGCAGCGTAGGCCAAGGCCTGGCTGCCGACGGCGGGCGCACTGCCGCGCAGGGCGAACATACCATCGAAGCCGGTGGCGGATTTCGCCGTCGAGGCCGCGGCCACGCGTGTGACGGTCGGCGGCGCAACGGGCTCTTGCGGCACGTCCGCCTCGATCCCCAGGCGTTTGGCGACGTAATAGTAGCCGCGATTGTAGTAACGGTAGGCTTGCTCCAGATCGCCCTTGGCGGCGCGGTAGGCGCCGGCCAGATAGGCGATGCCGTATTTCAGGTTGGTGTCGGGATCGTAGAGCCCGGCGGCGTCGCCGCTATAGCCGAGGCCGCGGGCGGTGGCGTGCTTGATCTGCATCAGGCCGAGGGCCGAGCCGCCCTTGGCGCGGGAATTGTAGTTGCTCTCGCGCTTGACCACGCGGTGCACGAACTCGGCGGGCACCTTGTTGGCGCGGGCATGCTCGGCGATCAGCGCGTCGATGTTGTCACGTGCCGCGCCCTCTTGGACCGCCTGGGCGAGAACCGGCGCCGGTACGGCGGCGGCGAGCAGGGCGGCGAGGATAAGGCGCATGCGAGACCCGTGGTTTTTTCTACGGCTCAGTTTGTGCCCCGAGCGGTCGGGTCGAAATGAGGCGGGAACGTGAATTTCCGGCGCCGGGGCCCCTCTATCCCCGGCCTTGGCTCTCCCCTGTCGCCGGAATGGCACAGCTTTGGCCGATGACGGCGCCGCTTCGGGCCCCGTGCGGTCTCACACGGCGCCGAGGACGAGGCGCTCGATCGCCTGCGCGAAGCCATCCGAATCGTTGTCGCCGGTCACGGCGTGGGCGGCCTCCCGCACCGTCGGGTCGGCATTCCCCATGGCGATGGCGAGACCGCTCGCGCGGAACATCGCCACGTCGTTGCCCGCATCCCCCAGCGTCGCGATCCGCTCCGTGGGGATGCCCAGGCGCCGCCCGAGATCGCGCACGAAGCCGCCCTTGTCGGTGCCGGGCGGGGTCACGTCGAGATAATAGGCCTGCGAGCGATGCACCGCCGCCCGGGTGCCGAGATCGCCCGCGAGCGACGTCTCGATCGCGGCGAGCCGGTCGTGGTCGCGGCTGACACCGACGATCTTGGCCGCATGCGTCAGGAGCGGCGCGAGGTCGGCGGTCACCTTCGGCTCGGCACGGAGCGTGCGCCGCTCCAGATCGACATAGGGCGCCTTCGGGTCGCGCAGGTGCCAGGCGCCGCCGGCGAAGACCCAGGCATCGATTCCCTCGGCCGCGAACCGCGCGACCGCCGCGCGCGCGGCCGCCTCCGGGATCAGCACATCGGACAGGATGCCGAGATCGGGCCCACAGACGGTGCTGCCGTTGAAGGCGCCCATCGGCAGGCGCAGATCGAGGGCGTCGACGAGGCTCGCCAGGCCGACCGGCGGGCGGCTCGACGCCACGGTGAAGCCGATCCCCGCCTCGCCCAGCCGGCGCACCGCCGCGATGGCTGCCGGGGTCAGGTTCTTGTCGGTGGTCACCAGGGTGCCGTCGACGTCGGAGACGACGAGGGCGATGCCGGCCGGCTTGCGCATTCCGTATCCTATCCGCAGAGGTCGCCGGGCGAACGCCCGAGCCGGGTCGCCACCGCCGCGACGATGGCCTCGGGCCCCTCTTCGATGCCCACCGTGATCGGATCCTCGTCCGGCCCGGGCGGCTCGAGGGCAGCGAACTGGCTATCGAGGAGGACCGCCGGCATGAAGTGGCCGTGCCGGGCCGCGATCCGCCGGCCGATCAGGTCACGGCTCCCTTCGAGGTAGACGATGCGCACCCGCGTCGGGTCCCCGATCAGCGCCCGGCGATAGCGGCGTTTGAGGGCGGAGCAGGCCACCACCCCGCCCTCCCCGGTCGCGAGCTGCCGGTCGATCCAGCCGCGGATGAGTGCGAGCCAGGGCCCGCGGGCTTGATCGTCGAGGGGATGGCCCGCGGACATCCGCGCGACGCTCTCCGGCGTGTGGAAATCGTCGCCGTCGACGAAGGGCAGGCCGAGCCGCTCGGCGAGCAGCGAGGCGACCGTGCTCTTGCCGGAACCCGACACCCCGGTCACCACCAGCACGATGGGCATGGCGGCTTCGCCCTCACCCATGCCGGACCGCCCTGGCCTCGCGCATGAACTCTCTCTTCTCCGTAGGCAGGTCCGAATCCTGCTCGTCATCGGCGTCGAGAACGCGGTCGAGCAGGCGGCGCGGACCGAGGATCATGTCGAAATAATCGTACTCGCCCGGTCGGTCGTTCGACATCAGGAACTGGAAGTGCATCCGGAATGGCCGGAAGCGGACCTTGGCATAGGTCTCCGGGGAGATGATGTCGCGGAAGCGCGCCGAGCGGATGATCGGGTTGGCCACGATCGTGTCCGGTGCCAGGCCGAGATCGAGGTCCGAAGCCGGGTTGAAGCCCGGGAAGTTCATCCAGTCCTGCGGCGCGCAGTAATCGACCCAGATCAACCGGCGGCAGGTGACGAGACGCGCGACCTCCGCCCGCAACCCCCGCGCCCGCGGCTTCAGGGCCGCCAGCGGCAGAGCCGAGCCCAGGGTGACGAGCCCGAGGCTCGGGCCGTCGGTCGCGCCGAGGCGGGCGTCGCGGGCGATCACGCGGGCCGCGACCTCCACGGCGGTGAGCGCGCCCGAGGAATGGCCCACGATCAGGATTTCGTCCGGCGGGCCCGGGAGATCGGGGGCACGCAGCCGCGCCAGCACATGATCGGCGAAGCTGTCGAGGCGGCGCTCATAATCATCGCGCGAGCCCCGTCCATGCTGCCACTTGAACACCCAGTCGTTCACGAGCTGCCAGAAGAAGATACGGTTGAGCCTCGCCTCCATCGCGACGAACAGCGCGATCACGACGAGGAGGCCGATCGGCACCATGGCCAGGGCCGGCAGGTTCAGGCCGATGGCACCGCCCTCCCCCAGGACGGCATGGGCCACGCAGGCCATTCCGCCCGCCGCCGCGGCGAAGATCAGGATCGTGACCAGCGGGTAGACGATGACGTTCCCGAACTTCCAGTTCAGCCGGTAGAACGCGATCAGCAAACCGGCTTGCACGGTATAGGCCGTGCAGGCGAGCGCCACGCTGAGGAATTTCGAGCGGGCGAAATCGCGGGCGACGATGTCGTCCCAGAGCAGAACTTCGTAGGTGGTCTCGGCTCCCCCGGTCTCGGCATGCGCTCCGATGCGCCAAGTTTGCACGAGAGGCGCTTGCACGAGAGGCGCTTCGACGAGGGGGGCTGGGGCGGGAGGCCCGCCCGGCGCCGAACCCTCCGCCGTCGTGCGGAGCGCCCCGGCCTCGGCCCGGCCGATCTCGCGCCGCGTCTGGCCGAACACCTTGGCGTAGCGGGTCAATTCGCGCACGAAGAGCAGCCGGTAGCGGCTGCGCGCCTCGGGGTCATAGCCCGGCAGGTAGAAGACGTGGCGTCGCCTGACCGCGCCCGGGCGCGGATCGGGCACGCCGGGCGGTGTGTGGCTGACGCGTTTCGACATCCCTGCCTGCGGATCGGCCGCGCGGTTCGGCCTGGCAGTCCGCTTAGCGCAACCGCGCCGCCCGGCAAATGCCCTTCGAAGCCCGGGACAAGTGTGGGCAACGGGGACGGCGAGACGGAGGATACGGTCCCGAAGCCGGTGTGGCGGCGTCGCCACGGACAGCTTGACCGTTTTCGCGCTAGGCAGCCCATGAGAGAAACCGTCAGGCAAACCTGAATGCGCGTCACTGCAACACTCCTCGTCACCGCATTCGCGGTGTCGGGGTGCTCGATGCTTCCGACCTCGGGTCCGACGGCGCGGGCGATCGACGGGGGCGCCGACATCGCCACCGCCGAGGGCGTGCTGGCCCGCTACGAGATCATCGACGTCGATCCCGCCATCGTCGAGGCCCTGCGCACCCGCCCGCTCGACAGCCTCCTCGTCACCTTCGGCGACAACCGCCCCGCCGCCACGCCGCTCATCGGCGTCGGCGATTCCGTGGCCG